>JALOBX010000012.1 GCA_023228065.1 Candidatus Pacearchaeota archaeon | reverse complement strand
GAACTCACTTCCTACAAGGCTGAAAGCGCTGGTAGAAATATGATTCTCGTCAATCCGAGATACACATCTCAGCAATGCTCTCAATGCAACACTATTGTCAAAAAAGCACTCTCAGAACGAACCCATAGATGTCCGCAGTGCGGACTCATTATGGATCGAGATGAGAATGCAGCTTTGAACATATTGGCCCTTGGTATAAATGGCCTGGGTGCAAATCCCTAGATGCTCCGGCATTTATGCCGGGGAGTATTCACCTAACCATGTTGTAATTGTGGATGGTGCCACTCCAAATTTTTTGGCTATCTCCACAATTGTGTATAATTCAACTTCAAACAATCGTTTGGCTTCAGCGCCAATTTCGGGTGTATATATTTTCGCTGGTTTTTCAAATTTTTTGACTATGTTCGGAAATGTGGTTATAAACCCATTTCCGTTGCACCTGGGACAATTACATGTCCCGTTCTTTTCGTGTCTCAATTTGTAACTTAGACTTATATTTGGATTTTGACAAGCATCACATGGAATGACTTTGAAATAACCATCCTTATGTTCTACTATCATTTAACCTCCCAAAAAATAGAGTTGGTGTTAAAACACCCAACTCCTTATTTTTTTCACTCCTGTATTTCCTTTTCATTTTTTTCATGACATGTGCAACACATGTCGCCATCAACTGTATGTATAATCTGATAAATCGGAAATGATTTACCACATTCGGTACATGTTATTAACGACCCATTGTTTTTTTCTACTTTCAAATTTTACCCCCAATTAATTTTAGGAAAAAATAATTCTAGTAATCCCCCTTTTAGTTTATAAAAATAAAAAATCTCTCTCGACATTTAAGATATATATGTAGTTATTGTTTTTTTAGAAAGGTCATTTCACTACATATATTTATTATTGAATGATCAGAATGGGTTGGATTTGATTTTAAGTGAACATACTAAAATGCTTTATTTTTTATTTCCATCCGAGAAAACCATGGGCTTTAGACCATGGATGAATCGGATGAATTAGAAAACAATCATTGAAAAAATATTCATTTGTTTTTCCATAAACAAATACAAATTTGAGTATTGAAAAGGAGATTTATATCTTGCAATGATGAAAACATTTAAATACAGAATATACCCCAATAAACTCCAACGGAGGAAATTGGGTGTTATTCTGTCTAATTGTTGTTTTGTGTATAATCACATTCTTGAGACTCGGAAGAATGTTTGGGAACAGGAAAAGAGATCTGTTTCGAAATTCGAAACAATCAACATGCTCCCAGCATTGAAAGTTGAGAATCCGAGTCTCAAAGTGGTTCACTCACAATCGTTGCAAGACGTGTGCGCTCGTGTTGACAATGCATTTAAACATTATTTCCGGCGTTGCAAGTTGAAAGAAAATCCCGGATATCCGAGGTTTAGATCTCTCACCAGATATAAATCTTTAACATTTCCACAAGGTGGATATAAGTTGTCTGGCAAGAAAATTCATATCTCCAAGATTGGTGAAATGAAGATTGTCTATCACCGAGAGATTGTGGGAAAAATAAAGACTCTCATATTGACAAGAGATATCCTCGGAAAATGGTGGATTTCTTTCTCGTGTGAAGTGGAAGCATCTCCGCTCCCATTGAACGAGAAAGCTATCGGCATTGATCTCGGGTTGACTCATTTCGCAACACTCTCCAACGGAGAGAAGATTGAAAATCCAAGATTCTTCCGCAAAGATGAGAGTCTTCTTGCTAGAGCTCAACGTAAGTTGAGCAAACAAGAGAAAGGCTCATTGAAACGGAAAAAGTGTGTCAAACGGGTCCAACATATTTATGAACATATCTCCAATCGGAGAAACGACTTTGCACACAAACTCAGCCATTATCTTGTGCAACAATATCAAATCCTCGTTTTCGAGGATTTGAATGTTGAAGGAATGATGCACAATCGAAAGCTGAGTAAGAGCATTGCTGATGCATCTTGGTCTAAATTGATTGATCTAACTTCCTACAAGGCTGAAAGTGCTGGTAGAAATATGATTCTCGTCAATCCAAGATATACCAGTCAACAATGCTCTCAATGCAATACCTTAGTCAAAAAAGCACTCTCGGAACGAACTCATAGATGTCCGCAATGCGGACTCATTATGGATCGAGATGAGAATGCAGCTTTGAACATATTGGCTCTCGGTATAGATAGCCTGGGTGCAAATCCTTAAATGCTCCGGCATTTATGCCGGGGAGTATCCACGAAATCATTCGAAGAAAAAAAATAAAATTGTTTCTGTATGGAGGATTAAGTATGCCGGGAAGTTTGATAGATTATAGATATAAAAACAAAAAACAGATAATAATGGAAATTCATGAAATAGAAAAAATAATTGCAAGACCATTGCCACAAAGTCAATTTGTTTTTTACGATAATAAATTAAGGCATCTAAAATGGATATTGGAATTCAAATAAAAGGAGAATATTTTTATGTTTTTAAATTTTTTAGTTTATCTCAGAGCAAAATATTGTTTTATTTTTCATAAAGATGATGTTGAGAAAGAAAGCATAATTACCGGGCATGATGGGTGTAATTTATATACAAATAATTTTTTTATTTGTAAGAAATGTGGATTCAAATTTAAAATTAGAAAGTATAAAGTTCACAGCGGATCAAATTCTAAAATGACATGGAGTGGAATTTTTCTTAGAGATAAATACATGATGTATTGAAAAAAAATGAATTTAAAAAAACATTAACAAAATAAAAAAGGAGTATATATAGATGTCAGAATTAAAACAAGATATGGCGATTAGACAATCTTTAGTTTCTAGGGCTATGAAGGCGTTTGAAGATGATATGAAAACAGTTAAAAGAGACGGCATTGAAAAAGTCCTGGAGTATATTAACGAAAGTGATTTTATGTATGCTCCAGCATCAACACAATACCATTTGCATTGTGAATATGGATTATTAGTACACTCATATCATGTTGTTTGTTATCTCACTAAATTAAACGAAATGCATGGCATTAAACATATAAAAATTCCTATAGAATCGATTTTAATCAGTGGATGGTTTCATGATATATGTAAAACAAATGTATATGTGGAGCAGGAAAGAAGAAGAAAAAATGAAAAAACAAATAGGTGGGAAAGTTATAGTGGATATTTATTTAAAGATGATTTACCGTTGGGGCATGGTGAGAAATCAGTCTATATGTTATCTGAATTTGGTTTGAAATTAGATCATTCAGAAATAGCTGCTATAAATTATCATATGGGGGCATTCCATTTTGGTAATAGATACGATAGAGAATCTTCCATGCAACAAGCTTGGAAAACATGGCCGTTATCTTTATTATTACATGTTGCAGATACTATGGCAACAAATATTGCTGATGTTTCTGCTGTTGTATGATAGGGGGAAGTATATGAAATTTATGTTTTGTTTATCTTTCATTTCTTGCTATATGGCACTTTGGGTTTTAAAAGTATTTATAAGAAACACGGATATAGAGGAATAATTTATGATAATAACAAGCAAAAAAGACTTCCAATTATATGTTAGAGAATGTGAAAAGTGGATCAAATTTTGGGGATTATCAGAATGGGATATAAATTATTCAAACGTTTCAACAGATCCAGATAAGGTATTAGGATGGTGTTCTTGGGATTTGAGTGGTATGATAGTTACAATAAATCTTGAGAAAAAATGGAACAACATAACTTTAACAAAGGAAGAAAAAGAGGAATGTATTAGAACCACTGCGTTTCATGAGGTGTGCGAGTTATTACTGGCTAAATTAAATGATATCTCATTTAAATATGATGTTCCAAGAAGGGTTATGACACATCACAGCCATGAAATAATATCTAGAATGCAAAATAGTGTGTATAAGAATCTTAAAAATAAAATCTAGAATTTAATACTGGATTGGAGATATCCATATGAAGAAATTTAAAATGACAAAAGAAATGATTTCTCTTAAACTATCTGAAATTTTAAAAGAATCATTTGGTATAATTGATTTTCTCCCTAGTTTTAGATTGGGAAGTGATATGGGCATTGATGAAAACGATCTGTATTTATTTTTAAATTTAATAGATCAACATTTTAATTTAGATTTTACAAATGAAAATAGAAGTAATATGGAAAATATTAAAATTGGCAAATTGATTGATATGATATTTAGTTTGACAAATAAAAAATAGGAGGGGTTAAAATGCCTCTAATTAATCCGATTCCAAAACTAGATGAAATTCTAGAAAGGTTGAGTTCAATTGAAAAACTCATTAAAAATAAACTGGAAATTAAGAAGACAACTAGAAAGAAGAAAAAGATAGATGGGAGTGTCAATGAATAAATTTATGATAATTGCTACTGATTTTGATGGGACTATTGCACAGGAAGGAAACTTTCCTAAAATTGGGGAACCTATATCCGGGGCAATAGAAACACTTATAGAATGTAGAAAAATTGGTCATAAAATTATTCTCTATACATGTAGAGAGGGAAAACATCTACAAGAAGCAGTTGAGTGGTGCAAGGAAAGAGGTTTGGAATTTGATGCTGTAAATAAAAATTATATTGAAGTTGATGATACATTTTCCAAATCAAAACCATATTGGGATGTTTTAATTGATGATAGAAATTTTTCACCATACCATAGAAACATCACTCCAGAAGTTTGGGGAATATTTAGACACTATCTTGTTGAAGAGTTTACAAAAAAGGAGAATTCGAATGGATGAAGATAGAATTAAAATGATGAATGAATCAGTTATTGATGTTTGTAAATCTGTTGAAGATTCCGATACTATTATGAAATTAAAAGAATTTGTTATTCAACAGAGTATAATTAATCGCAATCTGATTGATATGGTTGATGTTTTAAATAAAAAAATTAAAATATTGGAAGATATAATAATGGAAGATATTGTTCAAAAAGATATTGATGATATAAAAGTTGGAGGAAATGATTAATGGAAAATATGGAAAATAGTTTGTTAAATGTTGAAAACAGGAGATTAGAATTAGAAAAATTATTAGATAAGCTAGATGTAAAAAATGAATTCAGAGGAGACAGAAATATAATTTTATCTCTGGTGTGGAAAGTATTCGAAAAATCAACATTGGTTGAAAAAGTATCAGAAACATTGGTGGATCTATATACGGAAAATAAAAATCTCAATGAAAAAATAGAAGATTATAAAGATATGATATCCACATTAAAAAGTTTTGTAGATAAAATGAACGAGAATAACTAAAGGGGGATACTGTTGTCTGTTATTATAATCTGTGATGAGTGCGGAAAAAAGATAAAAAATTTTCATATTGTAGCAATAAATAAAGATATATGTCTAGATTTTTGTGATGATTGTATAAAAAATCCAGATATAGAAAAAGCAAAAGCAAATCATGATTATTTTTATGGTGATAAAAAAATCTTTTTTAAAGGGGAATAAATAGATGTCAACTCATAAAAGCAACTACGAGCTATTAGAAGAATGGTTTGAGGAGTTATCCACGTTTAGACCAAAAGATAAGTTCTTAAAAAAATTAGAATTGAATAACAAGAGCGGTGTTAAATATAGAATATACACCGATGAGCATTACTATGACATCACGGCATTGGATGGTCCAGATGGTGGGTTTCTAGGAGCAGTTGCAATGTGCCGGAAACAACTACCAAATGAAAATTTTAAACGTGGTGATGATTTATATTATGGACCTTTTAGAAAAGATACATGGAATAATATTCTCAAGGATATTGTTGCTTATGAGTTGATTAGCATTTCTTAATTTCAAATATAAAGCTCGGATTTTGGATATAAGATCCGAGCTTTTTTTGCGTTCATAATTTCGATCAAAATTTCCTCTTTTTTATGATCCATTAAATTACATATATAGATTAATTGATAAGTCAGTTATTCTTTTTTTAAAAGGAGATATGGTGTCAATTCAAGTCCACAATATAATTTGTTTTGTTTTTGGATTATTTCCGGAGAAAGGAGAGTAACAGCAAATGAAATTTTCATTCAAATTGGTATGGGAATTTGAAGCTCTCGATGATCCTGCTGCAAAGAAGATAATAAAAAAAATAGAGGAGGAAGTTTCAAAATTAAATAATATTCAAAAACCAACAAATATTATTTTAAGTAATCTTGATCGATCAACTGGAAATATATTGAAAAGGTAGAGAAAGTTTCAAGGGGGAGTGAAATGCAGCAATCGGTCGGGTTTAATGGGGTTGGGATTCCAGTATGTCTGTTGGATCTCAAGAACACTCTGAAAATCAGGGTGTTTGAAAAAGAAGAACCAAAAGAAATTGCAGTGAAAACTTTTGAGGAATACCTTTCCTCAATGAAAGTTACCAGATCAAATACGGAAAGTATTATCAATGCAAAAAAAGCGTTAGATAATGTAATTTCCGAATCCTTCATCGAGTGGAGAAAAAGACTAGAAGAGATGCTAAAATGAGTATTTGCCCATGGTGTAAAAAAGAAGAAGCAACAAAAGAAATAAAAGTTTCCAGAGGAGGAGTAGAAAAGATATGTGATACATGTTATTATGCACATAATCTAATCTACAAATCTTATGATAAAAACAGGAGTGTAGAGATCTGTTTAGATGATGGCGGATTGCGTTGAAGGTTGGGAGATTAAAACCAGCTGGAGATGGCCGTCGTCTGGAGTCAGCCTCCCTTAGAGCCCGAAACTTTTGTTAGGGATTGGGATCGGTGTTGGGTGTTGAAGCTAGCCGGGAAACCGGAGGTGGAGCTCTTCCGAGACAAAGCTGGCGAAAAGGTCAAGGATAAACCCGCAGACCTCACTCCGTGGATATGCTGCACGGAGCCTCGAAAGAGGCAAAATCAAATAGTTTAACACTTCCATCTTTTGAATCCATCTGATTACGAAATCCGATAATGGCTAGCCCAATGGATCGGAATAGGCAGATGGTGGAGTTATGCTGCCTTTTATTGGGACCGCCCACCTGCGATCCCATGGTACCACATAAAAGGAACAACAGTCATAGCGAAAGGCGTAAGAAATAAGTTACATCCTATTATATAGAATAGGAAATCGCCCATGCCGCAGATGTAACTGTGCGGCCCCTCTCTCTTTTTTTTAAAAAATTTTGACAGGAGAAAATATGAATTTCATAATCACTGGTGGTCCAGTCCATGCATATTTAGATTCAGTTAAAATTATCACCAATAAGTTTAAAGGAAAATTAATGCTAAGTTTTATTGGTGATTTATGGAACTTGATGCTCAAAAAGGGATATAATTCGGAAGAATTTATTACATATATAACCACTAATTTAAACCAAGTAGAATCTCCTTGGAATACAATATATCACAATGGGTTTGAAGACTATCGTGAAATTTTGATAGATTTGGCAAAAAAAGATAATAATTGTTTTATACTGGGAGCTGCTGTTGCAAATCTAATTCCGTCATCCCCATGGAAAAATAAATTTCCAAGTCATGAATATTCAGAAAATGATATAGTGAATATTCCATTCAAAATAGCTCCAAGAATCATAAATGAAATTAAAAGAATCAACAATAAAAATATTTTGTTTGGATTTAAATTATTGGATGCCCAGGATGATGAATTATTAAGAGCGGCATATTTAACATTAAAAGAATCGAAGGCAAATGCAATATTTGCAAATAATCCAAGCAATTTAAATAGAATACTTATTCTAAATAAAGAATGTGGAATTAAAGAAATTAGAAGGAATCAGTTGGCAGAATATATATTCCAGAATGCCACAAATCAATATTACAAATCAATACAGGAAGAACCAAGAAATCTAAATCCTAAATGGTTGGAAAAAATAAATAAAATAAAAAATAAATTTTCAAAGGAATTTATAGAATCAAATATTGGATTTAATACCTCACATGGTTGTATTGCTATTAGATTAAATGATAATAAATTTTATACCACTATCAGAAATAAAAATAGAATTGATTATATTGACAAATTAATTATGGTTGAACATGTTGATCATGAAAATAGAGTTGTATTATACTCATCAATGTTCGATCAAGAAAATACAAAATCACCAATAAATTCTCCATTGCTATATAGAATTTTTGAAACAAATAGAAACGTTGATCATATAGTTCATTTACATTTAAATATTAATGAATTAAAATCGTTAGAATATGCGCCATCTGGAACTTTAAGAGATTCTTTAAGAGATGAATCATTGATTAATTCATCCTTCAATATAAATGAACACGGTGCTTATTTACTGTTCAACAAAGAGGGAAATCTAATATGAACAATTTAACTTATGAACAATACGTAATTTTATATGCTAAATATCTTGATAATAAAAATTTTGAAAGTATTCTCGGAGATACAATTAAAAGAAAAAAAGACATAGTGTGTTTAGATTTATGTGGTGGAACTGGAGATCTATCTGAATTTTTATTAAATAAACTACAGACCAAAAAAGTTTGGTATGTAGATGAAAATTCAAATATGATAAGATCATCTCTGATTCCACATAGACTTATCAAAATAACATATGCCAGTGTTAGGAATTTTATATTTCTTTTGAATAATTGGGAATATGATGTGGTCGTATGTAAGCAAGCAATCAACTATTGGTTTAACGAAGAAATTATAAAACAACTTCATAAATCAATTAAAAAACATGGAATATTAATGTTTAATACTTTTACAAATATTCCCGAAACATATTCTTCTAAAAAATATACATATAATAACAGAAACTATTTTGAATTAAACACAGTTTCAAAAAATAATATAATTATGCATACCCAACATTGTGAGGATTTAATTGACACAAATTCATTTCCATATATATCTGAAAAAGAATTCAAAGATGTATTAGAAAAGTATTTTAATATTGACTTAATAAAAATAAAAAATTCTGCATATTATATATGTAAAAAAATTTGAGGAGATCCAATGAGAGTTATAGAGTATCTGAAAAAATTTTCAGATATAAACGAAGGTTTAAAAAATCTTGAAACTGAATTTGGTATAACAAATAAATTATATGAAGATAGAGTTGTATTAAATTACGATCAAATTGAATCACATAAACATCGTTTCAATCCTATTGTCAGGGAATGTAGAGCATTGATTTTATCCATTCCAACTTTAAATATTTTATGTAGATCATTTGATAGATTTTTCGATCACGGAAAAGATAAAGAAGATTTTGATATCACAAAAAGTTATTGCACAATCAAAATTGATGGATCATTAATTAATGTATATCATGATGGAATAAGATGGCAATGTTCAACAAGAAAAATGGCATTTGCAGAAGGAACAGTGTTTTCAAACAATGACAAAACATTCAGAATGTTATTCGAGGAAGTGTTAGGAACTTCAGTTGATGAAATGTTCAAAAATTGGGCCGATATTAAATATACATATATTTTTGAATTAGTTTCTCCTGAAACAAGAATTATAAATCGTTATCCAAAAACAGCCATACATGGAATTGCAATAAGAAATAAATACAATGGAAACTATTTGAACTATTATGAAGCCGCCGAGATATTTGAGAAACATCTTCCGATGATAAATCCATACGTAAAAGGTCCAACATTTAAAAATATAGATGAAATACTAGAATCACTGAAATCTCTCCCATCATTAGGTGAAACATTTGAAGGTTATGTTTTTGTTTATGATGATGGGCATGGTGGACAAACAAGATTAAAAATTAAAAATCCAGCGTATTTGGCATTTTCAAATCTGAGATGCAATGGGCAATTGAATCCAAAGAGCATAATAAAAATTGTGTTATCATGCAATGAAGATGAATATCTTGCATCATTTCCAGAAGATAAACCATATTTTGAAAAATATATAGAATCCAGACAATATATGTACGATTCTATAAATAAATTGTCTGAAACAACAATGCATATTCAAGATCAAAAAGAATTTGCATTAAAGGTCAAAGACACACCAATTTCCTCAATCATGTTTATGCTAAGAAAAGGAAATGAACTTGGTAAAATCATTGATAATATGTCAGATAATGGTAAGATAACATTGTTTGAAAGGTTGGAAAAAGAGAGAGGTAAACATGTTTCGTAGTACTAATCCTGGAATTCTTAGTGATAGTTCTGAAATGAAAATTTTCAGAAGCAAAAACTACAAATACACTTTCAATAAAAAAACAGGATTCTTTGCAAGGTGGGGAAGAAACTCGGAGGATGATCCAAGTTTTGCTCCATTTGGACCTGAAATATTGGATATAGAAATATCAACGATATGTCATGGAATAAATAACAAGCCATGCTTACATTGCTATAAGAGTAACACGGGAACTGGAAAAAATATGACATTTAAAGTATTCAAAACCATTCTTGATAAAATGCCAAAAGTATTGACACAGGTTGCATTTGGTATTGGAGATATTGATTCCAATCCAGATATCTGGAATATATTTGAATATACAAAATTAAAAGGAATAGTTCCAAATGTTACAATAAATGGTTGGAATATAACTGATGAATATGCAAAAAACATTTCAAGTTTATGTGGAGCTGTAGCAATATCGAGATATGAACCAAAAGATGTTTGTTATAATGCGGTTAGAGAAATAACAAATCATGGAATGAAAAAAGTAAATATTCATATGCTGTTATCAGAGGAAACATATGATAAGTGTTTTGAATTAATAGATGATATCAAAACTGATGAAAGACTGAAAAATTTAAATGCTGTTGTATTTTTATCTTTAAAACCAAAGGGAAAAAGAAATAAATTTACCGTAATAAAGAATATAGAAAAATTAAAAAAATTAATAGATTATGCTTTTGAAAAACATATAAAATTTGGATTTGATTCCTGTTTTGTTCCAAATTTTCTCAAGTGCATAGAAGAGCATGAAAATTTTAAGATGTACGATTCTTTAAGTGAAGCATGTGAATCAAGTTGTTTTAGCAGTTATATAAATGCAGATGGAAGATATTTTCATTGTTCATTCACTGAAGGAGAAAAGGGATGGGAAGGAATTGATGTTGTAAACTGTAAAGATTTTTTGAAGGATGTGTGGTATCATCCTGAAACAATCAAGTTTAGAAATTTACTGATAAATCAAAAACATGATATAAGCAAGACTTGCAGAGCTTGTCCTATTTTTGATTTGTATTAGGAGGATTATTGAAAATTCGTTTGGATTTTGTAAGTAATAGTTCATCGTCGTCATATATTATTGATGAAACCGGATGTATAGAAAGTGGATATGATGCGGGACTTGATGATTTTGATTTGGTAGAATGTGTAAATGGACACATTTTGGAGGAAGACCATGTCATAAAAAATGATGATATGGAGATTGATGATTTTGATGAAATTCCAAAGGAATATTGCCCAATATGTCAAATGAAAACAGCATCAATATTTGATGTCTATAAGTATGCATTTAAAAAATTAGGAATGTCATATGAAGAATTAAAGAAAGAAATGCTAGAAAATTACTGCAATTATGAGGAATTAAAGAAAGATCTTTCTAAAGTAAAAATAATTTTGCCTGGAGACTAAATGAAAATAAGAATGGATTTTGTTTCCAATAGTTCATCGAGTTCGTTTGTATTTGCAGGATATGTTTTTACGAAAAATGAATACAAAAAGCACAAGAAAAAAATAATTCAAACAATTAAAAATTTTGATTTAAAATCAATAAATAGATTTGGTACAAGTCAGCTTTATATTGATATTGGACGAGATGACGAGGATATTCATATTGGTTGTTATAGCAGCGAGAGTGAATACGCAATTTTGGAATTAGAAGATGTTGAACAAACTATTAATGAGTTAAAAAAATTAAAAATTGAAGTTGGATTTGAAAATTCATTGAAAATTCAAGGTGGGAGTTATAGTGATGAATAAAGGGAGAATAAATGAAAATAAGAACTGATTTTGTTTCTAACAGTTCATCAAGTTCCTTTCTTATAGGAATTCCAAGTTCATATCTTAAGGAAATAAAAAAGAAAGGTGCTGAAGCAGTAAAAAAATACTTCTTTAAAGATGTTGAAGAATTAAAATATTATGATCATGTAATATCAACAGATCAAGCATCTGAAATATTATTTGAAGAAATAAAAAATGCAAAGATTGCGAAACAAGAAGAAATATTGGATCTTATTTATAATAGTTACATGATTGGTGATTATATTGATCCAGAACTAAAAAATCGTCATTTTAATAATAAACTAACCGATGTTGAAAAAGATGAAATGGAAAACAAAGAGAACGAAGAAAGAAATAGATTATCAAAAATATTTTGGAAAAATCATACAAAATATGATTATGAAAACACCAAATACATCATAATAGAATTTTCGGATAATCAAAGTGAAGAAGAATGCGTATTAGAGCATGGACCAACCTTTGATAATTGTTGTTGCACAATAAAAACTTTACGATTTTCACATCATTAGGTGGTGGCATGAAAATAAGAACTGATTTTGTTTCTAACAGTTCCAGTTGTTCATTTATTGTAGGATTTTATAAAGAAGATTTGAAAAAAATAAAAAGCATAAAAGATTTGAGAACATTCATGTATGGCAATAAAAATTATATAGAACACGAGGGAAAAAAATTGTCCACTGTTACAGCAGCAGAAATAATATATAACAAAATAAAATTCGGGCCAGAGCCGGAAAGTAAAATTATTTTGGCTATTGAAACATCCAATGAATTGCATAGATTTATTGATTTTGAGGATATGAATGTTGGTGACGATGAAAAATTAGATAATTATTACAAAGAAAGAAAAAGATTAGCAAAAATATTCTGGAAAAATGTCAAGGATGATTATGAACCAATAAAATACTATGTATTCCAATTTTGGGATAATTTATGCCAGAAGACAAGTGATGTGATGTCAAGTGGAAAAGAATTTGATCATACAAAAGTCGAACTGATTGAATTAAATTAAAACAATGAGGAGGAAAGATGAGATCCGTCGTTTCTATGTTCAAAGAAAGACTAAATGATTTGAAGAATTATCTACAATCCAAAAAAAGAGATTGTTATACATGTAAACATTTTGGTCACTACATAGAAACGAAATGTGGGGATCAAAAATTAAAAAAGGAAGTGAGTTACACCCATATATTCAGATGTTACAATACAAAACAAACCGATAATTATTTTAACAATCCAAAATCAACAAGCTGTATATGCCATGAATTCAGGAGGGTATCAAACGATGATGTCTGAAGAGAAATGCAAAGGGTGTAGTTACTTCTCTTCTGGAAATTGTAATCGCTGGGGTAAACCTATTCCAGTTAAAGAAATAGAATCGGAATTAACTGAGGAAGAATTCTTAGTTATGAAATGCACTGAAAAATGATTCACAAAAGAGAAGAAGAATATTTTTATCTTCTTCTCTTTTTTCTGGAGTAAAAAATGATTAAGTTAAAAATTCTCGGTTCTGGGAGTGCTTTTTGCAACCCACAACATAATTTCAATTCAATGATTCTTGTTCAATTCAAGTGTGCAGGGGAAGGAACTTATAGAAACTTATTGTTGGATTGTGGTTCTGATTTCAAAGCTGCATGTTTTCATCATGGAATTCGTCCAACGGATATAGATGCAGTTTATGTTTCACATTTACATGGAGATCATATTGGTGGTTTGGAATATTTGGCGTTTGCTTCATATTTTATGCCACCGTATAAAAAACCAAAATTATTTATTACATCCGCACTTATAAAACAATTATG
>JALOBX010000011.1 GCA_023228065.1 Candidatus Pacearchaeota archaeon | reverse complement strand
AGAGATTAATCTTTTTCAGATGATTGAATGCAAAAATATCAAAAAAACATATATAAATGGTGAGGCAAAAACCGAAGCTCTTAAAGGAGTGACATTCACGATCAAAGATGGAGAATTTGTCGCAATTATGGGACCTTCAGGTTCTGGAAAGTCTACCCTTATGCATATTTTAGGAGCATTGGATACTCCGACAGGTGGTCAATATTTTCTTGACGGACAGGATGTTTCCAGGCTTACAGACGATGAACTTGCAGATATTAGAGGAAATAAGATAGGATTTGTTTTTCAATCCTTCAACCTTCTACCAAGAGCCGAAGTTATAAGAAATGTTATTTTACCCCTAGTCTATTTAAAAATTTCTCCTGAAGAAAGAGAAGATAGGGCAAAAAATGCGTTAAAATCTGCAGGTCTTGAAGAAAATAGATGGCACCATCTCTCCAACCAACTTTCTGGCGGACAGATACAGCGAGTTGCTATTGCAAGAGCTCTGGTAAATGATCCGTCGCTTATTATGGCAGATGAACCAACAGGGAATTTAGATACGAAAACAGGAGAAATAGTATTGAAAACTTTTCAGGATCTAAATAAGAAAGAAGGTCATACTATTATCCTAATTACTCACGAACTAGATGTGGCTGAACATGCGGACAGAATTATTCACATAAGAGACGGTTTGATTATTAGTGACGAAGCAAACAAAAACAAAAGAATTGTAGATCCTTGCATATGTGAGGAATTTAAAAAATAAAAACCTGTCCCGTTAAAAATTCATACTTTAATTAAAAATAAATGAAAAAATTAGTAAATCAACAGAAATATAAAGGTCAATTTCAAGTACATGTATTAAATTTTTAATGGGATGACAATAAAAGATATATTACAAGAAACTTCCACAGGGTTATTATCAAACAAAGTTCGCACAGGGCTTACGATGCTTGGAATAGTTATAGGTATAGCTTCTGTTATTGCAATGCTTGCGGTTGGTAATGGTGCAACCAGTTCTATACAATCCAGTATTGAATCTATCGGCTCAAATCTTGTTGTTATTTCTCCCGGAGCTGTAAGAACAGCAGGAAGTAATGTGAGGACGAGCAGAGGTTCGGCAAACACTTTGACAATGTCGGATGTAGAAGCCATTAAGGAGGGAGTAACAAGCGCAAAATATATAGCTCCCACAGTTTCTACACAAAAACAAATTATTGCGGCCGGAACAAACACCAATACTTCTGTTGTTGGTACAACTCCTTCTTATATTGATATAAAAAATATTACAGTTGACTCAGGAACCTTTTTCTCAGATGAACAAGTAGCTCAAATGGCGAGAGTAGCAGTTATTGGTCCAACTACCAGGGATGATCTTTTCGGAGAAGGTACAGATGCCATAAGTAAAACGATAAGAATAAGCGGAAATGAATTTACTGTGATAGGAGTAACTCTTGCAAAAGGTGGTACTGGCCAAAACAGTTCAGATGATATTGTATATATTCCTATCACTGTTGCCCAGCAATTTCTTACGGGAAATAAATATGTTTCTTCAATCAACATTTCGGCGCAAACTGCGGATTTGGTCACCGACGTACAAAATCAAGCTACTGATATATTGCTCGCTAGACACAATATTATAGATGCTACAAAAGCGGATTTTAGCACTATGAATCAGTCAGATATGCTAGAAACTGCCTCTTCCATCACTTCTACCATGACATACTTGCTAGCTGCTATTGCAGGCATATCCTTGCTTGTAGGAGGTATAGGAATTATGAATATGATGCTTACGACCGTTACAGAAAGAACAAGAGAAATAGGTCTGAGAAAAGCTGTTGGCGCCAAGAAAAGAGATATTCGTTTACAATTTTTAGTTGAATCGATAATGCTTACTGCTATTGGAGGAATTGTTGGTATAATTGTAGGAATCGGTATTGCTTGGCTAATCACTCTTACCGGGCTTCTGACTGCAAAGATATCTCCAACTTCTGTCATTTTATCCTTCGGTGTTTCAGCTCTCATAGGAATTATTTTTGGGTATTACCCGGCAGCACGAGCATCAGATTTAAATCCTATAGATGCTTTGAGATATGAATAAAAAATAATGTATATAAAAGTCAAAGTAAAAACGGGCTCAAAAAAGGAACAGATCAAGAAAATTTCTGAAGATACTTTTGAAATTGAAGTGAAAGCGCCTGCTGAGAGGGGACTTGCGAATAAGAGAATTTTGGAATTGGTGCGGGAATATTTTAAAGTGTATAATGTAAGAGAAGTGAGGTTAGTGAGCGGTCATCATTCTCCTCACAAGATTATTAATTTATCTTTAGAAAATTCAAAAAAATGAAATCCCGTTAGAGATAGTCCGCCTGAGGCGGACGTAGGGAATTCAAGTTTAAAGAATTTATCAACATTTATTAGATAACCAGATTAAGGTGCCAATTCATAACACTTTAATCTCATACGGGATGAAACATAATATAAAGACGACAAATGTTTCTTTGACCCCAGCTTTATCGGAGTATTTAGAGAAAAAATTATCCCATTTAGATAAATTTATTAATCCTAAAGATATGGAGGCGACTATGTGCTATGTAGAAATAGGCAAGACGACCAACCATCATAAGACCGGAGATGTCTTTCTAGCCGAATACAACCTTTCTATCAATGGAAAAGTTTTGAGAGCCGAAAAGGAAGAGTTTGATTTATATTCTGCAATAGACCTGGTAAATGATGAAATGGAAAATGAAATAAGATCTTACAAAACCAAAAAAATTAGTTTAATAAGAAGAGGAGGAGCAAAAATAAAACAAATTATCAAAGGACTTTATAGCTAAGCTTTTTATTGACTTTTTACTCTACACGTGATATTGTCTCAGGAAATCATATTTTAGTATTTCACTAAAAAATGATTAAAGGCAATGTTCTTTTATAAGGAGTAAATAATGAGAAAATTAATTGCTTGGGAAGTTGGTATGGTGGCATTCGTGGCCCTCATGCATGTTCTTGTTCTTATCTGTGGTTTTAAGCCACTGTTTGGCGTCATCGTCAGCGAAATTGCTATCTTGGCATTTTTGGCCTATATCATCTTCAACATGGCCAACTCGGAGGCTTTCACAACCGTAGCCCTGGCTTTTGCCACGGCGTCACTCGCTTTGGTCTTTTTTGTTCCCATTGTTGTTGTTATGATTTCATGTATTTCTATCGCTGTCCTTGCCTTTCTTGCAGCCATAGTTAATACCAGTGAATTCAGGGTGAAATATCGATATGTCTTTTCCAGTCTCTTGGCGGAGGCGGGGATTATCTTCACCATTTTCAGATATAGCCATATACTTTTAGGAAAGTAAATTTCCGACAAAAGTAGTATAGCCCCGTCCGCTTCAAGCGCGACGTGGCTATTTTTTTTGTAAATAAAAGGTAAGAGAATATTTCTGAATGAGCTTTGTCCGGACTTAAGCGAAATTCAGGAATATTCTCTTACCTTTTAATTTTTAAATTTATTTTAATCCCCGCAAGAAGTCTTGATAGTCCATTTCTTTTTTACCTTCGGGAACAACCCTTAATATATTTAATTTTTCTCCGTCAAAATTAACTTTTCTAATTAAAACTTTTATTTTTTTATCTTTTTTTTCTATTTCAAAAAAAGCGACAGGCCAATTTTCAAATGCCAAAATTTTCAAATAATTTTTTAAAGGATTTCCATTTTGAATATCAACAAGTCCATCACTCTTTTCTATTTTTTTGGTAAAAGTAGCTTCATTATGATTTTGCGGCACTGATTTTATCTTTCCTTTAATCCAAAGAGGCAAAGTTTCTACCAAAAGATCGACACCTTCTTTTGCCAGTTTTTCTTCCAATTCGGTGAAGCCCAAGTAGTTTTCTAAAGAAATTTCCTTTTGTCTTACAATAGGTCCATGATCAACTTTTTCGTCTATTTGCATAATGCTTACGCCAACTTCTTTATCCCCATTTAATATTTGTGCTTGAAGTGGAGAGGATCCACGATATTTAGGCAATAAGGAAGGATGGATGTTTAACGTATTGTGAGCCGGTATTCCAAGAATTTCTTTTGGAATTATTTTTCCATATGAAGCAACAATAAATAAATTGTATTCAGATATTTTTTTAAAAAATTTTTCTTCTCTCAATTTTGCCGGAGTCAAGCATTCAATGCTATTTTCTTCTGCCCAAATTTTGACGGGAGTTGGGGTCAATATCATTTTTCTGCCCTGAGGCTTGTCGGGAGTTGTCACTAAAACACTAGGAAAAATGGCGAGCTTTTTCATTTCTCTCAAAACAACAAGCGAAAACCTTGAACTTCCCCAAAAGGCGATTTTAATATGTTCCTGCTTCATTTTGTAATTCTTTTAGTTTTTCCGGCAAAATTTCTTGTATATCTATAGCTTTGTCTATAAAAAGAATTCCGTCCAAATGGTCGTTCTCATGTTGGATTATTTGAGCAAGAAGTCCTGAAGCATTTCTCTCTATTTTATTTCCATTTTCATCAAAGGCTTCAATATCCACGTGCGTAGATCTTTTCACTTTTCCATATAGAAATCTCACGCTCAGGCAACCTTCCTCGCAAAGAACTTTTGCCTTTGAAAATTTTGTAATTCTAGGATTGATAAAAATCAAATCTTTTTTGGTCTCTTTCAGGGGTTTCTTTTCTTCTTTTAAAATATCAAAAATCTTTTTTGAAATAATAAATATTCTAGACAGTTCTCCTATCTGCACCGCAGAGATAGCTACAGCATCGGACTGAGAATCTATGGCAAGTTTGAGAGACGATATTATCTCTTTTACTTTTTTGCTTTTGATTGAAGATATATCGACTTCTGCCGATATCTTTCGAAGTCTAGGATCTTCTTTCTGAAGTATTTTTATCTCTTTTTTGGGGTTCATTCTTGTTAAAATAACATTTTTTCACAAACTGGTCAATTTATTAACAAAATGCTAGTATCTCTTAAATGCAAGAGAATTTTTGGAAAAAAATTGCAAAAAGGAGACCTTTTTTTGCTTTAGCCCCGATGTCTGATGTTACCGACATTGCTTTTAGACAGATGATCGCAAAAAAAAGTCGCCACGGAAAAATAGGCGGAGGCCCTGATGTTTTTTGGACGGAATTTGTCTCTGCTGACGGACTTGCATCGGAAGAGGGGAGGAAAAACCTTTTGTTTAATTTAAAATTTTCTAAAAAGGAAAAACCTATAATCGCTCAAATTTTTGGTTCGCATCCGGAAAAAATAAAAATTGCTTCCGAGATTATTCTGGATCTTGGTTTTGATGGAATAGATATAAATATGGGTTGTCCGGACAGATCTGTAGAAAAACAAGGCGCTGGAGCAAGTCTTATGAAGAACCCAAAGCTCGCAAGAAAGATAATCAGATCTGCAATAGAAGGTGTAAGGGGTAAAATTCCGGTTTCCGTGAAGACAAGGATCGGTTACAACAAAATTGAATACAAAAAATGGCTTTCTGAAATTATCAAAGAAGATATTTCTGCTCTTACCATACATTTGAGAACCAGAAAAGAATTGTCAGATGTTCCGGCTCACTGGGAGCTTGCTAGAGAAATAGTTGATTTTGTTTGGTCACAAAAAAGAGATTTGATTCTTATCGGCAACGGAGATATCAAAACAAAAGAAGAGGGAATTGAATTTGCTCAGAAATCCGGTTTTGATGGGATCATGATTGGCCGAGGAATTTTTGGCAATCCATGGTTTTTTGATTCAAAGAAGAAAAAAGAAATTTCAGTGAAAGAAAAACTTACTGCTCTTCTCGAACATATCAAAATTTTTGATAAAGAATTACTAAAAAAAGGACATAAAAATTTTGCTGTGATGAAAAAGCATTTTAAAGCTTATGTGAATGGCTTTGGTGGGGCAAAAGAGCTCAGAGTTAAATTAATGAATACAAATAATTTCAAAGAAGTGGAAAAGATAATTAAAAATTATCTCAAGGCAAAATAAACCCTTATTTAGAGTCATATTTTCGGAACCTCAAACGCGGGATTGTGGGGTATTTGACAAAATCTGTATGTATGATATACTTCTAAATGGATTTATAATTTAAACATTTGTACCTTGAGAGGAGGTGAATTTCATGATCGGACCGCCGAGTTTCATGCTGATGTCGTGTTGGTTTGAACACAAATAAAACCCGGGTGCGGCGCCGGCCGATATTGTTTCGGCCACATGCCAATGACCTTAAGAAAGGATTGTAGATGATGTATCGCAAGATGCATGTCATACGCCTCACTGATACGGCCAGTGGCAGGGCGTAGAACGGATAGCATCAGGGTCCTCTTGATCGAGGAGTGTTGTCCACAACATTTGATTCCGGCCTCAAACACGCCAGCACGTTGTGCAAAGAAAGGAGGTAAAGTCACTGGAACCCAATAATGATTCTCCAAGCGAGAATCGATACTAATGCTTAATTATGCCGAGCAAAAGTAGGGGAAACCCCGTTGGGCTGGATAAATAATTGGTTTTTTAAACAAAATTAATAATTATTATCACGTTCGTGTTTGTGCCCACCTGCTAGGCAGTTTGCAGATTTGGGGCATTGGCCGAGTGCGGTAATTTCCGGCCGGTCCGTTCGCAATATAAATTGTTGCAATGCTTGGAAGGGTGAGAGGCTCTTCTCTGGCGCCAACCAGAGGTAAAAGAGTCTGTAAGTGCGGATATTGTTGAAGTTTGGTCTTATATTTGAAGTTCTCGGCTCGGTCACTGTTATGGCAACGGTGACCGAGCCACATTTCCTTGGAGCGAATAAGTTTCTGTTTCGGTTCAGCTTTAAATGCTGTGCTGAAAAAAGAGTTTATTCGCTCTTTTTTTATACAAATTTTTTGTTATACTAACATTATGTCTGAGAATACTTTATATCGTAAATATCGCCCAGGGAAATTCGCAGAAGTTCTAGGGCAGGACCATATTGTAAAAGTCCTGGAATCATCCATTAAACTAGGTAACATAACCCATGCTTACGTTTTTTCCGGTTCTCGTGGAACAGGTAAGACAAGCGTGGCTAGAATCTTTGCAAAGGAAATTGGCACGACTCCAAATGATATTTATGAAATAGACGCTGCTTCCAACAATGGTGTAGATGAAATTCGTGCACTAAATGAGGCTGTCAGCACATTACCTTTTGATTCCAAATATAAAGTTTATATTTTAGACGAAGCTCACATGCTTTCTAAGGGTGCGTGGAATGCCTTACTCAAAACTCTTGAAGAACCACCGGCACATGTGATTTTTATACTTGCAACTACCGAAGCTCAGAAGATTCCTGATACCGTGATGTCTCGATGTCAGACATTTTCTTTCAAAAAGCCGACACAGAAGATTCTGAAAGATGTCGTGGTGAATATTGCCAAGAAAGAAGGTTTTACGCTAGAACAATCATCTGCCGATCTCATAGCCCTTCTCGGCGATGGATCTTTCCGTGATGCACAAAGTGTCTTACAGAAAGTTATCAGTGCTTCAAAAGACAAGAAAATTTCAGTGGGGGAGGTGATTTTGGTCACAGGTGCACCAAAATCAGAAATGATAAATAATTTTATAAAAGCGATAGATGAAAGTAATATTGAACTCGGACTTTCTGCGGTGAAAGATGCCGAGACGGCGAACATAGATATGCTTTTATATTTCAAAATGATTTTATACAAAATGCGTTTAATTTTACTTTTGAAAAATTCTAAAAGCTTGGATGAAAATATAAAAGAAGAAATGACCGACAATGACTTCACATTTCTGAATGGGATTGCAGATAAAGCTGACACCAAAATCAATTCCAAAGTTCTTTACGATTTACTCGGATATTACGATATGGTCAATAAATCCTATATTCCAAATCTCCCCCTAGAACTTGCATTAGTGCGAATTATAGGGCAAAATAGCTAAGTTTTAATGAATATTGGGGGATCGTCTAACGGTAGGACATGGGCCTTTGAAGCCCAGTATCTTGGTTCGATTCCAAGCCCCCCAGCCACTATAAAGAATTTCGCAATCCAAAAAAGATCGTATCCATCTTAGAAAATAATCAATATTTATGAAAATAGAAGTTGTAATTAAAGAAGGTTCTCCTGAAATTGAAAGAGGAAATTTACTTGAGAATTTGTCCACAGAACTTTTAAGTATTTATGATTATGAAATCATAAAACAAATAAGAATCACAGGAATGGAATTGGATTTATTATGTAAATTTAGACCAAATGGTAAAGAGATTTATGTAGAATGTAAGGCTTATAAAGACAGTAATCATATACAATCTGATGTTATAACCTCATTAGCTGGAAAAAGAGATATAGAAAAATTTAAGGAAGTTTGGTTGATAACTACAACCGAATTAGGCAAGGATGCAAAAGGATTGGTTAAAAAAATAAATGAAGATGGTAATTCTGATTGTTATGCATTTTATACACCAGACAAGTTAATTAATGCATTAGTTAGTTCAAATAAAATAAAAAGTGAATTAATTATTAATGAAAAGATATTATCAATTATTAAAGATAAGAATAAATCAGAAAAAGATTTAATATTTTTAATAACACCATATGGAAACTTTTGGGTTAAAAAATACTTAGATGGTGGAGTTCCATCTGGTGTAATTTTCTTCCATGCAAATACAGGGGATCTTGTTTTAGAAAAAGCTTTATTAGATAATTTATCTGGACTGAAAACATCAATTAAAGACCTTGATTTTAACATTATATATCCTCTTAAGGAGCAAAATGGTGAAATTATTCCACAAAATATATCGATTGATAATCTTAAATTAAATGTTAATTATATAAATAAAATAAACGATATTGGGTTTAAAATAACACATCCCAATAAAGAATTTTTATCATTAGATGATATATTTATATATCCATTTTTAGAAAAATCTGACGAGGAAGATTCCGTATATATTTCTAGTAAAGAAATTTTAAAAGATAGAGTCAAATACAACAAATGTTTAATATTTGGAGATGATGTTTCTGGTAAAACATCCCTAGCTTTTACTCTTCAAAAACAATTGAACAACAATAATGTTGTTTTGTATATAAATGCTGATGAAATAAAAAGTTCAGATGAATCTAAATTTGAGAATATTTTAATTAAAAAGTTCGAGGAACAATATAATGACAATAATAGTTATGTTGACTTTTTTAGAGATCTTTTAAAAAACCAAAAAGATAATATAACTTTAATAATTGATGATTATGATTTGATTAATATAAAAAAACATGAATCCCAAGTAAGTTTTTTAAAATCTATAAGAGAGAATTATAAAAATATTTTTATCTTCGCTAATAAAAGAATAGAAATTGAGTTGATCACAAGGAGTGAGTTTATTGAAATATTAAATAAGTTTAAAATCTTTAAATTAAAAGAGTTCGGTTATAATTTAAGAGATGATCTTATTGAAAAATGGATAAATCTTGATGATAATGACAATACTCCTGATGAAGAATTGGTTGAGAAAAAAGATCGTATTTCTAATGTTATTAATATAACTGTTGGCTCTAGTTTTATACCGACATATCCTATTTATATATTAACAATGTTGCAATTTGTTGATGATGCCAGTAAATTAAAGATTCAAGGTAGCTCATACGCTGAACTTTATGGTTATTTAATAAACAAAGCCTTATTTAATGTAAACGCAAAACCAGAAGAATTAGATTTATTACATACATATTTATCTAATTTAGCTTTTCACCTATTTAAAAATAGAAAACGAAGTTTAACAGTAGAAGAAATACAAAATTTTTACAATAAATATTCTCAAAGAATGGATATAGGTAAAAAGTTTGATAATATTCATAACATATTAATTAAATCTAAAATTCTAAGAATTGACGAGGATATTTATCAATTTAATCATAGTTATTCATATTACTTTTTTACAGCAAAATATTTAGCTGATAACATAAATCAAGAAGATGTAGTAATTGAAATAAATAATATGATAAATAAGTTATATACTAATGAATTTGCTAATATTATTATCTTTTTAATACATCATTCAAAAGATTCACATATAATAGATAGTATACTGAAACAAGGAGAAAAAATATTTAATGGAATAGAACCATATACAATATTGCCAGAACAAACTATCAAAATAAATGGTTTAATACAAGAAGAGATAAAACTCTCGCTAAAAGATGGTAAGCCAAGTGATTACAGGAAAAAAGAGTTGGAGGAGAAGGATAAGATTGAATCAAAAAGTAAAAAGACAAAAAATAAAGAAGTTGAAAAAGAGGAAACAAAAGCCGAAAGAATGGATTTATTTGAAAATCTTAATCTTTCTTTCAAATTAATTGAAATTCAGGGACAAATAATGAAGAATTACTTTGGGTCTCTAAATGGGGAAAAGAAATTAGAAATATTATCTTCTGTATATGGTCTTGGTTTAAGAAGTTTAAATATGTTACTTAAGGATTTTGAAAACTTTCAAGAAGCTCTATTAAAAGAAATAAGCTCAAAAATAGCAGAAAAGAAGGTATATTCTGAGGAAGGTATTATGAAAGTGATAAATAAAATATTATTTACTTTTAACGGTGGAATAGTAATGACTTTTATAAAAAAGATCAGCGACAGTATAGCTTCTAAGGATCTGCTTATATCTATCGATAAGATTGATAAAAAATACGATAACCCAGCTTCACAATTAATTGATATAGCGGTAAAACTTAATTTTCCGGATGGATTAGACAAAAAGATTATTCTAAATCTTGATAAATTATATAAAGACAATTATTTAGCTAAAACAGTATTAAAAATATTAGTTATAGAACATTTATATAAATTTAATATAAAGTATTCTGATAAACAAAGCCTTTGTAATAACTTAAGTATTAATTTTATACAAACTAGAAATATGTTGGATCCTAGCAGAAAAAAATAAAAAATTAGATATTTTTGAAACTTTGTCTTAGATTTTATTTAAAAATTATTAATAAACATGTACAAAAAATCAACAAAAGAAGCGCGAGATTTAAAAAAGGCTTTGGAAAAACTAGGGATACGAGTTTTGAGTGAAGTAGATGACGGATATAAACACATTGATCTTACCATTCCTGCTGCACGGATGAATATAGAAGTGGATGGGGAACGACATCTTACTGACCCATATCAAATACTTAGTGATTTAAAACGAAGTTACCATTCAAATAAAAGAGGGTACAATACACTTCATATTTCTAATTATGCAATACATTCAAATTTAGGTGGTATTGCCAGTGCTTTAGCTGAGGCCTCTAAAATAAGAGAAGAAGAAATAATTAAAAATGGAAAAAAAATTAAAGATAAAAACCTCAGATAGTAAACTTATTAACGGTACTTTTGTTGCAACTAAACAAAAAACAAATACTTTAGTTGTGTTTGTTCACGGCTTTACTGGAAATCGAAACGTGCGTCTGATTTATAATGGGGCAAAATTTTTTACAAAAAAAGGATTTGATACTTTTAGATTTGATTTGTATGGAAAGAACAAAGGATCCAGGCGTTTCCGTGATACAAAAATTAGTTTACATGGCGAAGATATAACAATCGTATTAAAATATTTTAGAAAAAAGTATAAGAATATCTATGTTGTAGGACACAGTTATGGGGGTACATCTTTATTGTTTACCGATCAGTCAATAATTGATGGTTTTGTTTTTTGGGATGCCTCTTATGTTGAATCAACCGAAAATAATACGGCTGGGATGAGGTACAGTAAAGAATTAGATGCTTATATTCTTGGTGGCGGAGTGGAAACAGTTATTGGAAAAGAATTTGTTGAAGAACTCAAAAATTTTTCTGACTGTGGCGAATTAATAAAAAAGATAAACAAACCTGTATTATTTGTGACGGCAGGTAAAAAAGGTAATTCAAAAGCAGGTAAAAAATATTTTATCAAAGCTAATAATCCCAAAAAATTAATAAATATAAAAACAGCTAATCATAATTTTGATAATTGGAATGATGAAGAAACGTTGTTTAGAGAAACTTACGGTTGGTTAAGAAAAGTCACATCTGATTAATTTTGGTATATAATAACTATTATGACAACAAAACCAATATCAAATTTTTCTAATTTTTCGGCACTGGATATTAGAGTGGGTAAGATTGTGAATGTGGAAGATGCCGAGACCAAAAAGCCGACTTATAGATTGACTGTGGATTTTGGTCCAGAAATTGGAATTAAGAAGTCCTGCGGGGCCTACAGAAATTACAGCAAAGATTTCCTAATGGGTAAACAAGTTGTTGGAGTGGTAAATTTTGAGGCCAAGAAAATGGGTCCGGAAATATCAGAGGTTTTGATTTTAGGAGTTCCGAATCCTATGGGCGAAACAATTTTTCTAAAACCAGAGCAAGATGTTGAACTGGGTGTCGAAGTATTTTAATTTTTATCTGATATACTCCTAGACATGAAAAAAATAGTAACAATCGGAGGTGGAAGTGGCCACTCACAAGTGCTCAAAGCGCTTAAGAATATTCCCGATGTTCAGATTACGGGCATTTGTCCCAGCACTGATTCTGGAGGGTCAACCGGTGTTTTACAGAGAGAATATGATGGAAATGGCTATACGGGAGATCTGACAAAATGTATTGTTTCTCTTTGTGGTGATGAAATTTTGGCAAAAGCTCTTTCATATAAATACAAAAATGGACCAATTCACAGCCACTCCGTTAAAAATCTTCTACTTCATGCTCTAGAAAAAGTTGAACCATCAGAAAAAGCATTAGAAACTATGTGGAAAATTTGCGGTTTAGGAGTACACAGAATATTGCCTGTGACAAAGGAAAAAGTAGAATTATGTGCTTATCTTGGAATCGGTAACACTATTTCTGGAGAAACAAATATTGACACCATAGCCAAGAATCCACTTTGGAATCCTAGTATACATTCTATTTCTGAAATCTATCTCAAACCGGAAGTGAAAGCTACTAAGTTATCAATAGAAGCTGTTAAACAAGCTGACTACATAGTTGTATGTCCGGGTGATTTGTATTCAAGTATTATTCCTGTTTTGTTACCTAAAGGAATGAAAGAATCAATTAAAAAATCAAAAACAAAAATTATTTTAATATTGAATATAATGACAAAGAAAGGGGAGACGGATAATTATACAGCAACTGATTTTGTAGAAAAAATTGAAGAACATTTAGGACGAAAGGCGGATTATATTTTATACAATAATGCCAAAATTCCTAAAAATATTTTACTTAGATATTCCCTTGAACAGAAAGTAGAATTGGGGTTTTTAAAAAATTCGAACGATTCTCGAGTAATAGAAGCTCCCTTGGTTATGATTTCTGAAACTAACCAAGTGTATAGTGATCCAAAAATTATTAAAAAAATAATTCAAAATATATTAAAAAATGATCTCTAAAAATGTAAAAATTGTTGTGTTTGTTCCGGAAACTCATACTGATGTAGTTCGGGGAGCGATGGGAAAGGCGGGAGCTGGAATTATTGGAAATTACAGTTTTTGTACATTTAGTTCAAAAGGAATTGGCAGATTTAAACCAGAAAAAGGCGCGAATCCACATATTGGTAAAGTTGGAAAACTTGAGGAGGTAATTGAGGAAAGAATTGAAACTGTTTGTCCGAGAGAAAAAGTACAGGATGTAATCAAAGCAATTAAAAAAATGCATCCGTATGAAGAAGTCGCTTTGGATGTTTATTCACTAGAAAATATATGAAAAAAATAGAAAAGAAAGTTTGGCCGGAATATTTTCAGGGGATATTTAACGGGAGGAAAACTTTTGAACTTCGTCTTAATGACTTTGATATTAAAGAAGGAGACATTTTGATTCTTAGAGAATATGATCCCAAAACCAAAGAATATACGGGTAGAAAATTAGAAAAAGATGTCGGATATGTTGGAAAAT
>JALOBX010000037.1 GCA_023228065.1 Candidatus Pacearchaeota archaeon | reverse complement strand
AAAACAGCTAAACCAAGGATTTTAAGGTTTTCTGGAAGGTTTATCTTTTTGAAAAATTTTCCTAATTTGAATTTTATGAAAACAATTTGTAGAATTAATAATAAAAGAATTATTGCTCCAATTCCAGGGCCAGAAATTCCAGTCAATACAGTAAGAATGCTCTTGAATTTTATAACCTCTATTATTCCAGCAGGGATAAACCAAGAAGAAAATATTATTATGTTTTTCTTAGTATCTTTCTCTAAGAAAAATATTACAAAAGTGGCCAAAGATAATATCATATAAATATATCTATATCCCCCCCAAGAAAAAGACATAAGTTCTGTAAATATTGCAGCAACAACCCCAAAAATTATCCATTCTTTTCTCTTTTCACTTTTCCAAGCCAAACTAAAGAATAATAATGCAAACCAAAAGAAAGCCATACCTAAACTTTCTATTTCGGGAATTCCCCCAGTTGTTCTGTGAAGCATTGCAGGAGAAACAGCATAGAAAAAACTTGCAATTAATGCAATTATAGAGGATTTTGTTTTGTCTGTTTTAAATGAAAAAATTGTTTTAACGAAAAAGAAAAATCCAATTAAGGATATTGCAAACAAGATTATTGGGGTGATGTTTGCCGCTTCAGCGAGAGTAACCTCTTTAAAAATTGAGATTAATTTATATGCTGCAACAATTGTCCAGGGCATTAAATTTGATTTTGCATAATTATTTGAACATACAGGTGCATATCTCATGCAGTCTGCATCAGATAAATTTCCGTTATTAATATCTTCGGCTAATCTTAAATATAAATAAGGATCTAAATCTGGTCCAAGAGTAGGTTCTCCTGTGGAAACATCAATTAACTGAGAAAGACTTACTGCCCTAAACTGAACAGTAAAAATTAAAAGCCAAATTAAAACAGGAAGAAATATCCATTTGTACTTCTCAAAATAAGAAAGAACAGCTGAAATTATTAAAGATAATAAAAGCAAAAACCAAAGTGTTGATGAAAATAGTTCAATTGTTTGAGTTAATATTCCAATTTTCAAATTTATTCCAGAGACACTTAATATAAAGAAAATAAGTGTTATAAAAGCAAGTATTGAAAAAACAAAGTTATAATTATTCTTTAAAAAATATTTTTTTATTCCTTCATTTTTATTCATAAAAATCATATGAAAACCTCATTTTAAAACCTTTTTAATTTGGCAAGAAAAGCAAAAATCCAATTAGAATAATTGCAATCTGAAAAATATTTATTAATAAGACAACTTCATTTTCATAAACTTTTTTGCTTGGTTTTATTCTTTTTAAAACATATATAGCTAAATGCTCTAATCCATAAATTTTATCATAAGGTAAATCCAAGGTTCCGTCTTTATTCGGCTTTCCAAAACTTTGTTTTTCCAGTTTTCCCCTCAGTTTTAAGAAAGTTTCGAGAAAATAAGGTAAGAAGAAAAACACCACTATTTTTTCAATATTTCCTACAATTGCAAGACCCGCAATAAGCATACCAACTGAATATGTAAGAACATCTCCTGGAAAAACTTTTGCAGGGTTTCTATTAAAAATGTAAAATGCCATCAAAGAAGCAACCATGCACAGCGCAACAATGCTTAACCAAGAATTTCCTGTCAAATAAGTTACAATGGCCATTGCAGAAAGCAAGATTATTCCTTGGCTGGCTTCTAATCCATTATATCCTGCAAGAAAATTAAATGTGGTTGTTGCTCCAAGGATGCCTAGGGGGATAATTATCAATGGGTATAATATTCCAAAATTTATCCCGAACATTACAGATTCTCCAGCATTAATTACCATCAGGGGAATAGCAGATAACAAAACTAGAATAATCCTTGAACGTTTTGAAAGTCCCCCTTTTCTCCATCCAAATAAATCATCTAATAAGCCGACAATTGTTACAAAAAACATTGAACAAAGTATTGCAAGGATTTGAACAGATATTCCATTATTTGATTTAAAATAAAAAGTTTGTATTGCAATATATAATAGTATTCCAATCATTGCACTCAATACAACAACAACACCCCCAGAACCAGCCACTTCTTTTTTTGAATTTAATTTATTCATATCTTCCCAAACTAATTTTATTTGTTTTGCTTTTCTTATCCAAAAAGGCATTATGAGAAAACAGCAGAAAAAACTGATAAAAATATTTATTATCAATAAAGGTTCCATTTAAATCTATGTTCTTTTTAGGTTTTAAATTTAATTATTTGAATAAAACCGGCGTAAAGTATACTTCAATCAATGCAGCAAAAATTAATACAATTAATGCTATGAATAATAATATTGCAGTATTTTCTAATATTCTAATGAATTTTTTATTTTTGAATCCGTGCCTTATTGCTCCCACACCAAATATCCCTCCTGCTAATGCTGTTATGAAATAAGCCGCTATTTCAGGAAATCCGTGTATCATATACCTAGCAATACCTAATGGAATTTCACTCAGGTTATATTGAGTAAAAATGCCTATTGCAGCAGAAATAACACTGGCATTCCAAACAAGAATGAATATTGCACCTGCTCCAAATAACAAGGAAAATATTAAGGTAAAGATCATAACATAAACATTATTTTCAATTATTGAAAAAAATCTTAAACTTTTTGTAGCAGCCCCA
>JALOBX010000036.1 GCA_023228065.1 Candidatus Pacearchaeota archaeon | reverse complement strand
TATGGTGGCGACATCTCTTTTTAAAATTGCTTGGAATATTGGAAAAGCAATTCTTAGAGGAATTGTAAATTTGGTGAAAAGCTTTATAAATAAATTTAAAAGTAAGAAACCAGAAGAAGCTAAAAAAGAAGTCAAAGATGCAATGAAAAGATCCAAGGTTGCATTAGGAGCTTCCAAAAAATTAATTAAAATGGTTCCTGGTAAAAGAGGAAATGACTTGCTGTTAAGAATAAATAAATTAGATGAAAGACTTTCGAGGTAAATGATGGATATTAAAATTGAATATATGATAGAGGCTTATAACTTAAAGTTTGAAAAGATATGCACCTATTGTGAGACACTTCAAATTGTTAAACCAGTTATAGAAAAATTTGCCCAGAAAATATTAACAACAATTTTAATGTCTTTAAGTGTAGTGTTTTCTATTGTTTGGGTTGGTAATAAAGCAACTGATAAAATAGTGGATGAGCTAAAACGAGGGAGAGAAAATTTAAAAGATAGTGCAAAAGAAACAGGTGATAAAATTAAACAATTTTCTAATGATATATCTAATACAGCCAAAGATCTTAAATCCAAAGAGGGACAGGTCTGGTTGATTGATAAAATTAGAATTATGGTCAGAGCAATGTTATCTTATATAAACAAAGCTGGAAGATTTATAATAGATCATAGTGGTTGGGAAAATTTATCACAAGAGAAAAAAGATAGGATACAGAAATTATGGTCATTCAATATTAAGACACTTAGATTAGCAACTCAGACATCAATGGCTATTGGAGTTTTCATGGCCATTATATTTCTGTCTTATAAGTTGATAAATGTATTTAAACAAAAAAATGCTGATAGTGTTGAAAAAAATTTAAAACAACATTCTTCGCATAACTTAAGTTTAGCAAAACGAACAGTTAAAAATCGAAAATAATAGGGAGGATAATTATGCCAAGTAGAAATAGCAGTGCAGATAAACAAGCATTTGCAAATTTGTATGCAAATCCATACACCAGGACATTTGGTGGAACAAATAAAGGAACAGCAGATCCGTTCATTTCGGGTTATTTTGGATGTTATTTCCAGGATCTTCCGCAAGCATTAACAACTGATAAAGTTAATCAGCTTGGATTTGGTAATTCAATTCAGAAAGTTCTGAGCGCTGTTGCTCTTTCAGTAACAGTCCCAGCTCTTGCTATTAACAAAACCACTTTTACCGGAATAGGCGGAAAAAAATGGTCGGTCATTAGCAATATTGATGTGGGTGATTCATTAACAGTTAGATTCACAGAATTCAGTGGTGTTCCTATTGGAAAGATTCTGTATTCTTGGGGAAAAATTGGAAGATCAATGAGACATCACACATCAGCTCTTGCTTGTGGTGAATATACAAAGAGTCAGTATGCTGCTTCGTTGTATTACTGGACTATGAGACCATCAATGAATCCATGTGCACAGGATGTGGAAGTGGCTTTCTGTTTCACTGGTTGTTTCCCGAATAAGGTTCCTCTGGATTCTTATGGTGGGGATGTTGCAACCAACGATAAAGTTGAAATTGATGTTGATTTCAATGTTGATGAAGTGTTCTGCACAATGGAAAAAGATAATCAGTGGGTCATGGATAAAGTTGTAACTATTATGGGCAACGTTCTCAATTATGGTCAGCTTAAAACTGATATTTCTGAAGGTAATCTCGGTGGCCCAAATAATAAGTAATTTTTTCTTGAATTAAATATGTATTAGAGGGTTGGGTTGAAATACATCCAATCCTCTAATTTTTGTAATATTTTTTTGTGTTGAACAAACATAAATTAAATAGGAGGTTTTTTTAATGTTTAAAGGGATACAGATTAAGGTTCCTGAGATTGAGGTTTTATGCCCACAATCTAAAAAGAAATTCAGAGTCAGAAGTTTAAGTCTTGGCGAAGAAGCAAATATGAAAAGTTCGCTTCTAGCATCAAACGGTCCTATTTCAACAAAACTCAACGAAATAATTTATAATGCAATCGCAGATGAAGAAAAACCAACATTTGAAGAATTCCTTAAAATTACATCAACAAGAGACAGAGATGCTTTATTATTGGGGCTATATCAAATCACATACGGTGACGAATATGTATTAGAAAATTATCAATGTGTTAATCCACGTTGTCAAAAAACATACAATTTAAAAACTAAATTATCAAATGGTTTTAATATCAGTGCATATAATGAAAAAGAAGATTTATTATCAAAAGAAGTTCCAGTTGAATTAGCAGAAAATGTTATTGCGTATGTACACCAACCAACGTTAGAATATGAAAGAAAAGTTTATGAAAAATTAGCAGAAAATGATTTATTGACTCCATTGTATTTAAAAATTTCAAAATTAGATATTACAAATTCAGAAGGAAATTATGTTCTTTCTCTGGATAAAGATGAACTTGATTATTCTATGGTTATTTCAAAACAACTTTATTCAAATCATAAAACAAAAATAAACGAAGCATATTACGAGAATTTCGGAAAATATGATGTGGGCGTGACTATCGTCAATATGTGTCCATTCTGCAGACAAAAAGATGAATTTGAATTAGATTTTGTAAAGCAATTTTTTCTTGTGGTATTCGGAACCTAGGAAGTCAAATGCGTTTAGAAAAGAATTTATAGAAAAAGTCGCAGTAGCAATAGATGTTTTAA
>JALOBX010000034.1 GCA_023228065.1 Candidatus Pacearchaeota archaeon | reverse complement strand
TAAAAATAAATACAGATAAACAGCAACTCCAAAAATAATCAATCCGGAAGCAATCAGCGGATTTGAAATATATTCGGACTGCAAAATTTGATTAAAATCTTTAAAATCCGTTGCACCATAAAATAATGAAAATCCGAAAAAGAATAAAATAACCGCCAGCAGCGGCCTTAAAAAGTATCCTATTATAAAAGGCTTGATCCTGTCTATTTTTGAGTTCAGGGCAGTTATTAATTGAAATGTGGTCAGTATGAATATAACAAGGGCCACAAATATCAAAAGAAAATTTCTGGCAGCCACAAGAAAAATAGCACTTATGGTAGAAAATAAAAAGAGACTGAGTATTTTAATAAAATGTCTGTTGTCTCTTCCATAAATGGAAATAAAAAATAATATATTAAGGGCACAGAATATTATTATACTTATTTCTAACATTTGCAGATTTTCAAAGGAAAGAAGAACGTTAGAAAAATTGCCGGCAGAAATAAAACTATAAATATTAAGATAAAAAGCTGTAATAAGAGAAATCGAAAAAAGGATCACGATAAACCTTTTAACGGCCCGGTTCTCGGACATAACAAAAAAAGATGAAATAAAAATTGCACCGGATAGGACCATTACACTTTGAAGAGGATTGATTTTGTCACTTATACCAAGTATAAAACTCATAATTTATATATCATCCTCTCCATACCAATCGTGTCCCGTTATTTTAAACAATTTAAAATCTCTATGAAGAGCTTCTTTATCCAGTACATCCAGCTTTATATAAAAATAATAAATGACGCAAAACATCAGGAAATATATTGAAATGATTCCAAAAATAATAAATATTTTGTCCCATAATGAACTCTGATATAAAAATTGTGAAAAACTCAGGAAATTTAAAACAGCGGATATTATAATAAACTGAAAAGAAATAAAAATCGAAATGATATCTCTGCTGTAAAATACACCGAATATCCCCATCAGAAAAACCAGTAAGCTAAAATATATAATAAGTTGAAAATTCATCCCTCAATCCTTGCTAATAATAATGAACCATAAAAAGGATATAAATAATGATGCGATTACGATTATCAAGACAGGACCATATTCGGTAAAAAATTGTTTGCTGATATCGGCCGGACCTACAATATAAATATTCCCGCTTATAATCACTTTCTTTAGAAAATCCGAAGTATATACATAGAATAAATAACCGATACCTGCGCAGAACAAAAAAGGCAGGGCGATGTCGAGGATCGTCTTTTTGATTCTACTGTCCTTTTTTTTATCTCCATCATGTTCGGTCCTGCTCCCAAAAAATTCTACCTGAAAAACAAATAAATATAGTGAAATTAAAAAGAAAATAATAAAAATGCCGATTATGAAGACCAGGATACCGGAATAATAAACAAAACTTAAGATTCCCATAAAAAGAAAGGTTAGAAATAAAAACAGTAATTTATTTCTTCTGTCAGTATGGATAAGTGAAAGTAAACCACAGACCAGCAGTCCAAGAAGACTGGCATAATGTATTATTATTATTATTAACTGGCTCGTAAATGACATAATTCTCTTACCAGAAATCCCTGATAGTACCTGATGGTTTTATCAGTTCAGTCTTTTCCAATTTCAAATTCTTTTTATCAAATTCCGCAAGTTGATATTTATAGGACATATCTATTGCATTCATTTTACAAAATTCAACACAGTTTCCGCAAAAAATACATTTGCTTAAATCCAGACAAAATTCATCAAGGACCTCCCTCTCTTTATCTTCAGTCCTTTTTTTTGCCGTAATGCATCCCTGAGGACAGATTGTTTTACATAGCCCGCAGCCTTTACAGATGATTTCCAGAGAATCAGGATCTACTTTTAAATGAAGGACGCCTCTGCTTCCATCGGGAATTATTATTCTTTCCCTGGGATAAATGATGGTATGGGGTTTCCTGAATATGTTGCCAAAGACAATAAAAAAATTTTTTATAAGTCTGAGCATCTAAAAAAATACCTCCGGTCAAATTAAATTATATACATTCCTTGCAATGAAAAATCCAAAGGTCACTATAAAATTAACAAGTGATACCGGGACCAAAAATTTCCAATTGATCCTGATGAGCATGCTGTAACTGTCTATTCTGCCAAGCGCCTTATCCATCAACAATAATATTACAAAAATAATATAAAACTTAATAGCAAGTATTATCTCTCCCCTTATAATATATATACCCTGCCAGCCTCCAAGATACAGGATATTTAAAATTATAATCAAGAAAAAAACAATCATATATATTGAAAATTTTTCAATGATTTTTCCAAGACCGGTTCCTTCTTTACCAATATTAGCTCCGGGCGAAAGATAACTTTTCCCTCTTATGCCCAATAATTTGAATTGTAAAAATATCGAAATAAAGAATGTCATAAAACCAAGAGGCTGTAAAATTATATTCCAGTACTGATGCTGGGAATTTATGATTTCTTTTAAACTTAATGTTTTATTTATTAAGACGATGCTGGCAATGCTGAATAATGCAGGGATCAGAAAAGAAAGTAAAATTAATATTTTTTTACCGGATTCGCTGTATACATCGCTATACGAGGTCCTGCCTGAATTAAAAAATAATAAAATTATAAGTATTATATAAAAAGTCAGGGCAACCAGAAGACTGTAGTCCATTTCTATTAAAATCAGATTTGCAGTAATGGGAACCACGCCCCATATTAAAAGAGAGAATAAAAAGATAAAAAAGGTCCAGATATTTGTTTTCTCGCTCCTGGATATATATTTAAAA
>JALOBX010000010.1 GCA_023228065.1 Candidatus Pacearchaeota archaeon | reverse complement strand
ACTCTATTTCTTGTTCTAGTAACCCAATATCAAAATTAACTATGTGGTATACATCGGAATCCATTTCAATATTTGAATCTAGTATATGATAAAGTTTTGCATTAAATAACCTTGAAAAATTTAAAAAAGTGTGGTTACTCCATTGCCCAGAAGTTTCTTTACCTCCACCACGACACACAGGTTGAATTATTGTCCACTTTTCTTTAACCATATTACCTTTCCTTACTTACCCCTATACATAGTACATACCTCAGAAATAGCTTCTTCTATTGGTGTAAATTTAAATTCGCCATAGTCATTTAAAAATTTATGATTGTTTCCACTATATTCATTACCCATATCTTTAATAATTATTGGAACTTTTATTTTAAGTATATCTAAAATTAAAAGGGCTAATGAACTAAGTAAAATTGGTTGTCCTGAACAAATGTTATAAGTTTCTCTCCACACTTCTTTTTCTATAAAAATATTAATAATTTTCATTAGATCTTTTATATATAAGTAATCTAATCTTCTATTCTTATTAATCGTTATAGATTTATTATTTAGTGCGCTTAGAATACAGCTTGAAATAAATCGTTTTTCATTTTCATATTTTCCAAAAACACCAAATAATCTTAGACTTACACTATCTAAATCAGTTATAAGAAACAGATGCTTATTAATGATTGATTTAGAAAATCCATAAGGCTCTGTTGGAATATTTACATCAAAAAAATTTTCTGGCATGTTTGCTTTCCAACTTTCCCTATTATATTCTGCTGAAGTTCCTAGATTTATAAATTTTTTAAAATGACTTTTTTCCCGTAATAAATTAAAAAACATATATAAATTATTTGGTAGTATTCCATCTGGTTTTCCATCTTTTCCTTGTCCTAAAAAAGGGTCGTGCATAGCACAATGAATTACTACATCAAAAAATTTATCTTTAAACCAGGAACGGACTTCTTCGGAATTAATAAGGTTTAATTCTTTACTTGTTGGATAATATAATTGGTGAATTTCAGAAAAATATTCAATTATATTTTTTCCTATAAACCCACTACCACCTGTAACTAAAATTTTCATTAGATATCCAATTTAAACATATCGGCATAGTTTTTCCAAAAAGAACTTTTTGAAATAATGTCCTTTGCTATACTATGATATTCTTTTGCTTTTTCTTTTTCACCTATCTTATCATAACATCTTGAAGCACAATAAAAAGCAATTGCGTGATCATTTTTTGCTTTAATAGCATTAAGAAAACCATTTAAAGCATCTTGATAATTACCTAAAATATAATCACTATTTTCTATAAAATTTAATTCTAAGTTCATAACATATTGCATATCTTCAATCCATTCTGCTGTAAAATCTTCTGTTTCTACAATTGCTTTTTTATAATGACAATCAGCAAAAGATTTCTTAATGTACCCTTTTTCAAGACAGGTTTTATACATATCACTTCCTACTAGAGGAGTAGCCACGGTTATTCTAAACCAATTTGTTGGAATCTTTTTTAGAAATTCTCGTGCATCTTCTAAATCTTTTTTTGTTTCTCCAGGCATTCCAATAATTAAATTTACATCTGTATAAATTCCTAATTCCCTACAATCATTTGCAACACGCTCTATTATTTCAAGGGTTAAGGGTTTATGCATTAAGTCCTTTAGTACTCGTTGACTCCCAGATTCAACAGCAAGAACAATATGATTAACCCCAGCACTTTTTAAAGCTATTAAAATATCTTTTGTTAAAGAATATAATGCTAATCCGTTTTGAAATACAACTTTAACATTTAATTCTTTTACAATATCAATTATTTTTAAAGCTCGTTCTTTATCTTTTAAAAAATGATCGTCTTGAAAAATTAAAGTATGAGCGCCATAAATATTTTTTAGTTTTGTAAAATCTTCTTTAACACGTTCAAGACTAAAATATCTCATTTCTCTCCCGTGTACTGTGTGGGAAGAGCAGAAGGTACATTTGAAGTTACAACCCCTAGAAGTCATTACGTGATAATTTTGTGTTTTTTCTTCAACGGCAGAATACGCTATAATAGCAGGGCTAATTCCATAGTCATCAACATTACATAGTCCATAATCATAAAAAGGAATTTCATCTAAATCTTTAATAAAACTATATTGATATGTTTTGTTATTATAAACTTTTGTAAATGTTATCCAAGTGGGATCTTGTTCTAGATATTCTATTTTATCTTTTGCTTGGATAAATTTAAGTAAAGGAATTTCCCCCTCACCATAACAAAGAGCATCAAAGCAAATAGTTTGTTTAAAAATATCATCATACATATTTGTAGGTAAAGCCCCACCAGCAAAAATATAAGAATTAGGAAATAATTCTCTACAAATATCCCCTATATCAAGCATGTTTTGATATGCTGGGCTAAACAATGCAGATATGCAAATAGTTGTTGGATTAAAATCTTTATTTTGTTTAAGTGTATCCTTAAAAAAATCTTTAAAAGATTTATAATTAAAATTTTCTAATTTATTTAATATGATATTAAAATCAACAAGTTTTGTCTCTATAGCAGGAATGTACTTTTTAATATAAGAACTTAAAGACATAACCCCAATAGGCATATCTGCTAGAACATTCCCGAATTGCTTTCCATTTTTATCTCTAAACCTAGCATTACTTGTTGGATGTACAAAATCTTCATATCTAATACAAGGAGGAACAATAAATAAAACTTTTTCCATTATAATATAATCTCCAAATTATTATTTTTTATTACAGCAATTTTTATATTAGTACAAAACTGATTCTTTATTATATTTATAACTTCATTAGAATAGCTACCTACTACAATTAGTATTGCTTTAGTTGGATTTTTTTTTGCATACTCTGGAGAAACTATTTTGATATTCGATATTGGATATTTATCCTGTTTAAACTTAGCAGAGTCAATTATATATTTTATTTTTTTATCAAATCCGAAAACAGATATTAAAAACAAAGATTGATGTCCAGCCCCCCAAACTGCAATATCCCCATCAAAAGTATTAATAAACGAACTTAATTCTTTTTCAAGTAATTTTTTCTTATTTTTAAAAATTGTTGTATCTAGTGTTTTTCGTTTTTTAACGGTAACCGATAGAATATAATCATACCAGACTTCTTTACAATCCAGAACATCAAAACCATTTAATTGCATTACTAAACATAAAGTATCTTTAGTAAAATAAGTTAAATGATCTATCATAAACTCTGAAAATAAACCATTTTTTAAAATAAAATTAAAATTAGGAACCTCTATTATTCCTACACCATCATCATTAAGATTTAATTTTATATTAGTTAAAAATTCTTGTATGTTAGGAAGATGCTCCATATAGCTAAAAGAATAAAAAGCATCAAATGTATTAACAATTGGAATTTTTGTAAATACCCCAGATACTACAGGTATGCCTATTCTATTACAATATTCTGCTGAATCTTTATTAAATTCAATCCCAAAACTTTTTTTAGCATACTGTGTTACTATCTGTAGGTATTCCCCTTTTCCACAACCCACTTCACAAATAATTTTATCTTTTAAATTATAATTTTCTACAAATTCTTTAAATTGTTTGTGTCTAAAATTTATCATTTCTTCTGAAAATCCAGAAGCCCTTATAACTTCTTTATAATAATAAGGTGGATTAGAACTAGTTTGAATTAGCCCACAATTAGGACATTGATAAATTTTTAATTTAACCCCCTTCTTTTTTAAAGGCTTATCTGAAAAATACTGAACCTGTGAAGGGGTATTTATATATTTTAAAAGAGATTTTTTTAATGATGTATTACAAAGTCTACAATTAAACATCTAAAAATATTCCTTATAAATTTCTTGACATTCTATTAGTTTATAATCATCCCCTAAATTAAACCATTTTAAACTACCCGGTTTTAAAATAGTATCTTCTAAAACAGAAAAAGGGTGTGTATTAATTCTATATAAAAAAGATATAGCGTGACCCCGTTCATTGAATGGTAATATAGTCTCAAATGTTCTAATAAATTGTTTGTTTATTAAATTATCAAAAATAACATTTCCTATTTCAGTTTCTAAACATTTAATAATTCGTTCTTCCGAATATTCTTTAAATCGTATAATACTTCCAGGAACGTGCCAACCTTTTCCAAAATATTTATCATCCCTCCAAGATAACAATATTCTATTTTCTGTATCCTTAATTATTAAATCAACATTAACTAATGGAACTAAACTACTAACTAATAAAAAAACATCTTCAGGCAATCCCTCATTAGGATTTTCTACTTTCTTCAAATCTAGCAATTGAAATCATCCTCCGTAAATACATTAGTATAATTAACTGGTAAGTCTTTTCCATATATCTTTTTAACAAGATACTTATCAATAAATTCTTTATCTTCTGCTAGTAAACAAGTATCTTTATTAAATGCTTTTATTTTTAAACATCTGTTATGTATTGTTTCTAAAGATTCCTCAAATAGGTTTCCCATTGAACAATAAAAATAGGGACAAGGCAAAACATCACCATATTGTGTTATAGAAAAAATATTTCTCCCAGCAACACAATTTCTTTCTTCATTAACCCCATAAGCAGGAGTAAGATGTGAAAATACATTATAATTTTTTTCTAGTTCTTCTAGATATTCTAAATCTTTTCTATCTATTAAATCATTAAAACACCCTTCCCAGGCTCCTACTGGTTTAGCAAATGTTACAAAAACTCCAACTCCTCGTCTGTTAAAATAATTAAGATAATTAATAAATTCTATTGAATATAACCTATTTTTTGTTACAACGGTTTGCATAAAAAGTCCTAATCCAGAATTTTGAATAGTATCAACCGCTTTTAATACCCTATCTGCGGAACCTTTCGCTTGTCTAAAAGAATCATGTTCTTCTTTATTTAAGGAATCCAGACTTAATTGAATACGATCAATTCCAATATCTTTTAAATGTTTTGCAGATTCTTCATTTATTAACCAACCATTAGAATCACAGTTAATATAAAATTTTTGAGGATTTATTGCTTCAACTACTTGATCCAAATCTTTAAAAGCTAAGGGTTCCCCCCCAGTAATAGTAACTCTAGCCATGTCCAGTTTATCTGCTTGCTCGAAAATGTTTTTAATATCATCAGGTACTAGAGATCTTCTATCTTTTTTTTGTTTTACTTTATCAATACTACAATGTTGACATTTAAAATTACAGATATAATTATATTGTAATTGAATAATTGGTGCTATTTTATTTTTAATTATTTTTTCATAAACCAAGGGCTTTTCTTCTTTTAATTTATTTCTATTATTTAATTCTTTTTGATTCACTTCTTCATTCCTCCTTTAAAATACCTATCATATATTTCTGGATGACTATTAAGATATTCAGGGTAATTTCTAGGATCATAGTCTTCATATATCCAATTCCATGCTAAAGGGGTTTGCCCCTTTGTACTGTCATTCCACCCCCAATTATTATCTATACGTTCTTGTATTTTAGCAACGTCTGTAAATTCTGGAATATTAAATTCTTGATGAGGATGCCCTTTAATACATTCTGAAGCAGCTTCAGCACCACCACATTTAGTAAAATGCCAACCAGCATTAGGAATAGTTTGTCCTTCTGGACGATTTGCTTCAATCCATTTTCCAACTCTTCCTATACCACCAGCTTGTAAAATATATCTGAATGGTGTACATAGCGTATAGGGAAAAGCAGTATTCGTAGTTACATAATTAAACCACCACATACACCATCTAAGATGTAATGTTGATACTTTATTTTGATCAAATACTTCAGGTATGAGTGCTTCTTTTTTAATAGCAATATCGCCATCAGCGGATATAATATATGCCTTTTCTGGATCACAATTCTTTTTTAATGCTTCTAAAACAAGGGTGGAATCAACCCTAGTAAAAAATAATCCTAACCCCCCTCGTCCATTATAATCATTTCCATCAATAATATGTACTATTTTATCTTCAAATTTTTTAAAGCGTTCCTTGTTTTCATTATAATGCATTTTTTGAGGCCGTCTTGAACAACTAAAGGGATGTTCTACAATAAAAAATTTGTCCACAACATCATAAAGCTCGTGTAAGTTTAAATCTAAAATATCTAATTCATTACAAAGATGAACAACATATTCAATCATTTTTACCTCATACTTTCTTCAAATTCTTTTCTATCTAAAAATGGAAATAGGTCTTCCATTGACTTAGAAATAATAGTACCATCTTCTAAAATTTCATTTTGTACTCGTGGCATTGTTAATTGTTTGGGATTAATCATAACTTCACAAATAACAGGGCCATTATATTCAAGAACGTTTTTTATTTGTAAATTTATATTATTGTGGTTAGAAATCTTAAATATGGGAATATCATAAGCAATTGCTATTTTTGAGATACTAGGCAATGTAACCCCACTAGAATTATCACAAGCAACTAACTGTACTTTAAAAAATTTATTTTGTGTGTTTCTAATAGAGCCATATTCCCCATTATTCCATATAAATAATTTTATAGGCAAATTATATCTTTTTATTAACTGTAGTTCTTGTATATTATGTTGTAAAGAACCATCCCCTTCAATACAAATAATTCTTTTTTCTTTATTAGAAGCAAAAGAAACTCCAATTGCATAAGGAATAGCATAACCCATACTTCCTAATCCTGGTGAAAAAAGGTATCTTTGCCCTTCTTTTATTTTAATTGCTTGTGATGTTATTTCAGCGGCACTTCCCGAACTAGAAGGAATAATAATATCATCTGAATTTAATAATTTAGATAATTCTTCAATAAAGACATAACTATTAACAAAATCTTTTTCTTGATAATATTCAGAAAGACATATAGGATATTTTTCTTTAAGTTTAGTACACGTATTTAACCATAACAAATGAACAGGTAAATTAGATAAATCTTTTTCTAATAGACTATCTATAAAGTTTTTAGCATCACAATTAAATTTAATTAAAGAAGAACTAAAAGGTTGCTTATTAATTTCAAAAGGGTCAATATCAATAATAATTTTTTCTGCCCTAGGAGCGAAATTATTTGGTTGAAAAGCAGTAGTACCAAAATCTAATCTATTTCCAATAGATATTAATAAGTCAGATTGTTGTAATATAAAATTCGCATAACGAGAAGAAATACTGCCAGGTCTTCCAAAATACAAAGGATCATTTTCATCCATAAAATCATTTGCTTTCCAAGAAAGAAGAACAGGTATATTTAATTTTTTAATTAATTTTTTAAAATTAGATAAAGCTCCGGAAAGTCTAACACCATTACCAGCTAAAATAACAGGTTTTTTAGATTGAAATAATTTCTTAATTACATAATTTATTTTACCATCGTTTTGTAATTGTAATTCATTACGAACAGTATATGGGCTTCCAATTTGTAATCCAGATAGTAATTTTGATTCATTTATCAATGAATTTTGCACATCTAAAGGAATTTCTAAAAAAACAGGTCCTTTTCTTCCTGTAGTAGCATAATGAATAGCTTCATCTAAATAATACCTTATAATTCTAGCGTCCAATACTGTTTTAGAATATTTTGTTATTGATTCTACTATTGAAATAGAATTAATTTCTTGTATTCCCTTTTGTCTAAGATTAGAATCCTCAATCATATCCTTAGTTTTAACTTGTCCAGCAATAACTAATAAAGGGATACTATCAATATATGCAGATGCAATTCCTGTAATACAGTTTGTTACCCCAGGGCCAGTGGTACAAATAACAACTCCGATATTTTCAGTATAACTAGAATATGCTTCGGCACAAATAACTGAAGCTTGCTCGTGTAAATTAGGTATAATATTTAAATTACTTTTTCCAGCAGAATCAACAAGAAACATTGCTCCACCACCAGAAAGTAAAAAAATATCTTTTACACCTAGTTGTTCTATATATTTCATTACATAATCAGAAACAGTAATCAAAGATTTTCTCCTTATATTAGTTTAGTAATATCCTTTAATACACTTTTAATATTATTATTTATATGAAAACATTTTATATTAGGATTTAATTCTTTTGCATCCCTAATATTTTTTTCATTATCATCTATAAAAATATCTGCTTTTCCAAACCACTGTAAATATTCACCTTTTGTTTTAAAAGGATTTATTATTGGATCATCTTCTCTATAAGATGGAATAATTACTATTGAATTAAACCATTTAAAATTTTTAAATAACCACCAAGAAGATAAATAAGCCAATTTTGAAGGAACCGCTGTTATTGCTATATTTATAACTTTAGTTCCATTTTCAATAAACCAATTATAAATTTCAGTATTAGGTTTTAAATTTAAATAGTATCCTAATCTAAATCTGTCAAGATATTTTAAATAATTTTTGTCATCTATAATTAAACCAGTTAATGAAATCCAATTTTTAAATTCCTTATCTAAATCATTAAGAACATCATCAATATCCCAAGCAATTGTAATCATCTTTCTTCTCCTAAATAATTACTTCTGTTTTTCTATTTGAATAATTTTCCATAATAAATTTATCATCATATACCGAATCGTTTGGAAATTGTGTAGTTGAAATTTCTTCAAATACGCAACCATTGTTTGTTGAAAAACTATGTTTTTTATTTCTTTCAACAGTTAGTATGTCACCAACACCTAAAACTTTTTTTTGATCTTCAAGGGTAACTAGCATTTCTCCATATAAAACAATAAAAGTTTCTTCTTTTTTTATATGATAATGGGAGGGGTGCCTTTGTTTTGGTAACATTACTAATATTTTTTTAGCATACTCTCTATTTAAGCACGTTATAATTGTGGCTCCTAATTCATAAAATTTTTCAAGTCCATAATGATGGGAAAGTTCAAATTTTATTTTTCCTGAAGGAATTACTACACCACTTTTGGATAAATAGGTTCTTACATTATCTACAACAGATAATACTTGTTGTCGTATATTACCAAAAGTCATATTATTTGAAGTTATGGGTTTATTTTTTATAATATCTTTTGTTGCTACAAATATACTGTATTTAGAAAAATTACTTGCTGATATTTGTTTATCAAGAAGAGGAATGGCAAAAAAGATATCATTTATATTTATTTTTTCACCAACTACAATATCCCTTTTTGCATATATTCCTCGCTGAAGCCCCTGAAGATCATTTTTTTCTTTTTCACTGATTATATATCTTCCTTTATCTATACCACAAGTAACTACAGCTTCTGTAACGGATTGTAGCCAATTATGAATTTGATCTGGAGTGCAAGAATAAGCATTTTTAGTTTCACAATCTAAATCAATATGTTTTTCAAGTATTTGAATTTTTTTACCTAAAGCTGTTTTTACTGATTTATAATTATCTGGAAATTCATGTGAAGAAAATCCGATAGGAATATCTATAAAATTTTCTTTTAATAAGTCTATTTGATTTAATTCTAAGTTTTCTTCTTTAGTAGGATATTCCGCTCTGCAGTGAAGAAATGCTATTTGTTTTTTTCTATTTTTAAAAAAAGAATAAACATTATGAAGTTCCTCTAAGGAAGTTCCCGCTGTTGAAATAATTATAGGTAAGTCCGTAGTAGCTGCTTTTTGAAGAAGTTCCCAATCAGTGCAAGAACAACTTGCAATCTTTAAAAAATTACATTTATGATCTATAACTGTATCTACTGAAACTTCATCAAATGGGGTTGCTCCTACTAAAAAACCAAAATCTTTTGCTGAATTTATTAAAATTTTATATTGATCTGGTGTTAAATAAGTTTCTGTAAATCTTTTAATATACTTAAAAGACATATCTTTTTTATAATCTGGATGAATAAAAGAATCTAAGGTGTCCCTATATTGAAATTTAATTGCTATATCAAAAATAGCAAAGTATGGTTTACATACAGTATAAAATTCTTTTATAATTTCTAAACCTTTATCTAAATTACCTTGATGGGAATTTGCCATATCTAAAATTATCAATAATTTATTACTTAACATCATACTTTCTCCATTTTAAAATTTTTTATTAGTATAATCAGAAATTCTTATTTAATATTTATAATATTAAAGGTACAACAACATAATTACTAATAAATAATATATATATTTACTATAAAATCAAGTAAATTTTTAATAAAGATATAAAATAAATAGAAAAAAATAGAAATATTTACAATATAACGAGGTAGTAAAATGTTTTTTGAAACAATTAATATTAGTTCTGGATCACTTAATCTTGGAACTTTAGTTGTAACACAAACAACTGATTTAGATCCACCAGCATATCAAGGCCGAGGAGATTATCACCCTAGAAAAATTTATGTAGAAAACAAATCAGGTAAAACAGCTAATTATGGATTAATGACTACTCGTGAATATAATTTTTATACAGGAACTCTTTCTTATTCATCTTTAAAACCAATCGATACAGCAACTACAGATACGTATGAAAATATAATAGGTGAAGTTACCTATGTCCTTGCAGAAGGAACATCAGGACATACTGGAAGTTTAAATTTTTATTTAGTAAGGGAATAAAATATGAGGATATTGTGGGAACAGGACAAGAGCAGGCAATTACTGGTGAACTTTTTAAGTGGGGCAGCATTACTCTTAATATTATTCTTGGTTTGCTTGTCTATATTTTCAGAAATACAATAAAAACTTTAAATACCAAAATAGATAAAAACGAAGAAACAACTCATGAATCCTTTGTAAAGATAGCAGAGGGACAAAAAGAAGAAAGAAAATTTTGGCAACAAGTTTTTGGGGATATTGATAAAAAATTAGAAGAACATGGAAAAAAAATTAATTTAAATTGTAAAACAACTGGGGAATTACAACAAAAAATTAATTCTGAATTAAATAGACTTGATGAAAAATTTGAATCTTCAAAAGAACTTTGTGATACAAGACATAGTGAGGATAGGAATAAATCTCACAAAAGGAAAAAAATAATTAAATGAGTTTAAGTGGAGTTATAACAACTACACAACAAAAAGTAACTGGGACTATTCGAGGAACTTTAGACCCCAGTTCTTCAGGAAAAGTAGCCCCGTATGGGTTTATTTATGAAAATACCATTAACGGTGATGCTTATATAAAGCAGGGTTCCGGTTCTTTAAATTGGAATAAAATAATTGCTGGTTATGGAATTGAAACTACATTAACTGGTGGATCAGGAAATCTTGCTACTGCTAATGCTATTAAGACGTACGCCGATTCTTTAATACCAGAATTAAATGCACTTGTATATAAAGGGGTAATAGACTGTTCTTCTAATCCAAACTATCCAGCAGCAGATTGTGGCTGGACTTATAAAATAAGTGTAGCTGGAAAAATTGGTGGAGTATCAGGTAAAGTAGTAGAAATAAATGATCTTGCAATATGTACCCAAGATAATACGCCATCTGGGGATGAATCCTCTGTAGGTACATATTGGGATGCTATTCAAACAAATATTGATGGTGCTGTTACTGGCCCAGCGTCTTCTACAATAAATGGAATTCCTTCTTTTAGTACCATACTTGGGAAAACAATTCAGGATAGTGGGTATATTGCTCAAGATGCCACTACTTCCCAAAAAGGATTTATACAATTAAGCAATCTTTATTCTGGTACTTCACAACTTTTAGCTACTACAGAAAAAGCATTATCTGATGGATTAAATACAAAAGAAAATTCTTTTTTAAAAGGAAATATATTAGCTGGTTCTTCTAGGCTTTCTGTTTTAAGTGGTACAAGTGTCCTTCATACTAACAACACTACTGTTGATGTTATTGAACAAAATATAGTACATCAAAATTTATCAGGAAGTGGAACTCATACTCATAGTCAAATAGATACCCATATTGATGGAACTTCAGATTTTCATTCTGCTTTAGTTATAACCAACACTCCTTCTGGAAGTTTAAATTCAACAAGTGTTCAAAATGCTTTATATGAACTAGCATTGGAAACAGATAGAATTCCAAATTCAAGTGCTGGTATCTGGACTTCCCCGTCGGTCACTGGAGGATCTGGAACTATTACAATTGGATCTGGGGAGTATCTTTTATATTCATCCTCTGCTTATGATGAAACAACTTTAACTAAATATACTATTGCTGGAGGAACCTTTACAGTTCCAGAAGATAGTACCATCCATTATATAGTTGCAGATTATAATAATGGAATTCCTATAACTAAAATTATTTCAGACGTTACTATAATAAATCAAGCAAATATTATTCCTATTTTAACTGTTTATAATTTATTAAGTACCGTTTTATATTTATTTTGGGATAATATGGCTAAAGGTTTAGCTAATAAACTTAGCCATCGTCTAGTAAAAACAGAACGATTTAAAATACAACCGGGAGGACTAGTATTAAGCGAGCAAGCAACCAGACTTGTAAATATTACAGGTGGTTATGTTTGGTTTGGTGGTTGCTATACTACTTTACAAACAGTTAATTCTGGGGTATCTGGTGAATACATTGCTTTTTATTATCACGTTGGAGGTGTTTGGACTAGAACAACTGGGACACAGTATAATAATACACAGTACGATGACGGAACAAACCTACAAACATTAAATCCAAATAAATATGCTGTAAACTGGGTATATCGAGGATTTTCTGAAGATCCTGTTAATGTTGTAAATCGACCAGTTATAGTTTTAGGGGCAGATAATTATACTTTAGCAGAAGCAATAGCAAGTAATCCTCCACCAAACCTTCCCCCCGTAATGTCTAGTTTTACATTACTCGTTGGACGAATTATTGTTAAAAATGGTGAGTCTACTGCTACTCAGATAGATGTTCTTGAAACGGGTGATCTTGGATTTTCTTCTATTACTATTCATAATGGGTTATCAGAACTTCAAGGAGGAACAATAGATGAATACTATCATTTAACAAATTCTGAACATATCGTGGCTACACAAGTTGCTTCTGATACTTTATCTGGTATTTTATCTCCAATCGACTGGTCTACTTTCAATAATAAACAAGATATTATTAATAGTGGTAATCTAACAGGTACAGAAAATCAAATAACTGTAAGTAATGGAACTGGAGTTGTTATTGGTGCAGGAACATTATTATCATTACCTCAAGACATAGCAACCACATCAGAACCAACATTTAATCGTGTAACCCTATCAGCTACCCCTTTTAGTGATACAGATGCTTCTACAAAAAAATATGTAGATGATATGTTTCCTGTTCAAGAAAGTAATTTATTTTTTAATGATGTTTCAACATTAAATTCGTCATCGACTAAGCACGGTTTCTTACCACGATTATCTGATAATAATAATCAATTTTTAAATGGACAAGGAAACTGGACAACTCCATCAGGAACAGCATCAAATTCATATTCTTTAACTTCTTTTACTGGACAAACTTCAGTTAATGTTCTTCATAATTTTGGAACGTATCCAATAGTTCAAGTATTTTTAGATACAGGTACCGTTGAAATCCCTTATTCAATAACACACAACACTGTTTATGATTTTACTGTACTTTTTACAACCTCTACTAATGGAAGTATTATAGCATCTGTTGGAAGTCCTCAACCACAGTCTTTATCAACAATAACAAATGATTATTCTATTTTAACTAGTGATAGAATATTATATGTAACATCTGCTGATAAATTATTAACACTTCCTACAGCTATTGGAAATTCTGGAAGAGAGTATATTATAGATAATGCATCACCTGGGGATATATTTTTATCAGGAAGTCTAGGACAAAAAATTGAAAATGAAAATCTTCAAACTATTCCGCCTAGTTCAGCAATTAATGTATATAGTAATGGAAGTAATTATAGAATATACTAATAAAAAATATGATTATCTATTAACGAGGAATAAGTGAGTTATTTTTCAAAATTTTCGCAAGACATTGTAGTATCAACAGTAAATAGTTCTACAACCAATTTAACATCAGGTTCTTTATTTACAGGAACTATTGAAAGCACTTTAAATTATGCTGGGATACAAGTAAGCCTCTTTATGGATCAAAATGCTACTGTATATGTTGAACAATCACCTGATACAACCCCTACTGGACCACATTGGGATATTTCGGATTCATATAATTATTATGCAGATCAAACTTTTGGTATAACTGTTCAAGCCATTTCTAGTTATGTTCGTATTCGTGTTCAAAATACTGGAAGTGCTACAACAAATTATTTAAGATTACAGACTGTATTTTGTCCTATTGTAGAAGCAGTTCCTCGATCACTAGATTCAAAAGGGAACTTAAAAGTAGCTTTGCAGTCTGTAAAAGATGCCTATGGATTTGTTGTAGAAAATACCCCTGCTGGGGAACAAAGGGTAGTCACTCCAGTACGATTAGTGGGTTCAACTTTTGAAGGAACTACTATCGACACTAATTTTTGGACAGTAACAAATACAAACGGGGGAACAACTACACAAGCCAATGCAATTGTAACTCTTGCCACGAATACTACTGCTAATGGAGCAACAGTGTTACATTCTGTAAGACGGGCCAGATCGATATCTAGTTCTACTATGAGTTTTAGAGCTTATATTCAATTATCTGCTGGAATTACAAATAACAAAAGAAGATGGGGAATAGCTTACGGGGCTACAATGCCTACTATTACCGATGGTGCTTATTTTCAATTAGATGGGGATACCCTTAGTATAGTTGTTTTAAATAATTCATCTGCAAATACAGTTTCGTCTGGAAATTTTAATGGAACACTAGGAAAAACATTTTCACCCGGAACAGATATACATACGTATGAAATATATTTTACAGGATTTCAAGTTTGGTTTATAATAGGGGATGAAATTCTACATTCTTATATTTCAACTACCCCCGCTTGGGCAGCTACATTAAATCACTATATCTATATGGATAATGTAAACTCTGGTGGAATAATTACAAACAGTACCTTACAATGTGCCGCTGCAAATATAAAAAGATTTGGAACTTTATCAACTCAACCAATATCAAGATATCAATCTGGAATTACAACAGCACTTCCTGGTAGTGGAATTATTTGTAAATATGGCCCAGGAAATCTTCAAGCAATGATAATATCTTCTTTTAGTTCTGGTTCTGTTATAACTCTTTATGATGGTACAACTACTGGAGGAATTATTATACATT
>JALOBX010000032.1 GCA_023228065.1 Candidatus Pacearchaeota archaeon | reverse complement strand
CTTTGCCGGATCATTTATTAAAAGATTAACTAAAAGCTCTGTGTTTGCAGTTTGCAGAAAGTATTCGATATTGTTGTCATCCTCTGAAAATTCAGGCTGATCCCAATAGACAACAAAAGATAAGTTCTCAGAAGATCCGTATTTTCCATGAAAAAGATTGTTAAAGCCAATTTTGTTTCTCATTTCATAAAACCAAACCTCTTGATTTTCTGGAATCATGTAGACAGTGTAGTCTTTGTTATCAACAAAGACTTTACCACCTACAGCCTTTACAGCTTGCAACAAACTTTTTTTGTCCATGTCATTTCCTTTCTTTATTAAAAATTAAATCTTACAGATACATACCAATAAACATTATTTTCTGCTTCTTTTATTGTTACAGCGTTTTTCTTTCTGAAGCCTTTAGGCTTTTTTGGAAGATTAAAATTTGAATAATCTATTTCATTTTCAAGATAAAAATCATAAATTTGTTCAACAGCGTCTTCATAAGCTTCTTTTTGATTAAAGCCACATCCAGTAACAACATGATTAAAGTCTGTAAAACACGTTCCACAACCTTGAAAATAATCTGATGCTTCTTTTCCATGATCAATAATTTCATATTCCATGATAATCTCCTTTCTAAAAGATAAAAAGTTTTTTATCAAAATCAATGATTATTCTGCAACAGCTTCCAACTCTGACCCACAAAAAGGACATCTCTTTTTTTCATCAAAATAAGACTTGCAAAAAGGACAATACCACAACACAAGACTTTCCATTTCAGAAAAATCTGTTTTTTTGTCTAAGTGATAATTAACCCATTTGCTCAACTCAATAATACTTTTGTGAGAGTAAACTTGATAATCTTTGTATAAAACTTTAAACAAATAATCTAAATCTTTGGTCACAGATGCTTTGATGCTTAACCCAAGCTTTGCTGCCTCTCCATTGAGAATATTGAAAATATATACAATTTTTGCATCATCCATTTTAATTCTCCTCAGTAATATCTTCCCATTCCAAACACTGCATATCATTTTCGATATGCTTTTCATACAGTTGCAAAGCATGATGGGGTGAATCTGTTAAACATTCAAAAGATTTAATTACTTTTTTATTTTGAGGATCAGGATAGCCAAGCTCCACCAAATTAATTTTTATTTTCATTTTAGTTTCCTTTCATTAAAAGTTTAAAGTAAACAATCCGCGAGAGCATATTCATCTCTTGTTATAGTCCCATTGTTATTTTCATAAATAGGACTACCATTCATCCATATCCGCATAATATTTTCATGTGGATAGAAATATATAACTTTTTCATTCCCCATAGTCTTTAACCCAATATCCCCACTTTGCACATATAGATATTCATCTTCAGATATATTATAATCGTACTTTGTCGCAATGATTTCAATTTTGTCGTGTAAGAAAAATTTGTTGATTTTTGCAGACAACTCTTGACAAAACTTTAAATTAATTGGCTCCCTTTTTGTCAAGACTCCCTTAGAAATATATGGATTTTCTTTTGATGCAATCACCAAGTAATACTTTTCATTTGTCTGCTTTGCTTCTTTTAGGCTTCTCATTTTATTCCTTTCAATTAAACTTTTATTAAATATTAAAAAATTTATTTACTTTTGCGATAATGTATTTAGGAACATCTTCCTTTTTGTTTACCTTTCCTGTGTTGAAAATTAGCTTGCTATCAAATTTTTCAAAGTAAAAAGTAGCAAGCCAATTTTTTTTATTTTGCAAACAGAGAATTTGATCAAATCTTCGCCGAACAGCAATCAAGTGCCAGTTTCTATTTTCAAAAACTTGAGAAATTTGTCCTTCCATTTTTTTCCTTTCTTAATTAAACCTGCGTTCAATATAGATTTCACCATTTTTAAAAAATCTATAATTATTTATTTTAATATCTTCTTTTATTGCTTCTTCCGAGAGCCAATATTCATAATCTTCTTTGCAGTAATTTAACCAAGATTCTAAACACTCCTTTATAATATCTTCAAAATCAACATCTTTTTTAGGATTTTTAATAAAGTCAATAAAAGGTTTTAAAATCTCATATCCTGCAGAATAACCGGTTAAGCAATTTTCCTCAAAATATATAGCTGAACGATAAGAGTTGTATATCTTGCCATTCGACAACTTTTGTGATTTTACTCTTGGATGAGAAATAAAAGCATCATCTCTTCTTAAAGGTTTAACAAATTGATGAACATAAAGATAATTGTAATAATTGTTTAATATGTACTTCCTTAATCTTAGCCCTTTCATGCTGTCTAAAACATCTCTGTTAAAAGACATATAATCATATTCAAGGCCAAAATCAATAAAATTTCTATAGCCATACTCCCACTTTCCAACTTTAACAGGAAAAATCTTTTCAAATTCATCTAAAACTGCTCTGTTTTCATCTTCCCACGGATAACTTTGCTCGTTTCTCCAGCTTTGAATAATTTTTTCTTTTATTTCTTTTGACAACTCTTTGAATTTGTAGACTTTGATTTTTATAGTTTTCATTTCCCAATCCCTTTCAATTATTATTATTAAAACCTTATTAGAAATATCCTTCCCACAAACAGACCCAACCAGTACCATTGTTTCCAAGAGTTATTCCCAATTCATTTTTTGGATCAAAAACATAAAGATCGTTTTCAATCCTCTCAAAGTCGTCTTCTTTAGCTTTTTCCAAAAACTTTGAAGGCATATAATAACCTTTTAATTCTTTAATAATATCAACATTTACTTTTTCTGGAATGCTATTTAGTCCTAACTCTAGTTTTGATGAGAAGAACTCATTTTCAAGCTCAAAAGGTTTTCCTCTATCTGGAAAAAAATATAAACCAACTGCCTTTTCTTCAGATATTTTCTTACAAAGATACGTTCCCTTGATTGTTTTTTTTCCTGTTTCAAAAAAATCCTTGAAATAAAAATTTTGATCAATATAAATTTGTTTAAAAAGGATTTTCATTTCCCAATCCCTTTCAATTATTATTATTAAAACCTTATTAGAAATATCCTTCCCACAAACAGACCCAACCAGTACCATTGTTTCCAAGAGTTATTCCCAATTCATTTTTTGGATCAAAAA
>JALOBX010000009.1 GCA_023228065.1 Candidatus Pacearchaeota archaeon | reverse complement strand
GTATGGCCCAATCGAAGAGTGTTTGACATTAACAATAGAATGTGAATGTTCCTTTTGCGGATGGAATGATACGTATTATAATGAAAATTTTTATTTAGATTCTAAATATTCGGCAAATAAAGAATTATTTGATATTTTGACAATACGTGAATTACCATTCAAAATAAAAACAATTGTTCGTTAATTTCAGAAATATTTAGAGGTTTAAAAATTATGAGAATTCCTAAGAAAATAAAAGATATTGATCAAGAAATATTTTCTCATATTCTTCATGATGAAATTGGATATTGTTGTATGAATGATTATTGTGAATTTCACGATAGTATTGATAGAATAATATATAAATTAATTGATTTTGAATTTTATGATAATGAGTGTGAAGATAATGAAGAATTATACATAAATTTTAATTGTGTATGTCTCGAATGTGGTTGGGAACAAATATATAATAAAAGTTTTTATATTTGGAATATTAATGATGAAGGTGCTAGAGGAATTCGAAAATTATTTGAGCTTTTATCAGCGAATGCACTTTTCAAAATAAAAGTCATTAATAGATGAGGTTTAAAAATATGTTTGTTTTTAAAAATATTAAAGAGATTGATAAAAAAATACTAAATGAAATGATTAAGTATGCCTTACCAATATGTTGTGAAAATTCAGAATGTGAATTATGCGATATACATGACACACAAGAAATGTTTTGTGAATTATTAAAATTTAAAGAAATAAAAAGAGAAAAGGTAAATAATGAATATGAATATTCCATTTTACTTACTATAAAATTAAGATGTTCCGAATGTGGTTGGGAAGATGAACACGATTGTAAGTTTTTTACTAAGTTTTTGGATGATAAAGAAATATTTGAATATTTAACTAAACCTGCTTTTGAAATAAAAATATTTCGAGGTTAATCATATATGAAAAAATATTTAAAATCTAAATTAAAATTAGTAGATATTAAAGATATTGATCAAGAAAAATTTAGCATTGAAGCATATAGGTTTTTAGGATATTGTTGCCAAAATGAAAATTGCGAATTTTACAATAGAGATGTAGATGATAAAATAATAAAATATAAACTAATTGAAACCGCCACCATAAATACTTTTTATTTTGATGATACTTTTGAAATTTTAAGTATTAATTTTTGTTGTCATTGTACGAATTGCGGATGGGATGAAATTTATAATTATGGTATTGAAAATCCCAATGACTTAGTAAATGATGGATTAATTCGAGTGATAACAAAACCATTATTCGAAATCAAAATAATTGGAAAATAATAAATATATTTTAATAGAAATTTGATCTTAAAACTAGCTGAACAACTACAAAGAAGAAGTTGATATTGGCGAGATAGCTCAACAGTAATCAGCACTCATATCTCGCTTCACACCCAAATCTCAGGAGGAAATTCAATGTAGATCTTAAACTATCTTAAATATGGGTAGGCTCCCAGGAGTCCTCCCAGATCTTTGTTTCATTTATTTCAAAATTTTTTTAAATTTGACAAAATTCTAGGAGGAATCGATGGGAAATCCTGTGATCAAAACAATTAAGGAAGAATTCAAATCTTTAGCAAATGAAATTAAAACATTCAAATCTCTCAGAAAAAAATATAAAGGTTTTGTTCCTGGTCTAAACAGTATGAGATCGATATATAGACATAAACATATTGCATATTGTGAATTAAGAGGAATGGAAAGAAAAGATATTGAAATTCCCGGTGAATTCAATAAAGCAGATGAGGGTTTGATCGAAAAATATAAAACAGAGTGGAATTTAAAATTAGAAAAATATAATGCGGAACATCCAAAGCCGATAAGGAAAGAAAAAGGAATAACCAAATCTGAAGCAATTGAAAATGTTTTTGGTTGTTAGATATTAATGGAAAAGATGTATGTTCTTGTACGAGAAGACTTGGATGAAGTTTACAGATTCATTCAAGCTGGTCATGCTATTGCCGAATTCATATTGAAACACGAAGACATTGCAAGAAAATGGAATAATCAATATTTGATATATGTCAAAGTTAAAGATGAACTTAGAATTAAAGACTGGGAATATAAATTGAAATTAAATGATGTTGAATTTGAGAAATTTTTAGAACCAGATATTGAAAATCAATTAACTGCAATAGCATTTGTTAGCGATGATAAATTTACAGAAAAATTACAGTTAATAAAATAAAAGTTCCTATAGCCTAACGGTCAAGGCTCCAATCTCTAAAATTGGAAAAGTTGGTTCGATTCCAACTAGGAACACCATAATTCTAAAGTGGGGATAGTGTATTATCCCCACTTTTTATTCTCAAAAATGAAGTTCTACAATTATTTTTTGGAGGAAACCTTGATTAAAGAAATTAGAACAGAAAATGAATTTAACAATGAAATCTTAAATGGCAAAAAAATAATTGATTTTTGGGCTCCGTGGTGTGCTCCATGTAAAAGATTAAAAGAAACATTGGAATTAATTTCAAATGAAGTTAATTTTGATATATTAACGGTTGATGTTGATACCTTAGCTAATCTAGCATCTAGCTTCTCAGTTAGGAGCCTTCCAACTTTATTAATAACTGAAGATGGAAATGTAATTAAAACCATTATAGGTTTTCTTCCAAAAGATACTTTAATTTCAGAAATAAATTCTGGGTCATAATTATTTTGATTCAGTTAAAATTAAAAAATAGGAGTGTTGATGTTAAAAAAAATTCTTAATGATTCTGTTGTTTTTGAGATGCCAGATTTAACAAAAGAAACAGTAACAAAGAGTGGAATTATTCTTCCAGATGGGACTCCACTAAAAACCCTCATTGTTGATGTATATGATGTTGGAACAGGGTTCAAAACGAAAGATGGAAATATCATTCCATTAGATATTAATAAGGGAGATAAAATTCTTGTTCCATTTGGAAAAGGATATCCGGTTAAAGTTGATGAAAAAACATATATTTTTATAAAGTATGAAGACGTGTTTGCAAAAGTGGAGGAGTGAACTCCATTGAAGAGGAGATAAATAAAAATGGAATTTTCTTTTACTGGTTGGTTGGTTGATTATCCCGACCATAGAGATTATAGTTTAAAAAGTCAATCAGTTGGCGATTTGTTAGATAGATTAAAAATTAATGATAATAATATGGAATTATCAAATTCGGTAGATCTTAGAAAATATTGCTCACCTATTGAAGATCAGGGAAATATTGGATCATGTACGGCTAATGCTGCTGCAAGTATAGTTGAATATTATGAGAGAAAAGCATTTGGTAAACATACTGATGTTTCTAGGTTATTTTTGTATAAAGTAACTAGAAATTTATTGAAGTGGTCTGGCGATACTGGTGCATTTCTTAGAACTACTATGGCAGCATTGCGTTTATATGGTGCACCTCCAGAATCATATTGGCCGTATGATGTTTCAAAATATGATATTGAACCAACATCGTTTGTGTATTCTCTAGCACAAAACTTCAAAGCTACAAAATATATAAAAATTGATCAACATAATTTATCAAAAGAAAATATCCTAACAAATATAAAGAAATGCTTGGTTGCGGGTCTTCCTTTAATGTTTGGGTTTACAACGTATGATTCCTTAGTTCAATCAAGATATACTGGAAAAATTCCATTCCCGGGAAGTAATGAAACTGCAAAAGGTGGGCACGCCATAGGATCTTATGGATTTGACGATAACATACAAATAAAACACGATTTTACCGGAGAAATAACAACCGGAGCATTTTTGATAAGAAATAGCTGGGGTCCAAAATGGGGGTTTGATGGTGGATACGGGTGGCTCCCATATCAATATTTACTCAAAGGTTTAGCTGTCGATTGGTGGACCTTAATATCTTCTGATTGGGTTGACACTGGAGAATTTGGTTTATAATTTCATATGCTCGGATGGCGGAAGTGGTAGACGTTCAGCAACGAATAAAAGTTGTGAGTCATTTAATATGGCATGTAGGTTCGAATCCTACTCCGGGCAACAACCAAAGTTTGAAAAGGGGGTTGATAAATTAAAAAATAAATAAAAAAAGAGAGTTGTATGTAGTGCCAATCTTTCTTTTCTTAAAGTATGTAATGGGAAGTATTGGACCAAAAAAATTGGAGATTTATTTTAATGAAAAATTTATTTGTTTTATTTATTCTTTTCGCTACTATCATCAGTGCTGCAGAATGGACTGGCAGTGCATCATTAGGTTATCAACACGTGAAGGATTATATTGCTGTTGATGATTCTACAAATTATATTGATCTTGATTTATCATTCATCGAAAACGTTTCAGCTGATTTAGAGCTTGGTGCGTCAATTGGAAGTTCCAATGGTGATCCAAGAGTCACAACTCAAGTGCTAAGTGGAAACATGGAAACAAAAGATTTTCGTTTAAAGAAAGCATATTTATCTTATAACTACAGTTTAGATGAATCAACATTACTAAGTTTCACTGGTGGAAAATTTGGTAAGAATTTTGTTTCAGCATCAGATATGATTTGGGACAAAGATTTGGCATTTGAAGGTTTTGGATTTGATCTGGTTCATACTCTTTTGGAAGGCAACAAGGTATACTTTCATAGTGGTGTATATAACCTGGATGAATTCACTGCAGCTGATAATGATCCAAAGCTTGTTGTTTCCCAGCTTGGTATTTCTGGAAAATATCAAGATATTAATTATGATGTTTACGGTGGACTTATTAATTATTATAACATTAAAAACAAACTTCCTCTTAAATGGACAGTAAATAGTAACAGTCTCAATTTACTTGGAAATTATACTTATGATTATGATGCTATTGAATTTGGAAGCACTTTTACAAAAACAATCGGAGAAAATGAAATAAAATTGCTTGGAAACTGGATAGAGAATACTGACTCCGATGATAAGGCATATTTACTTGGAATTGAATATGGGAATTTAACTGTGGTTGATAAAGAAGATTGGAAACTCTATTCTAACATTAGGAAGATTGAGCAGGATTCAGTTCTTGATTGTTATACGGATTCAGATTTTCATAGTGGTATGACAAATTCCAAAGGATATAAAGTTGGACTGGAATATGGTATTGAAAAGAATTTGAAATTGGATGTAAATTATACAAAAACAAAAGATCACGAATCTCTTGCTCCAGTTGAACAATCATTATTCAAAACTGAACTCGTTATAAATTTCTAATTTCCCGTTTCTCGTTTTTCCTTTCCTTAATTTATGTGGAGATGAGTAAAATCATCTCCACTTTTTTTGAAATAGGAGAAGATTTGTTATGTCTAAAAATGTTAAAAACATTATTGATGATTTACTTAAGAAAAGAACAGAAAATATTGGTGAAGCCATTGATACTATTTGCAACATATATAATCTGGCCGATGTGGAAAGAATGAAATATACTTTCCCAAAATTAAATGTAGAAATAAGTATTATTTTATGCAATATGATTAAGGAACCAGAAAAAGCAGTAATTGTTGTTGTAAGAAATTTGGAATCTAATAAGGTTACAGATTTTAAAATTATTAAAGATTTGTTTTATGGATTTAATTTTGATAAAGATTTTTTTTCTGTTGTTAGCAAAAGATTTTCTTTATCTTGTGATCTGAAAAAACATTATATTAAAGTTTTATGTTTGGATGAGGGGAATGAAGAAGATGACGATTGAGAATTCAGATTTAGTAGATATTTTACTAATGACAAATGAAAATTGGAAGGAAATAAAATATTTTAAGAAAACTGAAAAATGGGGAAATCCTTTAAAAGTGCATAAACTTTTAATTTATGGGTTGGATGCCCTTAGAAATTACATTGGGTTTCCAATAGGAATTAATTGTGCGTATGAAAAAGGAGGGCATACTGATGATTCATACCATTATAGTGGCATGGCTGTAGATATTTATTGTAAAAAATTAAATGTTGTGGATTTTTATTTAGCCGCAAGTAGATTTGATGTATTCAATGGTATTGGTGTTTATCCACATTGGAATAATCCGGGACTGCACCTGGATATACGTCCTTTAGCTAAAAAATTCGATTACGATTCTAGATGGATGTGTATACATGTTATTGAGAAAAAAAATGATAAGACAATAATTAAAAAAGAATATATTTCGTTAAGTTTTGACAATATTAAAAAATATTGTCTTTGAAAAATAATATAATTGAAAGGTGATATATGGATGAGGTTTTTTCTATTATTTTTATTTTTGATGCAATGTGTTTTACATTCGAGCAATTCCAAAGAAATAGAGTCTCATAATTTTGATTCTATGTCTAGAATTGCAATGGATAAATTTAAAATTGAATACATAAATATACGAGCAATAAATAAATCAATCAATAAATATTCAAAATTATATAATATTCCAAAATCTTTGGTATATGCTGTGATTGAAAGAGAAAGTAGTTTCAATCATAAACTGATATCGAAATCAGAATGTGTTGGGTTGATGCAGATTAATTATAAAGTATGGAAAAAAGAATTAAATATTCCATCTGTTGAATACTTGCATAATATTGAAAATAATATCAAATGTGGATGCTATATATTAAATAAATATTTTAAAATGACGGGAGATTATGGATTGGCATTGCAGAGATATTTTGGGTTAAGTAAAAAAGCCCACAAATATTCAATATCAGTTTTAAAAATTCAAGAAAGATATTTAGGAGATAAAAATGAGAGTAATTAAGTGGACGTTTATATTTTTATTGGGCATTGGGATTGGTTATCATTATTTGTATAGGAATGTTTGGAAATTATTTCATAGAGAATAAATGAATTGTGAATTATTAATCAATTTATAGTGGAGATGTGACCGAGTTGGACTATGGTGCTTGTTTTGAAAACAAGTGGGTGTAAAAGCCCCGTGGGTTCGAATCCTACCATCTCCGCCAAAATCAATATAAAAAAATAGAAAAAGGTGAATAGGAATGTCAATAATAAAACAAGTTGTAATTGGCGATACTATATATCAATTGACTTTAATAGAGTGTGATTATGATGAAAATAAAAATTTATATGAGAAGTGGAAAATTTGCAAATTTAACTTGAATGAGATTTGCTAATATTGAGGAGAAGGAAAAATGAACGGAGTTGATTTTAATGAAACCGTAGAAATAATACGGGAAAATATAAATTATATGGTTTCATTGCTTCCAGATAAGAATGTTAAGAGCATAAAAAACACTTTTTATACCAATGGGTATACGATGAAAAGTATAGTCTATGATCTCGGTTTGATTTATAAAAGATTTGGGGAGGATGTTTCCGGGATATGGTATATGTATTCTGATATAAATTTAATCAGAAGAGGAGATATTAAGAAAGCCGTAAAAATGTTGAAAAGAATATTGCCGATAAATTATGAAACAAAACCATGGACAAGCTGCAGAGGACTGATTATAAATAAAGTAATACAAGAATTAATTGATTATGATCCTTCTAATCCGCATGAAAACCCATCACTATATTCATCTAATAAAACAATAAAATTAAAAGAAATAAAAATATATGATTCCCCGAGTAAAGATATTGGACCAGTTGATGGTAAAGAGATAAGCAATGAATATCTGTTTATAAATGAAAATTCTAATATTGTTCCTGTTGATATTTTAGAAGTCGAAAAATATAATAAACCAAAAAGTGCATCTAATAAAAGAGAAATCATGAATATAACTAGGCACAGTATAACTTACAAAACGAAAAATGGAACAATAGTTACTGAATTTGTCTAAGAATTTAAAAGGAGTACATATGTCTGAACCGAGCTATAAAGATTTTTATGATAATTCAAACCCATTATTAGAAAAATTCAAGGATATAGCACCATCATCTTTTAAACACTGTAACAACGTTGCAAATTTTTGTGATTCAATAGCAGGAGAACTTCCGGATGATATCGTGAATAAAGATAGACTAAGATGTTCTGCTATATTTCATGATGTTGGGAAAATATTTAATCCAAAATACTTTTGTGAAAATTTAGTTGGAGAAGAAGAAAATCCACATGACAAAATGGATCCATATTTATCATATCAAATTATATCTAGGCATGTTTCTGATGGGGCTGCATTATTATTGGAATGGAATTTTCCATTGGATGTTATAAAAAATGTATTGCATCATCACGGAAGCTGTGTCATTCATTATTTCTATTGTAAATCTAAATCAACGGATGAGGATGTATATCGTTATAAATTTTCATCACCACCAACAGTTGAAAGCGCGATATTGATGATTTGTGATGTGGTAGAATCAACAGCTAGATCATTGTATATTAGAAACGAATTAAATGATGAAGAGACAAAAGTAAAATTAGTCTCGGATACAATAGAAAAATTAACAGATGATGGTCAGATAGATAAATTAGAATTGGGAATTGTGAGAGTTGTTAGGAGAATTTTACCAAAAGAATTATCATCAATATACCACAAGAGAGTGGAATACCCAGAGGAAAAGAAAAGTAAAAAAAATAATTAAACAAGGAGTCCAATGCTAAATATGATTAATATTTTTAAAGATGTATTAAAAATATTCAAGTTCTGGATAGTAAATGCATTTGATGAATCCGCTGGTGAGGATTTTAATAATGTAGTTCAGGAAACTTTGTTATCACCATTAGTCCCATGTGGATTTTTCTTGGATAAAACTAGAATTAATAATACTATAGAATTTTTAAAAAATAGAAAGTTGTATGTTAAATCTATATGGTTAAATTTTAATTTTGGTGCATTTAGCAGGTATATGACCGAATGTGAATTTTTAGAAATATTAAACAAAAATTTAAGTGGAAATAAAAATATAAAAAATCTAAAAATTGTATGTAATGTTGACCCGCTTGCAACTGATTTGTGTGATAAATTTGAAAATAAATGTCTTTGTACTTTCACGTTAAAAAATAAGTTTGTTAAATTATTTTATGATGATAATTATATATTGACATCTATATTTTATAATTCATTAATTCCATTAAAAACTCGTAAATACCAAATATTTTTTAATAAAATAGTTGAGAAAATTTATATGGATATGAAAACAAAAATTTACAATAAATTAAAACTAGATGATTTGAAATCTAAAAAGTTTGAACCGATCTTGAAAAAAATAGAAAACTTTTCAGATATCTATAAAGATCGCCCATACTTGAGATGGGTTATTTTAGTTCATGGTGAACCAGGAACTGGCAAGTCGTGGATATTTGAAAACATATCATTATTTCTATCAAACAGATTTATTGCAAAAGATAATTCTATAAATACTGAAATGAAACCATTGATGTTAAAAAATTATAATAACGGAGAAGACAACAGACAACAAAATAAAAATACGCGTTCCAATAAAAAAATATCAGAGTTTAATGATATTGACTCAGTTCAAGGACCACTAAAATCTAATTATTTAAAGAAATATTTAAAAATTCAAATAGTAGATGAATTTGATAAATATGTTGGAAACTATATTGAAGATGACACAATAAACCAGGAAAAATCTTATACTGTAAGTGAATTTAAAAGAATATTGGATAATGAAAATGGTTTGATAATTTTAATAACAAATCACAAAGATAAAATTGATCCCTCTGTTATCAGAGATGGAAGGGTGAACGAGGTTATTGAAATAAATGGGCAGTTTTATTCTCCAGAAGAAAAAGAAAAAATATTTGGATATTATAAAAAAGAATATGAATTGCCAGATGATTTTAAATTAAGTAAGTCACAATTAAAAAATATTAATATAGCTTCAATTGAATCTACATGTAAAAATAAGATGTTAGAAATTGGATATAGGGAGTTTGATAAAAAAATTTATGATAAATAAATTTAGAGATCAATATGCTTTTCTTTCCAATTTCTTTCCATGTAGAATAATACACGATGGAATATTTTATCCTTCAGTGGAACATGCATATCAAGCTCAAAAAACAATGGATAAAAAAGAGCAATATCATATCGCAACATTAAAAACACCCATGGAAGCAAAAACATATGGAAAACATTTGATAATGCGAGATGATTGGGAAATTGTAAAACTAGACATTATGGAAAGATTATTAATTGTAAAATTCAAAGCACCATGCCTAAGAAAAATGTTACTAAATACTAAAGACAAAGAATTAATAGAAGGAAATTATTGGAAAGATACATATTGGGGTGTAGATTTAAAAACTAATAAAGGTGAAAATAATTTAGGGAAATTATTAATGAAAATTAGAGAATTTTATGGGAGAATGACATGAATAAAAAAATTCCCAATTATCTAAACTATGATATTATCAAACATCTTGGGGATTGTCACTGTAGGTGTCAAATATGTGGGGAAACGCAGGTTATCAAAATAATGAATTGTATATATGAAGATGAGTGTTTTAAATATTATGCAGTATATAAATGTGGACATTCTAAAAGGTGGATTTCTAGTATTTCGTGTCTTGAAAAATATAAAATATTATTCACAATAAAAGCAATTAAAAGATGATGGGAGTTTAAGATGGATAAGTTATCAAAGAATTATTTGGATTATGATTTGAAAAAACATCTAGAAGATCAGGGTCATTCTGCATGTAGAACATGTGGAGAAAAAAAAGTTTACAAAATAATTAATGGTGAATATATCGGACCAAATAAATATGACATGAATTCCGATAAATTTCATTTTACTGCTGTATATGTTTGTGGACATTCTCAACAGTGGTATACCTCAATTCATAGTCTTGAAAATTATTATATAACAAGATTCACCATAAAAATAATTAAAAAATGAAGCAGAGGTGCTTATGTTTTTTAAATGTAAATGTGGGTTTTATTCCACATATTTTAATGTCTTAAGAAACTACAATATATTTATAAACGAAGATAAGGTAATAACAATTACATGCCCAAAATGTTTTAAAAATATTCCAATTACTTTTTCGTATTCTAAAAAAAATAAAAAGGAGTTAATCTGTGGCTAAAAAATCTCTTTCTACCGAAATAACGGATATGTTTCGTGGTGTCCAGAATTATGACAGATTTGATAGAAATATCGAAGAATACAGCGGAGAATTGAATAGAATTATGGATATTATGTATAATATTCGGTCAATGAGATCATCATCAACATCAAGGATTTCTCATTTAAATAATTATATAAACGAAATGACAAATGAAGAAGTAGTTGGTAATCGAGAACAAACAGAATACAATAAAAAAATATTAGAAAAAACTCTTATATTTTTTAAATTTTTGAAAGGTGAAAAAATAGGAACAAAACATCTTCCAAATGATAATATTTCTGATTTAGATGAGTATTGTAAAAATGAATTGGAAACTAAAGCATCTGGAAGAAAAACAAAATATCTTGAAGGAAGAGAGGATTTTGCATCCGAGGTTTTAGAGATATTAGAAACTCAAAAGGAAAAAACCAATAAAGGGAAAGGGAAGTAAATCATGCCTTCTGATTATAAGTCAATGCAGGAAATGTCAGGAATTGTGGAATTCATACATAAGGATTTTATAACTAATAATTCAGGTTCAAAGCCATATCTCAATATTCATTATAATTTAGAATCATTAAAATTAATATTGTCGTGCTTATTAAATGGAAGTTCTTTAGATTATACAAAAAATAAAATTGAATCTGCTTTTAAATGTGGGTCCGATGAAATTCCATTTAAGGTAACAGATTTTCTTCCAATCATAAAAGCAATACTGGCTCTAAATAAAAACTCAGGATTGAAACCTAATGACAATATCAAGGATATCGAAGTCTATTGTAAAAATGAATTAGATATAATTGATAGTAATGGAAAAGCAATAGAAAAACAGGAAAATGCAGATAAGAGTGAATATTTAAAGGGAAGAGAAGATGTTGCTAGTGAGATACTTGAAATAATTGAGGAAAGCAAGGAAACGGAAAATAAAGAAGAGAATAAAGTACCAGTTAAACCAGCTGGTAAACCAAGTGGAGGAATTTAAAATATGATAAGAAAAATTAAGGATATTAGAATACATGATATTTTTGAAATAAAAACAGATAAAACTAATGGATCATATCGCGTTGCTAAGATGTATGATGGTGGAATGGTGTTATTAAAGTTGGTAGATAAAAAGTTAAAGAATTTAACGAGAAAAGTAATTCTAACCACATATAATAAGATTAAAGACTTTAAAAAAGTTTCTAAATATAATATTAGGAAATTTGATATTTAAATTTTGGGAACAAAAATAAAGGATTGTTTTGAGAATTGGAGGAAACAATGTTTTTTAAAAATGCTAGTATTCTTTTCATGGTTTTCATTTTCTCTTTCTTTTGCTTTGCAACTGAAGAAGTCGCTGTGATTTCTGATACTGGAACTTTACAGGCAATTGGAGTATTTCTCACATTGTTCATGCAAACATTTGGAAGTGCAATTTCTGTGTTATTGGTGTTTCTAGTTTATAAACTTTTTAAGAAATATGGATTGGATTATACTGGATCGGTCGATTATTTAGCAAGGACCGCAGTCTCGCGTGCATGTTCGTGGGTTGAAGTCTGGGCTGCCAAACAATCGTCAAAACCAACATCAGAAGAAAAATATAAGAAAGCAGTTGAGAAAGCATTTGAAATTGCAGAAAAATTAGGAATCCTTGATTATATCAAAAAGCACGTGGATACATTAATTGAATCTCATCTTTTTGAATATGAAGAGTTGACGTTAGTAAAAAAAAACTAAGTAGCAAAATAGTTTTATCAAAAGAAGATAAATTATTAGTATTAAAAATTATTGAGAGAGCAACGTTGTTTATCCTTAGTGAAAATTTAGATCCCAATAACAAAGATCACTTGTGGTATTATGCCAATGCTAAATATATTATTGGCGAATTTAAGAAATATTTAAATGAAGAAATTACAAACAAAAATATATTCTATCATAATTTAAGAAGATTTTTTACAATAACTTATGTGTTTTTTAAGAATAAAAATGAGGATCTCGCTAACTTATTCAGCGAGATCCTCAAATATTATACAGGCAAAAAATAATTTTTTTTGTCTTAAAAATAGTTGGAGGATAATTGTCTAAAATATTTTATCCAGAATTAGATCAAATATTAACTGAATTTCATGATGATATATTTTTTTATGATCCAGATAATATACTTCAAGGAAATTTAGATAATAGTTCTCTGACAACTATGAATATTTTTAGATTAATATTTGGAAATGTATTCATTGGTGATTCAGTTATACATACCTTTAGATATGAAAGTGGAAAGGATATATATCCCCCAACAGTGAATTATAGGGTTAATATGTTTAAACCAAGTGAGGTTAGATATAAAGACGATGGAGTCTATTCGATTAATCCATTCAATTTTAATCAGGTTGATATTGATTTATTAGATCAATTTAGAAAATTTAGACAAACTGATCCGACTTTCACTTTGGCGGGGATAGACTTTCCATCTTTAACTGAAACCGGAAAAAACATTTATAATATTTTATATTATCTGGATAATGGTGTATTTTATTTTGATCCAATTGTAATGGTGAATAATGATTTACTGGCGTATATCACTAGACTTCACTCATTACATTTAAAACTAAAAAATACTAGTTTATTAAATACAACTTTTATAACTAGTAACGAGCAAATAAATCAGCCAGAACCAGGGCCACAACCAGTTGGTCCACCACCATATCCGTGATAAAATAATAGTATGGAGTGTGTAGTATGTACAAATTCTTTGAATGTTTTAAGTATGCTGTATTAACTTGTCTAGGAATTGTAATTGGAATGATTGGAATTGAAATACTATTTAAATTAGAGGAGTTTATTAGATGCAAAATGTTTTTCTCAATCTTATCGAGGAAAAAGTAAAAGAAGAAAAAGAAAGATTTAGAGTAAGGGAAGAAGAGATAAAAAAAGAAATTTGTAGTTATAATATTAAAAAGGAGGATGGATGTGGCAAACTATCTTAAAATATTGCATCCAGAATTGGTGGAAGATAGCGTGGACGATCTTGAAGAATTTAAAAAAATTAAAAAAATATTTCAATATAAAGAAATAAGGGAAGATCAAAATTAATTATTTGGAGGAACATCATGAAAATTTCTTTTACGAAGACCGAGATCGATTTCTTTGCTGAAAGTTTAAAAAGAGAAGTTATTGGGGAGACTTTGCATATGATGGAAAGTTCTGATATTATTAATATTCTCAATGTTGATAATAAAGTTTGTTTAACAAAATTTTTCAAACATCTTAAAGAAAGTTCTGAATCCAAAAAACCAGAAGGAACTGTTGCAAGTGAGATGTCTAAAATGCATGATGAATTAAAAAAGAATGAAGACAATAAAGAAAAACAGAAAGAAATTAAATCTCGTTATATGAAGAGAATTAATAAAATTAGAATGTCAAAAGGCAAGAAAAAATAACTATTTGAAAGGGGATATATATGAGATGGAAAGTCTTGGAAGACACATAGTTGTCGATGTAATTAATTGTGATAAAGATATTTTGAATGATGCTAATTTTCTAAAAGAAACCATAGAACTGTCTGCAATAAAAGCAAATGCAACAGTTCTAAATATTGAATCTAGAACTTTTCAACCACAAGGTGTTACTGTTTATTGTTTGTTTGAAGAATCTCACATATCCATTCATACGTGGCCAGAACACGGTGTTGCTCTTATAGATGCTTTTACATGTGGAAGTAAATGTAAACCAGAAGACGCCATAGAATATATTATGGATAAAATAAAAGGAATATCTGAGAATTATATTTATTTGAAAAGAGGAATTGGGCATAATGAATTGGGAGAGGAAAAAATATGAAAAACTTTTTTATAGAATTCGCTTTGAAACTATTAGAATCTAAGATAGAATTATTTGATTATATTGAACATAATAAAGTTAATTTTGTTTTGACTAAACCAGCATACAAAGAAGAAAAGTTAAAAGAAGCAGAAGATAAACTCGGATTTAAAATATATTGTATGCTCAGAAAAGTATTATTGACATATGGTGATTTATATGATAAAACAACTGGCGGTGGACTATTGCCTTTATTTTCTGATGTGGAAGGAAAAGATATTGTAAGTAATACCATTGCATTTCATAAGAATTATAATTTTGCAAAAAAAGAAAATCTTCTTCTTATTGCAAAGACAAATAAAAATGAAGGTGGCAATCCAGTTTTATTATCTCCGAATGGAAAGGTGTTCATGTTTGATATGAGGGATATGGATGACAAATATCATTCTCTCAGGTATACTTATAAAGATGAAGATCTAAAAGAAATTGGAAAATTTGATGATTATATGCTATCAGATGTTTTTAGATCTAAAATTTCACCTTCAATATCAAAAAAATAAATAATTGTTTTTTACCAAACAAAATAAAAAATATTAATACATCTGTTTGGGAGGGCTTAAATATGATTTCATTCGATATAGCTAAGAGTGTGTTATCAAAAATTTATAATTATAAACCATCAGAAAATGTATCATATAAAAATGTTCTTAAAAGATCAATATTTGGTATATTAATCCCGGATTTTGTAATAGATGCTAGTGTTATAGATGCCACGGTAGATGTGTTAAAATATAAAAAAATATATATGGATAGTCTAATGTCCGGTGATTTATATTTACCAGAAGGTTGGCATTGTACTGTGGATCTAGATGAAACGGTCAACAAAATGGAAAATTTCTTAAAATATAAATGCAGAGGAATAAAATATCTAAAAAAAGTATATAATAATAATAAAATATTTTCTGAAAAAAATGAAAAAATTATAGATGGGAATAGCGAGTTGAATAAACACAATTATTTTAAAATTGCTAATTTGGATAGGAAATCGGTTTTTACATTCAAAATAAAAAATACATGGTGTAATGTTATATTTGATTTTCCAGCATTATGTATTAAATATTATTTTAATGAATTTGAATATACCAAGTGTTCAGATATTTATATTGATATAAGAAGATTAAGCATGGCCCTGGCACGTATTATTAGAAATGAATATAGAAAAAAAACTGAAATAATGAATCTTTTACCAAAGAAATTTGTATCTACATTAAAAAGAATTGAAAGTTTGGGAAAATTAGTAGATAAATATAAAGATATGCGTTGGGTTATTCTTGTTCATGGAGAACCGGGAACTGGAAAAACGTGGTTATTTAAAAATCTTCCAATTTTTACAGATAAAATTAAATTGGTCGAAGCATATGGGATGTCAAATAGTATGAAAGAAATAAGAAAAAAATTATATGATAAAAACTCTGACAATAATAAATCATTACCAAATGAAATCATATTTGGGCCAGACAATAATAAATTGACTTCTGGTATAAATGAAGTCGGTTATGATGTGTTCGATGAATTTGATATGTATGTCGGTAATTATACAACTGAAAAAAGTATTGAAACCGATAAATCATTTTTGGTCAATATGTTTAAAGAAATACTTGATAAAACCACTGGACTCGTTATATTAATAACCAATCATAAGGATAAAATTGATCCATCAGTTATCAGGGACGGAAGGGTAAATGAAGTTATTGATTTTGATAAAAATTTTTATGATTTAGAAGAGAAAAAAAATATTGTTAAATATTATAGTAAACAATATAATATTAACGATTTTAAAATTTCAAATAAAGAATTAAATAATATGTTAATCTCATCAATAGAATCTAGATGTAAAAAAGAAATGTTGGATAGGGGATTCAAAGAAATAAATTGAAAAAAAATATGTTGGATTTAATCCAACATATTTTAATATCGGTTGAGAAATCCACGGGTTTTAAACCGTGGATGAATCAAACGGATTAGGAACAAACTATTGAAAAAATGTTTGTTCATTATCAAGTGAACAAACTTAAATTTGTGTTTTGAAAAGGAGATTTATATCTTGCAATGATGAAAACATTTAAATACAGAATATATCCCAATAAACTCCAGCGGAGAAAATTTGGTTTAATTCTGTCTAATTGTTGTTTTGTGTATAACCACATGCTTGAGACTCGAAAGAATGCTTGGGAGCAGGAAAAGCGTTCTATTTCAAAGTATGAAACAATGAAGATGCTTCTACCATTAAAATTGGAAAATCCTGGTCTCAAAGTGGTTCATTCGCAATCATTGCAAGACGTGTGCGCTCGCGTGGACAACGCTTTCAAACATTATTTCCGGCGATGTAAGTTGAAAGAAAATCCCGGATATCCGAGGTTTAGGTCTGGCAACAGATACAAATCTTTAACATTCCCACAGAGTGGATATAAATTATCCTCTCGGACAATCCATATTTCCAAGGTCGGAGAAATTAAGATTGTTCTTCATCGACCGATTGTGGGAAAAATAAAGACTCTCGTGTTGACAAAAGACATCCTCGGCAAATGGTGGGCTTCTTTCTCTTGCGAGACAGAGAAATCTCTGCTCCAATCGAACGAGAAAGCTGTCGGCATTGATCTCGGATTGACACATTTCGCAACGCTCTCCAATGGTGAGAAGATTGATAATCCGAGATTCTTCCGGAAAGATGAGCACCTCCTTTCGAGAGCTCAGCGTAAGCTGAGTATACAAGAGAAAGGCTCATTAAAACGAAAAAAGTTTGTCAAACGTGTCCAGCACATCCACGAACATATCTCTAATCGAAGAAATGATTTTGCACATAAACTCAGCCATTATCTTGTGCAACAATTCCAAATCCTCGTCTTCGAGGATTTGAATGTTGAAAACATGATGCACAATTCTAAGCTGAGCAAGAGCATTGCTGATGCATCTTGGTCTAAATTGATTGAACTCACTTCCTACAAGGCTGAAAGCGCTGGTAGAAATATGATTCTCGTCAATCCGAGATACACATCTCAGCAATGCTCTCAATGCAACACTATTGTCAAAAAAGCACTCTCAGAACGAACCCATA
>JALOBX010000008.1 GCA_023228065.1 Candidatus Pacearchaeota archaeon | reverse complement strand
ATTAATATATAGTGTGTGTACACATCCATATCATTCTTTATTTCTTTTCGAACAACTCGCACTGTATAAATATTCTTAGAAGGAATATCTTTAAATGTGTTTGTTTGGTATGTTGCGCAGCTGTATGTGGCATGTTGAGTATTGTAATTGTAAGAATAAAAACCCATAATTATTAAAAATATCCCAAACACGATATGTTTTGCGTCGTCTATGTAGTTACTAAGAACCATAGAAAAAAGTATTATTGTTAGAAACACACTTATTATTAACATAATTAACCATCCATCAGTAAATTTTGAATCCAATTCTTAGACCAGTGTTTATCAGTTTGAACATGGCCTTTTCTTACATATTTGGCAACATTCAAAGAGAATTCATTGAATGAAAAACTATCAGAAATTCTTATAACAAATCCTTCCGTTTCATTGCTATATGTTCCTGGATAAGATATATATTTATCCATCCATTCTTGCAACTGTTTTATTGTATTAAATTTTCCTTCATATAAAACAGGAACAGTTTTCCATTGTTTCTCATATGATAATTCCTTGACCAATTCCCATGGAAGCCACATGTCATCTTTGAGTATAGCAAATATATAAAAATAATCTGTTAATTTTGTATATTTTATTGAATGTTTAGCAAACATATTTTCACCATAGTAAAATATATCTTTGCATTCCAATGTCTTCCAAGCATGTTTATTTTTTATGTAGTTAAATGATGGACAATTTGTTTCACTATTAACAGATCTGGCATATACCTTTCCATCATTCAAACAACAATTCCCACCATCTAATTTTTCTGTTATTATTATTGGTTTGTTTATAAAAAATTCTGGATTGATATGTGTTTTGTCATCCGAGTGTATTTCTTGACTGAATGGAAGATGGTATGTTCTTGGATATTTTATCATTTTTCTTTAAACACCGGAAGTGGACAATCCGGGTGAATAAGCGGACTATTGGCAAAATCTATTAAATCAACAGCTACTGATCCACGAAATACAAATTTGTTTATCTGATTACACACTGCCATTGTTCTTTCATATTTTCCATCCTTGTCGTACACTGATTCGTATCTCCAATCACCACAATTATAACATCTGTCAATTATTTTGGGAACCATCCTGATTCGTTTCATTTTCATCTATCACTCCTCCTCATATACTCATGAGTTAAAGTGTTAAGATCAATTAATAAACCTGCTTTATCTTTATAATTGTGGTTGGGATCTTGTAAACGAACTTTTTGGCCCGTTTCATTACATGCCAAATTCATATTTTCATATCTGCAATCATCATCCCAAACTGGCTTTTCTGAATACCACCACACGCTACCATCATTATCCACTCCAACAAATCCCAATTTTCCCACTTCCGCATTATTTATTTTATTATCCTCCACATTTTTATTATTCGTTTCTCCCTTAACATTATTCTCATTTCTATTTCCCCACGGGTAATACATTTTTTCTTCTCCTTTCACTTAGATATTATAATGAGTTTTCCAACTTCTTACTTTAGATTTAATTTCATCAATGTTTTCTTAAAAAATTTCAGTGTCTGTTGACAATTTTTCATATGTCTTTCAATCTCAGATATCTCACTTTCCATCCACTCAATAGACGGAATTTCTTTTTTAATATGTATTTTGATATCTTCAGGTGGATAATTATATAATGATTCTACTATATTTTCTCCATGATTTATTGCATCTTTTTTAGTACCATGTGTATAATCATCGATATCATCTACTTTCACATGCCACCAACATTTTTTTTCTTTTATCTTTTCATTGTTTTTAATTTCGGTATTCATATCTTCTCCTTTCAATCCTCCTTTTTGCAGTGCTCACACTGGTATACGATATATTCATTAATAGATTGATCCCTATCTCTAATTTTAAGAACATGCCCACAGTCATTACAAATAATTTCTTGTTTATTGTAACAATGAACGCATGGCTTTACACGGATAGTCATCAGATCTTGCTTGTCATTGTATTCTGCTATATGTTCCAGTGGATTTTCACACGAGTCACATATCAGCTGCGTCGTAAACATTGTTTTCATATTTTCTTCTCCTTAATTTTCATAAACGATAAAAGATCACGGTATACTTTCAATTGTTCACATGTGTTTGTTTCCATAAATGGGCATACACCACACCCGGCAGTATTCATATTGGGACAATTATCACTGGGGCCATCACAAGGATTTAAATTGAAGTATGCCCAGCCATATGCTAAATCAATTCTTGAATATGATGGATGACCAATAGACAAAAGTTTCAATAAATATTCGAATTGCATACATCTTCCACATGTTCTGCAATATTCACTTTCTTTTTCCCATAACATAGCACGGCAATACATTTGTGGATGTAAATAACGTTTAACTCTTGTCAGTAAACCTTTATTATGCATCAGCTTCTCCTTTGGAATTATACCTCAAGAATTCCTAGCTTTGAACGTTAATACTAACAATAGGCTGATGCATAAATTAAAAGCAGCTATCATCTTGGGGAAGTAAAGGTATTCGTTTTGGGCTAGATGATAGACACCCAAAATAAATAAAGGCATAATAGAGAATATAATGCAGCAACCGATCAGTTCAATAAATGCTTTATTTTTAAATAACTCGATCATCAAATAGAATTTTGCTTCAATAAGAATTGCAATCAGATGTATTATATTGAAAATTGTCGGCGATCGCTTTTCATAATTTTTCATTATTTTCTTCTCCTTTCCACTTTCATTTTTTAAATAACACTAAGTATACTTCATCATCAAGATTTAAATTAAGATCTTTATCTGACGATATATGTGTCATTATACCATTTTTACTTAAATAATATTTATATTCTTCTTTCGAAAATGAAAAATCAGACTTATTTATTCCTATTATTTTTGATTCTTCAACTAATATTCCTTTATTTTCTTTCATTGTTATTTCTAGTTTATTTATTTCTTTATTTTTTGAATTGATGATTATGAGTAGATATATGCAGATAAATATAAAAACAAAAGCAATAACGGTAGAAAACATTTATCCTCCTATCCAGCCATGAACATCCCATTCTTCTTCAAGCCGATCTTCAAGTTCAATTATTCTTGCATTTCTACTATGAAGCATAGCTTCCAATTCTTTAATCTTATTCTTCAATGCTTTCACTCTGGATGGTTCAGTATCTATAAATTTTTTCCAACCAAGTTGTTTCTTTATCCAATTTCCAGCTCTAGCAGCTTCATCACATTGTTCTATTGTCTTGCCATATGTTGCAACAAATTCATTATATCCGTCATATCCATATGCGACACAATGAGTGAACCCACATTTTACACACATGGCCTTCACATCTTTGATCGGTATTCTCTTTGACACTCTTCCTCCTATTGATCCCGAATAACATCCAAGATTTTAAGTAAACAAACTGAGCATATATTTCCTTTGATAGTATTATATTCCGTGAATTTACTAAACTCTGGATTATGGCTGTATGTGAATTCAAAACTGCACTGTTATTCTTGTTTCTCTTAACATTTACTTATTTCTCCTTCACATATTGTCTCTTCCTGACAACAAATATTCAAGTGGTTTGCGGTTTATATTTTCTACGATACAAACATGTTCCTGTTCTAATTTTGATATGGTGCGCAATATATCTTTTGATTTTTTCCTTAATTCTATTATTTCCGGTGTATTGAATTCTAATCCCATTTTTTGTATGGCAGGTAGATCATTATCAGATTGATATTTCTGATATGGGTTTTTACTTCCATGATGATTTTTAGTTGTGCTTATAGATACAGAAATTATCTGCATTGATTTATTAGCTTCTAATGGATTATAAATATCTCTTAAATAATTCCAGATTGCCATATTAGGAACATATGCTGCTTCAAAAATAGAAAATATTTCCTCATCAAATCGCACTTTAATTTCAAATGTATTGAGAATGTATTGCCAAAATATATGATTCAAATATTCATCACCACCTATTTTTACAACATAATCACGAGTATAATATCTTTCATAATCTTTATCATAATATCTATGATAACACGTGAATATATTTTCTTCTTGTTTTTTCCCACATGAAGAGCATTGATAAATTCTAGTTGGGCAATATTTATTATATATTTCCCATAAAATATTTTCTTCATTATTCAATAATTGATATGGATTTTTAAGTCCAAAATTTTTATTTATAAATTCTTGAATCATTTTAATAAAACTTTTCTTAGTTACTTTTTCTTCTTTCATTTTTTGATCCCTCCTCTCATACTTTTAATTTAACTCAAAATAGATATAAGCATATCAAGTTGTTTCTGGCACCATTCCTTCGCCTCGTCGAAACTATCAAACTCGTTGTGATCTTTCCCACAAGGTATATAACTACAAGCTAAATATCCTACTTCTTCTACAGAGCGAGAAATCTGAAAAAAAATAGTTTTGCCAATCACGCCGTCCCAGTCATTACATCTTACCTCATGCCACTCAAGCTTCTTCATTTTTTCTCTCCATTCTCCTTAAACATTTTACCTATCTCTGCACTCGATATTATATTCAAAATAAATATGGAAAATAAGATCAGTATCAAAATAAAAAAACCAATAATTACATTCTCCATAAAAATATCCTCCAAAAAATAAGATAAAAAAGTTCTATCATTAAATTAATATATGTGATTTTTAGATACATAAAAAAATAAATAAATTGAATTTTTTAGAACAGATATAAATCAATACATGGAGGAAAATATGACATATAAATACGAAGGATATCAGCCAATACATGGACCGGATGATGATGAAGTTATTCTTCCTCCGGATGGTGGAACCGGAGTTTATACTCCAAAGAATGATATGAATTTAAAAGTAGAATTTACAGAATTTTCACAGGATCCTGCTATAGAGATATTAAAAAAATGGTGGGATATGAATCATAGAAATAAAGAATTATTAGAAAAAAATAATAAGAAATATTACCAGATTGAGGATATAGTATTCAAAGAAAATCCCGCCAAATTAATTATTTTATCCAATGGTGATTATTTTGATTGGCTGGTTGTTGATAATGAAGGAAATATATATGAAGTCAAATATTTTAATTATGGGCAATCCAAAGTTACAGGAGATAAGGATTGTTTGAACATTACTTTGGAATTTAATTGTGATTTAAAAAAGGAGGATACTGATGAAAAATAAAAATGTTAAAATGAAAGAGTGGATATTAGACTGCACGTATACATTGGATAAAAATTATGATATTTTGACAGGATATAATCTAGATATTGAAAAGGAAATTATTGAATTATTTAAAGATGAATTGAAGGAAGAAGAATAAAATTAAAAATAAATAAAAAGATCTAGGATTTAAATTATCCTAGATCTTAATATATTTAAAACATTGGGATTTCTCTTTCTTTTACTTCCCTGATTCTTTTGAATTTATCTATGATATTTATTTTTGCTTGGATGGATTTAAATGTTCCATCCAAGTATTTGTTTAGATTGTTGATTGCAGTCTTATATTCTTTTTCTGTTTCTTCAGTGCCGTCATAGGTTTCAAGACTTAAAAGAACCTTGTTTTTCAAAAGATCAATAGCCAATAATTCATTCTCATTTAACTTCATAATTCTACCTCCAAAATATATTTTTTTCTCTTAACATATAATTTATATATGTATTTTAACTCTTCAAAAAAATTGAAAGGAGATATTGTTTTTATGATCACTAACTTCACTTATGGAATTGATAAATGGTTGCACCTAATTATTTCTATATTGCTCGTGGTTGTTATTAGTAAATTTAGCAATATTCAAATTGCTTTGTTAATAACGATTGGATTGGGAATATTCAAAGAGATATTGGATATTGGAAGACAATCATGTGATATTTGGGATATTGCTTTTGATTATATAGGAATATTGATTGGATATATGCTTGTTTGTTTTTAAGATAATGGAACAAAAATAAAATATTATTTATGGAGAAATATTATGTCTAAAGATAAAAAAATAAATATTGTTAAAATATTAAAGAAACAATCAAGAGATGAATATATTTTGCCATCCACAAAGAAATTCAAGGACAAGAAAAAATATGATAGGAAAAAGAAACATAAAATAGAAGAAGAAATTTAAATATAAAAAAAGAGAGAATAATTCTATGTTATTCTCTCTTTTCATTTCTTTATGCTTACTTCTTTGCTCTCACTGCACTAAGAATTCCGAAGAGTGCAGCAGCTTGAATTGCCTCAAATCCAAGGGAATAATTTTTCTGGAAGAAGTATGCGACAGAACAGATGGAAAATAACGTTGCGATAAGCAAGGGTGAATCAAATTCAAATTTCATAAAATCACCTTACATTTTTTATTAAGGAAGACAACCGAAAATGTCATTATGAAAATTCATGAAAATTTTTTGTGATCTTATACACCTTTCTTTTGAAATTTTGTCAGTGATTTTGTAAATATTACAGTGTTTACATTCCCCTCCCCTACAATTAAATTTTCTTTCAATATTCCTACATCGAAGATTTAGTGCTTCTTCAATTATACTAAGTTCTTTGTATGAAAAATTCATTTGGCTGTATATTGGATTTTTATACATTAATCCTCCTATTGTGAACAACAGTTGTGTTGAAAGGGTACAATTTGTCCACAATGGGAACATACATAAAATTTTAAGGAAACAAGCATAACACCTCCTCACTTCACTTTTGTGTTTTTGAATCACAATCGTCACATAGTGTTTTCCACCAACCTGATTGTCTAAGCTTACCCGGTTTACCACAACATTCACAAGTTTTATTTGCTTTGATTTCAGCTTCATTGATTATAGAACGAATTATTTCACGTGTTTCCTCATTGACAGATTCAATATAAATTCTCAATTCTCCAAATTTCTCTTTAACCTGTTCAATCACAATTTCAGGATCTGCTTTCTCTAACTTTTCAATGGCTTCTTCGATTATAGATATCCAACCATCTCCACATTCATATTCACATTTTTTCATTTATTTCTCCTCATTTCCTTCTATATAATCTCCAGTTCATCTTCACCAATCCCTTTCACAACCAAATATGCTCATCAAGGAGTGAACTATTGAGTGGAACAATTTTTATGTATATTTCGGTTGGAATTGGATCTTCATCCGTATCTGTATCTCTAAAATAACGATCCCACTCATCTTTTTCAAAGCCATTATTCTTCGCATATTCTTCCGCAAATGGCACCGCTTCTTTTGAAGTTGTGAATATACCAAGGATTCTTGCAGGAAAGGATGTGTTAGAATCCATCCTATGTGATGGATGATACACGATAAAAACTTCACCCATTGTTAATCTTACTCCTTCATTTTATTTTTTCACACATTTTCTCAAAAGATTCGGAAAGAGTTAATTTTTGACATCCATTATCTTGCATCCATATGCAAATTTGTCCAATATCTCTGTCTGAAAATTGACCATATTTGTTTGTCAGTTCCTTTATCTGTTCTTCAAATTCAATGGTCATTTAATCCTCCTCGATAATTTCCAATTCATTATCAAAAAAGAATTTACAAGTAGGGCAAAACCATTCTGCTTCTGGGATTAATTTCTCATTAGCAATTAATAGTTTTCCCTTGCAATCCGGACATCTTTTTGTTTCAAGAAGATTATAACTCATTTTCCGCATTCCATTTTTTATAATAATCCTCAATATCATCTTCTGAAGTCTTTTCATCAAAATTTGAATTGATTGTTTTACTACATTATAATCGTGTCTTTCTGGATTTCTTAATTGAACATCGAGTGAAATTGTGAGATCACCCAGAATATCAGTATCTTTTCCTTTGAATTCAAATGTAAACATTTTCCCTCCTAGTTTTTTATTCCGTTATACATTTTGATAATCAGTGGTACTTATTTTTCTGTTGATGTTGGTATCCTTTGATTTTTTCCATCTTTTATATTGCCCACAGTTTGTATCCAATACCGTGGCAATTTCTTTTTTATTTCTGTCATATGCGACTACATACTCTATCCCCATCTCTTTTATGTAATGAAAAGAAATTCTTCCTTTGTCATACATAAACTCAGATTTTTTATTTTGTATTATGTCTTTTAGTGTTGCACGTATTTTCTGTGATTCTTGTTCATCGTTAATTCCAAATCTTTGCGTTAATCTTTTCTCTGTGTGTTTTCTGAGATCGTTAGGAGACTTTTTTTTCTTTTTTCTCTTAGGCATGTAATTCATACATTTCCTCTAAAAATAAAATTTATAACAAGTATATAGATTGAAACAACCAATACACTCATTACAAATATAACATATATTTATATTTTATAATCAAAAAAAAGGATAGCATGGCTATCCTGTTGAATTTGATGTCAGCGTTTTCAATTTCTCTCATCTCCCATTTTGATCAAACCCGAGTGGGCAACTTTCCTTCTCCTCCTCTTTCTGCATACGCTCAGAAACAATCTTTCTGTATAGGAGCATGGAGTTGATAGCCGACCTTAACACAAAATATTCGTTGTCCGGGTGGTCAGCATCAGTCTCAATGATCCCCGCTAGATCCTTCATGTTTTTGATCATCTGTTCCTTTTTGTCCTCCACAATAGAAATGTTCTTTTTCCACCATGGATCTTTCAATAATTCTTCCAGCATGACATCGTGAAAAATTTCAGTCATTGCTTCCATGTCTTTTTTGAAATCATAATTTTTTTGTTCCATGTTTACTCCTCCGTTAATTTTACTTAGAAAATCTTCTCATCTCATCCAGAAGGAAATCTCCGTCATCGCCAAACAAATCCGGATCTCCCATGTCTTGTTTGAACTGCTTCAATTCATTCTCAATTTCTTCTATTTCCGCTTGTAATTCCTCCGACTCTTCCTGATCTAAACATTTTGCTTGCAGTTCTTTCAGTTCAGTTATTTTTTCTTTTAAGATATCTTCGATAATCCCTGGCATACTCTCCTCACTCCATTTCTACAAGGGATGTTTTTGGAAACTCTGCTTTCACATTCGTTCCCTTGAATTGAACAATCTGGTGTTGATCGAGACATTTACAAGTTCCAACAACAATCCCGACCAACCCACAATATTCCATGTTTGGTTCTTCATTTGGATCGTGTGATTCAGTTGGTCCTATGACTCTAACAAGTTTTGGGATGGACATTATTCCTCATCCTCCTTTTTTAATTCTTCAATAAATTTCATGCTGAAATAGATAATGAAACACAAGAGAAACGTAAAGATAAAAAGATCACCGGGCGATGTTAAAAGATCCATTAATGACATATTTCCTCCTCTGTTTTAAAGATTAGATAAATATATTCACCATTCTCCACTTTCCTCCCATTTAATATTCTTTGCTTTTTTTGTAAAAATCCATGTAGTTATTTCTGGTCCTAAATTTTCATCTTTTTTGGAATAATATTTTCTTAATCCTTCAACGATAGAATTGTTATCTATCCCAATGCATATGCAATCTTTTGAGACAATTGCATGCAATCCATCTTCTTCATATTTTCCATAGCATCTTCCACATTTACATTTTCTTGTTTCTCTTTCTAATTTAAAAATATCTTGACATTTTGAGCATAAAACTAATTTCAAAATAATCCTCCACAAAATAAAATGAAATTTAAACTATACATAATAAACATATATGTGGTTTTATAGACAAAAAAAAGACAGATGGTATTCTGTCTTTTCATTCATTCCACTATTCTTTTTCTGTAAATCCATATCTCCTGTTTAGTTCCATCATTCTTTCCATATATTCAACATCATCTATGGATGTTTTATTTATGATTTCTTTTTCTTTTTCATAATTAGATATCATTAGATTCAGCCCCCATATCTTTTTCTATTGCACTAATTTTGCTTAAATCCCATTCACCCATTTTTGCAAATTCCTTGCAGAATTCAATCATTGTGGTTGTTTTAGGACTAATAACATCATCGGACACATATTTTTCAATTTCAACAGTAAGAATTACTTTGAACACGAATATTATCTCCTCTTTGGTGGATTAGGTCTTGGGCCATATAAGAGATCCCGAGTTATATTTTCTGCTTGCTCTGTTGTATCGGCGCATTCCCAGCAAATATATTTTGTTGGTCTTTCAAAGTTATTTGTTACTTTAAATCCTTTTCCTTTCAAATCTTTACATTTATCGCAGGTAAATGCAACAAACCAACATTTATAAGGACGTGCCTCAATCTTCCGGATGTAACACATCATAATCTTTCTCTTTCATTTTATTTACTTCGCGCATCAAGGATTTTATTGATAATATTGCATCTTTAAATTCTTCAATGTAAATATTTTTCAGATTATTTAAAACACCTTTTCTTTCTTTTTCAGTTTTAATCGTGAAAGAATGATCATTGGTTCCAAGTGAATATATGATTTTGAATTCTTTAATGCCATGTGATATTTGTATACCATTCTTGAGATATTTAATAATATTTTTCAGATTATTTTTATACTCTATTTTTTCATTTAATATTTTTATCATTTTTTCGTATTCATCAACTTTGTTTTTCACTATAGTCTCCTTTGTTAAAGATGGCGCGCCCGGCAGGAGTCCAACCTGCGACAACCGGATTAGAAGTCCGATGCTCTATGCAGCTGAGCTACGGGCGCGTGTTTGAGAATTAATTATCTTTTATGCTACGGGCATAAAATGCCCAATACCTGGAAGAGGACATCCATTTTCGGTAGGAGTTTTATTAGCATCAATAAATTTCATATTCCCGATTTTGCTTTGTAACTTGCACCATCTGCATCCGTTAGGATCGGTTGCCAACCCATAAAGGAAAGGACAATATGAACATCCTATGACTTTTATATATCTATAATCATAACCTTCATTAATTTTATCCGTATCTTTAATCTCACCCATTATTCAACCTCTTCCTATTTTTTTCACTCAGTCTATTAGTATTTCTTAATTCTTCTAGCCATTTCAGACTATATTCTTTTATATATTCTGTTAATTCTTTATCCAATATCAATTTTTCAAATTCTTTTTTTTCTTCCTCATTAATATCTGAGACCATGAGGTGCATCATTCTTTTTCTTTTTTCTTCTAATATTTTCTCTGATGTTGACATTTTAATTCTCTCCCTTTTCTGATATCAACATATAGATCACTTCCATATCTTGAACTGTTAAAACTCCGTGATCCAGATATTCATTTTTATATCTCTTTGCTATTTCCTTTGCTTCTTCTATTGAATTAGCATCAATTTCCCATGTTAGATTTTTTGTTAATGATAATTCAGCAATATATTTCATTTTTCACCCATCACAGAAACAATATCATCCATCTCATCAGAAATAGTGCTTAGGAAATTTTTTTCTTCATTGGATTTTTCATTCTTATACCAATCAAAATATTTATCTACTTCTTCTTTGTTATGATGAGCATCCCTATCTGCAACCCATGCTTCTGATGTCATTCCATTGTCTTGGGGGACATTCATTTCATTTCCGTCATAATCAATAATTAAAACTTCTGTATCTGCTTGATCGGATATTATATTTTGAATTAATCCGCCTTCAACAGTAATTAAAACTCTCATTGTTATCTCCTAAAAAAATTAAAAGAGGATATAGAAATTAAATCTATATCCTCTCGATAATAATAATATCAAGCAGTTTTCTGTTTCTCTTTTTCCTTTTCTGCAACTTCACTTTCATATCCATTATACATCCAAGTTGAGAAGCAATGATCACATTTCAAAATATGATCAATGACAATGACCTCTTTCTTTCTGCATCTAGGACATATAACCGCTCCTCGTTTCATGTATTCTTTTTCCTTATGCAATCCAATCAATCATTTCAGAAAATTTATTCCAGTTTTTAATTGTTTCTGGTAAATATTTCTGAAATTCCTTATCCACAAAAACATATTGTTTTACCAATCTGTCAATGGTATATTTTGGACTACAAAAGGAGTTTCCACCTGGAATCATTCTTAAAATTTCAATCATTGAAAAATCTTGAATATCTTTTTCAAAAATTTCTTTTTTTATTTGAATATCTGTTCCCATTGATGTTTCATTTATAACATATGCAACAATATAAATTTTTTCAGTTCTTTGACCAACACATTTATCTTCTTTTATTTGGATCAGCAGATGTGTCGTTCCTGTCGCCATTCTTCCAATATCTGGATTTTTTCTCATAAATTGTTCTTTGTCGATATCATGTATCCCATATTCAAATATTTGTGAACATGAAATAATTTGACCTTCTTGTATAGATGAATTTCCAAACATTTTTTACCTCTCCTAAGTTGTGAATTTCTTTAACTCTCCGCAATTCTTGCACTTGAGAATAACAATATGTGTTTGTATTGTTTTAGTATGTGTTTTTATATATGCTTCTTCCGATATCGTCTGATAAAATAACGAGCCGGAAAATTCTGGTTCAATTGGATATGTGCTTGTTATTATTTTGTCACTTACTGTTTCCCAATCATGTTTACATTTATCTTTAAAAAACCATCCCATTCAAGTCCTCTTTTCTTTTATTTTAAATATGGTGATGTTTCTTTCTTGTTAATGGCTTCTTAATTTTATTTTTCTTCATTTTGATTATAGTTCTATTTAGTTTTGTGATTCTATTTTCAAGATCAATATTTCTTTGTAGGAGTGCCATTCCAAAAGCACCTTCTATTGTTTTTGACTTTCCTTCAAACACTTCAGAATCATCATTGTTTCTTTCGTTTAATTTTACAGCGATTGCATTTTCATCATCATATCTTTCGATTTTCACATTCAAATTTCTTTTGATCACAGTCGCAATCATTCTGGATAATTCACCAGGATTTCTCATTTCTTACAAACTCCTTTTACTTTCCAGATTACATAAAAAGAAAATAACCGAAATCGTCATACATACAAAGAGGTATGGAAGAACGTCTTTTGCAACACCAGCCCATTGCATAGAATCTGGAGGAACTAGTCTCCATCCTTGTTGGATAAGAATTTCACAGGTGCTCATCATTTTGACTTTTCCTTTCTTATTTCACTTAGAAATTTCAAAACTTATATGTGTTCCACATCTTGGACACGAAAAGTTGTTTATGTATTCAACCTTATTTGGTTTAAAAGAAATAATCCCATTCATTATAGATTCTGATAATTCTATTGCACATCCACATTGACATCTCAATTGTATTTTTACAAATTCACATGAATGTTCAAAAGTATTTGATTTTTTTTCTAATGTATTTTGTGTAGCCGTGTTTTCTTTTTTTCTTATATTCCAAGCATTAGCAGCTTCTTCTTCACTTGGACATTTCGGTCCCATAGCACCACAGTCACGACAGTACACGCGCCAGTATGGTTGCTCATTGGTGTATGTATAACATCTTTTTCCTTTGCAGAATGGGCATGATCTTACCTTGTATTCTTTCACAATGTCCTCCTAGATCTATCTTAATATATTTTTCAATATAATTTTAGGAGATTTCATTTCTAAACCTACTGCCACATAATTGGATGTATCAGAGATTGCATTCATTAGTTCCTCTTTTGTACATAATCCTTTGTCCACCATAATTTTTGCTAAAGCATATGTGACTGTCTCTACACATGAATTACCGAGTTGTGAATGCATAGATTCAGATAGTATGCGTGAACATTCAGAAAGATTATCAAATGCTTCTTTTGTTTTTATCGTATTATCACACAATTTATCTATATCTTTTTTAATATCATCAAGCATCATTCGCCGCCTTTCAATTCTTCAATTTCACGCAGCTTGTCAAACCATTCGATGCTTCCCGTGTTTCTGTCCAGCAGACACCTGCCTTGCGATTCGAGTTCGTCAAGATATCGCTCCCGTTCGTCCATCACTCACCTCTCTTCCTCTGATCTTTCTTCAATATTATTCAACCTCAACAATATCCTTGCATTTTTCCTTATTCTTCCTACAACATCAGGATAATCTTTCTTTTCTCTTCCATACGCTATAAGGAGATTGACAACCATTGAATGCATCAATTGTTTATATGCGATTTCCAATTCTTCTTTTGTTTTTAAATTGCAAGTTATATGTGGAATATCAATTTTTATCAATGATTCTTTAATACCATTGCATACAGTGCACATCGTTTGATAATTTTCCAATTGATCTTTTCCACCTTTTGCTCTCGGAATGATATGATCTTTTGTAAATAATATTTCTTTTCCATTAAAGAACCCATATAGATTCAAATGATATGTCGTTTGTCCATTTGGTTTTTCAAAATAAAAAACTTTTCCTTCTAATCCACAACAGACACATTTTAATCCTTTTGATTTAAATAATTGATATCGCTGTGAATTTTTTAATTTGTGTCCTTTTAATTCAAAGGAATGATCTTCTTTTCTTACCCCAACTCTAACTAATGGAAATAATTCTTCTGGTAAAACTGGAGTATTTTCTAATCTAACCAACATCATTTAATCCTTTCTTATTCCTATTAAAAATTAACATGCATTTCCATTCCCCGTATCTTATCTATTAACATATCACGAAGTGCTCCGGCTCCTATTTCTTTAGTTATAATGCCTAATATTTCTTCTTTTAGTACAAGTTTATTCAATATTGTACGAACTTCATTTCGCGTAGTATTTCGCGCACATGCATCTATTTCCTTTTTCAATTCTTCTGAATTTCGGATATATTTTATTACTGTTTTTTCTATCGCTTCATCCACCCACTTTTTGATAATATCCCTGGTTATTCCAAGATCATTATGTAAATAATTCTTAAATTCAATGTACTCTCTTTTAGGTAATTGATTCATTTTTACTCCTTCTTAATTTTCACAAATCCTAACTCTTTTGCTTTCATATATGCAATGGCCAACGGGTAATTATACCAATCTTCACATTTGGATTCTACCTCGGCAATTATCATTCCACTTCCATATTTTTCTACACTACTTCCATATCTTGCAATAACGGTTGGTCTCCCATGTGGGCAATAATATAAATCATATTTTCCTTTATAGTTTTCATTTTTCATTTTGATTGTTCCCATGTATTTACATTTCTTGCAGTCATGAGAATGAACTGGTTTTTTTAGCATTTTAATGCTTTTCATAACTTTTTCTTCATAATATTTTTTTATTTCTTCTGATGTCATTTTTTCTATTTTTTCTTTTTCAAATCTAATGGGAAATAAGTATTCCATTATTTTGTTGTAAGTCTTGAAAATTTTTTCTTTCATCATAAACCACCCGAATAAAATTTTAGATGATGCACCATCAACATATAAAATATATATGTATTTCTTGTGCACATGAAAACTAAAAAAATATGAATCTAAATTATCTTGAACATAAACAAACGATTTGAATTAATATCCATGAAGGGGGTTAAATGGATAAGGTATCTGGGTCTTTAGATCTAAGTAAATTATTTGGATATGAGTCTAGAATTTTGGCATTAGAAAATGAGGTCAAGGATCTAAAAAAGATAATTAAGCAATTAACAGGGGATATAATATTATGTAAAGGAAGGAGAAAAAAAGATGCAGTCATTAATTGATAGTCTATTTAGTGGATATGAAGATGATAAAAAAAATCACGATCATCTATCAACAATTGTGAATTATGATGAATCAAAAATAAAAATAAAACCATATGAATATGAAATTCCAGAATTCGGTGGAGGTTGTGTTAGTTATTCAGAGGAGCATATATGAAAATTATTTATGAAGACGAATATAAAGGTGCAAAATATAGATTGATATGCAATTATGATTTAGCTGATAGAGAAAATATATTTATTTTTGAGAAAAGCACCGATAAAGATTCAATGGGAGATTATAACTGGGAAAGAATAAATTTTTTACCTTTTATAATTCCAATTAAAGATAAACCAGAATATAATAGAATATTTAAAATAGTAAACGCAATTAATGAATCACAGCATAAATTTGATATGATAAAAAATGGGTTAATTTTAGAATAAGGAGATCTAAATAATGAGTTGCCATAAAAAAATAAAAAATTATAGAATTGTAATCGTGAATTGGTGTATTTTCCTATTTGGTATTATATTTGGAATTTTGATAGCTTTAAAAAATCTAATTGAATATTTTTTTTCCACATATTAAAAAAACACTTATGTATATAAGTGGGGAGTGTGATTATGACTAAGAGAGAGAAATTATTATTGTCTATTTTTGTTTTGCTTATTTCGTTTTCTATTGCTTGGGCAGATGTTGAAATTTTGAAATGTAAAAAAGAAATAAGGGATCTTAAAGTTGCTAATGAAGAATGGGTTGAAACATATAAATTATTATGTAGTCATTTGGACAGATTTATGATTCCAGTGGTAGAATATAATAAATTGAGCAAAACTATGTTTTTATTTGATGAACAATTGGATAATATTAAAAGTTGTTTATGGGATGCTAGTGAAAGATTTAAGAATTTAGATTATACATTGACAAATAGATTTAATGAAACAATAAATGCGTTAAATGATCTTGATGAAAGATTAAAAGAAGTTGAAGCAAAAAAATAATTTATATCCTTAAGGAAAAAGAAAAGGCTTTTAATCAAGCCTTTTCTTTTCTATTCCAATCACAAATTCACAATTTTCAAATATTCTCTCACTGATTTAGGAACGTATTTTTCATATGTGTAATTTCTCATTCTGTATAATTCTCTTATCAATGAAGAATTTAATATTACAAGTTCTGGATCTGATGGAAGAAATATTGTTTCAATTTTAAAATGTTCTGATAATTTTTTGTTAGTCATCGCCATTTGAAATTCATAATCAAAATCAGAAGATGATCTTATACCTCGAATAATATATGGTATTCTTTTTTCTTTCAAAAAATCAACCAACAATCCAGAGCATGATACAATTTAATATTTTTCAATTCTAGTTCTTCAATTGTTTTTGTTATCAGCAATCTTCTTTTTTCACAATCAATCATTGATTTCTTAGACGAATTATTAAATAATCCAATATACAGTGTATCAAATATTTTGCTTGATCTTTTGATGATATCAACGTGTCCATTGTGAATAGGGTCAAATGTTCCTGGATAGATTGCAATTTTTTTCATGACCTCTCCCTATTGATCAGTAGACATATGATCCACCAAAGCAGTACTGACTGCCAGTAATCAACTGATAAGGATAGTTCTCCTTTGCATCTATAGATTATTGATATAACCATATCCTGAAGAATTATAATACCAATCAGAATGTTGCTGGCAAGAAGCCACGTGTTTTCCTTCATTTAATTAACCTCAATTTCTTGCCCACGCTGTAGGAATCCAGCAAATCCACCTTCTAAACTCGCATCTTGAATTGGATTGTCCTGATAATGTATTAACCACATTTTTTCTTTTATTTCCGATGGAAGTGTAATAAGATCGGTATAATGCGCATGTACATCAGATTTAAATGGTCCAGTTTCACAGTCATGAATAATAATGTCAGCTTCCTTATAGTTTCCAAATAGTTGTTTGGGAGCAAATTGCGTATCAGAAGTCCAAAATATTTTGTTATATCCGGTGTCAATCATCAACCCATAAGTTTCCTTGAAATAACGTCCAGTAACTATATGGACCATTTGAATCGGAGAAAATTTAATTCCTTCAAATTCAAATGATTCATTATACATAACCGGGTATGGTTCAAAATAAGTGTCAAGCTGTGAAATTGTTTTGCCATCTCTAATTTGATTAGTAGCTAGAGATTCCAATCCACCTTTCAAAGAATCATCCCATAATTGTTTCATAAGTGCGGATGTAATAAATAATTTTGGTTTTCTGTACGGCGGCATAAAATATGAAGCAAACGCCAAATATTCCAAACCACCAATATGATCTCCATGTAAATGTGAAACATAAACTGCATCTATATCCGTTGGACGAATTCCATGATGAAAACATGCAGCTTTGAAA
>JALOBX010000031.1 GCA_023228065.1 Candidatus Pacearchaeota archaeon | reverse complement strand
AGCTTTTGTAAGCCAGGTAGGGAATAAAAAAATAGAAAATTTCTAGATACCAGGGATGGACTAGAAAATATAGGATTCTAATTAGAGAAATTGACATGTATATGACAAAGGCATAAAACCCATAGAATCCTCCCATAAGTCCCCAGCCAATGGCACCGCTCTTAAAATCTCTTCTGAAAGAAAACAAAGAAAAAGAAATAATTACCAGAATTAATATAGCTCCCCAATACCCCTGAGGAGTTTCATCCCCTACCGTCAGATAAGGTTCTCCGTATCTTACAGCCGGTCTTGCATTTTTAATAGAAAGGGCAGAGTAAATAATGAAGATAATAGCAAGAATTATTGCTATTACTATTCTAGTTTTCTTTTCATTTATAATCTTTTGGATTAAATAATACATTCCAATGAATATTTGTGCCCCAGCGAAAATGAGACAGAAATAGTATATTTTGAAAGCAAGCCAAGGCAGGAAATAAAAGACAAGGGTAGAAGTTCCTAAAAATATATAAAAGATAGAACAGGAAATCCAAAAAAGAAAAAGTACGAAATTGTCGTCTTTTTTCTTTTTAAATAATTTAAAAACATAATAGGCCGCTATACTGCAAAATATAGAGATAAGGAAGGCTTTTGGAGCACTGAAGTCGGCTATAGTCAGCATATATTGAATTTTAAGCCCAAATACGGTATTTATCAATTACCTTGATAATATTTTTTAATCCGTTAATATTAATAATATGAAAATAGATTTCTTTGAAGAATTCCCAAATGATGAAAATTTAGCCAAAGCAAGTTTATTAAATTATCCTTGTGTTGTATTTTTAGCCGCTAAGTCATTGGATGAATTTTTTAATTTAAAGGAAAAATTAAACCGCATTAATCCTCTGGTTGAAGCTGCTTATTGGCCAATATTAGAAAATTCCTATTGGATCTCTCCTTTTTCAGAAACTAAAGATTTAGAAAATCTATACGAAGATCTGGAAAAACACAAATTAAAAGATTTGAAAGTTCTTATAGACCTTGAGGCCCCTCCAAGGAATACCAGGTCTGCCTGGGAGAATATATTGGTTTTTTCCAAAAGCAAAAGATTAATTGAATCGATTTTTGGGGATTCAGAAAAGCTGGGTATTAAAATATTTGCCGGCGAGGGTCCTATTTCACCATTTATATCTCTGCCATTTGGTTATTCTTACTCTGTCAGGAAATACGGTCACGAAAGAATAAATATGTATTATTCAAGCATGATGCAAAAAAGGATAGCGAAATTTTTGCATAAAGCAATGATTAGGAGAAATAAAAATATTGGTGTCGGAGTTATTGCGAAGGGTGTAAAGCATGAGCCATTATTAAGCCCTAAAGGCCTTGAGGAGGATCTAAAATATTTTAAAAACAAAAATATTACTATCTTCAGGCTGGGCGGATTAAACCAAGAATATATGGATGCAATCAATAAGTTTATTGGTTAATTATCGGATCATCGACTAGAATTAATAGTATGAGGATAAATTTCTTTGAAGAATATCCAACCAAAGCAAATCTTGCAAAAGCACATCTCATTAAACATCCGTGCATTGTATTTTTAGCTGCAAAATCAATGAGTGATTTTTTATCATCCAGCGCCGAATTAAAAAAATTTAACCATAGGATTGAATCCGCCTATTGGCCGATTATTGCCAATTCCTATTGGATTTCTCCATTCTCCAACACAAAAGACCTGCAAAATCTGTATAACGAATTAGAGAAAAACCAGATAAAAGGATTAAAGGTGCTTTTAGACTTAGAGTTTCCTTTCAAAAATCTTAAATTGATTTTAAAGAATCTTTTTTCTTTCGGAAGGAATAAAAATATAATAAAATCAATTTTCAAAAATGCAGACAAATTTGACATAGAGATATTTACCGCTGAATATCCTTTACCCTATGAATTGCTTCATTTTTTAGGAATATCATATTCCAGGAAGTATAAGCATTCTAGAATACCGATGTATTATTCAAGCATGCTGACTTGGGAAAGAATAAAGAAATATTGCAGGGATTTAGTGACTATTCCCCAAAAAAGGCATACTCATATAGCATTGGGGGTGATCAAAAAAGGTACTTTTGGTACCGAACCTATACTTTCAGCAGAAAATCTAAAAAAAGACTTGGAATTCTTCAAAGACGAGGCTACTTCAGTAACTATTTTCCGATTGGGAGGACTGAATAAAGAATATATAGATATTATAAAAGGATACCAAAGACAATATTAGATATCTATAAATAAGAATGTGATCTATGTTATTTTTATTTTTTGATCTTTTTATAAACCCAGTAGGAATAGAAAACAATGAATATGCTTGCCAAAAGTATTGGCCCTGTTACCAGCCATATTGCAACCTTTTCAAAAAATAATCCTATCAAAGAAATCACTCCGGCTAATTTGAACAATTTTCCTCCCAGTTTATGGGTTTTATTCCAAACCTCTTCATTGCTCAACGTCCAAGCCGTTTTTATCCCAATGAACCAATTTTGCTTGGCTTTTTCCAGCAAAACACCGCAATAGTAGAATAGTATTGCAAAGGCAGGGACTAAACTCCTGATCATGCTGAATCTCATTCCAAGATTCCAAAAGATTGTTAGAAGATAAATATAGAAAAGGAAAGCTATCATTCCAAGAATAAAGCCGTAGTAATATTCCTGGAATTTTTTAACGTTCTTTTTTAATGGATCTAATTTCGGAATAAACAACATTAAAATAAACATGATCAGGGCTAATACCGGCATCATGTACAGAGCCCAAGCTCTAGACATATATCCATCAACTTGTCCCAATCCATTCCAATGAGACGCCATCCTTTCTGGCATTTGAGGATATATAAAATATCCAATTAAAAAACTGGCTAAGATTAATAATAAAGATAGGGTTAAGTATATTTTTTTATTCATAGTATTACTTAATAATAATCCACAGTTTGTATAAAATCAAAAGCATAATATAATAATTAAATAATTAATTTCTTTTCTCAAATGAAAAAATCTAGAAAAAAAGTTTCTAAGAAAGGCAACCCTTTTAAAAAAGAGGTTGCGGAAAAAACAATTACTTTGATATTGGGAGCTATTGGTTTCATCGCCGCTCTTGCATGGAATGATGCAATAAGGACAATATTTGATGAATTCATTCAGCCAGGAGACGCAATATTGGGAAAACTTCTCTATGCTCTGTTAGTTACGGTAATCTTTGTTTTGCTATCAATCAATCTTTCAAGAATTATATCTAAAAAAGGCGAATAGGATTGGAAAAAACGCTCTTAGCGGGCGTTTTTTTGTTTTAAATAATATTTCA
>JALOBX010000019.1 GCA_023228065.1 Candidatus Pacearchaeota archaeon | reverse complement strand
AAGAAGCTGATAGAATAGTTATGGAATGTTTTAAAAAAGGTTTATTACTCATAAGAACACATAAAACATCCGTGAAGTTAGCTCCCCCCTTAACGCTTACAAATGAAGCTATGATGGAAGGACTAAATATCATAAAAGAGGTCATTAAACTACAATGAGTATAAAAAACATTAGACATAGCTGCTTATGTGTGGATAATCTGGAACGAGCCGACTACTTCTATAGAAAAGTATTAGGTTTGCACTATGTAAATAGTGAAGTGGAGGAAGGAGACTTTATTAAGTCTCTTTTGGGATTAGATTCCCTAACTTGGGTCAAATTAGCTACTGATAGTGGAGATATATTAGAATTATATTGGTTACCCCAAAAAACTAACGATTCTTTTAATCATATAGCTTTTACTGTAGAAAATGTGCAATATATGAGAAACAAGTTAAGAGAATTTGAAATAGATTGTTCCGAAATCAAATTAGACAAAAGTGGAACTCATAAAGTAATGTTTTGCCGAGACCCTGAAAAAAATATGTTGGAAATGTGTGAACCTGTAAACGGTGGAGAATAATGGAAAATAAGTATTATGTATATGTCTATTTAGACCCTAGAAAACCTGGCAAATACAAATATGGGGAATATGAGTTTGACTATGAACCATTTTATGTTGGGAAAGGAAATGGAAATAGGTATAAAGCTCATTTAAATAGAAATGCAAATGGGAATAATCATTTATTTTATAAAATACAAAAAATCATAAAGAAAAATTTACATCCAATTATAATTATAGTAAAAGATAATTTATTTGAAGTGGAATCATTTAATTTGGAGAAAAAAATAATAAGTCTTATAGGAAGAAACACATTATTAAATTTATCTGATGGAGGAGAAGGAACTAGTGGATTTAAACACTCCATAAAATCAAAGGAAAAAATGAGTAAATTTAGTAAAAATAAAACTTACGAAGAAAGATATGGAAAAGAAAAGGCTATAGAGTTAAAAGTTAGTCGTATATTTAGCAATAAAAAGAAAAATAAAACATTTGAAGAAGTTTATGGCGTAGAAAAAGCTAAAGAAATAAAAAATAAAATATCTAAAAATACCTCTAAAATGAATGTAAAAAGTGGTTTATTGGGTTTATTTAAAGGAGAAAATAACCCTAATGCCAAAGAATATTTAATAATTTCTCCAAGTGGGGAAAAGTTTTTTACTAGATGTTTATTAAATTTTTGTAAAGAACATAAATTAACTTATGATTATTTAATTGCTATGGCTACAGGCAGGAAAAAAAGTTCTTATAAAGGATGGACTTGTCAATATTATAGTAGTTATGGATTAAATCATCTAAACATAGAATTAAGTTCTCTCTGCGATAAAAATTGTGTATTTTGCGGAAGAAGAGAAAGAGAAAGAAAATATGGTAAGCAAAATTATGGATTTATTGATTTTGAATTACTTAAAAAAATCTCAAAACAATTACCAAAAAATACCGTAGTTGCTTTCCATAATAATGGTGAAAGTCTTTTATATCCTAGATTTAAAGAAGCTGTTCGTTTATTTAAGCATTGTATAACATATTTAGTAACCAACGGTAAAAAATTGGTTGAAAAAGCTCCAGAAATAATAAATAATTTAGATGTAATTAGTATTTCTATAATTGAGGGAGATACAAAAGAAGAACGAGAATTACAATACAATAATATTGAAAAATTTTTAATTTTAAAAAAGGATTTAAAACCAAGAGTAGTTTTAAGGTTTGTAGGAAAAGTAGATGAAGAACCCTATAAAAACTTTAATTTATTACATGTTAATAGAATTTTACATGATCCAAAAGGAAGTATTAACTACCAAAAACCGCCAGTAATCCCCGAACATGGAATTTGCTTAGAAATTTTAAGTAAATTATCTATAGATAGATTTGGCAATGTTTCTGTGTGTGTCAGATTTGACCCAGAAGGAGAACTTGTATTGGGAAATATAAAAGAAAAAAGTATATTTGAATTATGGAATAGTAAAAAAAGACTTTTTATGTTGAAAAAACACGTTGAAGGAAAAAGAAACGAAGTACCTTATTGTGGCAATAAATGTGATTATTGGGGCATACCACGTGGGTATTAATTACTGTGATTTAGGATGTAAACATGCTTCTTTAGCAGATATTTGGAATGGAGAAAAAAGAATGGCTATTATTAAAAAACATATTGAAGGCAAAAGAGACCAGTTAGCTTACTGTGGTCATAAATGCCACTTCTACGGAGTTCCAAGAGGTAAGGACTAACTTAAGCGTAGGAGCCCCAAATTTGAAAAATAGTAAGAAAAGAGTAGATTTACCCGTTTTAACCAAAATAAGCGAACACAGATACTCACAAACTCAAATTTACCCTATTTCTAAGACCACATGGAGAAAAAAATGACCAAATTCTCATTATGCTGTTCAGCTATAAGACCACAGATATGGCAAGAACTATTAAATTCTTTAAGAAGTAATGATTTAAAATATGAAATAATTTTATGTGGAAATGTTAGACCTCAGTTTGATATATCTAAATATCCAGAACTAAAATATATATATTCTTCTTGCAAGCCTGCTCAGTGTTATCAAATATGTTTTAATGAAAGTGTTGGTGAATTAGTATCTTGGGGAAGTGATGATTCCACCTATCCACCACACGCTTTAGATGATATGTATGCTTTTTTTAAGTCTTTTAACAATAGAAAGTTAGTGGCGGCGTTTAGAACTATTGAAGATGGTAGGGATATTACTGAATGGCATAGATTAAGGGGGCGAGACCCAAATGCTCCAAGAATGGCTCCTTTTGGAGTAATGGATAGAGAGTTTTTTAATGAATTGGGGGGATACGATAAAAATTTCGTTTGCGGGCAATCTGAAAATGATGTAGTAATGAGAGTGTATGAAGCTGGGGGGGAACTGCAAATATCTAAAGTTCCAGTAATTGTAAATCATCAAAAAGCTCATGATAGCAGTGGAACTGTGTTCAGAAGTGGATATTATACTTTTGACAGAAGTATTCTTGAAGGAAATTGGATAAAAGATAATATTATACAAAATAAAAGACTAAATAAAGTGGAGAGTTTTTCAAAAGAAAATATTACCACAATTACTCAATCAAATAAAGGTCATTGGTTATAATGAAAAAACAATATTTTTGTAGATTTTGTGGAAAAGAAATAACTAGGAGCAGTAAGTCTGGTCTATGTGGAAGTTGTAGACAAAGAGGAAATTTAAAACCTCATAAAAATAATTGTGGATGCCCTTTTTGTAAAGCTAAGAGAGGCGAAACACTCGGTAAAAATAATCCGTATTTTAAGGATAATAAATCAAAATGTATAGATTGTGGAAAAGAAGTTAAAAATATTTACGCTAAAAGATGTAAAGTATGTTATAAAAACTATTCTCACGAATCAAGCTGTCAATGTGTAGCTTGCAAATCTAAACGTGGCGAGTATAAAGGTGAAAATAATCCTAATTTTGGTAATCATAAATTAGCGGGGAAAAATGGTCCCGGATATAAAGATGGCAGAACATTAGCAATAAAATATTGTGTGAATTGTGGTAAAGAAATTTGGTATGATTCAAAAACTAATATGTGTCAGAAATGTTGGGCTAAATTTAGAATGTCTATTCCAGAAAACAATCCTAACTGGAAAGATGGAATAACATCTAAGAAATATTATTGTATTGATGGATGTGGTAAAGAAGTATGGAAAGAGGGAAATAAATGTAAATCTTGTGATAATATAGATAGATGGAAAGATGATAAATATAGAGAAAAACAAATAAAACTTATATTAAATTCTTTTAATACAAAGCCAAATAAACCAGAAACTATTTTAAATAACTTACTTAATACATTATTTACAAATAAATATAAATTTGTTGGGAATGGTCAGATTATTATTAGTGGATTTTGTCCCGATTTCATAAATTGTAATGGGCAGAAAAAAATAATAGAACTGTTTGGAGACTATTGGCACAGAAATACACAAGAAAGAGATAAATTAAGATTAGAAACTTATAAAAAACATGGTTATGATACTTTAGTTATATGGGAATGTGAATTAGGAAATATTAATAAAGTAATTAAGAAAATAATAAAATTTAATGAAGAACAAACCATTTTTAGTTAGCTGTTTTTATACCGCCCAAACGCCCTACAAAGACATTTTATATTCACAGTTAATTCCAAGTCTTGATAAATTTAACATTAAATATAATATAGAAGAAGTAGAAAATAAAGGTTCTTGGCTAAAAAACGTGGCTCAAAAACCATTAACCATACTTCATACTTTAGAAAAGTATTCTGAATATAATGTGGTAAGTATTGATGTAGATGCCGAAGTTTGTTCTTACCCAAAATTATTTGATGAAATTAAAGAAGAGTTTGATTTGGCGTGTCATTATCTTTCGTGGAAAGAGTGGTATGGGCATAAGGAAGATAACAAAGAACTACTTACAGGATCAATGTGGTTTAACAACACTCAAAAAGTAAGAGAATTTGTTAAAGAATGGTATGATAGAGCAATAAAAGACTATAAATGGGAACAGAAGGTGCTCTCGGATCTGATTTTAGAAAGAAAGGATATAAATATTTATTATTTGCCGGTAACCTACTGTTGGATTTCTACACTTCCCGACGGTTCCCCACCAAAAATACAAGATAAACCAGTGATTCAACATTTTAGTGCTTCCCGCCAACTAAAACGTAAAATTAGATTATTATAACTCCAAAGCTTCTTGGGAACCCAGATGTAGCAAAAACATTATCTAAATACCAAGTAGTAGAACTATCAGCATTTACTTGGGTCAAAATTATGGAATCTATCGCATCTTTATTAGCATTACTCACTCCACTTATATCTATAGTAAAAGTTTGAAATTCATTAGCGGAAGTTATATTTGGAGTATATTCTGTAGTAGTTCCTCCAGAATCATGAAATCCAATCTTAATATTACTACCAGTTCTATTAGAACGTATATCAAATTTAATTTGAGTTTGATTGCTCAAATCTATCGTTGGACTGACAGTACGAGTTAATGTCTTATTCAAACTATCCGTCTGTGCCGCCACCGCCTTCAACGCATAACTTCCTTGAGTTTTAATCGTGGCTTCGGAGTAGGATTGAAGATTAACAGGATATGCTTGCGTTTCTACAGTATAACTTGCTACTCCTTGGCGAAGAGCTAAACCAACTAAAAGTTGAAATTCATCTATATTTCCGTAAAATCCTTGTGTATCACCTATACCACGCATACCAATATATAAAGCATTAGCAGCATTATTAACAGTAAATCCAGTAACATCCAATGTTGTAGCATCTCTTATGCCATCAATATATGCATATACAGTATTACCAAATCTCTCTATTGATATTGTGTGCCAATTTGTATCATTTACTTCGGTAGTAGATAATAGTTGTAAAAAACTAATCCCATTAGAAATATAAAAATATACCCCCATCTTTGTTCCTGCATAATCTTTAGTTCCAATAACCCAATTACTTCCAGCAGTAGTCCAAGCAGCATCTGGTGTCCCTGCTACACGAATTCTATAATTAGCACCACTATCTAATTTTCTAATTCTATATGAAATAGTAAAATCACTACTACCTAAATTAAAATCAGTAGAAGCCGAAGCATAAATTGATTTATTCCCTCCATCAGGAACTAATAAACTTCCAGCACCAAATATTTTATTGGTAGTATCACGAGAACAACCAGAATTTGTAAAACTATGCCCAGCTTCATCAGTAAAAGAATCTGTGTCAAAATGGTGTAATACTTTAACCTTACTACTTATTGCATCATTCGTTACATACGCCTGTTGACAAGCCAAATCTGTCGCATACTCACAAAAATCTATTTCTGGAAGGGACATTAGATTACTCCCGATTTTTTCAAATCACTTCTAGTCATTAGCATATATTTAATATTAGGATTACTCAATATAAACTCCTTAATTTTAAAATAAGCATCAGCGTGCATAAATCCTTTAATCTCAACATACATATCTTTATCATTTAAATAAAAATCAGGAGTATATGTAGTATCCTTTAGTTTGAAAGTGTCTTTTTCATATTCCCATTTAATGTTCTTACTAT
>JALOBX010000030.1 GCA_023228065.1 Candidatus Pacearchaeota archaeon | reverse complement strand
TTTTAAGGGAGAACAGTATGAAGAAATGTGATGTAGAAAAAGTTATTAAGGCTTATTGTAAAGTTCTAAATCCATTTTTTCGGCAACTTGACCTCAATCCAAAAGAATTTACTACTGAAGAACTAATTGAAAAAACTCTTAAAAAGGTAAATAAAAAATGAGCGATATAAAACTATATAATGCAGATTCATTAATTAAGTTAAAAGACCTACCAGAAAACAGTATAGATGCAGTAGTTACCGATCCGCCTTATGAATTAGGTTTTATGGGTAAAGCTTGGGATAAAACTGGCATAGCATATAATATTGAATTATGGAAAGAAGTTTTAAGAGTATTAAAACCTGGTGGGCATCTACTTTCTTTTGGTGGTTCACGAACCTACCATCGTATGGCATGTGCTATTGAAGATGCAGGATTTGAAATTCGTGATCAAATTATGTGGATATACGGGCAAGGATTTCCTAAGTCTTTAAATATTGGCAAAGCTGTTGACAAACTACAAGGAAATAAAAGAGAAGTAATTAAAAAAGATAGGGGTCATACTGGAGAACGAGTAAAAAATCACGAAGGATTGCATGATGATGATAATTATGAATGGATTGGAGAATTTAATGTTACTAAAGGAACTTCGGAATGGGAAGGATGGGGAACTGCATTAAAACCTGCACATGAACCTATAGTATTGGCTCGTAAGCCTTTAAGTGAGAAAACTATTGTAGAAAATATATTAAAATGGGGAGTTGGAGGACTTGCAATAGATAATTGTAGAATAGAAACAAATGAAAATTTGGCTAAAGATGCAGATGGTCATAAATTAGATACTACAAAACAAGGATGGGGATTTAAAGCCGTTCCAAGAGGAAATGAGGGAAGATTTCCAGCTAATGTAATTCATGATGGTTCTGATGAAGTTGTAAAGTTATTTCCTAATAGTAAAGCAGGTTCTTTTAAGGGTGATGGAAGTAAATCTGGTGGAATATGGAATAAATCGACTGGTCAACCAGCAGGCAAAGAATATGGCGATTATGGTTCTGTTGCTAGGTTTTTCTATTGTGCCAAAGCTTCAACAAGTGAAAGAAATTTTGGATGTGAAAATTTGTTTATCTTAAAAGAAAATATAACAAAAGAGGATATAGTAGAAATAAAACATTTGCTTTTAATTTAATTTTCTATTATATTTAGACTATGGTTAATCAATATAAAATAAGAAAATTTAAGTGTATAGGATGTGGAGAAATAACAGAACAAAGAAGATCAATTCATCATACAAAATACTGTTCTTTGGATTGTTATAGGAAGAGTAAAAGACCAAATAGAAAAACGGGAAGTTTAATAAAATGCCAGTATTGCGGTAAAAAAATATATAAAAGGAGATGTTGTTTAAAAAATAGCAAAAATTATTTTTGTGGAACCAAATGTGCTAATAAATATCAAGGTAGGAATAAAATTGTTTTTATATGTAAAATATGCAAGAAAAAATTTAGGTGGAGCAAGTCAAGAACAATACAGTCAAATCCATTATATTGTAGTTGGAAGTGTAGATTAAAAGATACAGAACATATACAAAAAAATTCTATTAAAGGTAATCTAGCACAGCAAAAGAAAAAAGGACTTAATAAACTTGAATTAAAAGGTAGAAAAATTTTAAACGAGTTGGGGGTACAGTTTAAGGAACAGGTTTTAATGTTTAATAAATTTTTAGTAGATGTTTTACTTATAAATAAAAATATAATTATTCAATGGGACGGAGAATACTGGCACAACAAACCTAAAAGAAAAATGTTAGATAAAAGTCAAGATCTTTATTTATTAAAATGTGGATATAAAGTTATACGAATAACAGACAAACATATAAAAGATGATATTGGGGGCGTATATGCAAATATCAAGAGAGCAATACAATAAACTACCAGAAAGATTACAAAAATGTTTTTATAGTGGAAATTTTCATTGTACTACAAAACCCATTGCTCTTCTGAAATATCTTATAACTTTAGTTTCAAAAGAAGGGCAAACCGTTTTAGATCCATTTTTAGGTTCGGGTAGCACGGGACTTGCATGTAAAGAATTAAACAGAAATTTTGTAGGCATTGAAATTAGTGAAGAATATATGAAAATAGCGGAATGCAGAATGAATAGTGTTATAAAGGAAAATACTTTATTTTAATATGATAATATCAAACTCTCCAGACATCACTTTATACAACGACGATTGTCTTAATGTTTTAAAAGACATTAAAGATAAATCTATAGATTTGATAGCAAGTGATCCACCCTATGGAATGAGATGTTCTTCTAAAGCAAAGAAAGATGGATCAGCTATATGGGATAACAAAGAACACTTTCTAAAAACCATAGATATATGGTTAAATGAATGTTTGAGAGTAAGTAAAACTGTAATATGGTTTTGCGCCGGCAAAATGTTACCATATATCTTAAAAGGCAGAGAAGAATGCTTTCATCGTATTCTGACTTGGGAAAAACCAAGCGGGGCACAATTTGCAGGTGCTATGCATAGTAATATCTGGTATTCTATTGAACCAATATTGGTTTTTGGGGAAATTCCTAAAACTGATAAGAAAAAAAGATATGGATTTGCAAACTTTTCTTATAGAACTGTGCCACACAAAACTTTTGGACATTGTACTACAAAGCCATTAGAACTAATGAAAGATTTAGTATATTTTTATTCTAATGAAGGAGATTTGGTTTGCGATTGTTTTATGGGGTCGGGCACAACTGGGGTTGCTTGTAAAGAATTGAATCGAAATTTCTTAGGAATTGAGCTGGACAAGAATTATTTTGAAACTACGATAAAAAGAATAAATGAAGCTCAAGTTCAAACCACTAATTCATTATTTTAAAAAAAGATAAAAAAGTAGTGTTGCATTTTCAAGCACTTGTATATATGTATGGGTGAGAGCCGAAGGAGAGTTATCTATGGGGAATAAAGAAATCTGTAAGTTTTGCAAAAAAGAAATTGCCAAACCTTCTGAAATTAAAATACTGTATAAAGTTATAGTTACAACCAGTGAACAAGTTTATATCTTTCCCATGCAAGATATACTTAAGTCTCTGAATATATATTGTATGAACAAGGGTTTGCATTTAAGTTCTTCACAAGTAATTCTTTTAAGACCAGATATATTTGAGGAATTTTTAAAAGAAAAAATGGCACCAGAAGAAGTAGAGATGTACTTTCTTATGGAGAACGAATGTTGCAGCGAGTGCTTCGCAAAATACACAGAAACAGTTCCACTAAAATAGGAGAAGTATGGACGCAAAGGAATTTTTAGATTTTTTTCAAAATGATATGGTAGGGAAAGAAATACAAATATTTACCCTAAAAGGCGAAGAGTATAGCGGTTCAATTAACAGGTTCCAAAATTTTGAAAAACTTGCAGATGAATTAGGACTACATCCATTAGAAATTTTGTGGGTATATGCTTCA
>JALOBX010000035.1 GCA_023228065.1 Candidatus Pacearchaeota archaeon | reverse complement strand
TTGGTCCGGAAGGAGGGGAGAAGGGCGGAGAAATTGTTGCTGAGGGAACTCCTGAAGCAATTTCAAAAAGAAAAAGCTTTACGGGGCAATATTTAAGGAAGGTGTTGGGGTAAGTGTGTATGGTATATCACACAAATATATTTTTCCCATATTTCATGTTATTCTTACTCCCATGAAAAACAAAACACTTTTCATAATCTTACTAATCATTATCATAGTCGCAGGAGCAGTTTATATTTTCAGCAATATGTCGGATAATAATTTTATGCATCAGATTACAATAAAAACTGTTTTAGGCACAAACATTTGGCACTTTTCATTGTGTTGAATATTCTCTCAGATATTCATTTGGGCTTCGACCATTTAATGCACAATGCGCCAAATCGTTATACTCAGTATTCCACATCCTGAGTTTTCTTTTCAAGTCTGAAGGAGAGAAGAATTTATTCACATCATAGAATGATTCTTGATCAGATCTATGACTTCTCTCAACCTTTCCATTTTGAGCTGGTTTTCCTGGATCAATGAGGTAGTGAATAATATCATTCTCAGAACAAAACTTGTCCAAAGCATGAAGTGTTTTTATTGTTCTGTCTGATCTTTTGTTTGCTCCCAAACCCCAGTTTGTGAACACAGAGTGATTATCTGTTTTTATTGCCTTGATCTCATATTCAAACTTTTCTATGACATCTCTCAGAAACTCAATTGATTCATATGTTCCGTATTCTTCAAAGATTCTTAGATATCTCCATCTTGATGCACAATCAATAGCTGTATACTGAAAATATCGCTTTCCTTCTATTCTTCCTGGAACATACTTCACATCTATCTCTATGAGTTCTCCTGGAAGAAATGGTGTTTTGACATATTTATATTTCACTCGTCTCTTTCTGTACTTTCGTACCAATCCTTCTTGTTTCAATATCTTTCCAATGGTACGAGGATGAATACAAACTCCTTGTTTCTCAAGTTCCCATGAAAGTTTCAGGGCACACCTATTTTTCTTTTTTCTCAGTGAGATTACTCTTTCTTTGATATATATTGGGGTCTCATTTGGATGTGTTTTTGGTCTCGTTGATTTTGGAATGAGTCCTTTTTCTCCATTCGTCAGATATATTGCTTTCCATCTCAAAATACTTCTTTTACTATGTGGGCATATTTTGAGGAGATCAACAAGAGACATCTCCTTTCTTACAAGTGGAAGTATCCACTTCAATCTCTCTTCTTTTATTGTTTGTATCATATGTATTGCCATTCCTTGAGGATATCCCAAGAAAGTGCCAAATGTATGTACACATTACCGGAATTTCTTGACTGAAATGCAGATTTTTTGTTAAATAATAGAAGTCATTAATAATTTTTACTTGGGAGGATGTGATGCCAAAAAAGATTGTTGTTTCAAGAGAAGCATTATATGAACTTCTTGATAAGTATGAAATTATCCCTGAAAATTGCACTATTGTAATAAGATATCTTCTGGAGGAAGGAGACGATCTTGAGGGATCTATTGAAGACTATCTGGATTTTCTTTCTCTTGATATTTTCTTCATAGAAATAAACGGGAAGACCATACTTTTGGGATATGATGAACCCCATCTTCAGGTATCATACATTGGTTATACTCCGAAAGAAATGAAAGATGAGGAATTTCCAAAGGGCCTGCTTATTAAATTCAGACTTAATGTAAAAGAAGTGGAAAAGAGAAGAGAAAATCTGGAAACCCTGAACCTCTTCAAAGACAATGAAAAACATCTCTTTGAAGTTCTTGCTCTTAACCCAAACGGAAGTCTCAAAAACTAATTGATTCCCGCCTGAACATCGGCGGGAGATTTTTTTGACAAAACAATATTTTGTTGTTATTGTATATCCAGTTTTTTACCACATTTATAAGGACTGACAAATATGGAGATTTTGATTTTTTTTGCCGTTTTTATGGTGTTTTGGGGACTGGGAATTCTTTTTGTATACCTCCTGAAAAGGAGGGATAAAAAAATATCGGAGAATATACGCTTCAAACCGCTATTCTCAACAAAAAGAATTTTAAAGCATCTCTCCTCTGTGTTTTGGAGAGTGTTTTTTATAACATCACTTTGTTTTCTCATAGTCATCTTTATTATCCCTGAAACCACAACATACATGGATTGTTCCGGTGGGATTTGTGTGGAAAAAGTGATGATGGTGCGTGAAATATTGCTACACTTTCTTTACGCAATTCCCGCATTTTTAGGGTTTGTTTTTTCAGTAAAACTTTCAAGCAAGGTTTTTATTGAAAATGGAGGTTAAATGAAAAAACTGATTAATCCGATAATTTTCCTTTGTGCGGTTTATTTTGCAAAAAGATTGCACAAAAGAATGGAATCCTGTAAAAAATTAGATTTTTAAATCAATTATTCCCGCCTGAACATCGGCGGGAGATTTTTTTGACAATTTTGTCTTTTTTATGCAAAATACAATCAGTTATTTATAAATTAATTCGGGAGGAAAAAATGTCCGAACTCAAACAATCAAAAATGGTTTTTTGGATAGCAGGTGTTTTTTATATATTTCTTTTTTCAATTTCATTTTTTATTGATCTGAAAATGGAATACGCTTTTCCAAAAGTAACTGTGTGGATACTCCTGTTGCCGGCGATAAGCTATTTCAAATATCGCGAAGATTGGAAAGACTATATTCTTTTTATATTGCTTCCAATTTT
>JALOBX010000029.1 GCA_023228065.1 Candidatus Pacearchaeota archaeon | reverse complement strand
GGTTAAAATGTCAGATAATATTTATATTGATACACTTCAGAAATCAAAAATAAGAAGAGATGTGAAAATGGCTGTTTCTCCGAAGAGAGAAATTGTCGTCAATCAAAAAAACAGATGTTACCTTTGTGAAAAAAGTTTAAGCGACACGATGTGCCATTTCGCAATTGTCTTCGGACCCGACCCAAAAACGGGAATTCCTTCAAATGATATGCGGGCGCTTTGCCCTCATTGTTTCTACGGATTGGGAAAAAATCCGGTTAAAAAATAATTCTAAATTTTTTTAAAAATAAAAAATTAAGGACTAACTCGTGTCATTGTCCTCGGAAAAGGAATAGCATCTTTTATTGTTGTTAAACCGCATATCCATGAAATAACTCTCTCAACACCCATTCCAAATCCTCCGTGAGGAACACTTCCGTATTTTCTTGTATCAAGATAAAAAGCATATTGTTCTGGTTTTTCTCCCATCTCAATTAATCTTTCTTTTATTTTTTCAGGGTCTGCTTCTCTCTCACTTCCGCCGATAATTTCTCCATAACCATCAGGTGCAATAAAATCACATCCATTAACAACCTTGGAATTTCCTTCTGTTTCTTTCATATAAAATGCTTTTACTTCTTTAGGATATTCAGTAATAATTACAGGAGTATCATACAACTTACTCAACGCATCTTCTTCAATTGTTCTCAAATCTTTTCCCCACGGAATTTTTATCTTGCATTTATCTTTTAAGATTTTCAAAGCATCATCATAAGTTATTCTTGGAAATTTTTTCTTGACAGTAGGTTCAAGTTTTTTAATATCTCTCTCAAGAATTTCAAGTTCAGGTTTATTGTTTTCCAAAACTTTTTTCACAATATGCTTAATCAATCCTTCTCCATAATCCTGAATATCTTTGAAATTTGCCCACGCAGCTTCCATTTCAGCATGCCAATATTCAGTTAAATGTCTTGAAGTTTTTGATTCTTCTGCTCTGAACGAAGGCGCAATACAATAAATTTTCTCGAGCGAAAAAATCGCGGGCTCTGCATACAACTGCCATGTCTGCGCTAGAAAAACTCCTTTTTTTCCAAAATAATCGACGTGAAATAATGTGCTTCCCCCTTCTGCCTGAACTGCCTGAAATATCGGACTTTGAAATTCATAAAATCCTTCATTTCTGAAATATTCATGAATTGCATTAAATACAGTGCTTCTTATTTTCAAAATAGAAGTCATTTTTCTGCTTCTAAGCCACAAATGTCTCCTGTCTCCAAGCAATTCTTCATTCAAATCTTTGTTTATAGGAAAATCCTCTGCAATCTGCACTATGTTTATTTTGCTTGCACTTATTTCATATCCAGTAGGAGCTCTTTTATCTTCTTTTATCTCGCCTTCAATTTCAAGAGAACTTTCAACTTTTAATTTATCTATCTCATCCCATTGTTTTTCAAAATTCTGTCTTTCAACAACACACTGAATTATATTGCTTGAATCACGAAGAACAACAAATTTCATTTTGTTGCTTCCTCTTTCTCTGTAAACCCATCCACGAACAGCAACCTTTCCCTTGCCTTTTTTCATGGCATCTGAAATTGAAATAAACTTTTCACTCATGATTTATTATGGAAAATAGGGTTTAATAAATTTATCACCCAAAACCCAAATCTTATAAATTCATTATTCAATCAATTTTCATGACATTCAAAATAACTCACAAAGACAAGCACACAAATGCAAGAATAGGAAAATTAAAAACAAAATCAGGAATTGCAGAAACTCCTTTTTTCATGCCAGTTGCAACTCGCGGTTCTGTTAAGTTTCTTGATTCAAAAGAGCTTCAGGAGATAAATGTTCCTGCTGTAATCTCAAATGCATTAATCATTTCCCTGAGAAATGGCTCTGAAATAGCAAAAAGATTCAATGGAATAAAAAAATTCATGAATTACAGAGGAATTAATTTCACTGATTCAGGAGGTTTTCAAATGTATTCTGACAGCATTTATTTAAAATCAGATTTAAACGGAATCCATTTCAGAAATCCAATAAGCGGTGAAAAAATATTTATGACCCCTGAAAAAGATATGGAATTGCAGTTAAAAATAAACAGCGATGTTGCAATGTGCCTTGATTCAATGCCCATGTATAATCATTCAAAAGCGCAGATTTCAGATGCAGTTGAAAAAACTTCTTTATGGGCAAAAAGGTGCAAAATTCATCATGACAAGCTCCGGGAAAAAACTCCAAAGCAAAAAAGGCAGTTATTATTCGGAATAATTCAGGGAGGAATATATCAGGATTTAAGAAAAAAGTCTGTAAATGAATTATTAAAATTAGATTTTGACGGATATTCCATAGGAGGTTTTGGATTGGGTGAAACAATTGAAGAAGAATTCAAAATTGTAAAACTCATTAAAGAAACTCTTCCTGAAAACAAGCCTGTTTATTTAATGGGAATTGGAAATCCTGTTGAAATACTTAAAGGAATTTCACTTGGAATAGATATTTTTGACTCACGAATGCCTACTCAAAATGCACGTAGAGGAACGATCTTCACTTCAAATGGAAAATTAAAAATATTAAATGAAAAATATAAATTCGATAAATCTCCGATTGATAAAAACTGCAATTGTTTTGTATGCAAAAATTACAGCAAGGCATTCATAAGATATCAGCTGATTAATGAAGAGCCCACAGGGAAAAAACTTGCAACCCACCATAATATTTATTATTTAACAAAATTAATTGAAAAAGCAAAACAAAAAATCCGTCAAGGAAAATTCAGTGAATTCATGAAAGAAATTGAAAAGAAATACAGGGAATGAATATTTATTAAAGAAGAATTATTGTAGAAATTATGTGTCTAAGAAGGATTTATCAAAAAATCGATAAGAGATTAGAAAAAGCGCCAATGAGAGCTATTGAATTTTATAATAACGTCCTGCCTGAAATTATGGAGTTTAGGAATAAAAAATAAGCGAAACATTTATAAATTATAACGTATTATAACTAATTATAAGAGATATAAAATGCCGACAACAATTCAGATTTCGGATAATGTAAGGAACATCTTAGAAAAAATGAAGATGTTTGAAAGAGAAAGTTATAATGAGGTAATTGTAAGGATGATAGAAGATGAAAGGAAACTAAGTAAAGAAGCTTTATTTGAGTTAGAAAAAGCAAGAAAAGATCCTAAAATCATTTCTCATGAAGAAGCTAAAAAAAGATTAGGGTTATAAAATGTTTACAGTGCAATGGAAAGAAACTGCGCTTAAATCTATTGAAAAATTAGATAATTCTATTTCTTCAAGAATCTTCAAAAAAATTGAAGAACTTAAAGAAGGATTTACAGGCAAGGATATAAAGTGTCTCAAGGGAGAAAAGGACACTTATAGATTAAGAGTGGGAGATTATCGAGTAATATTTGAACTTCGAGGAAATCTTATAACAATTTTAATTATAGGTCATAGGAAAAATATTTATGAAAAATTCTGATAATTTCTGCAGAGAAAAAGATTCGAAGATTTTTTAAAAGAAATACAGGGAATGATTTTTAAATGCTCT
>JALOBX010000028.1 GCA_023228065.1 Candidatus Pacearchaeota archaeon | reverse complement strand
AGAGTTAAAAAGAGCAACAAGATTTCTTTATCTTAATCGAACATGTTTTAATGGAGTGTGGAGAGTAAATTCAAAAGGCTACTTTAATGTTCCTTTTAGAAAAAGCGAAAATACAGATTTTAAAATAGAACTAGCAAGCTTAAAACTACAAAACGTAGAAGTATTGAATGAAAATTTTACTTTTTTTGTAAATAAAATTAAAGAAGGTGATTTCGTTTACTTAGATCCCCCTTATCTTGTCAATGCTAATTGTGGCCCGAGTAACTATAATTTAGATGACTTTAGTTACAACTTGCATTTGAAATTAGTACATTTTTGCAAAATTCTAGACAAAAAAAACGTAAAATTTGTTTTATCAAACAGTTATTCAAAAGAATCAATTAAACTATATTCAAATTTTAATATAGAAATCATCGATGTAAAACGTTGTGTTGGTTCTTTGAAAAAGACAAGAAAATATGTGCAAGAAATTTTAGTGAGCAATAATAAAATCGACAAATAAATTGATTTCTTTTGTTAAAGACTTTAAAAAACAATCTTTGCTTTTATAAACAATATTTAATATGTTATAAAAGACTGTCTTATACTCTTTTTTAAAGATATTTTCGACAACTAAAATCTCATCTACAATTTCTTGAGGCCATTCCATTGATCCATTTTTTATGTTGTTGTTTGAACCCGCTAAGCAAAACAACTCACCCGAAATCATAATTCCTAGTTGCAAGACGAATAACAGCATAACAGCCTGCAGAAGAATTCTGACCTCCAGGACCATTGCTAGTTTTAACTTCTATACCAATTTTCTTTCCTTTAAAGGAACCAGAAAAGTCGACGCCTTTCTGAGGATGATACTCAAGTTCAAGTTTTGAGTACTTTGAAGCTTCCCAAAAGAGAAGTTCTCCTATTCTCCCAAATTTATTGATGTTTTGACCTTGTGTTATTTTTTTTCTCCAATTTAACTATAGCCATTAGAAATGATAATTATTATTAGGTTTTCTCACTTTTATCTGCCACCATACATCAGGACTGCTATTTGCGTCCCAGACTATTGTGCCTTCTTTTGACTTTAAGACTAAACCCTCGTTTTCTTCTTCAGTTATTACTTTATAAAAAAGCTTCCTGAAATCTGTGCAATATATTTTGGACAAAACAAAATGTTTATAATGATCTTTAAAAATATCTTCAATCATTCTCCTGCGAATTTCTAAAGCCTCATGTACTTGTTTACCTTTATACCAATATATGTCATAAACATATATAAGATGTTTGATTTTTTTTGTTTTCTGATGAAGAAGCTCAGCATCAATATGAGTGCCTTCAGGTATCTTAATATAAGATAACTCTTCAATTAGTTCTGGACTTGGTTCATAAGCTAATGGTCTTTTCTTATGACCATTATAAAAAACATAGCCTTGATAGCTCTTATATTTTAGAGCTTCATCTTTTTCTTTTCTAAGAGCCAATCTAGAACCATTTTTTTTAATTTCAGCCCAGTAATCAGGATCGACAGACTTTTCATCAATGACTGAACTCTCTATGGGTACGAGAAGAGGTTTGTTAGGATAAAAATAAAGCATTTTGATATTGTCCTTAATTGTTAAACTAAATAAATATCTTATACTTTAAATATCCTTTTATTTAGTAGATGCTGCCATTTCAACAACATTTGACTTAAATAATTTGCTTATATTCATCTTTTCATTTATTCTATATTTAATAAACAAAGAGTCATAAATCACTTTTTTATTTAGAACATCAGGCACGTATTTCGATGTCTCTTTAGATAATGAACTCTTGTCGTATTTATAATAGTAAGCTTGATAAGGACCTCCATTGTAATCAGCAAGTACTAAATCCCATTCTTTATATTGCGTGTAAAGAATATCAATAAGTTTAAGAGCAAATTTTGTACTTACTTTTATATTATAAAGTAAAGAGTCTGAGTATTCTTGTCCGAAATGTCCAGCGAGAATTCTCCCTGTCGAAGGCATAAATTGATTAATTCCTTTTGCTCCTGCTTTACTTTTTGCTAATTTATTAAAACTCGATTCTATATTTTGTGTTGCAAGCACAAAAAAAGGATCTATATAAGAGTAATTTTCGCATTCTCTTACAATGGTTTCAGCAATCAAGTACGCTTCATCAAGATTAACAGGAAATTTAACACGTTTCCATTCAAGTTCAATTTGGTCTCTCATAAAAAGAATTAAATTAGTTCTACGAGAAGACCAATCAATAGTAGAAAGCAAAAATTGATTAGTTTCAATATGACGTGTATATTGTTCGTCTTGAGTTTGACGTATGTCAAATGTTTCTTTTTTATATAAGCGAAAAAGAAAAAAGGGATAGACGAAACTTAGGATTAATAGCAGAAAAATCAAAGTCCAGAGTTTATAATTTTTTTTTCTCTCTCCGTCAGACATTTGTTTTACATCCTTTTTAAAAGTTGATGTAAAGTCCACTGGCGTAGTGTTATCCTGTATTCCTTTCTATAAATTTGCAAATTTCGCCAGAGAACTTTATAAGTTAAAGTTATAAAGTTCAATACAATATTTCATGTCATCTCTATTTTTGTTCCATCTAATGAGTAAAGATTCTTGCACTTAGGCCAACTTACACAACCACCAAACTCTTTACCATTTTTTTTTGATGTTCGTATTACAATCTTACTTCCACACTTATCGCAAACAACGCCTTCAAGATATCTCGCTTCTTTCTTTTCATTAGCAACAGGTTCTCCATTTGAACCAATCTTAAACATTGCTCGACAATGATTTTCCCCTTTTACTACAAACCCAGCACAACCATAAAAATCTCCATACTTTCCTGAACGTTTTACTAATTTATGCTTCTTGCAAGTAGGACATGTTATATCAGTTGTTTCACTTTTCTTTAAACTTTCCGAACCCTGAGCAGCAATAATTCTTTTTCTGATTTCTTTGAAAAAACTATCTACAGCTTCATGCCAAACTCTGTTACCATTTGCTATATCATCTAATTGTTCTTCGATACGTGCTGTATACTTTGTATCCATTAATTCTGGGAAGTTTGCTACTAAAAAATCGCAAACTGAATATCCAAGATCAGTAGGCTTGAAAGACTTTCCGTCTTTCTCAACATACGTCCTTTTGATCAATGTATCAATGATACCAGCATATGTCGAAGGTCTTCCTATACCTTCTTCCTCTAACACTTTTACTAATGAAGCTGTATTGTAAGCAGCTGGCGGTTTTGTAAAATGTTGTTCAGCCTTTACTTCTTTTAATGATAATTTGTCTTTTTCTGAAACTTGAGGGAGTTCTTCGTCTTTTGTATTACTAAATCGTCCCCAAATTTTCAAGTACCCATCGAATTTTATAATTTGTCCATTTGCGGTAAAAACGTGTTTGCTTAATTTTGATTTGATTATGACTTTAGAAGAATTAAGTTCTGCATCACTCATCTGACAGGCTAAAAATCGAGCATAAATTGCTTCATACAATTTAAATTCAGCATCAGAAACAGATGCTTTGACCTCATTCAATGTTTTTTCTAAATGTGTAGGTCTTATTCCTTCATGTGCTTCTTGAGCAACTTTATTTTTTGTCTTAAATGTACGAGGTTTTATTGGACAATAATTTTTACCAAAATCTGCTATTATAAGTTTTCTTACATTTGCAATAGCCTCATCACTTATATTTAATGAATCGGTTCTATGATATGTTATATGTCCACCTTCATAAAGTTTCTGGGCAAGAGACATAGTGTGTTTACCATCCCAGTTGAAAGTGGAAGAACAAAACTGCTGCAATGAAGAAGTATTAAACACTGGGTAAG
>JALOBX010000007.1 GCA_023228065.1 Candidatus Pacearchaeota archaeon | reverse complement strand
TATTTTTATTTCATTAATCTAAGGTTATTATATCATAAATAAAAACCGACCAAAAGTCGGTTTTCTAGATTTGCTCGCTTGGCAGGACAGCTTTCGAACCTTTGATTGGATAGAAGCAGTTGGAGATTTAGAAACTACAACTAAAGAGATTGCTCACCTATTATTACTAGTTTAATTTATAATTACTAAGCTTTTTTCTTTCTTTTTTTCTTTGTCTTCTTCTTGTATCACAATAGCCGGTTCTTTAGCTGTTTCATCATAAAAATCAACCACAATGGGTTTATCGCAACTAGAACCTTTTCCAACAATCATCGCTCTAAAACGGGGCAATATACTCATACCATCTAGATATTTTTGATTAACATAGGAACTCATAAAGTTTTTTGATGTTTCATCGAAAGACTGCAAAGCTATTATAGTATGACATTGGTGTAAAATAGTCTTTGAGACAAGTGCGGTTCTTTGCGTAATTATAAAAAACCCGACATTATGTTTTCTACATTTAAGAACTAACTGTGATATTCTACTAACAGCAGGCTGTCCAAAATCTTGTTGTCCAAAATTATTTTCTGGAATAAAATCATAAGCTTCTTCCATAACAATACATATCTTACTTTCTGGATTTTTTCTCTGATATGCAAGAACACTCATAATAACAGCTATCGCTCCATCAGCTTGAGATAATGGTCCATCGTCTTGTGTCTTACTATTATTGTCCCAATTTATCAAAAATATATTTTTCCTATCTTCTGATTCAAAATTTATCTTTGCAGTCCACTCATCATATGTAGATGATCTACCGCTAATCATCTTAGTTTTACTTTCTGAAGACCAAACTACTTTTTCTAATGATATTTTTTCTGAATTAATATATTTTGATAACGACTGCTTATTTTCTTGATCAATTTCTAGAACAATCACTTTGTAATCATTTTCTACTAATTTTTCAATAATTTTAGCAGACATATAAGATTTACCTGTACCAGTTTTACCTATCATTGCAATATGATGATTCACGCCCTCTTCAAGATTAATTGATATCGGATATCCAGATTTTGGAACATAGCCTACCTTATAGTATTCTTTTTTTATTACCTCTATTTTTTCAGCTTCGTTTTCAAGATGCACAGGAGTATTAACTGCTGGAACCCAACCATTATCAATAAATTTTTGTTTTTCTTTATCCCAAGACCCTATTTGCTGGGCGGTTATAATTTTAGAGCCGGCCTTACTATCCCCATCAACGCTTTCTATATTTGTTTGAACATTTATTATTTGATACTTTGTTTCCATTTTATGAAAAGAAACCGACACAAGATCGCCATTTTTTAAATCTTTTTCTTCATCAACTCCATCAATCATTCTTATTTTAATAGTATCAATATCAGAACCAGTGTGTATAAATCCTATCATTCTTTCTCTTTTATTATAAAAATCATTATCAGAAATTATTTTTTGCACTTCAGGTAGCTCTAGATCATTAATCTTATGAACAAAAATCTGCTTACTAATATCTGAGATATCGGAACTAATAGAATAAAATTTTAAAAAACGACTGGCATCAGATTCGTGAAAACCAATAAATAAAACTAAATTATCGCCTTTGCTTACGCTACTGACTACCGTATTTTTAGTATTAATTACAGCTAAATCCCCTATTTTTATCTCTGGAGAATTGGGAAACTGCTCAGCTATTATAATGTTTGGTGCTTGGCGTGAAGATATACGCCCAATAAGACTATTACTTATTTTCTTTGTGAAAGCATTAACTATCGGCTGAATCAATTTTCTATCAATTGGTTCAATAAAAATCATTGCTCCCCAAAAAATAATCAAATATATAATAGCCAATTGTTGTTGTGTTATGTTTTGAGTTTTCTCAATCGAAAAAACAAAATAATTAAAAATGGAAATAATAAAAATTATTGAAAAAAGAAATTTAGAACTTCCCAAAAAGCTAGCAATAGCATTAGTTGATTTAGCAACTCGCTGAGTCCAGTCACCTCTATCCTTATTATCATCAATAAATAAAAAAGAAATCATTGCAATTAATCCAACAGTTACTGAATAAAACATTAAAGAGCCCCATAATCGAAATCCGCCCTTATCGTCTAATGTATAAAGAACAACAAGGGCCGTTATTATGTTTACCATAACGTCAACAGGGCTTGTGAAATTTTTCTCTGTAATAAAAATTCCGAGAATAGCGAGAAGTAGACCACTCGAAAACCATATATTAGCATCGTAAGGCATATTCTGAAATACCTTATCTATAACAAAAAATTTTAACAAAAATAATACTGTGATATATATTGCTAAATACAATAAGCTTCTAAATTTGTTCATATTTTAAATTGTTGACTAATATAAGCTGATGTCCCCCCCTTATTTACAGTATTTTTTACTTATTAATTTTTTTTGTTTTTGCTTAGCAGACTCATATGCTTTTGTCCAAATCTTTCTATAATTAGGACTTATCCAAAAAATAAATGGAATTAAAATTTCGGTTATGCTAAGTCCATAGTAAAACAAAGCGAGTCCTTCGTTAGCACTCCAAGAGCTATATCCTAAATATACAAGCACTGGACCTATTGCTAAAATAAAAATTACTCCTAATGACCATTTTATGAAAAACTTAATTTTTTCAATTCCATAAATTTGGTCTATCAAAATGTCCTCTGTTGTTCTACTATAGCTTTCCTTATTTTTTAAAGACTCTTCTGTCTCCTCGACTCTGCGTTCTAATTTTCTAGTATTCTCATCAATACTCATTTTTTTGCGTTGAAAGGTTCTTCTTATTTCTAGCTGTAATTCGCTATCATTTTTAGATTTTCCAGACATCCTTAATTTTCTCATTTTCGCGGCAAACTTTTCGATTTCAACATTTTCAAGTTCTTTTACTCTTTCTTCTAAATCTAAAAGAGCATCAAGATCTTCAAGCGTATATATAGAATCATTTAAATGGACATCTTCCTTAATAATCGTACTAAAAAGTGGTGCAAAATTTTCTGGATTATGCAATGACCCCCCAGAAGAAATAGCTAATATCTGAATGAATGTTTCTACTCCAATCCACGTGGGCGGTTCTTGCCCTGCCCATTTTAAGGCTGTTGCTTGCATTGGTCCATCTACAGTTATAATCCAAGAATTTAATCCTCGCAATCTAAGTAGTTCATTAATTGAATCTAGCGCAGAATCGTGCTCTAGCGAATGTTTAGATTTATCAAAATGTCGCTGAGATTTCCACTCAGCATTAATCTCAGCTTGTTTTCTTTTATCATTGTAGCCATTTTGTCTCGCTTTCTCTATTTCTAAATCGTCCAACATTTCAATGTTTTCTGTGCCAATTTTATCAGGAATACATTTAATTGAATCAAAAAATGTAATGAGGCTATCTTTATCTGTACATCCTCTATCAAAAGCAGCGTTCAAAAAAGCATCACGAGTCTTCTCAAGAACATCGAGAGGGTAATTTTCGATTACACGAAGAGCTTCTTCCCTCTTTCTCGCAACTACTTTTTCGTACTCATCTTCCGTCCCTTTTGTTGTCGCAAAAGATGCATCAATTCCTCGAATAGAGGCTGCAAGAGACAAAAACGATTTAGCAAGCCTACCTTTTTCAAGGGCGGCAACAAAAAGTATATTTGTATCAAGCAATAGTTTTGAACCTTTGAATAAACCTATTGATAATGGATCTGGACCTATGCTCGCTGTAAGTAATTTTGCTGATAACATTGCCTGAGCAAATGACCAAACTTGTTGTTCTACAATTATATCATCATAATCTTGTAAAAAAGCATTAAAACCAGTTATAAGTTCTGCTGATTTATCCTCTAATTTATATTCTTTTAATGTTTGGGTTATTATATTTTTTATCTTTTCTGAATCTGGTAATTTCACTAATTCACGTCTTAATCTTTTTGCCCAAACTTCACTAAATTGGCTAAATACCCTAACTGATGTTTCTTTAAACCAAGCTTTTATTTTTTCTTTTTCAATTTTTTTACCAAAATGTTTATCAAGAATATAATCAATTCTTTTTTGGGCGCTTACTAAATTTACTTCAATTTGTTCAGTTTCTTCATTTTTTAAAACCCAGAACTTACCCTGTTTAGTTATTACTCCTTTGTCTTGTAAAAAATCTAACCCACTTCTTATATCTTCTGTGGTTATCTTCTCTATTCCTACAAATTTGGAAACACTTTCCCCTATTTTATTAAATCTGTCTTTTTTATTTTTATTTAAAAATAGAATCTTAGTAATAATCTCCCCGAAGGCCCTTGCCCTAAGAGATTTATTTCCAATATCATAATAAAGATGAGTAGCCACAAGTAAATCGCGCAATGAATAACCCCTCCCTGAATCTAAATTTTCCATAATTTTGCTATATTTTATAAATTAAAACACATCAAAAAGATGTGCCGTTATTGTCTATTAAATTTTTTAATATTAATTTCATTGCCTCCAATATATACCTAAAAATGAGATAAATCAATGATAAATCGCTGTTTTTTAGATTTTAGGTCTCGTCAATTTAAAATCTCGATTTTAACGAAATGAAACTACTTTTGTTTCGTTTGTTTCGTTTTTACTGTCTTTATTTGAAATAACCATCATATAACCAATTAAAAAGGTATTTTATAAAGTTTTCGCTCCCTCTTTTAGCCCCTTTACCAATGCTTGACGAATCAATCCGGTGTTTTCCTTGAGATGCTTCTTCTGCTGATCCAAGTAATCCTGTCGTTTCTTCGTAGACAGCTTTGCTAATTTTTCCTTGTTGATATGCTTGAATTGTTTCGTCATAGTATTTTTAGATTTATTTTTCTGAAACTTTTCATCCAAACACTTTTGCTCCACTAAAGCTCCCATAAATTTTTCTTGAAGCTTGCTCTTAATAGATATCTTCATATTGTATTTATTAAATTAATATGATTAAAAAGCCTAACAATATACCTACAATATCAGCGATTGTTTCATAAATTTCAAAAAGTCTATCTTGATTAGTGGTTTTTCTTATTCTTGTTATTCCATTTATTAAAAATAATACAATAAGAGCAATAACAAAAAACCAATTAATATTAAGCTTGAATGTATTTAATAATCTGTCTAAAAAAATAATAGTTAAAAATGCGGCACAAAAAGACTCAATAGATAAAACTATATTGAGTATTTTTTCCTTATTCTTTCTTTTTAATAAATCGATAACTCGAGCAAAAACAATTAGGAAAATAAAGTTTAAAAAACCTGCCACAAAAGGAGCTAAAAATAAGGCTAATATATAAAGTAAAAAATTTATCATATTTTCGCGTAGGTTTTAATTATTATTTAGAGCAACAAAAATGGTCCTCCGATTACAGCGGTGAACCCTTTCGAGCTCATCATATGCCCTTTCGGAACATATACCTACGCGAATAAGTGCTGGTCGGAAGACCATCTTTATTCGCGTAGGATTTATTTTTACCATACCTGTCGGAAAGCCAACAGGGTTAGGTATTGTTGATTTTTTGACTTTTATTGTCTAATGTGAGTATACCGCAAGTATAGATTACTAGCAATATTAAATGATAATTACTCTAAAATTATATGACACCAGAAGAAAAATTCAACCAAAATATTTGGAACACCCTAGAAAGAATAAAGGAAAGTGAACTTTATACTAAAATTGGGGATCCCGTTCCTGTTGCTTCATTATTAATAGATAAGAGGGCCCTGAATAAGCTCGAAGAATGGGAAGCTATAAAAATAAGGGTCAATCCTTGGGAATACCCTGTAAGTACGGACCTTTTGTTTTATTTAGACATAAGGCCAAATTTCTCACAACTTTATAATAAATACAAAGAAAGTGTAGGCAAAAAAATTATAAAAAATGTGGCAAAAAAATCAATGAATGACAACATTATTCAATTCCCTATCAAAGACATACGATTAGATGAGCAAAGTTATCTTTTAGAAATAAATAAGAGTGAAAAAATTGTATCTTTTAAATCAAAAAGGAAGGGCAAAGGGTTAGAAAAAGAAACAAAACTATTCAAAATTTTATTTCAATTATGGGATCTTCGACAGGAAATAAAAAATGGTAAAATTATTGAAAAAGGAGATTTTGCCTCGCTTGACAACCTCTTGCGAGGAAGCACTAGCGAAAATTCAACTGCTGTTTATAAGCAAATACAAAGATTAAACAAACGATTCGAAAAAGAAGGATTAGCAATTAAGATAGGGGGCGAGAACGGGAGGTATCGCCTAACAATAAATAAGATATAGACATTATATATCCTATTTATCAGACATAAGTTCTAATTAAACACTATATAGGTAAATAAAAAAGTGTCATTTTCGGACATAATAAGTAAATGTCCCAACATCACATTTCAATATGAATGATAAAGTCAAAGCAAGATAAGCTTTGATTTTTTTGATTTAATTTCAATTATTTAACTAATTAAATTATATGAATAAAGAAATGCAGGAAAATATAACGAAAAAAACTTTTTCAACCTTTGATTTAGGTTGCTCTGCGGCACTTATAAGTACCGGCTTTGAGCTTATTTCTTTAGATAAAAGTAACCCACAAAAAGTTCTTTTTATGTTCAAAGAAAAGATTGGCATCAAAGAAACAGTTGATAATTATTGGTCTGATTATCTAATAGTTAAATCAAGATCATTTTTTGACAACATAAAGATGTTAAAAAACCGCATTTATTCAGAAAAAATATAATAAATAACATTCTAGATATGAAAAACGAACAAATAAAAATAAGGGATAAAAGAAATAAAGAATGGTTTGTTATTGATAATGCCTATCTGAATGGATATGCAAAGATTTTTGGAGCAATAGGAACAGCAATTTATATATCTTTATGTAGGCACGCTAACAATGAAACTCAAGAATGTTTTCCCAGCCAAGAACTAATAGCCAAAGAACTAGGAATTACGGATAGAACCGTAAGAAGCTATATTAAAAAATTTGAAGATTGGAAATTAATTTTCATTAAAAGAGGAAAGAATCCAAAAACACAAAAAAATCTTAACAACAGCTACACCCTTTTAGATAAATCTCAATGGAAAAAGAAACCACAGGAAATAATTTCCTCTGGATTACCAGAGGAAAATAATGACGAAAACCAGAGGAAACTAGTTCCTCATAATAATACTAATATTATTAACAATACTAATAGAATACAAAATAAACCAAAAATTCATAATAACGGTCAAGAACTTCTAAATCTGTTCTATAAAGAGATAAATCCTAATATAAGACTTAATAACAAAACTATCCGTACTGACTCTGGATGGCTCGTAGATAATTACGGAATAGAAAGACTAGAATCAATGGTGATGTATATAAAACAACACCAAGGAGAGCAATACTTCCCTAGCATATCAACACCAACCCAATTAAGAGACAAAATGGCACAACTTATAAATTATTCTAATAAACAAAAAAATAAACAACCAATAATTACAAAAATATGAACAAATTACTAACCAACAAAACAAAGTGTCTTTTAACAAAGCAAGGCATCGAAATATGGATAGACGACAATCAAGCTGAAAAATTATCACAACTTATGAATATGAATGATATTAAAATTATAGAAATAGAAGGTGAAACAATATCAGTTTATAGTATAGAAGGGATATTTAACGCAGATAAAATATACGAACAAAGAAAAAGAAAAACAGGACAATGGCAATGTGAGCATTGCAAAAGATGGCATCCAAAATTTGAAGAGTGCGGATGTCAGGGAGGAAGATATTAGTAAATAAAAATTAATTTTCGATAGAATAAATGTTAAGTCAAGATATTATAAAAGAATTTCAGCAAGCTGTTTTAGAGGACTACGGTGAAGATGTGGGCCTCGTTGAAGCTGGCAAAATACTAACAGATCTTGTTGGTTATTTTGATAAACTTGCAGAAATACATTATAATGACTTAATAAATAAAGATGTTGCAATAGAATTAAAGCAATAATAAAATGAAAAACATCATATTTTGTCGAGTATCGTCTAAAGAGCAAGAAGAAACTGGATACTCTCTTGATGCTCAAGAGGAACTTCTTAAAGATTATTCCGACAAAAAACAATTTAATACTGCAAAGATATTCAAAATATCTGAATCTGCTAGCGGAAAACAAGTCCGTAAATTGTTTAATGAAACTTTTGAATACGCAACAAAGAATAAAATAAACATTATCTGCTGCGAAAAGATAGACCGTCTAACTAGAAACCTAAAAGATGCTTCCCTAGCACAAGACTGGATTGACGAAAATAAAGATCGCCAAATTCATTTCGTAAAAGAATCTTTTATTTTAAGTGCAAACACTAGAGCCCACGAAAACCTCGTTTGGGATATGAAAGTAGCTATTGCTCGCTTCTATGCAAATAACCTCTCTGAAGAGGTAAAAAAGGGCCAAAAAGAGAAGCTATCACAGGGATGGCTACCCCTTAAGCCGCCTCTTGGATATAAAACCATTGGAGAAAAAGGACATAAAACACATATAATTGATGAAGAAAAAGCTCCCTTCGTTAGAAAGATGTTTGAACTTTATTCTACCGGCAACTACTCAATAACTGCCCTTGTTGATGTTATGTATAAAGAAGGCTTAAGAACTAGGGGCAATAAAAAACTTGGAAAATCCAGATTATATGATTTACTCACAGATCCCTTTTACTATGGAAAAATAAAATGGAAAGGAGAAATCTTAAAAGGCAATCAGGAACCAATTATTACAAAAGATTTGTTTGATGCAGTTCAATCTAAACTAAATAGAAAATTCAAATCTCCCTTATACACGAAACACTCCCCTGTTTTTAAAGCTAAAATGGAATGTGCTGAATGCGAAGGAATGATTACTTGGGAGATTCAAAAAGGACATTGGTATGGCCACTGCAATCATTATAAAGATTGCTCTCAAAAAGTATGGATGAGACAAGAAAAAGTTGAAGATATTTTAATACCAATGTTTGAGAAGATGGCTCCTAAAGGAAAAAGAATTTTAGAGGTAATAGAAAAAGCTCTAAAGGAAACTCACAATGATGAAATTAATTATTACACAAAATCAACGAACGAAATAAATAATATTATAGCTATTGCACAATATCGCATAGAAGCTATTTACGAAGATAAAATTGACGGGAAAATAACCCCTGAATTTTATTTAAAGAAATTAGAAGAATACAGCAAGCAAAAAGAAGAAGCCACTTATAAACTTAAGAAATTAAATGAAGGAAATACGAAATACTATCAAGCCGGATTCGCTTTACACGAACTAGCTTTAAAGGCTGGAGAAATTTACAGAAGTCCCAGAGCAACTACTGAAGACAAAAGACTTCTTTTGAGTAAAATATTTTCGAACCTTTACTTAAACAATGATAACATAACGCCAAATTACACTTCGGCTTTCCAATTCCTTACAAAATGGATACCTATGTTAAATAAGAGTTTCGAACCAGTAGTTTTTGGCTCTACTAAAACAAAAGAAAGCGTTTTGACGCCTTCTAATCCCACTTTGCTCGGGTGATAGGATTCGAATTTTAATTTATTTTGTGCCCCAAACAGGACTCGAACCTGTGACCTTCAACTTAAAAGGTTGTTGCTCTACCAACTGAGCTATTGGGGCGTAACGAGGGATTAAAGTCCCTCTTTTTTCAATTCTTCTAATAATTCTTTTTGTCTTCTAGTTAGCTTCTCTGGAGTATTAATATTTAGTTGCAAATATAGGTTGCCTCTGCCAATGCCTGAAAAATGAGGAATACCCCTTTTAGAAACTTTGAGTATTTTTCCCGACTCAGTTCCGCTAGGAACTTTAACGATTATTTTTTCCCCTTCCAAGGTTGGTATTTTTATCTTTCCTCCCAAGGTCGCTTCAGAGAAAGCAATATCTTGTTTTAGATAAATATCATCTCCGCTTCTTTGGAAAATACTATGAGGCTTGATGGATATCCTAATATATAAGTCTCCAGCTTCGCCACCTCTCTTTCCTGCTTCACCTTTTCCTTTTACCTTAATTATCTGGTTATTGTCAACACCAGCCGGGATATTTATCCTTATCTTTTCTTCTTTTCTTATCCTTCCTTCTCCATGGCAGACATTGCAGGGATTTTCTGGTTTTACTCCTTCTCCATGACAATCGGGGCAAACAATATATTGGCTAATAGTTCCTAAGAATGTTTTTCTGATTTGTTGAACCCTTCCTGTCCCTCGACAAGTAAAGCATTCTTTAACTGATGTTCCTGGTTCAGCTCCGTTGCCTCCGCATCTTGAGCAGGTAGATTGTTTAGTAATTATTATTTCTCTGTCTTGAGGGGAAAGAATTGATTCTAAATCAAGCTCAAGGATAACTTCTAAATTTTTTCCTTTCCTAACGTCTTTCTGTTTTTTTCTGCTTCCCATTCCAAAGCCTCCACCGAACATGTCAAAAATATCTTCAATATTGCCAAAACCATTCATATCTCCCATAATATCTTCCCAGTTGACGTTCTGATTAAAACCTCCCTGAGCACCGTTAAACGTCGTTCCGAAGCGGTCATATTGGGCTCGCTTGTCTTTATCCGATAGGGTTTGATAAGCCTCGTTAACCTCCTTAAATTTAGCTTCATCACCTCCCTTTTTATCAGGATGATGCTGGTGAGCCATTTTATAGTAGGCTTTCTTTATATCTTCAGGAGAAGCACTTTTTTCCACTCCCAATATCTTGTAATAATCTTTTTGCATGGCAATAAATAAGAAAGGCAAAATTTTCATTTTGCCATTCTTGATAATTCTTTAAATTATTCTTTTTCAGTTTCAGCTTCGGGTGCGTTTTCAGGCCCTTCTTCTTTTTTCGGTTCCTGAGGTTGCTGTTGAGTTGCTTGATACATAGCCGCCCCGACTTTCTGAATGGCTTGAGAAAGTTCTTCGGTCCTCTTCTTTATGTCTTCTATATTATCACCATCCTTTACTTTTTTCAATTCAGAAATCTTGTCCTCAGCTTCTTTTTTCAATTCAGCTGAAACTTTTTCTCCTCCCTCTTTGATTGTTTTTTCTGATTGGTAGATTAGATTGTCAGCAATGTTTTTTGCTTCAATCATTTCTTTTTTCTTTTGGTCGTCGGCAGCATTAATCTCAGCATCCTTTTTCATTTTTTCGATATCTTCTTTAGATAATCCAATAGAACCCTCAACTTTAATTGATTGGGATTTATTCGAAGCTTTATCAATCGCAGTTACGGTTAAAATTCCATTGGCATCAATATCAAATTTAACCTCAACTTGAGGGATGCCTCTTGGTGACGGAGGAATACCATCTAAGACAAACTTGCCGAGAGATCGGTTATCGCTAGCCATCGATCTTTCTCCCTGTAAAACATTAATTTCAACTGAGCTTTGGTTATCAACGGCAGTTGAGAAAACCTGTGATCCAGAAGTAGGAATGGTTGTATTTTTCATAATCATCGGGGTTGAAACTCCGCCCAATGTTTCAATTCCTAGCGACAAGGGCAAGACATCAAGCAATAGAACGCTTTTAATATCTCCTTCAGGTGTTCGGCCTTCTTCTTTAGCGGTTAGTATCTCTGCTTCGATGGCTGCACCGATAGCAACTACTTCTTCAGGATTGATTGATTTATTTGGTTCTTTACCGAAGAAATTTTTAACTGCGTCTCTGGCAGCTGGAATTAATGTTGTTCCGCCGACAAGGATAACTTCATTGATTTCTCCTCTATCCATTTTAATTTCTTCTAATGTTTGCTTGACTCTATCAATTGACCTAGTAATTAAGTCATTAGTCATTGAATCAAATTGAGATCTCGATATTTTGTATTCCAAATGTTTTGGACCGTCAGCATCAGAAGTAATAAAAGGAAGGTTAATATTGGTCTCCATTGCACTGGATAATTCAGTCTTAGCTTTTTCAGCTGCTTCTTTTAATCTTTGTAATGCCAAAGGATCTTTAGCTAAATCAATTCCCTGTTCTTTTTTGAATTCGGTTAGAATCCAATCAATAATTCTTTGATCGAAATCATTTCCTCCCAAGTGAGTCTCTCCTCCCGTAGCCAATACTTCAACTACTTCTGGAGAAACATCAAGAATAGTTACGTCAAACGTACCTCCTCCAAAATCATAAACTAATATTTTCTGTGCATCTTTTTTGCCGAAGCCGTAAGCTAAGGCGGCAGCGGTTGGTTCATTAATTACTCTTAAAACATTAAATCCAGCAATTTCTCCAGCCGCAATAGTTGCCTTTCTTTGAGAGTCGTCAAAGTTAGCGGGACAAGTGATAACAACATTTTTAACGTCTTCTCCTAATTTATCCTTAGCATCAGCTTTAACCTTTTGTAATATCATTGAAGATATTTCAATCGGGTTGTACCATTTGTCTCCCATTTTAACCTCGACTCCTCCGTCTGATTTTTCTCTTGTTTCATAAGGAAGAAGTTTTAATTCTTTCTGCACTTCGGCATCAGAAAATCTCCTGCCGATAAATCTTTTTACTGCGGAAACTGTATTTTTTGGGTTAGTGATGGCTTGCCTTTGAGCAAGGATTCCAACTACTCTTTCTCCTCCTTTAGTTTGAGCAACAATAGAAGGTGTTAAAATCGAGCCTTCTCTGTTTTCTAAGGCTTTTGGCTCTCCATTAACTATTGAAGCCGATTTGGTTATGGCTGTTCCTAAGTCTATTCCTAATATTTTTGACATAGTTCTTATATTTTTTATTCTTATATTTTAATATTATTAGATTATCACTCTACTGTCAAGAGTGATAATGCTATTTCCCTACTTTTACCTTAGAAGGTCTTAAAATCTTTCCATTATATGAATATCCTTTCTCTACTTCTTCAGCGATTATCCCTACTTCCCCTCCTTCGACTTCTTCTATCGCCTCATGGAGAGCTGGATCAAATGCCTTTCCAATACTTTCTATTTCTTCTAATCCCAAAGCCTTCACAACATCTTCTAGCTGTTTTTTAATCATTAATAGCCCAACAACGCTTTTATTGTTTTTATCTTCTTCAGAGATGGCTTTTTCAGCTAATCGAAAATTATCCAAAACAGGAATAATTTCTTCGAATAAGCTTTCTTTAGCAATACAAAGAGTCCCTTTTAACCTTTCAAACTCTTGTTTTTTGTAATTGATAAAGTCAGCCTTCTCTCTTTGCCATCCAGAGAAGTATTCTTCCTTTTTTTGCTCTGACTCTTCAAGCATTTTTTCTATTTCTTCTATTGTTTTTTCTTCTTTCATATTAGTTCTTCTAATACTTTATTTAACGAATTAATTAATTTTATATTTTTTTCATAATCCATTCTCTTGGGTCCCATGATAGTAATGAATACTTTTTGGGAAGGAAGATTGCATTCGGAACAAATCATAGTCATGTCTTTAGATTTTGAAATTGGATTTTCTTTTCCAATAAAGACTCTTGTTTCTGGGTTAGCCTGAAATTTATCAATATTTTTTTCAAAGTTTGTTAAAAAATTAACAAAGCTATTAACAAAATCTTCATCTCTTGATTCGGGTCCTTTAAATATTTCATTTAGCCCTTCTTTTAAGTTCAATCCTTCTTTAGCAAAGTACAAATTGACGAAACTCGATGAATTGTCGGCGATGAATTTGGCGATTTCCGAAGCCATTCTAAACTTATCTTCTACCCCCTTAATTATATACTCCAATTCCTCCTCAATTCTTTCTTCTCTTTTTTCTTTTAAGCTATCAACAAAGAAACGGTAAGCTTTATCAGTCGGTATTCTTCCCGCTGAAGTATGAGGCTGTTCTAAGTATCCTTCTCTGATCAATGATTGAAATTCAATTCTTATGGCTGAAGGACAAATGCCGAAATCGTGTTTTTCGGCTAAAAACTTGGAGCTTACTGGCTCGGCGGTCTTAATATATTCCCTAACCAAGCTCTTTATTATCTGTTCTTGTCTCTCGCTTAACATATGGATTTAATATACCACATGTATTTTATCAGTCAAGAATAGGGACTGACAAATAGTATTTATTGATAGTTTTTAAATTGTCGTCCAATTCGTAAACTAACGGGATTCCCACGGGTACTTCTATTTTAGTTATTTCTTCTTCCGACAGCCCTTCAATGTTTTTAATTAAAGCTCTAATGCTATTTCCGTGAGCGGCGATGATTATTTTCTTGCCAGAGAGTATTTGCGGAACGATTGTTTCTTTCCAATAAGGAATAAGCCTTTCTTCGGTATCTTTTAAGCTTTCAGTTAATGGAACTTCTCCTTCTCCGATTTCTTCATATCCGTATTTTCCATTTTCCTTGACAGGAGGCCTAACGTCATAGCTTCTTCTCCAGATTGCGACTTGCTCTTCCCCGTATTTTTCTCTCATTTCATCTTTGTTTTTTCCTTGTAGCTCTCCATAATGCCTTTCATTAAGTCTCCAAGATTTTTCTACGGGGATTATAAGCTCCATTTCTTTTAAAACTAAATCGAGAGTATTGTAGGCTCTTTGTAACACCGAAGTGAAACCTAGATCAAAAGTAAATCCTTTTTCTCGAAGGAGCTGTCCAGCCTTTTTAGCCTGCTTGATTCCTTCTTCTGATAAGGGAGCATCAAGCCATCCAGTAAAAATGTTTTCTTTATTCCAGACGCTTTCTCCGTGCCTTATAATTACTAATTTATTCATGACTGTATATTATCATTATCTTCTGACAATCTCAACCTTATTATTAATTAAAGAAATTATCTTCGATGGCCTTGATTTTAATTTTCCACAATCGACATAGAAGTCAATTTTATCTTGAAAATAGTTATAAGCTTTTTCAATTGTCTGGGCTGGTTCGTTCCCCTCTGTGTTCGCACTAGGGGCGACTATCGGACCGGATATTTTAAGCACTTTAATTAAATTTTTATTATCTGGCAATCTAAAGGCTAGGCTATTCTTTCCTCGGTGCAGATATTCAAAATTTTCAACAGGCAAGATAATACTAACTTTTCCTGGCCAGTATTTATTAATAATTTTTTTGTCTATTTTAATATTGAATAAATTTAAATCTTTAATTGAAGAAATTAAAATAATCATCGGTTTATTGGAGTCCCTTTTTCTAATTTTATATAGTTTTTCAACACTCTTCTTATTCATCGCTGAACAAACTATTCCATAAATAGTATCGGTAGGAATTACTCCAATTAGCCCTTTTTTAATATCTTCCCCTATTTCTTTTGTAATATTGCTGGTCATCTGAAAAGTTTTAAAGAATTCATTATTGGTATGAAGTCAGTTGTGAAATTGTATGCTGCCGCTCCAGCTGGATCAAGGAACCCATTAACAACTAAATAAAATCCTATGATATTTATAACAACCCAAAGAACTAAATCTTGCCTAATAACAGATAATGTTCTTTTGCTGATTTTCATTAATTCTGGTATTTGGGAAAGATCATCTTTCATTATAGCGATATCAGCTGATTCTATAGCGGAATCAGAACCAATAACTCCCATAGCGATTCCGATATCAGCCATGGCTATACAGGGAGCATCATTAACTCCATCTCCTATCATTGCCACCTTGTAATCTTTGTTTAAGTATTTTTTCAAATGTTCAGTTTTTTGTTCGGGCAATAGGTTGGCATAGTATTCATCAATGCCAATTTCTTTTGCAATCTTTTCAGCAATTTTTTCATTATCTCCAGTTAGCATAACTGTTTTTTCAACTCCCATTTTTTTAATATCAGCAATGATATTTTTTAAGTTCGGCCTAATCGTATCTCCTAAGGCCAGGAATCCAATTGCTTTATTGTTTTTTCCAATAAGGGTAATATTGAGGCCTTTTTCCATCTCTTGATTGATGATGTACATTTCCTCTTTATTTATTTCTATCCCTAATTCTTTGAAGAAGTCTATTTTCCCTGATATTATTTTTTCATTATTTTTTACAGCAATAATTCCTTTGCCCATTAATTCTTCGGAACTTTCTGGCTCAGGGGTATAAGCATTTTTACTTTTAGCAAACTCAGCTATCGCATGAGAAACAGGATGATGTGATAATAATGAAGCTGTTCCTGCCAAGCTAATTACTTCTTCTTCGGTGCTTTTGTCGAAAGCAAATACTTTTTCCACTTTAAGCTTACCCATCGTTAGAGTCCCTGTTTTATCAAATATCATTACCTTTATTTTTGAAAATCCTTCAATGAAATTGCCTCCTTTGACAATTACTCCGTGTTTAGCTCCATGAGTAATGGCTGTGGCTAGAGCTAGTGGAATAGCAACTGCGATATCGTCAGCACAGCTTACTAAGAGCAGAGATAAAACTAGAGACATATTGCTGGTATAAAAATACACCGCTATTGCAACCAATAAAGTGATTATAATGTACCATTTAGAAAAAAAGTCTCCTAAGGTTTGAATCTTTGCTTTGTTGTTTTGTGATTTTTCAATTAATTTTACAATTTTTTCGAAAGTAGTTTCCTGTCCTATTTTTTCAACCCTAATGGTTATATTTCCAGAAACAACAGTTGTAAAACTCAATGCTTTATCTCCTTGTTTTTTAAAAACAGGAATTGATTCGCCAGTTAGAGATGATTGATCAATCATTGCTTCTCCTTTTTCAATAATTCCGTCAACAGGAATTTTTTCTCCTAATTCAACTATGACTAAGTCACCCACCTTTACATCTTCTACGGGGACATCAAAAACGTTTCCATTTACTTCTATTGTGGCAATAGTTGGTTTTGCTTTAAGTAAAGTTTGTAGAGCTGAGTGTGATTTAATTTCCACGTATCGAGCAAACATTCTAGCCGAAGTAATCATTAGGTTTATGAAGGCAACAGAAATCCATTCTTGCTCAATTAAAGAAACAATAAGGGCAATACTAGCCAATAGGTCAATAGAAACTTTTCTATTTTTAATTGATATTAAAGCACTGATAACCACAGGGATAGTGGCAATTATTCCTACAATTTTTATGACTATTTCGTATCTTATCAATGCTAAAGATAATAAAATAAGAACAAGAATAAATGCATCCAGGTTAATAAACAGATTTAGTTTTTTCTCTTTTTCTTGCTTCATTAGATTTGAATTTTAGAGAATAGATATCCTCCAAGAGAAGTTAGTAAAACAATAACAATGCCTAAAACCATAAAATCAGTCATTATGCCAAATTGAGAGCCTCCAACTAAGGCACCTCTTAGTCCGTCTACTCCATAAGATAATGGATTAAGAGAAATGACTGAGTTTAGGGCTGGCGGGAGATCTTTAACTGGAAATAATGCTCCTGATAAGAAGAAGATTGGCATAATTAGGAAGTTCATAATTAACTGGAATCCTTGCATATCTTCTAGTAATGAAGCAATGGCAGTTCCAAGGGCAGTGAATAAGAAGGCAATTATAAACATAAAAAGAAGGGCGGCTAAGAGCATTGAATAATTATCCATCCTAAATCCTAAGAAGAAAGAAATAATAAAAACAATTATTCCTTGGAAAGTGGCTACCGTTGCTCCTCCTAAAGATCGGCCAATCATTATTTTAAATCTTGAAACGGGGGCTACCAAAGTTTCTTTTAGAAATCCGAATTGTCTGTCCCAAATAATTTCTATCCCTGAGAAGATGGCGGTAAAAAGAATGCTCATTGCCACTATTCCTGGAACAAGAAATTCTAGGTAATTACCTCCGCCAGCTTTTTCATATATCGGCCCGAAGCCGAATCCTAAAGCAACCATGAAAAGTAAGGGTTGACCTAAGGAACCGATAATTCTTGATTTTGAACGAAAGTATTTTTTAAGCTGTCTTAGCCAAAGTATGTATATTGTTTTCATATTTTTTAGTGACGCATTTTTCCAAATCTTTTTTCTGGACTTTCTTCTCTAATATTTTTTCCAGTCAAAGCAAGGAAGGCATCTTCTAATGAGTTTGTATTTGTTTTCTCTTCCAGTTCTTTGGCTGTTCCTTGAATAATAATCTCTCCGTGATCAATAATAGCTATCTTATCAGCAACTCTTTCAGCTTCCTGCATGTAGTGGGTTGAAAAGAAAACAGTAATTCCTTCTTTTTTATTTAAATCTTTAATGTAGTTCCACATTAAGTTTCTAGTCTGAGGGTCTAGTCCTAAGGTTGGCTCATCAAGGAACAAAACTTTAGGATGATGGAGAAGTCCTCTGGCAATTTCCAGCCTTCTTTTCATCCCACCAGAATAGTGTTTTACCTGTTCATCTTTTTTATCCCACAATTCCACCATTTTTAATAATTCTTCAGTTCTTTCTTTGATTAATTTATTAGAGACATCATAAAGCATACCGTGGATTTCCATGTTTTCCTTAGCGGTCAAATCTTCATCTAAGCTAGGGTCCTGAAAGACGATACCAAAAGAATGCCTAGTTTGATCTTGTTGTTTAACTGGATCAAATCCATTTATTTTAATTTCTCCACTAGTTGGACTTAAAAGAGTGGTAAGCATTTTAATAGTGGTAGTCTTCCCTGCTCCATTGGGCCCTAGAAAGGCAAAAATTTCTCCCTCCTTGACATTAAAAGAAATATTATTAACGGCGACAAACTCTTTGAAATTTTTTGTTAAATTTTTAACTTCAATTATGTTCATTAAGCGGTAAATTTATTAATTATGCTTTGTATTTTACCACTCTCATATCTTTTAAACAAGCATTTTACAAAGACAGAACTTTGAAGTAATATTATATAGTATGAATCAGCTCAATCTCCCAAATTTAGACATTTGGCCCAAATATTACGCCAATCAATTAATTGTTAATAAAAACCCTAACTCTAGGGTTGCTTTAACTACGGGCTGGACGAAGAAGGAAGCTGTTTGGAATAGCCTTTCCGCTGACTCGAAAGAAAAGGTTTTAATCGCAGGACAATTATATTCTAAAGAAGGAATTAATTTTATAATCCGCAATTCTTTCCTTAACCCGCATATTGGATTTTTGATTGTTTGCGGAAGAGATTTATCGGGAAGCATCAAGGAGTTTAAGAGTTTCCTTTCAGGAGAAAATAAATCTTTCATCCACGAAGAAATACCCGAAGAAAAAATTAATGAATTTAGAGAGTATTTTTCCAAACATTGCTTATTCATTGAAGCCTCTGAAGTAGAATCGACTTTACAAAATTTAGATATTTTGAAGTTACCAGAAAAATGGACAAAAGGAACAGTTGAATTTCCCGATCACGTTGGAAGAGAGGCAGTCACCTTTCCCTCAGAAAAAGTTGGCTTTAGGGTTGAAGGAAAATATGTCTCAGAAGTATGGCTCAAAGTATTAGATAGAATTATGAAATTTGGATACGAAAAGATGAGTCAGTATGGAGAAAAGCAAAGAGAATTAATAGATATCGTAACGGTTATTAATGGAGAAGATTCTAATAATCCCTACCTTCCCCCCTTTTTATGTTTTAACGAGGAGGATTTGATAAATTATTATCCACAAATGACAACTGATAAGATTTTTGAGGGAGTTGAATATACTTATGGAAATAGATTACGAAATCATGATGGAGTAAATCAAATAAAGTATATAATAGAAGAATTAAGAAAAGAAAATTATTCTCGAAAAGCCATTGCTTTTACTTGGAATGTTTCCAAAGACTGTGGCAATGTTAAATCTCCTTGTCTTGATTTAGTTCAAGCCCTTGTTCAAGATGACATTCTTTATTTTACCGCCTACCTCCGCAGTAATGATATGTATCGTGCTTGGCCACAAAATGCTTTTGGATTATTAAAAATTCAAAAAGAAATAGCGGAAGAGCTAGGATTAAGAATTGGAAAAATGGTTATTATCTCCTGTTCAGCCCATATTTATGAAAGAGACTTTTTAGAAGCACAGAAAATGATAGAAAAAAACAAGCCGAAACTTGAATGCGAGATGGATCCGAGGGGAAGTTTTGTGATAGAGGTATTGAATGAAGAAATTTTAGTTAAGCATATTGACCCAGATGGATTATTCCTTCAGGAATTTAGGGGTAAAACGGCTAGAGAATTAAGAGACCAGATTAGTCGATTTGTTTCAGACCAAACTCATGGAATATATTTAGGCTCAGAACTATATCGTGCCGAACAGGCCCTAAAAAACAAAACTGAATTTGTTCAAGACTCCGAAGCTTAGATCTTTCCATCTGCAAATATCTTTTGTTTGTTTTTGATTTCAAATTTGTTCGCAAAGAATATTGCTAGTTGAGCAATAGAGAAAAATATGAAGGTATAAGTTAAATCACCTAAGAAGGCGTTCTTTAAAAATGGAATTCCTTCGGCATAGCAAAGCATTAGTCCCACAAAAGTATGCGGATACCATTCAGCAAATAACCATACTGCTCCGTTAGTTATTAAAAAGAAAGAAATAGTTCCCGCCAAGCTCATCGGCAACGACCAAAACCATTTTTTGTTTTTAATAATTATTCCTAATAATACAATTAGAGCAAAAGCAGCATAAACGCTTAGAAGTAATTGCCATTGATAGAACCCCAATTTCCAATCGCTTAAAAGCATAATTATTATTGGAACGACAAAAGCAATCCTTTTGTCTTTAAAGTAATAGCCACTAAAAAGAGCTATTGCCCCGATAGCAGTAAAATTCATGGGGTGAGGCATGAATCTAGTTAGAAAACCAATAATAATTAATAAGTAATAAATCATACAATTGTTATTGTATTTAAACAGGATATAGTTGTCAAATCTTCTTTTTTCTTAATTCTGCTTCCTTTACTTCTTCTTCGTCCATTCCAAAGTGATGAGCAATTTCATGCCAGACAGTTTCCTTTATTAGTTTCTTAATTTCTTCTTCGGTTTGAGCTGATTGCTCAATCGGATTTTTAAATATTGTTATCTTATCGGGCAAGACATCGGCATATCCCCATCTTTTTGTCTTAGGTATTCCTTCATACAAGCCAAAAAGAAAATAGTTCTTTCTGACTTTTAATTTTTTTAATTGTTCAGAAGTAGGATTGTTTTCAATCACAATTCCAACATTATTTAATTTGTCTAAGAATTTTTGAGGAATATCTTTAATTCCTTCATTCACTAATTGTTCAAACTTTTCTATATCCATGCTTTTATTGTATCAAAAAATCGCTGGAATAGCGATTTTAATATTATGGCTCCCAATATTCTCCACTTCTTAATATTTTTCCTACTCCTATCTTTCCATCATAAATTACTATTTCAACTCCTGCTTCTCGAAGCATTGCAAAAGCAAAATCTACATCTTCCTGCCAGTGTCCGTTCCTATCTAAAGCTTGTTTATGAGTTATTAGTTTTTTAATTCCTGCTTGAATTATAGCTTGAGCACAATCACCGCATGTTGCCCAAGGGCAAACCATAGTGAGGCCTTCTGTTTTTATTCCTAGCCTTGCGGCAGAATAAATGGCATTTCTTTCAGCGTGAACGCTGTATTTATATCTTATTGTTTTATTGTCTTGTCTTTCTTTTGTTTCATTTACTCCTCTGGGGAAACTATTTATTTCTGAGAGGATAATGTTTTGATCGTCGTCAATTAAAATAGCTGCATTTTGTGTAGATATGTTGGTGCTTTTTTGAGCTTTTTCGTATGCTATTTTAAGTAGTGGCTGCCAATTCATATTTTTATAGTATTTCCTCTCCTTCTCGTTCGCTGTAATTTATGCCATTACGGATAGATTCAATCGCTTGTTTTATGTACGGAATTATATTTTCAGGCAAATTATTTAATTCAAACCAACTTAAATCATCGCATTTTTCTGGTTCCATGATATTTGGTTCGCCTTGCCATTTTTTAGTTGTAAAAAAGAAATCAGCCCTTTCATTATTCGGTATTTTTCTATTCATAACATGAATTAACTCTAAATCAGATGGGTCTAAAATAATTCCTGTTTCTTCTCTTACTTCCCTAACCATGGCTTGTTTGATGGTTT
>JALOBX010000027.1 GCA_023228065.1 Candidatus Pacearchaeota archaeon | reverse complement strand
TATAGAGCGGCTGCAATCAAGCAGCCAGTTTGTATTCAGTTGTTGCTTTTAACTTTACTTAGATTATTTTTACGTGGATAATCTAACCACGGCTGGGAAAACATTTATACTCCTTTGACTGTCGAAACCGGTGCACCCCCATTTTTGGAAATAAAAAAGAAAAAACACCTTCTCATATAAACATATATGTATTTCAATAAGTTAAAAAAATTTACTTCACTTAATCATTTCAGAGGTGAGCCACTCCCTTACATAATAACAAACATCTTCCCATGTTCTAAATCTCCCCATTGGAAATTCTCGAATAAAGTTTTCCGATATTCCAAATAATTTATCAACCATAGTTAATATATCTTCTTTGTATCTTTCTGGCAATTCATCTTTGATTTTTGATTTTTCTATTACATCTAACCAGAATCTACTATTTTTTACTTTAAAACAATATCCAATTTTTTTCATTATTCCTTCATACGAGAGATAATATGCCGCAAAATCTTCAACTCTAATTTTCACTATCATATTAAATCCTCATCCATCCAATCATCAAATAAACAATCAAAATTCTCACCATATTTATAAAAATAATAAATAATTTTATCTAATCTTGTTAAAGTTGAATTATCAATTATTTCTCTATGTACATCATCGACTTCAAAATGTTCCGATAAATCATACATTAGACTATCAAAATCACCTTCAGAATATAAACTATCATAGGGTCTATCTTTATTTACAAAATTCAACATATCAATTTTTTTTATTCTATTCTTTTTTATAAATTTTTTATAATTTATTGGAATATTTTCCATTTCAAATCTATATTCAATTTCTTCTAATACTTTTTTTAGTAGATAACAAAGAATGCCAAAACCATGTTTATTTCCCCATTTAAAATCCTTAACATCAATTTCAATCATTTCCATATGATTGATTTCCTTTCTATTTTTAAAACAGATTATTTTCTAATCAAATTGAAATTAAATATAAAAAAATTAAAATCTAAAAACACGAAAAAGGCTGGATTAACACTAAAGTCAAATCCAGCCTTTATGAAATTAAGTTTGAAAAGAGAAATTATGAAAGAGGACTGCTTATTTTTTTTGAAAGGAGAAATCTAGCAAAAACTCCTCAGTATCCATAATATAATATAGATGATGAATCTCTTCCATCCACTTCTTTTCAAATAAATCAAAAATCAATGAGTCTCGTAATATTTGTTGATATCTATTTCATCAGGAATATATGCCCCGAGAATATATCTCTTAACTCTATCTTCGACCTGATCTTTGACACCATTTTTTCCTTCAATTTTAGCTACCATATAAACATATGCCTCATCATTATCAAACATCAATAGAGTATTTTTTGCAGTATCTTCAGCTAAATCATATGCTAAGACATAAAAATATAATGTTGCCTGTCTAGATAAAGTATCCATGTATTCTGATAAAAATCCTTCATCAGAACTTATCATTTCAACTGCCATTTGTTTTCTTAATTTCATAGTATCATCATCAACCGCAACACCATGAAAATTTTCATTGGCTTGAATCATAATTAAGAAAACAACGATCATCAAGAATAAAAAAACACCTTTCATTTTTTCCTCAGATTTACAGAGAATCATTCTAAATTTTCTATACTTTTTTTGAAACTTGAACAATCATTTGACATCCTCAAATACCTATTCTCAATTCTTTTCGTCAAGCAATTGTTTAAAATCTACACGTCTTGCTATTAATTTTTTTTCAAAATCTTCATTGATTTTTACATTTTCTATTGCAGCATCTATTAGTATTTTTGGATTTTGTTTTCCATCTATATCATCATCTATTGCAACATTTCCGTCAAATTCATTTTTTTCTACTCTGAATGCTGAATCATCCAAAAAATAATTTCCAATAAAACTTTTTAGATCTTTCAGAATTGAACAATTATGATATGAATTTCTTTGCAGATTATATCCGAGATCATAGCATAAAGACTGTAGTTGTTCGGATATCTTTTCATCTTCAGTATGGTTGTAGTTGTTTTCCAACAATATTAATCTAGTGAATTCTAATATATCTGGATTTCCATTTGCATATTCGATCAAATTTTCTTTACTTTTTTGAATAATATTTGTTGATTCATTTTGAACTTCATCAATTAATTTCAGACATTCTTCTTTTTTATTCATTATCCACCTTTGAAAAATGATGTGTGATGGGATTCGAGCCCATGTCTCCGGCGATGTCCACTGGTGTGCTAACCACTACACATCAAACACACATCAAACGAATTGGGGCGATTGATGAGGTTCGAACTCACTACCTTCTGGGCCACAACCAGATGCTCTAACCGATTGAGCTACAAACGCCATGTTAAAACTCAGGTTTAATAGTTGAATTTATTCCCTATTTCTTCCAATCGGATTTAATATCATTTATGAATTCTTCAGTATCATTATAAAGCGAAGTAATTCTTATATCCCAGATATGGTGATCTATCATACCATCTGTATTTTTCAAAACAATATCTATATACTCACCATCCATAAATTTTTTAGCAAATTCTGCATCTTTTATTGTATTGAAACATGCATATGGAGAATCATTGTAACTATCATATAAAACATATAATTTTTTTCCAATTTTATTTGGCATCACTTACATTCCTCAGTATTTTTCTCACCAGAAAAACTTAATTTTTTTAAATGATAGCTCGCAATACCAGAAGCAATCTTTCCATCAAATAATCCAGTGTATTTACTTGATAATGTTTTCATTATCATCCCAATATTTGGATTTTTATTTTCCACAATTATAGTCGTAATAATTGTTTCTAATTCCGTTTCCGTCAATTGTTTTGGAAGATAATTTTCAAGAATTTTTAATTGATTTTTTAGTTCATCAGTTTGGGAATAGTATAAACATTCATTAATATTTTTGATATATTTTTTGATAACATCGATGGAATCTCTATCGGTAATTTCTTTTTTTGAATTTATACCGATTAGTTCTATATCCGAAATTAAAGTTGAAAGAAAGGAAATAGCAGATGTATTTTTTTCTCTCCGATATTTGATAATATCATTTTTCATGTTTTCGAAAATCATTCATCACCTCATTTTTTTAGAAAGTAGAAAAATAGGAAACCGAGAAAAATAGAAAGAGAGTTTTTTCAAAACCAATTTGATGAATCCCTTTCAGCCACTTCGGTTTCCTATTTTAATATTTAAAAGAAAGTCAAGAATTATTGAAAAGAGGAGTTTTACAATTTACCAAATTGATGTATCTCTTTTCACCACTGTGACTTTCATTTATATGCATCTCCGCGGCAAGACTCAAACTTGCGACCACTGGTTCCCAAAACCAGCATTCTATCAACTGAACTACGCGGAGTGAGTTACTTGAGATGCTGGGAGTGGGATTTAAACCCATGGTTGGCGTGTACCATTCGGGTGACTAGCCCGAATTCCAGAACATCTGGATTCTCCCAGCAATTTACTTAATTATTATTACCACATTCCTCTTCATATTCTGATTCTACAAATTTTACTTTAATATTCTTTTTATTTTTAGTTTGTTCGTAAAGGCTATTCACTTTTGAAGCATAACGTATAATTTGATCACTCCATCCACCAAGAATATATGTCCTTTCATAATTCTCTGGCATTATTGTATCTTTATATCCAGCAATCTGACATAAGAACACATTTACTTTTGAATTCACTTTATTTCTGTATGCATTGATTAATTTTGGAACATGAATATTTTTTACAGTACCTCTCCACAGATATGCTTCATATTCATCTGGATTAATTCCATATAATCCACCATGCCCCGCTTGCATATCAGAATAGATGAATA
>JALOBX010000026.1 GCA_023228065.1 Candidatus Pacearchaeota archaeon | reverse complement strand
CCCGATTGCAAAATGGTCCCAGTTTATTCTGGCAATATCTGTTGAACCTAATGCACCGGTAAAAAGGGGAATTTTCATTTTTACTTTAGAATTCCAGCCATATTCTGTCCCGGTATTTACATCAGGAAATTTTGTATTATCCGGATTACCCTTAGCTTCTTCAGGTAATCCCTTTGCCCCTAAAGCATATCCCTGGATATTGAGATGCGAATAATCCACTGGATAATCCTTGTCTGCGCCTGCTGTTATTTCACCGAATTTGCCTGGATAAATCACTTCCCGGCTCCTAAAAGCTGCTTTAAACACCTCACAATTGCCCCTGCATCCATCAATACAACGGGAACAAATACCTGAACCCGGAACTACATTTTTGGAACGGTTAAACGTCCCGGTTGCATCATTTGCATTTGGTCTTAGCAGATTCATTTCTTTCCCTCCTTCTCTGGTTATACTTATGATTTACAATCTCTTTACCTGCGCTATCTTCTTCATAAATTTTGGTTAAGGCTTCTATTTTTTCTTTATAAGGTATATTTAGCATACTAAAAATCATTTCTATTTATATTTGACAGATATGAGGACAAAATAAAAAGCGTCCTCCGTCCCTAATTAAGAACGATAGAACGCCAATGTTCTTATTTTTAAGCACAAACTCTGTGCTTTTTAATTTTGAAAAAAGTGTAACAAATAATCCGTGTTTGTCAAGTAAATGCCGGAAGGTTCAAAAATTTAAAAGAAGATGAAAATAATACCGAACTCAGGAAGCTAAAAATAGAAGTATGCGAGCTTGGGTAGATGATAGAAAAGCTTTATTGGAATTAGGAAAAAATATTTATCATTAAAATAATCAAATGCTCAGTTCCGGAATAAAAATCAACATCACCTATAAGGATTGAACCTTTTTTATCAAAATCATCCTTTCGCCAGTTTGAGTATTTTCTCAATGTCTATATAATCTTTGACAATCTTGATTAATTTATTGAGTTTTCCTTTTGTATTCACACTCGATCTCCCCATTATGTCATATAATTTCCCGACTGCGGAAAGAGTATCACATTTCACAACAATCATTGGAATTTCCAGCTCTTCTGCCCTGCCTACAACTGTGGGGTTTGGATCATAGTTGCCTGTAAGGACAATGCATTTTGTATTGGTTTCCATTGCTGCAAGCTGAATATCTGCCCTGTCCCCGCCTGTGATAACCACCTTATTGGAGCTTTTCCTGAAAAACCTTAGCGCCAGCTCATGACCCATTGCGCCAACCATAAAAGATTCAACCAGTTCGTTTATTTTGTCATTCGCACAAATTACCTTACCGCCAAGGCATCGTGCAATTTCCCCGATACTTATAGATGAAAGAACTTTATCGATAGGCATGATTCCAAAGACGTTTACTTTTCTTTTTTGTAGATATGGTACAACAGTATTTTGAAATCTTTCTATATTTTCCAGCGGTAAAAAATTCAATATAATACCCCCGAAGCATTCTTTAAAAAATTCTTTATAATATATTGCAATGTCAGTAATGTCATCATCTTCTGTATATTTAACAACATTAATTACTTTTGCACCTATTGACTTACATATTTCTTTTGACGAAAGTCCTGCCGCTATACCATATTTGCTGTTTTTTGCTCCCTCAACAACCACCAAATCTTTGTTTTGCGAGATTTTTTCAAAAGATTTATTTATAATTTTCAGGTATTTTTTCGAAGTCTCTTCCATTTTTTGCTTCAAAATATCGTCATAGTCTTTTTCAAGAAAAATAAGAGGACTCATATCTTTTAGGCTATCTTTTGTACCAAGAATATTGGCAATATCTTTAACATCTTTATCAATATAATCTTTGCCGATTTTTTCGGGAAGTGTGCCCAGAGGTTTCATATAGCCTATATTATACCCTCTTTCTTGCAGCAGTTTACCCAACCCGATGCAAATGGAACTTTTACCCGAAAAGGGCTTATTGGAAGTGAATAGTAAAGGTTTCATTTTTGCCTCCTTTTCATATTCTTTTTACTCTTATAACCTTAATTGTGAATAAAATAATAGTTTTTGTAAAAAAGTTTGTATCAATTGATATTATATCAGGAAATTAATAGCAGTGTGATAATTCTTTGAAAAGTTTTTTAAAAACTTATTTTTTTGACTGAAATTTAAATTTTAAGAGTCCGGAGATAGAAATTTGCCCATCATATATGTAAGAAGGATTTTTATAACATCTGTCTTCAAATAGTGACGGGCACTGCTATCAAAAAGAACCCGCATGCGGGCTTCAAATTCCTCATCTTTTTCATCTAAAATAAATAATATAGGGAATTTCTTAAAAGGATATACCGTTGCAGCAAATTCGAAGCTTTTATTTACTTCTCCGCCTGATTTTACAAGTTTTTCAATAAATTTTATTCCGCTGCTTTCATATCTTTTAACAAGCGACTGCAATACTCCGGGGATTGTACTTGCATAAAAAAGTCCTCCCGGGAGATCGCGGTAAGAGATCCACTCCCCTGTTAATTGAATTCCATTGGCAGTAACAAGAAAGTGGAGAATAATAGTTGATGTGAATAAATCAAGAGGTGTTAGTGTGCCGTTTTCAGACCTACTAAAAAAATTAAAAATTTTTTTCTCTGACATGTCTACCATAACCTTTATTTCAAAAAAATCCAATATCAACTTATCTTTACTTATAATATTGGCGGAAGTGTTTCTCGCGACTTCCCCGAGTTCCCTGCCTGCAATTTCCAAAAAAAGATTCTCATAATTTTTACCGAGAAGTTCATAGTTTTTATTTAGATTTTCATTAACTGCCATGGCAGATTTGTGGTTAAATTTTAAATTTTTCTCTTAAAGTATATAAAAACATCATTGGAAACTCAAACTGAAAAGGATTCAATAGCTGAAAACGGTTTTAGATATAGACAACACAGAGTCAAGACTCATAGATAAATATATGGACTGGAAAATTGATACTATTAAAAAATATACGATCCCATCTGTTTTATTTATATTGTGCTATTGTATTGTGATATAATTTCCCATAAGAATAAGTACGATTATTCTTAATATATTCTTCTTGTACCAGTTGATAATTTTGAAAAAAATAATTTTAAAAATTATTATTATTCTTAAGGGTAATGAGAGTATGAAGGAATTTGAATTATGAAAATAATATCAGGCTGCCCTGGACAAAATACAGCCTATCTAAAAGATTTCAATACAAATATCATTAAATGTCCGGGGTGCGGACATGAGATAGAGTTTTTTTCTGATGAAAAAAAAGTAAAATGCCCCCAATGCAAAAGCAGTGTTTTTAAGATTAATCCTCAGATAATAGAATACAAGAGTGGAAAATTAATTTATCATGATTCTGGCGAAAGCTGCCTCGATTGGTGCGGTGGATGCCTGGATAAAAATGATTACAAAGATATTATGGAAAACCAGAAAAGAATAGAAAAGAAAAAGGAAGATTTTAAAAAACTTATTGATTCCATAGATAAAAAAGATAAAGAAGTTATCCAATTTTTTATTGAAGCATTTCAGAAAAGCATCAATGATTCAAAACTTGTAGACCAGAAAATATTTGATATCCTCCAGAAAAAAAATCCTGAGCTTTTTATAAGGTCACGCAATTATTACCTCGATTTTTTGAATATGTAGGATTATTTCGCTCTACGATTCCGATATCTGCGGTACTCTTTCAATACCAAAATTGGATGGAAATACCCCCGTGGGGCATATATCCATGCAGTCCATGCAATCTACACAATATTTAAAATATGAAGAATTAGGAATAAAGACGACCTTCTTATTTATACCTCTTCCTACAAATCCTACAGCATTATTACCTTTTACTTCGGAACAATAACGCACGCATAATCCGCATAAAATACAATAGTTGCGTTCTTTTTTATATCTTGTTCTCCTGAGTCCATATTTTTTAG
>JALOBX010000006.1 GCA_023228065.1 Candidatus Pacearchaeota archaeon | reverse complement strand
GGGTGAAGAATAATATTATCTCTATTTTTCTTATACCATTTCAGAGTGTTATCTTTTCCATAAATTGCTTTTCCAGCTCCAATCCAATCTGAAATCATTTCATCAATATATTTTATAGGCATCTCTAATACTTTTACTTCTTTTCCATAATCTTCCCTAAGAATCCAGTATTGCCAATGATGTGGGTTTTTATGCTGATGATATAACCAAGCAAGATCAAAATCTATATCTACCTCTTCCTGAAATTTGACATTGTGGATTAAAAGTTCATTTCTTTTATCTCCAAATGTTTCTGATAATTTCGGATGTGGTCCACCATAAAAATATTCCAAATATGGAAAAAATTCAGATGGTAATAGTTTGCTGATGTCGTGAAACAATCCAAGTATCGGATGCCCTCTCTTGCAACACTCAACGAATACGAACCATTTATGTTTCAAAATATATTTAAGGTATTTAAAATATTTCACTCATCAACTCCCTTCACTCAAATTTTAAAAGATCTGTTAACTTGGAAATAGAAATATGAATTTTTAATAGCGATTTACAGTTCTTCCATGTGTGATATGTTCCCGAATCTTTTTTTGGAGTGTTTCCTTCAGTATTGGTAAACGCCAAAAGCATTTCGGATTTGTTTGCAATATCCAAATTTCTTGCAAAGAATCCATTAAAATTAACATTGACAGCTGCGCCTTTATTTATAGCTTCAGATATTTGATTTAGTGATGATATTTTTATTTTATCTGAAAATTTTTTGTGATAATAGTTCGCTATATTCCCTGGACATTTATAGTCAGAACCTTCCTCATATTTTCCATTTTTAAATTCACACGGAAGAAATAATATCAGTGAGCTGCAAATATTTTTTAAATATAAATTAACTGCAATATGATCAGACCAAGCTGCTCCTCCACTTATAAGTATCACCTCTTCTTTTTTATAATTTTTTATAAATCTAAATGAATATTCGCACATGTTTTCGTATATAGTAGTATCAAGAAGTTTAATATCTTCCCCTCTCCCTGCGGTTCCTATAATACCAATATGAATCATTCAAATTTCTCTCTCATTTTCTTCTAAGTTGTTAAAGTCTTCTGGTGATATTTCATTTTTTTCAATCTTTTCTTTAATTTCAAGATAGTGTTTCATCTTTCTTTTTAAGAAATTTTTATTTGAAATTTCATCTCTTTTTTCTTTAATCATTGTTGCCATTAGGTCTATTTCATTTGCTTCAACTTCGGTTATAATTTTTAAATTTTTTATTCTATCTATATCCCATTTATGGTAAAATGGTTCCGTTCTTAAATAAAATTCTTTGACGTGTCCTCCACTGACTAATTTAATTTCAATGACTTCTCTATCATTATAATCAGCATATCTATTTGGCATCAATAATATTGCCTCATTGTTGCTTAATAATATTGAAGTTGTATTTCCATAATCTTTATCTACAACAACATCTTCAATTATCTTTCCTTTCATTTCTTCTGGTTTCGTCAATAATTTTCTCAAATCAAATTCTCCTCTTAAAATTTTGAGATGGTGCCAAAGAAGGGATTCGAACTCTTACAGACATAAGCCTATTGGATTTTGAGTCCAACGTGTATTCCAGTTCCACCACTTTGGCACAGTTAGATTTTTGATCGGCAATCAATATATTTTCTTTAACATTTAATAACTTTGATTTTTAACTTGTATTTATAATATTTACATTTTGAAATCAAAATTTTGTCGCGTTTAGATCGAAATGTAATAAATGTGTATTGAGAGCAATTTATATGAATATCGTCATCGAGCATGGTTTTGTTGAGAAAATATAAACACGAATCACATTTCATGAATACTTCCCAATATACTTAAAAATTTTTCACACCCACTTTCTAATGATTCGATCGTGTTATCAAATAGAGAACATATATTCCAGGTATGTTTATATTTTTTCAAATCATTTTTAAATGTTACCCTATGTTTACAATACTTGCATTTTTCTGGCACCAAATCACCTCACTTACTTAAGATTTTATGATTTTTATTTTGAATAGAGGATAAAACTGAAAATCCGGACACTTCTGAGACCATATGGACGTGCAATCATCCCCGGTCCAAAATTGTCTTCTATAGTTGGAAACACAATTACACAATATATGCCTCCCATCATCAGAAATCTCTATATATTTCACCTTATTACAATTTTCACATGCAATAATATAGTTGGGCTTGCATTTAATTCCAAGTTTTTCAAAATCTGATCGTTTTATTTTTTTAATATCCATTAATTCAACCTAACCTCCAATTACTTTTATTTTGAATAAAACATTGGATTGAAACTCTGGACAATGTTCAGCTAAGTCGGCTGTACATCCATCCCCAGTCCAGTATCTTGTGCAATATTTGGAATCACAAAAACATAATATATGCCTTCCGTCATTACTAATACTCTCATATCTTACTCTACTACAATTCTCACATGCTCGAACATTTTGGGGCTTGCATTTAATTCCATATTTTTCTAGATCGCCCCGTCTCAATTTTTTTAACTCACCCGATGTCAATTTAACCTCCAATTACTTTTATTTTGAAGTGAACACGCGGTTTAAATAAAAAATTATTGCACCGCTCTGCTTCATGTTTTGTATGTTCATCTCCGGTCCACCAAGTGGCACTAGAAAAATCACATGAACATCTCACCTTATTACCGTCATCATCAACGAATTTAACATTTTTACAATTTTCACACGCACGAACGTCCGGAGGCTGGACGTTGTATTTTTTTCTATCCAAAAATATTTTTTCCATCAAATACTCCTATGATTTAAATATGAATGGAAACTGCATTTCAAATTTATGTAAATTCTTTTTATGTCTATTTTCAATTTCTCCTATTATTTCTTTTGATAAATATGACTTCTCTGAGCCGTGAATCAAATATTCATCCAGTTGTTTATATGAAACTCCCATTTCGTTTTCATCGGTCTGTCCATCGTACAAATCCGCGCTTGGTTCTTTATTTATAATCTGCTTTGGGCAATTCAAAATATTTGCTGCATAATACACTTCGGCCTTACATAAATCAAGAATGGGTTCTATGTCACATGCGGAATCTCCGTATTTCGTTGCATATCCCATATATCGTTCACTCTTATTCTCAGTTCCTACTACCAACCCACCATATAGATTTGTAATGTAATATTGATATATCATTCTTAATCTGGCTTTAAGATTCATTTTTCCTATTTCAATATCCGGAATATTTTTCTTATCCAAATATTTGAAAGTACAATTTGAATTATATTTAAAAAATATATTATATATGGGCAATAAATCAATTGCATTTAAAGTTGTGTTTAAGCTTTCTGCTATCAGTTTTGCATCATTGAATGATTTTTCTGATGATTCAATTCCTATGAAAAACATTCCATAAGGAACTTTAGCTTCTTCCAAAAGATATGCACATACACAAGAATCAATTCCACCAGACAATCCTAATATAAATGGTTTATTTAGTTCAGAATAAATTTTTTGTAATAATTTTATTTTAAATTTGACATTCATCGTTAATGTTCCACCCATTGCAGCCGGTAAATATTCACATTTCATATTGCTCTACTTTCCTCCAAGGAAATATTTGAGATATTTTTTAATAACATCGGAATCTCCTGTATTCTTTCCAGGATCATCTGATAATTTAACAACGGAATTATTATTTATTTCAACAAGTTTCACAACAATATTTAGTGGTAAAAATGCTGTATTGTTTGTTAGTTTTGTTCCTATTCCAAATGTAACCCAAACTCTATTTCTAAAATGTTCAAGGATTGATATTGCTTTATTTATATCCAATGAATCAGAAAATACTATTACTTTATTCTTTGGATCAATTTTATTTTTTTCACATAACTCTATATATTTTTCACCAAATCGAATAGGGTCTCCAGAATCATGTCTAATTCCTTCCCATTCTAAAACTTCTTTCGGATATTTGTCGAATAACCAATCCGATGTGAAAGTATCTGGTAATAAAATGGAAAGGGAATCGCCATATAGTTTTTTCCATTTTTCTGTTATGACTGAATATGCCTTATCAAATTCAAACAAACCAGATGCTCCCATAAATAATTCATGAGCCATAGTTCCAATAGGTTTAATATTATATTTTTTTGCAAAGAATAAATTGGATGTTCCTGAAAATTGATAATTTCCTAAAGAATGGAAATAATTTAAATTGTAAATCATTCTTTCCTGTGTATCAAAACTATATCGGCGCCTGGTTCCAAAATCTGAAAATCTCAATGATCTACATTTCTTTATTTCTTCTATTAATTCTTCTTGTATTTTCCATTGTTCTGAATGATGAAGTATTTTTCCTCTATTGGATAATCTAGATTCTAATGCCTTGGTGTATGATTCAGAAATTATCGCCATTAGAGGAACTTCATAATAAACTGCGTATTTCCAGTTACCAATTAATTCTAAAACCAATTCATCATCTGTTACTGCCAACTTATAATTAACATTGTTATTCCCAATTTCCTTTGATAAAAATTCAATATATTCTGAAATGAAAATATTTCTTTCTTCTGGATTATAAAAACTTTTTGCTTTTATATTTGCAAGATATTTTAATTCTTCCTCGGTTGGTTTTAAAGATAATAAATGATTTATATTTTTTTGTAATTCATCAATATCAAGAATTTTTCCAAGGTTAATACTTTTATCTCTGTTTATTAGTTTATATGTTACCATTTTTTGTAAATCAGAATTAAAATAAATTAGTTGACCCATTGTGAATTTGTATAGGTCATTATCAAGAAAACTATTAATTATCATTTTTAAACCTCAAGGTTTTCACTGTAGATCACCTTAACTCCGGCATCTAACATTATTTTCAACTTGGAAGTCATAGTTTCATCACTTATTCCCCGACATGCATCCAATATCAATGTTGTTTTGTATCCATTTTTAACAAAATCTAATGCAGTGGAGCCCACACAATAATCCAATGCTAATCCACAAACATAAACATGCCCTATTTCTTTTTCCTTTAAAAAATCATCTAACATTAAGTTTTCATCTAACATGTCTATAGTGGAATTAAATGCGCTATATTCTTCTGTATCTTTATATTTTCCTTTATATGTAAATATAAGTTTCTCATTATCATAAAAGTTAAATGCTAATTTTGAACCATATGTATTTTGAACACAATGTTTTGGCCATGTTTTAAATGAACTATGATCTTCCGGATGCCAATCGTGCGAAAATACAATATGCTCAAATTTTTTATTCATCACTAATTTTGACAGGGGGAAGATAATTTCATTTCCTCCTGGTACTGGCAATGAACCACCAGGACAAAAATCTCTCTGAAAATCCACAACAATCAATGCCGATTTCATATTTAACTCCTCTCGGAAATTTTATTGAAAAATAAATCAGACTTATTTTTAAACTCTTCCAAATTTCCTATGTTTTCAATCACAAAATCACATTTATCTTTTTGCCATATATTTTCTTTTTGAATATCTATTATCATTTCCATAACGTAATCCGCCCAATTTGATCTTTTTTCTTTTAATAGTTTAACAACACTTTCAATATCATTATCTATCCAAAGTGTTAGATCACAAAGCATATCTAATTTGGCAATAAACAGGATTGCTGATTCTAGAAAAAAATAATCATATTTTTCTTTACATTCTTCTATTAATTTTTTCACTTCTGCTGTTACGAATGGAATCATTATGTTTTGCATTTTTTCTAAATTTTCTTTTTTCTCAAATAATATTCTGTACAAATAACAAGTGTTTAAAAATTTGTTATTGTCATATTCAAACACTAATTCATCACCAAACTCTTTTGATATTGCATCTTTAACATCATCATTGAGTAAACATAGCTCCCTATTAATATCATCTGTTTTACATATTTTTACTTTTCCTTTTTCTTCCATCCAATTTAGAAATGTTGATTTTCCAGTACATACTAATCCTGTCACGCCAATAATTTTCATTTTTAAAACTCCATCGATAAAAAAATAAATAAAGAAAAAGAGTGGCATCAATATATTGTCTGGGATCGCGGTCAGACAACAATCAATGACACTCTTTTATTTTTTGGTAGCGTTGGTGGGACTCGAACCCACAAGGGTCTAATACCCGGCGGATTTTAAGTCCGCTGCGTAAACCGTTCCGCCACAACGCCATATGACTTATTAGAAAAATAAAATTAAAAACCTCCTCCTCATATAAACATATATGTATTTCAAAAGATTAAAAAAATTTACAATATCCTTGCTCCTGGATAAACCCAATCATATCTTATTTCTCCATTAGGAAAATAAATCAATTGTCTTATATCGTTTGGATCGTTAGTATGGGTTAAACAATTTGTTAAGCATAAATTTTGTCCTTGATAATCAAACACTTCTCCGCCATGTGGAAGATTTAATAATTTCTTTGCTGTTCTTTTTACAGATTGATCTATGTGATCAATCATTCTTTGTGCAATTTCATATTCTCTTCTTATATTCATATTATCATATCCACTTGGGAATGTGACTGGTCTCCATGTTAGCTGATCAACTTGACATGCTTTTGAAAATTTAACGAGATTATCAATTTCTTGTGGAGTATCAATATATCCTTTACACCCGACAACACTAAGCCTAACAGAAAATTTTGATGTTTTAGCTATTGCTATATTTTTTGGTAAATGTGGATATTCAGATTTATTATCCAAAAATATCTTTTTATTTTTAGCATCCAAATAATGTGCAACGGATATACAAATCGTTGTTAGTCCAAATCTATACCATCCATCAAGATGATGTTTTATTTTTTCCAACCACAACCCATTTGTTTGCAATTCAATAATTGGAAAATATTTGTATAATATCTGCAAAGAACTTGTAATGTGTTCAGGGTATAGTGTTGGCTCTCCTTTTCCTGTTATTAATGCAGTCGTCACACCACACTTCTCTGCTAATCTTGCCGCAGTATCCAATCTGTCAAGATTTAAGTCAGAACTTAAATCTACTTGCGCTGTGTTTTTTGAAACACAATATGGGCAAGATGCATTACAAGCATTGTTTCCAACTACAACTGAAAATGTTTGAAATTTCATCTAATTCTCCCGTTCATCGTTTGATTTGTCTTTGAAATTTCTAATTACTTTTAATCTATCAATTACTTCTGCTGTTGGTTCGATCAATCTTTCTATTTCTTCTGGGTTTTTATAAACTTGTGGTGCTTCATCTATTGTTGATTTACAAACAGAATCTGATAATATTCCTTCCATATCTTTTTCAAATTCTGAAAACTGCAATCTTCTTTTTGCTTCACTTCTTGACATTATTCTTCCAGCACCATGAGGAGCAGAATAATTCCATTCTGGATTAGATTTTCCAGCACATATCAACGACCCATCCCTCATATTAAATGGAATAATCATTCTCTGAGCTGAATAACTTTTTATTGCTCCCTTTCTAATTATCATATCATCAAAATCAATATAATTGTGTGTGCTAATAATAATATCATTTATACTGGTATTTAAAATTTCAAGAAGTATTCTAATTATCGTGTTGGTGTTATACCGTGCATATTTTTGAGCTATAATCATATCTACAAGATAATCAAACATTTTATCATCTTCAAGATATGCCAAATCATACCATGCATCTTTGACACCTTTTTTCTCTTTCAGTTCGTCTATTAATTTATTTATTCTGGTTTTATCTTTTGTGTTTTTAACAAGTTCTTTTATTTCATCGTTTAAATCTATTTTTCTTTTATGTTCCAACAATCCTTTAGCTTTCTTAACATGATACATGCATATTGTTTTTCCAAAATTTCTAGATCCAGTATGAATACTGAAATAATATTTTCCAGTATTTTTTGATTGATTAAATTCGATAAAATGATTCAAGACTTTGATGTTGAAATTAAAACTTCTTTCATTTTTTCTAAAATTCCTTTCTTTCTCTGGCTGCACAGATTTTCATTATCATATAACATGGATGCATATGTTACCGCTTTCTTTGTAAATAATACGATATTATAAATATTGTCCCTTTTATTTCTATTTATATTTTTCTTAAAATTTAATACTTCAAAAATATTTTGTAGAATATAATCTTTGATTATATCGGATACTACACATACAGATATGAAAGGTGTATTTTTAGAAGTAATTCCTAACGAACCGTCGCCGTCAAAATATCCTCTTAAATAATGTTTTGTGAGTGTTTTATCTTCCAAAACAAAATCAGGCGGAACTATTATATTTTTCTTTTTTCCTATTGGAATATATTTAGTTAAAAAATTTCTAACATCATAATTTCCTATAGTGAGTGATATATAATGAAACTCCTTTGAAAAATTAGTATCTTTGGTATCTTCTCTAATTGAAACATTGCATATTGGTTTAAATATTTTTTCCAAATTATATATCATATCATTATCTCTATATGATATATCTAAACCAATTTTGCCCTTCTTTTTGTTTGGATCCGCCTTACAGTTATAACCATCAGTCTGTAATAATCCTATCGCATACGCCAATTCGTCTTTTTTAAATAATTCCAACATATTTTCCTCCATACTTTTAAATTTGTTCTTTTAAAAGTAAAGAGTTTTTTTTCAACATCAAATAACCCCAGTTTCATATTGATTTACTTTTATATCTGGGCTTGGACTGTCGCATCATCCTAAATGTAGGAGTCTCCTCGCTCAGTCTCTCACGGTGGAATGAATGTATTCCTTCCGCCTTGTCATCTTAAGTAAAGATTTCCAAGTCAATCAGAGGAGATTTCAGTATATTACGGCCTGGAGGCAATCATTCACCACCGCCCACTGTCCCACAAGACAATATGACTTTCTGAAAATCCATTCCTATTTTCTTGCAATGATTTTTTAACCAATTATAATCGACAATTGGGCAGTACTTACTATTTAAAAAAGAGGATATTGTTTTTATTTTTTTGTTCACATCTTCCCAATCAAATTCTTTTTCGAAATCATATATCTCTTTTTCATGCACATTGGGACCAAATGGAATTCTATCTCTTACCATTCTTACTATTTCACTTGATTTAAATTTTTCTCCCATATCGTCTTTTACTTCTATTGCAGATATGGAACAACCAATATCAACTCCAATGATATTTGGAACAATTCTATTTTCTGGCATTTTCATTGTGAAACCAATACAAGATCCAGATCCTTTATGTGCATCAGGCATGATGGCCATATAATTTGTAAATGAACAATTATTTGCCATATTATAAATTTGTGATACTGCTTCTGTCTCAATTGTTTCTGCAAATATTTTTCCGTTAGTATATTTACCTTTGAAGTCAAACATTATGAACACTCCTATTTTTTGATTATTTTAATTTCAAATGGACATTCAATGAAAAATTCACATTTATAATTACGTTCTAAATATCCATCCATGGAAGAATATAATCCATCAACATATCCTTTTTCGCTGAATATATTTTTTCTACAGAAAAATAAATGATAATCCTTAAAGTGAGATGTTGTATTATCTATAAATGAATTCATGAACCACACACAAGATTTTTCATGAGACAAATAATATTCTTTTTGATCATCATCTAACCACGGTTCGTATTTCATCATAACCCCTCAATGAAATTCAGTTCCATTTTTTCTTAAAATATAATCATCATTAATTAATTTCAGAATAACTCTTCCTAATTTAGGATCGTTTCTTTCTTTTAATGGATGAATTACAATTCCTTCTCTTATTTGTTTTTCAGTTGTTAAGGTTGTATTTCCAGTACTATATTTCTTTGCTAATTCCATGTCAAATGGTCCTCTGTATAATTCTGGAACATATTTAACACCATATTCTCTGCAATATTTTATAACCTCATCCCAATCCAAATATGATCCATTAACTTTAATATCGAATACTCTAAAATCTGCATTTTTATTTAACCCATATTGTAAATCTTGAATTTTATAACCATATATTTCTCCATATGCTATAACTACACTTGCATATTTTTTAGCGAATATAGCCTCTAACATTTCTCTAACACCCGGAATAAAATATGGTTTAGAATATCTCGTTCCTTCTATTAATTTTTTTCTCATTGTATGACTACCAGCAATTGGAATAATTTCAGAATCTTTAGCAATTAAACCAACCCTAGAATTGGTCCCATGAATTTTTTCCGTGAATACAACTTTTTCACCTGGTTGAATAATATCTGGAAAATTTTTTATATTTTCTATATCTGTGTATTTATCAAACGAGGGGTGTGGTGTTTCATTATCTCCCATATTTAATTCTTCTGGCTGTACATATTTTATAATTCCGTATTTTTCTGAAACATCCAAACCAACTTCTAGGTTTTCATCATTAGGTGCCAAAAACCCATAACTCATTTCTCCTCTTAACCTAGCAGCTCTTACTCTTTGATTATTTAAATATTTAGTTACTCCCCATTTCTCTGATAATTCTAATGGGATAACGGCATCCACCGGAACATATATTGCAGTGTCGCCTTCCTTAAATTGTCCCTTTACAATAACTACCTGCCATCCTTTTATAATAACTAATTCTAATTTATCAGCATTAGCGTGTGGAGTTACTTTATCTATTTTGAGAACATCAACACTGAAAAGACTCATTTATTATTTGCCTCCTTAAGCTCAAGAATTTTCATAATATTTCCATCCTTACTTATTTGGACTTTGTGTGTTTCCGATCTTAGAGCATCAATAGTTTTTCTTATTAAAATTTCTTTTGTTATCCTATCTGTTAATATTTCTTTTTTATTTGCATCTGTTCCAACAATTCTAAATCCGAACCCATCACCAGGATTATGAAATTTTTCTATTTCTTTATTTTCCTTATCAGAAACTACAAAAGTATTTATTGCTTTAAAATGTTTCATTATTTCTTTTATTTCATCAATCCCAATGCTCTCATCGACTGCTTTTCTTCCTTTGATTTCAAAAACCATACTCGCTTCATATTTCATTTCGATTCCCTTATTGAAAATATGAATTTCGTCTATTGGGATTTCTTTATCTATTATTTTTGCACCTAATAACTGGAGTGCTTCTTTCTTTTTATCAAATCCCTCTGCATCGTAAAAATCATTGTGATTATTTGAAGAAATCCAAACTATACACCATTTCTTTTTAAATTCATCGGTTATTCTTTTATAATCAGAACTCTTCATTAATCCAAATACTAATCCAGTATATACTTTTGGAAATTCTTTTTTAAATTCAGTAATTCTAGAATTTAATTCATCAAATTCTGATGTAACATATTGCATTTTCAATTATCTCCTTTGGTGGTAATATTCACATCATATCCGAGATTATCAATAATCTTCATATCTTCTTCGCTTACTTTTGCTTTTCCACAAAAACAATAAATATTTATTGTTCCAGATTCTAGATCATCACTCATAAAAAAATCAGAATAGTCATCTTTCTCAATTGCGTTATTGATATCTTCGGCATTAACTGGCATGTATGGTAAAACCATCTGAAAAAATAAATCTCTTCCGCATGATTGACAAGTTCCTACTAATTTATTTTCCATTTACTTCCTCCTAAAAATAATTATAATGAAAAAAATAAAGAAGGACAAGCCCTTCTTTACAATAACATATATATGTTTTTATTTTATGCAAAAAAAATATTCTATATTTTAAAATAACCCGAACAAAATCAAATACATAGTATTTGTTTGCAATGGAGGGAAGTATGGAGAAAAAAATAGCAGGTATTTTAATTCTATTCGTGTTATATTTTAATTGTTTTTCTATGCAGCTGTGTGATGACACATTTATTAATTTATATAATGATGTTTCTGATACAGTGGTGTCCATAAAAACATTTATCGGGGATAATATTACTCCTTCTTTTGGAAGTGGATTTTTTGTTTCAGAAGACGGATATATAATTACAAATAATCATGTCATAGCAGATGGAAATAAATTCTTTGTTGAAACAAAAGATAATAGAAAATATTCTGCAACTCTAATTGCAACATATCAGGAAATGGATCTAGCTTTATTGAAAATAGATACACCTAGAAAATTTAAACCTGTTAAATTTGGAGATTCTAATAAATTACAGAGAGGGACTTTAGTTTTTGTGTTGGGGTCACCTCTTGCATTGAATCAAACATACACTATGGCAATGGTTAGCAATATTCATAAGACAGCAGATATTCTTGGAATGAAAATTGATAATATGATTCAATTGGATGGGACATTAAATCCTGGGAATAGCGGGGGTCCAGCTTTTAATTTAGATGGAGAAGTCATAGGTATAAATTTTGCAATACATAATTTTGGTCAAGGGATGGGATTTTGTATTTCATCAAATGAAATTAATAAATTTTGGAATGTCATTTTAAAGGAGATTAAGAAGAATGAAACTAAAACTGAATAAATCAGATGCAAATTTTATTGCGGAATGTATTAGACAAGAATTATATAGTAAACGAGCATATGTTTTGGAAAGTAATACTGTTAAAAGAATAGTAGAAATGGATGATTTTTCTTTGATAAATAAATATATAAGAACTATACCTAAAAATATTATAACTGAAGCCATGTCCCCAGATGTTGTACTGTCTGTTTCTTTTATTTTGTGGTGGATTGTCGGTGGGGTTGCCACTCTTCTGGGAACTTTGTTTGGATTGAAAAAAGGAACAGAATATGTGAAAAAAGTAAATGATATTAAAAAAGAAAATAATGAACTAAAATCACAAATTGCACAAATGAAATCTAGTAAAACGATGGATATTTCAAATATAAAATCCATTATATCATCCACATTCAAAAATTTAAAATCTGCACTATCATTAAAATATCAAGCTCTTAAAAATTTAAAACCACAAGAAATTAAAATGCCAAGTGTTGATTTCTTGAAAACCTCATCTTTATTATCTAGTGTTGGATCTGGAATTTTAATATTTGCTTTATCCGTTGGATTTGTATGGTTGATTAAATTGGGGGCAACTATGGTAAAAAAAATAATAGAATATATGAAAAATTTACATAAGGCAGATCCAAAAGTCGCAACCGCATTTGCTAATAGGGCCAAATCTGCTTCTGATAGTTTGAGAAAGAAAGCGGAGATAGCAAAAATTCAAGATAAGAAGAAGACAAATTCCGCTTCAAAAAATAATACAAAACAAAAATCAGCTGCAGTTGTTTAATTTTAAGTGTAATACGTAAAGGGGTTAATGGTGAAAGATTTATATTCTCGGTTTATAGAGTATATTAACTACGTAAAAAATATTAATATAACTCAAGATGAATTAGATAATTTCACAGTAGATTCAATATATGATCAAAAATATGTAAATCTAGTAGAGAATAAAGCAGAATTTTTGAATTTTTATGATAGAGTGCTTAAAGTGCGCTGTCATGATAGCAGCGATCATATTAGATTAAATAATCTTTTAACAGATTGGTATTCTTCTTTAAAAACATTATCTACTGAACATAGAAATTTATCTGATCCATTTAAAGCAGATTTGGAAGATATAGATAAACTATTGGAATCTTATGGTATTAATTTTTATCATTGGTTAACACCCTCTTCTAAACCATATTTCCTTATGGATCTTGTTAACCTATATCATATAAAAGGATCGCCATTATCAGTATCCGAAGCAATCAAATATTTCTTTCAATTGGACAACGAAATATATGAATACTGGTTAGAATATGTTCCTGCTGGTCCGGATCTTGTTTTCAGGGGAATTGCTTCGTTAAATAATACTTCTATTCCTGGATGGCAAAGTGAAATTTATAGACCATATAGCACATTAAATACAGATCCACATTGGTATTACACGAAACAAAATATTCTTGATTTACATGCAGTTTCTAAAATAAAATTACCATCCATGACCCCGTTCTTTAATGTTGTGTTATCGGCAAATATAATGGATCTTAAGAAAGCATATCTAATTCTTAGCTATAGGGCAAGACTAGAATATCAGCAATGGTTAGCAACATCAAATATAGATGATAAAAAGAAATGGGAATATACTCCTTTAAATAAAAAGATTTCCTTATTGGAAGCAGTGTTGGCATACAGCATCTTATATAATGAAAAGAATAGTCGATTTCTCCCAGCAGATCCAATATCTCCAAGAATGACATGGAATCCAGATGGAGCATCCGTTTCTTTTGAAAAAGATTATGATGATTCTTTTGGCATTATAACGGTTGAAGATGATGAGCATGATCATCCAGATTTTATGCCAATGATATTCACTGGAGATCCATCAAGACTTGTTAAATATGTTCTTGATGATAGAATAGAAACCAAAAATAATATTCCAGAAAAATTACAAGAAACTGGTGCTATTTCATTTCAGACATCGGCATATGTTGGTGGTGGAATAAATCAAAATGGCGATGTAACAAATGGATTTTACAGATTTGAATTATACAACCATGAATGGGAATTTGAAAATTATCTTCCAAAGAAATTAAGAAATCATATGATAGTTGCCAACGATGAATTGGTTTTTGTTTTGGGTGGAGTTGATGAAAATGGAGATCTGAATCATAATGTTTATTCTTATGATTTATTTTTGAAGAATTGGACGGTGCAACCATATTTATTTCCATTGAATATTCTTGATTGCGGATATTGCTTAATAGAGAAAAGAGAATTATTTATTGTTGGTGGATTTGACTTTGATCTAAGAGATTTCTCCAATAGATGTTTTAAATTTAATCTTGTAGATGGAACTCTCACATCATTGTCAGATAAGCCAGGGACTGCTATTTCTAGATTTGGTTTAGCTGTAGATCAGGATTTTACCAAAGTTATGGTGGTTGGTGGATTTAATAAAAATAATACTTTTGCTGAGACCCATATATATAATATCATAACAAATGTTTGGGTATCATACCCATTAGACATACAATCTCGTGGGAGTAATTTTACAGTCCATGAACCTTCTGGGAATTTTGTAAATCTTGGAGGACTCGATTGGGCAGTTGGTGCTGATTTAACTCCCATTATTACTTTATTTAACCACTTCACTTTACCTGCTCCAATGAGTGCTGATATTCAAGTTTACTTGCAATACATTAATCTAATAAAAATGTATGCTGTTCCTGTTTTCAAACAGACATCATTTAGTTTATCACTATTTAACTGGAATAATTTAGATGTCAATTTGCATGTGCAACCAATTATAGATTCTTCATTTCCAAACGTATTTCATTTGAACCACAATATATTCTGTTTACAACCACTTTTAGTTAAATTAGATGGAATGGGAAATCAAATTGGATTAGAAGTTTCTGATGATGTTTATATTAAACAAATAATTGTCAGAGATCCACAATTTGCTTTGATGCCGGATACATTCTTATATACTCCAGATGATTCTACAAATATAACCCAACGAGAATCAAGAGATAAAAAATTAAAAAGACAGATTGAAGTTTTTAGATTGCTCGGAGAAAATATAGCAGTTGATGAAGCTCATAATAAAACATTATTACAAGCAATAAATCCGGAATTATATGATTTTGTTATGGATACATTATCTGCTTCAACTTCAGTTTATGATGATGCTATATTTGCATTTTTATATTTATTTGATGTGGTATCAAGATTTTATAATATCAATAGTGCATTCAGAATGTTAAGATTGGATACGTTAAACAAAGGAATAAATGAAGTCGTGAATTTTTTCAAACCAATTCATAGCAGATATCTTGGAGTGGGTTGGTTTGGTTTGGATTTTTCAGATCCCGTTGGTGAAAGATTGGCTGTTGATGATTATCTAAGAAGAGTTGCTATAAGCAACCACAATGAATTTTATAGTATTGATGATTTGATGCTGAGGCAAGCTGTTATACCAACAAATGAAATCATCCAGTGGTCATATAATTATGATGAACTTCCAGAAAATTCTCATGATGAATACACGATATATGAAAATCTTGACATGCTTTATAGACAGGGATTTACACTTGCTGATTATATCCAATGGTCTTATGATTATGATGACTCTGAAAATGTACACGATGAATATACAGTATATGAAAATTTAGTTCCATATTTAAGACAGGAATTGACTTTAAATGAAAAAACCCAGTGGTCATATTTATATGATGAATTACCAGAGAATTTACACGATGAGCATACTATATATGAAAATCTTGAAATAACTCAAAATATTGTTTAGTTAATAAAACTAAATATATTTATCCTATGGATTCTCCCGAAAGGGTTGGGATCTAACAATATGAACATGAAAAAAGGGTGATGAAATTTAAATTTCATCACCCATAAATTGCCCGTTAGAAATTAATTATCTTAAACTATTACACATAGTATAATACAAAAATAGAGCTAAACATATTCTAATTTTTTGCTTATAAGGACTGCTTATTTTAATATATAGTCTTGCTAGTTCTGAATTTTGTTTCATAAGTCTCTGTATAAATTCTTCAATTTTTTCTTTCAAAGATTTTTTATCAATTGTATATCTAGTTGACATTCTTTTCAATAATGATATAAAAAAATCCGTCTTAATAAAATCATCTGAGGATGAATTGTTTATAATTATATATAGCAATGGTTTTAAAACATCTTCTGAAATATGCATCGTTTCTTTAATAAATGGTTCAACATATGTCGGTCTAAATGCAACTTTATTACAAACATTTTTTAAAACATTTGCATCATATTTTTTGTAAATTAAGAAATTATTTATTGTATTATCTACCATCTGATCAATGCGTGTGTCGATTAAAAATTCTCTATCCTGTAATGAAACTATTTTAATTTTTCCAGATTTAATATCATAAAACTTTCTAGCTAATGCTTTCATACTCTGTTCCCAGCGTGTTCTAAAGTCATATATCATTCTATACATGGCTGTGGATGTTTTGTCCTTTGGAACTAAACCTTTATATCTTTCAAATAAAACATCTGTTAAATAATAAAATGATTGTTGTATGGATTCCTTCTGATTAAATAAATGTTGTTTGGGCAGATTTTCAAGTGCCAGTTGATACGCGCCAGCATCACAATATTTAAAATATTTTTTTATTAATGAATAGTGCATTCTAATGTTAAGAAGTGTATAGAGACCCCTAGCAATATCGTATAATTTCAATTCAAGAGAAAATTTTAATAATATTGCCATGGATTTCGTGTATGGGTCTGCAAGTATTTTATAAATCGGCCAATCTTTATATACTGCTGGCATAAGATCTGATATTTCACTAAAACTTGTATCTAAATATTGCTGAAATAATCTGTTCATTGTTGGAATGGTTATAAGTATTTTGCATGAATTAAATCCTATCCAATAGTTAGATGTGCTAGTTATTAAAAATTTATTTATTTCGTGTTTATTTTTATTCAGATTTGCAATTAGTGTTTCTTTATCCATTTTTTCCACCTTATCCTATTCTAACATCAATATAAATATCGTCTTCATTAAACCAAATATATTCTGGCACATAGGATACCAAATGATCATAATCCAAATCTTCCATTTTATAATTAAATAAAATATCTATTTCTGGTTTCAGTAACTTTACATAAACTACGCCTTCGATTTGTTGTAAAATAGAAATAATTTCTGATCTATAAATAGGTTTATCTAATCCAAATCTGTTTGAAAAATAATTTAATAACGCTGTTTTAGCTTTATCAATATATGTCAAATATCCATCCTTAGTATACATTATTGCTTCAATTTTTATTGGTAAATCAAAATTTGGTCTAAACCATTTGTATCCATCATAAAAATATTTTAAACTATCAAACTCATTGAAAATTATTGAGGAGATAGATAAGTAATCAAATCTCCAAGTTTCAGGTACTGTTGATAAACACAGTGCAATAGCTCCTTCTTTCCCATAAAATGGATCAGCTGGATTTGTGACTGGTCCTTTAATGGCAAACTGATCACCAGCTAAAAATCCAAGAGGCACATCAGTTCTATCAACAACAAGTTTTTTAACAGTTACATTTTCTGGGTTAAAATATATATTGCTCAATATTCCCTTTGTCTTTGGCATTTTATAATTGATAAATGTATTCATCATTCTCATAGAGGTTGAATCATAAAGTGTTATCATTTTTTGCAATACTTCTTTTTCAAATAATTTTTTATCATCAGCACTTAATGAATCAAACCAATCTTTTTCTATTCCAGGAACATCCAATAAATCTCTAACTGGAGGAGGTCCGGATGCAGTTTCAACTAATTGACTCTGTGTATAATTAAAAAGATTATATTTGATTATCGATGATGTTTTATATCTGGCATGTATAGTGGAACTTTTAAGAAGATTTATAGTTATTTCTAAATCCCCGTAAGGAATTCCTGCATGACTAAAATCGAATGTAAAATATCCACTGTCTGCTGTCAAAGGAGTTGGGGCTATATATCCCATCCAAGAAAAATTTCTTCCTCTCATGGAAACTAATGCTTCAACCCCAGTTAAATCGTATGTGGATTCTTTTGTATAATCAATTTTAAATGTAAATAAATGCAATGTATAATCGGATGACACATTTACCTTAGAAATAAATATTGGGTGTGTATCAACATCGGAAAATTCTACATTATAATCTAAATCTAAATCTCTGGCAATATAATAATATTCACCAAGCATTTTAGCATAATACACATGTATCTCATAGGGAATATACCAATTTATCCCCTCATATGCTCTAACAGTATATGGATAAATAATTACATCTGGCGGCATTATTATATCTCCTTATATTCCTGGAATTGTAAAAGAAGTCATCGGAACAATTCCATCTTTAAATGTTAAAACACCATAGGTATTTATTTCATTTACTTTTAAATCTGATCTTTTAAGATATGAAATTGAATCCACAAACGGAATGTCTGTTATTGCACTGAGTTGTTTAAAATCATCAGCACTAACCAATCTATTTAAAGACTGAAGACTTGCAATTGCGTTCTTTTTAATATCAGAATTCTCTTCCATATCCGATCCACCATATCCAATTGATGGGTTCGTCACATTGAAAGAAACTTCCTGCATTATTCCAGAAAGAGTATCTGATATTTGAATTCTATCTTTTTTGGAAACACTTCCAGTTATAACATTTCCTTTGGATCCATTGGACATGAATGTTCTTACTTTAATTATATCTCCTGGGGATGGTTGTTTACCAAATAAACCATTCCCAAAAATAATTATAAATTTATCTTTAAATACTTTTAAAATATATTTTTTATCTGTCATTTCCATTCCAATGCTATTCAATGATTTTTCCCATAGTGTGTCATTAACATATAATTCCACATCGGTTAACATTGAATTCACATTTATTGGCTGTTCAATAGTATAAAACTGGAATGGCATAATGTCATCACTTACAGTATATTCATAATTAATAGTTTCTATTTGATCAAAATTCACAATGAAGGATAAAGTTCCAGTCACTGCATTATAATCGTAAGGCAACAATGATGTTCCAGTTGGAGTCTCCATCATGATTTTTATCAATCCAGAATTGTCTCTCTGGACTATAATATTTTTATTTATTAATTGAAAAGTGTTATTAGTGCTTGAAACTCTAAATCCAGATTCCTCAAATCCAGTTGGAGATACTGTGGATTCTCTAAATAATCCATTCATCTGAAATCTAAATTCTAAAGGAGCGTTAAGAATGTTGGCCTGAAATAAAGCATCAACTTTTGCACTGATAGCATTCAGAGGATTGTATCCAATAACCGTTGCAAGATTCCTAATTGGCTCATCCAATCTTGCAGTTATTAAAATCGATTCGTGATGAGATAAAGAAGAAAAATATAAAATATTTGCAGTCATAATAGACATTATATCTAGTAGATATGATAAATAATGAGTCTTAGAAAAATCTACATTTTGCAATTGCAAATATTCTTTTGCGAGTTGAGTCATCTGCAATCTAATTTGTTCACGACTCGACTTAATATAATCCATTTATTTCACTCCTTTAATTATTCGGAACATCAACACAAAACATTTGAGATTGTTTATTGAAATATGTATTGTAAAAATCTAACATTTCAGTCTGCACTGTATTCATTAAACTGAGCAACTGCATCCCAACATCTATCGGATATATTTTCTTAAAATAATCAACAAAAATATATTCATCAATAACTTGATTATTAATCATAGTTTCACTTGCATGAAATGCTTGTACTGTGACCTTATATAAAGTTTCATTAGAAAATATTGCTCTTTCCACATTTGAAACAATATATGATGGATATTTTTCAAAATCACCCTGTCTCAATGTTGTTGGAAATATTACTAAATCATTATATAATGGTTGCATAAATAATTGTCCTGGTATGACAAATGAAGTTGTTAATTCTAATACTCTTCCACGTTCATCTCTGGTTGGAGTTATGCTTGTAATTGGTTCACAAAATGCTGCTGGGAACATATAAATTTTATGCCATTTATATCCGCTATATTCGCCGACAATTTCATAGGCTCCACTTTCAAATTTATCTTCTTCCTTAATGCTATTAGTGTAATCAAGCCTAAAATATGTGCATGGATATACAACATATTCTGTGCCGTAAAATCTATAAATGAGATCGTGATACTCATTCATATAATCAATAGCCATTATGGAATTTTCAATTCCCATTTACCAAAAACCTCCAAATTTAAATTAAGCCCACCACCCACCACATTATTCGGAACATATATTAATCATCCTTTATCAATGACACATATCCTTTTTTACCTACTAAGAATTTTGCATTTCTACTCATACCTTGAAATTCAACTATTATATCCAAAATGAAACTTTTATCATTCCCAGCGCGTATCTTTAAATCTTTTATTTTTAATCCTGGTATATGTTCTGCCATAACATTTCTAACATCGTATTCTATATTTTCTCTGTTGATATCATCAAAAGGTTCATGTAAATATCTAAATAAATTAGAGCCGAATTCTGGATCAAATGGATATGTTTCAAGCATTATACTAAATATTTTTTCTAATGAGTCTAACATCACATCAATATCAAATATTTCTTGATAATCCCCGTTATCGGCTATAATATTTTTGATTCTTCTTAATCCTATCATTTATAATTGTTCCTCATATCCTCTAATGCTTTCTTTTGCTCCTCTAAACTTCTTGCCTTTAATTCCATTAATGTTGTAAATTCATAAACAGGTAAGAGTAGGATATCTAAATAAGATATTTTTAAAACATCTATTGCTACTGCGACTTTTTCTATAAATTCTTTTCTAAACGCATTTGACTTCCTAGGTTCCGAATACCACAAGAAAAAATTGCTTTACAAAGTCTAATTCAAATTCATCTTTTTGTCTGCAGAACGGACACATATTGACGATAGTCACACCAACATCATATTTTCCAAAATTCTCATAGTATGCTTCGTTTATTTTTGTTTTATGATTTGAATAAAGTTGTTTTGAAATAACCATAGAATAATCGAGTTCGTCTTTATCCAAAGAAAGAACAAAGTTTCCATCTGCATTTGTAATATCTAATTTCGAAATTTTTAAATATAACGGAGTTAATAAATCATTTTCTGCTAATTTTTCGTAAACTTTCTTTTCATATTCCAATGTTGGTTGCTGCACATATGCAATAACATTTTCTGCTAATTCGACCGGGACTTCTTTTGTTAATAAATCTTCTTTTCCATTATATGCACTGATATTAAATCCATTTGATAATTTAGTTTTTAAATTATATGTTTTTTGACAACGTGGATTAACACATTGATAATTTTCTAATACATATTCATCACCGTATGTGATTTGATATAACCCCAATAATAATGCATCTCTGTCTCTGGTGGATGTTGTTTTAAGAAATTCTTCAAATGTTGGTTTTTCTTCATCAACAATTGCATTATAAATTATTTCGTTGAGTTTGGTTGAAATTGGACCGTTTGATGCTAAGAGCGAACTCTTCATGTTTGCTTCTTCGCCGAGACTTAAACTCCTGATTCTAAACTTCTTTTTAGATTGGGGGCATAACACCTCAATCTCGGGAACTTTAATTTGTATTCCTCTAAACATTAAAAAAACCTCCTATTTTATTTAGGTTTGTTCAACCTGAAAATGATTACAAAAATTAGAGGATTGGATGTATTTCAATCCAACCCCCTAATACGTTTTTAGTTTTTGACAATTTTTTTAAAAAGCTGGCCCCGCTCCCCCCAAATCATTTGGTCCACCAAGTTTTCCAAAACTAATATCATTTTTAAGTTGACCATAATTCAATATGGTATTCATAATAGTTTGAACCTTAATCGCAACCCACTCATTATCTTTTTCCAATGAGCAGAACACTTCATCAACGTTGAAATCAACATCAATTTCAACTTTGTCATTGGTTGCAACGTCCCCACCGTAAGAATCCAGAGGAACCTTATTTGGGAAACAACCAGTGAAGCAAAATGCAATTTCGATATCTGATATACAGGGATTCATAGATGGTCGCATAGTCCAATAGTATAGAGATGCGGCATATTGACTCTTCGTATATTCGCCACATGCGAGAGCTGAAGTGTGGTGTCTTATCGATCTTCCGATTCTACCCCACGCATATAAAATCTTTCCAATAGGAACACCACTGAATTCAGTGAATCTCACCGTTAAAGAATCACCCACATCAATATTACTAATGACTGACCATTTTTTTCCACCGATTCCGGTGAATGTAGTTTTATTGATAGCAACAGCAGGAACTGTTACTGAAAGTGCAACAGCACTCAAGATTTTATTAACACCCCCATCACCAAATCCAAGCAAATTATCCGATAATTTTGGCGGAATATCCTGGAAATAGCACCCAAAATAACCTGAAATGAATGGATCTGCTGTTCCTTTATTTGTTCCACCAAATGTCTTGGTGAATGGATTTGCATATAAATTTGCAAATGATTGTTTATCTGCACCGCTATTACTTGGCATAATTATCCTCCCTATTATTTTCGATTTTTAACTGTTCGTTTTGCTAAACTTAAGTTATGCGAAGAATGTTGTTTTAAATTTTTTTCAACACTATCAGCA
>JALOBX010000025.1 GCA_023228065.1 Candidatus Pacearchaeota archaeon | reverse complement strand
AAATATGATCATTGCCAATCCAAACGGCACTTTCCACTAAGTTAATTTCATCCGATTGTTTTTTTGAAGAAATTTCAAAAACTTTTAATATCCCGTCATCTAGAAGATAAAAATCTGTCCCTTTTGGAGAAACGGCAAGTTTTAAACTATCAGTGTTTTTGACTAAGGTATTTAATAAAATTTTTTCATCGGAATTAGACATATTTAAATATCTTAAAGTGGCTTTATTGCCATTGCTGGAAAAAATAATAAATTCATTTTTATTTATCGGAGAGATATTTATAAATGAAGAGGTTTCATTCTTTTCGTAAATTAATGATTTCTCATAGGGATTTATTTTTAATAAGCCTATCTTCCAAACATTATCTCCAGTAGCTACATAACTTATTTCATTCAACTCGATAAAATCCATATCAACTAGTGTTTCTGTGGGTGGAATAGGACTGCTCAATATGGTTGAAGAATCCTCGGGAGAGTTTCGAAAACTAAAACTTTTGTCTGGGTTTTCCCAAAAAATTATATCTGTTTCTTTTCTTGTCCACTGCGGATAATCGTCAAAAGCATTTTTACAAGCTGCTTGGAGTATATTGTTATCACTTACTAAATTTTGGCTACCAACCGTATCGGATAACCCCTTACTTTTATTGGAATTTAATAGCTTAGAAGAAAATAGAAAATAGAAAATTCCCGCAATGACAACAATTGCAATTATTATGAAAATTATTATTCCTTTTTTTCTTTTGGGAAAACTCATATTTCGAGTATAGCATTTTTTAAAGTTCCGCCGTAAAAGATCATAACATAATTCCACTGCACCAGTTTAACTATTTAAAATTAAAAGGATTTATGCCCATTACCAAAACCATTCTGCATATTACCTTTCCCTGATTTATTCGGGAAAACGCCTTTTTGATTTTCAATCTGCTGATAAAATCTTCTCATTATGTTTCGACGAGACCAAATCTCATTTAAACCTAAATTATCAATAATAAAACCAGCAATAATTATGGAAAAAACAAAGCTGATAATTATTAAAAAGAAATTCTTCTTATAAGAGAAATCGTATTTCTTTAACATCCATATCCCTAAAGCTATGCCAAAAATCGCCAATATCAGTATCCACCAAGGAAAACTATTAATCATCACCTCAAGTTTCCATTGACCCATCAGTCTATTTTTACGGAGCAGAAACAAAATAATATTTATTAAAAAAATGGACACGGTGCTTAAACCAACAAGGCCAGCGATAGAAAAAATAGAGCCAATAATAAAATACCATTTAGGTCTCATGGTAATACTTCCAGAAGCCACTTTAAACATAACTTCTTTTTCAAAGTTTTTCTTTTTTTCTTTGATTGGCATTATTTTATTTTTTGACATATTCTTTTCATTATAACTTTGGCACGATTGATTCTTGTTCCGACCGTGCCTATCGGAATCCTTAAAATATCACTAATCTCCTCATATGATTTTTCCTCCAGATAATATAATGACAACGGTTCTTTATATATTATGGACATTTGTTCCAAGCAATAATGAGCATGGGAAGCTAACTCCTTTCTGAGAAAATCATCTTCAATATCTATTCCGCTGTCAGAATCAATATTTTCAGAAATTAATATATGTTTCTTTTGTTTATTAAAAAAATTCATGGCTTCGTTATGAACAATCCGATATATCCAACTGCTAAACTTTTTTTTAGTATTAAATCCATTTAAGTTCATATAAGCTTTAATAAAGGACTCCTGAACAATATCGGCCGCAATATTTTCGTCATCAGTTAAATAATTCGCATACCTCATTAATTTATATTGATAGCGTTTAATAATCTGAACATATAGTTCTTTATCTTTTTTCCGAACTAATTCAACAATCTTTTCGTCTGATAATTTGGAAATATCGTTCATAAATTTCTATTTTAGTATAAATTTTAAGCATAAACTATCTTTTTATTTCAATTACCAAAACCCCACTTTTAAAAATGAGGTTTCGGTAATTATTTTTGGCATTTTAGCGATTACTATTTTTGCCATTGCCTATCCTTTGTCCCTGGCCTTGTCCTGATCCATCTTTAAGTCCCAATCCAAGTTCTGTCCTAATTTTATTTGCCTCATCATTTTTTCCTTCAAGTCGAAGTTTATGCATTTCGGCAAATCTGACAAAGTTGTCTTCATTAACAACCTGAGTAACCCTACCTTTGCCTTGCATTAACTCTTTCCAAGCATTATAGTCCTTATTTTCAAATGCCTTAGTCATTTTTTCATGTCTTTCGGCACTATAATTAGGACCTTGAACATTCGGGTCGCCCCTATAAGCTAGCACACTTGATCCGGTTGTAAATAATACTCCTAATCCAAGCGCTATACTAGATAAAGCTAAAAATCTTTTATTCATATTTTCACCTCCTTTCGATTAATTACTATCTGCTTGTTATACAAAAAATTAAGGAATTTTCTTTCAAGAAGTTTTTAATATCTGAATTTCCTCCTAAATGATCGTAACATCGTTGAAGTCTCCCAGTTTAGATTTTTAGGCGGTATACAATTTCAGCGTCAAACCCAGTTGTATAAAGCTTATCATCGGGTCTTTTGTCAAATAAAACAGGCAGACTAAGCTTCTCTCTTCTTTTCTGGAAACTTAATCCCCATAGTTTTTTATGGAACTCAAAACCATATGTTTCTCTTAAGAAATCATGCAACTTATTTAAATCATCAACATATGGTCTAAAATTTCTGCTTAAACTGAAATCGTTGACAAGACAAATCCCGTTATGATTCAGCGCCTGATAAATCATTTTTAAAGCAACAGCCGGATGGGCAAAATATCTAAAAGCAGTTGAACTTGTAATAATATCAAAATTATTTTTGGGAAAGGATTCATAGAGTCGATGGACATCGCCGGTTTTTATATCCACCCTTTTTTTCTTTAAAACAGAATTAAGAGATAACTCTTCGGTATACGGAAATAGAGATGCCTCTTCCTCATGGTATGGAAATGCTGAAAGACCAGCACAATTTATATGACTTCCCCATTTTTCTTTGCAATCAAGTAAAAACTTTCCCTGGCCACAACCAATATCTAAAATCTGTACTGGAGATCCATTTTTGCTGATAATTTTTTCATCAACAATTTCTAGTAAATTTTTACCCTGGAATTTTGGAAGTTCTTCTACATACTGGTGCAGATTCCTGTTCACGCAATACGGTTGATATTTGCTTTCACGATTAAATTTAATTTGCCTGTATTGTCTTAAGCACTCCGAAATTTGAGTCATGCTGGGATTATACCAAACTCAAAGTCTTTTGGTAAAAAAATTTGTCCTGGGCTTTCAACAAAATTTGAAAATAGACAAAAGAATGTTAAAATAAATTAATTATGTTAAAAGCTATCATCACATTGTTCATTTTGGCCATATTCTTTTCTCCTATTTTTTTGTTTATCAAAATGGCTAAAAAAAGAGGTCTAAAACAAAAAGAATCTTCCTGGAAAGGCAAATTGGTCGATAAAAAGCATCTTGAATATGAAGATGACGATAGCTCTTACACCAAAGATCTTTATACTTTGTATTTCGAGACAACGGAAAAAGAACAAATTAAAATTAATGTTTCCCAAAAGGTTTATGATAATTGGAAAGTCAACGATAAGGCAGAAAAAATCGAGGGCAAACTTCTACTGGAAAAGATTGTCTGACTTTTACTTCAAACAGCTATAAACTCCAATAAGATAACATGTCTGTGTTATAATAAGATATCAATACAAAATCTTCAGTCGACGAGCTAGTTGCCATTCTTTTAGAAAAAGGTGGCCATATTGACCAATATTACCTCCAAAATTGGAATCGAAATAAACACGCGGTCATCTATCTTAACGGCTGGTTTGGCGGGAAGAATATCCGCGAAGCACTCTTAAAAGCCTTAGCTTAAAATCTTTGACCTATAGCTAATTGCTTTCTTCCGCTTTTTAGGGTATAATGACTCTTACGCTAGCAGATTGAGATTATAAATCTGCTTAATTTGAAAATTTTTGATTAGTAAAGATAAAGATATCTTCAAGAAAAATAGTTTTAACAGTATCTTTTCCCCTATTCATCATTTGATTACTTAAGCA
>JALOBX010000023.1 GCA_023228065.1 Candidatus Pacearchaeota archaeon | reverse complement strand
AACATTTTTAAGGATTAAAACTATATTTAAGACTTATTTAACTAATTGTAGGAAGTCAATTTCCACTTGTCAGTCTCAACTTAAGTATCATTTGGAAGAAATGAAATTAACGAAATAAAAAATGCTAGAACTAAATAAAATATATCAAGGAGATTGTTTGGAGTTAATGAAAGAAATTTCAGATGAATCTATTGATATGATTCTTCAAGATCCTCCATATAACTCAACGGCGTGTAAATGGGAATGGGATATAATGATTAGGATTGATGAATTTTGGAGTGAATGGACTAGAATAATTAAACCTCACGGTGCAATAGTAATGACAGCTTCCCAACCATTTACCAGTAAATTAGTAATGAGTAATATTAAGATGTTTAAGTATGAATGGATATGGCATAAAAGTAAACCAACAGGAATAGCAACAGTTAAATATAGACCAATGAAATCTCATGAAAACATATTGGTATTTTGTAGAACTAATACTAAATATAATCCAATTAAAGAAAAAAGAAGTGAATCTTCCCAAAAAAGATTGAAACAAGGAAAATATGAAACCTGTAATACTTCCAATAGTTTACATAATGGATTGGGGAAAACACTTAAAAAACAAGTTACAGAATTAAGATTTCCAACGACTGTTAAATTTTTTGCTTCAAAAGCCAATAATAAAGAAAATTTTCATCCAACTCAAAAACCAGTAACTCTTTTTGAATATCTTATTAAGACCTATACAAATGAAAAAGATGTAGTTTTTGATGGATTCGCTGGAAGTGGAACAACCGCTATTGCGGCAATTAATACTAACAGAAACTACATTTGTTGTGAATTAGATGAAGAATATGTAAAAATAGCTAACAATAGAATAGGAAACATTGAACCTTCATTATTTGCAAAATAAGGGGTTTTAACGCTGTTTTAAGGGTTGAGAGTAGATTTACCCTCTTTTAAGATACTTCGTTGAAATTAGGGGTATCTACGCTTAAAATAAGGGTATTTTAGGAAGGTTTGGGAACCTAATTTTGAGGAATATTATGGATAAAGTCAAAAAACTGCTAATTATATACTATGAAAACTGTTTAAGATGGTTTATGCCTTCTTGGTATCAATATCTCTTTTCCAAGGCAGATGACCCAACTTATACTACTTGGTATCGTAGATTGTGGTGTAGAATAAATAGGCATCCTTGTGGAAGTTGGTATTTTAATCCTTCTGGTTATGAACCAGATTATACTTGCAAAAACTGTGGGGATCAATTAGGATAACTATGAATAAAATTCCTTATGATATTAATAATCTTCCAATTTTGAACATTGGAAATTCGAAAAGGCACGTTTATTGCTTCTGTAGAGATAAAGAAGGTAAACGTCTTGTAATAGAAGACAAAAATTTTTATCCTTTTTATTTTGAAAAAACTTCTGAACCTGATTCTCAATATATTTCTTACGATGGGAAACCTCTAAGAAAGGTATTTGTATCTAATCCAGGTGAAGTTTCTAAGAATAGAAGTAGTTCAAGTTATTCATCTGATATTAAATTTACTACTAACTATCTTATACATAAAGTAGATGATATAGTTAAAGCACCAATTAAATTTATGTTCTTAGACATAGAGGTAATGAGCAAGGAGATGTCTAATCCAGCAGATGCAAAATACCCAGTTAGCTGTATCACAATTTTTAATTCATTTTCTAAAGAATATAAAACTTGGTATTTGGGCGAATGGAAAAATGAAACTCTAATGTTAGATAATTTTGTTTCTTACTTAAAAGAAGAATCTTTTGATATATGGCTTAGTTGGAACAGTAGTTATGACTATAATTATTTGTGGAATCGTATTGAGAAGTTTTCGGAAAGAATTAGCCCAGTAGGTTTAAGTAGATATGGAGAGAATAGAGATATTCTATATCCAACTGGCATTTCTATCATAGACTACCTCCGCTGGTTTAAAAAAATACATATGCGAGAAGCTTCGTATACGCTAGACTACATTGGGCAAAAACATTTAGGCAAAGGTAAGGAGTTTGGAAAAGTAGATTTTTCAGTTCTATCAGATAGACTAAGACAACACAATGTTGAGGACGTTGAGTTACTTGTGGAGTTAGAAAATAAATATCAAATAATTCCATATTTTGATGAGATAAGAAGATTAAGTAAATGTCAGTTTGAAGATCTTTATCATAATTCACGAGTTGTTGAATCTTTAATATTTCAAGAAGCTAAAAAACAGAATGTAGTTTTGCCGAACAAACCTCAAGTAGATGAGGATGAAGAAGAAACTACTTTTGAAGGTGCTACAAGAGATATTTCTCAATGTGGTCTATATGAAGGAGTGGGGGAATTTGATCTTTCTGGAGCGTACCCTATGATGATTCTAAACTTCTGTTTAGATCCAGCTAATATAACTACTAAAACTAAAGATACTATAGAAGTAAACGGAGTTCATTTTAAGCAAAACAATAGAACAATGTTTCCTTTGGTTGTAGAGAGAATGTTAGTTTTGAAAGATAGAATTAAAAAAGAAAAAGACGCAAATCCAGAAGATAAATACTTAGCAATCAAATATGATGCTATCAAGGGAATAGTAAACAGTGTCTACGGCGTCATTGCTTTGCGTTATTTTCGCTTATTCAATACTCAAGTAGCATCTTCTATAACTTATTTAGTTCGTGATTTGTTAATGTATGTTAAGGAAAAGGTAGAACTTAAAGGAATGAAAGTAATACAGTGGGATACGGATAGCTGTGCAAAAGATACTCCAGTGATAATAAAACAAAATAATACGATAGAAATAATACCTATAGAAGATCTTTATCAATCTCCACTTACATCTACATCACTTAAAGAAATTAATATTTGTGATAAAAATATAGAAATTTTAACTGATGAGGGATGGTCTAAAATAAAGTACATTTATAGGCACAAAACACCAAAAGTAATGTATAGGTTGATTACTAGAAAAGGATTTTGTGAAATATCAGAGGATCATTCTCTAATAATAGATAACAAATGTATTTCACCAAAAGAACTGAAAAAAGGAGATAAAATAGATTTAATAAAATATCCACCAATATACAATTCTAATGTTTTGGATGTAGATTTTGCTTGGGTACTGGGGTTTTTTGTTGCCGAAGGAACATGTAATACTTACCATGGGGAAAACTATGGAGGATTAAAGTATGGTTGGAGAATAGTAAATCAAGATAAATCTTTATTAATCAAAGCTAGTAAAATTTTAGGAAAATTTGGGTTTAAAACTATTATACACGATTTTAGAAAAAGTTCTAGTATTTATGCATTAGATCCTATTGATTGCAGAAAAGAAATATCTTTATTATTTCAACATTGGTGTTTAACTAAAACAAAAAATAAAAAAATTCCTTTTTTTATTTTATCTTCAGATAAATCTTCTAAAGAATCTTTTTTAAAAGGCTATTTTGATGGTGATGGACATAAAGATAAAAATGGAGTAATTACTTATACAACTACTGATAAATCGCTAGCTCAAGGAATATGTTTTATATTAAATTCTCTAAATATAGAATATAGTTTAGATACAAGAACAGATAAATTAAATGTTATAGTTATTAGATTAATTAAAAATGCGAATTGTTCCAGAATAAAAGAATATGATACAATAAAAGAAATAACAAAATATAATCAAAAAGATTATATCTATGATATAGAAACAGAAAATCATCATTTTTGTGGAGGAATAGGTAATGTTTTATTACATAATTCAATTTTTCTAAACACTAAAGAAGATATAACTGAAGTTCTTAATGGATATATTAAGCAATGGGCATTAGAAAAGTATGGAAAAAAAGATATTTCTTTAGTTTTTGAACGAAAGGGTTGGTATACTTCATTATTTATACTTGGATCGTGCCATTATCACGGGTATTTATATGGTAAAAAAGATCCAGTGATAAAAGGAATTGAGGGTAAGCGGGCTTCGTCCAGTAAGTTTGAAGGTGGATTTCAATTAAAATTATTAGATTCAATTCATAAAAAATCTACCAAAACCCAAATTGAACATTGGATTACTTCAGAAATAGAAAGATTTAAGACTTTACCTTTAGAGGATATAGCGTTTCCAGCAAAAGTTGGCACGAAAGTCTATAAAAATTTACCCATTTTTATGCGAGCCCTAACCAATACTAAAAGAGTTAAAAAGAACTTTAACCCCTTAAAGGGCGAACTTTTCTTCTACTTGTTTCTTAATACTGGTAAAAATGAAGTAATTGCGTTTACTGAAAATGATAAAGATTTTATAGATAA
>JALOBX010000022.1 GCA_023228065.1 Candidatus Pacearchaeota archaeon | reverse complement strand
CTTACCCAGTGTTTAATACTTCTTCATTGCAGCAGTTTTGTTCTTCCACTTTCAACTGGGATGGTAAACACACTATGTCTCTTGCCCAGAAACTTTATGAAGGTGGACATATAACATATCATAGAACTGATTCATTAAATATAAGTGATGAGGCTATTGTAAATGTAAGAAAACTTATAATAGCAGATTTTGGTAAAAATTATTGTCCTACAAAACCTCGTACATTTAAGACAAAAAATAAAGTTGCTCAAGAAGCACATGAAGGGATAAGACCGACACATTTAGAAAAAACATTGGACGAGGTCAAAGCATCTGTTTCTGATGCTGAATTTAAATTGTATGAAGCAATTTATGCTCGATTTTTAGCCTGTCAGATGAGTGATGCAGAACTTAATTCTTCTAAAGTTATAATCAAATCAAAATTAAGCAAGCATGTTTTTACTGCAAATGGACAAATTATAAAATTCGATGGGTATTTGAAAATCTGGGGACGATTTAGTAATACAAAAGACGAAGAACTCCCTCAAGTTTCAGAAAAAGACAAATTATCATTAAAAGAAGTAAAAGCTGAACAACATTTTACAAAACCGCCAGCTGCTTACAATACAGCTTCATTAGTAAAAGTGTTAGAGGAAGAAGGTATAGGAAGACCTTCGACATATGCTGGTATTATTGATACATTGATCAAAAGGACGTATGTTGAGAAAGACGGAAAGTCTTTCAAGCCTACTGAACTTGGATGTTCAGTTTGTGATTTTCTAGTAGCAAACTTCCCAGAATTAATGGACACAAAGTATACAGCACGTATCGAAGAACAATTAGATGATATAGCAAATGGTAACAGAGTTTGGCATGAAGCTGTAGATAGTTTTTTCAAAGAAATCAGAAAGAGAATTATTGCTGCTCAGGGTTCAGAAAGTTTAAAAAGAAGTGAAACAACCGATATAACATGTCCTACTTGCAAGAAGCATAAATTAGTAAAACGTTCGGGAAAGTATGGAGATTTTTATGGTTGTGCTGGGTTCGTAGTAAAAGGGAAAAATCATTGTCGAGCAATGTTTAAGATTGGTTCAAATGGAGAACCTATTGCTAATGAAAAGAAAGAAGTGAGATATCTTGAAGGTGTTGTTTGCGATAAGTGTGGAAGTAAGATTGCAATACGAACATCTACAAAAACTGGTAAAGAGTTTGGTGGCTGTGCAAGCTGGCCTAAATGCAAGAATCTTTATTCATTAGATGGAACAAAAATAGAGATAACATAAAATGTTGTATTGAACTTTATAACTTCAACTTATAAAGTTCTCTGGCGAAATTTGCAAATTTATAGAAAGGAACACAGGATAACACTACGCCAGTGGACTTTACATCAACTTTAAAAAGGGCGTAAAACAAATGTCTGACGGAGAGAGAAAAAAAAATTATAAACTCTGGACTTTGATTTTTCTGCTATTAATCTTAAGTTTAGTCTATCCATTTCTGCTTTTTCGCTTATATAAAAAAGAAACATTTGACATACGTCAAACTCAAAACGAACAATATGCACGTCATATTGAAACTAATCAATTTTTGCTTTCTACTATTGATTGGTCTTCTCGTAGAACTAATTTAATTCTTTTTATGAGAGACCAAATTGAACTTGAATGGAGACGTGTTAAATTTCCTGTTAATCTTGATGAGGCGTTTCTGATTGCTGAAACTATTGTAAGAGAATGCGAAAATTACTCTTATATAGATCCTTTTTTTGTGCTTGCAACACAAAATATAGAATCAAGTTTTAATAAATTAGCAAAAAGTAAAGCAGGAGCAAAAGGAATTAATCAATTTATGTCTTCAACAGGGAGAATTCTAGCTGGACATTTCGGACAAGAATACTCAGACTCTTTACTTTATAATATAAAAGTAAGTACAAAATTTGCTTTTAAACTTATTGATATTCTTTATACACAATATAAAGAATGGGATTTAGTACTTGCTGATTACAATGGAGGTCCTTATCAAGCTTACTATTATAAATACGACAAGAGTTCATTATCTAAAGAGACATCAAAATATGTGCCTGATGTTCTAAATAAAAAAGCAATTTATGACTCTTTGTTTATTAAATATAGAATAAATGAAAAAATGAATATAAGCAAATTATTTAAGTCAAATGTTGTTGAAATGGCAGTATCTACTAAATAAAAAGATATTTAAAGTATAAGATATTTATTTAATTTAACAATTAAGGACAATATCAAAATGCTTTATTTTTATCCTAACAAACCTCTTCTCGTACCCATAGAGAGTTCAGTCATTGATGAAAAGTCTGTCGATCCTGATTACTGGGCTGAAATTAAAAAAAATGGTTCTAGATTGGCTCTTAGAAAAGAAAAAAATGAAGCTCTAAAATATAAGAGCTATCAAGGTTATGTTTTTTATAATGGTCATAAGAAAAGACCATTAGCTTACGAACCAAGTCCAGAACTAATTGAAGAGCTATCTTATATTAAAATACCCGAAGGCACTCATATTGATGCTGAGCTTCTTCATCAGAAAACAAAAAAAATCAAACATCTTATATATGTTTATGACATATATTGGTATAAAGGTAAACAAGTACATGAGACTTTAGAAATCCGCAGGAGAATGATTGAAGATATTTTTAAAGATAATTATAAACATTTTGTTTTGTCCAAAATATATTGCACAGATTTTAGAAAACTTTTTTATAAAGTAATAGCCGAAGAAGAAAACGAGGGTTTAGTTTTAAAGTCAAAAGAAGGCACAATAGTTTGGGACACAAATAGCAGCCCTGATGTATGGTGGCAGATAAAAGTGAGAAAACCTAATAATAATTATCATTTCTAATGGCTATAGTTAATTGGTAACACAAGGACAAAACATCAAGATATTTGGGAGAAAAGGAGAACTTCTCTTTTGGGAAGCTTCATCCTCAGAAAGGCGTCGACTTTTCTGGTTTCTTTAAAGGAAAGAAAATTGGTATAGAAGTTAAAACTAGCAATGGTCCTGGAGGTCAGAATTCTTCTGCAGGCTGTTATGCTGTTATTCGTCTTGCAACTAGGAATTATGATTTCGGGTGGGTTGTTTTGCTTAGCGGATTCAAACAACAACAACATAAAAAATGGATTAATGGATGGCCTCAAGAAATTGTAGACGAGATTTTGGTTGTCGAAAATGTCTTTCAAAAAAAGTATAAGACAGTCTTTTATAACACATCAAATATTGTTTATAAAAGCAAAGATTGTTTTTTAAAGTCTCTAACAAAAGAAATAAATTTATTTGTCGATTTTATGATTGCTCACTAAAATTTCTTGCACATATTTTCTTGTCTTTTTCAAAGAACCCACACAACGTTTTACATCAATGATTTCTATATTAAAATTTGAATATAGTTTAATTGATTCTTTTGAATAACTATTTGATAAAACAAATTTTACGTTTTTTTTGTCTAGAATTTTGCAAAAATGTACTAATTTCAATTGTAAGTTGTAACTAAAGTCGTTTAAATTATAGTTACTTGGGCCACAATTAGCATTGACAAGATAAGGAGGGTCTAAGTAAACGAAATCACCTTCTTTAATTTTATTTATAAAAAAGTAAAATTTTCGTTAAATATCTCTACATTTTGTAGTTTTAAGCTTGCTGCTTTTAAAAGTTCTATTTTAAAATCTATGTTTTCGCTTTTTCTAAAAGGAACATTAAAGTAGCCTTTTGAATTTACTCTCCACACTCCATTAAAACATGTTCGATTAAGATAAAGAAATCTTGTTGCTCTTTTTAACTCTGTGTAAGGCCAATTTGGGTTTCGGTCCCATGCTCTAATTTTATAATATGCTTTTTCGTTGGTCTCGAGCTTAAGCGTCTCCTCGATTAATTCTTTTACATTTGTTTTAAGAATTTTATAAAAGCAAATTAAATCTTGATTAGTATCAGAAATTACAGCTTTAGAAGGTTCAATTTTAAATAAAAGTGAACAGGATCCAGCAAATAATTCGTAGTAGGTATTAAAATTTTTGGGTATATATTTGATGATTTTGTTAACTAATTTTCTTTTTGAACCTACCCAACGTATTGGCGACTGCATTGACTGTTTTCTTTCTGCTAAGGAAGATAAACATTTCTAGTACTTCTAACTTCTTTTTGATAATCTGCCTTTTTTGTATATTTATTTGGTTTGAACTTCCTATTATATTCTTTGTCGAGTTTTTTTAGGCCCTTTTCGACAATTTGATCGACTCTACTTTTATTATTTTTCATATCTTATTAATATAAAATGTTTATGAAATTTATCTATACAACAGATTTGCACGGGGATCAAAATCAGTATAACAAGATTTTATCTTATGCTCTTGAACATAAGATAAAAATAATAAATCTTGGTGCTGATCTTTTACCTAAAAGTCCTGATATTCTGACCGCTCAAAAGAAATTTGTCAAAGGATTCTTAAAAGAATACTTCTTTTCTGCAGCAGAAAAAGGGATCACTCTTTTATGTTCATTTGGCAA
>JALOBX010000005.1 GCA_023228065.1 Candidatus Pacearchaeota archaeon | reverse complement strand
TATGCATTGATTAATTTTGGAACATGAATATTTTTTACAGTACCTCTCCACAGATATGCTTCATATTCATCTGGATTAATTCCATATAATCCACCATGCCCCGCTTGCATATCAGAATAGATGAATATATTATCCCAATGTTCTTTTTTCTCAATAGCATTCTTTAGTGCAATCCAAACTCCATTCTCTGTTGCACTACCAATACTATCACCAATTTTATTAACATCCTTCAACTGATCAAACACAGATGATTTTTTTCTTATAGGTTTTAATGTTAATCTATCTCCAAATACTCCAACTATTCCTTCATCGGAGACCATGCCAGTTATCACACCCATGAGATTCCCAATGTGTCTGATTTGAGTTGTTCCATACATACTGATATTATTTTCTGCTGATCCGGAATTATCCACCAAAATTAAATTTTTTCCAGATAATTTTGGAAGATTTGGAAGTGACAACATTAGACATTCCTCAATGCCATCCAGTATAATAGGCGATGCGATGTTTTCAACCATCCTATATGCTGCATAATATCTGAATGGCATCTGCTTTCCTTCCGGTGCAGTTTCAATTAATTTATCTAACCATAATTTGTGTGATATGTTATTTTCAATTAAATTTTTTACATTTCTTAATAATGCCATGTGCCCCATAACATCTATACATTTTTCCCATGATCCACCAGAGGATCTGATAGATTCCCAAGTTTCTCTGTCATCAGTATTTAATTTCAATGTTCCGTTTAGAAGTTTGATTGTTTTATCGTTATATGCTCCACTCAATCGGATGACATCGATTGTCTTTACTTCTCTCGATTCCATTCTATATTTGGCTAAAGAATATTCGTTAGATGATTTAAGAAAATCACTCCAAGCTCTTTTGAGAGAATTTGGAATTGGTTTTCCATATTTTGATAATTGATATGCCAATCCAGTTGCTGGCTCATCTCCACGTTTAATAATTTCTTTAGCGTACTTTCTTATTAATTCAGATCCTTTAAGATCATTTCTGTTTGCTGCCATAACTAATATGACCTGCGGCGTGACTCTAATATAATCAATATTTCTTAATTCACTTGCAATTCTCAAAGTTTCTTCTGGATTATATGTTAAAGCTTCATCAATACATCTTTCCATTGTTTCTGCTGGTGATAAATTCTTAAAATCTGATTTATCAATTGGAGATAATACTTTAATTAATTCATCAAAATAATCAAATCTGGATTTATTAATTATTTTGCGTCTTTTTATCTTCTTCGATTTTTCATCGGATTTATAATATTGTGGTTCACCGAAGAAACATGATGCGGCAACAATCTTTAATCTTAATAAAGGATTGTTGATGTCAAAAGAATCACCATCCATGAAATTTTTATGTGTTGTTTTCATGAGTCTGTCTTCTTTTACTTCTTTTTTCTTGTTTAGATAACCCATTTCACACTTCTCCTTTTTTGAGAGAGATAAAGCAAGAGAGAAAAAACTTTAAGGGGTTTTACATTTTACCAGATGTATCCCTCAAATACACTGCTCTTGCTATTTAATAACTGGAGCCGATAGACTGTAGTTTATGTTTTGATAATTCATAGGACTATTCAAAACCTACAGCAATCGGCATGAATTGTTGGGAGAGAATAATTGATATGGTGTTTTTTCTGCCAATAGAAGTAACCACATCATCCACTACTCCCTAAAAATATTTGGAGCCGATGATTGAATTTAAACCCACGCCAAATTGATTACAGATCAATTACTCTGGCCAACTGAGCTACACCGGCAGTTGTATTCCAGGAAGAAAGATCTTTTGCAATTTTATATGCAGATTTGCGCCGGGAGCTTGGCAGACGCTACGCAATTTAGATCTTTCTTCCTTTATCCTCCGCACCAGATGACAATAATTAATGGTTGTGTCATCGCAACCAAAACACGAACTATTTATTGGCAGGGGTGGAGGGATTTGAACCCCCGGAAACAATGGCAGCTTCAAAGACTGCTGTCTTAACCACTTGACGACACCCCTAAACAATCTTATATTCAACTCCATCGAGTCTTAATCTTTTTGCTGTTTTAATATTTATTTTTCTAAAATTTCTTTTCTCCAAATCAAATACTGTAATATGATCCGGATCAAATTTTTCTACTCTCTTTACTGATTTCTTTTCTGTTTTACTTTTGTTCTTAATATATTCCTTAACAAATTTTTCATCTGGTTCCATTGATGCAATCATATGTCTTTCTTCGCCATCATCCTTGATAAAATCAACTTCAAAAACTTTCTTTCTATTTTTAAAAAGAAGAGTAACAATGTGCTGTCTTTTTAATGTTTCAATTTTCTTTTCTTCAGGCATTTATTCCTCCAAAATATAATTCTAACCCATATTGGGAATTATTTTCAAATTTAAAAATGGAGATGTGCTGTTTTGTTAACAGCACATCTCAAATCAAAAAGGTTAAAAGATGATCACTTCATCTTGTTTCCGACTGGGGTCTTGGACATCTTGACGCGGTGATAATTCCCGCCTTCTTTTTCCAGCTTGGGGGTGTACACGTATTTGTTGTCATACGCCTGGAATTCAGGATAGCACAGGCTCTTGGGAGCGCCTTTCCACCTGAAGTTCACATCGAGAACAGCGTCATCATCATCAACTTCAACTGTGTCGCCATCTGCCAGCTCGATGTTGATTCCCCTGCATTTTCCGAAATTGAATCCGTTGTCCTCAAGAAATTCTCTGATTGTCATGAAAACTCCTCCTGTTTGTTTTTAAACACTCTCGTGTTTAGTTTTGGTCCTCTCAGACCGTTTTCTTTTCGCCACTTTCCGATGCTACAACTATTTTTATTTTAATCGTTTTGTTTGGTTTTGTAACTTTTGGAACTTTTAGAATATCAGTAGAGACTTTTTTCTCAACTGGTTCATCATATTGTTCCGGCATTATGGTTGGTTCCACCTCAATATCTTTTTCTATTTTTCCTTGAAAAACAGTTATAAACTTTTCATTTTTATTGTCACTATTATCATATATAACTGTTTTATCAAATTCTTCGGACATTTCCAACTCCTTAATTTCCTTTTCTGTAATAGCATCCAATTCTTCACTGTATAACATGCTAGTCACATCATTGTCATCTATATCCTTACAAGAAATTCCATTTGTAAATGCAAAAGCTTCAATTAAAGTTTCCAAACTACAATTTTTAAAATCGGAACTTCTTGCTAATAAAATATCATTTAAATGTTCCATCATTTCACTAGCATTATCTATCCATTTTGGTTCCTCTTTACATAAATACCATATATCGTCCATTATAAATAATATTGATTTTGGATTGCTTTTAATAATATTTATTAGATCGGTGAAATGTAATTCAGCCATTAATTCTCCTGGTAGCCCCAGCGGGATTCGAACCTGCACATTCTTGATCCTAAATCAAGTGCCTATACCATTTCGGCTATGGGGCCATTAAATGAAATCTTTTTCTCTTATCTGCAATCTATCATTTTTTTTATTTTTTTCTTTTGATTTTAATTTATCATTATTCTTTTTTAATTTTGGTTTTTTATTGTTATCAGTTTCAATATTATCAGCATCTTCATAATTATTGATTATAACCATGATCCCACCCCTAGAATTTAATAATACTAAAACTAAGGCCGCTATATAAATTCCTATAGTGATAATCATCATCCAAACTATATGCGACAAATATTCCACATTTGATATCAATTATTTTTAAAAATAATCTGTTTAGAGATAATCCAAATGCTTGCTCAGTAATCATAAAATCAAGAGTATAATTATTTTTTTCAGTCAGAACAAATGACAAATGAGGTTTTATTCTTCGTGATGTAAAAATAAAACCCTGATTTATTTTTGGAATTACATTGTAAACTGATCCAATTCTTTTTGTTTCCTTTTCGGTTTTTAAATCAAATATTTCCTTTTTTGTTTCTGCATGAGAAATTGAAAATAAAAAACAAAGAGAAAAAATAATCAATATATTTTTCTTTAACACACTCATTATCCTCCGAGCTGTGACATGTTCAAAATATTTTTGAATTCAGAAACAGTAATAACTTTTTTCCATGGTAATAATTTATATTCTATGAAACTTTTTAAATCTATTTCTTTTAGGCTTGGCAATCTTTTTGATTCTGGTGGCAACAATTTATCTTCAGCAGGTGAGCACCATTTATTTATATCCTTTCTATATCCAATTCTTCTAACTGGATTATCCCTTATAATAATCAAATCTAAACCAGGGATATTCTTTTTTAAATTATTCTTTAAAAATTCCTTAACTTCCATATCTGAATTTTCTTTGAAATCAACAAAAAAATTAGAAGTGATATGATATCCATTTCCAGAATATAAAATTGTGAAATATTTTTTGAAAATATTCATTGATTTCAAAACTAAAAAATATGAATATATTTTAGAGTTGCTAGATTTTTTAGTATCTATATCCAAGATTAATTGAAAAAAATTAGATTTTTTTTCTTTAATAAATGGTGATATCCAAATTTCTATTTTTCCATTTAATATATCATTATAATGTTTAACCTGTAAATCTTCAATAAAATCTTTTATCTTTTTTTCTTGTATTGGCATTGTTGCCAGATATTTAAATTTAACAATCGAATTTTTACTTAACATTTTAACCCCAAAATTTTATTTTTGTTCGAAGAAATAAAAATAAGTTTTTGAGGTTAGGTAGGAAAGGGGGAGGGTGAATTCATCACCCAACCCCCAGACCAATCGCACCTTCTTGAAACCCCAATTAATAAACCTCTGGTGGTAGCAAAAGCATCACCTGACCAGGAGCGTAGGGGCATCTGTTATAGCATAATCGATGTAAGCATTTGCTTCTTCAGCAAATAGAATACATGTCATTATACCATACCTCTGAATTCCAGCCCAGGAATCCTTTGACCGCTTGAGGCGTAGCGTAGAGTCTCATAAGAGACTCTCACCAGATTCGTTTACGGATTTTAGTCATTCAAAGAATGACCTCAAGAAGGCCGTAATCTGGCTACCACTTTTTGAGTTTGTCTCATATCTAAATGCGAGCACACAAAAGTTTGCCCACATTGTTTACAGTATGCCGTATTTATTAGTTTGCTGCTATTCAATTTTCCATTGACTAGCATTGTTGTGACATTCGATAATGGAATATTGGAAATGAATTCCATGATGTTGCATTTATGAGGAATTCTTTTTTTATTATAGAATTCCAAGCATTTGTGATATTTTTCTTTATCTTTAGTGACAATTACCTTATCACAAACTGTGAATGTTTCTTTTCCATTGCTGATTTTTTTCAGAGATACAATCCCAATATTTCCATTTCTGTTATGTTCTATCCAGTTCTTTCCGTCTAATCTGATATGATCATTTTTACTTTTTACACATGCATCCCTTATTGCATCAATAACACTGGCCATTATGTATTCTCCTTCTTTAGCTGTTTTCCTAGTTTTACAATTTCACTATCGGAATCAGCTATCATTTCTTCATACATTTTGAAATGTGCCAGCGCATTCATTCTTATTTTTGCATTTTGATGTTTTATATCTTTTTTCAAAAATCCAAGTTTTCTTCTTGATTCCAATGCAATCCTTGTATTATTGTCATGTAAATGCGGGTAATCATACCCAATCTCTTTACATGCGTGGGATCTCATTTGATCATTTGGATCAAAAACATTCTCTGGTAAGAATCCTTCTTTTCTACATTTTTCAAGCCGGACTTTATATGGGATGCTCATATTGATCCGGGGATCAATACTTAGTTTTGTAAAAATTGAAGAATTCTCTTTTACGAATTCTACGCAATTATCTTTGTATGTATTGTTCCTGCTATTAAAACAGTTTCTGATAACTTCAAATGGATTCTTCATAAATTTGAAAAACAAATGTTCTTTCTCATTTGTTTTGTCGTATTTAACATTCCAATCATTGAAGATAACACAATAAATTATTTTATTGTTTTTATCTAGCAAATCCCAAATCTCATCTCTCTTCAATAGAGATTGAACGTTAATATACCTATTTATTAGAATCATTTGAAATAAGCTATGAGAATTCTCATCTGCTGGCGGTTGTTTTTCATGTATCAGAATAATTTTTACATCGCCAACTTTCAAATTTCTAGTATTAACTATGTAATTCTCAACTGTTTTGCGGTTTATGCACCTCAACAAAAAGTCCCAAAATAATTTTGTTGATCTAATTTCAGTCCTGAAAATATTGAGATAAGCAACTATTTTATTAGCTGGTATAGTACTCAATATGACTCTGATTTCATTTTCAAGCATTGCTCGTGTTCTTTTCTTTCTATACGCGCAAGACAACGTTTTGAAAATTTTTATTGTTTTTTCGTTTACGTTCGATAATAGTGAAATTATGATTTTCTTTAATTCTTTTTCATTTTTATTGCTATCAAATATATCTAGCAATTTTCCTATATTCAATTTTGCAACAGAATTTTCAAATTCGTCCCTATCATTAATTGATAGATATTTCAGATACTGTATTGCTTCATATTTATGTGGTATCAAATTTTCAAATTGAGTATAGTAACAGTTGCTTCTCGTATCTGTAATTGCTTGTCTGCTCATAACACTGTTATCATGAGAGACTTTGAATTTTAATTTACCCATTAAAATATTTGTTACCGAGGAATCAATCTGGATATTTGTTGTATCCAGAATCTTCTTCAGTTTTGATATTAGATCGTGATTTGAAATTCTATTTAATTCTTTTTTTAGAATTTTTACATTTTTATTAATTATTTCTTGATCATCATTTGGTAGTTTTAATATTAGAAAAATATCCAATATTAATTTTTTCATTGCTTCTGTTTGAGCTGTAGAAAGAAGCAATGATCCAATTGGATTGTTAAATTCCACGACTATAGTTTGAATATTCTCTTTTTCCATTTTGTTTAGTTTTATTAATTGTTTCAACTGTGGCGAATTAAAAGTATCACCAAACAATTCTAACATAGAAAAAAACTCCATTCTTTATTGAAAAATAAAAACAAAGATTACCTGTCACTAAATATATATATTTAGTTTATAGATCTTTATAAAAGATCAGCCTCGTCAATTATTTTGATATTTTCTTCCTTAACAACATCAATATATACCTTTTCAGTTTTACATAATATTCCATAGACTATCATAGTATTTTTTGGAATATTAATGGATTCTTTACTATTATTCCACACCACAAATTTTAATTCATCTTCATAATCACTGGTAACTATATTTGGCTTCGTTAATACATGAATATCTTTATTTGAATCTAAAGAATTTCTTGCTTCAAAATAAAGTATGTATTCTTCTTCTATTTTGCATCTCCAACCGCTTCTAATCATTTTCACTTCATCCGGATTTATAATCATGTCTTCTATTGTATAAAATCCAAACCCTGGTGCTTTCTTTTCCTTATATGATGGGACCAGAAGATCCTTCTCATCCACGTCTTTGCATGCTATGAAATGAATGGTGGTGTCAGAAGCGGGGGAATAATGTGTTGGGGAATAGTCATCATAATCATCAACATCATATCCGTAATAGTATGGATTATTTTTAAATTGAGGAGCAATTTCCTTTGTGGTTTCGTTATTATTTACCGGTTTAATATCTTCCGTTTTTTGTTCTGGTTTAGAAGCACTTTCCACATTTTTAGTTTTGTCATCGTCTATTTTGAAAGCATCCATAACAGCATTTCCATATTCATCAATATACATACTAAAATTTCTATCATATTCATCTTGATAGGTTTTTCGTTCAATTCCATCTACACACATATCTGCCAACATTCCATAAAAATCACTTTTCAGTCTATAAACTGAAATTTTCTGTATTGTTTTTATATAATTGGGTTTTATATTTTCCTTGGACATTTCGTCATATAAACTTTTGCAATATGTAGATAAATATGATCCCAAATCTTTTTTAGATTTTGGTTTTCCAATTGTTGTAAAAATAGAAATGAATCTTTGATCGGACATATATTTATCACATATTTTATAGAAATTATCCAAAGTATTCACGTTATTTCCTTTCGTATCCGAATTTGAAGAGAATTTTCTTTTTTCGATTCTTCTCATTATATGTCTAATATTTTTAAACATCATCCTATTACCTTTCTGAGTTTTTTCCACATCAGAACTTCTTATTACAAATCCTTCCACATAATTATTTTCTATCACTGCGTTGTGTAATATATATGAAACCATTGATAAATATTTCTCTGGACTTAATTTTATTATTTCAGAAAGATTTGATTTTCTTAATACAGGAACACAAGAAATCCCAAACAACGTTGTTAATTCTGCTAATTTTTCCCATGAAACAAATTCTGAATTTATTTTAATATCATATGCCCACCAGTGATGATTCATAGAATAAGTTATCAGAGTATCCATAGGAGTGTGTTCTATAACTGAAAAATTATTATTATAATATCCTCCGAAAAACACACCATATATTTGCATCGATATTTTATTATCAGAACAATATTTTTTTATTGCTTCAAAATAACAGGAAACTGAATTAAGAACTAAATGATCAAAAATACTGTCATGGCAAATATTAATTTTATTTGCTATTTTTACCTGATTTTTATCTGCAACAAGCGAAATATGAATTCCTCTTATTTTTTCAGTTGCAATCCATTCTTTTTCAAACCCCGATGATTCCTTAATTTCATTTATAAAACCAGTATCAATTTCCTTAATCTCTGGATACCTTAAAAACTTATCCCTGATTAAAATTTCATTTTGGATAATATCCATTTTATGCTCCCTATTTTTTTAGAAACTCGGATCACCTTCATCTTCATCATCTTCTCTATCATCATCTTCATCGTCTTCGCTATCATATTCATCTTCATTATACTCTTCATTAACATTTCTATTAAATAACCAGCTATTATTTCCATCAGAATAAGCTAATGATATTCTCGATGATTTTTCTTTATTTTTCAAATTAATTTTTCTCATAAAAATATCGGCCTTCTGTATTTCATCGTCAATATTAAATAAAAATATACAATTATTAATCATTTTTTTATTTATTATTTCATCCGACAATCCATGTATTATTAGATATTCAAATATATTATATCTGTTTGCTAATCCTGCTCCAATTTTAGAAATTAAAAATATTTTATTATATTCACATATCATTTTATTTATTAATAAATTTAATTCTTTTTTAAATACTTCTACATATTCTTCTGGTCTATAAAAAGATTTATCATCCATTGATGGATATTTTTTTGTGATTACACCATATGAATTTATTTCATTTCTAAATTCCGCTGCTCCTGCAGTTCCTTTTCGTATTAAATTATCACCATATACAAAAATACATTCATTGTGTGATCTCAAAAAATCTTTAGATATTTTTTTGTCAATATCAAAATATCTGATTCCGCGTGGAATCTCATATTTCAATTTTTCAACTTTTTTATCAAAATCTTTTTTAGATTTAAACAATACCCATTCTTTATCTAAATACAAATCCAAACACACATCACTCAATTCCAAATAAACTTTTTCTTTTAATACAGCGCTTCTATAAAAATTTTTATATAGTTGAATAAAATCATGCCCGTCTCTTTTCAGTACCTTAAATTCCATTATTTGTAAATTATTTTGATCTATAATAAGATCTTCATTTATTAACATGAATCACTTCCTACTTTGAAATTACACTTGACAAATGAAATGGCTTCTTCCCTATTTTTAATAACACCCTCTATTTGTTTTTCTATCAGTAGATTTTTGATTTCACCAATCCATTTTCCACTATTTGCATTTTTGCAGATTTCCATGATTTCTTTTCCTTTAAGAATACTTTTAATTTCATTCCTATTTTCGCTTGTATAATCCGTATAGAATTCCTCAATTCCTTCTATGAAAATTACAATTCTCTCATTGAGTTCTATATCTGCCTTTCCCAACAGCAATAATTCTTTTAAATAATCTTTGTGTTTTACAATAAATCTAGAAACAAGTTTTTTATTAAATTTATTTTTACATGCAACATATAAATCTTTGATTTCCAGATGATGCTCAATAAGATATTTAACAAGATTTATTTCTTCTAATTTTAATTTGAGATCCCTGCAAATCGTTTCCGATAAAACCATTCCATAATAATTATGTTCCTTAAAACGATAACTTCCTTCACATCCACTTCTAGTTATTAATTTTCCTATATCATGAATTAAAGCAGCAAATCTAATAATTGGATCGGGTGTAAGTCTAGCCGTAGAAATTAAAACATCGATACAGTGGTTATATAAATCTTTCTTATGATGTTTTCCAGTCTGAGAAAAATTTCTCATCGAAGTTACAACTGGTAGAATATTTTTCATTAAACCAGTAATTTCCAAAAGAAACATAGTTTTTCTAATATTCTCAACTGGGCTAGATAATATCTTAAACCATTCATCTCTAATTCTTTCTTTTGAAATTTTTAATATTTTATCTGAATGTTTTGTAATTTCTATTTTCAATGCTGGATCAATTTCAAATCCCAAGTTAGATGAAAATCTAATTGCTCTTAGCATTCTCAACCAATCTTCTTTTAATCTTTTTTCAGGATCTCCGATTGCACGTATAATTCTTTTATTAAGATCATCAATCCCACCAAAGAAATCTATTATCTCCCCAGTTAATGGATTTTTGGCAATTCCATTTATTGTAAAATCTCTTCTGGAACAATCATCTTTTAAACTTTTTGCTCTGGAGACAACTGCATGTCTACCATCACATTTTTCATCGACTCTATACGTTGTTATTTCAAACGTCTCTTTATGAATGCAATCATATATTACCAATGTCAATGTCAAATGCTCTATCCCAGTGTCATATATTTTAACTCTGCAAGAATTATTATTCATAAATTCAGACGTAAAAATATTTTTTATTTCCTCTGGTGTCGCATCAGTAGTTAAATCATAATCTTTTGGTTTAATTCCTAATAATTCATTTCTAACACATCCACCAACTATAAATAATTCATAACCACTATTTATAAAAGCATTAGAAATAATTTCTAGAAACATAATCACTCCTTGTAGTAGCTAACAATTTTCATAGTCTCTGATAACTTATCCTGAATTTTATTTAGAATATCAGCAATATTAGAATTTTTTGTTAGTCTTAAATCACCATAATATTCTTCCAAACACCATATCAAAAGATCCTTTATTTTTTTAGTATCTGGTTCGTATTGAATCTTTGAACTTTCATATAGCTTGTCCAATCTCGGTTCATACCTATCAAAGAAATCTAAAATTTTTTCAGATGACCATTCACCACGTCTGATAGATTTTAAGATTTCTTTATCTCTCATCAGATCCATTTCCCCAGTTTCTAATAGTTGCTCACACTCTAAAAGTAATCTGATTAGATGTGCGGCATATTTGACATCATATCCGAATTTATCTACAATTTCTTTTCTTTTTCCACTTGGGTTTCTCTCAATCATATTTTCCCTTTGTTTTGAAGCATATCCTCGGAAGGTATGATATGATTTTTTACTAACAAATAATTTCCTATTTTCTATAACAATTTTTCCGATATTTGTATTGTGTGTATGAAGATGATTTCTCGTGAATAAAGTATCAAGCATGTTCGGATTGTTTTCCATTATAAGTCTAAAATATTTCACAATATTATATACAGTTCCTTCTGCTTCCATTTTTTTATATTTAAATTTTTTATTGGTTGCGTACTGATCAAACGATGGAATAATTTTATCAAATCCATAAAAATATCCATAGAAATTTGGAACCAGAAATTCCTTTGGTGGAATTGTATAAGCATAGATATCAAAGTCGGATTCTTCTACATTGCAACCATATGCGTATGATCCAACTATGGTTTCATATTGCATATTGTCAACTATCCAGTCTTTATCGAAACATCCAGAATCATGGAGAATTTTCTTATTTAAAATCATAATGACCTCTTTCATAAAAATGGGGAGATAAATCGTTATCATCTCCCCATTTCAAAATCATGTAGGTAATCCCTTCCAGCCACAATTTTGGCACAATCCGGGATTAATAACTGAATACATGTATTTTTTGGCAACTTCAATTCCGTGTTTAATCAATATTGAGTATGCTTTGTGATAACGATCTACTAATGATTTATCCGCATCAGTAATCACATTTAATCTTAAAAGATTTATATTATCCTCGATATCTGCCAATTTTATAGCACATGCCATTTCATTATTTTTAAGTCTTTCAATATAATCAAAATATTCAATAGTTTTTTGTCTCGTCAATAAATCTATTATTAAGAGAATATTATCATCTATTTCCATTTTCCACAAATCATAAAATGAAATATTCGTGTCCTCTACAATATCATGTAAAACTGCAGCAATCATAATATCAACACGTTGCGGGACGTTATTCATTACTCTGAGACAATGAAGAATATATGGACTCCCACTTCTATCAACTTGTCCACAATGTTTGTCTACTGCGAGCTTAATCGATTTTTCTAATAATATTTTTTTTCTATTTTCTTCTTCTCTATCTCCGGAATCACTAAATATTATCACTAATCACCTTCCATTGTATGTTTTTCAATTTCCCAGTAAACACTGTCATATAGCAGTGGAAGTTTATTTGTAAAATCTATAGTATCATTTTTTTCATTTTCAAACACATGATCAAAGTTCACATGGCACCTCCATTTTTTAAGACTATCAAACTACTCATATTTATTTACTGGCTGTAAGCCAGGTTGGATCTGTTTTCATTATTTTTTTCGGACAAATATTTTTTTATGTCGTCTGTAGAATACTCAAATAAACAATTTTTATGTAAATTCACCCTGCAGGAATAATCTTCAATAAATAGTTTTACAATTTTACTCAATCCATACTTACATGCTTTCTTTAAACCATCATATGCACATATATATGGTGGACATCCTTTTTCTTCAATACAATATTTTACAATTTTGAATCTATCATCCTTAATAAGTGGAGATTCATTGGGTTCTGTTTTTATGGCGTCTCTCATTGGTTTTCCCTGCTTATATAGAACAGATCCTCCAATATTTTCCACAATATATTTGAATAATTCAAAATTTCCATTTTTCGCCGCCATAATTAAACAATCATTTGCAAAAACTCTAGGAATACGCATTAAAAATTTTTTGGAAATTTTTTCATCTTTTGAAACATATTCAAATAATTCAGCATGACCTCTCACATATTCCTTCCAATCTAGATAAATTTCGACCTTTCCGAAAAATGCAATAATTTTTTCCAACATATATTCTTCTGAAGATATAGCCTCATGCATAATATTAATTAAATTTGTATTTTTTGAATTTGCAATAAATTTAACCACACCATGAACTAATCTGGTATCCATCTTTGATAATCTGACATGATGATCCAATAATTCTGGTGTAATTTCAAAATTTTGTCTGACTCTTTCCGTTCTAAGATTGGATGTATCATAATCTTTTGATAAAATCCCAAAAAATTCTTTTATTTTTTTGATAAACGAAAACATTTAAAACTCCTTTAATTTAAAAATATTTTTCATTTAATAACAAACTCTCCTCTATTAAACCATTTTTTATTATTCAACTCGGTTTCCACTATATTATATTCCGAATCAACCTCATATGTTTTTTTATACATCTTTTTTAATTCTTTCAAAAAGGATTCTAATAATTCTTCTGTCCAAATGGTTGAATATTCCCCGCCGTTTTCCCAATTCTTAAATCCATATATATTTGAGTTTACAATATGATGAGAATCACATCCAAATTTTTTAACTTTAGTATTAATTATTTTTTTCATGTCGGGAACAATACATATGAATTCGCTGATATAGACGCACGATAAAAGATTCATAAATTCAATATTTTCTTTTAGTGTCATACATTCCAATGTCTTTGATGTTATTATCCTTTGAATATATTTACTTCGTGTTGGGAATTTTATAAAAAATTCTAAAAATTCATTTATTTTTGATTTTATCTGTGTATATACATTATACAAATTTTGGGTCTTTTGAAAAATCGGATCAATAAATACCAATCTTGAATCTTTTTTTATTCCACCAATTGGAAATAAATCATATCCACTTCCAAATTCTAATTGTATTGGCATTTGTGAAGAATATGTTTTTTCTATTTTCGCAATTACCGGTGGAGAACAATCAAAATATTTTTTTGGTATTTTTGATTCCAAACACAGAACACTATATTCTTTTTCTAAATTAAAGTCTGGAATATCCAAATTTATTTTTATATCATCTTTAAAATTAATAGAAATAAATTTCATTATTAATTTTGATAATAAATTTATATATGCATATCTATCAAGATTATTCGTAAAACCAATATTACCGGAAATACATAATATTTTTTGTTCTTTTTTATTATTTTCAAACGATATAAAATTCTCAGATAAATATGAATCAAACATGTTCACAATACTTTTTATATTATTTTTATTGTAATAATTTATATAACAATTATCCGTATCTGAAAATGAAATAAAATTGTTAAAACATTCCTCTATTGCAACGTACTCATTGAATAAATCGCATGGGTCTAGCCCATATCTAACAATATTTACTCCTTCATAAAAAGGATTATAAATATGTACCTTTAAAACATCTTTTTGTTTTGGTTCTGAAAATTCTTTACCATCTGTCACATTACCTCCTCAATAATTCCATAATATTTATTTCGTATGATATCCTTAACTAATTCTAGTTGAATTTTATCCGGATTTAAAATTTTAGTAAATGAAATTTTCTTACCTGCACACATTATTCTTTTTTGTGAGGTGATTATCATATTTTTTAATATTGAATAATTGTTATCCCACATATAAAAATTATTATCACCACCAAGATGTTTTATCATTGTTTTAAATTTATTATTGATTAATAAAAACATCAAATTATTAATTAGAAATTTTTCATTTTCTAAAAAATTTATGCTCGATATTTCAGAATATTTATATTTTTTTCCATAATCAATAATAATATTTTCTATAAAATCTCGACTTGGAATTATACATTTTAGAAACATTTTTCTTCCAATCTGAAATGGGCGGAGAATACCCCGCCCATTCTTTAGTTTTTTTAGTTGAAGTGATGGGTAAATACAACAGATGAAACATCGAGAAGTTTTCTTAAATAATCTGGATGCCAAACAGAATTTGATTTCTTTCCTACAAATTTCAACGCATCCAAAACTGTACATAAATTATTCATTTTATATTTCATATTCAGAGTCGCTTTTGCGTCCTCATTCAAATTAGTTGTGGATGACATCGATTCAATCTTAGATAACATATTCCCCAATTTTACTTTAATATTCCTCACTTTATCAATTGGATCAGAATCGCTTATTCTAGCATAATTTGTCAGTATTTTCTTTTCAACAGAAATAATTTCACATGTGAATCCTTTTTTAGACGCTAATCTTAAAAGAATGAATTTATCCTCATCAATTTTATACTTATAATAAACTTCTTTCTTTTTCAGACTGTGGGACAAATAACAATCAGTTTCAAGTCCCACAACAAACATTTTCTTATAATTGTAAATTTTTGGTCTCAGCTCTGGTTTACTCTTATCATGTAAAATAATCCACGAAGTTTCAGGAATACTAAAAATTCCTGTTTTATCCGTTGGTTTTTCAAAACTCAACAAATTAACCTTAGTTGTTTCAAGAGATACTGTGATTGGAGATCCATCTTTTTCAATTTCTTTATCTTCGCCAATGGGAACCGTTTCAACTGTATTTTCTTTTACATCTTCTTTTGTATCAGTCATTGGTTCCAGATCTAATTTAAATTCATCCGTAGGTAAAATCTTATTGCTCATATTTAAAAACTCCTTGTAATATATTGTGAACTACCTATACCACAAGGGTATAGGCTTCCTACTTCATCGCTCTCGTTGTATGAGTAGCTCTGTAGGCTCTACGGCCAGTCCCTGGCCTATAAAATTCTGATTCTGTAACCCCATATTCTTAATGTTCTTCGCTGCGTTGACATCTCTGTCATGAGTGGACTTGCACTTAACGCAAGTCCATACCCTATCATCAAGAGTTAAGTCTTGTTTGATATGACCGCAAATGCTACACATCTTAGAAGATGGTTCAAATCTACCTATTCGGAGCAAGTTCTTTCCATACCATTCACATTTGTATGTAAGTAGTTCATTGAACTTACTCCAGCTGACATCAGCAATTGATCTAGCAAGTTTATGATTCTTCATCATTCCTGCTACGTTTAAGTCTTCTATTATAAGCGTACTCACTTGGTTCTCATGAGTCAGTTGATAAGTCAACTTGTGTAAGAAGTCCTTCCTGATATTAGCTATCTTTTCATGAATCTTAGCTACTTTGAAATTAGCTTTGCGTCTGTTTTCACTGCCTCTCATCTTTAAAGAATTCTTTTCAAATATCCTCCACGTTAGAAATTTAATCCAATAGAATTTAAATAATACCTAAAAAGCTGGAGAGCTGCTGGTTCTGTTTTCAATTCAACATTGTCTGCAAATCCAGTGTTATACAATTTTCTTAACAAATTAATTTTACTTCCTAGATCATCGGATTTAATATTTACTTCTTTCAAATTTTGTATAGCGTCATATGCTATTAAAGCCCAAATTTCCATCTCACCAACTCTTTGTGCTCCTTGACCAGATGCTGGTTGAATTGTTTTTCTGGTGTAATTTCCGACCGTTCTTGCTTTTAATTTTGTATCTATGGTGTGAATCAATTTTAACATATACATATACCCAATGGCAACTGGCCCTATTTCTCTGCCTTTAAGTTTTAATTTATAAGATTTTTGTGTTCCGGTTATATTCAAAAACATATCCAATGTTTCTTTGGTTACACTTTCAAATGGCGGCTGTATTAATATTAAATCATCTATCAATCTCTTATCTGGACCATATTTTTTATATGCATTTATTATTTCATTGCTATACCATTTTCCATTGGTGGAATCAACTTTTGTCATCACGGATATTAGATTGGCAATAGCTCTATCGGGGTCTTTTTCATATAGTTCCGATAACTGATTCTTTAAAAAATGCAACGATAACCCGCCGTGCAACTCAAACAACTGACCCATATTCATACGAGAAATAATACTAAGATCACTCAATATAATATCTATTGGTTGACCCCATGGTGTGATTGGCATTTCGTTATCTGGAACAATAATACTTATAACACCTTTATTGCCGTGTCTATTGGAATATTTATCTCCAACTTGTGTATGTTTTTTATATGTATATTTTATGCTAACAATTAACCCATCTACCCTTATATTTTTATCATTGATTTTTCCTTTGTATTTATGTATGTCACAATTCATTATATCACAAGCTCTTTCTAAGTCTATATCCGAAATTCTACCTTTTAATTTAGAAAGTTCTTCATTCATTTTTTTGGACTCTTCGAGAATTGAAACTATATATTGATTATATTCTCCATAATTTTTACACCAGTCATTTATGAAAAACTTAACATCGGTTACTACCACATCATTTTTAAGATAATACGGTTTAGGTTCTTCACATAAAAATCTTGGATTTCCAGATAAGTATTTGACAAGCAACAATGGATCATTTTTCTTTATGACATCACCAATTCTGGGAAGAGGCTTATAATTATCTTTTTCTAATGACAATAAAACCTCATTTGGATTTATTGTCAGAGTCAATTCATCTTCAATATCAGACGTAAATTTACTTGCTGCTGATTCTGAAAAAACTATTGAATCTTCATGACAATATCCAAAATATTCCATATACGCAACAAGCATATTTTTTCCATACTTTATGATACCATTGTCAGTGCTGACGTGTTCAAACAACAAATCGCCAGAATTAAATTTATCCCCCTTATTAAAATTACACTTTATATACCAATACATTCTAAAAGTTTCACAATTTCCGTCATCATATTTTAAAATTAAAATTTGATTATTTCTATATAAAACAATTCCGGATTTATCGGCATATTTGTGATATAATCCAAGATGAGATATATTGTCATATCCTGTTGATATCATTGGAATATCTGGGTTTTCTAATATTAAAGATTGTTTTAATTGTGACGCTGCCATTTGACATCTAGTTGGATCATCATTTTGTATTGATGGAATTAAACATATTGGAAATGTTGTATATTTCGACATCCTCACTCCTTTCTAAATATTTTTTCAAATTTGTAATGACCACAGTCCCAAATTCTATATAGCCCTTGAAATCCTCTTATCATCCATTCTGGCATATCCTTGGGGTCATCTTTTCCTTTCCTAAATCTAAATCTATGCCATCTATCAAATCCATCCGTGTACCAATAGTTTAAACCGGTCCATTTTTTATATTCAAATCCCATTTTTAGATATATATCACCAGAGGACCATCTTGCATCTGCATAGGTGAACACTGAAATTGGATTATATTTCTCAACAAAATATTTAAATAATCTATTTGCCATTCCAGAAATATTTGTATTTAATTTGGATGCAAATCTGGATATCTCAAATGCTTTAGAATTTGGATCTCCACCTTTAGCTATAGATGGTTTAGAAAATGTCATAACAGAAACTAACTCAGTTTTATAATACGCTCCAATATGGATAGAAGATGTGTCTCTTCCTTGGATATGGTTATCTTCCAGAAATACATTACTATCTCTGGAACCTATTTCTTTAATTTCACATTTTCTAGCATGAATTGAATTTTCAATTTTATTCAACGCATACTTAATTCTAGATTCAACTATTTCTCGCTTGTTATACCACTCATCCTCAAATATTTGAATTAATTTTATTTTTTTATTGGAGCACTCTTTGAATTTAATGTAATGCAGTGATAGTTTCTTTTTCATTTTCTTTAATACTTCGGGAATATTTTTTTTACATAATTTTCTTATTGCAAAAAATTCGGAGTGACACAACAATCCGTGCATCTCTATTCCAATATTATAATCTGGAAGAAATAAATCTATTTCGTATGGTGAGATTATTTTTCTTGTATTTAAAACTATATTTTCTACACCAATAGATCTAAGAAATAATTCCATTTCCTGTTCTAAATATGATCTGTGACATTTTGGACAACATAAGGATCTTGGAGCTTTTCTTGTATATTTTAATCCACAATTTTTACATGTTAGATTCACAAGTCCATTTTTATTGAAAATTAATTCATCAAATGTATCACAATCCGGAACTAATTGTTTATATTTGTCATACCAGTCTTTATACTTATTTACGAATTTTTCAATATTTCTTTTTCTAAATTCCTGCGATTCAACAAATGATTCACTTCCATATTTTTCCATAAATATTTTTTTGATATTATCTCTAAATTCTTTTACTTTGAATGGATGATCTCCGTATTTTTTTCTGAATGTCTCATTCACTTTTTCTTTGACTTCTTCTGATTGCATTGCATACTCGACGCCATATCTCTCCATGCATGTTTTTTTGATTGATTCTTTGATTTCTTCAGATTGAAAAACATATTCAGTTCCATATTTTTCTAGTGATCTTTGTTTCTTTTTTTCTTTGACTTCTTTGATTTGGCTTACATTTTCAACCCCGTATTTTTCAAGATTTATTTTTTTTATTCTTTCTTTTTCTTCTTCATTTTGTAAGATAGTTTTGCATCCATATCTTTCAATGCAAGTTTTTTCAATTTTGTCCCTAATTTCCTTGCAACGATTCACATTTTTGTTTCCATATTTTTCTAAACAAGAATTTTCCCTCTTTTCAATAGTATCCTTATTATTGCTAGAACATTTTACAGAACAAAATTCAGGATATCCAACTGCAAGATTTCTGAATTTTACTTTTCCACCACATGTCTTACAAATTCCTTCTTTTTCATCTTTTCTAAAGAATTTATTATAATAATCCTCCAGAGTGATTTTGTGTGTTTTGGTGAGATGTCCACCAATACATTTGATGGACATCTCCCTTCCGCATATTTTACAAATAAAATTTCTATTTGATTTTTCGTTTTCCATATTCATTTACTCCTTTTTTGTATACAGTTATGATTCCATATTTGTGTTGTTATTCAATCATATCCGTATCTAAAGTTAAAAAATTTATGATACCACATTGTTGACGATCTGCTGTTAGAATCGAATCAAGCTTTCCATAATAACTATCATGAATATTTCTTAAATCTGTTGGCATTGCTTTCCTACTGAGTCCCTGTGGACCCGAGTATGTTGTTTTCAATGATTCACCTATACTATGAATGACAGTCACACTATGATCAGCTAGATGTTGCATTTCGGGCATCTTACTAGATAAATAATTTGTGATATTAACAGTTTTGGTTTTATCAATCTTATATGAATTCTTAGATAAAAGGAATGAAAGAATCTCGGAAAACAGTGGTCCCAATATATATTGGGATAAAATAATATCCTTGCGATTTAAATCACCACGTTCATTATTAAATTTATCTTTATTTATAAATCTTTCAAATAATTCGTGAGCTATAGTTTCACATTTCATTTTTTTGGCTATGAATAAATCTGATTTCTTCACACAATCAAAATATTCTATTAAATTAAATTTTTTGTATTTGTAAGAATTTGACATATCATACCAGAATTCTTTGGTGTTGAACTTTACTTTATTGTTCATTTTTTGTGATAGAAATCCTTCCATCATCTGATCAAAATCAGGAATATCAGGATTTATCTTTTCTATTTTTAATCTATCACCAAGAGTCACACCAGATGTTTTGGAAACTATATTATCTATTTTATGATTACACTTATTTAGAAACCATTCTAAATCATAAAAATAGCTCATTATATTTCCCATATGTGTACTCTTATCTGATATACCAGCAAATCCTTTTATGGTATGAAAATGAACGGTTAAAATGGTGCCTATAATTCTTATAACACCCTTTGACATCACCACTGTATCTATCAACTGAAACAACGGATGTCTATAAACACCATTAATAACAAATTCAAGTGTAGTTTTTTCTGGGATTGGGTATATAACGTCAATATCATAATTTAAGACTTTTGTATTTGAACTGCTATTAAATTTAATATTAATTTTAGTACACTTTTCTAATGTGCCTTTAATTACTTTGACTTTTCGTTTATATTCTTCACCCTCGACAATATTTGCTTCTATAATCCCTGGAATGGTTCTCAGATTCTCTACAACAAGTCCAATAGTTTTTTCAATATTTTCGATTTCTTTTTCTTTATAGACAAAGGCTTTATCTATGAAGGATGGATTTCTAAAATTATAAATCATTTATATTCCTCCTTTGCCATCTATATTTTCAAAACGATTAAACATAAATTTTAATAAGATATTATTGTAATTTGGATTTCTTAAAATTTCATAGAAATTTGTTCTACCTGGACTAAATGCAAATGCAAGCAGTGGTGACTGCAATCCAATACATACTATCTTGCTAACCGGTTTATACTCGACGCTTGATTCTAACTTTCTCCATTGTGTGATTTTATTATCAACATATGACCATAATAACTGGGATATTAATAATTCAACGTGAATCATTTGAATATTGGAATAAGACCCATACACTTTCATTAATATTTCAAGCATCTCTCTATAGTCATCACATTTTCCGGATAGCGCATCATTTACTCTTTTCATGTCTGTAACGATGTCTTCTTGTGTTTTAGACCCATCTTTTACAATAGCTGCACCAGATATATGGAAAGTTCTCAAAACATGCTGTGTGTTAATTTCTCCTATTGCTTGTGCAGATATAAATCCAACGTATCTGCTTCTAGCAATATCACTCAATTTTCCATAGCATGTCTTACATATATCTTTTCCTTTGCATCTTATCGGGGATCTTAATATAACAGTTTTTCCAATATCATCTTTACAAACTAATCTTGATTTTTTGTCTTCATCAACAATATATCTGCCATATAAATGATTTAATATTTTTGGAGTAATAACTATTTGAACACCTTCGGTTGAACCACAATCCTCGTTATTATAATCAAGTTCTATGCTTGACATTGCATAAATTAATTGTCTGGTTAGGTATCCGGCTTTAGCAGTATTTTCTGCTGTATCAATTAGACCCTTGCGAGTTCCATAACAAGACAAGAAATGTTCATAGGATGTTAACCCATCAATTAAACTATGGGTAATTGGTGTTTTTATGAAGTTTCCTTTATAATCTGAAACATGCCCTCTTGAGCAGAATATTTGTTTGGCTTGTAACCAATCTCCTCTTGCAGATGATTTGATTAGCTTTGATAATTTAAATTTTTCTTTAATAGAATTGACATATCTCTCTTCATTTCCGATATTTACGCTAGGATTATCACTATTAAATATTTCTTTTTCTTTAAATTCATTTGTAATTTCAGGAATAACAAAATTATCTAAATTTACATCTACTGGATAATAAGTACTATATTCAAACCCCATATCTTTTATTTTTCCACAAATATCTGCAACGGTTTCAGAATCATATTTCATGCTCAAATCATACAATATATTTTTTATTTTTTTCCTATCCATTGCTTCATTTATAAATGGATAATCTTTTGGAAAAATCTTATTGAACTCAACTCTCCCTTTGGTTGTTTTAATTCCTTCATGTTCACATTCTTCATTGAAGTCATATTCTTTATCACTCTGTGTCAGAATATAAACACCATAAACCATAGATTGGCTCGGTGAGAAATTAAAATTTGTATCAGAAACACTTAATAAATTCTTAGACGGAAGCATCTTATCAATGCACTCTACAGTGGCATCATTTGTGAGTGGCCTATAGACTGCCATTTGGTCTCCGTCGAAGTCTGCGTTGTACGGCGCACATATTAATGGGTTAATGTGTATTGCGAGAGTATTTTTGGTGACTACCTTAAATGCGAACATTCCCATTCTATGCAATGTTGGTTGTCTATTCAATATAATTATTTTATTATCACATGTTTTCTTAATAAAATCATGTAAATTTGTTTGATCTGAAATATGTTTTTCTAATAGTTCATTTGCCTCTTGAGATGTTACACATATTCTTTTTTCCAATAAAGCATTTATTAATTCTGGTTTAAATAATGGAACCAATAATTTATCAGAAATCCCGGCCTGATCTAATCCGAGAGTTGGGTCAACCACAATCGTCGATCTACCGGAAAAATCTATTCTTTTCCCTAATAAATTATTCCTCATTAATTTATCTTTATCACCGTTTATATATTCTCCGCAATGCTCATATGCGCTGTAAACATCATACCATAGCCCTAATACGAAATCATAATTAAATATTTTTGTACTCTCTGGTTGGATGAATTTATTGTATTGCTCTTTCTTTATTAAGATATGCTGATAAATATAATTTAATGAATCCATTGCTAATTCTTTATTGGTTACTACCACTGGTCTAAGATCTGGTGGAATAACCAACACATTTTTAGTGAATATATTTCCAAACTTATTCATCATGACTTCATATATTTCAGGAACAAATATTTTTGCCATTTCTTCTATTAATTTATATAAGTCATCTATTTTCATTTCCTCATCACAAGGTTTTTCAACAAATTTACCATCAACTATTTCGTAAAACGTGTATCCTGTTAATATTCTTCCCATCATTTTATTAAATCTATCTGTCTTTTGTTTCATCGATAAATAAATCATAGGATGGAGAACATTGCAAGGCAACTTTATTGTTGCAACAGATCTTCGTCTAATAATACTAGATGCATATTTAACACCACAAGTTGGGCATACCTTATTGACATCTGTTGTATTTTTTATTCTACACTGACAAGTATAATCTCGTATTGGGCCAAATATTTGCTCGGAAAATATTCCTTGTGAATGAAACATATTTTGAGTTTTTAAAACTTTGCTAGAAGTGACTTCTATAAGTTTTTCACTATATCGTTCTATATCTAGTAATTTCAAATTTTACCTCCCTCCTTAATAGAATGTAGCTGTATCTCCTTCAATATAATAAGTTTGATGATCCCATGATGTCTCCGGCCTAAAAAGCAAAAGATCAAACAGAATCATATTCGCAAATTTATTAATATCATCTTTATACATCCAAATCTGACTAGAAACTGGAACTTGGTTTTTTATTGTGCTTAGTTTATGCGTGGATGGATGATATCCTTTTTCTATAGTAACTATATTTCTCAGAGTATCTATTCTCACATGCCTAATATTATATCTGTTAACAACATAATATAGACCGGTTGATGTATTTACAAAATAAATGAACCAATCTCCATGGATATCAATTATATTTCCATTGACATTAACTCTATGTGAATTTTTTTCAATATAATCATTCAATTCTTTAAATTTTACTTTTTCAATTGCAACGAACATATTTCTCTCCAATCCTTAATCAACAATCCTTCCTTTGTTTTTAAGAGCATTCCTGTTATCAATTTTAACCAATCATGTTTTGGCACATAAAAATCTTTTGTAAATATAAATCCAAATCCCATATAGTTTTTTAAATTTTCAAATATTAAGTCATTTTCAAAAATACACAACCCAGCATATAAATTTGATCGTGTATTCAATGTGATAAATTTACTTTTACCAATTAAGTTTATCAGACTTTTACTGCTTTTATTGACTTTCAAAAAATAAAAATTTCCAATATTTAATAACCCAGCTGCAAAGGTGTCAGTTTGACTCAGGGTCTTTAGTTTACAACTTTTATCATTATAAGTTACAATCGTATCTTCGGACAAATCTAGTGGTATTTTTTCTATACTCAAACATACCCTCCACCTAAAATTAAGCAGACATATTTAAAATATACAGATGATTATCCTTCTCACTGACAATATACTGTCCGCTAGTTTTTTCACTTAACAATTTTTTAACTTCTTCTTTTGGTAAGGAAGTGACAATTTCATCACACTTTACTAAACTTTTTTCCTCTACTCCTAGAAGATCATAAATCTCATCCATCCAAGGTGGAACGTGGATTATAGTATGTGTCTCTATTTCATCCGTGTAATTATACATTATGTTGTGATTCAATGTCGATAATTTTTCCATTTTTCCCCCATATTAAATCATGATGAGACATATCTTTAAAATCAATTAAAAATGAATTTATTTTCTTGCGCCCGTCTATCAAATCTATCAGATTTTTACAAAATTTTACAGCGCAATGTAATTCTGGTTTCGTATCATATTCTTTTGGGTTATACCTAAATTTGGAATAATCAACATCATTTAAAAGTATCCCGTAATCATGATTGAGAAAGCACTTATAATAAAGATTATAGCTTATATTTTCTATATCACTATTTACGTCTCTAAAATCCAAAACAACATCAAATTTATTATCATTTATATAATGTTCTAATTTCCCATTAAAGAAATCAATAATACTTATTTTTCTATTATGAATTTTATAAATTAACCTAACACATTCCACGATTTTTGATTTATTTATATTTGAATACCATGTGTATTTTAAGTCATCATCGCTTATGATATCGTAATCAACCAGAGTGAGATCCCAATCTTCTATTAAGTTATTTGTCTTCAAAAGTGTAAATAAAAAATTAGAACCTAAAGTTCCAAGCCCTCCTATTAAAATTTTCAATAATCCTCCCTTCTACGGGCATTCTACCTCAAATCCATTGAATTTATAGAATTCATTCCGTAGTTTCCATTCATTTTCTAGTTCTAGAAAGTTAGTATCCAAGAAATCTATAACGACCGGACTTTGTTTATTTTTATCTATTCTTAATATTCTTCCAATTGATTGCTCAATATATGTGGGACTCACCACCGATGACAAAAATAATAAAGTGTCTATAGAACTTTCATCAATTCCCTTATAGCACATAGTATAATTAGAAAGTATTATTTTTTTCTTTAATTCATCCCTACTTGCTTTGGAAATAAATAATCCTATTTCTGATTCATCAATCTCATATTTTTCAATTAAAATTGTTCTTATTGTTTTTAAATATTCATTTTTTAATCCAGATAATACAAGTATTTTTCTATTTTTATCATATGCATTTTTCAATAAGGATGACACCATATTTATATAATCCGTTCTTTTTAATAATTGTCTATAATATTTTCTCTTATCAAATTTACCACGCCACATGATATATTTTCTATAATTACTATCAAATTTTGATTTAAATTTTATAACTTTTATAATTGGTTTCAGCTCATATATACCATGAGAAAATATATTGTTGCTTAGCCAGGATTTAATAGCTATTTCTCTATATAAATTTTTATATGGTGTGGCACTCATACCTATGAGTCGTTTTGAATAACATTTTCCACAAACAGTAGTGAATGTTTCTGGTCCTATTATACAATGAACTTCATCAAAAAATGTTACACCAAAATTAGAATTTTTCATTAATTCATCAAATTTATTTTCATCTTTTCTTATTTTTGCCAAAAAACTTTGAACAGTTGAAATTATAATTGGAAAATCAAGACACATTTTTTTATCAAGAATCCCAATGTCATCTTCTTTTAAATCGGAATGTTGTATAAATCTTTCTATCCACTGGTCAGCCAATGATAATTGATCTACAAAAATTAATGCCTTTTTCTTTAACATACTTATTGATTTAATAGCAACAACAGTTTTTCCAAATCCTGGAGGACATTTTATTATGCAACAATTATTTTTGATTATAAAGTCAACCGCATTTTTTTGAATTTCATTTCTAAAAATAACAGTATCGCCCATCATAATATTTTCACCATCAATTGAATTGTTTTCAATATCCGGCTTAACTATAAAATTTCTTGGTAATAATAATTCTTTTGATGTTTCACCGTATAACTTAACAGTTTTTGCTTTGGATGTTACAAATTCAAAATCCAATCTAGTTAAAGAATCGGTAATAAATTTATATTCATCCCTAGTAATCTCGGATTTATTTACATGCAACCAAGAATCAATATACATTCCACTTTCTCCTAATCAACATCTATTATTTCATCATAATCTTGGGATTTCCAAAATGTATTATGTGTTATCAAATAACAAGATTTTTCCTCACTGAAATCTTTCATCAATTTAACTGCGTTAGTTCCATTATCATCATCGAGATTATCAAATACCTCATCAAAAAATATTACGTTAGAAATTAGATTCGATCTTGATAATGCAAGATCATATAACGAAAACATCATTGCTATATCAATTATTCTTTTCTCTCCACCACTAAGTTTAACGAATTTTGTTTCTTTATTCTTATCTCCATCACGATATATCTTGCAACTTAATTTATTACGTTCTTCACCTTTCTGAGTATAATCTGTATTTTGAAGCATAACGTTAAAACCACAATTCAATTTTGTCAAATAATATTGCAATCTACTATTTAGAAATGGAATACTGCGTCCTATAATTAAATTTTCAATTCCCTGCCTAGAAAATGCTTCGAGCCAAAATTTATAATATGAAGAATCAGTTTCCATTTTTTCCAAA
>JALOBX010000001.1 GCA_023228065.1 Candidatus Pacearchaeota archaeon | reverse complement strand
ATTTAGCAAAAGCTTTTCATTGAAAAGCACTCTGGCTCGCTTTGTCACGCTTGCGCGCATTGCAAAAGATTCCTACCTGCTGCACCCCGTAGGGCTGGGAATAGTGTCTCAGATTCCCTCTCAGGGCCTCTCCGCTAAGAGCCCTTACGGATCACAGGCTTGGTGGGCTATTACCCCGCCAACTACCTAATCCGCCGCAGCCCCATCCTTAAGCTCGAATTTATGAGATAAATCTTTCCAGGGTATATCTCCTATCAAGTATTATCCTCAGTTTCCCGAGGTTATCCTTGACTTAAGGGTAGGTTAGCTACGTGTTACTGAGCAGTTCGCCTTCTCTCGAAAGACTTGCATGTCTAAGTGTGAACCAGAGAGCCGCAGCCGCTAGCAGGATCAACTAGATTTAAATAATATCATAAATTTTACGTCGGTAAAGACAAAAATTTCCATTACGCATTTTCTTTTAGTAAGACAGAAAATACTTCACACAAAAATTCCTAACTATTGGCTTTGACTATCAAATATTAGAACTACAACTAAAATGACTACTTCTACATACATCATACTTTAATGTTACAAACTGCATATCTTAAAGTACTCATTCTAATTATAAGTTCTTCAGAAAAAACACATTTATAAATGTTTTGGAGAATTATTTCACCGACGAGAATCAATGGAGAATGTAAGAATTTTTTATGTCCTTAATTTTTATTGGAAAAGATTCATTTTTATCAAGAATTTCATAGATATCTTTTATAAATTCTTTATCATCTTTATATTGGTTTTCTGAAGGAATAATAAATGCTTCCTTTAATTTTATCTCTCTGTTATTTTTTGAAATATCTCTAATCTCGTCGCAAATACCTACACAAACTTCTCCACTTTTCATATTATATGCAACAGCTTTTGAAATATTTTTTATCATTTTATTCTTTATAATCCACATAAAGTTGTGAAATAACTTTATCTAAACTAATAGGCATTTCTCTTTTATATTTTTTATTTTGCGCATAGAATTTTATTATGTTCTTTTGATAATTTTTATTTTTAATTAATTTTTCTGTAGGCATAATTCCAACTTCCATTAATCTTCCTTCTTGGCTATCACTTCTACCAATGTAGACAAAACCATCATCCATAAAATATGCGCAAAGTTTCATAATCTTTTAGGTTAATTCTTATTTAAAAACACTTATATATTTCAAAACATTATTTTGTTCATGTCATTAACAGAATACAAGAAAAAGAGAAAACTAAAACAATCAAAAGAGCCAAAAGCAGAGATAAAAAAATCTTCTCCAAAGTACATCTTCGTTATTCACGAGCATCATGCATCGCATTTGCATTGGGATTTAAGATTAGAAATGGACGGAGTTTTAAAATCATGGGCAATTCCAAAAGTTCCTCCAGAAAAAAAAGGAACAAAACGTCTTGCAATTGAAGTTGAAGACCACCCATTAGAATATGCAGAATTTCACGGGACAATTCCTGAAAATAATTATGGAGCAGGAGAAGTAAAAATATGGGACAAAGGAAAATATGAATTAACAAAAAAATATTCAAACAGAATTATTTTTGAACTTTATGGAAGAAAATTAAAAGGGACTTATTGTCTTGTAAAAGCAAATTTCAAAAATAAAAAAAGTTGGTTATTTTTTAAGATTTAATTTAATTCCTGCACGTGGAACTGCCTGGTAATTAATTCCAAACTTATCCCAAATTATTTCCTGCATTTTTTCTTTTGATTTTATAAAATTTTCATTTAATCTTTTCTGCTCTTGTTCTGGAACTAATCCATGCGCGTCCATCCTTTCTTTTTCAGGCCCATACAATTTTAATGGAAGAACCCAAGTTTTCAAATAAAACCCATCGCCAAATTTTTTAGCACCTTTTTCTAAGAAGCTTTCAATAGTTTCTGGATTTGGATCATAAATAAATGGATAAGCATCAATTCCTGCTTTAATCATCTTTTCAAATGAATACCATCTTTCTTTTTCTAAAAATGCATAATTCATATTCGGAGTTCCGTCTTTATTTGTCAGTCCAACAGCTTTCAAAAAACTCTCTGTGTCTGTTCCCTTAAATGAACTCAAAACTCCAAAATTTTTATATTCTCCAATTTTATTAAAAAAATTATTTTCAAGTTTTCCTATTGATTCTAAATAATCCAAAAAATGTCCTGTTGTAAGATTTGTTTCTCCCTGAAAAAATACTTTATCAGATAATCCTCTCTGTTCCAATCCTCCCAGCATATCTTTCCATTGTTTGGGAGCAAGAGTTGGTTCTCCTCCAGAAGTTCTGACAGAATTTAATTCCTGTTTTTTTCTTTCTCCTTCAAAAGCATCTAAAATCTCACGCATAGAAAAATATGCACTTCCATTATCTTCTTTAAAATTTTTATTTATATCATCAACAAAACACCAAGGACAAAAAATATTACAGCCTTTTATTTGCGAGATAAAAACCCTATTATAATCTTTTAATTTTGAATTATGTAATGCATGAAAAGCCCAGTAAGACATGTCAAATTCGTTTCTTAAGGCACCAAAAACTTTTTCATTATCTTTGAAATCCATAATTTCTTTTCCCTGTCTTCGCATTTCATCATCGTCATGAGCCTTTGAATTTATTTTTACTCTAAAATAATCTCCAATCAAAGCTGTTCTTTTTTCAATATCTTTTTGCTGCGAAGTTCCTTTAAAATTAGAAAGCAAATATTTATTCTCGCCATTTTCAAAACGATTTATCTTCTGGCTTAATTTATAACAATGTTCAACCCACCTCTTTAATTCCATAATTTAATCAGAAATAAATTCTTTTTAAATAAATATTTCATTTAAAATATATATCAAATTCTTATAATCCTTTTAATTTGAGGATATAACCTTCTTTCTAATGAAAAAAAGAGTTGTGATAGAAAGTCCTTTTGGTGGAACAGATGAAGAAGTTAGAAGAAATATAAAATATGCAAGGGCTTGTATTATAGATTCATTAAAAAGAGGGGAAGCTCCTTATGCATCGCATTTATTTTTTACACAGCCCGGAATTCTTGATGATAATCTTCCTGAAGAAAGAATGTTAGGAATTAATGCTGGCTTGGAAATAACAAAAGACTTTGAACTAACTGCTATCTATTGTGATTTAGGAATAAGCAAAGGAATGAAATACGGAATTGACAGAGCAAAATCATTGAATAGATTAGTTGAAGAAAGGTATCTCGGAAAAGACTGGGAAAAAGAATACAGCCGAAGAATAAAAAATCATTCTCACAATGGATTTTTTAAATAAATATTTAATTCAAAATATATATTTAATTCAAAATATATATTTACAATTTAAAATTCATCCATTCGCCTTCAATGATTGGGAGCATTTGCATTAATCCATTCGAATATCCAAGACAATTAGCAGCAATACAAGCATTTCCAAAACCGGCAGTATGCGGGGCATCTAACAATCCATTTGTCCCTATAACATATGTATAACCATAAATTTCCATTGTATGAATATGTCCAGTCACACTTTTTCCTCCGCCAATTGTTGCTTTTGATTTTGCTTTCCCTCCTCGTGAACCATTACTGCCCTTATCTCCATGACTAGCTAATTGTATTCCAAATCTTCTAAAATTATCTTTAAGTCTTAAAAATTTAATATTGCTTGGGATTTGGCCAAATCTTTTCATGCCTTCTTCAATCAGATAAGCCGCATCATCAATTTCTTTTTCTGGAATATCTAATAAAGTAGCTTGATTAAATAAATAAGAACAAATATCTGCATTCCATAAATCTCCATTTATCCAGTTTTTTTCATTGATATATCTTGGTAAAAAAGCATGATGGTTGGAAGAGACAACATAAATCTCTGTATTTTTCCTCGCTATTTTTGACAACTTTATAATTTCCTCATAATCTGATTTTAATTCTTCTTCGAGAGATAATCTTCCTCTTTTGTATTCTCTAACCCTCATTAATGAATTGTCTTTCTCATGATGATTAATGCTGTGCCCGTCAAAAAAATCATGAAGAAAAATTCTTTTTGGATGAAACTTTTCAATCATTTCATAAGTGGCTTTAACCGCCTTTTCATCATGACTCCCAAAATGATAATCTCCAACAACCATAAAGTCTACTTCAATTTTTTTGGGTTTTAAATTTCCATCATACAATTTTCCTCTATCAACAAATTTTCCATTCTTTAATGCTCTAAGATTTGTTATATTGTAAAATTTATCATCTAATACTTCCAAGAGCAATGCTCCAAATACATGATTTCTTTCTGCAGTATCCCCCCGGTGATTTGCAACGTTATAATTAGGCATTGTTATTGCTCCAGATGTATAAATATATCTTGGCAAATCTGCATTGAAAACTGGAACAGGGAAAAATCTTTGTTTTGTATGTGGGAAGATTAAAGAAGAATTATACTCTCCAACCAATTCTGATTTTCCTGTTGCTGGGTCAACATTCTGCGGAGGAACAACAATATCTCTAATTTGAATATTATCATTTAATTTTCTTTTGTCGCCCCAGAATATATCTTTTCGGTTTTGTAAATCTTCATGCAATATATCTTCTTTAACATTTTTTCCTGCGATTGGTTGTATAATCATTTCTGCGCCATAATCTTTTGCTATTCTATCTAATCCATTCAGAAAATTGTAGTTTGGAATTGCTTTTGCTCTTCCTCTATAATTTTTTGGAACACCCCAAGGTAATTCATCTCCATCTTCATTTATATGATAACATGCTTGTGCAGAAGTAATAATATATTTTTTTGACGCCATTTTATGCACCCTTTACCTCTCTTAGTTTTTCTACCATTGTAGTTTCTTTTTCTAAAAAGAAACCCAATTTTTAAACAAATATCTATGCTAATATATATTTTGTAATATACAATATAAATTATTTAATATCAGCAAGATTTAAAAATAAAATTCTGCATAAAATAGGATGGACGCAAATAGTCTTCAAAAGAGGATGAATGAAATTCAGAGTGATGCTTCATTCGCAAGTGCTCTTGGGAAACTAATGTCAGGACGCCCAGGCTACAAGCCAGTTATTGAAACCAAACAAGTTATAATCAAGTGCAAAAACTGCGGAAGAATAATGGAAGACGGGCAAAAATTCTGCCATGAATGCGGAACAAAAGTAGAACTTCCACAGAAGCATTAATTTTAGTAATAAATATAATAAACCATCTAAATCTTTTTAAATAAAAATATATCTACTCAATTATGATTGCAAATCAACCAGCGATAAATAATATCTCTTATAGTGATTCTCCAAAGATAGAATTTAGAATAGAAAATTCAGTTCTTAATCAATATCAAAATCTCTCTTTAGATAAAGCTTTAGATGAAATCACAAAGAGCGCAGTATTGAATCCTTTTTACTTTCTAAATAACAAATCTAATATAGGTTATCAAATTGTGAAAGAATCACAGGACTCTGATTTAATAACCGAAAATATAAAGAAATCTATTCAATTCAGAAAACCAACAGATTATGAAATTGAACAGGCAAGAGACAAAGTTTTATTTAAAGAACCTAAACCTTATTTCCAGATTCCTTTTTTTAAGATAAAGTTTTAATTTCTTCTGTAAGGACATTCGTACAAATTATCAATATTTATCTCTATCTTTAAATCATTTTTGTCATGATAAAACATTGTTGCCCTGCAAACACCCCTTTCTCCAATTTTTATTTTGTTTTCTAATTTTATATCAGAATCTGGAGATTTCCCACAATTTTTATTACAGAATATAATCTCTTGTTCTTCTAATCTTGCTAGCCTGACATAAGGGCATATTTCTCTTAGCGCTACTTCACTAAGTCCCATAATTTAGCTAACACTCTGTTCTATAAATAATTATCTAAGAAATTAAACACCAAACTCTGCTTCTGTCTTTCTTGCTTTTTCCTTTATCTCTTCATGCGAAGGCTCTTCCTCACTTGTCCACCATTCCAAATCAGGAATAGTAACATCAATTCCTCTTGTCTTGCAATATCCTCTTGTAAGAAGATAAAATATTACACCTAAACTTTTTGCACTTTTATTATTTCCTATAATTATTTTGTCAGCTCCTCTTGCAAAATTATTTGTATCGCACACCATCAATACTTTTCTCTTTACTTTTTTAGTGTCATGGAAAGCATTCTTGTCAAGCCATGAATCGCAGACTATTGTTAATTCATTTTCAAAAAAGTCAGGTAATTTTATGTTAGTTAAAATTCCTGCAGGATATTTCTTTGTGAATACTCTTATTCCTGTAAGTCTTGAAAACATTTCTGCAGTTCTCCATCCAGATTCTCTCTTGCATACAAGAATAACATCTTCAGGGTTAAATTGTGAAAGGTATTCTATTCCTTCTTTTAACTTTTCATCAATTATATCTGTATTAAAAATAGCAAGCCCATCTGCTCTTCTTCTGTAAACAAAGGGCTTCATACTTGGAGTTACAACCTTAGTACCAAGATAAATTCCAGTCTTTACATAATCTTCAAGAGGAATAAGCATATCTGTTCTTTTCTTTACTTTAACCTTTTCTTTCAACTCTTCTGTCTTTGGCCCTTCCTCACTTAGCATTTCTTTTAGTTTTTCAGCTTTTTCAAGAAGTGCTTTCTTTTTTTCTTCAAGACTTTTAACTACTTCTGTGTCAACAGATTCTGCTTCTGCTTTTTTATTTAACTCTTCGGTTTCAGAAGTTTCTTTTTTGGATTTTGATTTTTTTCCCTTTACTTTTTTTGCAATTCCTTCTATTGCGTTCTCAATTACTTCTTCTCCTTTTTCCATGCTTTCTTTTATTCCTTCAATAATATCTACCATAATATTTGAGAGAAAAAGTATATTTTTAAAGACTTCGGTTAATCAAATATCAAAACGTCTACTCATCATATCATACCATTTATCCATCTCTTCGGGAGTAAGATTTCTTTCATAAAACATTCCACATCTCTCACAAATTTCATGAGCCTTAACTCCTCCAAGCCCAGAAGCAATATAGCCAAAGTTTTTCTTTGGTTTATGACCCTTATCATAACACTCTTCCTCTTTTTTCTGAGAAAAGAAACTTACTTCTTGATTTAATTTCTCAACATCCATTTTACTCACTTTTTTCTTGTAATCATTAAGTTCATCTAGAAGTGTTTTCTTTACCATTTTTCTTATTATACTCTTCTTGATATTTAAAATTAAACTTTTCCAATTCTTTAGTTTTCATTTTTTTAAATGCCTCTAAACTATAAGGATCTATTTTCATTTCTTCATAAAATAATTTAATCTCCTCAGAATATAATCTACCATCATGATTTTTATCTAGTATTTTTATAGATTGTTCATAAGCATTTATTTTTTTATGATATGAATTACTAAAACATAGCCCTCCTGTAATTATTCCACCGATTATTCCAAAAGCGACTGCACTAAATACAATCTCAGTCAATGTATCTGGTCTTACCATAATAATTAATATTTTATATTATTTTTAAGAATTTATATACTCATTTTAAACTTTTCTCAATCTCAATTAATCTCTGCTTTGGCTTCTGACGAAGCAGTGACTTATTGAATGTCTTTTTCTATTTCAATAAGTCGCTTAATTTTCACTTCACGCTCCCTTCCAGTAATCCCGCATTTAAAAAAATCTGCCTGAAATCCAAAAGCTAAATCAGCAAGAATTTTTTCTTCAGTCTCCCCGCTTCTGTGGGAAAATACAATTTTAATATTTTTTTTCTTTGCTAATTCACAAACTTCTTTTACTTCAATTAAAGAGCCAATCTGATTTGGTTTTACAATAATTGCATTTATGCTTTTTGTCTTTATCGCTTTTTCCAATCTCTTGAGATTTGTAGTCGTCAAATCATCTCCAACAATTAATCTATCTGGAAATTTTTTTAATAAATCAGCAAAGCTTTCAAAATCATTTTCTTCAAACGGGTCTTCAATATAGTATAAATTAAAATTTCTCATAAGATTGCTTAAATATTCCATCTGCTCTTTTTTGTCTCTTTTTAATTGGGGATTAAGATAGTTGTAATTTTTTCTTTTGTAGAAACTTGAAGCAGCAACATCAAGCCCAAGAGGAATTTTTGTTTTCTTTAAAATATCAAGAACTTCTTTTTCATTCAACGAAACAGCCCAGGCATCCTCGTCATTTTTTTCTCCATTAAATTTTTTATCTTCTCTTTCAATGTTTTCTTTAACTTCTTTTTTTGCATTTTTATTAATTTCAAGGGCTTGTGCAATACTTTTAACATTCGGTATAAGTTCAAATTCCTGAAAATCGGGTTTTCTTTGCAAGGAAGAATGTTTCCCTCCGCCTACGCAGTTTCCCACAAGTCTTGGTATCTTCTTTGCACTTGGATTTATTAGTTCCCAAATTTCTTTTTTTTGCTCTTTAGCCAATGCTTTTAATATTGCAGATTCCAACGCAATAACGCTGTTAGCTCCGATCTGCCTGTCAGAAACATCTTCAATTCTTTTTAAGTCATCAAACTTTTCGATTATTTCTTCAGAAAAATATTCTCCAAGCTGTTTTATTGTTTTGATGTCTCCATCAATATTTTTATTGTAAGTTTTTGCTTCATATTTCCCTGTTGATTTGCCCGAAGGAGAACTAGCAGAAAAATCTCCCACATTCGTTTTAATTGTAACAAGAATTGTTTTCTCTTTTCGTGAATCAAGAATTGTTTTTGCAGAAACCCCCTTTATTTTCATATATAGAAAAATCCTCTTTGATATAAAAATGTTTACTAATCTTATTCAGATTCGCCTTCTCCAGCTTCTTCTTCAGCAACTTCATCATCAGGATTAGCAAGTTCCATTATTTCTCCGCCCTCAACAATCTCTGATTCTTCTTGCGCTTCTTTTTCCTGAATTCCTTTTTCAGAAATCTGCTGTCCTCTTACTCTCTTTAACTTCTCATCTCTTTTTTCAGGGAAAGGACGATATATAGAAATTGGAAGAATTTCTGAATTCAATTCAACTTCTGCAATCTTAATAGCATCATAATTAATTTTCTCCAAATCTTCTTTATTGATTTTAATTAATAATGGAGCATTCATAGAAATTTGCAGAGCTCTTGCTCCTAAAATTCTTGCAGTTTCATATTTTGAAAATCCTTTTAACATATTATTTTAAGCTTTTTTCTATTTTTTTAAATATTTCTCTTTCTGTCTTTTCTAACAAATCAAGTATCTTATTAAATTCTTCCACGCTTAATTCTTTTTCATTTCCTTTTTGCATTGAATTAACTATTCCATCAGAACTGCATATAGTGACTCTTGTTTCGCTTATGTCTTCTTCTTCTTTTGTTGGGTCTACAATTATACTATTCCCAATTTTGTGGAATGTAAGTGAGATTGGAATATCTTTTGACAATGGAACACTGTTCTCTGTCCATTCGCCAAATTCTGTTTTTCCTGTCTCTTCATTATACTTTGGAATCTTTGCATTCTTTAGAGCTGCAACTGCTCCGATTCCTGCTGCGTCAAGAAGATTTCCGTCATCATTTATTGTATAAATATCAATCATTACAGTCCATACTTTTTCTCCTTCTTTTATGCATAATTTTTTCAAATCAATGAATTTGCTTTCTCTTATTCCTCTGTCAATAACTCTTGCTAATTCAATTGAATCAAATTGAGGAGGTCCAAGTTCAATTCTTGGAGAGCTCAATGGAAGAAATTCTGCGCCAACCATTAGATTTCCTTTGTCTTGAGAATCTGGGTAAGGAGTACCAACATCCATCTTAACTCCAACCATAACTTCTGTCTTCCCTATTCTGACTCTTGCGCTTCCCTCAGCATTTTTTGAAATTCCTGTTTCAATAACTATATCTCTAAATTCATCTAGCTTTCTTCCGTCAAATCTTTTTCCTTCTGACAAATATTCCTTAATTCTTTCTGCTGTTAGATATGATGTTTCTATCATTTTATTTTTTTATTTTTGTTTCTAATTTATTAAACTTAACTTTATTTTTTTCTGCTAACTTTTCCGCTTTAGAATAGGAGATATAGGGAATATTTGATATAATAACCATCTGGGGATTTTTGGATTGTAGGGCTTTATGACACATATAAAATTGTATACATTCATTATATGAGTGAAGCAAATTTCCATCTATATTTGCAACTTCTTCACCCTCGTGAATTAATGGCTTTTTACATTGGGGATTCTGACAATATAATTTTATTTTATTTTCTTGATTTTTATTCATTTTCTTTTTCTCCTATTTCTTTCAAAGCTTTCTTTTGAACTTCATGAATTTGTTTCCCTGCTTCTGCTGCAAGTTCAATTGTTTCTCTTAATTGTTTAATTGATATTTTTCCATCTAATTGAATATGTGTTATTTTTCCGTCGCCAGTCATTGTTATAGGAATATCTGTTGCTCCTTCTCCTTCTTCCCAATCTTCTTCTTCTTTTATCAAATCAGTGACTAACTGCTTGTCAAGTTTTCCTATTGAAACGCTTGTAACAAGATTTTTCATTGGTATTCCTGCATGAGCAAGAGCCATTGCAGCAGCATTTATTCCTGCACATCTTGTTGAAGCATTTGCCTGAAGAATATTTATATGAACATCAACTACATTTCCTTTGTAATCATCAATCATTACAATTGGCTTCAAAGCCCATTCTGTAATCTTGCTTATTTCTGTGCTTCTTCTTGAAGGTCCTGGTCTAATCCTTTCTGTGACTGAAAAACTCATCATATTGTAAGTACATCTCAATGTTCCTCTTTCAGGATCTTGTGAATGTTGCGGATGCATTTTCTTAGGACCATAAACAGCTGCAATTGCAACAGTATCTCCGAATGAGAACATCGCGCTTCCGTCTGCATTTGGAACAATTCCAACTTTAGCTTTCATTTCTCTAAGCTCATTAACTTTTCTTCCGTCGGGTCTTTTGAATGTTGTCATTTTATTGTTTGTATAGTATAATTTAATAGTTCTTCATTTGCTGTTCTTAAATATTTTTTATTCTTAAATTTGTTATTATACCCCAAAAATGTATTAAGTATATCTTCAAATTCTCTTAACTCATATTTATTGTTAAAGTCTGTTATAATACAAAATGGTTTTTTGGCTAACACTTCTAAACTAATTTTAATTCCATTACTCAGTCTTTCAGTTCTATTCTTACCAAATAACTTTACAAATCTTGCATCTAGCATATCTTCAGTCATTTTCTTTGCTCCTCAAACCAATTTTTCATTTCATCTGTTAATCCTGATGTAAGTGAATGTTCTGCAATATACATAATTGCTTTCTTAGCAAATAATTCATCTTCAACTTTGTTTCCGCCAATCCAGATTAGTCCGTTCTGTCCTACAGTAATATTACATTTTGTTTCGGTTTTTATCTGTGAAATCATGCTTCCTTCTTTTCCGATTATTCTTGGAACTTTATTAGGGTTTACTTGAATAATTATCCCTCTGTCAAGAGGACCAAGTTCTTTTTGCTTCAAGGTCAAATCTATTCCTCTCTTGTTCATTGCATATATCTTAGCAACAACCATATCTCCTATTCCCATAACTTCCCCCAAATCATCTTTGTTTACATATCTTGGAATTTCCATAATAGATAAGAAAGCATTTTCAGGAGTTCCTATATTAATAACCCAGCCATTGAATGTGATATTTTCAACTTTGCCTATAACAACATTTCCTCTCCTTGCCTGATAAACTCCAGATAATGGAATTACTTTAACAAGATTTTTTGTCTCTTCAGCAAGTCCAAATCTTATTGCAACAACCTGATTTCCTCTCTTTTCTGTGCCTTCTCCAGGCAAATAATTATCGCCCTCAAATAATACTTCTCCAGGAATTACAATTTTTCTATCTGTCATATTATTCTTTTCTCCCGTCAAGTTCTTTTAATCTCTCTAAAATTCTTGACAGATTTATACTTGGTTTATCAGATAGTTCATTAGCTATTATTCCTATATCAAAACACGTTGATTCTAAAAAATTATACATTGTTCTTAATTGCGTTCTAGATAGATATTTTTTAACATCTCTATGTTTCAATAAAAAATCAAATGCATCACCATATTTTTTTTCATCTATTAAATTTTTAATTTCTAACTTATAATTTTCTCTTATTACTGTCATTACTGTCTCATCCATTGCTGTTGGTTTTCCTATCATTTTCTTATATTTATCTTCTTAAAACTTCATTTATAAATTTAATTGATTGTATCATATTTCCTTAAAACTATCATCCACTATCTCGGAAAAATCTTCTCTGAATCTATTAACTCTCTTTTCTAACTTAGAGGGGATTTCATTTATTTTTTTCTTAATATTATTAATTTTTTCATTAATCATACTTTCAACAATTTTTTCATAAAAACTAGTTATTTCAATCAATTCTTCTCTTGAACAATAATTTTTTACCTCTGGATTTTCTTTTAATAACGCAGAAGCTTTTACATAATCTGCTTTATTAAAATATTTCTTAAATTGAATATATCCATCTTCACTTTTTTCTTTAATCATTATTTTATCTCCTCTGTCAGCGCGCTTCCATGAGTTGCTGAATTTAATTTATCATAAAAATCCATAATTAATCCTGCAGGAATCTTTATTGTAACTTCCAAACTTCCGTCATTCATCCAGTTTTCCTCTTCTTTATATTCGCTTACAAGTCCGTAAACTCTCCCTGTATGAATTGCTGGGATTGTTATTTTTATCTTCTTAGTTTCAATTTTTATTGGAAGAATCTTGCTTATCTGATCCATTATATCTTGAATCTGACTTTCTACAGATGTATTTTTTATATTAACATGAGCTTCTTCCAGCGCGCTTTTTATTCTGTCAGGAGTATGCGGATTTCCTGTCTGGGGATTAATTGCATTTCTTGAGATAAAATCAACAACCTGTTTTACTTTTTTCTCTTTTTCTTCATCTCTAAAATCTTGTGTTGTTAATACCTCTCCGTCTTTAACAATCTTTTTTACAATCTCAGAAATATCTGTTGTTCCGAATGCTTCTTTCAAATCTTTTTCAGGAGCAACATTCCCCTTTTTAATGTCAGCATAAACTCTTCCATCCTCTGACTCAATCCACTCAGACTGCCCTTTCTTAAATTTCACTGCGTCTTCTAATTCTACAAATATCTCAAAATGTTTCCCTTTTTGTTTTATTCTTGCTGTTGTGCGTGTCATTATGAAAATTCTCCAGAATTTTTATTTGTGCTGAACTTTAGTTCTGTCATTTTATTGTTCAAATTTTGATAACTGATAATCCATCCAGTCATCTGCATTTATTTTTATTTCTTTATACACTTTTCCTCTTGATTTCTCAGTAATATATCTTCCTTTATACATCTTTTTTTCTTTTATTGCAGGAAATTCTTCTTTGTCTCTTCCATTATTGTCAATAATTTTTGTTGTTACCAGCAAATTATTTGTTGTCTTTATGACACATTCTCCTGTTGCTTCCAAGGGGAATAATATTCTATCACCTACAGAAATTTTTTCTAAACTCAATCTTGATTTATTTATTCCGTGTATTTTCATTTTACTTTATGATAATTTTTGCAGCCTATGTTTTCGCTGTTTAATATTTTTAATGGATAATTTATTCTTCTATAGTTTGGGTTGTTTATAATTTTTATTTGTTTTTGCATAAATGGTGCTGGTTCTGGGAAATGAAAATTTCCTATATCAGCAATATACTTAAACTGATAAAAAAGTAATCTTAATAAGCTCATTTTATTTTACGAATTCTTGCAAATCCTCTCCGTATAATCTTTTTAATTCTCCGTCATCAATCCCGATGTAACATAATTCAAACTTGCTTCCATTGGATTTTTTTTCTGCAACTTCCTTAAGAATTTCCAATGCAAGTTTTGCCCCATTTTTTATTGTTAAATCTTTGCTGTATTTTTCTCTTAAAATATTTTTTATTCTTTCATCATTTTCCCCAATTGCATTTGCAAAGTAAGAAAGATAATTCCCTGTAACATCACTTGTGTAAAGTTCTGGTTTTTTATTATTAATTCCAGCAATCATTAAAGAAACCCCATAAGGACGAGCTCCCCCATATTGTGTGAATTGCTGTTTTAAATTTGAGATGTCTTTTATTACTAATTCTGGTTCTATAGGAGAATCGTAAGTAACCCTATGCTGTTGAGCCAAAACCTGTGCTCTTTCAATCAAAACTCTTGCATCAGATATAATTCCTGCTGTGCTTGATATTATGTGAGAATCAATTTCATAGACTTTATTTGCAGATTTCGGAACAATTAATTTATCATCAAGCCTCAAATCTGCAATTATGAACACCCCGTCAGAACAAACCATCCCTATACTTGCACTTCCAAGCCTGACTGTTTTCTCTGCATATTCTACCTGAAGCAAATGGCCTTGTGGCGAGAACATAGTCGCAGTTCTGTCATAACCCATTGCTTGTTGTTGTAAATCTAATGGCATTTCCATCTTAATATTAGAGAAATTAATAATTTAATCTATTTTTTTCTTTTCTCTTCAATTTCCACAAGAATTAACTATATTTAAATTTTTTGGGGGTTAATAAGTGCCAAATTCTTTGTCAAATACCAAATTCATAGAATCTGCCGTATTTTTTTTCCACCTATTTTCTAGTAAATCTTTGATATACATTACACTTTCCCATTCAATATCTCCTGCAATCAATAATCTAAAATCAAGCCCCTTTTTATTTGGAACTGCTGAAATAAAAGTTGAAAAGGGAACAAGTCCCATCTCTCTAAGTTTATCACTATAATCTAACTTGCTCATTGTTCTTGCTATTTGTGTTGGAGTAAAATCTTGATTATTATATCTTATTTGGTCGATGCTTGTTAGACTCTTCTGTTTTTCAGTAGAATAATATCCATGAACAATTTCATTTAAAGAAGACAAAACAACAGCCATGTCTTTTTCTTTAACAATTTTTTTTATTTTCTCATCCAAATCAAAATCAATTATGTTTAACATATTTTTAAAGAATTTAATTTATTTTTAAATATTATTATACTCTCAATCCTTTCAAAGTTCCGCTTACTTTCTTTACTTCCATCTTTTTTGGCCATACAACAAGCGAAGCTCGTACAGAATCAACCATATTTCTATTCACAGAAATTATTGCAGAATTTTCATTTTCCTTGATAAAATCTAACCCTGTCCTTGACATTCCAAAAACCCCAATAAAATCAAGAATTGCTTTTTCAATATTATTTCTTAAATTTTCTCCCCTCACAAGAAGATATCTCTTATTTTCTCTCATTGTCGGCTTAAGGGACTTCATATGCTAATTATTCTTTTCAATAATATAAATGTTTATATTCAGGAAACAGGAAAGGTATGTATGGTAAAAGTTATTCCTCCATTTAAATATAAATTATTAAATCAGAAAATTAAGACTGATTCTGATAAAATTCGTAGTTTAGCATTAGATTTTTTTGGACCAGATAGACTTTATGATTCTTGCGATTTTACTCCTGAGTTTAAGATTGATGAATCTAGAAATTATGATGGAGAGCATATTGGACATCTTTTATTAAAAGTTTTTCCAAAACAAAATGAAATATATGCTTACTCTTGTGAAAAAAAGGATAAAAATAAAATTAATAATTTTGCAAAAGGTATAGAAAAAATTACTGGCAAAGAAGTAACTATTTATTATAGGCATATTGATGATTTCAAAATCTGAAAGAATTTTTAAACTTCGTTCTATAATTATTTAAATAAAAGATGGAAATTTTTACAATTGGCGGGTTTAATGAGGTAGGAAAAAATATGACTGTAGTAAAAACAGGCGAAGATGTTTTTATTTTTGATTTAGGAGTTTATCTCCCTGCAATAGTAGAACTTCAGGAACAGGAAGTTCAGAAAGAAGGATATTCTGAGAAAAGATTGAGAAATATTGGGGCTTTGCCTGATGATTTAATTCTGGATAAATTTGGTTTGAGAAATCAGGTAAGAGCTATTTTTTTAGGGCATGCTCATTTAGATCACATTGGAGCAGTTCAATATATTTCTTACAGATATAATGCGCCGATTATTGGAACTCCATTTACAATTGATGTTCTTAAAAAAATAATGGAAGATGATAATGCAAGAGTTCCTAATCATCTAAAAGCAGTAAATCCAAATTCTTCTATTACTATAAAAGGCAAGAAAACAAACTACCAAGTAGATTTCATAAACATAACTCATTCTACTCTACAAACATCTATGATTGCATTGCATACTCCTGAAGGAGTTGTTCTTTATGCAAATGATTTCAAATTGGATAATAATCCTGTTCTTGGACTTCCTCCAAATTATGACTTGCTTAGAAAAATTGCAAAAGAAGGAATTAAAGCAATAGTTGTTGATTCTCTTTATTCTGGTTCTGAAAGAAAAACTCCGAGTGAGAAAATTGCAAGAGCGCTTGTTGAAGAAGTTTTGCTTACAATAAAAAATGAACATTCTGCAATTTTTGTAACAACATTCTCTTCTCATATTGCAAGACTAAAGAGCATTGTTGATTTTGGGAAGAAATTAGACAGGCAGATTTATTTTATGGGAAGAAGCATGAGGAAATATGTTTCATCTGCAATTGATGTCGGCATGTGTCCGTTCCAGAAAGATATTAAATTAATTAGCTATAAAAGACAGGTAGACTCTACATTAAGGAGAGTTGAAAGAGATAGAAAAGGCGCCTTGGTTGTATGTACTGGACATCAGGGAGAGCCTGGAAGTATAATGGATAGGCTTTCAAGAGGCAAACTTCCTTTTTCATTTCGTCCAGGAGATAATGTTGTTTTCTCTTCTAAGACAATTCCTACCCCTGTAAATATTGAAAATAAAGAGCAGATGGATAAGAGACTCAAAAAAACAGGAGTGAGAATTTTTGATAATATTCATGTTTCAGGACATGCAGGAAGAGAAGACTTGAGAGATTTAATTAATCTGATAAATCCAGAACATATAATACCTGCTCATGGTTCAACAGCACAGATGACACCAATGATTGAACTTGCAAAAGAAATGGGATATAAATCTGGAAAGAATTGTCATCTTATGGGAAACGGGCAAAGATTGAAGTTGTGATTGATTCTTCTTCATTAGAATTTTTAAATCTTAATTTCCTTTATTTATCATGATTATCAGCCATGAGCATAAATTTAGTGGGAAGATTAATAGAAAATTGGAGGTATTAGGAACCTTTGGTTCTTAGTGTCTTCGCATGGTTAATTATGAAATTCTAGAAGGATTAAAAATTGCTTTAGAAAGAGGAGAATCTCTAAAAAAAGCAACAACTACTTTCTTAAATTCTGGATATAGACAAGAAGAAGTTGAGGAAGCTGCAAGAATTATCTCAGAAGCAAGTAATAAAGATATTCCCGAACCAAAAAATATTTCTGCTTCTTCAAATAAAAAATCTTCAAAATTAAATCTTAGAAGTTTTATGGTTCATAAAACCTCTGCACAGAAAGTTTCAAGTTACGGAGAGCCAGAATTGCCCGAAGTTGAATTATTATCCATACCAACACCAATAGCCAAAGAGAAAAAAGAAGGAGAAAGGTTATTGCAAGAAGAAAAAAAAGAACTTTTAGTTCCTAAAAAATTATTTCATAAGGAAGAAGAGATAACTCCAAAATTAACAGTACAAGAACCAAAACAGATTAAAGAAGAATCAATTCAAAAAATTTCAAATTATGAAATTCCCAAGGAAAAATCAAATAAAAACATACTTTTAATTTTAGTTCTTATAGCAATACTGTTTGTTCTCAGCGGATTTTTATTGATTACTATTTTGAATAGAGAAGCATTGATTATTTTCTTTAGTAAATTGTTATCTCAATAAAATGTCAATATATCTCCCTTCGGATGATTCTTTTCTTCTTTCTGAAATTTTAAAGAAAGAAATTTTAAAATTAGCAGACGAAAAAACAAATATTAAAACCTTAGAGATTGGATGCGGAAGCGGGATTCAACTGAAGACATTAAAAGAGGCAGGTTTAAAAAAAGAAAATATTTTTTCCTGTGATATAAACTCAGAAGCAGTTAAACACTGCAAAACATTAGGTTTTAGTTCTGTAAAATCTGATTTATTCAAAAACATAAAAGAAAAATTTGATTTAATTGTATTCAATCCACCATATCTACCCGAAGACAAAAGAGAGCCAAGAGATTCGCGTGTTGCGACAACAGGAGGAAAAAAAGGCTCAGAGATAATAAACAAATTTCTGCAACAGGCAAAAAAGCATCTCACAAAAGATGGAAAAATAATTTTGCTGACAAGCAGTCTTACAAAAGGGATTAAATGGAATAATTACAAAAAGAAATTATTAGGAAAAAAGAAATTATTTTTTGAGGAGTTGAAGGTGTGGGAATTAAGGAAATAAGATTAACATTAATAATTAATATCTCTCTTAAAATATTTTTCTATTTTTCCTTTATGCTTAATTAATCTATTTTCTACCTTTTTAAAAAAAATTGCATTTTCATTATTTCTTATATCAATTTCAATTTTTTTGATTCCTCCATTATAAATCTCTTCCATATCAAGTTTATTCAAAAAATTATCAAGTTTCTTGCAATTTTCATTTGTGTAAGTATCTTTTCCTATCTTTTTTGTCATCTTAATAATCAATAGTCCTTACTCTTCTCCATTCAGTTCTTTCCTTTATTTCAGGAGTATGGCTTATACAAAATAAATCTTCTATTTCTCCACAATTTGGACATAGAGAATTATATTTTGTAACTTGTTCATAATTATTTCTTGCATATTCTTTGGGAAATAAACTCCAAAACTTATCTTCAATCTTGTAATCATCCCCCAGAAAGATTAATGCTTCTTCTTTCTCTATATTGGTTTCTAAAGTAACTCTAAAAGTTTGTTCACAACCTTCACAAGTAATAGCCTTATCAAATATTTTTGGTAAGTGTTTCAATTTTTTATACTCGTCCCAGCTTCCAATTTTCTTCATCTTCTTTTACCTCCTTCTAATTCTATTAAATCATTTTGTTCTGTCATTTTTTATTAAATATCTTCAAATTTTTAAGACAACAGATTAATCCAGAGATTTCCATTCCTACCACACTTCCCAAAAAACTACATTCAAGATAAGGTTCTATACCATATTGTGGAAAACTTTGGGCAATGCTATCCCCAACAAAACCCCCTCCCACCAATCCTGCCAAAATAGGTAATCCATATGTTAACAAAGATTTATATTCTGAAAGGGAATTTTTTCTTTCTCTCTCTTCTTGCAATCTTAAACATTCATTAATCAATGCTTTTTCAATATTTTTTCTGTCAAGATAAGTTGAATCTGCAATGTCATACAAAGTCTTTCTTGTTATATTATTATCTTTAATATTTTCTTCTTCTTGCTGAAGTCTCGATGCTTCAGTTATGACACTATTTAATCTGCTTTTATCAATTACTACTTCAAATAAACTTTTTCTCATATTCTCTCTCCCTCCCTTATATTTAAATATCCTACCTTTATCCTACTTTTTCGCATAAATTTAAAAATATAGATAGATTGATTTGGGTATGAAAGAAAAGATATCTATTACTGTAGATAAACAAATTCTGAAAAATGTTGATTCTTTCATTGACAGGCTTATTATAAGGAATCGCTCGCAGGCAATAGAAGTGCTATTAAAAAATTATCTGGATAAAAGCAAGCCCGCAGTAATTCTTCTTGGCGGGCCCGAAGAACGATTAAAAATTGGGGAAGAATATACTCCTTTAGTTAAGATTAAAGGAACAACCCTGATAGAAAGAGCAATTAAAAAATTAAGAAAAAATAATTTTAAGGAAATATATATTATTGCAAGAAAAAAAATATTGGATTCAATTTTTTCTTTATTAAAATCAGGAGAGTATTACGGAGTAAAGATAAGGTATATTGAAGAAACAGAATCAGGGGGAAGCGCACAAAGTTTAAAGATAATAAAAAAAGAAATTTCCACTACTTTTTTGGTTCTTTATGGAGATATTTATTTTGATAATATAAAAATAGATGATTTATGGAACTTTCATATAAAAAATAATACAATGTCTACTTTGTCTCTGATAAGTTTTGGGGAACCTTCAATAAAAGGGCAGGTTTTTTTAGAGGGGGATAAGATTGTACAATTCAATCAAAAACCAAAACCCGATAAGAATAATAGTTATCTTGTTTGGTGTCCAATTTGTATCTGCGAGCCGGAAATTCTACAATATCCCGGAAAAAGCCTGGAAGGAGATATCTTTCCAATACTTGCTAAAAAAGATTTGTTAAGAGGATATACCAGTTCTGAAAGAGAAATTCATATACATAACAAGCAGGATTTAGAAAATATTAACAAGAATCCAAGAGTGAGATAATTTATCTCTTCACATCTTTCCAGCTCATTTTCTTTTTCTTTAAATCAACAAGCTGCGGCCACTGCTCTTCAAAAGTTGTTTTTTCTTTCTGATAAAAAATTCCAAGAGGAATTTTTTTTACAACATTATAATCAAATTCATCTGCTCTTTTCATTGCTTGTTCAAAATTTGTTTTATCATGTTTTATTTCATCAAGAGAATATGTTTTTTCAATATATCCTTTATCGTCGTGAAAAATAAGACAGGGTTGTATAATTTCTATGAATGCAAATCCTTTATGTTTCATTGCTTCTTTGAATACATATTCTACTTGTCCTTTATCTGCAAAAACTCTAGCAACAAAACCGCATCCAGAAGCAAGCATTAGTTTTATTGGATTAATCGGGGGTAATTTAACTCCAAGCGGTGTTGTTTTATCTATATATCCTATTTCTGTAACTGGTGTTGGTTGTCCTACTGTCAATGCAAATGTCTGATTATTATGCACAAAATATTTTATGTCTGAATTAAATCTTGCAGCATGAATTAAATGTTCCATTCCTTCTGCGTAACAATCTCCATCTCCGCTAAAACCAAGAACATTAAGATTTGGATTTCCAACTTTTATTCCAAGGCATGTCGGAAGAACTCTCCCATGAAGAGTATTAATTCCATTCAGATTTATATAATCAAATATTTTTGCGTGACATCCTATACCAGAAACAATTGCAAAATCATCTTTTTTCTTTCCATCTTTTATCTGCTCAGCAATAGCATTTTTTATTCCTGCTAGTATCTGAAAGTTCCAGCATCCCGGACACCATGTTGGTACTATTGGCGTGTTAAGATTGTTGTTTATCATTTCAATCTCCTTTTAATCTCTCCATTTAATTCATCAGCAAAAAAAGGTCTTCCATCATATCTTAAAATTTTATTTTTATCATCAATAAAGATTCCTGTCTTCTCTGCAATTAATTTCCCTAATTGTCCTGTTGCATTATTCTCAATTAAGATTATATTTTTTCCTTCAATTTCTTTTTTAATCTTCATCGGGAAAGGTTCTAAATATAATACCTGCAAAAACTTTACATCCAAATCCTTTATTGAATCAAGAATTGCTCCTTTGGTGCTTCCCCATGCAACAATAACATTATTTGAATTTTTATTTCCATAAACATTAAATTTATTAAATTTCTCTGCTTCTTTTTCAATATCTTTTGCTTTTTTTAATCTGGCTTCAACATTCTTATTGATTATATTTGCATCTTCTGTCATGCATCCGAGATTATCCATCTCATAACTATTATATCTTCTCAAAGAAGTTATTTTCTTGAAAGGAGTTATTACTGGAGATTTATCTAGAGTATACATGCATTCTGCAAGATGTTTGTCTGATAATATAATTGCAGGAATTCCATATTTTTGCGAAAAATAAAATCCTTGGTTTGTAAGTTCCTGACATTCTTTTGAATCTCCCGGAGCTAATACCATTCTTACAAATTCTCCATGTCCTGAATGTCTTACTAAATCCAAATCTCCCTGCCCAGTATAAGTAGCCATTCCTGTGCTTGGCCCTGGTCTTGAAGCATTATAAATCACAAGAGGCACTTCTGCAATTCCTGTTAATGAAAGTGCTTCTGTCATCAAATCAAATCCTCCTCCTGAAGTCCCAATCATTGTTTTTGCACCTGTAATCGCACTTCCGATAGCTGCATTAATCACAGCAATTTCACTTTCAAGTTCTATAACAATATGATTATTCTTAATCTGTTTTTCCGCTAACTCTCCAGCAACATTTGTAGACGGAGTCATAGGATAAAAATAATAAACATCTAGCCCAGATTTTATTGCCCCTTCAGATACTCCTTCATTCCCATTCATAAAATCCATTTTGCTTTTGCTGAATACAACCTCACAAGCAACCTTATCTTCTTCTTCATATCCTTCTTTTGCTTCTTTAATATTTTCATCAAATCTCCCCTTCAATTCTTTTAATTCTTCTTCTAATAATTTAAAATCCATGCATAAAATTTTGAAAAGTCTTCCAGCAAAATACATATTTCCTTTTTCTTCCACATGGATAATTTTTCCTTCTTTTGTTAAATCTTTCTTATGTATTTCATGTGTGTCTTCATCTAACGCAATAATCAAATCAATTTTTGAATCATTGCTGTAAACAGGTTCTTTTGAAAATGTTAAAACATTAAAATTATGCCCCCCTCTTACAAGTGACTGGTAATCTCTTGAAATAAAAACATAATATCCTTGTTTTATCAACGCCCTTCCTAAAATGGTTGAAAGAATATTCGGACCCTGCCCTGCTTTTCCTCCAAATAAAATACTGAATCTCATTTTATAGTATATTAAATGGAATTTTTAAAATTAAGGGAATTAAACTAATGATATGTAATATCTGATCTTCTACCATTGTTAACCACAAGATGTTGCTTTTTTCTCCTTTGATATTCCTATTCCACCAATTTATTAATTTATGATCTTCAATAAAAAAATGAGTTAGAAAAATCCAGATTAACCATAATAAATTTATTTTTAGAAAATATAATACTGGGAGGAACAAGATAGTATATTGGATGCAATGGAATATTTTATAATTAATTTTTTTTATTTTACCAATTGCCCATTTTGCCGGCTGAAAAAGCCAATCACTTACAAAATGTGTTATTATCAGAATTAATAATGCATCACTCATTTTTTCACCACAATCATTTTTATATATTACTCCATTCTCCCAAGATTATAAACTTTATTAATATAAAATATGGTAAAATTCGCTCATATCTCTGATGTACATTTGGGTGGTTGGAAACAACAGCCTATGCAGGAATTGAACTTTAAATCATTTAGAAAAGCTTTTGATATTTGCATAGAGAAAAAGCCAGACTTTGTACTTATTGCAGGGGATTTATTTGATTCTGCTTATCCCCCAATAGAAATTCTTAAAGAAACTTTTGCAGAATTTAAGAGACTAAAAGAATCAAAAATTCCTTGTTTTATAATCGCAGGCAGTCATGATTATTCTATTTCAGGAAAAACTTTTCTTGATGTATTGGAAAAAGCTGGATTTTGCAAGAATGTTATGAACATTGAAGAAAATCAGGATAAGATTATTTTAAACCCTGTAATTCACGGAGGAGTTGCTATTTATGGTTATCCGGGGAAAAAATCTGGATTGGAAATCGCAGAATTAAGAAAAATAAAATTAAATGATGCTCCCGGACTTTTCAAAATATTTATGCTTCATACAACAATTGACAAGGCAAAAGGAACTCTCCCAATAGATGCTCTTGAAACAGACCTTATCCCCAAAGCAGATTATTATGCTCTTGGACATTTGCATATAGATTTTCAATATCAGAATTTTGTTTATCCTGGTCCAATCTTTCCAAACAATTTTCAGGAATTGGAAGACTTACAACATGGAAGTTTTTATTTTGTTGATACAGAAAAAGAAAATTCTCTTGAGAAAATAGAATTAAAATTGAAAGATGTGGTTCCAATAGAAGTTGAATTGAGAACTACTTTAGGAGCTACAGAACATATAATCTCTGAAATAGAAAAAAGAGATGTAGAAGATAAGATAATTCTTTTACGATTAAAAGGCGAGCTTGAATCTGGAAGCAACTCTGATATAAAATTTTCACAAATAGAAGAAGCAGTCTCTAGAAGAAAAGCCTATTTTCTTTTAAAAAATACTCATGAACTTACAACAAAAGAAGTTGAAATGAATAATGTTGAAATAAAAAATATAGATAATATAGAAGAGGAAGCAATTAATCTTTATTCTGAACAGAATCCTGTTGATTTTAACAGATTTATTCTTCAGCTCATGAATTCACTTTCAATAGACAAGCAGGAAGGAGAAAAATTAGAAAGTTTTACAAACCGGCTTATAGAAGATTGCAAAAAGATTTTGAATTTCTAATGTAACTATTTATTAATTACAACAAATAGAAATATTTATATAATTCTTAGTTTCTAATAACATATGAAAAAACTAACTCATAAGTTTTATTCAATATTAGAAGGAACACATTCCTATCCTCCTAATTTAATGATGGTTTCTAAAGAAGGGCTTGGAATTATTGCAAAAGGAGATTATAGGGAAGTTGGAGAAGTAGATTATGCTTTAGTCAAAGAAAAATTGGGATGTTCTCTTTTTGTTGAGGGTGGAGTTCCCCTTCATTGTTTAGGAAAGGCAATGACTATAACTTCAAGGGAACTTCTTGAAATAGAAAAAACTAATGATTCCGAGAAGATTATAGAAGTTGGTTACACAAATGCGAAATTATATGTGGGGAAAATAACTTATTACAGAAAGAATAAAAGAAAATTTATTTCAAATGCTTACCTCATTTCTGATAAAGATGAACTTAGTTTTAGAAAAGAATACAGAGGATATTCTCTTTTACTTAACGGAAGATTTTTGCCAAGAGAAGAATTACGTTTTAGAGGAGATATAGAATACTTCTTAAGAAATGATATTTTAGGAATTTTTACTCTGGAGAAAATAGCTAATTTATACAATGTCCAGAAAAGAACCATTATGCCTTGTGATAGAACCTCAAAGATTTTTTGTTAATTATCACAATTATTCTTAAAAACTTCATTTTTCTTGAAAATTTGTGAAAAGAGTATGAAATTAAAACAAATAACTTTAGATAACATTAGAAGCTATGAGCATCAGGAAATAAATTTTGCAGAAGGTTCTACTTTACTTTCGGGTGATATTGGTTCTGGGAAAACTTCTGTTCTGTTGGCTATAGAGTTCGCATTGTTTGGACTTCAACCCGGACAAAGAGGTTCTGCACTTCTTAAGAATGGGAAAAAAGAGGGTGGCGTGAAAATCGTTTTTGAAGTTGATAATGACGAAGTTATAATAGAACGAACATTGAAAAAAGGAAAAACAATATCTCAGGATTATTGTTCCATTATTGTTAATAATGAAAAAAAGGAATTGTCTGTAACAGAATTAAAAGGGAAAATATTGGAACTATTAAGCTACCCTGCGGAATTTGCAAAAAAACAAAATATTCTTTACAAATTTACAGTTTATACTCCGCAGGAAGAAATGAAACAGATTATCCTTGAAGATTCTGAAGTTAGGATAAATACTCTTAGACATGTTTTTGGAATTGACAAATACAAAAGAATTTTAGAAAATGTTTCTATTCTAACTACAAAATTAAGGGAAGAAAAGAGAATGAAAGAAGGGATGACTGCAAATCTTGAACAGATAAAATATAATTTAATTTCCAAAGAAAATGAAATTGAAGAAAAACAGCTTAATCTTTCTTCTATGGAGAGAGAACTTTTTGAAAAAAGAGAAATGAGAAAAAAAATTCAGGAAGAAAAAGAAGAAGTCTCTAAGAAGATAGAAGAAAAAAATAAGTACCAGAGTGAAATTGAGAAAACAAAAATAATGATGATGAATAAGAATGAAACTATTTCTTCAAATAAAAAAACAATCCTGCAGATAAAAAGCCAAATTGAAGAACTTCAGAAAATTAAATTTGATAAATCTCAAATAGAACAACTTGAACAAAAGATTTTCATAAATAAACAAGAAAAAGAAAAATTAAATATTGCTAACCTGGAGATTAGTTCAAAAATAAATTCTTTTTATCTTAAAACAGAAGATAACAGGAGAATAGAAAAAAAGATTTCCAGTCTTGAAATATGTCCTACATGCTTGCAGAATGTTGATGCAGTTTACAAAGCGAACGTACTTAACAAAATTAATACTGATAATGTTGAATCAAACAAGCAATTAATATTTTTGGAAGCAGAAAAAAAAGAAAATTCAGAAAAAATAAAAAAGATTGACATAGAAATTTCTTCTTCTGAACGCCAACTGACTGACTTGAAGATTTTAAGAATGAAATTGCAGGACGTCAATGAAAAACAAACACAAATTGAAAACATAGAAAAACTAAATATTATGCTGGAAAAAGATATAGAAATGTTAAGATTACAGGCGGATTTATTGACAAATTCTATTTTAAATCTTACAAGATTTGTGAATCTACTTGAAATTAAACAAAAAGAGCTTGATGATGCCTTAAGACAGGAACGTCTTGCTGACATAAAAGTTGCAGAGTTAAAGAAAGAGATAGAAGTTTTCTCCAGACAGATAGGAGAATTAAAAATGGAAATAGAAAAAGCAGAAAAAATAAAATTGCAGTTAAATTATATAACAGAACTTGAAAACTGGCTTTCAAAGCAATTTATTACGCTAATGTCATTCATAGAAAAAAATGTAATGATAAAACTTAAAACAGAATTTTCAAAGCTTTTTGCAGAATGGTTTTATATCCTTGTTTCAGAAACATTCAATGTAAAACTTAGTGATGATTTCACTCCTGTAATTGAACAGCAGGATTATGAGATTGATTATGCACATTTGTCAGGTGGAGAAAGAACAGCAATTGCTCTTGCCTATCGCCTGTCTCTTAATCAGGTAATCAACTCTTTAATGAGCAAAATAAAAACCAGGGATTTAGTTATTCTTGACGAGCCGACAGATGGATTCAGCGAACAGCAATTGGATAAAATGAGAGATGTTCTGCAGCAGTTAAATGTCAAGCAATTAATCATTGTTTCTCACGAGCAAAAGATTGAAGGTTTTGTAGAAAATGTCATAAAATTCAAGAAAGAAAATGGAATAACAAAGGTTGAAACCTCATAAAAAAATTTATAAACCCTTCTTCCCCTTAAAACTTATAAGAAATTATTCTATGAATATTAACATGGATGCTGAATTAAAAAATTCATTTTTGAAAACAGGTACTACAATAGTTGGAATTGTCTGTAAAGACGGAGTTGTAATGGCTTCTGACCGGCAGAGCACAGCAGGAACTATTGTTATGAACAAGAAGTCAGAGAAGACTGTTAAGGTAAATGATTATATTGCTATTTCAGGAACAGGAATGGTTTCTGATATTCATAGAATTCAAAAAGTTTTGCCAGCAGAATTAAAATTAAAAGAACTTCGTTCAAAGACAAAACCTTCTGTAAAACAGGCAGCAAATCTTCTTGCTAATATTCTTTATTCAGGAATAAGACAGCCTTCAATGATTCCAATGCAGGCAGGATTTTTGCTTGGCGGTTTTAATGAAGATGGAACAACAGAATTATATTCTATTGAACCTGCGGGAAGCACAGTAAAAGTTGAAGATTACGATGCTAATTTCGGTTCAGGTATGCCTTATGTTCTTGGTTTATTAGAAAGACAATATAAAAAAGGAATGTCTGTTGAAGAGGGAATAAATCTTGCGATGGAATGTATAAAATCCTCAACACAAAGAGATGTTGGAAGCGGATTCGGTATTGATGTTTTTACAATAACTAAACAAGGAATAAAAAAAGTGGTGTCCCAAGAAATTCAGTCGAATTTTAAGGAAGACTAATTCTTATTAAAAATTTTAAAAAAATAAAAAACCAATGGATATTTTAAAAAATATAACAGAGCAGTTGCACGAAAGTATTACTGATGCAACATTTGAAGGCGCAAATATTGTTCTTTATACAAATAATGAAAAGTTTTTCAAAGAAGGAGAATCAAAGATAAAAGAAATTGTTGACAAAGTAAAAAAGAGAATTGAACTTCGTGCAGATGAAAAGATATTAATGAAACAAGAAGAGGCAGATGCAGAAATAAAAAAAATAGTTCCTGCAGAAGCAGAAATTACAAATATTATTTTTGATATTCAAAGAAGCATTGTTGTTATTGAATCAAAGCGCCCAGGAATGGTAATAGGAAAACAGGGAAGTATACTTAATGAAATAAGAAATGCAACTTTATGGACTCCGCAGGTTCAGAGAAGTTCTGTAATCAAAAGCAAAATCACAGAAAATATAAGAGAAGTTCTTTATGCAAACAATAATTACAGAAGAAAATTTCTGAACTCAATTGGACAAAAAGTCTACAAGGAATGGAATCCTGAAAAAGTTGACGAATGGGTAAGATTGACTTTTATGGGTGGAGGAAGACAAGTTGGAAGAAGCTGTATGTTGCTTCAAACTCCAAACTCAAAAATTCTTCTTGACTGCGGAATAGATGTTGCTTCAAGCGGCTCTGACAAATTTCCTTATTTGGATATTCCAGAATTTAATTTAAATCAATTAGATGCAATAATAATTTCCCACGCTCATTTAGATCATGTTGGACTTCTTCCTTACTTATACAAAATGGGTTACAAAGGTCCAGTATATATGACACCACCGACAAGAGATATTGCTGCCTTGCTTTCTCTTGATTTTATTGGAGTTGCATATAAACAAGCTACAAAGCCTCTTTTCGATTCTACTGACATTAAAGAAATGGTAAAACATAGCATTTGTTTAAATTATAATGAAGTTACTGACATAACTCCAGATGTAAGATTAACTTTCTACAATTCCGGACATGTACTTGGTGGAGCGTTAGTTCACCTTAATATTGGAAATGGACTTCACAATTTGCTTTATTCTGGAGATTTCAAATATGCACGTTCAAGACTTTTAGATCCTGCAGTAGCAACCTTCCCGAGAGTGGAATCAGTAATAACAGAATCAACTTATGGAGCAAAAAATGATATATTCCCACCAAGAGCAGAAACAGAAGATAAGCTTATTGATTTGGTAAATACTACTATCGAAAGAACAGGAAAAGTTTTAATTCCCGAGCTTGGATTAGGAAGAGCCCAGGAGACAATGCTTGTACTTGAAGATGCGATGGCAAATGGAAGATTAAAACCAGTCCCTATTTACATAGACGGAATGATTTGGGATATTAATGCAATCCACACAGCTTATCCTGATTTTCTTGGAAGCAAAGTAAGGACAGATGTATTCCAAGATAATAATCCATTCACATCAGAATACTTTATGCGTGTAGGTTCTCCACAAGAAAGAAAAAATGTAATTGAAGGCGGTCCATGTATTGTTCTAGCTACTTCTGGTATGTTAATGGGTGGAGCATCAGTGGAATATTTTAAAGAATTTGCAAGCAACCCAAATAACTCAATTATTTTTGTATGTTATCAGGGAATGGGTTCATTAGGAAGACAGGTACAAGAGGGAATAAAAGAAATAAGAATGATTGTTGAAGGAAAAGAAGAAATAGTAAAAGTAGAAATGAGTGTTAACACAATTACTGGATTTAGTGCTCACGCAGGAAGGAATGAACTTCTTTCGTTTTTTAATAATATGCGTCCAAAAGCAAAAAGAATAATAATTAATCACGGTGAAGTTTCAAAGGATTTGGATTTAGCTTCTGCACTTTACAAGCTTAATCGTGTTGAAACAAATGTTCCGAGAAATTTAGAAACGTTGAGATTGAGGTAACTTGAAAGCGAGTTTTTAATTAATTGATAGGCGACTTTCACAGTTGCCGAACTAAGGTAACACAATATTTATAAGATTTCTTTGTTAAATATTATTATGAATGGTATTCCATTATCTGAACTTGAAAAAATTATAAATGATTATGGAAATTTTATAAAATATTATACAAAGGTTACAAATAATCTTGAACTAACTAATAATTATCATAAGTTAAAACAATTAGGAATAACGCTTAGGGACAATAAATATGTTCAGGAAAATCTTCCCTTTATTTCACATACTATTGATTGTTGTCTTACTAAAGCAAAAGAAAAATATTATTCTTAACTACATTTAAAAAGTTCTCTTAATTTAATAAATTATGAGAGGTTCAATCAGCCATGAGCACAAATTTAGTGGGAAAATTAAAAAGAAAATAGGAGGTATTAGGAACCTTTGGTTCTTAGTGTCTTACCAATGAAACACAATTGGAAAATAACATTCATTCTCTTGGCGATGTTTGTTGTAACGCAATTAATTGGACTTTATGTAATAAATTCAGATCCATTCCATATAAAAACAGAAGTTAATGGAGTAACAACAGTCACTGACAATCCAAGTTTGTCTTGGATTCAACCGCCAGAAGTTCAGCAGGAATCTGATTTTAATGTTTACTTTGGTTCAATTATTTTCGCATTTATATTTGCAGTTGTAATTTTATTCTTGCTGACAAAATTTAAAATAGATTTTATATTAAGAATTTGGTTTTTTGCTGTTGTAGTTATAGCATTATCTTTGTCTTTTGTTGCATTCCTGCCAGAATTTATACATTCAATTTATCCTCTTGCCTATTATTTAGTTCCAATAATAATTGCACTCCCCCTAGCTTTTATAAAAATCTTCAAAAGAAATATTCTTATTCACAACTTAACAGAACTTTTAGTCTACCCAGGAATTGCAGCAGTATTTGTCCCAATACTTAATTTATGGTCTGTGATTGCTCTTTTATTAATTATCTCTGCATATGATATGTGGGCTGTTTGGCATTCAGGAATTATGCAGAAGATGGCGAAATATCAGATAAATACCCTGAAAGTTTTTTCAGGATTTTTTGTTCCTTACATTTCTAAAAAATTAAGAATGCAGATGAAAAAGTCTAAAGTAAAAAATAAAAAAATAAAAGTCAATCTTGCAATACTTGGTGGCGGTGATGTTATCTTCCCAATAATTACTGCAGGAGTTGTATTAATGACAGAGAGTATTGGTTTGCCTTTTGGATTATTTCCTTTAATCAGATTTACAGGAGGAATTATTCCCGCTTTATTTGTTGTAGCAGGAGCAACTATTGCATTAGCTTTATTATTCTCATTTTCAGAAAAAAAGAAATTTTATCCTGCAATGCCTTTCATAACAGCAGGAATTTTATTGGGACTAATTTTGTCTTATTTAATTTTCTGATTAGTTTCTTTTTTCTTTTTGATAGCATCTTTGTTATAAACACTTATCCATTCATCCAGTTTTTCTCTTGTTGAGGGGATTATCCTTGTTCCTTTTTCTAATCCATTTATCGCCATACTTTTTGATTCAAAAAATTTTCTTATCTCTAAATTATGTTCTGAACTATGTTCCCATTCTACATAGGGTTTTAAGAATATGAATCCATCTTTAATCTCATCAACTTTCCCCCAACATTCATCCCCATTATATTTTATTCTTACATACTCCCCAATATATCTGTCCAAAATGCCTTCTTCTTTTACTATTGGATTTTCCATGGTTCTTCTTATTTCCCCCAGTTTATAAATATTACCAATTTGTACCAATTATACAGTAACAACAAAACACAATATTTATAAATGGAACATTCTACAGCCTGTTATGGTAATGACACAAGAAGTTATGAATAGAATAAAAGACAGATTCGATCTTAATCTTTATGAAACTAAAGTATGGCTAGCTTTGCTTAGCAAGGGTGTTGCTTCTGTGGGAGAGGTTGCAGCAATTTCTCGTGTTCCAAGAAGCAGAACTTATGACGTTCTTGAAAGCTTAGAAAAAAAAGGTTTTGCTATAATTAGGATGGGCAAGCCAGTTAAGTATCTTGGAGTAAAACCTCAAATAATCCTTGAAAGAATAAAAACAGACATTAGAAAAATTGCTGAAGAAAAGGTAAAGGATTTATCAAAAATAAGAGAAAGTGAGGAATTCTTAAAACTTGATGAATTATATAAACAGGGAATCAATCCTGTGAAAAGAGAAGAGGTATCTGCTTCATTAAGGGGAAAATCAAACATTTCTAATTTCCTTAAAGAAACAATAAATAATGCTAAGAAAGAAATAATTATATGCACAAATGTAGAAGAAATAAAATCAAAGCTAAAACTTTTCTCTTTGACTTTTGCAGAGCTTAACAAGGCAAATGTAAAAATTAAAATTGCACTTTCAGGAGATGCTAAACTAATCAAAGAAGTAGAAGAAAAATTATCAATGAAAATAAAAAAAATAGATATTGATTCTAAATTCTTTATAATTGACAGAAGAGAAGTTTTATTTTATTTATCTAAGGGAGGAAATACTGAGCAGGAAGATATTGCAATCTGGCTTAATTCAGATTTCTTTGTTGAAGCTCTTGCCTCTATGTTTGAAAAAGCAATTGGAGGAAAAAATTAAAATGAAAAATAAAATTTCAAGAAGAGATTTCCTTAAACAAGGAGCAGGGATAATCGGAGGAGTGCTTGCGAGTGGATTAATAACTAATTGTCAGATGCCTTTTGGAGATATGGAAGATTGGTATAATTTATCTAAGTCCGAAATCCCAACAATATTAAGAACAAGAGTTAGAGAAGATAATGGAAATTATTTTTTTAGATGGATAGAAGGAGATACTGCACTTGAAAGTGAACTTGGAAAATACATTAATTTATGGATGGATAGTAATCTTGTTTATGAATATTATTTAGATAAATTTCAACCAGCAAGAGCAACATTAGAAGATGGAAAAGGAAACTCTGCAAGACAGGCTTTATTGCGTTTAGCATTGGCTTATAATTTAACAGATGGAAATGTCAAAGGAGATTTAGTTCCTTGCTGGAATAATAGTCCATTTCATGGAGGATTTTATTATGCTTCCAGAATAAATGGAAAACTAAATAAAAAGAGTATAACCGACATTTATGATGTTATTCCTTTTGATGAGATAGCCGACTATACTTCTAAAAAACAATAAAATGACAACCCTCAAGAATTTTCTTTTGGGAAGCGCAATTTGTACTCTTCTTTTAAATGGAAAAACGAATTTAAGTGAATCAAAAAAATATAATTTCCCGACAAAAAATTCAGATTACATAGAATATAATTTAAACAAAAAAGAAACTTCAAATTATAGTTCTCACAATTTAGAAAATCAAAAATTTATTCCTGAAAAAGAATTAACTAATCTTATTGAACCAAAATATTTAGAAAAAGTAGAACAATCTAAAGAAGAAAAATCAGAAACAAAAAAAGGAATCAAAAAGAAAAGAAGTTTAGAAAATAAAATAGTTAAGATCATTCCTCCTACAGTAAGAATCAAAGGAGATATTGATATAAATCCAACACTTGTTGATTATGAGAACTCTGTTGTTCTTTATATGAAAAATTATGATATATTTAATCTCTTTTTAACAGAAAATGCTCCAGCCCTTAATGGGGGGGAAACAACTCAAATTTTGGACATTATGGATACTCTTAAGGGAAGAGATTTAAGAAATATAACTTCTTTTGATGATTTTAATGATATATTTAAAACTCTTTCAGAAAATCAAAAAATTGTTTTATCTGCAATAGTCTCCAATGAATTTTATTTAAATTATTACAATAAAAAAGATAATTTTGTATGCAGACAGATAGGAACTATTATCGAGAAAACTTTAAACAAGGGAGGAGTTCGGGCTGCTGCACTATCTTCAAGAGGTTCTGAGGGCATAGCTCACATGTATAATATTGCGAAATTAAAAAATGGAACTGCAGTTATTAATTCGGGAAATATTTTTATGACAAGGACAAAAAATATTGAAAAGACTCTTGAAGCCTACCAAAGAAGTATCGGACAATTTGCATTTCAACATTTCTTTTATGAAAATAATGAGTTGAAATACGCTCTTACAACAAAAGATGGTAATCATTTTCTTGATTTTGTCGAATATGATCCTTCTTTGAAGAAAGTAACCAATTATCTTGTTGGAGAAAATAATCCCTCTGATATGGATTTTGTATTTAATATAAAAGATAAAAAACTACAGTCAGTTAAAATGAATTCAGTTACCTTATCTCTCAACAAAAAAAGCGCTGTTTCTCCAGAATCAGAAAACAATGGGGATTATATAAATTCAGCTGGAATTAATGCTTTTGGAATTTTTGGAAAAGTTGGAGAGCTTTCTTCTCCTTCAAGCAAAATGCTTTTATTTCACACAGGTTATCGTGCTAGGTTTATATTTCCAAAGATTATTTTACTTGATTCAACACTTAGTTTTGCTCATGGAGATATAGCTGGAGATGGGGGATTTGATAACATTCATAATAATGCAAATGCTTTTATTGCAGATTTATTTGTATCCACAGACAATAAAAAGGGATTCAATGCTTCTTCAAGACTTTCTGCAAATGTTTTTAATACTCCTAATGATACTCTTTTTGGTAATCTTTTCTTGATGAGTGGAGGAATTTCTTATAAAATTCCTGTAAAGAATATGATGATAACCCCTTATCTGAACCTTCAGGCTTCTCTTTTGCCAGAAAATATAGATATCCCCGCAGATAAATTAATGTTTGATGAACTGAGAGCAGGGATTAATTTTAATGCTAAATTCCCAAAAGAAATATCTTTTTCATTTGAACCTTATTATGTAAGAAAACTATGGGAAGATGGATTTTATTTAGATACAAAATTTAAATCCAAACATACAGGACTTAATGCTGGTTTTTATTTATCAAAATCAAGTTATGATTTTGCTCCTGATAGAGCCGGATTTTATGTTGGTGGCTCTTTTTATATAAATCCCATAGGATTCAATGTAAATTACAGAATGGATTCAAAAAATTATGATGGAGAATTAACTCATGAACCTTCTTTATCTCTAGAAGGATTTTTAAAATTTTAATTTTCAATTTTTATCTCGCTGATGCTCATTTCTACTGTCTTCTGATAATTTGCTGACATCCAGTCTGTTATAAATTCCTTAATATTTTTACTTGCTTTTTCTTTTGCAAATATTTTTCCATTTTTTATTAAAGTTTTCTTATGCCTTTTTTTAAATCTCCGCATATTTTTCTTGTCTTTTATACTCGGACCATTAAATATTATTTCTCCTTTGCTCTTAACAACAAAAAATGCTTCTGCATTTTTTTCTCCATCATATTCAAATCCCTTGTTGATAATCTTATAAAATTTTTCCAGTTCTTCTCCAAGATGTTTATAGAACTTTACAAGCTTGCTTCCAGCAATATCTCCTTCCTGCTTATTTGTCTCCAAGTTTAATAAAACAAATTCTTCTTTCTTTTTATTTGCATTTTCTTTTATTTTTTCCAAATCTGCTCTCTTAATTTGAAATGATTCTTCTTTTGGATTTTTTAAAAAATTTGAACAGGCTTTTTTAAATTCTTCAAATGTTTCTTTTGAAAGTGCTGCAAGAGCATTTCTTTCTTTGTAAGTTGGATCTATTAGAATTATCGGAGAACTCATCTTAGCGCTATTCATATTCATTATTAATTCCTGTTTATTCTTGTATAACTTTTCTATATCAATTATCTCTCTGTCTTCCACTCTTGTCATTGCTCTTAAAAAATTCAAAAAATTCTTATAATAAATTATCAGCAGTTCAAGTGCATATCCTGAAAAACCATTGATATAACTCTCTGCTCCATAGCATTTGTTTGCATGACAAAATGCTTTAGCAAGTCTTACATCATCAATCATATTTTTATTCAATTTTTTCTCTATGTAATTAACATGAAAATAAGATAAGTCAGTAATATTGCCTGCTTCTTTTGGATTCTTTACTTTGATTACTGGGATTAATTCAATAAAGAAATTATCATCGACATCAATTTTAAAATAGTCTCTAGAACCATGTATCACAGAATATTTCTGCCTTGTTCCTTTTAATGCTCTTTCAAGAAGTTTTGAAATATCTTTTTCTTTATATTTTTCATCGAATCTGACAAAAACATCTATATCATATAATCCTTTTTTAATCAACGTATTTTTTGCGAAACTTCCTCCGACAAAAACTTCTGCTCTTGCATTTATAGTTTTTAATTTTCCCTTAAGATTGTTTATAAAACCCTTAAGAAATTTTTCAATAGATTTAATTTCTATTTCTGGAGGATTTATCTTAATAAGAACTTCTTTTAAAATATAATTAATATTCTTCATTATATTATATTGTAGAAATAGCTTTTTATATTTTAACTAAAAATTATTTATCTGGGTTCTGTATTTCTTTTAAATCTTTCATGTTCTGCTGAAGAGTTGAAGCCAAATCAATGATATATTTTCCTTCTTCTATTTTGTAGATTAATGGACGTTTTTTATTGAAAACATTCACTAAATCAATTTCAAACTTTCCTGCTCCTGTAACTCTCACAGATTCAATATCTAATATAACAGGAGTAGTCTCTTCAATAATGCCCGCCATCTCTCTTATCTCTTTTTCTACCTGCTTCTTGTCTTCCATAGGAATCTCAATAGGGTTTTCTTTTATCTTGTTAAATTGCTCATCTTTTATGTAGAAAAAGAAATGGCTTCCGCATTTTTTGCACCCTTCAAGTAGTTCCTTGCTTCCAGCAGGGTATAATTCTCCGCAATGTACGCATTGATGTGGCATCTTATATATTATTTCTCTTTAATTTAAAAACAGGAACCATTAATTAATAAAAAAATCACGGATTAATAAATTTTATCTATTTAACATCAATTCAATCTTCTTTGGATTTCTTTTTATTTCTTTGACTATTGTTGCAGGACCTATAATTGTTATTGAACTAAAATCTCCTCCTGCAAGAACATTTGCTATTCCCTTTGTCATTTTACCCCATATACTTTCATTTCCATTACCCGAAATTACTGCAAGTTCTATACCCTTGAAATCTTTTATGTGTCCTATCATAGCCATAGTATCTCCTATTAGTCTTGCTTCTTCGCTTGAACTCAATCTCCCCTGTACAATTAATATATTATTCCCTAAAATTATATTTAATACTTTTCTTATTCTGTCGTCGCTGTTTAATCCTTTAATTTCAGAATAAGGCAGAAATTGAATTGAGAATCCTTTGATATTCCCTAATTTCTTCCCCATCCCCTTTTTTTTGTCTGACATTTTAATTAAAACCAAATATTCTTTTTAAACCTTTTTTGACAGCTTGAAAATTGATTCATAAAACTCTTCAAGATTGTCTCCAAACTTAGCACTAATCCCAACTACATCATATTCTGGAAATGCTGATTCAATTTTCTTTATGTCTGCCTTTTTCAAGTCAACTTTATTTGCTACAATTAAAACAGGAATTTTTCTTGCAACAAGATTTCCTATTATTGTAATATTAACTTGATTATAAGGATTCTCAGTAGCATCCAAGACAACAACAACAATATCCATGTCATCAAGCCATTTGATGCTTTCAATAACTCCCTGCGTTGCTTCTTTTGCTCTCTGCTTAGCATCTTTTTTAGACACTTTAAATTTTAGAAAATCTTCATAATCAATCTTTGTAGCAATTCCCGGAGTATCAATCATCTTGAAAGTCATTTTCTTTCCTTTGTAGCTTATTTCAACTTTTTCCTTGAACTGAACTTTCCTTGTTTCATGCGGAACCTTGCTTACTGTTCCAATTTCCTCTCCAGTAAAATCTTTGCATATTCTGTTTGCAAGACTGGTTTTCCCTGCATTTGGGGGGCCATAAAAACCAAGTTTCATTTCTTTTTTATTCTTAAATAAAGTTCCAAAAATTCTTTTGAAGAAATTTTTAAAAATTTTTATCGCCATTATGCAAAACTTCCCCCTTTTGTATCCACAGGACTTTGTCCGAGGACATTGAAAAATGTTTTATTTTTCATAAATATAATTTCGCCGAATTAGTTTATAAATATTTCAGTAATAAAATGATAATTATTGCACCTTTTTTGGAGCAGGGGGAGCTTTTATCTTCCTATTTACCCCAAACATTTTATCAAATATTTTATCTACAGGAAGTATTTGAAGCATTCCTGTATTTCTTCCAGCATATTTCTTAAGTGCATAACTAACTTGCTCTGATGTCCATCCTGTTTTTTTCAGATTAACACTAATATCTTTTTCATTTGTTCCTTTGTCTTTTTCAGTTCCAATATAATTCACCATGTTATATAGATGATTTCTGTCCTTGAACAAAAAGTTTTCATATTTTCTTTTGTACCAAATCTGAAGAATAGTCCAAACAATTATAGCAATAACAAAAACTAATATTATCAGGATTGTGATAGTCACTGCTTTTCCGCCTTCTTTGTCAGTAGTCGGAGAAATTTCTAAAATAGTCAACTTAGTAAGGCTGGGGGAAATAAACATTGGAAGGGTGATAAAATTAACATTATCTGTTGTAGAAAACGCAGTATTTTTATTTGCTCCAAGATTTAAATAATAATATCCAGAATCTTTTTTTGGACTAACACCTTCAAACGAAATATCTTTCAGCTCTTTTATAAAAATATATGCTTCTTCTCCAGTATTATCTACATTAACATCAAAAATCTTCAGGAAGGGAACTTCATCGCTCTCATAAATTGCAGATATTTCACTGTAAGTTAAAATAGTATTTATGTTTGCTTCATTCCAGGCAAATATTGCAGTTTTATAATCCTCTTCTTTTCCAGTATAATCTCCTGCACCTATCTTTTTTAACACCTCTAAATTAATATTTTCTGATATAGGATAAAATAAAATTTTATCTCCTGAAGCAGTTTTAGAAATTGTTTTTGGAAGGCTTATTCCCAATAATTCTCCAAGGATTGTTTGAAATTCTGTTTCAGAAGTTGCTCTTGCAGCAGTGTCTTTTAATCTTGTAATTGTGCTTTCAATTGTTTCTAAATCTAATGCTCTGTGAACACTATTTCTTTCTAATTCAGAGAATAATGCAGTCTTTTCTTTGATATTATTTATGCTTAACTCTACTCCTGTTATTATTGTTGGAACAATAGCAGATGCTGGACCTACAGTAATGTTAAATGTTTTATTTGAAGCCCCGCCATTTGCATCTACAACACTGATTTTTAACATGTAATCTCCTACTGAATTGTAAGTATAATTTACAATATTCACATTTGTTGTTTCTATGTTCCCATCACCAAATTCCCAGGTATATTGTGTGATATTTACAGAAGCATCAGTTCTAGCACGGAATTTTGTAGGATATCCTACTGCAGTCTTCATTGGACTTAAGGACTGGATTGTTGCAATTTCTTTTATAATCACTTCTTCAGAAAACAATTCTTCATCATTTAATTTTATCAAAAGAGAATAATTCCCTGATTCTGCAGGAATACTAAATCCTGCGTCATCTAAATATAATTTTTGTGATGCAGAACTGATTTGAGCAGAGGTCTTTGCTAAATCATAAATATCTGTAATAAATTTTGTCCCATCAGAAATATATCTGACATATCTTCCTTCTCCAGTAGAATAATCAATGGTAACTTCTTGTGTAACTCCTGAAAAAATTCTCATAGGAATAATACAGCCTTTTGAACAATTATTATTATACTTCTCGGAAACATATTCTTTTACATATTCTTTTACATTTGTTACAGGACTTTTTGCTTTCACAAGTTCAGCATCATTAAAAATAAATTCTTTTATATTCGCAAATTTTCTTTGTCTTGCAAAAATTTCATAGTCTCTGTCATATGTTCCGTCAAAATCATCGATAAAACCGCAATTATTTGAATCTTCTTCCATTTCAATAGTATATTTGTCATTGTAGCCTGCACTTGGCGTTTTTATACATACAAAATAATCTTTGTCTTCATCAACTGAAAATTCTGGAACTTCGCATGATATTTTTTGTATTCCCTCTCCGCTGGCAAGTGCATCACATCCTTTTTGGCTGCTACTTCCAACTTCTTTTATACTCATTGAAAAATGTGATGTCCCGCTACCCTTTACATAAGCTCCAAGTTCTACTTTTGGGGCTCTTGTAAGACTTATTTTTTCACAAAATTGTGTTTCATAAGATATTGGTTTTGAAGTAGTGCCTACCCCCGCAAAACAGCCTGAATTATAATCTGAAGAAAATTCTTCTGAAGCAGTATAAGCATTCCATTCATATTGCCCGTCATCCAAAACATCTATTGCTAATGGAAATTCCACACCATCTACATTATTGCTTGAAACATTAAAATAAAAATCAGTTATATCTCCGACAAGATATTTTTTTGAAGAGGTGAGATTGAATCCAATTAATACTTCTTCTTTTTCTAAACTAAGAATTTTAGAATCTTCTTCATTATTTGCAGAATAACCAAATGTACAGGACAAGGGAATGCAGGTTTTTATAAATGCTAAATTTGAAGTCTTGTTTAATAAATCAATAAGACTTATGCTACCACCAAAAGAACTTCCCAAAATTGAATCTGTTGATTCTTTATCTAATGTTATTTCTAACCAGCCTCTTATTGTGCTTCCAGGAGCATAAGATTTTTCTATTGAATGATTTCCCACTAAAATTCCTGCAGAAATAAAATTAATAAAAAATAATATTAACGCTGAAATTGCTAAAAACTTAATTATTGCTCCCCTCATTTTTATCAATAATTTAAATTAAAAAGTATTTATAAACATTTGTCGAATATATTCTTATTTATGTTTTTTTCTTAACTTAAGAAATCTTCTTCTGACTACTAATGAAACATAAATTAGCAAGATAGTTGCTACTGCAATTATCATTTCAAAATAATCAAAGAAAGGCAATTGCACCTGTGCAGGACATGGAACAGTTATTGGTTCTTGCTGGTAAGACTCACATTGAACTTGTCCTGAACCAGGAAGTCCAGTCCATGTTCCAGTTGCTTTTATTGTTTTAAATCCAACAGGCTCTGTATCACATCCCTTTGTTATTGTCTGGGTAATTATACATTCTCCTAGGTCTGCAGCTGGTTCTAAAGTTTCATCAAATGAAAAACATTTTTGCAATGAGCAAAATAATCCTTGATTACAACTATCAGTGTCTCCGTTTAAACAATCAACAGAAGTACATCCTTCTCCAAACTCACAAATTCCATCTTCATTAGATACTGGATTTTCTCCTTCAGGACAGCTTCCTACACTACAATAATCTCCTGTTTCTGCATTACTGCATAAAGTACATCCGTAATTGCATCCACCTGTGTCTGGACTTCCGCATGATTCTCCTGTTATCTCACTCCAGCTAAACTTGCAATTTCCTTCATCAATATTCCATGAACATCCGCAAAAGAAAGATTCATCATTGCAGTCTACAAGCCCTTCTGCTCCTCCGCCTTGAGCAACAAGATCTGTATTGCATGGGCTGTTTGTATTGCATTCTTCTTCACTAGTATAATCTTCACAAGTTAAAATTGAATCACAATAATCATTTGGTAAATTGCTGACATCTAAAATATTACTTTCTGCAGGAGCTGCATCTGAATCGTCTAATAAAGCAGTAAAATAATGATTTCCTCCTTCTGCAATCCAACTTCCTAATGCTGTTGCTCCATTAAAAGATACCTCTACTGGTTGTGATACTGCTAAAACATCATCTCCCAATAATACTTTCTTTTTAACTTCAAATAAAATTGTCTGTCCATTACATTCTGGTCCGCTTCCTATAACTTGAAGATAAACTTTTGAACCTGCAACGACTTTATTATCTTGAATTGCTGTTCCTGTCCATGTTGCTGATACCAGTTCACAAGTTTGTGCTGTGAATGTTTGACTACCACAGCATATCTTTGTTGAGAAATCATTAAATTTTCCAATGTGAGCATTTGTGTCTGCACTTAATGATAAAATACCAAACTCATCTGTACCACAAGTAGTTCCAGAAGATAATTTCCTGCATACAAAATCCCCAAAACAAACATCGCTAGAATCAGGATAATTATTTAGGATTTCTGCATGTGCATTTGTAGAAGAAGAAAGTCCAATTATTTTATTGTCTTCATTACAAGTCGCACTTCCTGGAAGTCCACAACATAAAACATAATCATAATTATTCTGGCTTGCAAGTTCTCCATGCGCATCTGTCAAATCAGAAAGTCCCATAACAATATATTCTTTTACATCATCACCACAACTGGTTCTTGGAACAATTTCACATGTAGAAGTTAAGAAAGTACCAACAGCAAAAACATTTGAGCATAAAAATATAAATAAAATTAATCCAAATACTAATTTACTAACCCCTTTTTTCATCTTTATAATAATGAGATGTGTTTTATAAATATTATGATTAAAAGTTAAAAAGTAAAAATAATAAAAAATTTTGTTTAGGACTTTTCTAGTTCTTCAAGAATTTTTTTTATCTCTTCTTTTTTATTCTTTCCACCCGGCATTTTTTCTTGAATAACAAAAGTTAAAAGATTAATAGCATTCCCTAAATCTTCATCAAGAAGTTGGACTGCTCCACCATAGAGTCTATCCATCTCTATTGCTCTCCGAATCATCTCTCTATTGTAATTATCTTTAAGAAAATTTTTGTAAATATAAATTAATTCTTCTTTAATTCTTTCTTTATTCAATTCTGTCATTATTCTTTAGGTTTTATTTTTTTAATGTTAAGTAAATTAGCATATAAATCCCCCATAGAGATTTGATAATTATCCAACTTTATCTCATCATCTTTTGTTCCATTATATGATTTAATCTTCCCTCCCGAGATATTTCCATTATTTTCATGAAAATGGAATTGAAAACCCGATGAAGAAAAATCATTTCCTTTTAACGGTTCACTTCTTTTATAATTCATTGCATTTATTATTATTTCCCTCTCTAATTCTTTTTGTCTTTTTTCTTCCTTTTCTTTTTCCTTTTTTTTCTCTAAAGGTGATTCTTTTTTATAGAGGTTATCTAAACAATTAAACTGAGTTGAAAAATCAGTAAACCTCATTTTTATTGGTTCTATTTTCAAAGGTCTGCTTGAGATTGGTCCGCCTAATGGTCCACTAAACATATACAATTGAGAGGCACTTAAATTTTCTAAATCTTTAACATCATAAACTTGCTGTTCTAATCTCATTATAATTTACCTCCCTCCAACTCTATAAATTTTTCTTTTTGAGAAAATGACTTTAATTCTTTTTCTGTTAAGATTTTAAATCCATTCTGTAAAGCACGAGCATTTGTTAGATAAGAATTAACATAATCGAATCCATGTTTTCTTTCTTCTGAATCTTTTGGATAGCTTAGAGCTAGATTTTTCTGTTCTTCACTTTTTTTGATATTATAGATAATTGTTTCTTTTGAAATTGGTTGTTTTTTTATTTGTTTTTTCTTCTCTTCTAAGTAATCTTTATCTCCCAAAAGATATTCTGAATTTAAAATTGGACCAATCATTGAAGCATCAAAATGTCTAACCATCTCTTCAAAATTTTTTACGTTCTCAATTCTTATATCTAACCAAGAACTTTCAAGAGGGATTAAACTATCTGAAACAATAAAAATATCAATATCTGAAAATTCTTTCTTTGAACCATAAAGCATAGCTAATTTTATCCTTGACTTATCATTATAGACCTGTTCTAATAATCTTTTAGCTCTTTCAACATTTGTTCTTCTTGCTAATCCAAAATTGTAAAAAGTTGCTAAATCTCCATAATTTTTATTAAAATCAATTACATTTTCAATATCTTCTTTGTCTTGTTTTGATAATGAATCATATCTCCTCTTAAATAAGTCATTTAGGTTAAACTCTTTTGAGAGAACATATTCTGAAAAAATTGCAAATTCTTCATATAATTTTAAATTTTTCTCCTTAAAATTTTCCAAATCTAAAAAGGTTTTATTTTCCTTCCTAAATTTTTCAATATCTTTTAATGTAAATTTTTTCTTTTCAAATTCCCGTTTTTCTTCTTCTAATAATTTTTTCTCTAAATCTATTAATCTCTTACCTGCTAATGATTGTTCACAGAATAATCCATGTCCAAAATATTCATGGAATAGGCTCAATTTACTTTCTGTTGGAATTATTGCAGTTTGATTTCTTGGTAAATAAATTCCAGAAGAATTTTTATTCAAATTATATCTATCGCAAAGGGGAACCCATTGATTTTTATTGAGTATCTCTAATCTAGTGTCTTTAACAGAATACCCTAATAATTTTTCATAATGCTTACTAATTTCAGAAATTAATTCATGGTTCGATGGGGGTACATCATCCATAAAAAACAAACAATAAAGAAATATTTAAATCTTTCTATCTGTTACCATTAGATAATTACTCTAAGTTAGAATAATCAGTTCCTAATATCTTATCTAAACCTTCCATTCCTTTGTAAGTTGATTCATCAATTATTTTGCTTACTTTGGTATCTACAATCTTTAATTTATCTCCAGATACTCCTGAATATTTTCCCATTGAAGAGAATAATTCTGGAATATATGAACCATCTGCATTTTTCCCATCAGAATGTCCTACACATCCCATAAGTCCATGATATATTGCTTCGTGGATTACAACCCCCGAATCAAATGTATTAAGATAGGTTACAAATTTGTTAATATATCCATCAGCATCATTATCATAAATAGCTGTTCTTGGTCCTTCATAAGTTTTATCTTTAAATATTGCTCCCCATCCAGTATAAGGAATTTTTGTACTTGGATTATAATGACTATTTCCTCTTATAATTTTGTCAGAACTTATATTATATCCACTATTTAGGATTATATCTTTAATTGTATTAAATTCAGATTCAGAATAATCGTCTGAATTTATTTCTACTCCCTGGAAATCTTCCTCAAAACCATTATCATAACTTAATTTTTTAAGGCCGTGATCTCTGTTTCCATTTATATAATCGGGTAATTTTGACGCATTCAAAAAATCATTACTTATTCTTTCATTTTCAGACCAGCTGTTTGTTCTTCCAAAATGTTCTTTAAAGTTTGTTCTTTTTTCTGGTGTATCTAACATTCCATCGTCGTAAGAACCGGCTCCATCATAAGGAACACATCTTACATTAACATCACTTGTATCTTCAGTAATATTTTCAAGGTTCATTTCTCTTGCATAGCTTTTCCATTCACTGCCTTCTTTGATTGCTCCTTTTATTTTTACATTTGAACCATAAGGGACTTGAAAGCTGAAATCGTTTCCATCATTATCTGTTCCTAAAAGTTCGTCTGTATTTGCATCATATATTTTTACAACTCCTGTTCTATTTCCGTCACTTTCATTATCTTGTAAATATCCGCTGATAGTTTTGTAACTCATTGCAGAACTAGAACTTGAGCTTGAACTAGATGAACTAGAGCTTGAAGAACTTGAGTAAACTGGTGTTGGTTCTGGTTCTGGGATTATTGGGGAAGGACATCCTGATAACATAAATGGAATAGTAACTGCAGCGATGGTTTTTATTACCCCATTTCTTATCTTTTTGATTAGGTTGTTTGCCATGTTTTATCTAAGATGCACTAGTATTTAAATGTTACGTTTGTTACTACGCAAGAGGGATAATTAGTTTACAAGGGAGAGATTTATAGAAATATTTATATATAAGAATTTAAATAAATTTATATGAAAAAACTTAATATGAAAGAGAAATCTTTCTTAGAAAGCATGGTAGACTTGAACAAAATAAAGTCTAAAATGAGCATAGATGAAGTTAAGAAATATAAAGAAAAATATGGTTGTGACCCATGTGATGCATGTGGCCCGGCTTCTTGTTCGGACTGTAAGGCTTGTGCCGAAGGAGATTCTCATGCTTATTCTAATTTATTCAAAAAGAAATACAATTAGAAATTAAGATTTCTTACAAAAATGGCAAAAAGACAATTATATTTACAATGGGATTCCACAAATAATTGTAATCTTAATTGTACTCATTGTTATCATTCGGCTCATATCGAAGATAAAAAACAAATGAATCTAAAAGAAGCAAAAGATATGCTTTATGATTTAAGCAATACTGCTAAAAGATGGTCTATGATTCCAAGAATTAGTATTTCTGGCGGTGAGCCATTAATGAGAAAAGACTTATTAAAGATTTTGGAATATGCAAGTAAAAAAGAGATTATCACTGCTATCCTTACTAATGGAACTTTATTGACTGCAAAAAAGGCTAGTGAAATTTATGACGCGGGGGTTAGAAGATTGCAAATTTCAATTGATGGAAAAAAAGAAACACACAATAATATCAGAAAAAAATCTTTTGCGTATGATAAAGCATTGGAAGGAATAATAAATGCATCGGCATCGGGGATTGATGTAACTGTTTCTATGACTTTAATGCAATCCAATAAGAATCAATTTGAAGATGTAATAAAAGCTTCTATAAATACTGGTGCAAAAAAAGTTGGATTTAAGACTTATGTTCCAGATAAACAATTAGGAATAAGTGATCCCGAATATATGAATGCAGAAGATGCTTTGAAGGTATTTAGAGAAACAGGAGATTTAATAAGAAAATATGGTAATAAAATAACAGTATTAACTTCTGATGTACTTTGGCAGATTGTTGAATCAGACAATCCTGCTAAGAAGATTGCAAAACAAAAAAATAAATATTTGACGGGATGTTCTGCAGGCTATAGGGCGCTTTCAGTTTTATCTGATGGAATAGTTTATCCATGCAGAAGATTGCCAATTAAAATTGGGCATATAAAAGAAGGAATTTCTAATTTAATTATAGATAGCGATGTAATGAAAGAATTAAGAAATCTCGATAAGATGAAAAAAAATACTTTATGTGATAAGGTTTCCAACTGCAGAGGTTGTAGAGCAGTAGCTTATGCAGTAACAGGAAATTTTATGGCAAAAGACCCTATGTGTTTTAAATATCTTCTAGACAAAGAAAATGATTAATGTTAAAGAGACCAAAAGAGAATTTTTGATGAGTTTATTTAATCAGGATATAAAAAAGATACTTGATCTTGGTTGTGGTAAAGGTTTAATGTCTAAATTTTTTGCTAATAAAGGAGCAAAGATAATCGGAATAGATTTAAATAAAATTGTAGAAGAATCACCAAATTTTAAACTTATAGAGGGAGATATTAGAAAAGAAAATTTTGGAGAAAAAAATGATTTAATCATAGCTTCCTTAATTTTGCATTTTTTAAATAAAAATGATTCATTGCAGATAATTGAAAGAATGAAAACTGCAACATCTAAATTGGGTTACAATCTTTTGGTTTGTATGTCTGATAAGGATGAAAATGCAAAGAAAAAAACAGAAAAATTTTATCCAAACATTCAGGAATTAATTAAAATTTATTCTGATTGGAAATTAATAAAGGAAATTAGTGATATTAGTGAAATAGAAGACCATGATAATATAGGCCCTCATCAACATCATTTAAATTTTGTATTATTTCAAAATAAAACAGAATAATAAAATGCCCCAAGTAATTTTTAAGATTGATAAAGAAAAAGATATGTATAATCTGTGGGAATTATGTAATATAGATAACCCTTATGTAGAAAATCCCGAAAAAAAACAACTGAATTCTGATTATAAGCAATTATGGGATCAAAAAAATTTTAAGGAATGTAAAAGAGAAATTGAAAAAGATATTCAACCATTATATTCTTCGGGCATTCTCAATATATTTAAGGATGAACTTGAAAAAGCATGGGAAAAAGTAAATAATATTTATTTTTCTAGACTGGAGAAAGTAATAAAAAAACCAATTTATCCTGATAAATTCACAGGATATATTACTACAGTGGGAAGATGTCCTTATAATCCCCAAGATTATTCTTTTATGATTTCTATAAAAAGACCTTTATTGCAATGCCTTCGTACAATTGGGCACGAATTACTCCACATTCAATTTCACAATTCAAAACATTGGGAAACTTGTGAAAAAGAGATTGGGAAAGAAAAAACAAATGATTTGAAAGAAGCCTTAACAGTTCTTCTTAATTTAGAATTCAAAGATTTATGGTTCGTTGAAGATAGGGGATATGATTCCCACAAAGAATTAAGAAACTTTATTACAAATGAATGGAAAAAAGAAAAAGATTTTGAAAGATTAATAGATAAATGTGTAGAATATTTAAAGAAATAATTAACTTTTCAACTATCTTTTCAATTTATTTAATATGAGATTAAAACTGTGATGATAAATCATTGCACAAATAAACTTCTGTCTTGGGGTTAAATTTCTTTTTGATATTAATAACTTTTCTAATTCTTTTCTTATCTGTTTGTTAAATTTTAAGAATTTTTCATATGAATAATTTTTCAGATTGTTCTTTCATCTTATTATTTACTCATTTCATATTGTGCAATTTTAAAACCCAACTTTTTATATAATAATATTGCTTTTTTGTTCTTTACATCTACACCTAATCTAACCTTTTTTATGCCTTTTTTATTTAAAATTTTTATAAATTTTTTAATTAATTTGCTTCCTATCTTTTTATTCCTAAAGTCTTTCTTAACAAGGACATCATCAAGATAACCTACTTTTTGCCAGACATTTCTAAGAATAGTCCCCATTAAATAACCAAGAATTTGTTTATTTTCTTTAGCAATTAATAATATACGTTTTTTAGTATTTAATAATCCTAAAAATTCTTTTTTAATTTTTTCATCTGAGATTAATATTTTTTCTTCTTTAATTTTATAATATTCTCTTAAGGTTTCTTTTCTTAATCTAAGATATTCTTCCAAATCTTTTCTTTTTGCTTTTTGTATTATCATTCTACCCCTTCACCACCGCCATAGGCTTTAATCTTGCTACCTTTTTGCTTATTCCAAGCTCGTCGACAACTCGCACAACTTCTTCAATATCTTTATATGCTTCAGGAGCTTCTTCTGCTAGTGACTTCATGCTTCCGGCATGAACTTCAATGCCTTCTTTATTCATTTCTTTTTTGATGTCTTCTCCCCTCAAATTCCTTAAAGCCGAGCTTCTGCTTGAAATTCTTCCTGCCCCATGAACAGTGCTTCCAAAAGTAAGCTCTTCTGCTTTTTTTGTACCAATCAATAAATATGAGGCAGTCCCCATGCTTCCAGGGATTAAAACTGGCTGTCCTATTTTCCTGTAATCTTTTGGAATCTCTTTTCTTCCAGGCCCAAAAGCCCTCGTCGCACCTTTTCTGTGAATGCATACAATTTTTTTCTTTCCATTAATAATATGTTCCTCAAACTTTGCAATGTTATGACAAACATCATAAACAACATCTATTTTTATATCAGGAAAAATAGTTGCAAGCTCTTCTCTTATCCAATGAGTGATTAATTGTTTGTTCGCAAAAGCAAAATTTGCAGCAGCGCACATTGCAGCATAATAATCTTTTCCAAGCTTGCTTTTTATTGGTGCATTAATTAATTCTCTATCTGGTAAAGTTTTGAAACCATATTCATTTTCCATTAATTGAATATAATCGCTTGCAACCTGATGTCCTAATCCCCTAGAACCGCAATGAATCATAATTGTTATCTGTCCCTTCTCAATTCCAAGTTCTCTTGCAACTCTCTTATCAAAAATTTCATCAACATACTGAACTTCCAAAAAATGATTTCCTGCTCCAAGAGTTCCTAATTGCCCTATTCCCCTTTTTATTGCTCTTTCTGAAACCTTAGAAGAATCTGCTTCTTTCAAGCATCCTTCTTCCTCCATATGCAGATAATCTTCCTTAGCTCCCATGCCTTTATCAACAAAATATTTTGCTCCCTGCTCAAGAAGTTTATTCAGTTCCTGTCTTGTAATGTTAAATTTGCTTCCTCTTCCAACTCCAGAAGGAATTTTTTTGTAAAGAGCTTCAACAACTTCTTTTTTCTTTTTATCCAAATCTTTCTTTGTCAGATTTGTTTTTAATAATCTTACAGAACAATTAATGTCATAACCAACCCCCCAGGAGAAATTACTCCTTTATCTAAATCAAAAATAGCAACTCCGCCGATTGGAAAACCATAGCCTTGATGTGCGTCACTAAGAGCAATTGCATAATTTAGTATACCGGGCAGACAAGCAACATTTTTTATCTGTTCCAATGTCTTGTCTTTCTTTATATTTTCCAGGATGCTTTCGCTTGCAAAAATTCTTGCAGGAACTTTCATTTCTCCTTCTCTCTCAATTTCATAAATATTCTCTGATATTTTCTTCATAAAAAATAGAACCAACTAAAGATTTTAAAGATAACTGGAGACAATAATGCTTAAAAATAGAGAATATATCTTTACAAAATGACCTTAAAGATTGGTATTGGGGATAAAATTAAATGTATTGATAATTATTTCAAAGATGACCCAAATAGCCCGTTCAGAATATCAGAAATCGAGCTTCCAAAAAGAGGAAATTATTATACTGTGCGTGAGATAACTGGAGAGTCATCAATTCATCCGGGAATAAGACTTCAGGAAATAAAAAATAAAAAATATTATTTTGGAAAATTGCATAGATGGGAAGAACCCAGTTTTGGCTTGCATCATTTTGACTATTGAATAATTTTATATATCTCCTTTAATATCATTTATTATGAAAAAAAGAATTAAATTTTTGTTTTGGGCTCCAAGAATTCTAGCAATTTTGTTTATCGCATTTTTAGCAATGTTCTCTTTGGATGTTTTTGATTCAACATCAACTTTTTGGGAAATAGCTGGGGGATTATTTATGCATAATATTCCATCGCTGATATTATTAGTTCTTTTAATAATCTCTTGGAAGCATGAATTAGTTGGAGCAATAGCATTTATTTTTGTTGGAATGTTTTTTCTTTTAAGATCATTGCTTGCTGGAATAATTAATCCTCCTTTTAGATTTGAATTGTCTGTATTAATAATTGCAGGCCCGGCATTTTTAGTGGGAATATTATTTTTAGTTGGTTGGTTAAAGAAGAAAAAAAAGAACTAAACATCCAGAACAACTTGTGCAACCCAGGAACCATTTTCTGTTTTTTTTACAAACATTTCATTATATGTTACAGCTTTCACAGAGTTTGTAAATTCATAATTTGATGCGTCGTCTCCAATCACTGTTGCTTTCAAATTAAATTCATTTTGTTTGAATGGAAATCTTTGATTTGCTTTTAATGTATTTTTTTCAATTTTTATTTTGCTTACTCTTATAGTTAAAAAATTCTCTGCATCAAGAAGATATAAAATTTCTTCTAAAAATGCATAAAGCAAAGCTTCAGAATCTTTCCTCTTAATGTTTATTATTTTCTTTTTTATCTCTGCAACTTTTATTCCTTTAGCCATAGCATCTTTCAATGCCGATGCAGAATTTATAAAAACTTTTTCAACAGTCTTTCCAAATGCCTGAAATTTCATATCTGCAGTATGTTCAAGAAAAAGAAATTTTTTCTTTTTTATTACGGGTTTTTTTAAAACTCCAAAACCTTTTTTCTTGCGCATATTTATTTCATCCAGCAGAATAAATTTAATTTTCTGTATAAAGGTTCCTGCTCTAATGTTGTGCTGATAATAACTGGCTGTGCATAAATATCTCCTTCTTTTTCTTCCTCTAAACTGCATAAATCATCGATGTTGCATATTCTTGCACTGCAATTCAAATAATTCGGCGTTCTTTCAATTACTTTATTATATACGCTTTTAGGAAAATTATTTTCTTCCCATTTTACAGGAACAGGATTAGCATTTAAAATATCCTGCCTCATTGTGTCATTAGTTTCAATTTCTCTTAATATTGCAACTTCAATTTTGTAAACTTCATCAGAAATATCTTTTTTTCCAATGTATCCTTTTCCTATCACAAACAAGAGAACTCCCACTACAAGAAGTATAGAAACAAATGCTTCAACAATTTCTATCCATCCCGAGCGATTTTTTATTATCCCCTTCATATTATTACTACCATACTCTGATATTTATAAAACCTGACTGAATATTTGCTGAATCATCAATATATTGGATTGGAAGAACTTCTGCATAAACATTTGCTGTTTTCGCCGGAGTTCCAACACTTATTTCGCTTTGGTTGCTTTGTATAAATCCAAAACCAAACTCTGCTCCAGGAGGAGTTTTCAACGCTTTTTTCAAATCTTCATAATTAGTTTTGTAATAGTTCATAAATTCAATTAAATTTTCTTCAAAAGGATATTCTGCTTCTTTAACAACACCAATTTGGTATTTATCATCACCTACTGCTTTGCAATCATCTCTGCTGTTTTCTTCTATAAATTCCCATTCTGGAGAGGAATAAACATAAAAAAAATCACTTACAGGACTTCTGTCTATCAATAAGTTCGGACTATTTGTTTGGACATATATTTCTTGTTGAATAATTCCATCCTTATTTTTTACTTTTATCCCTGGCGGACTTAACTCGGGAATTAATAATAAATTAAGTATAGAAACACAACTTTCTGGAATATTTTTATCTATTGACACACTGGTACTTGTAAAATTTGCAGAAACATTTTCTAAAATTTGTCTTTCAATATAAGTTAATGTTGCTTTTTTATCCTCACTGGTAGTTACCGAAGGTCTTAAAACAACATACAAAAAAACAATAAATGTAATAAATATCACAAAAGAAAGAATCATTCCTACGTGTGAACCTCTGCGATTTTTTGGAAAAAAATTGCAAAGAGAGAAACTTCTGTTTTGACCTTTCTTACCTCTCATAATTAAATATGCCTTTTTAGATTTATATTCTTATTTATTTGGCAAAGAAAATATTTGCAACTGCAGAAATTAAGAAAGATAAAACTACCAAGGCAAAAGAATGTTTTATTCCTGCTTTTATGTCTCCTTCTGAAAGTTTTCCTATTGCTAACCCGCTAAAAAAACCCTGAATTAAGAGAAGATACAAAAATGCTCTTGATACTTCTGTAGCTTCTATTGCACCTCCTGTTGCAGGCGTGCTTACTCCTCCTGTTCCCAAAACTCCAACAGTTGCTATTCCCGAAATCATTGGGATTATGTAAAATTGCATGACTAAAATTATCACAATAAAAACAAGAAATATAATGTAACCCTGAACAACTAATGTTGAAATTGCTGCTCTTCTTTCTTTTCTTAATTTGTCTGCAGTATTAACTGCTTTGGCGACAGATTCTAAAATTCCAGCAATATTTCCTCCTGCTCTTTCTGCTTGTCCGATAAGTGTTATTGTTCTCAATACTGTTTCATTGCCGATATCATTTGCAAAAACCTGAAGAGCTGTTCTTAATGGAATCCCCATGCTTATTTGATTTGCTAATTTTTCTACATTCTTGCTTAAAACTCCAAAAGATTTTTTTTTCATGTTCATAATGCTCTTGCTGATTGGAGTTCCAGTATTAACACTCTCGACAAGATTTCTTGTAAATTCTAAAAACATTTCCTCTTTTTCTTGATTAGTTCTTGTCTCCTGTATTGTTGTTAAAACAAAAGGAGCTACTATAATCAAAACTCCAAACCAAATTATAAAAAAGAAAAACTTTGTATTAAAAAGAAGAAATGACATAGCAATTACTGCAAATCCAGATGCTATTCCAAACCAATGTATTCTTTTTAATTCCATTATGCAAAACTCTCCATTCTTCGCGATGCGTATGCGTAATCGCTTTGTATTTGTGCTGTCGCTGAACTTGTTTCGGCGAACGGCTGACTTCCTGTCTGCAGTGAACTTTGTTCTGTCATTTTTTTTAACCTTGTTTTATTTGTAAAAATATTAGGAATATAAAATTGATTAACGAAACTCCGCCCACAACAATTAAGGTTATCATTGATGTGCTTAATGCAATCCCAAGTCCGCTGATTCTCATCATCATAAGCAGGAGCATAAGTATCATCGGTGCTGCAATTACAACACTGATATAAATATCCATAGATGTTTCTGCTGCCTTTGTATTTTTTTCTTGATCAAGTCTGTATTCAAACATCATGCTTTGCGATCTCTTGTCAAAAAAATCATACAAGTTTCCTCCAGAAGTTATTGTAGTTGCAAGTCCGTTAAAAAGTTCTGCAAGTTTTTGGCTTGGAGAATTTAATGCTGAACTTTTCAAGGCAGTGACTAAATCATACCCATAAACATTAATTACATTTAGGAGTTTATTAAATTCTCTCTCAAGGAAAGGATATTCTTTTGTCTTGGCGATAATATTAAATATTTTTACAGGTTCAATCATAGACCCAGAAATAGCAGCCATATGAATTGTTGCAAAAGGAAGCTCCTGATTTATTCTTCTTTCAGTGGATTTTCCTTCAAGAGACGGATAAATATACATAAATAAAAAAGTTATAACTGGGATAATAATCAAAATCCAAATTACTTTCATAAGTCTGTCTAATAAATTATCTTGAGCAAGAGTTATTATCGGCAAATTTGGACCAAGATTAAAAAATAAAAAAAACAGAAAAATAACAAATGCAGCTGCTACAGATAAAATTGTTGTTAAAATTAGAATAGAAACATAGGTTACAGGTGTGTATCCTAAATTTGATTTAATTAAATCTTTTTCTAAACTTTTTAATTTTTTTTCTTTAATGAACGATTTAACCTTGTCAGCAAAAAAACTATTTGCTAATTTTGCATATGCACTGGGCTTTTTTTCTTTTTTTTCAGCTATCTTTTCTTTTTTCTTTTTTATCCTTCTCAAAATTTCTCTTTCCATAGGAGACCATTTTCCAATATCTTTACTTTCTTTTTTTACGCTGATAACAGGGGATATCTTCGGCATTGGAGCTTCCAGTGGCTTGACAATATCAAGTGATTCTAAATTTGTTAAAAGTTCATCATTAATATTTTTTAAGGAATTTTTCAGCCGTTTTATCTGGCTTTCCACCATATTTTTTTCCTGTTCGTCTTTTGCATTTTTAACATAATTGGAATAAGAATTAATTTCATTTACAATTTTCTTCTCTTTATTTATTATTTCTTTTATTTGTTCTATATTCATCATTTTATAATATTGGAAATCTCCTGCTGAATCTTTAACATCATTTTTTTTGATTTGTTAAAGTTGTCAAAATCTTTTTTTTCATAAAATTTCTCTAAGTTTGCTCCTGCTTCTTCAAGTGTTTTAATTAGCTGTTTCAAGAATGAAATCTCCTCTGTTTCCATTATGCAAAATCTCCAGATTTTGTATCCGCAACGAATGTGAGGACGTTGCAAAATTTCCTATTTTTCATACTATCAAAAAGTATTTTTATGTTATTAAACATTTTGTAAAAATATCTGCTAAGAATAATTTTAAAAAGAGTAATTTCCTAATTTATCTATGTTTAAGAAGAGGGGATGTTTTGTAATCATAGTATTATTAGTTTTAGTTCTCGGAAGTTTTGCAGTCAGTGCTGCTAAACTCCATAATGCTAATGATATCTTAGTAAGAATTGGCGTTTCAAATATGACTCTTCAATCTTTAGCACATTATAATGTTTCTCTTAAATTAATAGATACTAATGGACTATATGACAGTTGGATTATTGGCTCTACTTCTATTCCTGCAACTTGTAATGGAAAAGATTTAGATTGTGAAGACAATAGAATTTGGGGATGGTATGATAAGGATAATAATTTTATCAAGGCAGATGATTGTGGAGGACTTTATCCAAATAAAGAATATGCTTGTCGTGTTGGAAGTGATGATTATGGAAGCGATTGGTATGATTGTAATGAAGAGCCTATTATAATTGATAATTGTGGAAACATCGGTGTAGATAATGAGCCTTCTTCTCGTTCTACTGGGATAAAAGGATGGTATGATGATAATAACAACTTAATTTTAGAAGACAATACTTGTAATGCTGGATTATTGGGAATCGGAAAAGCTCATATAAAATGTACTCCTGGTCTTTCATATAATAATACCTTTCCTTCTAATATACATAATGCTTCGCAGGTTTGGGTGTCTGTAAAAGACGGACAAATGACTCTTGCTCAAGCTTTAATCTCTGAACACAAACTTTGTAATATATCTGGAGCTGCTCAGGTATTATCTATCCCCGCAGGAAACAAAATTCTTGAAGGAAAATATCATTATGCAAATGAGACTGAAATTAAAATTAGAGGAACAACAATGAAATTGCAAGACGCAATTAATCAAAATAAATTTTGTTATACTTATAGATGGAATAGTACTGGTTGGGGATCATGCAGTGCAACTTGTGGTGGGGGTACAAAGTCAGAAATGTTTAAATGTATAAGAGAGGATAAAGTAATAGTTAATGATGATAAATGTCCTACACCCAAACCCACAAACAATGCTAACTGTAATACTCAACATTGTGAATGGAGAAGTGATGGGAGTGGTTGTAGAGCGACAGGGGCAGGCATTTTTAAATGTAGTGATGTAAGCGGTCAAATCTGTGATGATGGTTTTTATTGGAGTAAATATAGATCCGACTTGGGAAGTGGGAGCGGAGATATGACTTGTTATGGTGATTGGGGATGTTGTGCGAGTAGTCATTCTTATGAATGCAATTGTCGTCTAGCTTGTAATCCTTGGTATCATTGTTGGTGGGATTGTGATACATGCACTTGGTGTGATTCGTATGGATATGCTTATGAGCGTTTAAGATGTAGATAATTTAAAAATAATTCTTTTTAATTCCGATAGCTTTTTAAATTACAAATGACATTTTTATATATGAAGATGCCCAAATGGTTAATTATTATTTTTTTAATTTCAATTAGTATCATTGAATTGATTATATTTCGCAGTTTTATTGATTCATTAACTAAAAATAATATTATTCTAATGTTTCAAACACTTCTTTTGGGTACTTTGATGATGATTGGAATTTATATTGTAATTTTATTAGGGTTTGGATTTCTAATATTCTTATTAATCAAAAGATTATTAAAAAATAATTCTAAGAAATAATTCCTACTGCACGCCAAATTCCCTTAGAACTTCTTCTGGCTTTTTGTAATATTTGTTTACAAGTTCCTGCACTTCTTCAAACCCAAACACTTTTTTCTTGTACATATTAAATACCAGCTGAACTTTCCTTCTAAATTCAATTTCTAATTCATCCATTCTTATTCCATATCTCCTTGATATTTTTTCAAAAACTTTGCTGCTTTTCTTAAAATAAAATCTGTCATCGCTGGGATTCCATGTATAAGGAGTATTTATTGTTGCAATTCCTTCGGGATTAACATTTACAACTTCTACAACTTCCCTTAATTTTCTTGTTTCTTCTTTGTTCACAACTGCGTGAGTCATAATGCAAACACAATCAAGAACATTAAGCAATGTAGGAGAAAGTTCTATCGGCGGAGTTTCCAGTCTTTTGATTAAAGTTTCAACAGAATCTGCGTGCATTGTGCTTATTGATGAGTGTCCTGAAGCCATACCCTGAAATAATACAGATGCTTCTTTTCCTCTTACTTCTCCAACAATTACATAATCTGGATTTTGTCTGAATGAACTTCTTAATAAGGTGAATAATGTAATCTCATTTTGTTTGCTGCCGCCAGTTCCTCCTCTGACAACACTTGGTAGCCAATTTTCTCTTGGCAGATTTAATTCTCTTGTATCTTCAATTGAAACTACTCTTGCTTCTGGTGGAATAAAAAAAGCAACAGCATTAAGCAGAGTTGTCTTTCCTGATGCAGTTCCTCCAGTTATTAATATATTCATTCTATATTGAACCATCATCCATAAATAAGCAAGCATCTCTGGGCTTAAGGTATTAAAAGAAACTAATTGCGTTGGTGTCCATGGAGTTTTTGTGAATTTTCTTATAGTGAATGTAGGTCCGTGGCTTGTTATGTCCGTAGTGTATGTAGCATTAATTCTGCTTCCATCAGGCAATGTTCCGTCGAGAATAGGATCTGCATAAGAAATATGCTTACCGCACCTTTGTGCTAATTTTTCAACAAGACTCTCTAATTGTTCAATATTCTCAAAAGTTATATTGGTTCTCATATTTCTATAAACTCTATGAATAATATAGACAGGACTTTTCATACCATTGCATTCTATATCTTCTACAAAATAATCTCTTAACATTGGTTCAATTTCATTGACTCCAATAAAATCTCTGCATAAATAATAATATATTTTTTTATAGGAATCATAAGAAATAGCCATTCCAAGTTCAATTGCAAGGACTTTCAATCTTTTATCAATATAATCCAACAGAGCTTCTTCAGTTCTTTCAACAATTTCTTCAAAATTTATTAAATCTCTTATTGCAGAGCTTAATTGTTCTCTATAAATCTTTTCTTGTTCATTTAGTAATGGCTCTTCAATTTCATATACTAATTCATAAATCTTTTCATCCCAATGAATGTGAATAAATGCAAATGGGGAAATTACAGGATATCGCACATCTATCTTTGTTTTGTCTTTTATTTTTTCCAGACTTGGGGTTTTTGGATGAAAATCTATATTTACTTTTTCAAAATATTCTATGCTTTCTCTGCTCTCTTTTTCTTTTGATTTAAAAAATGCCATTATCCTAATGAAATATTCATGAGAGTCTTTCCGTTTCTATCTCCCTCATTTAAAATTGATAATTTATAGGAAGTAGATGCTTTGCTTATTCTTTCAGATTCATCTTTTCCTTCTATTTTTAAATCATAATCAGTGCTGTAATCTCTAGTCAATGTAACAAGATTAAATCCGCTCTTTTTTTCTGTAAGAATTATTATGCTTCCGTCAGTGATATTTTTTCCAGGCTCGCTGTATGTCCCTTTGCTTTCAAGTTCAAAAATAATTTTATCAGTAGCTCCGTCTATTACCAAACTTCCTTTTTTTATTCCTATCTCAAGTATTCTTTGATTTCCCGCAGCACCCATAGATAGAATTGTTGAATCTATCTCTTTCATCATTTCAGTAGACTGTTGTAAAATTGCTTTGTCCTGCAGTTCCTCAATTTTCGGACGTGCAAAAGAAAGAATCAGGCCAATCATTACAAAAGCAATCAAAGTATAAATTACTGTTTCTATCCACACCTGCCCACGAAAATTATCATTAAAAAAAATTCTCTTTCCTCTTTTTATCATACACTATCAAGCAAATTTTGATTTAAATAATTTTGTTCTTATTCAAGTTCAACTTCTTATTGACAGAATTCAATTTCAGAAATAGTGTCAGAAATTTCACATTGTGTTCCGCTGATTACAGGAGCAATTTGAATCAAATCAATATTGCTTGGAAATCCTGTTGCATTATATGTTAGTCCTGAATTTTTTCCAGGAAGAATTACATCTCCCCCAGAATACAGAACTAATCCATCAATTGCTTGCGCTGTATTTGTTATCTCATAGCTTTTTACAGCACTCGCAGAAGATACTGAAATAATCACTTTATCAACCTGCACATTTCCTACTGTCAAGGAAATTCTAAAAATATTATTTTGAATATCATAACAAGTATATTGCCCATTAAGTTTTACTTTATCAAAATTTCCAAAACAGGATTCTGTGCTTTTTATCTGCCCCTTGATTAAATTATTTATAAAAACCCATACAATAACAACTGCAGCCATGCTTAGTGCTACTAAGATAACTGTAGTGACTATATCTGAAAGCCCCTTCTTATTATTTCTTCTAATCTTTTTATATAACCTCTTTACCATATTGTCCCTCACATATGAATGTTTTCTTTCCGCTTCCTGATGTTCCTATAAGGATAGGAAGTACTATTATCTTTTCACTGCTTCCAACTACATTACCAATACTACCAGAGAAAGTTCCTCCCTGATTTAAACCTTTGTCTGGCCATCCAACTGCTATATCTTTCAAATCTTTTGTCTGGAAATTTCCTCCGCTTCCATATCTAATATTTAATCTGTAAAGAGGAATATTTCCTATATTTACAATGCTAAGCATTCCAGAAGAAGAATAGCTCGCTTCAAATTCTACATCTTCACATACAAGTTTTATATTTTTACCAAATTTTGTAACTCCCTCTTCAACAATTCCTCTAAACCACAAGAAGATAACAGAAGTAATCACAATTACAAGCCCGATAAGTAAAAGACTAGTAACTACCGGAGAAATTCCTTTCTTTTTTGCAATCCTCTTTCTCATTTTATTATATAGTTTTATTAGTTTTAAATTCTTTTGTCTGACTTTATCTTCTAATTTATGCGCAAACTAAATCTTCTTCAACTTTTGCATTGCTGCAGCTGACAAGTTTTTTCTTGTCGTCAATTTCCTGTATTCTTATTGGAATTATTTCTAATCTATACAAAGTACCAAACTCTGAAATATCAAATGATGAAACATTCTCGCTTTCTGGAACAAATCCATTCTCTTCGAATTGTGAAAAAATTATTGAACTTCCAGAAACACTTCCTCCGCTGACAAACTTTGTAGATAAATCTATTACTGCCAGCTGTTCTTTGTCTGGATTATCTGATACATGAATATAATATCCGCTTATGCTGAATCTTCCATTATTTTTGAAAGTTATATTAAGTTGTTTTGAATTTGTGCAGTCATATACAATCTCTTTTATAAAAATAGAAGTCCCCTCGTCACATGTTGGTGCTTCTTTTGGAACATAAGTTTTCAAATATTGATAAACAAGAACACTCATTACTATTGAAATGCTTATCAGTAAAATATATCCTATTACTTCACTAAGCCCTTTTTTGTTTCTTTTATTCATTTGTAACAACATGTTTTTCTCCCCCTATTTCCTGCCAGATTATGAAGTAGAAATTTTCTCCTGCTTTTAATTTAAATTGATAATCTATTCCTTCTATTCTTACAACCACCACAGATATATCTCCTGCACTTTTTGTAAATTCCTGAACTTTGCTGATTGTTGTATATGGGAAACATTCATCTGCTGTCACAACATGTTCTCCTCCGCTCTCTAGTGTCTTGCTGGGTTCTTCTACTTGATTGCCTGTGATTACATTTCCTGTTCCTACACTTCCGCTTTTAAAACAAACTTCAACACTCTCTTCTACAATATCTTGATATCCAACCATATTTATCACTCTGCTGTTTCCGTATACAAAATAAACATTTTTTCCATCACCAATATAATTTACATAATTTTGGATAAATGTTTCCATCAATCCTTTCATTTGGGTTTCATCAAGCTGGCTGTATGTTCCATATTCAAGAACATGCTGGCTTTCAATACCAAGCTCCTGCCCCAAATCATAAAGTTTTATGACTTCTTTTTTTTGCGTATAATTTGAAACAGTCACAATGCTGACAATAACTACAATTATAATCACTGCAGAAATTAAAAAAAACTGACCCGAGCGATTTCGCGGAAGTAAGGACAGGGATAAACGAGCAGGGTCGCGAGTAAGATTATTCCTAATAAAACCTCTTTTATTCATAAATACAAAAGTGAAAAAGGATTTATTAACTTTTTGAAGTGAATTATATTTTTATTTTAAAAAATTTCATAACTTCAAATATGACAAAGCCTATTGAAGATACTCCTGCTACTAATAATATTTCACCAATAGAAACTGCTTTAAGTCCAAATATTAGAGAAAGGGGAGAATAAATTGCAATTAACTGGAGTGCAACAGCAGTTATTATTGCGAATATCAAAAATTTATTGCTGAACAATCCAATCTTCCATATATTTTCTTTATCAGAACGGCACGATAAGACTACAAACATTTCGCAAAATACCGCCATTGTAAGAGCAAGAGTTCTTGCCTTTACTAAATCTGTTTTGTAGAATAAAATAAAAACTCCCATGGTAACAATAAAAGAAAAAATTCCTGCTATTGCTATAAACTTCATAATTCCGCCAAGAATATTTCCATCATGGTCTATGGGTTTTCTCTTCATAATATCTTTTTCTTCTTTTTCAACACATAATGCAAGACTTGGAAGAGAATCTGTAATAAGATTCATCCATAAAATTGCCAGTGGAAGAAATGGAAGCGGGAAAGAAAACATTACTGCAGCAAGAACAACAAACAGTTCATCAACATTTGCAGACAAATGTGACTTGATTGATTTTTTCATATTATCATAAACTCTTCTTCCTTCTCTCACAGCAGTTACTATTGTGTTAAAATTGTCGTCAAGAAGAATTATATCTGCAACCTCTCTCGTTACATCTGTTCCTCTTATTCCCATTGCAATTCCTATATGGGCTTCTTTTAATGCAAGAATATCATTGACTCCATCTCCTGTTACTGCAACAATTTCTTTTTGTTTTTTTAATGACTGAATTATTCTTAATTTTAATTCGGGAGTTATCCTAGCAAAAACAATTTTTTCTCTTACTACCCTATCAAATTCTCTTTCAGATAATTTTTCAAGTTCATGTCCTTCAACAGGTTCTCCGTCAAGTTCAATCATATTGGAGATTGCTTTTGCAGTAATAACTGAATCTCCTGTAATCATTTTTATTTTTATTCCAGCTTCTCTGCATTCTCTAATTGCATTCTTCACTTCTTTTCTTGGGATGTCTAACATTCCCTGAAATCCTAAAAATATTAAATCATTTTCTGCAATTTCTTGACTAAATTTCTCTGGAACTTCCTTAAATGCAAATCCAAGAACTCTAAGAGCTTCTGAAGCCATATCTTCATAAATTCTTAACAATTCATTTTTTCTCTTCTCATTTAAATTTACAACCTTCCCATTAGAAAGTTCCTTAGAACAATGTTTTAAAATTACATCAGGAGCACCTTTTGAATAACTGATAAAATTTCCATTTTTTCTTCTTACAATAGACATCATTTTTCTGCTTGAAGAAAAAGAATATTCTTTAACTCTAATTTCTTTTTCAAGTTCAATTTTTTTTATAAAACCTGCATCATAAGAAGAGAGGACTAATGCTTTTTCTGTTGGGTCTCCAAAAATTTCTATCTTCTTACCTTTTATTTCCAGCCTTGCATTATTGCACATTATTCCTGTTCTTAATAATTGCATAAGTTCTTTGTTTTTATCAGGAGAAATATTTTTTTTGTTTAGGAAAAATTTATCATTTTCAATATTGAAAAAATTATTATTGCAGTAAATTTTATTCACAGACATTTTTTCTTCTGTCAATGTTCCTGTTTTGTCTGTGCATATCACTGTTGTTCTTCCGAGAGTCTCTGCGGCAGGAAGCTTCCTTATTAATGCATTATATTTCTGCATTCTTCTTATCGCAAGAGCAAGAGTTATAGAAATAACTGCAGGCAATCCTTCTGGAATCACACTGACAGCAAGGGAAATTCCTGCTAGTATCATTTCGAATATTTCATTGCCGTAATAAATTCCAACACCCGCAGTAATTGCTGCTAAAATTAATACAATAATTCCTACTTTTCTTGAAAAAATATCCAATTTTTCTTCTAATGGTGTTTTTCTTGATTTTATTTCTTGTACAAGTCCTGCAATTCTTCCAAATTCACTTTCCATTCCTGTAAATACAACAACTGCTTTTGCATTTCCTCTCACAACTGTTGTTCCTGTATAAATCATATTTTCTCTGTCAGCAAGAGCAGAGCGGAAAGGTATCTTTTCTGATAATTTATCCTGTGGGAAACTTTCTCCTGTAAGAACTGCTTCATTCATTTGCAATTCATTTACAGAAAGCAATCTGCAATCAGCAGTTATTTTATCTCCTTCAGAGACAATTAATATGTCTCCTGGAACAAGATTCAGAGAAGATATTTCTGAAATTTTTCCGTCTCTTATTACTTTTACCTTAGGAACAAGAAGTTCTTTCATTTCTGAAATTATTTTTTCTGCTTTGTACTGCTGGAAAAAACCTATCGCTGAATTTAAAATAACTATTAAAATAATTACCAAAAAATCAATATAATGCTGTATTACCAGAGAGAAAATAGCAGCAGCCAGTAAAATTACAACAAAAACAGATTTGAATTGTTCAAGAAAAATAAATAGCGGTTTTATTTTTAAAACATCTTTAATTTCATTCTTTCCGTATTCTTTTAATCTTAAAGATGCCTCTTTATCATTCAACCCCTCTTCACTTGTTTTTAGTCTTGCAAGCACTTCTTTTTTATCTAAACTATGCCACATAAAATAAACAATAAACAATAGTTAATAAGTTTTTTTAGAATTAGTATTTTTTTAAATTAAGTATCGCTTCCTGCTCATTGAATATTCTCTGGCTCTTGGATATTAATAATGATGCAGTTTTTTCATCCAGTCCTAAACTATATTCTAAGATTCCTCTATTGTTAAGTATTGTAATATCAAATAAATTTCTTTTCATTAATCTCAATCCAAATATCTCTCTTTCCTTGTCGTTAATCATGCCGGCAGTTTCATCTTCTTTATTAGAGATAAATAACATTGGTGCTTTATCTTCAAAGATTTTTAGGAAATCTAATATTTCTAAAGATAACTTTAGAGGGTTATCAATAACATATTTCTGTGCATTATCATATAAAATTCTTTTATTGGCTCTGTCAGCAGATATAACTGTGCTGTCTTTAAATTGTTGTTTCCTAATATTTGTATAAACTTTAGTATCTTCAATGAATTCGCTTATTAATTTGTCTAATTTCATACTACCTGAAAAAAATAATGTTTTTTAAAGATTTATATACATTATTTTATTTAATCTATTATGAAAGTGGTGATTGTCCAGGCAAGTTATCATAGAAAAGGATATACATCTAGTCTTGTTGATGAATTTAAGAAAGGGGTTAAGTCTGTGAATAAAAATGCAGATATTGAAGTTTTTAATCTGCTTGATTCAAAAGTTGAATTTTGTACAGGATGCATACAATGTTCTCATGATAAATCTCTAAAAATTGGAAAATGCCCGATTAAAGATGATGTTCGTGGAATGCTTGAAAAATTAGTTGATGCAGATGTTGTTGTGTTTGCAACTCCTCTTTATGATTTTGGTCCTACTGCTTTATTAAAAAGATTTATGGAAAGATGTGTTCCAATGACTTACTGGGATCCATATCCAAAGGCTAGACTTCCAAAGAAAAAAGGAAAATATGGGGTTGTGCTTATTTCAGCAGCATGTCCTGATCCATATAATGATTTGTTATTAATGACTGCTTATCCAAGAGCTGTTCTTTCTTTATACACAAGAGGATTTGGCTGTTCAAAAGCATATATTATTTCTGCAGGTGGAATGCCTGTTGCAGAAAGATATAACACAAAATGGAAAAAAAGAAGTTATGATTTGGGTGTAAAGATTGCGAGGAAGTTTAAGAATTAATTTTTTGGAATATAATATTCTATTGAATCATTAATTGAATAATATCCAATACTTCCTTCTTGAAAATCTTTGACTATATCTTTTGATACAACTGTTGTTAGATTATTTTTTATCTTTATTGTAAGTGTTCCATCTTGGTCACCCTTGCCTGTTACTTTTAATTTAACTCTATATCCTTTTTTTGTTTCTATAGTCTGAGATATGGGTAATCCATTTGAAAATCCACCACTATACAAGCCATCAACAAAATCTCCGTCAGCATCTATTACTCCACATGTCATAGTAAATTCATCAACATCTCCTGCTGTTATCTCTGCTCTGTAATTTATGCTTGTTGTTTTTTCCTCTTCTTTTATAGGAACTTGAGTTGGACAATTTAATAAAAATAACATGCTAGCTCCAAATAAAATCTTTCCAAGTGTTTTTCTCATGAACTTAGTCAGATAATTCTATTTTTAAATGTAATGTAGCGGAGATATGGCTAATATTTCTCTCTTATTTTCTTATTATACTCCAACATTGCCTTTAAGAATTCTGGATTATGTCCTGCTTTCTCTGAAGCATGAATTATTCCCGAAACATCTTTAGGTAAACATTTGCCTCCAAAACCTGGAAGCCCGTCTTTTCTTGGGAATGTATGTGAGCCATCAATTCTGGGATCTAATAGCCATCCTTCTCTTGCTTCAAAATAATCAACTCCAAATGCTTCGCATATTCTTGCAAATTCTTCACAAAAGATAACTTTTGTTGCTAAATAAGAATTTTCCATATACTTAATCACTTCTGCAGTAGTAGAATCAACCAAATGAAATTTTGTAGTCTTTGAATCAAATAAATATTTTAACAATTCAATTAATTTTATCCTTACTTCTTCCCTACCCCCAATAATAAAAAAAGTTCTATTATCTAAAGAATTCAAAAGATGATTTTTTGTTTCTCCAAAGTATTCTGGAACAAATAAAATATCTTTTCCTGTTTCTTCTTCTAATCTTTTGGTTGTGCCTGGAGAAATTGTGCTTTCAATAACAATTGTTTTTGCTTTTATTTTTCTTACTGCATCTTCTACAATAGAAGTATCACAATGTCCGTCTTCAGCCATTGGTGTTGGAACAGAAATAAATGCAAAGTCCAGATTATTCTGATTTAAATCTTCAAAATCTCTAAAGTCACTCTTATTGATGTCAGTATCAAATCTGTATGTTTCAAAACATTGGGATTTAAAGAAGTCATATAATTTGCTTCCAACATAACCCATCCCTATAATTGCTATCTTGCTGTCTTTAATCATAAATATCAAATATGTTTTTATTTTAAATAGATGATTATTCTTAATTCCCATAATATTTTTATATCAATTATCTATTTTTAATTTATGAAACCTTCACTACAATTTTATATAGATGTTAGTGGACAACCTAAAAAAGATATTTATATTGGATTAATTAGTGTGCAGGGATTTGATATGACAAACATATTAAAAAATGTTAAAAGAAAATTTCCATGGTTTTTTCACAGAAGAAGCAAAGGGTCTAGTTTAGATTTTAATCAATTAAAAAGTATTATTAGCCTATTAAATGGTATTGGTGTAAAAATGATATGTCTGCATTTTAAGGGTAAGGAATGGGATACTTTAATAAATTATTGTGGTAAAGATAGACCATTTAATTTTGAAAGAATTTTTGCGGCATTATATTTTTCAACATTAAAGAAATTTTCAAAGGAAAACAATATTTATCCAGTAACAGTTTGTGTTGAAACTTTTATGAATATAGATAAAACTATCAGTTATTTGAAGAAAATTGCTAATGCTCATAAAATAGATTATCAAATTTCAAAAACTCAGGTTAAATATAATGAAATGTTAAAGCTTTCAGATGCAGTAGCAGCTTTTGGAAGAAAATATACTAACCCAGAAAAATTAGGTTATGAATCCTTTAAACTAATAGGTGTGGATACAGATATATTAAAGTATTATTTAAATGTTATAAAAAAATAAGTGGGCAATGCCCCTCAACCCATATAAGCTACCTGTTTTTGAACAGATTCATCTTATACAGTCTGTTTTTATTGATTATAAGATATTTTTAACTAGATTAACTAGCCGTGAATATCCTAATTTATTCTAATAAATAGATATATTTAAACTTTTTGTAGACTCGAAGGTCTGCTCATAGAAAACTAAACCGCTACCTTTATTCTTTCTCGGCTCTGCGACCCAATAAGCATCTAAACAAATGTTTAGGGCTGCTCCGATCAAGGCCTGACCCATTTCGCATATGCAAGATCAAATCGGACAAAGCGTCAACGTCCGAACAAAGACGATTTAACATTCCACTCACTCGCCTTCTTGCAGTCTGCCATAAAGCCCGTTTGCAAATGGCGTAGGGCTAATCCGCCAACCTAGTCTACAAATATAGAGAGAAATAAGGATATTTAAGGGTTTTGATTGTTATTTATTTAATTGCTCCCTTAAGATAAGGCATTTCTTTTTCAATAAATTCTATAATTTCTTTTTTATATTTTGTATTCAAAGAAAGCCCGGTGTAGTTTGGTTTTTTATGAATTATAACCCAGCCATTTTTAGAAAGTTCTTTAATTATTTCTTTTAAATTTTGAAATCTTTTGAAATGTTCTGTTCTGTCATATTTCTCCCCCCAATTCCCTTTACTTTTTGCTAAAACAGACATAAGTTGAGCTTTTTCTAAATCTGATGCCATAAAAGTTATTATTTATTCATACTTTTAAATGTTGCTATCTTTGACACTTAAAGCTTAATAATAGACATATTTAAATACTATTACAACTACAACAAAATATGAAACAAAAAGAAAACAAATCTTTTTTCCTGATGCAATTTGGAGATACTCCTCAGCTTAGAGTCTTAGATTTCTTGATTACATTTCACTTTTTTGATTATCCTTTAACAGAAATTGCAAAAGAAAGTAATGTAAGTTATAATTCTCTAAAATCTTTTTTTGATAGTTTTGTAGATTCTGGAATTATTATTAAAACAAGAAAAGTTGGAAAATCTGATTATTATAAACTTAATCTTGAAAATTTGTTTGTTCAAAATTTGATTAAACTTGATTGGAACTTGACTAAAAGCAATCTTCTTTCAGAAACAGAGAAACCAAAAATAGTTGCTTAATTAAATATAATATAACGTAGGATTAATATGGAGAGTTCTATAAGATACAAAAAAGATTAAAAGAAAAATTAGTTTATTGTTCTATTGATTAAAATTATCTGTATCTTCTGAACATAACAAGAACTATTCCACCAATAACTAAAGTGAATAATACAATAATTGTAACAATTCCACCTGTTGATGAAGAAAAGTTAACTATTGCTCCTCCTGTCATTGAAAAGAAGTTTGAAAATAAATTTTCTTGATCTTCATTTTCCCCATCATCGCCTTCATTACCTGTGCTTAAATCTATTATTCCGTTTGTAGGGATATTGTCTTCATCATTTCCTGTTAAATCAATAATTCTTCTTGTTGAACCTGTAGAATCATGTCCTGAAGAACTTGATTGTATTGTTATTGTTCTTTCATTTGATGAGTAAATATGATTATCTCCTGCATTTACTGCTAATTCTATTGTGTGTGTTCCAACACTAAAATAATCTGTATCTAATGTGATTTGATAAGTAAAAGTTCCATCTGAATATCCATTTTGATATCCGTAACCATATCCATATCCATACCCGTATCCGTAGCCATATCCGTAATCAGAAGGGCTTGAGATTAAAGTTACTGTTATTCCATGGCTTGCGCAGTCAGAGCTTGAGCCGTCAACAGCAAAAGAACACAAAGCACTAGTTGAACCATCCATAAATATTCCTATTGGATTTGGTAGAGACATTCTTTCATTGCTGTTAATCTGAACTGTTAAAGTAGTAGAAATTGAAGTTCCTTGTATAGGATTTGAGTTTGAGAAATCATCTAAGTTTAAGTCAAAAGCCTTTGCAGGTCCTGCTAAAATAATTAGTCCTACAATTAACAAAGTAATAACTGATGCTGCGATTTTCGGAGCATGTTTCTTTGTGTTTTCTTTGATGATTGAATTCATTTTATTTGTATGTTTTTCTCGCTTAAAAACGTTTTTACAATCAACTTTTATGCAAAATGCCCTTTTTAAATATTTCCCATTTATTCGCCACCCAAAAGAAACAACAAATCATAAGGTTTTTAAATTAGATTTTCATTTTTAGGGGATGAAACTTGTAATAAATATCCCTTGTAAAGATGAAGAAAAAACTCTTCCTATGGTACTAAAAGAATTGCCTAAAAAAATAGAAGGCATAAGCAAGATAGAAGTTCAGATTGTTGATGATGGTTCTTCAGATAAAACAGTGGAAATTGCTCAGAAGTTTGGAGTCACAAGGATAATAAAACACAAGAAAAATAAGGGGCTTGGAATTGCATTCAAGCACGGAATGCAGGCTGCTTTGGAGAATGGAGCAGATATTTTTGTCAATACTGATGCAGATAATCAATATCCTTCTAAATATATTAAAGATTTAGTCAAGCCAATAGTAGAGCACAGAGCAGATTTGGTTATTGGTAACAGAAAACCCTGGAAAGTCAAGCATTTTTCTCCATTAAAAAGATTTTTGCAGTGGTTTGGAAATGGAATCACAAGGAATATTTTAGGAAGTGATGTTCCTGACACTGTTTCAGGATTCAGGGCATATTCAAAAGATGCAATGCTAAGAATTAATGTTGTTACAAAGTTTTCTTATGTTCTTGATACAATCATGCAGGCAGTGCAGAAAGATTTGAAAATAGAAAGCATTGATATTGACACAAATGCACCAACAAGAAAATCAAGATTATTCAAAAATATATTTCAGCATATGAAAAAGTCTGGAACAAATCTAGTAAGGATTTTCTACCTTTATGAGCCTTTCAGGACTTTCTTTTATATTTCATTAATATTCTCAATACCCGGAATTATTTTGTTTATCAGATGGCTTGTAATTTTCTTTATGGGAACAGGCGGAGGAAATATTCAATCTCTGTTCATTTCAGGAGTTTTAATTATAACAGCAACTATATTATTCACATTAGGAATAATTGGAGATTCTCTCAAGACTGGAAGAATGCTGACAGAAGATGTTTTATATCACTTAAAGAAAAGAGAGTTTGAGAGGTAGGGGGATGAAAAAGAAGCTGTTGGTATTTGCTTCCACATTTCCAAGATGGAAAAATGATACTTTGCCCCCATTTGTTTATGAATTATCCAAAAGACTAACCGAGGAGTTTGATGTTTCTGTTCTTGCTCCAAGTTTTCCTGGTGCAAAAGATTTTGAAGTTATGGACAAAATGAAAGTTTACAGATTTCATTATTTTATTAAAAGATATGAAAAGTTAGCAGGAAGCGGGGGAATTCTACCAACATTAAAGAAAAATCCCTTATTCTTCTTTCAAGTTCCCTTTTTTCTTTTAGGAGAATATTTAGCACTAAAGAGAGCAGTTCAAGAAATAAAACCAGATGTAATTCATGCTCACTGGATAATTCCACAAGGCTGGATTGCTTCAAAGATAAAAAAGAAATTTGATGTGCCTTATGTTGTAACAAGTCACGGAAGTGATATAATGGGATTAAAAGGTTTTCTTGGTATTAAAAAAGAAACTCTTGAAAATGCAAAAAGAATTACTGTTGTTAGTGATTCTATAAAGAAAGAGATAATAAAAAATATTGATTCATCCTTAAAGAATAAGATAGAAATTATTCCTATGGGAATAGATATTAAATTGTTTAATCCAAATAAAAAGGATTTATCTATAAAGAAAAAATACAACATTAATGGCCCATTTTTATTGTTTGTAGGAAGATTAGCTCCAGAAAAAGGAATTGATTTATTGATTAATGCTATGCCCCAAGTAATAAAAAATAATCCTAAAACCAAACTTTTAATAATTGGGGATGGGACATTAAAGAATAATTTAAAAGAGCAGGTTAAAAATTTGGGAATTGAAAAGAATATAATTTTTATTGGATGGGTTGATAACAAAGATTTACCAAGATATTACGCAACAGCAGATTTGTTTGTTTGTCCTAGTTTAAGGGAGGGTTCTCCTGTTTCTTATGTTGAAGCATTAGCATGTGGAACTAATATTTTAGTTGGGGACATTCCAATAAGCAGAGAATTGATTAAAAAATTTGGGGGCAATATCACCAAGCATAATTCAGAAGATATCACAAAGCAGATTATTCTTTCTTTAAGAAGTAAAAAAAAGATTAAAAATGTTAATGATTATGATTGGACTAATGTGAAAAGTAAATTTGAAGGAGTGTTGAGATGAAAGTTTTATTTCCCATAAATGAGAATAGGATAGATGGACCAGAAAATTGGAGAAGAGAACTTGTTAATCAATTAAAAAAAGATGAGACTATCATTTTATTAGGAAATGAAAATTTTTTTAGTAAAATAATGAAGGTTATTTCTAGTGATGTAATCCATTCGTATACTCAATCTCCCCAGACAATTTTTTCTATTCTTATAGGAAAAATTTTTCATAAGAGAATTATTCATACTGTGCATGGGAATTATTATGAAGAACAAAAAAACAAAAAAGGTATAAAAAAATATCTTTGGATGCCTTTTAATAAAATTTGTGTAAACTTAGCAGATAAAGTAACTTTTCCATCAAAATATTTAATGAAAAAGATAGAGTTTAAATCCCCCTTTATAAAAAATAAAAGTATTATAGTTCCCAATGGGATTAATCTTCAAGAGATCAAGAAGGTAAAAGAATATACCAAAAAGGAATTGGGATTAAAAAAAGACGACTTTTTAATTGTAGAAGTTACAAATTTTAATCATAAAAAGAAAGCAAAAGGGATAGATTTACTTATTAAAGACTTTGAAAAATTAAAAAATAAAAAAAACAATTCTTTTTTATTTATCTTGGGGGCGGGAAAATTATTAGAAAAATATAAACAAAGATATGCCTCTAATAATATTCATTTTTTGGGTTTTAGGAATGATGTAAGAAGATATATCAAATCTTGTGATCTATTTGTTCATTATAGTCTTTTAGATAATTTTCCAATAGTCCTTTTAGAAGCTATGGCGTATAAAAAAAAGATAATAGCTTTACCTACAGGGGGTATTCCTGAATTTGTTCCAAAAGAAAACCTCATCTTAAACAAAAATAAAGAGATAGTTTATCAAAAGATAAATTCTAAATATACTCAAATAGAAAAATATTCTATTGATCATATTACAAAAGAATTTGAAGAAATTTATAAAGGTGAAAAATGAAAAAAAAACTATTCCTTATTTATGGATTAATATCAATATCCTTATTTATCATCCTTGCTTTATCCACTCAAAATGTCCCCCTATTCGCTGATGGATCTCAACATGCGGGCATAATTCGAGAGATTAATAAAACGGGGAATATCCCTTTAGAAGATTTTCAAGGAACTCAGAGAAATAATTTTAATTCACCTGTATCTATTAGAACTCCCTTTTTATACTACCCTCTTTTTTATGTATTGGGAGCAGAAGTATTTATTTCTATATCCAATCTAACCTGCTCTTTATTCTTAATAGACCTGTTATCAATTTTAATTTCAGCATTTTTAATTTTTATTATCTTTAGAAAAATTTTTAATTTAAAAATTGCAATACTTATGTTTACATTATTCTTATTATCTAACTTTTGGCTTTGGGAGTTAGTACATAGATTAATGGAACCAGTAATTACTCTAATTTTTTTAACAATTTTATATTTGATATTCCTTTATAATAATTTAAACAAAAAGGAATTATTTTTATTTGCATTATTCTTTTCGAGTCTTTTACTGTTAAAACAATCATCCCTTTTTATTTTACCCCCCCTGTTTATACCATTAATATATAAATTTAGATTAAAAAAATCCCTAAGCATTTTATTTATTTTTTTATTATTAATCACCCCTGCAATGATATATTTAATATCCAATACTGGGAGCATCGGCTTAACCCCCCCAGGCATACCAATAATAGACCAATATATATTACACCCCTGGTGGAATTCTTCTCCATCTGCATGGGAGAGTACCTTAGATATTCTTTCAGATAGCGAAAGTCTTAGGAAAATTACTTTGATTCAGTTTAATAATATTCAAATATCTCCCCTAAATTTATTTAAGAATCACAATTATCTTGGTATAGTGCAGGAATTTTTTATTTACCCAGTAATGAGTCAAGGGCACCAAGGTTATTCCCCAATAACTCAAGAATATACTTTTAAAATTTTTTGTTTTTTACTCATATTTTCCTTAGTATTTAGTTTTAAAATAAATTATAAAAAAATTAAACCAGATTTAAAATTATTTATTGTAGGGGTAATCTCTTTATTGATATTCACCCTTATTGGGTGGGCACGTTCTCCTGTATTTAGATATTTTATTTTTATTGATTTTTTAATGTTAATCCTACTAGTTCTTCCTATATTAGAATTTAAGAAAATAAATAAAAAAATAGCAATTTTGATTATCTTTATAGTTATGATGAGTATATGTATTAATTTAGCTTCAGAGGTAAAAAGAGATAATAACTACATTTATACTGTGGGACACCAAGCACTAATCTCACAAAATGGGGGAATCTTTGAGAGTATAGAACTTTCTAAATTTATAAAAGATAATACTCCTACTGATTCTTTTGTTTTTACAAATATTGCTGAAGTGGGATTTTATTCAGAACGAAAAATAATTTGGGATGATAGATTATTCTTTATAAAAAATAAAGATGATCTTAAAAAAATTTTAAAAAATTATAATTTTGATTATTTAGTTATACCTTATTATTCTGGAGTAGAAAGTTATGATAATTGGAAATATTATCAAGGTATTCCTAAAGATAGTGAATTTAATAAACTTCTTTTGGACAATTCTGTTTTTACAAAAATAAAAGTTTACAATTCATCAACACTTTATAGGTTTAATAAAAATGAAACTTAAAACCCTCATCAGCATCCTTGTCCTGCTTATCCTAGTCGGACTTCTAGCCTATTATATAAAAAATCACATCTTTGACTTTAAACAAATATCTCTGATTAATCCATTATGGTTAATTCCTCTTATTGCTTTATTCTTGCTAAGTTATTTTTTTATGGGAATGCAGACAAAAGTTTTGCTTAAACCTCTTGGAGTTAGGTTAAAGAATCTGGAAGTTTATATGCTCTCAATTGTAACTGGCTTCTACAATATAATAACTCCCGCACATGGTGGAATGGCTGTAAGAGCAGTTTATCTAAAGAAAAAACATAACTTCACATATACAAACTTTTTAGCAAGTTTAGCAGGAATGTATGTTCTAACCTTTTTTATTGGAAGTTTATTCGGATTAATTTCCTTATTTTTAATTTACAAAATTTATGGTTTTTTCAATTGGATTATTCTGCTAGCTTTCCTGGGATTATTCATTCCTTTAGGTTTGATTATAACATTCTCCCCAGAATTTAAAGAATCAAAAAATAAATTCCTTAATAATTTTATTAAGGTTGCAAATGGCTGGAATATTATAAGAAAAGATAAGAAAATTGTTTGGAAATGCCTGTTCTATACCTTAATTATGCTGGTGATCAGTACTGCAACACAGATTTTATCTTATTACATATTTGGGATTAATCTAAGTTTTATTCAAGGATTATTCTTGGCTACAATCGGGAGCATTGCTATTTTAATTCAATTAACTCCAGGCAATCTCGGTGTTGCAGAAGCAGTTGCTGTTTTCTCTGCTTCTATCTTAGGAATAACTCCTGCACAATCTTTATCTGTAGCAATCTTGGGAAGAATTGTCCAGATGTTAGTTATGTTTACATTAGGCCCAATCTTTTCAGTCATCTTATTAAAACACAAGCCGAAAAGGGAATAAGAAAACATTTATATATACATCTATACATAAATGTATATGATACTACAAAAATGTAGCATATGGAAAGTTGCAGAAGTTTTCTTTACAGAACCGACCAAAGTTCATTTTATTAAAGAGATCTCAAAAAAAATAAATCTTGCTCATACCTCTGTAAAAGTGCATATTCATACTCTTGTAAAAGAAGGCCTGATAGAAGAGACAAGAACAGAAATTTTTAAAGGCTATAAAGCAAAAAGAGACACTGCGGAATTTATTTTCCATAAAAAAATAAGCAATTTAATTTCTATCAATTCTTCCGAGATAATTGAACTTTTAAAAGAACATTATCCAAAATCAATTATTTTATTTGGAAGCTATAACAAGGGGGAAGATATCGAAACTTCAGACATAGATATCTTTGTAGATTCAAAAAAATTTAAAGTTGATATTGAAAAGTTTGAAAAATACTTAAAAAGAGGAATTCATATTTTATTCAAAGAGGAAGCTGGAAAAAGCATTATTGAAAGCATAAATCAAGGTGCTATTCTTTTTGGGGAAAGATAAAAATGGAAGAAATTTTCAAAATAAGCAAAGATGAAAGAAGAGCTAAAGCATTAAAAGATTTAGCAAGAAAACTAAACTTTTATCTTAAACTTTAACAAAAAATGTTCCAAAAAACTAAACTAAAAAGAGAAGCAAAATGAAACGTCTCATTTTTGATTATTATATATTTATTGATTATTCTGAAAATCTTTTAGGATATATGATTGTTGATAAAGATAAAATTGAACAATTCTTGCCCAAAATTTCCAGATTTGCACATTATAAAACATTGAAATGCAAGTCTAAATATTTACAATCTATAAAGGTAAGAATAAAAAAAGACAAGATAAAAGAAGACTTGTTAAAATTAAAAATTAGAAATGTAAGAGAAACCCCTGAAATATATGCAGACCTTGTTGAGTTTATCCATAATCATGGAAATTGCCTTATTTTTATATCTGTAGACAATAAACAATATTCAAATTTTGAGAGATTGGTTAACAATGTTGATGGATGTGGGAGTACAATTGTTAGGGAAAGCCAGTTAAAAAAAGATTCCAAAGAATATAAAATGAGTCTTGTGCTAGACACTTTATTAAACATAGAGAGGTTAAATTGTTAAGAAAAAAATCAGAGGTAAGAAGGTCCGTCAATCCTACTAACCGCATCAAGTGCGGGATTCGTCAGGTCCTATTCCCTCATGAAATACCTAATGTATTTTCCTATTTAAATTTTGCTATTTAAAGATGTTTCAAAAAACTAAACAAATATTTCAGAACAGCTTTTATCAGCTATTGATACTTTATGCCTTGTTAGTCTTGCTTATTTCCTTAAATCTATTCTGGAGATATTCCCTGCAGTTTCAAATCTTTGCTGTTGTTCTCGCAGTTTTGGGAATGTTTATGATTTCTAAAGAAGAAAAATTATCAGACAAGCCACTTAATAAAAAGATTCATTATTTTCTTTTTGCTTTAGCAATTTTATTTATTATCCTAATCAGAGCAATCCCTTATTTAAATAATCCAATTCCTCTTGGTTATGATACTGGAATCTACAAATATGGGATTGAACATGGGCTTGCTAATTTAGACAGCTGGATTTTACAAGGTGGATTAGAGCCCTTATTTCTTTACTTAATGGAACCATTAAAATTATTATTTTCAAGCCAATTTATTTTAACTTATCTTCTAATCGGCTTTTGTGCTTTGCTTGGGCTTGCAATCTATCTTGTAACAAAAGAATTTTTCAATAAAACAACAGGATTAATTGCTCTTTTGATTTATGCAATCTCATCAATTCAGTTTTTGACATTTGGTTATATGTATTATAAAAATATCATTGGGCTTTCATTAGCATTATTTTCAATTTATTTCTTAAAAAAATCAGAGAAAAATAAAAAATTCATCTGGTTGTTTATCTTGCTTGGCGGGCTGTCAGGAGCAATACATCGCCCGACATTTTACATCTTTGGACTAAGTTATCTTTTTTATGTTCTTATTTCTCCTTACAAAGAGAAGAAATATAATTTTAAATTATTAAGAAAAAATGTTCTTTATGGGGTTTTTATTATTGCCTTTGCAGGATTATTCTACTTAGGAAAATTCAGCCAAGCAATTTTGATTATGATATCTCCGGTTTTGCAGGGATTTGTTCAGACAGGAGAATCTGCTGGGACTTTCATAAATTTCTTTACATATCAATTTTCAATTCTTGCTTATCTTCCTTTTGCTATTCTTGGGCTTTTAGCATTATTCAGAAAAAAACAATTTAATATGATTTTCTTCTGGGCATTAGTTACAGCAACAATTGTTTATTTCCAGTTTTTCTTTTTTAACAGATTTATAATTCATTTGGATATTGGATTAATTATCTTATCTGCTCTTGGATTCTCAACCCTCATAGAACATAAAAAGAAATTTGGAGTAGTTATTCTAGCAATTTTAATTTTCTCTGCAGGTTTTGTTGTATTAAATGAATCAATAAACACAAAATCTATTATAACAGAACAGGAACTTAAAACAATTCAGTACCTTCAGAATACAGAGCAAAATGCTTATGTTATGTCCACCTCTTCAACTTATTCTCCCTGGCTTTTGGGATATTCAGAAAGAAAGACAATTGCTCCTGGCTTATTTGATTATAATAAACATAGTCAAGAACAATGGATTGTTTTCTGGACAACAGAAGATATAAATCAAATTCAGCAATTTATGAATGTTTACGAGAAACCTTTATACATCTTTATAGGACAAAAACAAAAAGACAATCTAGTAAACTTCCCAGAATGTTTTGAAGTTTACTATAATCAAGGCAATAATAAAATTTACAAATATGTATGTTAAAATGGAAAATAAAAAAATTCATGTAGAAATTATAAAAATCTTAATCATAATCATGATTCCTTTATTATTAATTGAATTTGTAATTTATGCAAATATCAAACAGCAAAATTTTGATTATGTTTATGATATTGGAAGCACCAATGATAATTATCTTTCTCCTGCAAACAGAATTTCAGATAAATTAGATGATTCGGGGATAAATTACAGAAATCTGACAGACCAACTAGTTTATTTTGATATTCCCGCAATTAAAGGCACAGATAAAATAGACTTGCAGATTAAATTCAAAGACAATTTTCCAATCAATTCTAATTTGATTATTGGAGCAAAGGATAAAGAAGAATGGCACTACAAATCTATTACAATTTATGACAAAACAATAGAAGAACTTATGAAAAAATATCCTTATTCACAAAGAAATAATCTCAAACTTATAAAATTAAACAAATACTCTGAAGACTATACAATAGATGAATTTCAAACAGCCCCGCCTTCAGTAAAATTAGCTACTAATCAAAATATTACAATCCCAGAACTTAAAATAGAAGATTATTCATCAAATTCTTTTACAATTGATACTGCATTAAGAGATAGCTTAACTTTCTATGTATACATAAAAGGTTCTTTTAATCTTGAAGTTTGGAAAAGAGACTTGAATATGTACACTGAAGATGAAAAAGGAAAGGATGTTCTAAACATTTCTTTGTATGACCTAAAAAATAAATTAATTGCTTCAGAGAAAATAAAAGATGATGGGATAGAGGATAAGAAAACAAACAAGAATAATACTAATGACCAGAAAGGAGAACTTCAAACAGGAGAATTAAAAGAAGGAGTTTACAAATTAGAATTAAAAAATAATGGGGATATGTTAGTTACTAAAATAAAATTAAATCAAAATAAAATTGTGTTAAGGGGTTCTGTTTTCCTGGCTCAAAGCGGAGCTTATTTTGATAATTTTGAAGAAACTTCCAAGGTTTATTTTAAAACTCAAAAATATCTAACCTTAACTACTCAAACATGGCATACTTATGCCTTACAAACAATTAAAATTAATGGAGATGAATTAAATATTTCTAAAATAAGCACAGGATATACTACTATTGCAGAGCCTTCAGATGATTTTTATCAAATCAAATCAGAAAAGAATGATATAAAAATAAGCGGTCCTGAATTCTTTTCTTTTACAGAAGATTCCTGGTTTAATCCCTTTGCAGGAAAAAATGTGCAATATAAATCTGATTTGAGATATCTGGAACAAAATGCCGATTATGTCTTGGTAGATTATATTTCTCCTAAAGAAGAGAATGGATGGAAGATTGCTTCTATTTCATTGAATGTTGAAAAAGATAATTTATATATCAAAAATGATAAATTAAATATTATGTTTAATACAGCTCATCTGAATCAAAATAAAAATGATACTAAAACAAAGTATATTCCAATAGACTGGATAAATATAACCACACACAAAAAAGGATTATTTGAACAATGAAACTACCAAAACTTCAATTTAAAGGACACACAGCAGATATAATCAATCACTTGTTCCAAGCTTTGCTTGTAGCATATCTTATCCTTCTTCTAATCGAGCAAATATGGCCCAAAGCAGTATCTTTGTACTTTAATCTTAATTATCTGCTTGTAGCAGTTATTATTGCAGGAATACTGGATGTTTTCTCTCAACATGAAGAAAAGAAAGAGAAAAAAGCCAAATGGTGGGATTATCTATTCATCAGTGCATTAGGAATCTTAGGATTTATAATTATTAAGTTCAAAACAGGAGAATTGGGCTGGCTTTCCTGGTTAATCTCAATCATAGCAGGAATTTTAATTATCTTATTATCTATTCTTGTTCTTGGAGATGATGAAGACAGCAAGGTTAGAGAAATAAAACATCATGTTCATAAAAATAAACCTTTGTTCTATCTTTTGGGAATTTTAGCAGTAATTTTCATTCTTAGTCTGATTTCAATAGCACTGACAATCTTTGCTAAGATGTCTTATTTAGAATCACTAAGAATTGTCTTTGGTTCTGTTTATGTTTTATTTCTCCCTGGATTTATTATCAGTTTTATATTCTTTCAAAAAACAAGTTCTTTTGAAAATGAAGAAAAAGAAAAAGGAAGCATCGACTGGATTGAAAGAATTGCTTTATCCTTTGCCTTAAGCATCGCAATTGTTCCTCTTGCTGTTTTCTACTTAAACTTAATTGGACTTAAAATTAATCTGCTTAATTCTTTTTTAACAATTTTAGGAATAATTATTCTTTCTTCTGCTGTGTTATATTTAAAACCAAGATTCAAAAAGAAATCTACACCCCAAGAACATTAGAAACACAAAATCTTAATTGTTAAACTGCCCGTTAATTACAATATTCTGCTGACTGCTCCATTCTTTATCAGAATGAGTTTTAATATAATCAACCCAATAATCAATAAACCATTCTCTTTCCTTTACATTCTTTTCCTTGCTTTCCTTTAATTGTCCAAAATCAACATCTATTCTATCCATTTAAATTTGCTCCCTGCTTTTAATTTGCTGATAAATGAAGAGAGTTTTTCTTTATTAAGTTTGTCTAAGAATAACCTATACAAATGACGGGCATCTTCAATATCTTTGTCTCCTTTTTCAGAACTAAGATATAACTTGTAAGCAATTTGCATTTCTAGCGGGGAAATGAATAATTTTCTTTGGTTAATTATCACATCAATCTTATTCTTTAAAGAATATTCATCAATATCATTTTTTATTATTTTAAATTCCATATTTGGAACAGGCTTGCCTTTTCTGCAAAATCTTATTGCAAATTCATTAAGCATATCAAAAGCTTCTTTTGGGTCAGAAGTATTAATGCATTCAAATTTTTTTGTTATTTTTTCCCAAACAATATAAAATTCTTCCATATTCATCTTTGGCGCTAATAAGTCTACATCTTCTGTTGCTCTTGACCTACCAAAAAGAATAGAAACATATCCAGAGACTATAACGTAGTCATTTCCCAAAATTTCACAGAAGTCCAATACAAACTTATCTAATTCATTTAATTCTCGGTTTAATATTATTTCTTTTTTATTTTCAGAATATTCCATTATCTTTATATTACATTAAACTATAAAAATATTATTAGTTCAGGTCACTTAAATCCCTTCAATAGTCACATTAGAAGCAATCCTCTGGGCACAGGAATCTTCAACACATTCAATCTTATATTCAATATAATTTTCTTCCCCTTCCAATAAGGTAAAGTTTTTGTTGTTGGTAATAGTTTGTTTGTTAATGAGAATTTCTTTTATTCCATCATGAATATAAGTCCATGTAACAATGCAGTCATCTTCATAATCACATTCTTCTTCAGAAGTAAGATTAGTTCTTCGTGTGGTAGCATCCAAATCAACTAGCCTGTCTTTATTGCTCTCAATTTTCATCAGATTAATCTCTGTATCTGGGCCGTCAGAAGTATTTAATGAAATAGTGCTGTCAAATTCTTCAGAGATAGAATAAAACTTCTCTCCAATAACCTTCGCAGTTATTGTTTGCTTATAGGATAAAATCCATGCAGCATCAATAACTCCTAATAGCAAAACAAGACTAATTATAATTACAACCCCTCTTTTCTTGTCCATAATCAAAAAAATAAAAAATGATTTAAAAATATTTTTATTGTGAGGAATATACATATTTTCTAGTATGACTTGTCGAAACATTTATATATCAATTGATATATGATAGATAATGGAATCTGAAACAATAAATTCTCTTGCAAGAAGTCCAACATTAGATACTGTTTCGATGGTAGAGAGAAGTATAGAGAAGAATAGTGGAGAATTTAACAGAACAGAAATTTGGAAAAAACTTCCAAAAAAAGTAATGTGGCAGACATATTTAATTATATTAAACTATTTACAAAGTATAAACAAGATTGCAATCAGCAAAGAAGGCATTGTTGTTTACATTTGGAGTCCTGAAATAGCAAATCGATTTTTAAATAGAAAGAGGTATTAATGGGAATAATTAAAAAATCAGAAGTTATTTTTGCAAATGATAAAATAGAAAAAGAATTTAATAATCTTAATCCAAATGATGAACTAAAGAAACATATCAATAAAGCAATTGATGAGATAAAAAATAATGCTTTTTGCGCAACACCAATTCCCAAGAGATTAATACCCAAAGAATATATTAAAAAATTAGGGATTAATAATTTATGGAAATATGATCTGCCCGATGGATGGAGATTAGTCTATTCAATAATGACTCCTAACAAAATAGAAATTTTATCAATAATCCTTGAATGGTTTAGCCATCCAGAATATGAAAGAAAATTTCATTATTAACAATATATTTCTACTTTTTTAGCTTCACTGAAACATCTCTGCGGCTTCTCCATTCTGCTATTGCTTTATCATACCATCTGTCAATAATCACTTTCCAATAATCTTTCCCAAAGAAATCATCCCTGTCTCTTTCTACTTTCTTTCTTGTAACTCTTTCATACCAATTGTTAATAGTATCTTTCCAGCCTTCATTCTTCCTGCGAGGGGTACTAGAATACCCATAAAGAGACATTTTTACTTATTTAATAAGGCGTCAGAAATATTTAAGACTATGTATCTTACTTCTTGTGATTTTGATACAATCCATGAGCAGCTTCACTTGTTGTTTCAGAATATTCTCTTCCATCACTTTCAAGCCATCCATTAAATCCGTTGTATTCAAAGTTATCTTTAAGATAATTAGCAGCTTTTTGTGCTTCAGGAGTTCTGTTTACAGAATCAAGAGCCATTAAAGCATATGCTGTGTCTTGAACAGGGCAAGTTCCAAAAGAACCGTCTGCTTTTTGCTTTCCAACTAATTTGTTTAAAAGAGTGTTATAACTTCTTCCTGCATTCTTTAATCCCATAATTCCTCCGCTTAATCCAAGTTCATAACTATCTGCACTAGCATCGTTATAACTTGGTTGATTCAAATAATTTTCAATTCCAGTTGCAACTCCATTAGCAAAAGTATTATTTCCAACTTTCTTTGCTAATTCTACAAAATGATATAAATCCCAAGGCTTAATACCCCAAACAGTTGTTCCTCTAATAACTTCTTCAGCAGCAACAAGCTCATCAGCAGTTAATCCAGGAATTCCATCTGTGCTTATATTTTTTGCTTCATCTCCCCAATAAGTTACTTTTGTAAATAAATCATTCATCTTTGTATTAACAAAATCAGAATAAGCTGTATTCCCGCTTGCATCTGCTAATCCATTCAAGAAAATCATGTTAAAAGCATTGAAATGTCTTTCAACTGGAAGAGCTCCAATTCTTGCAACAATATGATCTCCTGTTTTCTTTGCAGCATCAAGGTATTTTGAATTATTAGTTAATTTGAATGCATCAAGAAGAACTTCTCCTGTAACTCCTGCTATATTTAGATAAGTTGTTGCTGTTGGTGCTGTTTTGTTAGTAACATCCCAGTCCCAAGAACCATTTGCATTTTGCAATTGAAGCATTCTGTCTGCAGCATCAATTATAACTTTTCTTTCAACAACATCTTCCTCATCTACATTATAAATAATTTCATTTGTTTTGTTAATATATGTTGGACAATTCATTCCTGTAGCAAGTCCGAATAAAACACCAGTACCTATCAAAACTTTACTTAGAAGACTTTTTTTACTCATATAATTTTATTAACAAATCTGTTTATAAATATTCTTATACTTTATCATATAATTATTTAGTAATAAATAAAAGATGTAACAAAAAGTTGTTTTAACAAAAATATATTTATCAAATTCAATACAAAAAGTAACTTTTATAAACTCATATCAACTGATATGATTATGCAATTACAAAAGAAACAAGATTCTGAAGAAAGGTCTCCTACACTTCAGACTGTTTTGATGGTAGAGAAATTTATTGATGATAATAGCGGGGAGTATAAAAAAACAGAGTTATGGAACAAACTCCCAAGAAAAGTAATGTGGCAAACTTTTCAAGTCATAATTAGTTACCTTGAAGGTATTGGAAAAATTGCCTTTGATAATGAAGGCTATGCAGTTTACATCTGGAATCCGGAATTTGTTAAGAGATTTAAAAATAAACCTGAATTAAGATGGAATGCAAAGTAAATTTTATAGAAATTGAATTAAAGAAAAGTTTTGAAGAATTAGAAAAATCAGACCCGAGACTTTTTAAGGAAATAAATGGGGCAATAAAAGATATATGCAACAATTCTTTTTGTGGTAGAAATGTAAAGAAGAATCTTATTCCGAAGGAATTAAAACAGAAATATAAAATAGATAATCTTTGGATTTATAATCTAAGAAAAGATTGGAGACTTTTATATTCTATTGGGCGGGATGAAATAGAACTTATTGCAGTTGTTCTTGATTGGATGAATCATAAAGAGTATGAAAGATTATTCAATTTTACTTAATTAATAGCTCTCCCACAAAACTAATTTTCCCTCTTTATCTCTTAAAAATAATGTGTCGCCTGTGGAAGTCCAGACATAATCTTCATTTTTCCAATATAAAATTTCATTGGTATCTGTTTCATTTCCAACAACTATTTTTATTTCTTTATTGTTCCCAAGAACAAGTCTCTCAAAAATAAAATGTTTTCTCCCCTCATCTTTAATATCCCATCCAGTTAAATCGCAGTCAAAATTACATTTATTGTAAAAAATAATTTCCTGATTATTATAATCTAATTCTTTTAACTCAATGCAATCAGAACATTTGTCTAGTGATTTCTCGCATAAATATTTGTTATTAGTCAAACAATGTTCCCACGCCTTGACAAAATCATTATAATAATTATCTTTCCCAGAAGGAAAATAAAAATTAGCATAACCTTCATCAACCATTTCTTTATTGACATTTGCATTACCTACAAAGACATAAGCAAGTTCTCTTCCATATCTATCTGTTTTGTCTTTTCCGTATTCTAATTTTATTGTTTTATTAAGAACCGCCATTTCCAAAAAATTCTTTGCTTCCTGATAATATTTTTCTTTTTTTTCAGGGGTATTTATTCCAAGCAATCTAACATGCGTATTATTTTCCACAACAATTGTATCTCCATCAATAACTCTTTCAACTTTTGTTGTTCTCGATTCATCTAAAAATTCTTTTATTGCATTATCTGTAAAAGAATAGTTTATAGCAATAAGCAGGACTATTAGGAAAATCAATAAAACAATCTCTTTTTTTCTTTTCATTTTAATAATTACTAAAAGGAAAATTAAGCGAAAGAAACTGATAAAGTATCTTCGCAATGCGGGTGAAAGGATTTGAACCTTCGTAGGCACTAAGCCACAGGATCTTAAGTCCTGCCCATTTGACCACTCTGGCACACCCGCATACAACAGAGGGGGAACCACTCGTTTGGCTCGTTAGAGACGAACGAATGTAAAGTTGTTAAACTTTACTTTCTGGCACACCCGCATATGTATAATTATCAAAAAGAAACTATATAAAAACTTTTAGAATCTGTCTTTTTTAACTATCGCGCCTCAGTAGCTCAGTTGGTAGAGCGATTGATTCGTAATCAATAGGTCGGGAGTTCAATCCTCTCCTGAGGCTTACCCTAAAATTATTTCTTTTCTTCTTCTTTCTTGAATTGGATTTTTATACCCAATTCTTCAAGTCTTTTCATATGTGCTTTCATTACCTGCTCAACTTGCTGAATTATTTTGAAGAGTTCATTTCTTTCATTAAGAAGTGTATTTAATGCTCCTTGGTGAAATCCTATCTCCATCTCTTTAGAGATACCTTGTTTATCCATTTCCTTGGAGACTTCTTGCTTTGCTTCATCTTTCTTATTCAACGCGTCTTCAAGATTATCTTTTTTTATCTCCATAAATTGTCATACAAAAATCGATTTAAAAATCTTCTTATCCTTTCTTTCCAAAAAATAATGTACATCTGCAATTTCCTTCAAGTTCTACTTCTCCTCTATGGAAAACACAAGGGCAGATTATTTCTTTATCTTTTTCTTTGTCCCCGCTGACAACTCTGCACGGGCAGTATAATTCTCCCCTTTCTTTTTTATTTCTAAAAAATCCTTTTAAAAGTCTTTCAATTGCCTGCTTGTCTGGGTTTAATTTTAACCCCACTTTTTTTGCATATGCTTCAGCATCTTTCACAAATTCTTTTTCATCTTCTGAATGAAATTCTTCTGATGTCTTCATTTGGCACTCCTGTGACGAATGAATGGTAATCTTTGATTAGCTTTCATTTTACATAAAGATAAAGCCAGATTATAAATTTTACCAAATAGAACTATCTTTTCTAAAAAACTAAAGCCCACCCTCCTTTCACCCTGAATAAAAAATAATAAATGCCAATAGGTTACAGTTTACTATTGGTTCTCTTCGGATACAATTTCTTCTTCATCTTCTGAAGAATCGCTATCCTCTGCAGGAATTTCTTCCTCTGTTTTTTCAGCAACAGGTTCTTCTGTTGTTTCTTCAGAAGTCTCTTCTGTTGGTTTTGCTTCTTCTTTTATTTCTTCTTCCATAAACAAAAAAATGTTTGCCCTTTTATAAAATTTTGCATACAACTTGTTTTTCAATAAGTATAAAAATAAATCTTTCTTATCTAATAAATGAAGGAGATAATTATCCAAATTCTTCAAAAAGAGCTTAAATTAAAGAAAGAAGAAATAGAAAACCTGATTGAAATCCCCCCCTCTTCAGAAATGGGAGATTATTCTTTTCCTTGTTTTATTTTGTCCAAAAAAGAAAAAAAAGCTCCTGATAAAATTGCAGAACATCTTGCTCAAAAGATAAAACTTCCAAAAGAAATAGAAAAAATAGAAAACAAGGGCCCATATCTCAATTTTTTTATAAACAAGAAAATTTTTGCTGAACAGATTATTAAAATCAACGCAAACTTTGGAAAGACACCAATAGGGAAAGGAAAAAAAATAGTTATTGATTTCTCTGCTCCAAACATAGGAAAACCAATGCATATAGGACATATTCGTTCTACAATCATTGGAGATTCTTTAATGAGAATTTATAATTTTCTTGGATATAATCCGATTGGAGTAAATTATCTTGGTGATATTGGTTTGCATATTGGAAAATTAATTGTTGCATACGAACTTTGGCTTGATAAGGAATCTCTGAAAAAAGATCCTGTCCAAGAATTATTAAGACTTTATGTTAAATTTTGTGCAAAGGAAAAATCAAATATCACAGAGGGAGTTGAGGAAGAATTTCAGGATAATGAATGGACTAATCGGGCAAAAGAAAAATTAAAACTTCTTGAACTTGGAGACAAAAAAACAGAAAAAATCTGGTATGATATAAGAAAAGCATCTGAAAAAGGATTTAACAAAGTCTATGAAATGTTAAATATAAATTTCAATGAAACTGTCGGACAAAGTGAATTTTCAGAACATGGTAAAAAAATAATTCTAAATGCTCTTCTAAATAAAATTGCAAAATCAGAAAAAGATGGGGCAGTTTATGTTGAAGTTGATAATCAGAAAAAATTTATTCTGCGTTCAAATCAAACAGCATCTTATATGACATATGATATTGGCGCTGCAGTTGAACGTTATAAAAAATATAATTTTGACAGGATGATTTACGTAACAGATTTCAGGCAAAAAGATCATTTCGACAAATTGTTCAAAATTCTTTCAATGTTTGGATATAACTTCTCCGACAAATTAATCCATCTTCCTTTTGGAGCAATAAGATTCGGAAATGAGATAATGGCTACAAGAAAAGGAGACATTATTTTGCTGGAAGACGTTCTGCAAAAAACAATTGAAAAAGCAGAAAAAGAAATAAAGAAAAGAAAAACAAAAGGCGATGCTGAAAAAGTTGGCGTTGGTGCTATTAAATATATTGTATTAAAGACAACTCCTGCTGGTGATGTTCATTTTTCGTGGGAACAGGCATTGAACTTTGAAGGAGATTCTGGCCCTTACATTCAATATAGTTATGCTCGTGCTTCTTCAATCATAAAAAAAGCAGGCAAGTTCAATAAATCAAAAATTAAAATAGAAAATCTTGCTTCTGCGGAAAATAATCTTGTAAAAAAAATTTCAGAATTCCCCGAGATTGTTGTAAAATCCGAAGAAACATTAAATCCAAGTTTAATTGCAAATTATTCTTTTGAACTTGCACAATTATTTAATGAGTTTTATCATTCCTGTCCTGTCATTAATTCTGAAAATGAATCTTTCAGGCTTTTGCTTGTTGATTCTTTCAGAACAACTTTGAAAAATTCATTGTATCTCTTGGGAATTGAAGTGCTGGAAGAAATGTAAAAAACAAAATTTATTTAAACTATTATTTCTTAGATTAATCATAGGGATTTAAACCAAAAAAGGAGGTAAAAAATGACAAAAAGAAGCAATACTGTTATGGGTGTTGTTGCATGGCTTACAGGTGTATTGGTATCACTAGCAGTAGGTTTTGCAATGACTGCAAGAACATTGACTGTTCCATACGTCCCATTAGCAGTTACAGTTTTCGCTGGATGGGTTGTAGTAATAACAACATTAATCAGCGCAATCTTGGCTATAGTTAATTTCAAACTATAAGAACTCCTTTATTTTATTTTTATTTTTTGTTTATAATATTAAATTAGAATCTTCTTCTTAAATTATTTTTCTCAGATAATTCTTTGTAATTCTTCCCGTCAAAATAATATGCATGTGCTCCGTCATCAGTAATATACACTATACTTATCTTATTGTTAAAATCACTAAGTTCATAAGGTCTTGCTCTAATATCTTTTCCATTGCTCCCTTTAATAATAATAGGTGCTTCTTCTTGGTATAAATCTGTTATCTTCGCTGGTGCTTCTTTCTTAACTCCGCATCCGGACAAACTAGCAACTATCAACAAACTAGCTAATGATTTTTTTGCAAATGACATCCATTTAACCTTTAATTATTCTTTTTAAACTTTAGGTATAAGAAATATTATAAAAATCACTTCACAGATTTCAATTCATTCCACATTATCTCAAACATCTGTTCTAATGCTTGTGAAAAAAATTCTGTATTAATCCAAATTCCTACATCATAATTTGGATGGAACTTCTCGTCATCAAGAAGCATGAACATTAATTGATTGCTGTCAATAATAACAAATCTTACTTTCATCTTTCCCTCTATATCTTTAACTTCTGCAACCTTCTTGAAATCTTTTGCAATCTTTATATTGCTACTATCAACAGGAGCAGCAATTTTTATCTTCACTCCTCTTTTCTTGCATTTTTCCAAGGTAGGCATTACAGCTTCAAACTTTCTGTTAAGCCCTTCTCTTGTTGTAACAATTGTAATTGATTTTTCTGCACTTCTAAGCATCATATCTAAATGATTGTAAAGGTTCTGTCTTCCTCTCATGCTTCCAGATAAATCAGATGGCTCAACAAACTTTACTCCTTTGGTGAATAAAGAATTTAATTCTCCAAGAACTTCATCATCTTTCATTGTTTCAAGTCTTTCTGTTTTTTCTTTTGCTTCTTTTACAAGATTTTTCTTTACTCTCTCAATAACTTCTTCTGGTTTAAGTGCAACAAATTTGATTGGCTTTCCAAGTTTCATTAAAATAAAACCTTTTTTCTCCAAGCTTTCTAATATATCATAAGTTCTGCTTCGGGGCACATCAGAAATATTGCTTAATTCTCCTGCAGTGCTTGTTCCTCTTGACAGCAAAGCAGCCCATACTTTAACTTCATAAAGATTCAAATCAAAAATTTTTCTTAATCTGCTTAAAAATTCGTCTTTAACTATCATGTTTTTTTTAGAGGTTTTTTCTTTTTAAATATTGTTATGATAAAAGAGTAAATTATTTGTTTCATTCGACAGTAATCATTTTTTAATAATTGCTATCTTTCCTCTCTTATCTTTAATTCTAAACTCAGTATTATTTTTAAATCTTTCCTTGACAGTTGTAACATTTTCAGAGGAAATTTCCAGCTTTATTGAATTTGTTCTCTGTGTTATAAAATTCTTATTTTCTTCAAGCATTTCTTTCAAATCTTCGTCGCAGAAGATGCTTAATTCAATTTCATCTTCTTTTACTAATCCAAGCTCTTTTCTGAATGCCTGAACAGCCCTCGACATTTCCCGTGCATATCCTTCTGCTTCAAGTTCTTTTGTGATGTTTGTATCAAGTACAACAGAAATTGTTTTGTCTTCCATTTTCCATTTAATATTCTTGACATTTAATTGCCTCAAAATAATTTCTTCAAAATCTTTTTCCAATTTTTTTGCAGAATAAATTTCTGCTTCTGCAAGAGGCCATTTTAATCCTATTTTTGTTTTGTCTCTTTCACTTAATCCAACTTCAATTATTTTCAAAACATCTTCAAACTTTTTTTCTAATCCTTCATCTATTTTTTTGTTATTAATTTTTGGCCAGTCTGATAAATGAATTGATTCTTCTCCAACAATTTTTTTATCTTTTAATTCCTGCCAGATTTTTTCTGTTGCAAAAGGCATTATCGGAGCTAATAATTTAATTACTGCAATTCTTATTTCATTTAATGTTTCATAAACTTCTTCACTTCTATCTCTGATAATTTTAATATAACTCTTTGAAACATCTTCAATAAGGAATTTTTCAATGAGCTGGACAACTTCGGGGTATTTGTAGGAATTATACAGTTCTGTAGCTTCTTTGACTATAGAATTTAATCTGGACAAAATCCACTCGTCTTCAATTTTAATTTTTTCTTTTTTCCTGTCCAATTGTCCGACAAAATTATTTACATTAGCTAAAACTCTAAAGAAGCTTTGAATATCTTTAAATTCAGACTCATCAAATGCAAAATCTTCTCCCTTGGATGTTTTTGCAAAATAATATCTTAAATAATCTCTGGAATATTTTTCAATAATATCTTTTGGTGAGATTATATTTCCAAGGGATTTTGACATTTTTTTCTTTCCTAAATCTAAAATCATTCCGTGTTCAATAATAGAATCCATTGGTTTTCTCCCCCATCTAATTTCAGATAATATTAATTGTGAATTCCACCAGCCCCTTACCTGGTCTTTTCCTTCAATATTCAAATCAGCAGGCCAGAATTTTTTGTATTCTTCTTTAGATAATGCTGCCCAGCTTGAAACTCCAGAATCAAACCAAACATCAAGAACTTCAGGAACTCTTTTCATTTTTCCCCCGCATTTGCATTTGAAAATTATCTCATCAATTTCTGGCTTGTGAAGTCCGATTTTTTTTGTCTCAGAAAGATTTGCAACTTTTCTCAATTCTTTAACGCTTCCAATAACAATTTGTTCATTGCATTTGTCACACATCCAAATCGGCAATGGTGTTCCCCAGTATCTCATTCTTGAAACAGGCCAATCAGAAATTCCTTCAAGCCAAGCTTTCATCCTAAGTTTCATCCATGAAGGACTCCAGTAAACTTTTTCATTTTCTTCTAATAATTTTTTCTGAATCTCTGATATTTTCAAAAACCACTGGGGTTGTGCAACCATTAAAAGCGGAGTCTTGCATCTCCAGCATAAGGGATAGTCATGAGAATATTTCATCTTGTAAACTAATGCCTTGTCTTTTTCTAAATCCTGAATAATTTCTTCATCAACAACTCTTGCTTTTTTTCCTTTGTACTTTCCCGCTTCCTCTGTCAGCAATCCATTTAACCCAACAGGAGAAGGCATATCCAAACCATATTCTTTTCCAACTTCATAATCTTCTTTACCATGTCCTGGAGCGCAATGAACAAGCCCTGTTCCGTCTTCCAAATTTACATATCTTGACGATAAAACAACTTTGTATGCATTTTTAGCTCTTAACTTAATATTTTTTGCAAGAGGATTTTCATATTCCCACCCTTCCATTTTCTTCCCGCTGAATTCATCAACAACTTTATATCCCAGTTCAAGAATCGCCATAATTTCAGGAATAAGCTCTTTTGCAAGAATCCATTTTTCTCCAGAAGAGAGTTCAATTTCCTGATAAATAAAATTTGGATTAGCCATTACTCCTGTATTCCCAGGCAATGTCCAGGGTGTTGTAGTCCAGATTATCAAATAAGTATTTTTTTTATCTATCAGCGGGAACTTTACAAAAATAGAATTATCTTCCTGTTTTGCATATTCAATTTCATTAAACGCAACTGCTGTCTCACATCTCGGGCAGATATGCACAGGATATTTTCCAAGATAAAGAAGTTTTTTTTGGTCTGCAACTTTAAACGTATCCCAAATTGTTTCAATATAATCATCATTTAATGTTAAATAAGGATTGTCAAAATTCATCCAAGCCCCCAAATTTTCAAATTCTGAATTCATAACTCCTATATGTCGTGTAGCAAATTCTTTGCACTTCTCGATAAAATTTTTGACTCCATATTTTTCAATATCCTGCTTGCTCTTGCTTCCAATTTCTTTTTCAATTTGGAATTCAATAGGAACTCCGTGCGTGTCATATCCTGCTCTATCAAAAACATCAAATCCCTGCAATCTATGAGAACGCATTGCGATATCTTTCAAAATCTTGTTTAATGCAGTCCCCATATGAATATGTCCTGTAGCATAAGGAGGTCCGTCCATCATGTAAAACTTTTTTCCCTTAGCATTCCTTTTCACAGATTTTTCATAAATTTGATTCTCTTTCCAAAACTCAATTATTTTCTTTTCTGTTTCGTCTATTGTTTCCATCTTATTTGTTAGGATTTATTATTTTTAAATAATTACCTTATAAATAGATTTTTAAAGGTTATTTTAATGAAAACATCATGATTATTGAGTCAAAAATACGAGAATGGCAGCAGGAAAAGCTAACTAATTACTGTGGAGTATGCAAGGATAATTGCTGCAATGCTAAAAAACACAATATTTTACTTAATTCTTTTAGTTTGCCTCTTTTTGAAGAAAATGGAATCCCTATAATTGAATATAAACAATTAATCTCTTTGAATGACAAAATTTGTTTAAAGGATGGTTCTATAATTCAAAAACCTTCTATCTTGCAATGCAGAAACATAAAAGAATGGGTTATTTATTCTGATTTTTGTCCGTTCTATGCAAAAGGAGAAGGATGCAAGGTGCATGAAGACCCAAGACGTCCTGAAGTTTGCAGAGAATATCCCCTTGCTTTTTTCGGATGCAATGACGCAGAAGGAAAATATTTAGATGTTAAAATTATGAAATCCTGCGAATATTTTAATAAAAAAGAAGTTCAGGATGAATTCAAAAAGAAATTCCCTGTGAGATTTATAGATTAAATTTTTTCAAAACTTCTTCCTCAACAAAATGAAGCTTCCCTGGAATTATTATGCAATAGGGCTTCTTTATTTTAGCATTCTTTAATTTTTTTATTTCACCATAAATTATTTCCTTCTTGCCTGTTCCCAAACCAGAACAAATTAATATTTTATCAAAACTTATTTTTTCTTCTTTGGATGATTCTTCCAATTCTTTAATTGCATCTTTAATCTCCAATCCAATATCAATTAAAATTAAACTATGCGCATCTATTTTTTGATTGTCCTTAACAATTTCCATAAAGCTTGTTGGGTGGTAGCTTTCTTCCCATTTGGGCATGCTCGCAATTTTTCCAAACTTATAAATCTGCAAACCTGTTTCAGCAATCGCATCAAATACAGAAGCTCCATAAATCACTTTGTATTTTACTCCATATTCTTCTGCTCCTTGAATTAATGAAATATGTGTAGTAGCAGTTAAAGGACTGCCGTAAATCAACAATCCAATATTTTCTTTTTTTGATCCTTTAATTAAAAAATCACCTTCAACAAGATTCCTATCTGCATTTATCACTTTTTTCTTGATTATTTTTTCCAATTCTTTTACAGAATAAGGAAAATTAACAGTATAATTTTCAAGATAAATTTTCTTGCATTTTTTCAAAGCTTCCAATCCCTCATGCGAAATTCCTTTTTCATTTAGTCCTAATCCTATCAAATATAACATAAAATATTAAAGAAAAATCTGATTTTAAAATTATCTAATTTCCTAAATTTGTCTTTTTAAAATGAAAAGATAATTATAAAAAGTTTTTTCGATTAATTAAATGAGAGGTGTTAGAAATGGCTAAAAAGAAAACTAAAACAACGAAAAAGAAAAAGAAATAATTTTCTTCTTATATCTTTTTTATATCTTATTTTTTATTTTTTAAACTTCGGCTAGTAACAACAGCAATAAACAATAAAATAAAAAGCAGAGCATCATTTTTCAAAACAAGAAATATAATTGCACCTATTGAACTCAAGATAAGGATAGTTTTAAACCAAATTCTTCCGGGCTTTAATTCTTCTTTGGTCATTTTAGCAAGAATGTTCCCGATAGGGATTCCTAACAATAAAAGAATAATTCCAAGAAGTAATTGATATATTTGTTGCATAATCTTTATTATCATAATGAGTTTTTATAATTAATTATATGTAAAATTGATTAATCTATATTTTCAATAAATTTATTAAGGGGTGGATTTATTATTTTTTGTATGGGAGAATTTAATTGGCTGGACTTTTGTACCCCCTGTAAAAGTTGATGTTGTCATAATGAAAACCCATTTGCATCTCCACAAGAACTCAAAAAATTGAATATAACCGCACTAACAACAAAAGAAGGTAATTCTTGTATTTTTCTTGACTCTGCAGGAAAATGCACTGTTTATGATGACAGGCCATTTGAATGTAGAATATTCCCTTTTGATATTCAGGAAATTGACGGCAAATTTCTTTGGGTTATCTGGACTAATTGTCCCGCATCATCAAAAGTGGATTGTGCAAAAATGATAGATTATTTTGAAAATACTTTTTCAAAAAAGTGGCCAAAAGAGTATATCACTGAATATGTTAATTACCATAAATTAAATCAACCAATAAAATATTCTAAAAATACGTTTAAGATAATCAGAGAAGTAAATTGGCCAACTGATTAATTTTTTAATATTATATGAATTAATAATAAATTAAAGAAATATCTAAAATTTTATCTAACACAACAAATTTTAAAATCCTTCTTTTCATTTTAAATTGATGTATAAAAATTATTTAATCGTTGCAAGCAAGCTTGATAAGGCAGGAATAAATATCACAACACAAATGAGCCAGTTTGGTAACTTTCATTTTTATCTTGTTGATAATGAAGTGATTTACACAGAAAATCTTAATTTGGAAAAAATAAATCAATATGATTTCATAATTTTTGCTTCAAGGCATGTTTCAGAAAAAGGAGGTAAAACTCTTTCAGTTCATGCTCCTGGAAATTGGAGAGAAGCAAAGTTTGGAGGGAAAGAAGGAAAAGTTTGCAAAACATCTGCCTTATTTCAAAAACAACTATTTGAAAAATTAAAATTGAATCTTGAAAAATTTCCTATTAATTATGATTTAACTCTCGAAGCAACACATCACGGCCCATTAATCAACAAGCCTTGTGTATTTGTCGAAATAGGAGCAACAGAAACAGAATGGAAAGATAGGAAAGCAGCTTTTGTTGTAGCAAAATCAATCGCAGAAATAATAGAAGATTTCAAGGAAAACCCTTACAATGAAGTTGCAATAGGGATTGGAGGCCCCCACTATTGCCCCAGTTTCAACAAAATTCAATTAAATTCCAACATTGCAATTTCTCATATAATTTCCCAATATGCATTTCCGATTACAGAAGAAATGATTCAGGAAGCAATTGCAGGAACAGAAGAAGATATAGATTTTATCTTGCTTGATTGGAAGGGAATGGGAAATGCAGAACAAAGAGAACAGGCTCTGGCGGTTTTAAATAAATCTTATATTCAAAAAAAGAAAACTAGCGAGATACCTAAATAATTACTTTTAAATAATTCCTTTTCTTACTACTTTAATGGACAAAAAAATACAGAAAAAATTGTCAGCATTAGACCCTGGATTCAGAAAAAAGATAAATGATTTATTTGAATCTATAAATCAATCTGTATCTATGCTTTATGATGTTGCAACTCATGACGAGAAAACAGGATTGTATAATAATAAATTTTTTGAGACAGTTTTGGATATGGAAATGGAAAAAGCAAAAAGAGGACAGCAGAAACTCTCTCTTGTTATGATAGACATAGATTTTTTTAAAAAGATAAATGACACTTACGGGCATGGAAAAGGCGATGAAATCCTTAACAAATTAGCAAAAGTTATTAATGTAACAATAAGAAAATCAGATATTGCTGCAAGATTTGGCGGAGAGGAATTTATGATTCTGCTTCCAGAAACAGATTTGGAAAAAGCAAAACAATTTGCACTAAGACTTAGAAAAAATGTAAAATCTGATAAATTTCTTAAAAAATATTCTTTAACAGTCAGCGGAGGAGTGACGCAGTATAAAGAAAAAGATACAAAGAAAAAATTCAGAGATAGAGTAGACAGGGCGTTATACCATGCAAAAGAAACAGGAAGAGATAAATTTGTTTCTGTGAAATAATTATTTTTTGTTTATTAAATATCTAGTCAGATAATAAGCAGAGCCAAATAAAATAACTCCTGGAAGGAGTGCAATACCTAATGAAGGAGCTAATATTCCTGTTCCGATTGCTCCGATTGTTCCTGCTCCTATAGATTCAAGAATTTTCGCAGCAGAAGAAACTGACTTTTCAACATTTTTTTCAAGAGCATCAATTTGCATTATCATCTTTCCTTCTTTTAAAATTCTTATTTTTCTGTCTTCTTCTGACACTACAAAAACAATATTCCCCTTTATGCTTGAAGCACTTAATCCTGCACTATGTCTTGTTCCAAAATTCTTAAAAGTTTTTCTAGACTTAATCATAACCCCATAAGCTTTCATAATCCCTTTATTATCTATTATAACTGCACCATCCATTAATGCAAGAGATTCTAATAATTTTGGATTTTTTATAATATCAAATGGCGGAACTTTTTGGCTAACAAGCGGTTTGTATTCACAACTTCCAATTACAAATAAAGCTCCTTCTCCTCTCTTAGCAATTCTTAATCCCACTTGAATTATTGATTCTTCTAATTTTTTATTTTCCATATTATTTTTTCTAAATAATAGTTTATATTTTTAACGGATTAGAAATATATTTTTAAAAACGTCCACGGCAACTCGCGACTTCGCTTGTTTATTCCTGATATTACCTCCGCGAAATCGCTCGGGAATCGTACCTGTCCAAGGTTCGAGATACGCCCACGGCAGGAATCGAACCTGCGAGCCCCGAAGGGCGCGGATATTTGCTGCTCCGAAGAGCTGCGTGCTTCTCAACCCGAAGGGAAAAGCAATGTCTCTCAACCCGAAGTCGACCGAAATCGGTCCGGGGAAAGACGAACCTTGATCGCCGAAGCGAGGTGGATTCTCAACCCGAAGGGAAAATCACTTTAATAGCAATCCGCTGCAATACCACTATGCGACGTGGGCATTATTATGTCACGAGCCATTCCAAAAGGAAGGTTAAGCGAAGGAAACCTTGGTGTCCTCGCGCGACGTGGGCATAGTAATAAAATTAGTTATTCTTAATCATATTTAAATTTGATTATTTTAAAAAATAAATTTAAAAACCCGTTTATTATTATATTATAAAAGAGGGAGAAAATGAATCATAAATCTATTCTGAAGAAAAAAGGGAAAAATTTCTTTAAGAATTTAAAGATGAATAAAACCCTGGGAATATTAATTATTTCTGATATTTTTATCCTTGGTGGATTTGGTTTAATTACTCCAATTCTTGCTATTTTCATAGAGGGTGGACTTGCAGATGGTAGTGTATCTGCTGCAGGATTTGCAAGTATGATTTGGTTTTTTACATATTCTATTCTTCAAATTGTATTCTCCTACAAATTTAATCCCAAGGACAGACTATGGATGCTTAAACTCGGAACAATAATTATTGCAATTGTCCCATTTGCATATATGTGGATAACTTCAGTAATTCATCTTTATATTATAGAATTTGCATATGGTGTTGGTGCAGCATTAGCTTATCCTGCCTGGTCAAGTTTATTTACTGCTCATCTTGAAAAAGGAGCAAGAGGTTTTCAATATGCTCTTCACTCTTCAGGAGTAGGTTTTGCAGCAGCAATAACTGCAGGAGTTGGCGGATGGATTGCAGAACATTTAAGCCTTAATTTTGGAATTATTAATTTAACTGGTTTTCATCTTGTATTTCTGTTAACTGGAATAATCTCTGTAACAGGATTATTATTCCTCTTCTATATTGAAAAGAAAGCCCTAAGAAAAACGTAAAATGGGAAAAATTACTATTGGATATATTTTTAGTGAGAGGGGTTTGGGAGAAGATGAAAGAGCTTTTTTAGAAGTCGCAAAGAAAAAAAATATAGACTTAGTAATGATTAATACTTCTCATGATTGGGATAAAGAAACCCTCCAAGAAAAAGTTAAGCCATGTAAAATTCTATATAATAATTGCGGAGAAAATTTCTCTTTAGAGATCACAAAAATGATTGAAGAATACGGGAAAAAAATCATAGACTCTTCTAAAAATTTTTATTATGATGAAGAGAAATGGATGTTTTTTTTAAAATGTCAAAAGCATAAAATTCCTGTACCAAAAACAATTCTTCTTTCCGCGAACATTCCTCTTGCAAAAAAAGAACTTAAAAATTTTAATTGCTGGCCAGTCGTTTTAAAAAGAGTTGAAGGAACAATGGCAGAATATGTTGAAAAAGCAGAGAATTTGCGGGAAGCAGAAAAAATAATTAATCACTTCTGGAAAAAAGGTTCTGAAAGATTGCCTATAATCGCTCAAGAATTTATAAAATCTCAAAATTATCGAGTTACTGTCATTGGAGATAAAATTGTCCAGACTGCTTTAAAGAAAAGTAATCGATGGAAAACAATAGGCAACTGTGCGGAAAATTTTAAAAAATTTAAAGTTGATAAAGAACTTAAAGTTATAATTAATAAAATAATTAAATTCTTTGGGATAAAGGTTTGTGGGATTGACCTCTTGAAAAAAAATAGAAAATGGCTTGTTCTGGAAGTTAATTCTATTCCTGCTTTTGACTTTTTTCCAAATAAAAGGAAAGAATTAGTTGGCAAAGTTTTAGATTTTCTAAAAAAAGAAAGTAGATAGGGTTTAGAACTTTTCTTGGGATATTAGAAACCTTGTTATTATTAAACAGCTTCCTTGTAAAGTTTCTCCAATCGTTTTATTTCTTCTAAATTTATTTCTGCAATTATTAATCCCTCTTTCTCTTTTATTTCTTTTAAGACTTTATGGGGAGAACAAATTACCGAGTAAGGAATTAAATCTATCTCATTTGGATCTTTTGCAGGACTGCATAAAGCAACAAAAAAAAGATTTTCAAATGCCCTAGTCATAATCAAAGACTTTAAAGTTTGCATCTCTCTTTTTTTATTATTCTCTTCATATTTTCTTGATTGATGAGCACGGGATTCATATTTCCAATAAGTAGGGCAAAATATTATCTCTGCCCCTTTCTTTTTCATTTTCCTGAACAATTTTGGAAAGGTTAAATCCCAGCAGATTGCGATTCCTATCTTAGCAAAATCAGTTTTGAAAACCTTTATTCTTTTTCCCGCTTTCACAGAGGAATCATATCCCTCTCCCATTAAATTTATTTTCCTATACTCTCCAAATATCTTTCCTTCCCTATTAATCAGGATTGCAGTATTATGAATTCTAAACCCTTTTTTCATTTCATCATCAACAATACACCAAATAGCATTTTTTTTGCATTCTTCTCTAATCTCCATTATCAGTTTATGATTAAAAGTTAAATAGTTATTTTTAGAAACACTTGTCTCCGAAAAACATATTATATCTGCATTTTTTTTCTTTGCAAGTCGGATATATTTTTTTATTTTTGCAACATTATCCTTTTCAGCCGTATCAAAATATTTTATCTGGGCAATTGCAACTACAGCACTTCGTCTTTTCATCACTTTCTTTTTCATAATAAGATTAATAAAAATAAGTTTAAATATTTTCTTAGTTCTTTCAGGGATTAATTAATATAATTTTGTTTGATAACCCTGTTGTTTTAATTTTTTTTCAATTCCCAAAAAATCTTTTTTTAACTGCTCAAGACAATTTTTCTTTTTTGAAGGAATATCTATCATAGAGGTATTATACAAAAAATGAAAATCTTCTGATTCAATTACTGTTTTAACTTTTTTATTATATTCTCTAATATCTTTTATCACAATTAATTCCCAATATTTCTTCGAATTTATAGAATATCCACATTGGGGGATTAACCCCTTACTTTCTAAAGTTTTCTTATAGCCTATCTTTTCTAATAATTTAGAAACTTTTTCCTTCTTTGCATTTGTTGCTATAATATATTTTTTATCCATACACTTTTTTAAATTCTGGAATTAATAAACCTTTCTTTTAATGTCACTAACAAGTTAAAACAGGTAGGTGGGGAGAGTAATCTCACAAAAAAGGAGGGGATAATCAACAATCACACAAAAAAGGAGGGGAGAATTAATAATCACATAAAAAAAGATGGGATAATCAACAATCACATAAAAAAGAAATGCGGGGGCGAGTGATTTTGCGGAGGTAAGGACAGGGATAAACAAGCGAAGTCAGGAGTAGGGATTTGTTCAAATCACACATAGAAAAAATAGCGGGGGTGGGATTTGAACCGCACGACCTTCGGGTTTCCCTTATTTTGATTAATATGGGCCCGACGAGCACTCCAGGCTGCTCCACCCCGCTATATTTATTGGATTAGAATTAAATTTATAAACGTTATGCATATAGCTTCCTTATGTTAATCCTTGGGATAGATGATGCAGGAAGAGGGCCTGTAATAGGGCCAATGGTTCTGGCCGGATGTTTGATTGATGAAAAAACTGAGAAAGAATTTAGAAAACTAGGAGTAAAAGATTCAAAACAATTAACTCCAAAAAGAAGAGAATTTCTTGCTGAAAAAATAAAAGAATCAGCCGAAACTTTTGAAATAACTTTAGCACATCCAGAAGAAATTGATGGAACTAACAAAAATGGAATAAATCTAAACGCTCTTGAAGCTATAAAAATGGCTGAAGTAATAAATAAAATAAATAAGGGGTATTCAAAAATAAAAGTTATAATAGATTGTCCTTCTGTAAGCATAGATAAATGGAAAGATTTCTTAAAAACCAAAATAAATAATTTATCCAACTTAGATATCATTTGTGAACATAAAGCAGATAAAAATTATATTGCAGTTTCCGCAGCTTCAATTCTTGCAAAACACATAAGAGAAAAAGAAATGGATAAATTAAAAGAGCAATATGGCAGTGAAATTGGCTCTGGTTATTGTTCAGATCCTTCAACATCTAAGTTTCTCCAATTACATTCACAAAGTCATAAAGATAAAGGAATTTTTAGAAAAACATGGAGCACATGGAAAGATGCCTGTGCAATAAATAATCAAAAGAGATTATTTGAATAATTAATACGGATAATTAAAACCCAAAAATATTTTTGGAACAATCTGCAAGGACTTGTTCCCACCAATATATTTTTTTAATTCAACATCTACCCCGCCAAAAATCTTGTTGATATCTTTATTGTTCTTGAATTCATAACCTAATTCAATAATTCCTCTCCCCGTTAAGACGTCTTGTGTTGCTCTTCCTATTAATTTGTTATCAACTGAATAAATTATTCCATCACTATGGAGATAACTCATAATTGCAAATAAATCAAGATAAAATCCCTTATTATCTTTTTTTAAAAATTTTGTAGGGCTTACTGACAAGAATGCTTCTAATCCAATACTGTTATCATTTATTATTTTTACTAAGTCTCCATTATAATTCCCATAAACTTTACTTTCTTGTCTTGGTAATAGGGAAATCTTCCCCTTAAGTCCAAAACAAAATTGTTTGTTCCTTACAGAATCATAACTTTCTTCCTCTTTAATTAATCCATCAAAATATCTGTTGCTTGCTCTTTGCTTTAATTCTTCAATAATTTGTTTACCTTCTGTTCCATAATTTATTATTATATAAGGAGTAAAAACATTTGTTTTAATTTTTTCATTTGCTGTTTCTTCTTTGAATAAAATCTCGCCGCCGACTTCACAGCTAAATTTATCTTTCCCAATAAGAATTCCTGCATTAATTAAATGTTCAACACTTTCATAGGATGTTCTTTTTGTTGTATTCCCATATCCACCAAACAAAGCCCAATATCTATTGTCATAAACACCACCAATTCCAATAACTCCTCCACCCTGTCCTCCAACTTCTTCATTATTCATCCCAAATAGATTTATCATCCCTCCGAATAAATTCATCCACAATTCATGGTTTTTTCCAAGTTTTATATTTGGAGATATATCCATCCATGAGTTTAAATTCATTTTTTTATTTTTTTCTTGTGAATCTATTCTAAAATTAATTTTTCCATCTAATCCCAAATTAAATTTTTTTATTGGAATCTTTGTTGAAAGAGAATTTTTAATTTCCAAGAAATCTTTATTGCTGATGGAATATTTCGGCAAAACAGTATTATCTTTTATATTTTCTACTCCCCCATTTATTTCTGTCTCAAGATTAAACTTTATCTCTTCTAATTTTTCTGGTTTATATTTTATTTTTCCAAATCCTATCCTTTCATCTTTTTCAGAATCTAAAAAATATCCATATTCCCCAAAATTTTCTGTTTCTGTTGTCCTTCCTTTTTTATTTGAATATCCTGCTTCTACATCAAAGTCTTTTAATTTTATTTGTAATTTTCCTTCACCTGCATTTTCAGTGATTAGAGAACTAATATTTTTTTTAGGCATTCCATTAAAATTCCCGCCCGCCTGCACAATTACTGAAACCTCATCTTTCTTATTTAAATCAAGACTATTAACTTTTAGTGGATTTAAAAATACAGATAATACCCCCGCGAATAATAATTTTTCCTTTATCATTATTTTTGTAACTAAAAAGGGGTTATAAACTTTTGGCTATTAATACTTAAAAACCCAAAAATCTTCTTTCTTATAGACTAGAGGTTGTTAAATGCTTCATATAAAAAAATTAATTATGCATGGATTCAAAAGTTTTGTAAGAAAAACTGAAATCCCTCTTGCTCCAGGAATAAATGTAATTGTTGGTGCGAATGGAAGCGGTAAAAGCAATGTCTCTGATGCGCTGTGTTTTGTTCTTGGTAGATTAAGCATAAAATCATTAAGAGCAGCAAAGGCAGGAAATCTTATTTTTCAGGGAAATAAAATAGCAGCTCCTTCCAAAGAAGCAATTGTTGAGATGGTTCTTGATAATTCAGACAGAGTTTTTTCTATAGATAAAAATGAAATTTCCATTAAAAGAATTGTAAGAAGAAATGGACAAAGCATTTACAAAATAAATGATGAAGTACAAACAAGACAGGAAGTTCTTTCTCTTTTAGCCCAAGGAGGAATAGACCCTAATGGATTTAATATTGTTCTTCAGGGTGAAATTCAAAACTTTGTTAGAATGCAGCCAGATGAAAGAAGAAAGGTAATAGAAGAAGTTTCGGGAATTTCTGTCTATGAGATGAGAAAAGAAAAATCTCTTAATGAATTAGAAAAAACAGAAGAGAAATTAAAAGAGGTTCTTGCAATCTTAAGAGAAAGAACAATTTATCTGAATAATCTCGAAAAAGAAAGACAGCAAGCTTTGAAGTTTAAAAGACTTGAAGCAGATGTAAAAAAATTCAAAGCCAGCATTATTTATGGAGATATAAGACAGAAAAAAAAATCTTCAGAGGAAGTTACTATAAAAATTTCTTCCAAGAATAAAGAGATAGAAAAAGAAAGAAAACTAATTTCTGATTTGAGAGCAGAGATAGAGCATCTTGAATCAAAAATTTCTAATATTAATTCCACAATACAAAAATCAACAGGGCTTGAACAGGAAAGATTGAATCACGAAATAGCAAATATAAGAGCAGAGCTTGCTGGAATGAATGTTAGAACAGAAAATTTTGAAAATAAAATTTCTTCTGTAGTTAAAGAAAAACAGGAACTTCAGCAATCTGTTAGAGACAACGAATTAAGCATAAAAGAACTGCAAAAACCTTTGTCTTCTGCAAAAAATCAAAAAGATATTGATGCAAAAAAACAAGAGCTTGAAAAACTTGAGGAACAGAGAAAAAAATTCTATACATTAAAATCAGAATTGAAATCTCTTAAAGAAAGAATTCAGGATAAAAAAAATACTCTGGCTTCTTATACAAATGAATCTGAATTTTTATTAAAACAAATTAAATCAATATCGCAGGAACTTTTTGATGCTAAAATAAATTCTGAAAAAATAAGCCAGATGAAATCTTCAGTTACAGAAAAAAAAGAACTTTTGGAAAATTTGAATAAGCGTGAAATGGCTCTTGAAAAAATTTCTGCAGCAAATGAATATGAAATAGACAAGCAAAGAAAATTAGTTGAAAAAATTTCAAAAATGGATATCTGCCCTATGTGCAAGAGTAGAATAACAAGGGAACATATTGATACGATGCACAAGGAAATTCATCAAAAGATAGAGTCTCTTGAAAAAGAAATAAATAACTCGGATAAAGAACTTAAAGAAATATATAACAAAAAAAATGTTCTCAATCAGGAAATAGAACAAATTAATCTTGAGATATCAAAAGGGAGTTCTGATTTGATAAAACTTTCAAACATTCATGAAAAACAGAATCAAATTAAATCTCTGCAGGAAAAAATTGATTATTTGAAGGGAGAACTTTCTGAACTTTCAAAGAGAGAGAAAAATCTTGAAACTTTATTTGATGAAAATTCAAACATAGAACATAGGTATGAAACTACTAGAATAGAAATGCAGGAGATTTCTTTAAGAAATAAAGACAACCTTGATTCAGAAATTTCATTTAAGACAAGGGAGCTTGAGCGTTCAAAAATTTCACTCAAGCAGTTGTTAAGAGAAGAAGAGGATTTGAATTCTGAACTTGATGATATGAAGAAAAAAATAGAAGATAAGGAAGAACTTTTGGAAAAAAAGAAAAAACAGGAAGAAGAGCTTGTTAAAAAATTCCAGAATATGATTGCTGAAAGAGATTCTCTCCAGAGAAAGATCAGAGATTGTGAGATTGAAATTTCAAAAAAACAAAATACTGCTTACAATCTTGAGCAAGAAATGAACTTATTAAAAATTGATATTGCAAGAATAAACGCAGAAATTGAAAACCTCGAAACAGAAATGCTTGGCTTCCCTGATGTTGAAATAATAAAAGCTAACAAGGTTTTTCTTTCCGAGAAATTGGCTAGAACGCAGGAAATTCTTTCGCAGATTGGTTCTGTAAATCTTCGTTCTCTTGAAGTTTATGATTCAATAAAAAAGGAATATGATATAATTAAGGAAAAAACAGATATTATTTCAAAAGAAAAAGAAGGAATATTGAAAATCATCCACGAAATTGATGTAAAGAAAAAGAAAACATTCATTCAAACTTTAACTTCTATTAATGATTTGTTCTCAAAGAACTTTTCTCAATTAAGCACAAAAGGGCAGGTATTTTTGGACTTGGAAGATAAGAAAGAGCCGTTTAATGGCGGAGTTAATATTATTGTTAAAACAGGACATGGAAAATATTTTGATGTCAAATCTCTTTCAGGAGGAGAGCAGACTCTTGTTGCTTTATCCTTAATTTTTGCAATACAGGAGCTTAAGCCGTATTATTTCTATATCTTTGATGAAATAGATGCTGCTCTTGACAAGAGAAATTCCGAGCGTCTTGCAGAGCTTCTAAAGAGATATATGCAGAAAGGGCAATACATTGTAATAACACACAATGATGAAATAATTGCAAATTCAACAAATCTTTACGGAATAAGCATGCATGACGGAGTCAGCAAGATAGTTGGATTGAGAGTTTAATCTCTAAAAAATTTGGGTTTATCCTAATCTTTTATCAAGAACATATTTAGCATAACAGAATTTTCCCATTCTTTCTTGGTCAAAATAATCTACGAATTTTCTTGGTTTTAACTCATTTATTTCCTCATTTAATGTTTCTGTGTCTGCCTTTTCTATCTTGTTCTTATACTTACTCATTTCTTTGATTTGTCTTGCCCGTTCAATTCTTCCTATTATTACCATGCGCTTTTAGAGAAATCTCTATTTAAAAATATTTGCATAATTTCCAATAACAGGTAAAATAAAAAAATAAAAAAAAGAAAAATAAAAAATAAAATTAAAAAACCTTAGTAATAACTTTCGCCGAATTCTTCAGCTTTTTGTGGTTTCTTTGTTATCAATACAACTAATACAACTAACAAAACAAGGAATACTATTGCTAGTATAACTGTCAGTACGAATACTGGGTTTGTTAATTCTAATTCAGTTGCTGATTCGCTTGTAGCAGTGTACTTAACAGTGCTTAATAGAGTTGCTCCAGCATAAACTGATACTTCAGTGTCTGCAGTAGTGTCTATTGCAACTGTCTTGCTCGAAACAGCAGGAACAACAACGATAGCTTCATTTGCATTGTACTTAACTGTGTAAACAACCAAGTTGTTTGTAGGGTTAAGCAATATCAAATCATTTCCAGACTTGATAGCAACTTCAGATACGCTGTTTGCTATTGTTATTTCTTGTGTTCTAGTACTTGTTACATCATCATTTTCAACTTCAACTACTAATGTGTAAATTCCAGCTTTAGCACTGTAAGGCAATTCTAAAGTAAGTCTTCCACTAATAGTGTTCTCGTCATCATCATCACTGAACCATGAATCTTCATAGGGTTCTGTAACAATGTCTCCAAGATAAGCTGATTTCTTGATGTTAAGTTCTGGGATACTTACTGTTACGTAAACATCCTTAACTTCATTGTAACCAATGTTTTTCAATACAACTTCAACCGGCATTGTTTTACCAGCATCAATTGAATTGCTTGTTATTACTGACTTGATAGCAACTTCGTATGGAGTTCTTTGAACAGTTAAGACATCTAAATAGTCTTCATCTGCTTCAACTTCATCGTCATCACTTGAAATTTCAATATTCAAATCCATGTCAAAGCTGTAATCATCATCATCAAAGTTTGAAGGAACTTTCATTGTTAAAACCTTAGAATAGGTTTTTCCTTCTTCAACATCGAATTTTGAAGTAACAGCAGTTACATCATCATTTCCTTCAAGTGTTACTTTAATCTTAACATCTGATGCACTTTCATCAAATCCAAGACCAGAAGTTGCTACTGTGAATATAACTTTAACAGTTATAGTTTCACCAGCAGTAACAGCTATACCTTCAGTTACAGTGTCTACATTAATTCCATTAATCCTAACTTCATCTATGTTAAGATTTGTTGTAGCAGCACTAGCTACAGCTGTCAATAACAAAACACTTGCGATTAACAAAACTGAAACCAAAATGTTCTTATTCATTTTTGTTTTTTTCATCTTATTTAATTGCAGAAAAGCTTTGTTTTCTGTAAAATTACAAAGCTGGAAATTGTTTATAAACTTTATGGTGACAACAAATGTAGGTTTCCTATATAGTACTAAATGTTACTTACATCTGGGGATATTATCTATTTTTTCTGAAAAAATCAATTTTATCGTCGACAAATTAAAGCTTCAAAAAAGAAATTATTTAGTAACCATAAATTCCCTTTATCTGAATAATTTGTTAATTTTTTAGTACCTCAAAAAGAAGTTTTTTCGGGTGTTTTTTGTAAGATTTACAGACTCATTAATTTGATGCTTGTATCTGTTGTTGCAAAGTTCTTTGCTACAATTATTTTGCATCCTTTTTCTTCTGCAGAACTGATTATATGTATTGTTGCTGTTCCATCAATTACAATTGCTGTTACTTTTTCTCTAAATCTTTGCAATGTTCCTGAAAGAACTTTTACAGAAACTGACTTTATTTCTCTTAATGAACTGTCAAGAATGATTGATTTTCCGCTTCCTTCAATCTCTTTTGAGATTTTTTTTAATTTTTCTTTCATATCATTAGTCAGTTCAAATTCCTCTTCTTTTCTTTCAACTCTTTCACTTCTAAATTCCTGTCTGCTATTTGAGTCCCGAGACCCAGAAAGAAACTCCCTTGCCGGAACTTTCTTTCTTAGGTTCATCAAGATCTCTTTTCCAGTAAGCTCTTCAACTTCTTTTCCGTCTGGAGCACTGGCGATATATTTTACATTTGCGTTTTCAACAACATTTTGGGCAATTAATCTCCCGCCTCTGTCGCCATCTACAAACAAAGTTATTTCTTTCTCTTTGCCTAATTCTCTTATCTCATCAGGAAGTTTTGTTCCATTCATTCCAATAACATTATTCACACCATTTCTTAACAAATTAACAACATCTGCTCTTCCTTCAACAACAATCAATTCTCTTCCTGAAATATCTCCGCATGGAAGCTTGTTATTTCCATGTTCTTTTATTCCAGCAATTCTTGCAGAATCTTTGATTTCTGTTGAAATTTCTCTAGAATCTGTTGTTCCGTGAATTTCCTGCATAAGTTTCTTTGCTCTCTCAACAATATAATCTCTCTTGCTTCCTCTTACATCTTCAATTCTTTCAACTGAAATTTGCGAGTCACAAGGCCCTATTCTTTCTATTGTCTCAATAGCAGCAGCAATCAAAGTTGTTTCAGACTGGTCCAAAGCAGTTGGAATCTTTATAGCTCCAACAGTATTTTTTCCTTCTTTATGCAATTCAACTTCTATTCTGCCTATTTTTCCTTCTTTCTGAAGCTCTCTCATTTCAAGTTCAGCTCCTAAAAGTCCTTCTGTTTGTCCGAATATAGCTCCGATTACATCAGGCTTTTCTAAAGCGCCCTCTGCTGAAAAATTCGCATGTATCATATATTTTATTGATACCGGACTTATTTTTGCCATTTTTTGTTTTTATTTTGTTTAATTTTTTTGAAATCTATGATTTCTAGAAATATCTCAGTTTTATGAAAACCTCTTCTCGTACGTTTTCCTCAAAATAAATAGGAAAGTGATTGTGAATGTGATTTAATCTCTAAACTAATAGATATTTCAACTGATAATATGATAGAAAACAGGTTTTTAAATTTATTGACTTGTTTTATTTATCTTAGAAGCATATTTAAGAATTTTTTCTAAATATTTTTTTCCTTTATCAGTTAATCTGTAATTAGAATCTTCTTCTTTTATTTTAACTTTTTCTGCATAACCCCTCTCTATTAAATCTAAAGCCCCATTCATAATATTTGCTTTTACAAACTCTAAATAATTAATTCCTTCATCTCTTCTTCCGTTAGCCATTATACCCAATGCCGCTAAAACTTTATTATCTATAGATTTCTTTATCATCTTCTTACTTTTCAAATTTCTTTCTCAAAACCATAAACTTATCCATTATTCCCAGTTCTTTGTAAAGTTCAAGAAGTTTTTTCTCTACATCCCCTCTTTCTAAATTAGAAATATTTAGTGTAAGAATTTTTTCATAAGTTTTTATTGCATTATTTCTTCTTTTTTCTTTTTCATAAATTTGTGCCTGATTCTGATAATATCCTTTTACCAAAGATTCTATTCTTTGTCCTTCTCTTGCATTTGAATCTCCAACAATCCTTCTCATTACTAAATCTGCCTTGTCAAAAAATCCTGCTTTAATAAGAAATTCAACTTCTTTCACAGAACAAGTTATTCTGTCTGCAGGAGTCATGGAAATTTCAATTAATCTGTTGCATATTTCTGCAGCGTCGGCAAACATATTTCTTCTTTGATATACTTCAATTAATCTAGCATAAAGAAACTTTTTCATATCCATTGGAAGATTTTCTTTTAGGAATCTTGTAAGATTATCAATCTGCACATAATCTCCCTGTCCATTTAACGCCTTCTCAATTTCAAGTTTGCTCATCTCTTTTCTGAGTATCATATTTTTTTCCTTAAGACTTCCAATATCTCATATGTTCTTTCTAAATCTTCCATAGAATTTACTGGAACTTCAAAATCAATATTTTTTCCTTTTATTGAAACAAGAAATTTGTACTCTTTTTTATTCTCTTTTTCCATGAGAAGACAATAAGATTTGAGTTTAAAAGTTTTTATTTAAATTAATATAATAATTAATTTTTCTTTGAGGCATATTCCTCTAAATAAGATACAATTCCCAAGTTGCTATGAATTCCTTCTTTTTCAAAAAAAAGTCTATACTCATTTACAACTTCTAAGGGGGATTCTCCGTCAACGTAAATTCTCTGATGCATTTCTCTGAAGTGGTTTGAATATTTGTCAATCATTTTTTATTAAATTTAAAATTTAAAAAAGAACAATACAAAAAGCTTAAGCTTTTTGTTTAGTAATTTCCATGCAAAGTCCTGCAGCAACAGTCTGTCCTGCATCTCTTACTGCGAATTTTGACATGTATGGATTATCTTTCTGTGTTTCAAGACATAAGTTTCCTTGTGGTTTGATTCTTACTTTAGCAGTTTCTCCATTCTTAAGGAAATCTGGACTTGCTTGAAGTACTTCCATTGTTGCTGGATTAATCTTAGCAATTAACTCAACAAATTGACAAGGTACCTGTGCTGTATGAACATGGAATACTGGTGTATATCCTTTAGCTAATACAGTTGGGTGATTTATTACTGTGATTATTCCTATAAATTCTTCTACTACTGGAATTGGTTTAGTAGCGTCGCAGATAACATCTCCTCTTGCCATGTCTTTCTTTCCTGCTCCTCTTACATTAACTCCAACATTATCCCCAGCTAATGCTTCTGGCATTGCTTCATGATGCATTTCTATTGTCTTAATTTCTCCAGGAACTCCTTTTCCAGTTCTTCCTGGCAATACAATAACCTTTTGTCCAACTTTCATAATTCCTGTTTCAATTTTTCCTACTGGAACAGTTCCAATACCTGTTATTTCATAAACATCTTGAATAGGCATTCTCATTGGAAGATTAGTTGGTAATTCTGGTTGGGGGAATAAATCCATTTGTTCTACAATTGTTGGTCCTTTATACCAAGCCATATTTGCAGATTTCTTTGCAACATTATCTCCTTTTAATCCAGAACATGCAACAAAAGTTGTTTTTTCAACATTAACCCCAACTGTTTTTAATAGAGCAGAAACATCTTCTTTTACTTTGTTAAATTTAGCTTCTTCATAATTAACTGCATCCATTTTATTAATTGCAATAGCAATATTTTTTACTCCCATAGTTCTCAAAAGCCATAAGTGTTCTTTTGTTTGGGGTTCAACTCCACTTGTAGCAGCAACCACAAGGAAAGCAGCATCAGCTTGTGAAGCTCCAGTAATCATGTTCTTAACAAAGTCTCTGTGACCTGGTGCATCAATGATTGTAACTTGGAATTTTTGAGTCATAATCTTTTTGTAAGCAAGATCAATAGTAACTCCTCTTTCTCTTTCTTCTTTAATCTTATCCATAACATAAGCAAATTCAAAACCAGCCTTTCCATGTTTTTCAGCTTCTTCTCTAAGCTTTTTCATTTCTTGTTCTGAAACTACTCCAGAATCGAAAAGAATTCTACCAACTGTAGTAGATTTTCCAGCATCTACATGCCCTACAAACACTACATTCATATTTGGTTTTTCTTTTGCCATGTTAATATGTAAAAATTCTTTGCAGAATTTTAGATAATTATCTTAAAAAATTTATATTTAAAAACCTTTTGGTTTTATTCCAAAGATAATTCTTTTGAACTTACTGTCTGATTAACTGAAATATTTCCTGAAGATAATGTAATTGAAATTAAATCTTTTCCTGGAAGTCTGCATATAATCATTTTTGTCCCATTAATTCCCTCGATTTCACATTTACCTGCATTATTAAATTTTTTAATTCCCTCGAAATATTCTTTCTTGTCAAATTTCCCACTGATGCAATCTCTCTCGCCAGTATTTCTGTCGAAGTATTCTTCATAAGAAGCACCAATTAAATTTTTTTCTAATTTGGTTATTGTTAATCCGTCTCCCATAATTATTTTAATTTTTTAATTTATATATCTCTTTTCAATATGAAATATATTTTCAATATTCTAAATATTAATCATTTTGCAAACTTTTTCATATCCCTCTTCTTTGCAGGTTTTGTCTAAAAAGGTCATAAAGTCATTTCTTCTCAATGAAGATGGAGAACAAACTTTGCAATCTAAGTCAGGAAGATTTTTTACAGATGCTAATCTTCCGTCGCTATTCCACAAATCTTTAAATGAATTATTGAGAATGCTTCCGTAAGATTTTACTCCTCCATGAGTTCTGTGCCCGCATGCATAAAGATTGCAGTCTGGTCCAATACATGCCCAGAAATATCTGTTAAAACACCTTCTTCCTTTTGAAATAAATGCATCTGATTTTTTCCCGGAAATTTCATCTTTAGAATATACTGAATTGACAACAAATGTGTCGTCTTTATATTTCATTGCTTCTTCCAAATCTGTCAGGATAGAGCTAGATAATTTTTCAATATTTTTTGGATTCATAAAATCAATTCTAAAAGAAATTTCATCTGCTCCTGTTTTTTTTATTATTCTTGTTGCATTTATAATATCATGATAATTTTTTTCTCCAATTACATAACTTACTGAAATTTTTAATTTGCTCCCTGTGTTTAATCTTTCATTTACTAAATAATCCAAACTTTTTACTATTCTGTTGAATCCTTCTCTTCCCTTGAGAGAGAAAAAAGTTTCTTCAGAACCAGCGTCGAGACTTAAGTTTAATTTGTCTGCTTCAAGAATATAATCTCCGTAAGTCTTGCCGTTTGCTTTTTTGTCAAGCATTAATCCATTCGTAAAAACAATAATTTTTTGCCCCTGTTTCTTGAATAATTCTATCCCTCTAATTATCGCTCTGTTCATTAACGGCTCTCCTGTTGTCCCGCAAAATTTTGCTACTTCTATTTTAAAGCCATCTTCCTTGAATTCATCTATCTTCCGAGCAATCTCTTCCATACCTTTTTCGTCTATATAATTTGGAAGCTTTTTTTCGTTTTTTCCAAAACAATGTGAACATTTTAAATTGCATATAGAATATGGTTGTATTTCTACTTCATAAGGCGGAGGATTTTTTCCTTCAAGAATTGCTTTAACTCTGTCAGAATGATCTTTTATAAGTTGTCTTTCAAAATCTTGTGGAATTTTTCCCCTGTTTAGAAATTTTAAAAATTTCTCTTCATAATCTGTATTTATCTCGCTTATTGCAGGCATAAATAAATATATTCAATTTTTATTTTATCTCCTGTCAATATTTTCCCATATAGAGTATAACGCCACTATACTAGTAATAGAATATATCTTACTATATTGAGTATATTCTCAATATATCGCAACCTTTAAATATATTATTGGATATATAAAAATATGAAACGAAGAATAATCAAGCAAGGGCATAACACCATGACTTTGACTTTGCCCCATGAATGGACCAAGAAACTTAATTTAAATGCGGGTGATGAAGTTGATGTATCTGAAAATAATGGGACTATTGTAGTTAATGGAAAACAAAAAGCAGAATCTCGCTCTACCACAATTGACATTTCTGGATTAAGCATACCTATGGTATGGAGATTTTTCCAGTCTGCTTATAGAGAGGGATATGAAGAAATAAAAATTATTTATAACCCCACAAAGAAGAATCAGGAAGGAGCATTTGATTTTTATACTACTCAGCTTGCTTATGAAAAAATGGGGGAGAAAAGAAGATTTGTTCCCGTTATTGATATGATTTACGAGCTTGTAAGCAGATTTGTTGGAATAGAAGTTATTGAACATGGAAAAGATTATTGCATCATAAAAGAAATGGGAGAACTTTCTGCAAAAGAATTTGATAATTCATTAAGAAGAATATTCCTTTTAATCGACGAATTATTTGAAAATATAATCAATAAAATTGAGAATAATAAGATTGGAGATATAAATCTCTGCAAGGAGATACACACATTAGATAGAAGCGTAGATAGATTTGTGGATTATTGTTGCAGGATAAATAATAAAATAAATGATTCAACATTTCAAAAAAATAAACAGGCAATGTTTGCTACATTATTCCTTATAGAATTGCTTGGAGACGAATTCAAATATGTTGGGACTCATCTTGCTTCAACAAAACAAAAAGTTGAAGAAGTTGTTTCTTTTGCAAAAACAGTCAGAGAACATTTTAATTTATATTACAAATTATTCTATAAATTCAACAAAGAAACTGCAATTCAATTTGGTGAAAATGATTTCAAAATTTATCATGATCATTTTGCATGGAAAGAATCAAAGAATAAAAGTGCACAAAGCATTAGAAGACATTTTATGCAGATAAGCAAATTTATCCTTTGTCTAGTTGAATTAAGAATAGAAATGGAATTTTAATTTTTTATTCTGCAATATAGTACTTTGTAAACAGGATTATAAATATCATAAGAGACTTGTTTCTCAAGCAAGAAAGCATTTGCTCCGTTTGAAACATTAACTAATATTTCTGGCTTGTTTTTGTTAAATACAATTTGCATTGAACCTGGAAGTATATCTACATCTTTGCTGTCAATTTTTTTATGGGTGCTTAAATCAAGATAGTTAATACTGTCTTTTCTAGTTATCCTTGCTAAAATTTTTAATGGTTGTAAATTTATCATACAATTCCCTATAAAATCCATATTTATAAATATTTCTATTTGTAACTACTTTTAAGAAACAACTAATCTTTCAATCCTTTAACCTTGCAGTAGGATGCAGCATAATACAATTTGTAATCTGAAGAAGAAATATGTTCTTTACCCAACAAGAGCGCATTTGCATTAAAATTGATATCTTTCACGATGTGATGCTTGTAAAAACCCTTATCTCTTTCATATTCGCTGACAAGAGCAGGACATTCTGTCAAGACATCAATATCTATAATTGGTATAATTTGGTCTGAATCAGAACTCATTCTTTTGAAAAATTTCTTCCCATCAATAATCTTTTCTTCTATCAAGAATAATTTTGTTAATGTCATTTTACTGATTTTCTGCAAGTCCTTTTCTGTCTCTGATTTTTCTAATAACATCACTTGTCAAGGAATTAGGAAGTTTTTCGAATAACTGGTCAGATAATGAAGATGTTCCTCTTCCTTCTGTAGCACTTCTTAAATCATTGCTCCATCCAATCATTTCACCAACTGGAATCTTTGCCCTGACTTGTGTTTCTGCTTCTTCTTGTTTTACTTCTAGCAATTGTCCTCTCTTGCCTCCAACTAATCTTGTAATTGATGGAAGGAATCTGTCTGGGACTTCAATAAGATGTATCTGAACTGGTTCTAACAAGCAAGCATCTGCTTTTTTCATTGCTTCTGTAATTGATTCTCTTACAGCAGGATAAACTTGTGCAGGCCCTCTGTGGATTGCATCTTCGTGAAGTTTTATGTCCATTAAAGAAACTTTCATTTTTGTACAAGGTTCTCTTGCTAATGGTCCTCTGTCCATCATCATTTCAAAAGCGTCTAAAACCATCTCAATTACTTCTCCGATATGAACTTCTCCTTTTGTATTATCAAAGAACATATTTCCTTTGTAAACATCTCTTACGCTTCTTATTGTTTCTCCATCCCATCCAAACTTAGAAAGTGTTCCTGCAAGTTCCTGGCTCTTTTTCTTGACTCTTCCTTCTGGGATTTCTCCGCTCTTGATTGCTTCGTAAATATCATTTTCTAATGGTTCAACAGATATGAAAAAACCATTGTGTTTATTTGGGGAACGTCCTTCCATTGCAGGAGATTCCTTATTAACTGTTTCTCTGTAAACAACAATAGGTGCAGATGTTTTTACATCAAGTCCTTTTTCTGTCTTGATTCTATTTTCTATAATTTCTAAATGTAATTCTCCCATTCCAGAGATTAAACTTTCTCCTGTCTGTTCATTAATTTCAACCTTAACAGAAGGATCTTCTTTCCCAACTTGCTTTAATATTTCAACAAGCTTAGGCAAGTCCATCATTTTCTTTACTTCAATAGATTTTGTAACAACAGGTTCAAAAATATGTTTTAATTCTTCAAATGGAGTTTCTGGTTCAAGTGTAACAGTTTCTCCTGCCTCTCCTGTAACTCCTGAAATAGCAAGAACATTTCCCGGTCCAAGTTCTGGTACCTGTTCTGGTTTTATTCCGTTGTAAATAAGTATTTGCTGAACTTTTTGTTTTTTCTTTGCAAGATTAAGATAAACTTCCATTCCGTTTTTCAAAGTTCCAGAGAATAATCTTCCAGCAGAAATTTCTTTTCCAGAACGAGGATCAACAACAATTCTTGTAATAACAAAAGCAATTTTTGCATTTGGGTCACATTTCATTAATCCTTTTCCGAAATCACTTTCTAAATCTCCATGCCAGATTTTTGGGATTCTATATTGCTGTGCTTCAAGAGGATTAGGAAGGTGCTTTACAGCCATATCTAAAAGAACTTCATAAAGAGGAGCATTTTTCCATACCCATTCTTTTTTATGTTCCTCATCCATTTCATAAAGTGTAAAGATATCTTTGAAACTTACATTTTTCTTTTTCATGAAAGGAATAGATAAAGCCCAGTTTTCTCTTGCACTTCCAAATGCAACACTTCCATCATTAATATTTACAAGCCATTTTTCTTTGAATTCTCCCTCTGCTATTTTAGCAATTAAATCATTGAATTGCTGAATTATTTTTATGAATCTTTGCTGCATTCCTTCTGGAGTTAATTTCATTTCCTTGATTAATCTGTCAACTTTATTGATGAATAAAACAGGTCTTACTCTTTCTCTTAATGCTTGCTTAATTACAGTTTCTGTCTGAGGCATTATTCCTTCAACAGCGCATACAAGAACGATTGTTCCGTCGATAGCTCTCATAGCTCTTGTAACATTTCCGCCAAAGTCAACGTGGCCTGGAGTATCAATTAAATTAATTAAATATTCTTCGCCGTGGAAATCATGAACCATCGAGACATTTGCAGAATCTACTGTCATTAATCTTTCCTGCTCATCAGCATGTTGCCATGTTGCCATACCCTCATCTAAACTTCCTGCATTCTTTGCAGCCATGTATCCTGAAGCCGCCAAAAGATTATCTGTAAGTGCAGTTTTTCCGTGGTGAATGTGCGCGCTTGTAGCTATGTTCCTAATTTGTTTCTGGCTGCTGCTAAGCCTCTGTATTTTCTGTGTTTGTGTTTCTTTTTCTGCCATGTTATATAGTTAGAACCTAATACATTAAATATTAAATTGAATAATTATCAAAATAAAAAATGCTTTAAAAATCTTCCGCACTAAAACTTTTATCTAGCAGCGTCTGCCTGCTTTTCACTTTCATTTTTCTTTCTCATTGCAAAACTTTCTCCATTTCCTTCATATGCTAAAACAATTTCGTCTGCAATAGCTTCTGTAAGAGTTTTCTTCTTGTTGAATGCTTTATCTGATGCTCCCTGCATCATCCATCTTAAAACTAAATTAATTCTTCTTAATGGAGAAACATCTACTGCTTGAGGATATCTTGCTCCCCCATATTCAATTACTGTAATTTCATCTCTTGGTGCTGAATTTTCAACTGCCTTTACAAAAACTTCAACAGGGTTTTTCCCTGTCTTTTTTTCAATCATCTTAAATGCTTCAAGAACAATCATCATATTTTTTGTGTATTTTCCTGTAGCAGAACCTTTGATTATTTTGTGTTTCTTTCCTCTATGCCCAGAAACAGGAATTCTATTCATTAATCTTTCAATAATATTCACTTTTAATTGTCCAAATTTTTGAACATTTCTTCCGTAGCTTTTCAAAATTAATCTTGGTTGAATATTAATTACAGATTTTAATCCTGGATCTTTTACTTCAATTCCAGAAGTATCATACAAATCAAATAATTTGAAAGTTAATTTTTGTTTTTCTTCTGTCATTTTATCTTATTTGAATTTTTTCCTGAAATTTAAATGTGTTAAAAATCCCATTTTTAACGCCTACCCTTTTCAATCTTTCCTTGCCATAACAAATGCAAAGGTTGATCATTTACTTGAATAACCTCAAATCTAACTCCAGGAATATCTCCTTTACTTCTTCCCTGTTTTCCGCCAATTCTTTGAATCATAACTTCATCATGCTCGTCAATAAATCTTTGTGCTAAATTTCCAGGAATAAATGCAGTTACTGATTTTCCATTCTTAGTAAGCTGAACTTTGCAGCATTTTCTCATTGCTGAATTTGGCTGCTTAGCTTCTTTTTGCACTTTTGACAATACAATTCCTTTTGCTTGATTTGCTCCTTCCAGTGGGTCTGCTTTAGCGTAAAGATTAAGAGTTTTTGTAGTATATTTTTTATCACTCCATCTAAACTTCTTTCTCTTAGACATTAATTTTTTTGCTGATTTTAATCCCATAATAATTCATAAAGAAATTGATTTATAAAACTTTCCGATAAGCGAGAATTAAGGCAGAATTACTAATTAAAATAATTAATAGAAGATATAAAAAGATATAAACCACAAGATAATAATATTAAAATGAAGCTTCAGAATATGCTTTTCTTTGGATTAACCGGATTCTCTTTATTATTTTCTAATAATTGTTTGACTTCTCCAAATATCTTAAAAAAAATATTTTCAATCCAGCCAAGAATTATTAATGGAGAACAATTTATTGGGATTGGAATAGACCAAGATAAAGATGGAACTGAAGATTCCAAATATATTTATAAGATTATTGATTTATACAAAGATGGGCTTAGAGATGTTGAATTTATTGGACATTATATAGATTTTAATCGGGATAGAGTTTATACAGAAAACGAATTTGTTCCAGCCAATAAAAAGAAAATTAATCTTAAAACATTTTAAATAATTCTAAATTCTTTTCCAAAATAATCCTTAACAATTTTCTGCATTTCAATAAGTCTTCTTTTATTTCTTCCAATCAATGCAGCTTTGCTCTGGCTTCCTGCTGTTAAAATAATTTCATTGCCTTTAATTTCCAAGTCTTTGAATGTTACTGGCCTTACAATATGTTCAATAAAAGGTTTAGCGTCAAAAATTCCCCTTGGAGATGGAATAATTCTTACCCTCTTCCCCAAAATTTCGCTTATTATTTTTATATTTCTTGCGTCAGGTCCCATAGCTCTCATAACATAATCTTTTGGTACGCAAAAAATTAGCATTTCATTATATTTTATACAGTATCGTGTATTTATTCTCGTGATTTTTGAAAATAAATTCAAATATCTCATGTCTTGCATATTAATTGTGCTTATCATTATTAATCAAACCCTTATTTTTGGATAATTGTTTTAGAATAACTTCTTTTATAAAGTTTTAGTTAATTATTTATTTGTATCTTCAACAACTTCTTTCTTCGCAGTTTTCTTTTCAGATTCTTTCTTCACAAGAGGACCAATAACTTTTACTAACAATCCTGGAAGTCCTGTTCCTATTGGTACAGGCTGATTAAGCATTATATTTTCCACGACGCTAATTAACTTATCTTTGCTTCCTTTTATTGTTGCATTAATAAATTGTTTTCCTGGTGTCTCGAATGTTGCTCTTGCAAGTATTGAAGATTTCTGTGCAATGATTCCCATTCTTGTAACTCCTTTTATTTCTCCAGTGTTTGTCATTGCATCTGAAACAAATTTCAAATGTCTTTCATTAATATCTAATCCTTGTGTATTTATAACAGCATAAATTTCATCCATAATTAATTGTCTTGCAACTTCTATTCCAAATACTTCTGCCATTTCATATAAATCATTTGAAATAACTCTTTCAATATCAACTTCCTTTAAGTCAATTATCTTTTTCATATTTGTTCCAAGAGTCATAATAACAAAATCTTTTTCTTTCTTGACAATTAAAATTTGTTTTATTCCTTTAACTCCAGAGATTATTGTTTTCTTCAATTTTTCTTTAAGCTGATAAATTTCTTTGAATCCCATTTCAGATGCATTCAATGTTATTGAATCTCCTTTTTCTTTTGCCTTAAATCCTAAATCATTTAATCTTTCAACAACAGTTTTTATTGAGCTGTGAGTCTGCTTGATTCCATTTTTGTCAATTACTATTTCAATTGTCTTGTTGCTGAAATTAAGATTTATCTCAGAAGAAATTTCTCTTAATGTTACTTCTTTAATTTTCTCTGCGAAAACTTTTGCATCTTTTTCATTATTATATTCTTTCTTAAGATAAATATCCATCTTTGGTGAAGAAGGTTTCTTTCTTGCATCAAATATTTCTATAAGTCTCGGCAATCCCATTGTAACCTGCATTTCTTGAACTCCTGCAAAGTGGAATACGTTCAATGCCATCTGTGTTGATGGTTCTCCGAAAGATTGTGCTGTAACAACTCCAATAGCTTCACCAGGACTAATTTGTTCATTTAAATGAAGCTTTGAAACATCAATTCCATCATCTCCGTATTTGAATTGAATTATATTGTTGTTGCTGTCTCTTACTGTTCCATCATATTCTATTCTCAAATCCTGCAACGCATTTGCAAGTCTTCTGTACAAATATCCTGATTTTGGAGTTCTTAATGCTGTATCCATAAGTGAATCTCTTCCTGTAATTGCCCCAAAGAAAAATTCATCAGGTCTTAATCCTTTGATGAATGGACTTCTGATAAACCCTCTCGCCTTTGGCGATAAATCTCCTTTCTTGAAAAATGATAGTGTTCTGTCATTGTATCCTATATCAATTCTTCTACCCCATAAAGCCTGTTGTCCGACGCACGAAGCCATCTGAGTAATATTAAGAATATTTCCACCGCCACCAGACATAATCATATGATTAACAGGATTTTCTTTAGGGAATTCTTTCTTTACAATTTCTCCTATCTTTGTTCTTACTTCATTTAATGTCTGCAATATTTTTATTTCTCTCGATTCTTCATCAGTCTTTCCGGGAATTCTTTCAAGTTCTCCTTTATTATACAATTCAATTATTTCTTCTGTTTTTTTCTCTGCTTTCTTAATTATGTCTTCTCCTGCATCAATAACTTTTTGATCAAGGTCCAAATCTTCTACAGAGATAGTTATTCCCCTATCAGAAAGATACTTAACTCCTAAATTGAAGACTTTTCTTATTGTATCAAATGTTTCATTAATTCCAACATCTTTTTCAAGTTGTTTTATGAATTCTCCATCTTCACTTCCGAAAAGAGTTTTGTTTATATTTCCTTTAGTAATCTCTCCGTTCTTGATTGTTACAGAATCATTTGAAAAACTGCTCTTTGGAAGTATTGCTGAAAATATTTCTGTTCCTTTAATTGTTTTCTTTGAAATTTGGTGTTCAATATTTGATTTGAAGAGCATTTGATTTGCATATTCTTTTGTAAATTCTTCATCACCAAGCAAATAATTTCCAGTAATTGCATCACCAATACAACCAATTAAATTTGTATTGTTCTTTGGGGAAATTAAATTTCTTTTTACATCAAGAAGAATCTTTGCTTCTGCTCTTGCTTCTTCTGTTTGCGGTGAGTGTATATTCATTTCATCTCCATCAAAATCCGCGTTGTAAGGAGCAGCTACAGCAGGATGAAGTCTGAAAGTTCTTCCTGGAAGAACTCTTACAAAATGAGCCATTAAACTTCCTCTATGAAGACTTGGGTGTCTGTTAAACAATACTACATCTCCATCTTGTAAATGTCTTTCTACTTTATATCCTGTAGTAAGTTCATTAATTATTTCCTGTTTTAAATCTGGACTTATCTTTTTTCTTTTTCCATCTGGTCTTATTACATAATTTGCTCCAGGATATTCTTCTGCTCTCTCGACTAATTTCTTTAATTTTTCAATATTCAAATCTGTAACACTTTCTGCAACAGTTACAACTTTTGCAATTTCAAATGGAATTCCTACATCATTAATTCCAATATAAGGGTCTGGAGAAATTACAGTTCTTCCAGAATAATTTACTCTTTTACCAGAAAGATTTTTTCTTATTCTTCCTTCTTTTCCTTTGATTCTTTCCATTATTGTTTTTAATGGCTGTCCGCTTCTGTGTCTTGCAGGAGGGATTTTAGCGACGCTGTTATCAAAAAATGTTGTTATGTGGAATTGAAGCAAGTCCCATAAATCTTCTATAATTACTTCAGGAGCTCCTGCATTAAGATTTTCCCAAAGTCTTTGGTTTGCTCTTATAATATCAGAAAGTTTGTGTGTCAAATCATCTTCACTTCTCTCTCCGCTTTCAAGAATAATACTAGGACGTACTGTTACAGGAGGAACCAATAACATAGTTAAAACTCCCCATTCTGGCCTACATGTAACTGGGTTTACTGCTATTTTTTTTAATTCTTCATTTGGAATATTAACTAAAATTTCTCTTATTTCTGTCGGGAAAAGTCTTGTCTTTCCTACAAAGAAACTTGTGGGCTTGTCAACTTTTACTTTATCATGAAGAGTCTCGCAATGAGGGCATTTTTTTGCATCTTTTGCTTTCTTTGCTCTCTCGCTTGGAGTATATTTTTCCAAATCTTTGTCGGGTAATAATAATTTTCCGCAATTTCTACAGAAGCATCTTAATCCCAATTCAATTAATGGAACATATTTCAAATGAATCACAGGGCGTGCTAAATCAATGCTTCCAGGATGTCCAAGACATTCTTTTAATCTTCCTCCGCAAGTTCTACATCTTACTCCAGGATCAATTGCACCAAGTCTTAAATCCATTAAACCACCATCAACAGGATAACCATCGATGTTGTATAATTCTGGTGTTACTATCTTTGCTGCAGATATTTTTTTGATATCGTCAGGACTAATTAAAGAGAATCTAATCTCTTCTACTCTCTTCTTGACTGGTTTTTGTTCTATCATTTTACTCGTATTTATTTTTTAATCCGAATGCAGTATGGATATGCAATCCTTGCAATTCTTCCAACAGCAATTTGAAAGCATATGAAACCTCAACAGGCTCAATGTCTTCGCTTCCACACATCGGACAAACTAATTTATTTCTTATGTTGTCGTCGATTCCAATGCTTCCGCACTTCATGCAGATTGGAAGAACAACTTTATCTGAATCGTATCTTTCTTTCAATAATAATGACGCTCCGTGAGCAACTAATGCTTCTTGCTCCATCTCTCCAAGTCTTAATGCTCCTCCTCTTGATCTTCCTTCAATAGGCTGTCTTGTAAGAAGTGCAACTTTTCCTGAAGCTCTACCATGCATCTTGTTACCAACCATGTATTTCAATTTCAAATAATATAAATTTCCAATAAATATTTTTGCAGACATTCTTTGCCCAGTAATTCCATTGTACAAAGTTTCTTTTCCATCATATCTAAATCCTAAAGTTGTTAATTGTTCTTCTAATTCTTTCTTTCCAACTCCTGAGAAAGATGTTGCATCAACTGTCTCCCCGCTTAAGCTTCCAACTTTTCCTGCAAGCAATTCCATCAAATAACCAACAGTCATTCTGCTTGGAAGTCCATGTGGGTTAAACATTACATCTGGTCTGACTCCTCTTGCAGTAAAAGGAATATCCTCTTCAGGAACAATCATACCAATAACTCCTTTCTGTCCGTGAGAAGTTGCAAACTTATCTCCAAGCTCTGGAATTCTTTGGTCTCTTGTTCTTATCTGAACAATTTTATTTCCTTCAGAATCTTCTGTAATAAATACTCCATCAACAGTTCCTTTTTCTTCTTGTCTCATCATAACGCTTGATTCTTTTTTTGTTCTAATAGAAATTTCTCTTGCTTCAGACAAGAATTTTGGAGGAGACATCTTACCAATCATTACTTCTCCTTCATTTACATCTGCTTCAGGATAGACTATACCATCATCTTCTAAATATCTGTAACTTGCTTCTGTCTTATATCCGGAAGCATCTTTTTCAGGAATAGCAATTTCATCTTTTAATCCTCCTGCATAATTCATTTCTAATGCAGAATATGGACGGAAATAGAAACTTCTTCCAACTCCTCTTTCAACACTTCCCTTATTTAACACTAAAGCATCTTCCATATTATATCCTTCGTATGTCATTACTGCAACAACTAAATTCTGTCCTGCAGGATATGTGTCTAGTGTGTCATACATAAAACTTCTAACAACTGGTTTTTGTGGATATTGAAGAATAGAAACATCTGTATCAAGTCTTACAAGATAATTTGCAGCATACAACCCTAATGACTGCTTTTGTGTCTTGCTTCCTCTGTTAAGTCTGGAACTTTGATCATGATTTCCATAAGGAACTAAACTAGTTACAATTCCGAGCATGTCAATATGATCTACTTCAAGATGAGTATGTTCTGGAGTAAGTTCTCCTTCATATAATGAAACAAGAGTATTTTCTTCTTCAGCAGCGTCGAGATATTCTATAATTCCTTTGTCTAACAAATCTTTCCATTTCATTTCTCCCTGTTCCATTTGTACTAAATGTTCATTCTTTAATCTTGAAACTCCATTGTCTGCAATTATTAATGGCCTCAAAACTCTTCCAGGTTCTGTAGAAATTAAAATGATTTGGAATCCTTCTTCATTTCTTACACTCATTTGTATTGGTAATTCTCCTGCTCTTCTCTTTTCTCTTATTTCTTTTACAAAATCATTTGGTTCTTTTGCACTTCCAATAAATCTTCCATTGAAAAATACATCAGCTCCTTCTGTTCCTCTTCTTTCCATTCCAATTGATTCAAGAATCTTAAGGAATTTTTCTTCATCCAATTCTACTCTTGTAGAAATTTTGCTCAAAAGTGCAAGATTTTTTCTCAATCCAATTTCTGTTCCTTCTGGTGTTTCAATAGGGCAGAATCTTCCAAAGTGCGTAGGATGAAGTGTTCTTGCCGGGAAGTTTTCTTGATCAGAAGGAAGCATACTTGAAACTCTTTGTAGCTGTGAAATCATTGCAAAATAATTTGTCTTATCCATATTCTGTGTAACTCCGCTTCTTTCTCCTGTCCAGCTTCCTGTTGCAATTGCAGATTCAATTCTATGTGAAAATAATGTTGATTTCGCGATTACTTTTATTGAGAAGAATTTTTTCCTCTTTGAAGATTTTTGTATTGAATATTGTATATCCCTGATCAAAATTCCAAGATTAACTCTAAAAAGATTTGCAAGCAAATCTCCTGAAAGCCTTACTCTTTTGTTAGAATAGTGGTCTTTATCTGTTCTTAAATCTGGATTTTCTTTAGCAATCAAAAATTGTTTTATCAATTTGCATATTGTTATTGCCTTGTTTATTCTATCTTCTTTGTTTTGTCCAATATGTGGGAGGAGATAAGAATCCATTCTTTGTTCAACTCTTGTCAAAATTTCTTTTTTTGTCCCCTGTAATCCTGTTTTCTCAGCAAGATACATCATAGCATCTTCTTTTGTTGCAAGATTTACAAATTCGTATAAATTAACAATAACACTATCAGTTTCTTTTCCAATATATTTTGCAATATCTGATTCTTTTGTAAGTCCAAGTGCTTTTAACATTACAACTACTGGAAGGTCTTTGAATCTGCTGAATGATAATTCTAAAAGTCCTTCTTTGCTCTCGGAAATTGTTATCGGAATTCTGTAAGTTCCCTTAAGTGAAAATAATCTTAATGTTAAATTTCCCTTGCTGTTTGTTTCAATAAATGGCTGGTTCTCTGCAAGGTCTTCTGCCATAATCATTACTCTTTCATTTCCATTAATAATAAAATATCCTCCTTGATCTAATGGGTCGCTGTAATTTTCTATTAATTGTTCATCAGTCATCCCATAAGTATTGCATGCTTTGCTCTTTACCATAATTGGTATTCTTCCAATTTCAACTGTTTCAGAATCTACTTGGTCTCCTTTTTTTACTGTTATTTCAAGAGTTATAGGAGCAGAATAAGTTAAATTTCTAAGTCTTGCTTCAAAAGGCAGAACCAATGAAGAACTTCCATCAGCTTCAATTACTTTTGATTTTTCTATTTTAATTTTTCCAAGAGTAATTTCAAATTCTTCATCACCCTTTTCCATTTTATCATTTATCTCATCTACAATTTCTTGCATTCTGAAATCAATAAATTCATTAAAAGAAATAAGATTTGATTCAACTAGAGAATGATCTTCAATATATTTTTTTATGATAAGATGATTATTTTTTTTCATATTTATACAACAACCCTATAATATACTCCGGATTTTCTTTCAATTTTAATTATATCACCAACAATACATCCTTCTGGTAAAGCAGCATCTGTCGAGAGTATTTTTGGTATTTGAGCTTTAGAAACATTTAACTTTTCCAATAATTCTTCGGATTCTTTTTCGTTGAGTTTTATGTGTTTTGGTTGAAGAATATGCATTTTTTAGGATATTAGGGGTTTATAATAATTGTCAAAGGCAAGCCTAAACTTTAACAACTTTGTAATAATAAAAAACAGCAAAAATTAGTTTAAAAATGTTTGGGTTCAAACATTTTTCTGGAGTAAACAGGTCAAAATTCATCAAATTTTATATTAAAGGGATATGGTTAGGATAATAAAAATATTTTACAAAGCTTTTTTAAATGACTTTTTCTAGATATTAATAAGGCTCCGTAGCTCAGCCTGGTTAGAGCACTGGACTTTTAATCCAGGTGTCGAGGGTTCAAATCCCTTCGGGGCCATTTTTCATTTTTTAAGAATTATTTGCAGTCATAACCTTCAATTAGGTCTTGGTATTCTTCAAATTCTTCATTTGTCATATAAATTATATGTCCTTCTTTTTTGCAAGTATCTTTTATAGAATCTATAACAGAATCATAAGATTTCTTTGCTTCTTTGTTATAAGGATCTAAATATTCATTATCTTTAATATCCTTAAGATACTTTCCACGAGGCACTAAAAATATTGATAGATTATTTTCGTTTGAATTTTTTTTCACCAATTTAATTAATTCTTTCATAATCTAAAAGATTCTTTATCCTTTTTAAGAATTATTGTTATCAAAAGTATTTCTTCAACCTATTTTCCAATTCTTCAGCATCCATCAATTCGGCTACACTTAGACGAATTGCATTTGAACTTTGTTCAAATCAAACAAATTTTTTTAGTTTTTCTTCAAGTTCATCGTTTTGCATAGCACCGACAAACTGCTCGATAACTTTTCCGTCCTTGAATAAAATGAAACAAGGAATTGAACTCACATTGAATTTTCTTGCTAGTGTTTCATTATCTCCAACATTAACTTTTCCAAATTTTATTTCCCCCTCAAATTTCTCACAGACTTCCTCAACAATAGGAGCCATCATAACACACGGCATACACCATTCAGCAAAGAAGTCAACAAAAACCAGTCCTTTTTTTGTAAATTCTCCAAAATTTTTTTCAGTTAGTTCCGAAACATTATCTTTATTTGTCATCTTAATAGGGAATTATATTTGTTTATAAAAGTTATGAAAGAAAGATTATCTTATTTTTGTATTTGGTAAAAATTTTTGTGCCTCTTTTTTTCCTTCTTCAAGTAAATCTTTTGGGGTAATCCAAAATTCTTTTGGAAGATTTTTTTTCATAAATTTATTATCTCCCTCTTTTTTTTCAATCGCCCTAAAGGGTTGAAGAAAATATTTTATGTTTTCAGCTCCTTCTGTCCAATTAGAAATTAACTTCGCAGTTTGTCCTATCTCTCTTGGAGTCATCCATCTAATCTTTTCATTATCATAAATTGGAATAATTGTTGTTCTAAATTCATAATCCGGAAATTTTGAAACAGCAACAAGTCCTTTTCCAATATTATCTCTTTCATCGATAAAATCTCTTCCAATAATCTTTGGGTAAAGGGAAATTGGCCCTTTAACATCCATTGCAACATAATCAATAACATTTTCTTCTAAAAACTTATCAAGAATTGAAGAATAATTTCCATTTGTATCTAGTTTAACTGCAAGCCCTCTTATTTTTATTTTTCTAATAAATTCCTGAATGCTAAACTGAATAGTCGGCTCTCCCCCGGAAATTACCACTGCATTAATCCAGCCTTTTCTTGAATCAAGATAATTAAAAATTTTTTCTTCGGGAATATGCCCCCCCAAATTTTTTAATTCTGGATTGTGACAATATCCGCAATTATAATTGCACCCAGCAGTAAATATTATTGTAGAAATTTTTCCAGGATAATCAATAAATGATTCTTTTTTCCAATCAAATATTTCCATTTAATATTCCTTCCAGCCCCTGAAATATTTTTTCATTATAGACTAATATTGGAAAAGAAATTGTCCCATCTTTTTCTCTCTTAATTTTATCTCTGTTTTCTTTGTAAAATTCACGAAGTTTGCTTAGCCCCTCTCCAAATCCCGCATTGATTTCTTCATATTCAAAATTTTTCTTTTTAAGATAACCTTTCACTTCTTCACATTTTTCACATCCTGCTAGTGTAAATATTTTATATCCCATCTTTTTTTATATCAAACATTTTTCTTTCATCCCATTCCGACTGTTTTCCAATATTCCATTGTTTTTTTGGCCTTAGGTATCCTACAATTCTTGAATATCTTTCCGGTTCTATATCTTTCCCTTCTGCCTTGCAATTTGGGCAATATTCATGGTCTCCTGGGAGATATCCATGGTCTTGACATATTGAAAATGTAGGTGTTATTGTAAAATAAGGCAGTTTGAAATTTGCAGATATTTTCTTGACGAGATTTTTTACATCTTCACTCTGCAATTTTTCCCCGACAAAAGTATGGAATACAGTTCCTCCCGTATATTTTGTCTGCAATTCATCTTGTAAATTTAATGCTTCAAAAATATTATCAGTGTAATCTACCGGAATCTGTGTAGAATTTGTATAGTATGGAGCTGCTCCTTTCTGGACTGCATTTTCATTTGCAGTTATAATTTTAGGAAATCTTTTTTTATCCATGCTTGCAAATCTGTATGTTGTACCTTCTCCTGGAGTTGCTTCAAGATTGTATATTTTTCCTGTTTCTTCTTGATAAACTTCAAGTTTGCTTCTCATAAAATCAAGAACTTTCACTGCAAATTCTTTTCCTTTTTCTGTGGTAATATCTTCATTAGGCATAAAATTCATAATTGCTTCATTCATCCCAAGAAGTCCTATTGTAGAAAAATGATTTTCCCAATATTTATCAAATCTTTTTTTGACATTTCTTAAATAAAATTTTGAGTAAGGATAAAGTCCTTTGTCTGTAAGATTTTCAACAACTTTTCTTTTGATTTCCAGACTATCTTTGCTGATATTCATAAGCTCTTCCAGTCGTTTAAAGAAAGATGTCTCATCCTTGCAGGTGTATCCTATTCTTGGAAGATTTATTGTAACAACTCCTATAGAGCCTGTCTGGGGATTCGCGCCGAATAATCCTCCACCCCTTCTTTTCAATTCTGTCTGATCTAACCTCAAACGACAGCACATACTTCTTGCATCTTCAGGATTCATGTCTGAATTGACAAAATTTGAGAAATATGGGATGCCGTATTTAGCAGTCATCTCCCAAATCAGATTATAATCAGTGTTATCCCAATCAAAATCTTTTGTTACATTATATGTGGGAATAGGGAATGTAAATAACCTGCCTGCAGCATCTCCTTCAAGCATAGACTCTGCAAAAGCCTTGTTTATAATATTCATCTCTTTTTGAAAGTCTCCATAATTGGCTTCGGATAATTTTTCCAGCTTTTTCAGTTCTTTCTTTTTCTTTGAAAAATGAAAAGATATATCCCCAAAAACTTTTCCGTATTTTTCCTGTCTTATTTTCTTTTCTTCCATAAGTTTTTTTTCTATTCCTTCTTTGTTGGTTCCTATTATAACTTTTTTATCCTTCAAATATTCGGGAACTTTAAGATCCATAGTTATATTTGTAAAAGGAGTTTGAAATCCGACTCTTGTAGGAACATTTACATTAAATAAAAATTCTTGCATGCATTGTTTTACATCTGCATAACTAAGATTATCTTTTCTTATTAACGGAGCAAGGAACGTATCAAAATTGGAAAATGCCTGGGCGCCTGCACTCTCTCCCTGGAGTGTATAAAAGAAATTAACTATTTGCCCCAAAGCACTTCTCAAATGTTTTGCAGGCCCTGCTTCAACTTTTCCCGGAACTCCTTTTATTCCTGTTACAAGCAAGTCTTCCAAATCCCATCCGACGCAATATGCACCAAGAGTTCCCAAATCATGTATGTGAATATCCCCATTTTCATGTGTCTTTCTTATTTTTTCAGGATAAATTTTTCTTAGCCAATACGGGGGGACTAAATGATTTGAAATAAAATTGTTCAATCCTTGAAGAGAGTAGTCCATATTGGAATTTTCTTTTATAGCAGGGTCTTTGCCTTCAAGATATTTTTCAACAACCTCTATTGTGTCAAACAATCCTTTGACTTTTCTTATTTCTTCATGGCTTTGTCTGTAAAGGATAAATGCTTTTGCAGTTTTTGCATGTCCTTCTTCTATCAAAATCTTTTCAACCATATCCTGCACTTCTTCTACAAGAGGGTATCTTCCATGAATATCTTTTTCAATTTTTTTTACAACCAAATCAGAAATATATTTTGTTTTTTCCTTATCTTCTCCGCCAACAGATTGCACCGCTTTCCAGATTGCAGTAGTAATCTTTTCTTGATTAAAATCATCTATCTTGCCGTTCCTCTTTACTATTTTTTCTATCATCTTTTTTATTATAAATTCTTTATTTCCTGTTTAAAATCATTTATGTCTTGAAAATCTCTATATACAGATGCAAATCTTATGTATGCAACATTATCTATTTTTTTTATTTTTTTCATCACAAGTTCTCCTATTTCAATTGTTTTGATTTCTTTTTTTCCTTTTTTTCTTATCTGCTCTTCAATTTCATTTATTAGTCCATTTATTTTTTCTTTAGCAATTGGACGCTTCTCAAATGCTTTGTATATTCCATTTTCTAATTTTTCTCTGCTGAATTTTTCTCTTCTGCTATCTTTTTTTATCACATACAAATCTTCTATTGAAATTTTTTCATATGTGGTAAATCTTTTTTTGCATTTGAGGCATTCCCGTCTTCTTCTTACTCCTTCAGGCGATTCTCTTTTGTCAGTAACTTTTGATTCTTTATGGAAACAATATGGGCAATTCATGTAAATTAATTATACAAGATATAGTATCTTCCATAATCTTTATTACCACCTCTTGTATAAGTAAAAAACTAGAGAATAAAGACTATTTAAACATTTATTTCTACCAAAACATAATGACACAGGTATACAAGAAAATTATGAAGATTTATAAATAAGAAAATATTAAACTAATTATGGGTGATGAATTGAGATTGGTTTTGGAACAGATGGGGATTCCTGGAGGATTTGTCTGGGTTTTTGTTCTTATTCTAATTTGGTCCGCAATATGGAAACTTTTAGCATTATGGAAATCAGCGAGAAAAGGTTCTCCTTTTTGGTTTGTATTATTATTCTTAGTAAATACAGTTGGTATTTTAGAAATTCTTTATATTTTCCTATTCTCTAAAATAAAATGTTGTCAGAGAAAAGCACCGAGACATAAGACAGCAAAAAAGCGAAGAAGATAATTAATTATTTCCCCTAAAAGAACAAATTCTTTTAAACCTCCTTATAATTTCAGTTATATGAATTATAAAAAAGCCTTAGATAATGTTGTAAGGGAATGTCAATATAAGATTCTTCTTAATTTTAATACAACAAAATCCATTCATCATATCCACAATGATATAGCAACAATAGGAGCTTATAACGAAGTTATTAAAATAATCAACAAAGAATTTGGAACTAAATATATTGTAGATAATCTTTATGAATTGACTAATCTAGATAAAGAAAAATTAAAAAAACTTTATCGCAAACTTCCGTTAAAAGAATAAAATATATTTCTAAAGAAATAAATCCTTTTAAAGAGAAAAATAATTGTTAGGTTATGAAAAAGAGTGATTTCCTATATGATGCATTTTTGATATGCACTGTTCGGGAAGCAGATAAAAAAGACTTAAGATTTATCAATAAGTATCTTAAAAGTTTAAGGAACGAGGGGAAAAAAGTTTATTATCCTGCAACAGATACAGAACAGGTTGATTCTTCTGGGGGTTATCAAATCTGTTCTGATAATTGCAAAGCAATATGGAATTCTAAAGAAGCTCATGTCTATTGGACAGAAAAAAGTCAGGGAACAAAATTTGATTTAGGAATTGCTTTTTATGAACATAGAAATTTTGGAAAAAATATCCGATTAGCGAACAGAAGCCAGGTTGAAAAAATTGTTAAAGGACAAAGAAAAGAAGGAAAAGGAAAAAGTTTTGAAATGGTTCTTTTAAAATTAGATGATTTAGCAAATGAATAAACAAACAGAAAAAGCATGAGATAATATTGTTAGAAAATTCCAATCCTGGATTTGCGTGGAACGCGATAAAACCGGCACGCCAAATCAGGAAAAAATAATCGATTACCTCATACCAATTGTTCTCATAAATACTGAGTTTAAAACAAATTATTCAATTAGTCCTAAAAAATATGATATTACTAAATTGCCTTTGATGGAATAATTACTTCTTAATCATCTCACACATTCTGCAAACTTTTTTTCTTGATGGCTCTCCACATTTTTCGCAATAATTAAGTTCTGAATCAGCAGATTTTAATTTCTGAATTTTGTCAGATAATTTGTCAAAATTATTCATGATGTTTTCTTTCTCTTTTGTTGTTAAGCCATCAACAAACTTTCTTACCTGTATCCTGTAAGAATCTAAAGCACACGGGCATTTTTCATAAACAACAGGAAGTTTTTTCTTTTTTGAGTAATTTCTTATTTCATTTTCATCACAATAAAATAATGGCTTAATTCTTGTAATAAATTTTTTATCTTTTACATTTTTTGTTATTGCTCCAGAATTTGCACTTAACTGCGGGCTTCCTTTTAATATATTCATCAAAAAAGTTTGAGTTTCATCATCTAAATTATGTCCAGTAGCAATTTTATTAACTTTCAATTTTCTTGCTTCGCGATTCATTATCCATTTTTTTATTACTCCACATATTGCACAATTTTTAAGCCCCTTTCCATGTGAAGTCTGTATTGCAGTTCTTATGTAACACATGCTTCCGCCCATCTCATCTTTGATATTATACAAGTGAAGTTTTATCCCCCAATCATTACATAACTTCCTTACTGCTTCCAAACACTTTTTGCTATAATCCCCCATGCTCAAATTAATATGAAAACCCTCAATGTTATAGCCCAACTTTTTAAGAAGATAAGCTGTCACAGTTGAATCTTTTCCTCCTGACAAAGCTATGAGTATCTTTTCCTTTTTATTCAGTTTTATCTTTGCAAGAGTTTGTTTGACTTTTAATTCAATATTCATAAAAAAATAATAAGAAAAAGAGATTTTAAACTATTTGGAAGGGGGCAAAAAGCCCCAAAATTTATCTTCCACAATTACAACTTCCACCATTAACTGCTCCACATGTTGCTAAACCGCAGTTTTTTTCTGCACCACATTTTCCACCACAGCTTGTGCAAGATGCAGTTGTCTTGGTAGAATCTATGTTGTCTGAAGAAATTGCACTAACAAATGCAACTCCTCCAATAAGCAACAGACCAACAATAATTCCTACAATTATCCAATTGTTCATGTTCATTTCCTCCAATTTAATTAAAATTCATAAAGAATTATTTATTATATCCACTTTGGAGAAACTAGTTTCATTGCCTTCTTACTAATTTATATACTTTCCCAGAATTTCCTGTAGGTCCAATAGAATCTGAGGTGAGAACATATAATTCTTTTTTATTATCCTGTCCAAATCCCAAAACAAAAGAACTAATTTCTGATGTATCAATTATATTCCATCTATTATTTTCTTCTGCAATAAATAAAATTCCTTTAGCATTAATGAAACTTTTACTCCAATCTCCAAAAATATATTTTCCGTATAATTCAGGAATTTCTTTTCCTCGATATACAAATCCACCTATTACAGATATTCCTACTGAATGATTGTATTCTAGTATAGGACTGATTAATTCTTCTTCATTATATCCTTTATCCGAACATTCTGCAGGAGACTCATCTGGATTTTCAGTGCTAAAACAATAAATTCCCTCTTTTATATTCCAACCATAATTTTTTCCTTTTTCAATTATATCAATCTCTTCCCACAAATTTTGTCCAACATCTCCAGCAAATAGTCTTCCTGTCTGCTCATCAAAAGACATTCTGAATGGATTTCTTAATCCATAAGCATATATTTCATCTCTTCCATCTTTTCCAACAAAAGGATTATCAGAAGGGATTCCATACGGATTTTTTTCAATATCAATTCTTAATATCTTTCCAAGAAGCGTTTCTGTGTCCTGTCCGTTTCCAATATCAGAATGTCCTAAACCAACATCATCTGCATTTCCTCCATCTCCTACAGAAATATATAAATAATTATCTTTTCCAAAAATTAATTGCCCCCCGTCATGATTAAATTGAGGTTCATCTATTTCCAAAATTATTTTTTCAGAATTAACATCTGTTTTATTTAAGTTATCCGAGACTTTAAATTCAGAAATTCTGCTTGTATGATCCCATCCTTCTGGTCCTCCGACTCTTAATGGAGAACTATAATAAACATAAAATTTTTTATTATTTTCAAAATCGGGATGAAATGCTAATCCCAATAAACCTCTTTCATCAAAAGTGCTTTTTAATTCAACCATCTTTTCTCTTAAATCTAAAAAAGGTTCTTCTATCAAATTTCCTTCTGAATTTATTATCTTAACAAGTCCAATTCTATCAACAATAAATAATCTTCCTGTGCTGTCGGAAGATTCTGTTAGCTGAACAGGATTTACCAATCCACCAGCAATTAATTCCAAATCTAAATCTTCTGAAGTAATTATTTCTTTTTTAGGATACAACATAAAAAGAAGAATTATTAGAATAAAAAATAAAGTAATCACAGAAAAATAAATCCATATTTTTTTGTTTTTTTTAATTTTCATTTTATTCCACAATTATAGTTCCTTCCATTCCTGGGTGTGGAGCGCAATGATAAGTATATGTTCCCGCAGTATTAAATGTATGAGAATATGTTTCTCCTCTGCTAAACTTTTCAGATGCTAATTCATTTCCAGAATCAGAAGTTATTGTATGAGACACTAAATCTTGGTTTGTCCAAATAACAGTCTCTCCTGTTTTTATTATCAACTCCTTAGGATTAAATGAAAAACCACTTATTTCAATATTATAAGTTCCTTCTTCAGTTGTTGGAGGTAATCCTGGTGCTGGTTTATTTAAGAAAAAATATGTTCCGCCCACAATTAATAAAATAGCAACTATTCCAATTGCTATCCACATCTTTTTCATATAATTATTAGAAGATTAATATTTATTAATTTAATCTTTCAAAACAACAATGTTATTCATTCCTCTTCTCTTTCTTTCAATCAGTTGTTTTGCTTCAAGTTTGTCAAGAATTCTTGTAATTCCAACTTTCCCAATTTCTAATTTCTCCATTAATGTTTTTTGAAAAATAGCTCCATTTTCTTTTTGGAGAAATTCAATTATTTCTTTTTCCCTATTATCTAATCCTGAAAGGTCTAATTTTTTCTTTTTCTCTTTTATTGTTTTTACAATTATCTTTTCTTTTGGCTTTGTTATCATGATTATTATTCCTATTATCAAAACTACCAATGCAATGCTTAGACTAATCCATAATTGAGCATTCATTGTGCTGTACATACTGCAAGATGATCCATGAGAACAAGTTGCATCTACTAAACCTCTTAGAGTAAAATTAAATATTAGTACTAAAATTCCAATTATAATAGAAATTCCAATAATCAATAATCCAACATTTTTATTTTCCATATTAATCTGTTCTCCTTGTGAATCCTTATAAACCTTATGTAGAAACTACTTTCTTTTCTTGCTTCTATAATCTTTAATTGCTGCATTTAATGCTTCACTTGAAAGATTTGAGCAGTGCATTTTGATTGGAGGTAATCCTTTAAGAGATTCAGCAACATCATTTCTTGTTATTTTCTCTGCTTCTGCTAATGTTTTTCCTTTTGCAAGCTGTGTAATCATTGAGGATGTTGCAATTGCTGCAGCACATCCGAATGTCTTGAATTTTATATCCTTAATTATCTCTTTCCCTTTTTCTTTCCCAACCTTAATATAAAGCCACATAACATCCCCGCATGTAGGATTCCAACTTTTCCAATTCCATCTGCATCTTTAATTTCTCCAAGATTTTTCGGATTCATGAAATTTTTCATGACTTCTTTTGAGTATTGCATTGTCATTGCGCAGACACCTCCGGTTTCTTTCGCTTAATCTTCCCACTAATTTTGTGCTCATGGCTGATTCTCCTATTTAACTTCCCAATTAACTCCTCAATTTTCTTTTTTGAAAATCCATGCATCATGCAACCTTGTTCAATTGTTTCATACATTGCTCCGCCACATCCAATACAATGAAGCCCACTTTCAAATAAGATATTTGCAGACTCTGGATGATTTTCTAATATTTCTGCGAATGTCATATTCTTACTTATTGTTTTTGCATTCTTCTTGCTAGTTTTTTTTATTATTTTCTTTTTCATTTTTATTTGCTTTCTAATCTTCAAAAAATTCTTCCTCTGCGTCATCAAGATGCAAGCCGTCTTCATTTAAATCTTCTTCACATTCAGCTTCATTCCTGAAAGTGCAGGCATGTTCCTCAAATTTGTTTATTCTCTTTTTCATCATAAAATATTCAGTCTACTTAATCGGACTCATCCTCCTTAATTTTTCTATAATACCTGGAATAACTTTCAAAACATAATCAATTTCTTCTTCAGTAGTATATTTGCTGATACTCATTCTTATTGAACTATTTGCCTGTACAGGCATTAATCCTATTGCTTTCAAAACATGACTTGTTTCTAAAGAATGTGATGCACAAGCACTTCCTGTTGAAGTACAGATACCAAATGTTTCAAGATAACCACCAATAGATTCTCCTTCTACATTGTTAAATGAAATATTTACATTATTACATAATCTTTGTTTTCCTGAACCATTTAATCTTGTATTTGGAATTTTCAAAATTCCATTAATCAATCTATCTCTTAATTTAATCATTTTTTCAACATTTTTTTTCTTTGCAATTTCAACTGCTTTTGCAAATCCAACAATACCCGAAACATTTTCTGTTCCACTTCTTATTTTTCTTTCATGTCCTCCCCCATGAAATAATGGGATAATTTTAATTCCTTCTTTGATATACAAAGCTCCAACACCTTTTGGCCCGTGAATTTTATGGGAGTTTAAAGTTACTAAGTCTAAATTTTGTTTCTTAACATTCAATAAAGTTTTTGTAAAACTCTGACAAGCATCAGTGTGAAGTAATGTTCCTTTTTTCTTGCATATTTTCCCAATTGCTTCAAGGTTCTGGATTGTTCCTATTTCATTATTCCCATGAATAACAGAAACAACAATTGTCTTTGGTGTTATTGATTTTTCAAGTTGGTTTAAATCAATAAATCCTTCTGAATCAACATCAAGATAAGTTATCTGTGCTCCTAATCTTTCAAGCCACTTGCATGTATTCAAGATGCAATCATGTTCTATCTTTGTTGTAATAAGATGGTTTTTCTCGGGGTAATTTGCAAAAAATAATCCTTTTAGTGTCATATTATTTGCTTCTGTTCCTCCAGATGTAAAAATTATTTCCTGAATCTTAGCTCCAATGGCTTTTGCAATTATTTTTCTGCTTTTCTCCAAGGCATTTTTTGCGTCCTGCCCTATAAAATGTGTAGAAGAAGCATTTCCATATTTTTCAGTAAAATAAGGGAGCATTGTTTTCATAACTTCATCATCTACTCTTGTAGTTGCAGCATTATCAAGATAAATTTGTTTCATTTTCCAGTATTAAAACAGCATTTATTATTGCAATGAATTGTAGAATGTCTGTCAATTAGTTCAAACATCGGCAAAATTGTTTCTTTGTTTAAAGAATAGACTCTTTCTTTCCCTTTTTGCTTCACATCAACAATTTTGCAGTTTTTTAATGAAGTCAAGGCATGAGAAATTTTGCTCTGTTCTACTCTTAATTCTTTAACAATTTCAGAAACATTCCTATCTTTATGCCTCAAGCAGAGAATTATTCCTATTTTCAAGGGGTTAGCAAGATTTGTAAAGAAAATATTGTAACTATGATGATTCATGAATGGAGTAGACTTACATGCTCTATTATTCATATGAAACCTATTTCATATAGATTTATAAATGTTTACCATTACTAAAAAATTATGAAAACAACACAGATTTTTCCAGCAGAAGAAAGAGAAAGCAGAGAAATAGAAAAAATGCTCCATCCTCTTGTCAAAGAGTGGTTTTTTTCAAAGTTCAAAGAATTCTCTATTACTCAAAGATTTGGAGTAATGAATATCTGGGAGAGAAAAAATATTCTTATTTCAGCTCCTACTGGAAGTTCCAAGACACTGACCTCTTTTCTTGCAATAATTAATTATCTTGTTATTCTTGCAGAAAAAAAACAGCTTGAAGACAGGATTTATGCAGTTTATACTTCTCCCCTGAAAGCACTAAGCAATGATATTCATAAAAATTTAATTGAACCACTAGAAGATATTTTCAAATTAGCAGAAGCAAAGAACATCAAACTGCAAAAAATTCGTGTTGGTTTGAGGACAGGAGATACAACAACCTCAGAAAGAGCAAAGATGGCTAGAAAAGCACCGCACATTCTTGTAACAACTCCAGAATCTCTTGCAATTATTCTAACTACAAAAAAATTTGTTGATTATATGAAAGCAGTTGAATTTTGTATTGTTGATGAAATTCATGCTCTTGATAATAAAAGAGGAGTTTATTTAAGTTTAACACTGGAAAGATTAAATGAAGTAAGCCAAATATGGCCTGTAAAAATCGGGCTTAGCGCTACAATTGCTCCGTTAGAAGAAGTTGCTAAGTTTTTAGTGGGGATTGGAGAAGACAGAGATGTTTTGATTGCAGAAGTAAAGTTGACAAAAAAACTTGATGTAAAAGTTTTGAGTGTTGGAGATTTAATTACTGATTTAAATTTAGGAAATAGTATGTATAATCTGATTGATTCTTTAATAAAAGAGCACAAAACAACATTAATTTTCACAAATACTCGTTCTGCAACAGAAAGAATTGTTAATCATTTGAAAGAAAAGTTTCCTACAGAATATGGAGACGATAACATTGCAGCTCACCATTCTTCTTTAAGCAAAAGCCACAGGTTTGATATTGAAGAAAGATTAAGAGATGGAAAATTAAAAGTTGTTGTTTGTTCAACTTCTCTTGAGCTTGGTATTGATATTGGTTTTATAGACTTAGTTGTTATGCTTGGTAGCCCAAAATCTAGTGCCCGTGCATTGCAAAGACTTGGAAGAGCAGGACATAAACTTCATGATACTGCAAAAGGAAGATTCATAATTTTAGACAGAGATGATTTAGTAGAATGTGCTGTAATTCAAAAAGAAATGACTGAAAAGAAAATTAACAGGGTATTTTTTCCAAAAAATTGTCTTGATGTTTTAAGTCAGCAGATTTTTGGAATGGCGATTTATAAAATATGGGATGTTGAAGAAATTTTCTCTTTGGTGAAGAAAAGTTATTGTTATTCTCAATTAACAAGAAATGATTTCTTTGATATAATCTCTTATCTTGCAGGAGATTATGCTCTTGAGAAAAATAATGTATATGGAAAAATTTGGTATGATGCAAAAACAAAGCAGATTGGGAAAAGAGGAAAAATGGCTCGTGTTCTTTATTTAACAAATATTGGAACAATTCCTGATGAATCTTTCATAACTGTAAAAATGGCTCCTTCAGGAGAGCATATAGGGGCAATTGATGAAGGGTTTTTAGAAAGGATGAAGAAGGGAGATGTTTTTGTTCTTGGTGGAAAAAAATATCTTTACATGTATACAAGAGGAATGAATGTTTATGTTCGTTCTGCGTCAGAAAGGTCTCCGACAATTCCTTCATGGTTTTCTGAAATGCTTCCCTTGTCTTTTGATTCTGCACTGGAAATTAATAAGTTTAGAAAATTGATGAATGATAAATTCAAGGAAAAAACAAAAAAATCTGAAATTATTAATTTAATATCAGAACATTTGTATTTAGATGCACCTTCCGCAGAAGCTATTTATAATTATTTTAACGAACAGTATAACTATTCTGAAATTCCAGATTCAAACACATTGCTTGTTGAGAGGTATAGTTCATTGAAACACTATCTTATTTTTCACAGCATGTATGGGAGAAGAGTTAATGATGCACTTTCAAGAGCTATTGGTTTTTTATTAGGAAGAGCAGGAGGAAGAGATATTGAGTTGGGAATAAATGATAATAGTTTTTACATTGCAGGGGAAAAAATGAACATAGAAAAAGTAATGAATTTCCTGAAGCCAGAAAATCTTGAAGAAGTTTTGAAAGAAGCTGTAGAAAGAACAGATGTTCTGGCTAGAAGATTCAGGCATTGTGCAGGAAGGGCTTTAATGATTCTAAGAACTTACAAAGGACAAACGAGAACAGTAGGAAAACAAAACATGAAATCACATTTCTTGCTAGCAGCAGTAAGAAAAATATCTGCGGAATTTCCAATCTTAAGAGAAGCAAGACGTGAAGTTCTGCAGGATTTAATGGATATTGAAAATGCAAAGCTTGTTCTCACATGGATAAGGGAAGGAAGAATCAAATTAAAAGTTAGAGATACAGACTTACCAAGCCCATTTGCATTAGGAATTATTATGCAAGGACAAAGCGATTTGATAAAAATTGAAGATAAGCAGGCATTCTTAAAGAGAATGCATGATTTGCATGTTAAGAAAGTTAAAGAATAATTATTGCATTACTTCAAACTCCATTCCCCTTACTTCTACATCTTCAATATAAAATTTAAGAACATATTTCCCTGCAACCTGCGGATAATCCATACTACAACCAAACCCGCCTGTTCCTTTTATTTTCACACAATCTTGTGCTAAAATGAGATTGTTTTCCAAATTAAATATTTTAAAAGATGAGTCCACAACTCCATCAGTAGTTATTGTTCCGCTTAGACTAATTATATCACCAATTTTTATTGTTGTTGTCTCTGTGCCTTTCATTCCAGGCCCCATTTGTGTTCCTGTGGGAAAACTTTCAATATGTAAAGATGTAATTATAGTTCCCTCAACACTTCCAGGGGAATTATATTTCATAAAAGTAAAATACCCAATTACTGCTACAATTAAAATTACAATCACCCCAATTATTATTTTTTTATTCATTTGATTAAATAAGTATTTCGATTACTTCCTTTTCAATAAAATCCGGTTCATAGTTACAGGTATGAAGATTATTCTGGTCTTTTTTCCCAAGAAATTCACACTGCACTTCTCTCCCGCCATAACATAATTCACAATATTTATTTTCATTTAGGATTTTTCTAAAACATAACCCTTGCGAGATGCAGATTCTTGTTAACTCTGTCATATTTATTTAAACACTAACTTATATTTAAATTTTGTTTAAAAATGAATTTATATACTTTCCTATAAACGCTCCCACAAACTCGCAACTTCGCTTGCTTATTCCTGCCCTTAACTCCGCGAAATCGCTCGGGAATTGATACCTCGAAATGCCCCTGCGAGGATTTGAACCTCGGTCACAAGCTCCGCAAGCTTGCATTCTATCCAGACTGAACTACAAGGGCAGTTTTATTTTACGCCCACGGCAGGAATCGAACCTGCGAGTCCGTTAAGACTACGATTTCCAATCGTATGCAATACCACTATGCGACGTGGGCTTAATTATTTTCTGCTCACAAGTATTTGCCAAAATCTTCCTGATTTGAGCTTATGCGACGTGGGCTTATTTAATTTTCTAATCGATTAGTTTTTTAAATGTCTTGCTTTCATAATTCAATGAAAGACTATCTTTTTTTCGGAAAAACAATTTTCTTCCCAAAACAGGGAATTCTCGCAATCGGAGATTTGCATTTGGGTTTTGAATACAAGCTTCAGCAATCAGGAGTTCTTGTTCCTGAAATGCAGATTGAAGAGATAAAATCAGAACTAAAAAAAATCTTTGATGAAATTAAAAATAAAAATTTAAAATTAAAGAAAATTGTTTTTATAGGAGATATAAAACATTCTTTTTCTTATGAATGGAAAGAAAAAAATTATTTCAAGGAACTTATAACTTTCTTAGAAAAATATGTCAAAAATAAAAATATTATTCTTATAAAGGGAAACCATGATACAATTGATTATTCTTTTGCAGATAAATTGCAGGATTATTTTATAGCAGAAGATTTAGCTTTCACTCATGGACATAAATCATTTCCGGAGATATTTGATAAGAACATAAAAACAATTATCATGGGACATTTGCATCCCTCTGTGATTATTTCAGATAAACCAAACATCAAAAGAGAAAAATACAAATGTTTTCTTATAGGGAAATATAAAACTAAGAACATTATAATTCTTCCAAGCTTTCTTGCAACAATAGAAGGAACAACAATAAATTCTATAGAATATGAATATGATGACTCTTTCTCAATAATTCCAAAAAAGAATCTTATGAACTTCAATGTTTATGTCTGGGGAGAAAAAGAAAATTATAGTTTTGGGAAGATAAGATCTATCCTAAAATAAATTCATTATGGTCTGAAGAAGTATGCCTCAAAAATTTAAAGGGTGTTGGTGTCAGAACTTTCTTAAGTCTTTTTTTAAACACCCCATGATTATATCTTTTAATTTCCCTTACTTCTTTTATTTTTGGAATCATAAATAAATAAACACCAAATCTGGCAATTGCACTTAATACAAATAAAAATAAAATCGGACTCACTCCCAAAAAACTGAAATTCATTGAAGCCACCAATCCACCGAGACTTGCTCCGATAAAAACTCCAACACCATTTATGATATTATAATAAGAAACGCATAAAGCAAGCTTTTCCCTGCTTACGGCATCATATATAAAATTAACCGCCGAAAGATTAAATCCTGCCCAAATAAATCCAGAAAACAATTCAACAACAATAAGGTACCCTATTACCAAGGGAATATTTATTTTAATCAAAAACATTATCAAAAACCATAATAGGGGGATTAATCCAACTACAGCACCAGTCCATTTTAATACCCTAAGATTTCCATAATCATCAGAAAATTTTCCCCAGAGAGGCATTGAAATAAAAGTACTTATGGAATTGGAAACTATTACAATTGTCCAAACAATATAATTAAGATTTAAGTCTTTTAAAAGATAAACTGTAAAAAATGGTGAAGCTATAGATGCGGCAAGGCTAATCAAACCAATAAATAAAGTAAATTTTCCGAAATTGCTTTTTGGTATTCCTTTAATAAAATCAAACAGGCTAAAATAGGATTTTTTATCTAATTCTAATTTTGGTTCATAATGTTTCGCAATAAAATATGCAGAAATTAATCTTGCAATAAATGCAACCCCAAACAGAATAATAAATCCCCTTAAGATATTAATTTTAGAAAAAGAGTTTAAAATTAAACCTCCGATAAGCATAACTGCAATTGCTACAATAGTAATAATTCTGTTTCTTCTTCCAAAATATTCCCCTCTTCCCCTGTCTACATTATCCTTTATTAGAGAATTCCATGCTGGAGAAGCAAAAGCTCCGAAAAGAGTAAGAATTGTAAAAAAGATAATTAATAAAGTTGAATTAGAACCAGGATTTAAATTTTTATTCAGAAAAAGATATCCCAATGCTATTATTGGAATCCACATAAATGCCTGCAATAAAACACATATAAAAATTATTTTTTTCCTAGAATATTTTTCTGCAACTTTTGAAGTAAAAAGCTGAGATAGATTACCCAACAATGCTGGAACCGACGATAAAAAACCTATCTGTGTATTGTTAGCTCCAATCGCAAGAGCATAAGGAGATATGTATCTCAATCCTGCCCCATCCATTACACCATAAGCAGCAGCATCTTTAATGCTTAAGGTTTGAGTTTCTTTTTTTAATTTTTCTTCATCAACTTCTTTTTTATTATTCATATTTAATAGAATATTATGCAATTTTTAAACTTTAATCCTCGATAAATAATAGGATATAAAAATATTTAAAGAGGGTAAATATAATTGTGTTGATTTAAAATAACAGAATAAACTTTAATATCAGGATAAAATGGAAGAGGAAAAAAAAGAGATTCAAATTAGGCTTGTAGAAAATAAAACAGAAACTAAAAAAGAAGAAATTACAGATATATTAAAATTAATTTCTCCAGGAACTTTATTAAGAACTGCAATTGAAGGAGTGCAAAAAGCAAAAACAGGGGGGTTGATAGTTGCAGATAATGATATTGTCCAGAATATTGTCGAGGGAGGATTCAAAATTAATTGCAGGTTCACACCTCAGAAAATAATTGAACTTGGAAAAATGGATGGTGCAATAATTTTATCTAAAGATTTAAAAAAAATCCTTCACGCAAATGTTCTTCTCACCCCAAATAATTCAATTCCTTCAAATGAAACAGGAACAAGGCACAAAGCAGCAGAAAGAACCGCAAAACAGGCAAACACAATGGTTATTGCTGTATCTCAAAGAAGAGATGAAATTACTCTTTTTTATAAAAATATAAAATATGTCATAAGAAATGCAAGTGATATAATCAGGAGAGCAAATGAAATTCTTCAAATTCTTGAAAAACATAAAGAAGTATTCGAAAAAAATAAAAAAGAATTAGACAGAGAAGAACTCGAAAAAAAACCTAAATTGCTCAAGGCACTTTTATTAATTCAAAGGGGAGTAATGATATTAAAAATCTCAGAGACTCTTAAAGGATATCTAATCGAACTGGGAACAGAAGGAACTATTTTAAAATCAAGATTAAAGGAATTGCTTTATAGATTAGAAAAAGAAATTGATAATGTAATAAAAGATTATTCTAGATTCGGATTGTCAAAATCAAAGAAAATTCTCTCTGTATTAAGTTATGATGAATTATTAGATGTAGAAAACATAGAACAATGTCTGGGAATATCAGAAGAAGTTGTTCATCCCAAAGGACACAGATTTTTAGAAATGATTGGAATTCCTGAAGAAGATGGCGGAATCTTAGTTAAAAATTTTAAAAATTTAAGTTCTATTCTTGAATTGAAAAGAGAAGATTTAATTCCTTTTTTTGAAGAAGGAAAGATATTGGAAATTCTTGAAAAAATAAATCATATAAAAGAATAAATGGGCCCAGAGGGAATTTAACCCCCCTCTTCTGCTCTGGAGGCAGATATTCTGACGATGAACTATGGACCCTTATGATGCACTTCTCTGTGACAATTAGCACATAATAGTATACATTTCTTTGTTTCTTTTAAAATCTTTTCTCGTGAATCATTTTTTATTAAAATGGTAATTTCCTTTTCCTTATCCCCCTTGTGATGAAAATCAAGAGCATTTATACACTTATTATACCCACAAATTGAACATTTCCCCCCAAGAAGATTAATCATTTCCTGTTTTAGTCTTTTCCTTCGTGCCATTTTTCTTTGGTAGACTTTTTCTTTATTATTTTCATAATATCTTTTGTCAATAACACCTTGGGGTTGTTTATTACTTGGTTTATCTGAAAGAAATCTTGGTCTTGATATCCCAATTCGTGCAGCTTTGTGTTGGATTGATCTAATTGATTTATTCATTTGTTCAGAAATATTTTTTAATGGAATTTTCTTTGAATAATTTTCTTTTAGAAAAATTAAATCGTCTTTTGTCCAATTCATAAATACAAAGGACTAATCGGGTATATAAATAATCGTACCCACTTTAAAGGTTCAATCAAAGATTAATTAAATATTCAAAATTTAATCCTTTTTATTAGGCTTATTCTCTTTTATAAAATTCTGCTGAACTTGCAATCCCTTAATCTCCTTTTCTAAGCCACCGATTTTTCGTGTTATGTCTTTTTTCTTTTCATCAATTTTGTTTATAATCGTTTCAGGACTACACTTATAACCTATATTTTTTGAATTGCCCTCAGTTAATTTTACAGGACCAAATCTATTTCCGCTTTCAGTTACAACCTCACAATAAAGTTTATCCTTTTGAGAATAAATAAATGCAGTCATATCATAGTTTTTGTAAAATGTATTTGGCTGAATAAGATTATGTTCATAATCATAAAGTTTTTCCATCTTTTTTTGATATTATTTTAGTTTATAAGAATTATTGTATTTCTAATATTTGAATCTCAAAAATTAATGTCTTTCCTGCAAGAGGATGATTCAAGTTTAAAACAACAGAGTCTTTTTTGACTTCTGAAATCATTGCTGGGATATTTCCCTGCGGTGTCTGCATAACTAAAGTCATTCCTACTTCTGGCTCTGGTTCTTGAGGTAAAGCAGTTCTTGGAATCTCTTGAAACATTGAGTCATCAGGCATTCCATAAGCTTCTTCTGGAGGAATTGTAAATTCTTTTTTCTGATTAACATCCATCCCTATAACTGCATTTTCAAATCCAGGAATTACTTGGTGTTCTCCAACAACAAATGTTAATGGATGAGAATGGTCTCCGTGCTTTGAACTATCAAAAACTTCTCCGTTTTCAAATTTTCCTTCGTAATCAAGAGTTACTTTGTCTCCATTTTTTATTGTCATATTTGAGTTCAGAAAAAGATTATTTATAAAACTACCTATATCTTTTTGATTTCATCTATCTCTTCATCAGAAATAGAACATCCATTGAGTTTCATTGCATATAATAAAGCATCAAGCACATCATGATTTTTTAGAGTCACAATTCCTCTTTTGTATGCAACATAAACAAGTTCAGTAGAACGCATAAATTTGAACCCCTCAAAAGATTTAAAATTTTCATCCTTGCTGTCTATAGTAGTATGAAGTCTCTTTTGAAGCAGGTTGGATAAATTCTCAGGCTTTTCTCCAAGAACTCTTATTGTTCTTTCATCAACAGCAATCATATTTTTTATTTCTTTCTTTGATAGGAACATGCTAAGTGCAAGACAGGAAGATTCTGCAAGATCCACGATATGGATTGCATTGCCTTGTCCAAAAAAAGTATTATTCGCAAGATTTGTTATTTCTTTTGTTCTCTTAGATATTTCGCTATCGTCAATACCTGCACTGGAAGACATTTCAAGAATTCCTTCACTAAAAAGTTGTTTTATTTTTAATGCCTCAAGTTTAAATCTTTTTATCTGCATTGGTTTTTCTACTATTTCAAAATAAACTTCTTTTGTAATCAGAAACTTTCCGTTAAATATTTTTTTTAATCCCTTTAATTCTTCTAATAATCCATTCACCGCAAAATTAATTATTGTTCCTGAATCAAAGATGATTGCTTTGGAAAGATTATTCTTGGACCTCATCTAAACCCCCCTGTTAATTTTTTTGGCAAATGAGAGATATCATTCATATAATCTAGATTCCAGTTGTTAAAATCCTTATTCCATGAAAGACAATTTATACATGTATTATGCTGTTTAAACCTAAGAAGGTGTTTTTTTAATGGAATCTGCACAAGGTGCCCAATAATTATTTTATTTGTAATTCCATGAGCAACAATTAAAATGGTTTTATCTTTTAATCTATCCTTAGAGATTTTATTTAGCAATTTTTTTAATCTTTTGAGCCTGCTGTTAAATAAAAGTTTTAATCGTGATCTAAGATTAGCACCAGGGTATTCATTTAATTCTTCAAAATTGCTTTTAATGGGAACCTTAATTATTTTAGATATGATCTCTCCTGTTTCTTTTGCTCTCAATAAATTGCTTGTATAAATTGTTGAGATTTTTGTTTTTTGTTTTTTCAATTTTTCTCCTAAATGTTTTGCCTGTAATTTCCCTTTTTTTGTTAATGCAGAATCCTTATCTTCTGTTAGTTTAGCATTTTTCATTGATTCTCCATGCCTGACAAAAATTATTCTCACTTGAACATCTCCATCGCATTTTTAATTCGTGATTTGACATCAAGAGTTCTTGTTAAGGGTTCTGATTCTGATTTTTGTCCTGCGTAGCTTGCAAGTTCAAACAAGGTTATTCCCAAAAGCTTTGCAGTCTTCTCCATCGATATTCCATGTTCATAAATTTTTGATGCTTTGTTTATTTGCGCTTTTCTGAAAACATCTTGGATGTAAATTTTTAACTTTCCAGAAAGCTTGGAGATTGCTTTTTGAATAAGCATCAAACTTTCCTTGAGTCTGTTATCATCGTTTCTTTTTATTGCATTAATTGATTTATCCACTGCAGAGATTATATTATTGTAGAAAACTTTCCATCCCACAAAATCCTGGTATTGTGTTCTTTCAACAATTTTGCTTAGTGAATAAACTGCAACAGCAACAGCAATATTGTCAGAATCTTGGGTTATAGAAGCAGTATGAATTGTTTGATTGCTAAGTTCCTTTAATTTTGAAGAATCATAATCATGAACCGCCCTTTTTGTCTCTTCAAGAATTCTAAGAACATTATCTTTCTCCTCCATGACAGAAATAAGAAATTATTATTAATAAATGTTAAGTTTTTATAGATTAATTCATTAAACAGAATATGAAATATGCAGTTTTAGATACAAATTTTATCCTGTCTGCTATAAGAAAAAAAATAGATTTTTTTGAAAAAATTCAGTTTATGGGATTTAAAATTCTGATTCCCCAGCAGGTAATTAGAGAAATTGAAAAATTTACAAAATCAAAACCAGAAGCAAAACTTGCGTTGGTACTTTTAAAAAATAATTCTTTTGGTGAAATCGATTTGCATTCAAAAAATGTGGATAATGGAATTGTTAATTTAGCTAGAAAAAATGAAAATTATGCAATAGCAACTCTCGATAGAGAAATGAAGAATAAGATAAAAAATCCAAAAATAGTTATAAGAGGGGAAAGAAATTTGGAGATTATCTAATCGGGAATTACTTCTTCATCTCCATAACGAGGAAGTTTTTTTGAATCTTGGGAAAAGGCATCATCAAGAATTTTCAAGGTTTCTATTCTTTTTCTATAATCTTTGTTATAGATTGATAAAAAAAGTTTATCGGTTCCAAAATAAGTGCCAAGTTTAACAGAACAATCTCCCAGATGATAAATAACACTAACAAAATCTAATTTTTGTCTAAAACTATAAGCATCAAGTTCTTTAGCAGGTTTATAAGAATGTAATAAAAATACCATTTCTTCTAAATGTTTTTTATCAAAATTATAAGAATCTTCTATATCATCAAATCTTTGATTTCCAAAATTACTATTATGATTGCTTAAATATTGTATCTTAAATTTTCCAAGTCTCTCTGTTTTATTTTTATGAAAACCAAGTTCATCTTCTAAGTAAAGAGTTCTTTTACTTTTCTTTTCCATTTCTCTTCAATCTAATTTTCCTTTAAAAGTATTATTATATTCAAAGACAAGATTTTTAAACCAATTTTTGTTATAATTTTTAATAAAAATGTTCTATTTAATCGAAGTTGAGGATTACATCAGAGTAGAGCCAAAATTGTTCGGTTTGCCTACTATAGAGTCCGTCGATAAACAGCTAAAAGAGACATATGCTGATTATTATGACAGGGAAATAGGAAAGGTTGTTGCAATAATTGAAGTTCTTGAAGTTGGAGAAGGAGTTTTAATTCCAGGAGATGGTGCAGCATATTATCGTTCAAGATTTAAGCTTCTTGTTTGGAAGCCTGAACTGCAGGAATTAGTTTATGGTTCTGTTTCAGAGATAACAAACTTCGGAGCATTTATTGATTTGGGAATGATGAAAGGAATGATTCATATAAGCCAGACAATGGATGATTTTGTAAGCTTCAATAAGGCAAATTCTTTGACAGGAAAAGCTTCCAAGAGAACATTAAAATCTGGGGATTTATGCCTTGCTAGAATTGTTGCAATAAGCCACAAGGGTGGGGAATTAAAGATTGGATTAACAATGAGACAGCCCGGATTAGGAAGGTTAGATTGGATTAAAGAAGATGCTGCAAAGAAAATTAAAGCAGATAAAAAAGCAATAAGTGATGAAGAAAAAGCAGTAAAAGGAAAGGGAGGCAAAAAGAAAAAATGAAGCCAAGAGCCTGTAAATTTTGCAATACAATTTTTGAAGAAGAAAAATGCCCAAAATGCAGTTCAAAAGAATCTACAGAAAGCTTCAAGGGAAGAATCATTGTAATTAATCCAGAAAAATCAGAAATTGCCCAAAAATTAAATTTAAAAGACAAAGGCAATTTTGCAATTAAAACAAGATAATTCTAAAATGGAAAAAATAACAATATTAAATGAAAGAAAAAATCCCTTGTTTAATAGGATAGAAATAGAATCAGTTTTAGAGACAGACATAATCCCGAAGATGCAGGAAGCTGAAGAGATTATCTCCAAGAAACTTTCTTCTAATGAAGGAAGTGTAAAAATAAAAAAAATAAGCGGAAAATTTGGTTCAAAAGAATTTATTATAACAGCAAACATATATAATTCTAGAGAAGATAAAGAAAAAACAGAAGCAAAATCAAAAAAAGAAAAAGCAGCTAAAGCAGAGGAGAAAAAAGAATAAAATGGCTAAAAAAGGTTCAGTAAAAAAAGGAAAAAAAGCACATAAGAATAAACCTACAAGCAAGAAATATACAAAATACACAATAGAAGGAAATACAATCAAGAGAGGAAAAACATGTCCAAGATGCGGACCAGGAGTTTTTTTAATGATTGCAAAAGACAGAGTTTATTGCGGAAAGTGTCATTATTCTGAATTCACTAATAAGAAATAATTAGTTTTTAATTACCCAAGGAAAAGTTTAAATTAAGGAAATCTCTTAAGTGTTAATGAAACAAAAGATTAAATCAATTTTATTATACGGTTCTATTATCTTATTATCTTGTTGGATAATCTTTAATTTATATTCCTTATATTTCATAGTAACAGAACTTGAATTAACTCAGATAGTAATAGTGGGAATAACTATCTCTTTTTTGATTGCAGTTACTATCTCGAGTATTGCAATTAAAGAAATTTACCGAGTAGTTAAAGGAGCAAATAAAATAAAAAATGAACATCAAGATTATTGGTTTATCCGATATTGGAAAGCATCTAAATTACTAACATTACTTTTTGTTTGGTTAATGTTTAATATATTTTATTTTAGTTCTTATACTTCTCTTATTGATTTGCTTATTTTAGGGGTTATATTCTATATTAAAACAAATTATCCTTCCGAGTTCACAAATGAAGTGAAGAAGAAATAATTAGTTTTTATTTACTCTTTTGATAAATTTTTCTTGTTCAGATAATCTTCTTAACTGATTAGCCAAATTTTTTCCTTGTTTTTTAATAGAATTTTTATTTTCTTTAATATTATCTAATAGCCATTCAGGAGAATAATAACCACCCAATTTTTGTGAACTTTCATAAGTAAGCAATTTTCCATAACCTTCTTTGTCAAGAATCATCCATATATCACTTTGCGAATCATCTAATTTGACATCTTCAATAATAGAAACATAAACAATTTCATCTTTATTTTTATAAAAGCCTTCTTTTATCAATTCATCTTCTGAATCCCTATATGATTCATGTATCTTCATATTTTTATTAAAAATTTATTGTTTATTAAGATTTAGTTCCAAGAAACTAGGATAATAGGATAATAATTTTTGAATAATAATTAAAAATTATCAACAGTGCCAGACTTTAGACTGGAATATTATCAATTGATAATTATTATATCAAACCCTGGGAGATTCTTCAAGTTGATCAAAAAGATAACCTGAAGCTTCTCCTGGGGAAAAAGAGGTGATAAAAATTCTAAATAAAAGTAGTATTTAAACTTTTCTATAATGTTACCCTTAAAAAATGACAAGGGTTGTAAACAATAGAGTAGTAAATAGTCATTTTAAAATAGGAAGTTATTAGGCACTACATATATAGATTATTAGGCACTACAAATAATATCCAACATTTTTTAAATTCTTTTTGCATCAATATTAGATGGAAGAAAATGAAAAAGAAGGTAAAAATTCTGTGAAACAAGAGCAAATTCACGATTTGTTGTTTAATAGAGAAATTGGATGGCAGGAAATTATTTATGATTTGATTAATACAGAGCAGTTAGACCCTTGGGATATTAATATTATCATTCTCTCTGATAAATATCTTGACAAAATAAAAACAATTGAAGAAGCAGATTTCTTTGTTTCAAGCAAAGTTCTTCTTGCTGCATCACTTCTATTAAGAATAAAATCAGAAATTTTGTTAAATAGGTATGTTAAGAGCATTGATGAAATTTTATTCGGCAAAAAAGAACAGCCAAAATATTCTTTTGAAAGAATTGAACTTGATGAAACTATTCCTGAATTAATTCCAAGAAGCCCATTACCTAGATTCAAAAAAGTTACATTAAAAGAATTAATGGAATCACTCAACAAGGCAATAGTGACGGAAAATAGAAGAATAAAAAAAGAAATAGTAAGCAAGAATACAATCAGGGAAAGTTCTTTTTCTCTTCCAAAAAGAAAATTTAGTATAAAAGATAAGATTGCAGAAGTATATAGAAATCTTGCAGATTTTTTCAGACAAGAAAAAGAAATGAAAAAGATCCCATACAATGAATTCATTAAAAATAAAGAAGAAAAATTAATTTCTTTTCTTCCTTTGCTTTATCTTGAAGATCAGAAAAAAATATGGCTTGAACAAGCAAAGCCTCTTGAAGAAATTCATATATGGATGAAGGAAACTTTTCTCAAACATAATCCAGATCCCTTTGAAGATTTGAAGAGAGAACTAGAAGAATATGAGAAAAATAATCCGATTGAAGAGGATATAGAAGAAATTGACGAGGAAGAAGCTGAAGAAGATTAGTTAATAATAATCTCTTGGGTCAGATTCGCTTTTTACAACAAATTCTTTTCTTTTGTAAACATTAGCTTTTTTTAATTCCTTAATATCTCGTAAATCATCTTCGTCTTTATCTGAATTATTAATCAAGCTCTCAAACTGTTCCTTGTAATCCTGTTCTTCAAGATTCATGTGTAAATGATGCATTTGGGGGTATATAAAATTTATTAATTAAATATTATTCTTAATCATAATCTTTTACAATATTACTATATTCATTCCCCAAGTCTTCAAAAATCTTAGCATCTGTATCATCCTTATCTGCATCATTCATGATAGAACTTCTTTCTTCTGCAATTTGGTCTAATCTAGATTCATTACTCATGTAATATTAATTTTCCTGCTATTTTTAAATGTTTTTTGTATCAGCAGACATTTTTTAAACTCCCAATTTTTCCTCTCTCTATGAAAGCCGCTATATTATTTTCAGGAGGAAAAGATTCAACTTATGCAGCATATTTAGCAAAGCAAGCAGGATATGAACTAACTTGCTTGATTTCTGTTTTCTCAAAGAATAAAGAAAGTTATATGTTCCACACACCAAGCATTGAGCAGACAAAATATCAGGCAGAAGTTATGAATTTTCCGTTGGTAATAACTGAAACAGAAGGGATAAAAGAAGAGGAATTAAATGATTTAAGAAATATAATCAGAGAAGTAAAAGATAAATATCAAATAGATACAATTGTTACAGGAGCTCTTCATTCAGACTATCAAGCAAGCAGAATTCAAGAAATTTGTGACAGACTTAATCTAAAATGTTTTAATCCTCTCTGGCACAAAGATGAAATATCTTATTTGGAAGAATTAATAAAAGCTAAATTCAAAATAATTATTATTGGTGTCTTCGCTTATCCATTAAATCAATCATGGCTCGGAAGAACAATAAACAAAGACTTTGTCACAGAAGTTAAAAAATTAAAAGAAGAATATAAAATTCACGCAGCAGGCGAAGGCGGTGAGTTTGAAACATTTGTTCTCAATTGCCCATTATTCAAAAAAGAATTGAAAGTTAAATCCTTCAAAGATACAAATGAGGGTGAGAATGCTTGGAGAAGGGAAATTAAACTTAATTAACCTCTTATCATTTTTCCCGGATTCTTTTTATCCCATTCTTTTTTCCATTTTAATCTTTCTTTAGTATAATAATCTGACATTTTATCATAAAATTTTTCAGTAATTTTATTTTTTCCTTCAATGATTTGTTTAAGAGATAATATTTTATCATAAGTACATTCAACATTGTAAAGATTTTTCATTATATCTCTTATAGCCCAGTCAGGCTTTTTGCTCCATTCTAATAATCTTGGTTCATTGTTATCATAATCCAGATGAAGTTTGTTATCAAAAAGAATAGTTCTAAAATAATTTGCTCTATTATTATAATAAATTCTAGCTGATTCATAATGATGCAATGCCTGAATATATTTTTGGATAACTTCTAATTTGTTAATTTTTTCTTTTGGTTGTTTAGTTATCTTGTTAATTTCATCCTTTAATCTTTCTGCTTTGAATATATGCGGTATGGCTTTGTCATTATAATATTTATTTAAAATTGCCATATCATCTAGTTTTTCCTTGTAATATTTCAGCTTGTTAGGTTTTTTTGCAAGAGATTTTTCATATTCTTCTTTGGTTTTATTGTTCAAAAGATTCTCTGTCATCTTATAAGCAGGCCAATAATATCTGTCCAGTTCAATTACTCTTTTGTAATAATTTCTTGCTATGCTGTTGTGCATGTCTGCTATATTCTTTTTTCCTGCTTTCTTAAATTTATTATATAATGTGAAATGATAGCTACCCATATGAAAATTAGCTAATGTTGAATTTGGATGAGATAAAAGAGCTTTTCTAAAACATTTTTCAGCTTCCTTAAGATTTCCTTCCTTAAGCAGCCATTCTGTTCCCTTTACCCCCCTTGCTTCTTCTTCCCTTTTAGGGTCTGCTTTCTTAACAAGCCATTCAACTCCAACATCATGAAGAAGATATGAATTTATCTGAATTTTATTTAGGGGAGTAAAATAAATTTTTTTCTCCATTGATTCATTTACTACACGAGGCATATGAAAGAGATACTGGTATCCGTAAATAGTCTGGGGCATTCCCTGTGTTACTTCCCAGAAATAATGTTTGGGATTATTTTTTAATTTTACACTAACCGAAACATTGCTTATCGGAGCAAAGAAAACACTAATTGGTTTGATGTCATATATTTGATTTAAAGCATAATAAAAGGTTGAAACACCAGAGCAGTCTAAACTAATCTTTTTTTTATTTTTAAGGCCCTTGCTTAAATTGCTTCCAAGTTTTGCTGTGCAACCATATTCATTTACCAAAGTGTCATGTGTTGTTTTTAATATAATATTATTAAATTCTTCAACAGTATAATCAGAGAAAGATTTGATTCTGTCTTCAAGCTTTGTGAATCTTTTATCTCTCGCTTTTTTTATATTATTCCAGATAGTCTGCATTATTTCTTTTGAGAAGTCAATATCATCATCAGTTGCTCCCAATCCTTCCTTTTCAATTTTGAGTCTTTTATATAAAGTGGATTGCTTGAATCTAAAATCAAAATAGTCTGGTTTGTCAAATTTTTCCTGTGATAAATTCCATATCTTTTCTTTAAACTTTAACTGCTGTTCTTTTATTCTTTGATTATTTTCCTGTATTATAGAATATGTTTTTTGGTTGTCTTTCTTTTTGTCAGAATCAATTGCACCAAACAGCAAATTGACAGAGAGCATGCTGGAGAATGCAATAATTCCTGCTTTCTTGGTTATATCAGCTAAATTCATTTTATGTTCTTACTTCCAAATGACAATCGAATAAAAAGGAGTAAGGTTTATTGTTTATAAATTTGTTTATTTAGAAGAAGATTTCACATCTTTCCCAATGTCTCTTTCCCACTTCCCATATCCTTCACCTTATACTTCCCACTCTTAACTTCCTTCTCACCAACAAATATAACTTTATTATAATTATATGAATTTGCAAACTCCAACGCTTTGCTCGGCTTTCCGTAGAAAATAGAAACATTTTCCCCTTTATCTCTCAACTTATTTGCAATTTCAACTGCTTTTTTGTCTTCATTCAGCGAGATGATTAATGTTTTTTCTTTTTCTGATTTTATATTTGAAACAGCAGAAAGTCTTTCAAGACTAACTCCAAACCCGACAGATTTTATCCCGTTAAAAGTAAAACTTCCACCGCCAATAATTGTTTCCCTGATATCCGATTTAATTTCAAAAATAGTTCCATTATAATAACCTAATCCCCTCATTAAAGAAGGCAAGAACACAATTTTAGTTTTGTAATAACTGCAATATTTTTTCAATTCTTTAATTTCTTCATAAGCCTTGTATTTCTCAAAATATTTTTCCTCTTTCTTAAAAATATTCAAAACTTTTTCTGCGTTATATTTTTTAAGATTTTGCTGAACTTCTTTTTCAGGAAGCTTATCTAGTTTGTCAATTTCTCTCATTACATCTGCTTTATTTTTAACTTTCAATTCATCTAAAACTTCATTTATTAGTTTCCTGTTATTAACATAGATTGTATATTTTACTTTCAATTTATCAAGAATGTTTTTTGCAAGAGAAAGAATTTCGGCATCATCTTTCACAGAACTTCCAATAATATCAACGTCACAAGACATAAACTGCCTGACTCTATTCCCACTGACAGGTTCGTCTCTAAACACAGCACCAATCTGATAACTTTTGTAAGGAAGTTTTTTGTTGTTCATAATTCTCTTTAATTGAAAAGTTCTTTCGTATCTCAAGGCAAGTTTTCTCTTTCCCTTATCCTGCAATTTAAAAATATCAGAAACAGCTTCGTCTTTCTCATTATCTCCTTTGACAAATTCTTCATATTCTACAATAGGAGTTTCAGAAGGCTCAAAGCCATATTTTTCAAAATTCTCAACTACAATTTTTCTTATTGTTTCTCTCTTGCTGGCTTCTTCACTAGTATAATCTCTAAATCCCTTAACTAATTCTGTGTTCATTTCCCTTTCTCCAGTTTTTTATTTAATTCTTCCACTTTCTTTTTTATCTTTAAGACAATCTTGTTTATATTTTTGGTATTCTGAAATTGTTCATCTTTAATGCCCCAAAATTCTATTTTTTTCATTAACAAATTCTTTTTATAATTAAATATTATTTTTGGAATATCATCAGCAACAACAATAATCTTGTCTGCTTCTTCTAAATCATCTAAATTTAAGGGTTCTGGTTCTCTTTGAGAAATATCTATGTCAAGCAGTTCTCTTGCAGTTGTTACTTGTTCTGCATCAGCTCTTCCATCCATTATTAATCCTTCACTAATAACTTCTACATCTGGATTTTGGTTTATCTTTTTAAGATATTCTTCAGCAATTCTGCTTCTGAATGCATTATATTTACAGATAAATAATATTCTCATTTAATCTCCTTTTTCCTACTTTTTTTAATCCAAATTATTGCTAATTTTCTCATTAATCTCAACACTATAACCCCAAAGAAAATAAAAAGAAAATAAATAAACCAAAAATTTAATTTAATTCCCATATAATTAAGAATATTCCACAAAAGATTAATTCCTATATACCCTAAGATTCCAAATGTTGTAATAAAAAGTAATTCCGTTTGATTAAATTTTGAAGGTTCTTTCTTGCGTGCTGCAACAGTATAAAAAAAGCCCAACAAAATAAATGGGAAAGAATAATATAAGGATATCATTAACAAAATTATAATTAAACTCCCCCCGTAGTTAGATATATTTAATCCTCTTTGAATTTTAAATATTAATCCTGGAATAAATAAAAAAATGATTCCAAGCCAAATAGGCCATCTTTTCAAACTATTTTCTACTTCTTTCATTATTCCCATTTTAACAATTTTTTCCTCCTTTATTCTAAGGGCGAATGGGGGAACTCATACAATAGTGTTCGACTTAACCATTTTATTTAATTTTAACAATATATTAAAGATTGTTTAATAATCCTTATAAAAAACAAATCTCTCTTTAATTATTTTCCCTTTTGTCAAAAAATTGTCAAAATATTACTTTCAGTTTTATAAAGGAAAATTTAATTCTCTTCTTATGGAAAAAAAGAGGTTTGAGGATTTAATTCGTATTGAATGGAAAAGTTTGAACGATTGCACCGAACTATTAAAAAAATATGGATGGGACAACAAAAAACAAAATGAAAAGAAAAAATAAAGAAAAGAAAATTTGGATAGAAGGACAGGATTGGTATCTTGAAGATAGTTCAAAGGTAATAGGAATAATCACCGAATCCAAAACAAAATATTCTTTTATCTTTAAATCTAATATTCTCCAATCTAACAAACAAAGACGAGAGGGTGGCGTGTCCTCTCGTTCTACTCCTATTAAAAAAAACAAACAGAAGAGTTAGTCCCAATAAAAATTAAAGTATATTGGAAGAATGTTCGAGAACACGACAGAAAAATGATGGAGATGATTAAAAATGGAAAAACAAAATAGGGGGAATTATCCAAAAGTTCGAATCAGAAATACAAAGAGTCCTTTGAATGAAAGAGTTATTAGGAAGATTGAAAAGAAACTTGCAAAGGAAAGGGCTTTGGCTGTTTGGGGTATGCCTATTTTTCCAGAGGTAGAAAATGACTAATAAAATAACTTTATGTGTAGTTATTGGAATATTGCTTTTATCAGCTGGAATTATGTTCGTGAAAAGTTATTCTTCAACTCCATCTGTGGAAGATTCTATATTTATTGGAGAAAGAACTTCTTTGTATGTTCTTGATGGTTGTTCTCATTGTAAAATCCAAACAGATTTATTCAGGGAAAATATAAAATATCTTAATGTTATTGATTGTTACAAAGAAGAGAATAGAAATCTTTGTTTCACTAAAGGGATTGATACCTTTCCAACTTGGGAAATAGACCAGAATAAATATGTCGGTGTTAAATCTGTTAAACAACTAAAAGAGTTAATTTCAAAGAATTATTTGAGAGATATTGATGGTAACATAACTTTAATCCCAAATAGTTCATTAGGTAAATCTTGTCCTTTAAATATTAAATAAAATGGTTTCAATTTCACAAACATCATTAAGAGGTGCAACAACTCGTGCTTCACAATTACAAGCACAAGCTAGAAAGATAGCCCAAAGAGCATCTACACAATTAAGAGAATCTCAAACACAACAGGTTTCTCAAGAAGTGGAAGATGAAAGAAGCAAGGCACTTTATACAGCCGCAAAAATGGCTATCTCTGGAAAAGGAGAAAGTAATATACCAAGGGGAACAGAAAGATATTACCAAGCAATTATGTGGGGAGATACTTCTGGATTTAGTTCTGAAGAAAGAAAGATAATAGAAGATTTACACTCACAAGTTCAGGGTGGATATGGTGAAGCACAACAAAAGAAAATAAGGGAAGTAGCAAGTTATATCCAACAAAAAAATTTAGAATACGAGAAGAAGGGTATTCAAGCAGAAGCGTGGGTTCCTTCTGTGGTTACAAATCCAGAAGTTGCAAGAATAACAGGAAAACCAATCGGTGCAACAATAGGTAAGTCCGAATATAATAAGATTTTACAAGCCACAAATAATTTTAGTAGATATTCTGGGAATATTAAATCCCAACCAAAAGAAGAGTTTAATGTATTAGAAACATCAAAACAACCATCAACTTATCAAGATTATGTAAAAGATTATGGAGTTGTTTCTGGAAGTCTAAAATATACGGGAGAAAAAAGTAAAGGTATTGTTAAAACTCAAAGATTAGGAAGTGCAGATTATCTACCTTATGAAATAAGAGGAACTGGACAATATAATCCAAAGACTAAACAATTTGAACCATATGTCACTTCAGAAGAAAAAAGGTATAGAGAAGAAATTAAAACAGGAATAACAAAAGAAGCTTTAAGTGATGTTGTTCAAACAATCCCCTATTTTTCCCTTGCTGGAAATGTTGTTGTAATTATGACAGGTGCAGAGAGTATTTTTTTTAAGAAACCAAGAGAAGAACTTTATGCGGGTGCGGAATCTATGGGATTACCAAAACAAGCGGGGTTATTATTGCCTATTGCACAAATTGGCTTTGGTGCTTTTGGATTAAGAAGTCAAATAAAAGGCGTTCAATTAAAAAAAGAATTTAAAATATTTCAAGAAACACCAACCCAATATGTTGGAAAAAGATATGAAACAGGTAAAGGTGGATTTGATATTTTGTATGGATATAAAAAGGTTGGTAAATCTGAATATCTTACTCAATTAAAACAACCATTCACAAAAGTATCCGATAAAAAGATAGTGTTTGAATCTGGGAGAGGATTATCTTTTAAACTTTCAGAAGGGGGAAAAAAATTAGATGTGTTGGGGTTTGAAGTTTCTGGTAAAGCTTATTCTGCTGGAACAGGAAAACAGGTTGGAAGTAGATTATTATTCTTTGATGAAACTAAGAATTTACTTGATTCTCCATTAATGAAATTAATAAAACCATTAGAAGCGGAAACTATGTATGGGAAAGTGGGAATTAAGGAAATATTTAGGGGAAAATATAATCTAAAAAGTGGATTTGTGTTTCCAACAGGAAGATATGAAATAAGTGCAGTTGGTAATATTAAAAATATTGAAAAACCAATTGAAAGATTTAATATTTTTGGATTAGCAAGAGAAGAAGGGGGTAAAATTAATTTTGTTGGTGGGACAACAGATAAATTAAGATATTATCCTAAAGAACAAAGGTATTCTATTGTCGCAGGAAGGAAAAAATTATCTGATTTTGGAACAATATTTAGAGCAAATATCCAACCGCCAGTAGAAGAGGGTATCGGATTTATTCAACCATCAACTATTCAAAAGACAAAGTTCTCAACAGCACCAATACTTGAAAAAGTTTCAGAGAAAACAATAACAAAAGTAAAAACAATAAAATCCCCCTCATTAATTGGGTTTGTAAGTGCAACAGAAGTAAAACCAGATAATATTTTGTCTATGAAGTCTCAAGTAATAACAGAAACACAAAAAACAAAACAAGAAATAATTCCAACCCAAACACAAAGGGAAAAACAGAAAGAAGTAATAATACCTAAATTAAAACAGATACCAAAAACAACACAAGAAGAGAAGTTAATCTCCTTGACTACACAAATACCTCAACAAGCACAAAGGAAAGAAACAAAGCTTATTAGCCAACAAAGCCAAATATTACAACAAAAGCAAAGGCAAAGACAAATTTTATTATCAAAAACAAAACAAATAAGTCCTAAACAAAAACAGAAGTTTCCTTTATTAATGCCTTTATCATTATCATCAATTCCAAAGAAGACGAAGGGAAAAGATTCTGATAAAGATTTATACAAGGTTTTTGGTAAAAGATTTGGAACAGATATTGAATTGTTTAAAACAGAAAGCGAACAAGAAGCAAAGGGAAAACTTAAATCATTTTTGAAATCAACCTTAGGGAGAAGTGGATATATAGAATCTGGGGGAAGAAGATTACCATTTGAGAGATTAAATTTAGGTTTAGAGTTTCGTCCATCCAAATCTAAAAATGAATTTGGTAGAGTTGTGCAAAAAGCAAGGTTCTCATTATCTTCTGGAAGCGAGAAACGAGAAATTTTAAGAAGCAAAAAAAAGAAAAAGTTTAATTGGTTTTCTTGATTATTTGTTCTAAAGAATAAGTAAAACTCCACTTCTCACCATAAATCTTTCTCGTCACATATTTATCTAAGAGAAAAGCCAATCCGATTATTATTACAAATCCAAAAAGTGTTATGGGGGCATATTGTATTTGATTCCATTGTGTTATGAATAAGAACACGGCATAAGCTATTGCTCCTACAAATAAAATGAAACCTTGATTGATTTTTCCCATATTATTTATTACCCCCCATAATTTAAAGACTTTTCGGCTGTAATGTAACACCCCCCGAATTTTGATTGGTTTTTATACCATTCTGATTAGAATTTGTAACATTACTTAATTGGGCATTATGGTAACGCCTTAACATTCTCATAATGGTTGGAGCAGAAGTATTGAGTAACCTCGCCGTTTCTCTTATCCCTTTCCCTTGTTGTTTAAAATCTAAAACTGCTTGGAGATTAATGTTCTTTTCTTCGCTTGGTTTTCTTCCAACTTTTATTTTATCACGCTTTATTTTTTCTCTGCCTCTTTTGTTTCTTTCCTGAATCAGACACCATTCAATTTCAGAAGCAAGAGCAAGTCCTCCAATCAAAGCCTTTCCTTCAAGTGTGTTGTAGTCTAATGTTGTGTTTGAATTTACAAGAATTATTTTAACTCCCAACTTTGTAAGTTTGTCTACAATCTCATAAATTGTTTTTAGGCTTCTACCAAGCCTTGAAATTTCCACAACTGCAAGAGCCTCAAATTCTTTATTGTCAATCCTTACCATTAAGTCTTGAAGTCCTTGTCTTTGTTCTATCCCTTTTTTACCTGAAACTGCAAATTCCTCAAACAAAACTATTTCGTGATTGTTTCTTTTTGCCCATTCAGTTAAAGCATATCTCTGTGATTCTAAATCTTGTTTGCTTGTTGAACATCTAATCTTTCCTGCTACTTTCATTTTCTCAACTTCAATAATTTAATTTTCATATCCTCATCAGAGAGTTTAGTTAATTGTGTCATTAAATCAAACCATCCGAGTAAGAAAACCTTTTCGTAGAATCTGGTCTTAACAATATCAGAAAATCCCTTTTGGTGTAAGGTAACAACTGAATCTTTTAGTTCTTTCGAGCAATTAAATCGTATTTCGTATGTCATTCTATATAACTAATCCTCTCCTTTATTTTGATAGGAATTGATTTGATTAATTCTAAAGCCAAGCCACTAAGTTCTGTTACATTAAACTTTCTACTTGTTAATTCTATAACTAATCCACTATGCCTGTCTTCAAGAACCACCGACTCCTGTCCATCTTTATTCTTTAAGTTATCAATAAAGCTTCGAATATTTCCTTTTATTAATAATTCATTTGCGTCATCCAAATTTTCTTCATCTACTTCCATTGTTCCTTTGGAAAGTGTTTCTATCTTGTTCTCATTAGTGTTTGTGTCATCCATATTTTTACCTCCCGATTATTTATATTAGGAATTGTCATTCTGTTAAATATGCAACCTACACATTCTCCCATTTGCCCAAGCGGACAACTTGAACAAGGTTTGCTTAATGGATTGTTTCTTAATCTATTTCTTATTCCCCTTTCCATCTTAGTTTCTCCATAAATTTTTTTGCTTCTTTCTCTCCCATTCCAAAGTCCCTCATCATAACAAAGACAAATGGATTAAACTTTTTCTTTTCTTTTTTGTTTTGTTCTGTCATCTTTATTTAATTGTAACCCTAAAATATAATTAATGTATGATTTAGTTTCCAACTCTGAAGTGAATCCATCTTTCAGCATTCTATCTACAAGTTTCTTATAAAGTTTCATAGGCATCTGGAAATTCGTAAATACTTTTTTTTGTTCTTTCATTTTAATTTAGTATGAAGCCCCATTTGAAGTCTGGGGCGTGGTTGTGATTTGATGAAGCATTATTCGTCATCTTCTGGAACTGAATGTTTATCTAAATAGTCTGTTAGCATTTCAATTAAGAATGGTGCTTGTTTTTGTTTGTTATATCTCCCCGCTGTTTGTGAATCAATAAATCTTATCCACCTTTCTTTTAATTTCTTAGGACATCTAAAGGATATTGATGGGTAAGGGTTCTTTACTTGAATGGCTTCTTTGAAATACTCTACTGGTTTTTGTATGTAAGGTTCTTCTTTAGGTGTGAAAGTTTTATCCCCTCGTGCTAATGTGTTAAACTCTGTTAAGGTTAAGGACTCATCATTGAATAAAGGGAGTTCTCTAATCTCTTCAATTGAAATTCCATCATGGATTAGTTTCTGAAATCTTCTTTTTTTAAATTGTGTTATCATCTTTTTTTCTCTTTATTGGATTGCGGACATTGTCGTTCATTCTAACCCTAAGTATATATAATATTAAAATTGAAATTTTAACAAAACCCTTGTTTTACGAGGATTTTCCTTGTTCTACGCTTCTTTTTTTAATTTCCTCCTTTTGTTTTGTTTGATTTTGTTTAAATTGTTCTTTGGCTTCTTTCATTTTAGTATAATATCTTCCCAAGATTGATTTCTCGTAATTTAGTTCTCTCTGGAGTCTTAAACATCTTGTCCTCTGACTCCTATACACTAAAAAAGGTAAACTACTTTCAAATGCTCTTAAAAATTCCTTATTTCTTTCATACCATTTTCTCCTTTGTTCTTGAATTTTCATCTTCTTTCCTTTGTTTGTCTTAAATTGTAAGTTTCTTCTCTTCCACATCTTTTACAATATCCTTTATTACCTTCAAATTGTATTTCTGTTTCTTTTTCGCAATTTATACAATACTTTTTGAATTTTGGTAAGTGTTTTAGTTTATTTATCATTCTCTTCCCCTCTTTTTCTTTTAACAAGTTCAAAGAAACAAGTTTCTTTTTGATTGATGGGATTCCAATATATGAAACTTGAATCACAATAAATTCCACAACTGCTACATTTCTTAATAGTGTTCAACATTTCTGAATCACCCCCAGTGGTTTCATAATTGAATATCATATTGTAGAATCTCCTTCCATTTCTGGAGATGTTAAAGATGTTAAAGATGTTAAAGCACCTTTTTGTATATGTAATTCTGCACTTTTTTCAAAATTAGTATCTTTTATTGAAATATTTACATCTTTATCTTTATTATCTTTATTATCTTTATTATCTTTATTATCTTTATTATCTTTAATAACTTCTTGATTTTTAGAATAATAATTAGGTAAAGTAAAAGGTCTCTTGTCTTTAAATTCAACAGATAAAACATACTGGGTAATAACATAACCACCAATTCTATCTGTTAATTCGTTAAGGATTTCTTTGACCACTAAATTTCTCAAGTGCGGATATAATCCTTGTAATGATATTACTCCCCCAAGTTCATCAGTAATTGCTTTTGCAGACATAGGAACATCAGTTTTTTCAAGAAGTCGAACTATTCTTTCATCTATATCTTTTAGCGGTATATCCGAACAAGTAGAAAAAGCATTGATAAAAATATCTTTTGCTTTATCATAATCTTCTGTTTCAGCTATCAAAACAGAACCACCATTACATTGTCTTTTAGATTGATTAAATAAAGTTACTGCTTTTATAAAATCTAAAAATCTTTGAAAGTCCCTCCTGTATCGAACTTTATTTTTAGGAAATACATTAACAATAAAATTAAATAAATTTTCTGGAATCTCAACTTCATAAGATTTTAAATTTTTTAAAAAATTCAATTTACTAGGGTCATATTTTTCTGCTTCTTTAAGAAAAGTTCTCCTAGTTTGTTCTTCACTCAAATCTAATTTAACAATATTGAATCTATTTCTTATCTCTTCTATAGGAATCGTTGTTGCGGTTGTGCAAAAAACACAAGGATGACCTCTAACTTCCTTTATTTCTGCTCCTAATCCTTTTTGCATAGTAATAACAACTTTAGAAATATCCTCATCTCCAGATGTAAATTCTTTCATAACTTCATTATTCAAAATCTCATCTGTAATTTCTTTTAGATATATTATTTTTCCATCGTATGTATAGTCAGGTTCATTATCTAAGGAATGAAGATAATTCAATGACTTAGATGTTATTCTTGAATAAGTTTCTACATCTTCTTTTGGGAATAATTTTGTTACTGCTCCTGTTTCATTGTCTTTTCCAGCACCACTTTTATCGAGCACTAAGACATTAAAGGAATAAGGTTTTTTATTTATAACTTTTCTACCAATTCCACATAAAAAAATTACTTCTTTGGATTCATTATCCCCAATATGCTTTTTTCCAATTTCATCAATAATATTTTCCCAAGAATAATTTTTTATTTCTTCTTTCTTTTCTTTCAGAACCCCCGATTCAATCCCTTCAAGGAAAACTCCAAAATCCCTAATCAAAACCGAATCCGAATCCTTTTCAATTTTATTAGAATAATCAATGGATTGTAAAAATTTCTTTTTTCCTTCAAGATTATCAATAGAATTTAAAATTTCTAATTGATTTTCATAATAGGTTTTTGTTTCAGTCATTTTTTTATCTCCTTTGGATAAATTATTTTATTATTCCAATTCTTCCAATATTCTGAATCACCAAAAAGACATACAGAATCTATTTCTAAAATTTCACAAATCCGAACCATTACTTGTGTTGCGGGAAACCAACCCCCATTGACAATCTTAGACATTGTTCCACGAGAAATTCCAACTTCATCGGCTAACCAATTTTGACTCCTTCCAATTCTATTTAATAGAACTCGGAATCTATCCCTTATTTTCACATCTAAACAAACTGAATTATTATAAGGAAAAGAAAAGTCTCTCTTTGAAGAATTATCTAAGGCAGAATTTTTTATTTGCTCAAAGGGTTTATTTTCAGGGGTTCCCATCCCACTAAGATTATCTTTAGAATCCAAGGGCTCCATCTGGTTTCACCCCAGATAGAATTGCTTTTCTGTTTTCCATACTTTGCATTATGATATAATATTTTTTCATTTTATTTTTTCTCTTTTTTATTCTGGGAAAGAAGGAATTTCTCATTTTTAAACATTTCCTTTTTTATAGGAATAGTGTTTAAATTCTAATTATTCCTTAGTTAAACTTTGAATAACTTTCATTTTACAAAAAGCGTTGTGTTTCAAACCTGTTTTCTCCGCTTCTCTTTTTATTTTTTGTAATTCCTCATCAGAAACAAAGAAAGTTATGTATTTACTTTGTTTTTTCATAGGATTTAATGTATTCTTCTATTTATAAATTAGAGGGTTGGTGTTCACTAAGGTCATTTTTGATAGTTTTATCGAAGATAAATATAGGTGAAAATAGGGGTAACCTTAGTGCACACTTTATAAAAATTATCTCGTTGCAACTAATTCCCTTGCTCTATTCATTTTATTTAAAATTTCTTGTTGTTGTTTCTTTGGAATCCCTGCAAGATTTCTTAAATTATTTGCTTCAAGTAAAAGTTTAATGACTTCGTCTTGTTTTGAAAATCCACCCTTTATTAAATCAAATTCCTTTCGCTGTTCTTCTATTACAATATTATACTTGGTTTTCTCCTCATTCATTTTTTTACTTAATTCTTCCAAGGAAGTATTTAGGATATTTTCTTTGACTTCCTCCTCCCCCTGATTTCGAGTGATATAAACATCTGGAACATCTGAAGAAAAATTCCAACCATATCTATAACATAATTGTTGCCGTGATTTTAATTTAACTGCATAATAACTCGCACTCGATTTCCTGAAGATATGAAAATGTATTCTCTTATTCAAAATCTTTTTCCCCATTCTCGTTAAGAAAATTCTTATACTATCGTAAGTTTTATCAAATACAACTTCCTTCGGTTTTAATTCTCCCCTCTCCCTGATAAAATCTTTAATCGCTTCTGTGGAATATTTCCAATATAAACCAACATTCCTTCCTTTTGTTTTAGAGTATTCCTCTTTAAAATTAATCTTATAATAGGGGAAACTTGTCGTCGGTTCTGTAATATCTTCGGCTCTTATATTCAAAAATTCAGAAGCCCTTGCACCGCTATCAAAAAGAACAGCAATCAAAAATCTTTCATAATTATTTTTACAACTTTTATATAATATTTTTATTTCTTCTTCCTTCAAATAATCAACATCTTTCTTTTCGGCTCGAACTATAAACCATTTCTTAAAACCAGAATACTTTTCTGGCTTAGCCCAATCTAAAAAATTAATTAAAATAAATTCCATATTCCTTTGAGAAGTTAGAGAATAAGGTTTATTGAATCTTGATTTAATTCTTCCTTCTTTCAAATCAGATTTGAGTTTTATCAAATCTTCTTTGTTTAATTGTAGTAAAGGTTTTTTTGTGGAGTGATAAGCCATCACCAAAGCATCAATATATTTTCTTTCTGTTTTGTCTGTTATATCTCGGTTAGAATTATTTTCCCCATTTTTGTTTTTATCGATAAACTCTTTTATTTTAATAAATTCCTTTCCAGAAATCTCTTTTAGACTTTCATATCTTCGGTCTAATCTTAAATTTTGTAATTCCACCTTTTGCATATATTTGTATATACAAAGAGGTTTTTAAGTGTTTCTAACCCGGACACTTGTGTTAAGGGCGAATGGGGAGAATCGAACTCCCGTTATGCGAGCCACAGTCGCACGTTCTGCCACTGAACTACAATCGCCATTATAGTTAATAAATTTAGTTAAAAATGGTATAAAAAACTTATCTACACAGCTATTGCTAGAAAAATCATTCCCGGCTTTTGTGCCGACAACTCCAAAGTTTAGCTGTCATAAAAACATCAACTTCAAAGAGTTTTTAAATTTAACCAGTCTATTAAAGAGATGGTAACAAAGATAAGATTAGTAAAAGCACTAGTCAGATATAATGGTAAATATCTTCTTCTTAGAAAGTCAGAAGACAAGTTTTTTCCTGAAAATATTGGGAAATGGGAATGTTCTGGCGGGTTAGTAAAAATGTGGGAAAGCCCTGAAAAAGCAATAGCAAAAGAATTAGCAACAGAAACAGGCTTGGAATTTAACATTGTAAAAAAGCTACCAACTCTTACAATGAAAGATGAGAAATATTACAGCCATTGTGATATATATTTAATTGAAGCAAGTTCAGATAAAGTCAATCTTTCTGATAAACATTCAGAATATCAATGGGTTAGTGCAGAAGAAGTGAAAAATGTAGATTTAGTTTTATATGCAAATCTTCTTTTAGAATTCTTTAATAACCCTAAAAAATATTTAGATTAATGAAACACAAGTTTGAATTACTAGCACCAGCAGGAGATTTTTCTATGTTATCTGCAGCAGTAAATGCAGGAGCAGATGCAGTTTATTTTGGATTAAAAGAATTTTCGATGCGTGCAGCAGCCAAGAATTTTACAATTAAAGATTTGGATGAAATAGAAAGAATATGCAAGCCAAAGAGAATTAAAAGATATCTTACACTAAACACAATAATTTACAATTCTGAATTAAAAAAAGTTGAAGAAATTATAAGAAAAGTTAAAGGAAAAATAGATGCAATAATATGTTGGGATGCTTCAATAATTCAATTTTGCAGAAAATATAAGATTCCTTTCTTTATTTCCACACAAGCTTCTGTCTCAAATATTGAATCAGCAAAGTTTTACAAATCATTAGGAGCAAAAAGAATTGTTCTTGCAAGAGAATTAAATTTAAAACAAATAAAAGAAATCTCCAGAATTATAGATATTGAAACTTTCTGTCATGGAGCAATGTGTGTTGCAGTTTCAGGAAGATGCTTTACATCGCAATTTTTATTTAACAAATCTGCAAATAGAGGAGAATGTCTTCATCCATGTAGAAGGAGTTACATGATAAAAGATGAAGAAGGAAATGAATTAAAAATTGACAACTCAAGAATCCTTTCAGCCAAAGATTTATGCACTTTGCCTTTTATTGAAAAAATGAAAAAAGCAGGAATAAAATCTTTTAAGATAGAAGGAAGAAATCGTGATGCAAGATATGTTGATACAGTAGTAAGAATTTATAGAAAAGCGCTTGATAAAAAATTAAGCAAAAAAGAAGTTGATGCAGGGATTAAAGAGCTTGAAAAAATTTACAATAAAGGATATTCTTCGGGATTTTATCTTAAAATGCCCACTGCAGATGATTTTGCAAAAATAGAACACAGTGCATCAGGAGAAAAGAAACATTTTGTAGGAAAAGTTGTTCATTATTTTGATAAAGCACAAGTCGCAGCAATAAAACTTGTCTCTAATTTAAATGTTGGAGACAAAATTGTTATAATTGGAAACACAACAGGAATAATTAATTCAGAAGTAACTTCAATTGAGATAAAAAATAAAAAAGTTTCAAAAGCAAAAAAAGGTGATGAAATAGGAATAAAAATACCGACAAAAGTAAGACAAAATGACGAAGTTTATGTCATAAAGAAAAGATGATTAAACAAATATGGGAGAAAAATAGAAGCATAATTTTATTTGCGTTATTTATTCTAAACATAACTTTATTTTACAAAATTATACAAATTTATTTTCCAGTAGGAAATATTTTCAAATTAGGATTAGAAGATAGTATTCCCTTTGTCCCCTTATTTGTGATTCCATATCTATTTTTCCTATTAGTCTTATTTCTTCCCTTTCTTGTATCAATAAAAGATAAAAAACAATTTTTAGCTGTGTCAGTTTCATTTCTCTTTGCATCTATTGTCTGTAATATAATTTATATGCTGTTTCAAACAACAATTTTGCGTCCAGAGATTATTTCATCAACAATTTTAGACAAATTAATTTTATTTGTTTATTCTATAGATAGTCCATTAAATTTATTTCCAAGCGGACATGTAACATTTTCATTATTATCATTTTTTTGCATGACAAAAATTAATAAAAAAATAACATTAATACTGTTACCAATAGTAATCCTTATAATTCTCTCAACATTATTTATAAAACAGCACCATATTCCAGATATTCTTGCAGGATTATTGCTTGCTTTTGTAAGTTACCAGTTTGTGTTTAAGAAATTAATTTTAATTAAAAACTAAAAGAACTTGTTTGTGAACAAAGTTTTTCATTTCCTGAAGCATCTTTGAAATAAGGAGTTACTTCCACTTTGTTAGGTATATTCGCAATTGCAATTCCGCTGTCAATTCCTGTTGCTGTCTTTCCAACCAATGCTGCAATATTTCCTGCAACATCAATTGCAGACGCACTGCTTGCTGCATTAATTTCGTCCTTGAAAACTAATTTAACTCCACCAAGTTCACTTGTTTCTGTTCCTGTTCTTGTTAATTTAACATCGCACATTTTATTTACTGCTCCGTCAATGCATGTAACCTGTGTGACTTCTATATTTGTATTAAGGCATTTAGAACTAATTTCAATTCCTTCAGTATTCCCTTTAATTAATCCGCCGACAACACTCCATACAATTGCAATTCCAGCTAATGAAAGCAAAACTATAATTAATGTAATAACAATTCCAGACATCCCCTTTTTATTAAACATAATTATATTATAATTTTTAGATTTAAAAATATTCCTAGTTCGCATAGCGAAAAAAATTAATCGGAGATGTTAAGAACCTTGGATGATTCCCAGTCGCTAACAGCGAAAATATTCATAGGAGATGTTAAGAACCTTGGTTCTTATTTGTTAAAGTTGTCAAGAAGCTGAAAAAATTCTTCTCTTGTTGTAACTTTATCATTTTCTGCAATTCCCATTTGTTCTGCAAGTTTCCAGAATGCGTTTGGCTTGTATCCTTGTTTTTTCAATGAAGCAATTGTCGGAAGTCTTTTGTCATCCCACCCCTTAAATTTTTTAGACTCAATATCTTTTCTCATTTGTGTAGAAGACAATACTAAATCCTTAAAATTAATTCTTCCCAAAAATGCAGTCCAAGGGAATTTTTTATTTAGAATCTTAAAAATCATTGCCTGTCTTTCTGCATTATCTCTATGATCTTTTCCTCTAATTATATGAGTCATTTTCATTTCAATATCATCAGTTGCAACAGCGAGATTCATTAATGGCCAGACTCTATAATTTTTCTTTTGTCTTGGATGTTCTGCAAGATTAATTCTCGCAAGAGGAAAATCTCTCATTGCAGGATTTTTATGTTTCATATCAGATTTAAATCTCAAAACTGCTTCCCCTTCATTAAATCCTTTTTTATCCAGCATTTTTTTCCATCTTTCTAAATTCTCTTTAACATTTAATTTTCTGCAGGGACAATTTTTTTTAGCATCAGCAAATTTTTTGAAATCCTCAGATGAACATGTGCATACATAAGCAGCTTCTTTTTTTATTAATTTTTCAGCATAATCATAATACAAAGGCATTCTGTCAGATTGGATAACAACTTCAACTTTTCCGTCTGATAACCATTCTGCTTCTTCTTCCAACATTTTGTAAGCTTTAGGATAAATATTTTCTGGGTTGGTGTCTTCTATTCTCAAATACAATTTACCGCCATATTTCTTTACATACAAATAATTTAATGAAAATACAATTGCATGAGCAATATGAAACGGCCCTGAAGGTGATGGAGCAAACCTCATAACAACTCCCTTGCTTGCATTAGGCAATTCTTCAAGTCCTTCTCTTGTTTCCCTTTCATGAACATTTTTTTCCAGTTTCTTGAATTCTTTTTCCTGTTCTTCTGGAGACAAATTATTTACTTCAAGAATTATCTCAATAATTTTTTTTGCATATTTACCAACATCACTTTTTTTTAATCCTTCATTAAATAAAGAAGATATCACTGGGCCTTGCATAGCAGTTCCTTCATGAGCAATTGCATTTTTCAAAGCATAAGCACGAACTTTTTTTTCAAAATCTTTAATCATAAATAGAATAAAAAAGAGAGATTAATAAAAGTTACTTTGTCCTACTAATCAAAGCTAATCTTCAGTTTCTTTTCAATTACTTCCATTCTCTGTTTAAGATGATAAATCTGATTTGACATATCTTCCATCTTGTTTGTCATGTCAAGAAGCCTCTTTGCAAGTTTTTGTTTTTTGTTTTGATAATCTCCAACTGTTGCAGAAGATTCATTATCCCAGGAAATATCTGAATTAGAACTTGAATTATCTGAATTTGCATTTGAAAAACTACCAAGAAATCCTAAATCAGATGCAGGTTCTTCTGTTTTAGAAGAAGTTCTCTCTGCTGCTTTTTTATCTGCTCTATATCCAGCACTCCAATCTACAATCTTTTTTTTACTTCCAAAAAACCCCATGATTAAATAAGCAGAATATTATTTATAATGCTTTCTCTATGTAAAGGAAACATTTTTTAAACAGATTAGCTTTTATTTCTAAATGGCAGAAGTTAAATCTATGTCACAAATTATAGAAGAGGTAAGTCCTTATTATAAAGAAAAAAAAGGGCCAGAAGCAGTTCACACTCTTGTCTATGATTCTTCATCAGAAACTCTTGAACCAATTTATTTTTTTATTCTTGATTTGATGAATGATTTTGGACTTGCTCCGCAAAAGCTTGTTGATAATTTTAGTTCCACTCCCGGTTCAGGACATTTTGCAGAACTAGGGCAAAGAGCAACAATAATGCAGCAGCAGGCAACAAAGATGATGGGAGATGTAAATACTGTTCTAAGAAGTGTTTTGAATATTATTTATGATTTAAAAGAATTTAAAATTAGACTGCAGCACTACGAAGGATTAAAATCAAATAAAAAAGAAGAGCAAGATGCTGCTATTCTATCAATGAAACAAATCTGGATGGATAAAGTAGACATTGCAAAAGGAAATTCCAGTATTAAAGCAATGGCTCTTGGACAGGGGGGATTTCAAACATTGATGGATGCATTCTTGTTTGCAAAAGATGAAAAAGATGTTGATAAAATTGATTTAAATGACAGAGTAAAAAGAATTGTTAAACCAAGGATACAGGAATTTAATATATGGCTTTCTGAATCTGAAAAAGAATTAAAAAAAAGATATGAACTTGAAAAAACATATTTAAGAAGTCAGGTCAATAGTTTAAAACTTTATTCTAGATGGGTGCGCCCTTATCTAAAAGCAGCACAGGATTTGGAATCAAAAGAAAGTGGGAGAAATCCTGCATTGGTAAAAACTTTTAATACAATTATTCTTGAATTAACTTTGCTGGGAAAAAGCAAATTTGATATTCCTGATGAAGCTGCAAAGGGAAATTTGCCAAAAGATTTCTCCAAGCCAAATTTTCTCAAGGGAAGAAGAAATTATCATACTTGTATTCTTGTGGATTTTACATTCAGAGGAATTCCACAAAGAGTAAGTCAGCAGGCTCATTTTGCGTTCGGAGGAAGAGCAGAAGTTACATTTAAATCTTATGCATTAAATGATGATGAATTAGCAAAGTTTGAAGAAGAATTAAAAAAATCAGAGATTAGTGATGTTCTTAATTTAATTGAAGGTGCAACTACAGAAAGTCTTGGACAATTGCAGGAAGAAATTAATTCTTTCCTTGAAGAAAAAACAGAAGAAAAAAAAGAATCATCAAAATTAAGTTTAAGAGATGCTTTTGAACCTTTTACTGCATTGTTTGGTATGTATGAAGCTCCCGAGAAAAAAACAAAGAAAGGAGATGAAAAAAAAGAAATAGTAGTCAAGCCCGACGACTGGATTGAAAGAACTCATTTCAGGCCATTGACTGCTGAAGCAGCAAAATCAAAAGTTTTTGATTTATTTGATGTTTACAAGAAAGCACATGGAATGGTAAGTTTTACTTAGGGGAAGTTTTAGGAACCTTTTGGTTCTTAATTTAATTTCCTGTTAGGATGCAGGATTTGTGAAAAACCCGCAGGTGGTTTCCAATGGTAAGTTTCACTTAATTTTTTATGACGATACATTAATAAATTATTTCTGTTTATTATCTGCATGGCAGGTGATTATAAAATTAGTAATTTATATCAGGGGGGATATTCTTCTTTGTCTCCAAAGTATGGAGATGTTTTCACAGGATATAGAATGAATCCTGCATCATTTGGAACAACAACAGACCCAAGAACAGCAAATGTTTTGCAGGAAGTTTCTACCAAGCTGAATATGGGAGTCAAGCAAATTGAAATCGCTGCAATTCAGCCAGAAGTTTTTGATTCAATTCCAAAACAGCATTTGCAGGAAATAAACAGACTAAGTAAATTAACTGGAGTTGATATTTCTCTTCACGGCCCGATTGTTGAACCATCTGGATTAAATCAGCAGGGTTTTTCTGAATCAAACAGAGAAGCATCAGAAAGACAAATGATGAATGCAATTTCAAGAGCGCATGAAGTAAGTCCAGGAGGAAATGTTCCTGTAACATTCCATTCTTCTGCAATTTCAATGGGCCCGCTTCAAACAAAAGATAAAGAACCTGAAGAAGCAATGATAATAAATGTAGATTCTGGTTCAATTCATAGAATTCCGTTAAAAGAAAGATTTTTTCCAGGAGAAGAAGGTAAAAAGAATATTCAAAAGGAAGTAGAAAAAATAAATGAAGAACAATGGATTGAAAATTTAAGACAATTAGAATACCATTCTGAAATTGGAAAAGATGCAATTGATAAGGCTATGACTACAGATATTTTAGCAAAAGCAGAACAAAAAGCAGGAAAAAATTTGAGTGATGAAGAGAAAGCAATGCAATTTGCTTATAACAGAGGAACAACTTTCTTAAATAGTTCATACCACAATTTAAAACAACTTTTTGATTCAGCATACAAAAATGTTTCTCCAGAAGATCAAGAAAAACTAAAAACATATTACAAAGAAATTGATGAAAAGGCAAAAAAAATTCAGGCAAATCCAAAAAGTGAAGTAAGTATAAGAATTATGGAAGATATTATTGAAGGAGGAATTAAAACATTAAATAGTCTTTCTGCTCCACCAAAAGTTTACAAGGAATTAAATGATTTCTCAAGAGAAAAAGCAGTTGAAACTTTCTCAAATGTTGCTCTTAATTCTTATAAAGAATTTAAAGACAAGGCTCCGATAATTAGCATTGAAAATCCTCCTGCAGGAGCATTTGGATTTAGCACAGGAGAAGAGTTAAAAAAGATTGTTGAAAACGCACAAGAAAGATTTGTTGAGAATGCAACCAAATCAAAAAGTGAAGGTGGGCTTGGAATGTCGGAAAGAGAAGCAGAAAGACAGGCAAAAAAACTTCTTGGAGTTACCTGGGATGTAGGACATATAAATATGATGAAAAAATATGGCTACAAAAATGAAGATATTTTAAAAGAAACTGAAAAGATTGCTCCTCTTCTAAAACATATTCATCTATCAGATAATTTTGGATTTGAGCATACAGAACTTCCAATGGGTATGGGAAATGTTCCTATGAAAGAAATTCTTGAAAAATTAGGGCAAGAAGGATTCGATGCAAAGAAAATTATTGAAGCAGGAAATTGGTGGCAGCATTTCAGAACTCCGCCATTTAAAGAAACACTTGAAGCATTTGGTTCTCCAATTTATGGAATGGAAATGGCTCCTTATTGGAATCAAAATATTGGAGGACAGCAAGGGTATTTCGGGGGTTATGGTGCAATGCTTCCTTCAGTAAATTATGAAACCTTCGGCGCTGGATTTTCTCATCTTCCAACAGAACTCGGAGGACAAAGAGGTGGAGGAGAAGGAAGCAGAATGTCTGGGAAGCCGATGGAATAATTAGATATAATATAAAAGTATATATCACAAAATAATATTTAAAAAGATATAAAACATAGTAATAAAAAGATGGTAAAGAAAAAAAAGGGGAAAAGTTCTAAATCTTCAACAAAAGATTTTCATTCTTTGCAATTGAAATCAGAATCAGAAATAGCAATGGACTTTTCTACAAAAGCTTACGAGACATTTAATAAGATTATAAAATCCGTTGTTCTTTTTGGAAGTTCAGTAAAACAGAATGTAGTTGCAGGTTCAGACATTGATATTATAATAATTTTAGATGATGTTTCAATATCATGGGATCAGGAATTAATCGCGTGGTATAGGCAAGAATTGGAAGGGCTTCTTAAAAGAAATCCTTACCAAAAAGATTTGCATATTAATACAATAAAACTAAGCACATGGTGGGAAGATTTAATGCGTGGAGACCCTGTTGTTCTTAATGTTTTAAGATATGGAGAAGCAATGATTGATTTTGGAGGTTTTTTCGAGCCATTAAAATTCCTGTTATTAAATGGAAAAATAAAATCAACACCAGAAGCAATTTATAATTGTCTCCAGAGAGCCCCGACACATCTTTTAAGAAGCAGAGCAGCTGAACTGAATGCTGTTGAAGGATTGTACTGGGCTATGGTTGATTCTGCTCACGCAGCCTTAATTTCTGCAAAGATTCCTCCTGCATCTCCAGAACATATTCCTGCAGATTTAAAAGAAACTTTTGTTGACAAGAACAGATTAAAAATGAAATATGTTATTTGGTACAGAGATGTATTTATGCTTCACAAAAAAATTTCTCATGGAGAACTTACAGAACTAAAAGGCGTTGAAATAGATATGTGGCAGGAAAGAGCAGAAGAATTTATGAAAGTAATGGCTGATTTAGTTAATCAAAATATTCAATAGAATTGTTCTGATAAATTATTTAAAAAATTATTTTTTATATGAAATGTATTCTTCATTAATAAGAGCCTTCGGAAGTTCTTTCATTCTAAAACAAGTATTTTCTAAAAGCATAATATTTGCTACAGATTCAAGATATTTTTCTCTATCTCTCACATTCAAATCATGAACTTGAGTTAAAAGTATAATATTCATACCCTTAAAAGACGCTTGATAATTAATTTTATTTGTTGTCATTTTAATCATTATGATACCAGTGTTGTATTCTCCCCACTGCATTGAAACCAGCTCCGATTCCAAAAACTATCGCTCCAACAACTAATCCTGTTGTTACTTGTAGCATTATATTTGTCATTTGACCTCCATAATTAACAGGTATTGAACATGCTCCAGTCCCTAAAAAAATACTTGCTCCATAAAGAATCTTTCCTTTAATGATATTTTTCTTCCCTTTTGTAGGATTAGTATAATGCATTTCACTTACTCCACCATTTTGTACACGATTTATTTTTTCTGCCCTATTCAAATCTTCAGTGCTTAATCTTGCTAAATCTCTTTTTGATGGATTTTTCTTTGAAAGAATTTTTATTTTTTCCTCTTCACTAATATATGTTTCAGTGCTTAAATTTTCAAGATTTTTCACAGGATAAACTCTTGATTGTGGAATAGTGTTTTGCAAGTTCCCCTTAAGCAATATTGGTATATCTTCATAAGGTTTATTTGTTCTCTTAGTAAAGTTCTGACTTACAGACTCTTCTTTTCCATCATCATAATCAAAATCAAAATATCTTTCTGTGTCCATTTTATTCCTTTTTCTCCTTTTCTTTTGGTTTAAATCTTTCCTTAGTATTAGAATAAACTGATTCTTCCTGCATCGGAGCCATTATTTTACTCATTCTAAGGTTTTCAAAGTCCTGGATAGTATAATAAACATCACCATATTTCTCGTCAAATTCTTTTTGTGCCTTTTCTTTAATAGCATTTGCTTTTTTTGATTTACTATTTAATAAATCATTAAGTTCTGTAAACTTTTCTACAATTGAACCATAGGTTTCTTTCCCTAATTTATCAAAAACAGATTTAGCTTTTTCTTTTTCTTCTGCTCCAAGGTATTTATTAAATTCAGGAGAATATCTTTCAAACATTTGGTTGATTGACATTTTTCCCATTTCTGCCTGGTATTTTTGAGCGTATATTCCAATTCCCTTTGTTATTCCAAGTTCGTTTGTTTGAGGGTCATCAGCAAAAGCATTCCAAACTAATCCTGCTTTTTGATCTTCAGTTAAATTCCAATCAGAAGCTAATTTTTCTAAACATTTCTTTGCAGAACCAACATCTTTAGCCTGAAGAAAGTTAGCTCCAGCTGCAGCATACTTATATCTGTCTGGATCATATACTGGTTTGTTCTCTTTGTTTTCCATAAAATGTTTAGAAAAATGATATTTATAAATCTTTCTATTTGTTATTACTTAACAAAAGTAACAAATCACTTTTTCTTAATCTCGTAAAGAATTCTTGTTCTGCAGGGAAGCTTAGATTTTATTTGCTTGAAGGCTTGTCTTACAATCGAAGTTGCTCTTGGAGTTGTTACAGCAACAGACATTATAGGTGCTTTAGCTCTAATGATAGCTGCTTTAGCAATTGTTTTTCCAAAAGACAACTGCATTCCTTTCTGGGTTCTATCTGCTCCTGCTCCTGTAAGCATTTTGTTTTCTCTTTGAATGTGATGTGTGAAAGGAATAACCCTAAAGAAATATTGCCCTGTAAGAGATTCATCTAATTTTTTATTCACAAATTGTCTGCATGCTTCAAGAGCATTTTGCCTTATCTGAACAGGCTCAATAGTAATTAATGTAAGAACATGAGGAAATTTCCCAGCTTCCTGCCCTTTTAAATCACCCATGTTAAACTTAACAATCTTAGACGGAGGAACTGCTTTTACGTATGCTCTTTTTTTCTGCTTGCTTTGTCTAGTATAAGGACAAACATGTTTTCTTGAATATGATGAAGCTCTTCTCATTGCCATTTTATTGTTTTATCTCCACATTTTGAGTTACTGCTTGTCCTGGAAGTCCGATTTCAAAGATTGCTCTAACAATCCCTTTATTTCCGTGAGGTCCAGAGATTTTTCCAACTATTTTTTTTCCTGCAGGGCTTGTCCAAACTACTTCTTTCCCAACAAGTTTTTCTGCATCTTTCTTGGTCGAAATTCCTTTTACTTCTATAAGAAAATGTTTCTCAATAATAGTCTTTCTTCCTCGTCTGAACTGAACAATTTTTGCCTCTGTCATAATAAGTTACAAGAAAATTAGTTTAAAAAGATTGCTAATCCTTCTAATATTAAAAATTTTAACCCATCACAATAATATCTCTCCCAATAAAAGAACTTTCCCTAAATTCTCCAATAGGTTCTTCAATAATCTTAAGTCCTGTTTCTTTGGCGATTTTATTAAAGTCGCATGAAATTTTTTTAGATTTTAAAATAATCAAAGGAGCAGTGAAAACAATTCTTCCGCGAACATTCGTTTTTAAATTTCTTAAAACATCAATCATTAGTTTCTCAAAACCAGAAACTATTTCCTTTGCTTTTTCAGGAGAAGGAATTTTTTTCTGCAATTCTCCAAGATTAGGTTCTGTTGCAATCCCCTCAACTTGTGAAATTCTTGCGATAGAAGAGTCATCATTAATTAATTTGTAATTCTCTTTATCAAATCCAAACCAGTTTAAATTTAGTCTTGCGTTATGAATTGCCTGCTTGTCCTTATCAATTCCTATTACTTTTATATTCTGCAAAAGCGCTTCCTGTAAAATTGTTCCAATCCCGCAAAAACAATCAAGAAGTATTTCATCTTCTTTGACTTGAGATAAATTAATTAAAATTTTTGCTAGTCTCGGAGATATTGAAAGTTCCTGCCTTCTTACTGGCTTTTGCATATCACGTTTTTCAATTTCTTCTGCATTTGTATTTTCAATTATTCTTCCAAAATTATTTTGAAAAACAAAATATTGTTCATTAATTAAATTAGAAGAAACCTTTGGAACAAATTCTCCATTCTGAAGTTTTATATTCCCAGTAATTTTTTTCTCTGTAGCTTTTAATCCTTCCTTTCTAAATCTTTCTTTTAAATATAATTTCCAATCATCAAAATTATTTCCATCAAAATTAAAAAGAACATAATTCAGTTTGTTGCTCGTGCCTAAATACAATTCCTGTTTATCTAATTCCTTTATGCTTTTTGCTAAAACTTCCCCAATCGAAACTGTTCCACCTAATTTGTTCACAATATTCTCTAATTTTTTGTCAGTTTCAACAAGAAGTCCATTGCTTATCAAAGAAAGAATCTTAAATTCAATTTCTTCTTTCTTAAAAAAAGATTTTATTTCTGCAACAGACAATTCAATATTTCTCCCCAATATAAACAAGTATTTCATAAATAAGTTAAATAATTAGAACTTAAAAACTTTAATAAAGATTTTTTTACTTCTTCTCATTCTTTTTATTGAACAAATCACATCTCTGATTATATTCAATTATATCATTAATTAAGATTGAAGCATTTTTTCTTGCCTGATCTACTTTATGCGCATCAGATTTTCCTTTCTTGAATTCTGCTCTTGCATGAACAATATCTTTCAAAATTCTCAAATTCTGCGGAGTAAATTTCGCCTTCTTGACAAATTTAGTCTCAAATTCCTCTATTATTGCATCTTGAGATTTATTTCCAAGCATTGATTTCAAAAGTGAAAAGACATCTTTGTAAATCTGTTCTATTGTTTTTTCCTGTGCTCTTTTTTCAATCTGCTCTCTCAAATCTTTAAGTCTCTTCAAATAATCTTCTGTATCTTTTACAAGTTTGTCAATTTCTGCTCCAGAAAGTTCTTTTATCTTTTCGTGCTCATAATCTTTGTAAATATTAATTACTTTTTCAAGGATGTTAACATATCTTTTTTCAAGCATTTTTTCCTTATCAACAAAAATTCTTTTCATATCTCCGGCAACATGTTTTGGTGTTGGTGGAGGAAGTCCGTAAAGCATCAGCAATGCTTGTGAAGGAGTTGTAATCCCCCAAAATATCTCATTAACAACCATTTCCAAAAGTCCTGTCTTTACTCTCTTAACTGTCTTGTCTCCCATAGACATAAACATATCAATTGCTTCTGGGCTTGGTTTTAATTTTCCCATTCTCAAAAGAGATTTCCAAGGCATGAATGTTCCTCTATCATAAATAGGAATTCCATCTCTGATAAAAGTGAAAATAACAGGATGAGCATCTTTTACAGATTCCCAGAAGTCAGTAAGAAGATAAATCTGGGGAGAAAGTTTATTCTTAACTCCAGCAATAGAACTAGCTTCTGCAACATATTGGTAAATTATGCTTCTCAATCTTTCCTTAAGTTCAAGCCTCGGCATTCTCTTGACATCTGTATCATTAATAATTATGAAAACATCAACATCAGAAGTTGGAATTGCTTCTCCTCTTACTAAGCTTCCTGCAATAACATAACTAACAACATATTTTTCAAATTTCTGCAATACAAGAGATTTATGTATTTCAGCAACTCTCAAGGCTCCAAGAACACCAGTATCATGAAGGGGATAAGACATTGCAATTGCAGTTACCAATTCAAACTTACTGTCTAAACAAAGTTCCCATAAATCAGTAGGTGTTTTAATATGAAGCCAAATTTTCTGTTTTAATTCTTCAATTTGTTTTACAATTTCCTCTTTAATTTTTATCCCATCTTTAATTTTATCTTCGGGAATAACTACAAGAAGATGTATATGTTTTTCTGTCTCTTTAGGAACTTCCTCTTCTTCAACAAAATGTTTAATTGATGCAGGAGGGAGTATGCTTATCACCTGTGTAAATGAGTATTTCTTTAAAATAAATGCCTTCAGTTTATCTATCTCTTTCTTTGTTTTGTCAAGCTCTTTTTTCATTTTTTCAGGGCTTTCTGGCATTAAATCTTTATTAGAAGAATATTTGTTATCAAGGTGCATTTCAGGAATGTCCTGTTCTATTGGTTCTTCCTTATTTTCGTCGGGCATAGTGACAAAAGATAAATTGCATATATAAAGATTACGAAAAAGAAAATTTAAAAGTAATAGTTATCTTCTTTAGCAAAAGAAGATGATTGCTAACTTGATTTTATTTATTGTATTTTTATTTATCTTAATTAAAAGTGCAGATTATTGTATAAGATATTCTTCAAGAATTGCTAAAATACTTCATTTCCCGGAATTTATTGTAAGTTTCTTCATTATTGCAATTATTTCTGTTCTTCCAGAAGCAATTATTGCAATTATATCTGCATTTGATAATGAACCAGGGTTAGGCTTGGGAACATTATTGGGTTCAAATATTGCAGATCTGACACTTGTCTTTGGAATAGTTGCATTATTTTCTTCAGGAGGAATAAAAGTTAAAAGTAAAATATTAAAAAATAATTTTTTCTATCTTATTTTATTGCTGTTCCCGCTTATTCTTGGATTTGATGGAAAATTTTCAAGAATAGATGGGATAATCTTAATCTTAGCAGGAAGCCTATTTTTTGTTAAACTTTATATGGATAGCAAAAAATTCAGAAAAAAATTTAACAATACTCCGAGAGGGAATATTTTTAAAAATTTTATATTTTTGATATTAAGTTTGGGGGTTCTTTTAATAAGTGCATTATTTACTGTAAGATTTTCAGTAGATTTTGCTTATGATTTGAAAATTCCTGTAATATTAATAGGATTGACTATATTAGCATTAGGAACTTGTCTCCCAGAATTAATTTTTTCTATTAAAGCAGTAAAGAATAATAGAGATGAACTTGCATTAGGAGATATTTTGGGGACAGTAATTACAGATATAACAATAGTTCTTGGAGTAGTCGCATTAATTTCTCCATTTAGTTATTCAGTGACCAGCATTTATTTTACAGGAGGAGCAATGGTTTTAGCAGGGATTTTTTCAATGATATTTATGAAAACAGACAAATCAATGAACAAGATAGAAGGATTGATTTTGATATTATTTTATATTTTATTTATCTTCGTAGAATTTTTTATAAGTAGGTAAAAGATAAGAAAATAAAGCAAATAAAAACCTTTAAAATACGTGCTTTTTTAGATAGTTTAGGGTCCATTAGTCTAATGGCAGAACACCTCGTTTACACCGAGGAAGCGAAGGTCCGATTCCTTCATGGACCATTTACAATATGAAAGAAGAGTGTTGTCCAAAATTTAATCCTAAGAAATGGAATGAAAAAACATTTATTTGGAAAAATAAATCTTTTATTAAAGAAACTATTCCAACTTTATTTCATATACCTTTTCCCCCAATGATTGGAAATAAGATAACAAAGATGATGAAGCTTATATCAAATTCTAATAATCTAGATTCAAAGAAAGATGAAATATTAATTTTGTTCAGAGATTTAAATGCATTCAAATCTGAAATATATATTTCTGTAACAGATAATGTTTCTGGAGCAAATAATGTAACTCTTTCTGGAACATTTATAGCAAAAACTTATGATGGGGGATATAATGCAGTTCCTAAATTTGTAAAAGATATGAATGAATACTTGGCCCAAAAAGGAAAAAAGGCTAAAAATAGTGATTATTATATTCATTATGCATATTGTCCTAAATGTGCAAAAAAATTTGGTAATAATTACATGATTCTTTTTGCAAAAGTCAAAAATATATAAAATACATTATTTTTTTAAATGCTGAATCTGCTATTATACCATAAGCGCGGGTAGTTTAGCGGTAGAATTTCTCGTTGCCAACGAGGAGGCCCGAGTCCGACTCTCGGCCCGCGCACTTCATAATTCTTTTAAATGCATTATCATTATATAGAATAAAGAGCATGATAACAATTCCAATTATTGGAGCAGGAGCATTAGCAGCAGGAACAATATTAGAAAGATTTGTTTTAAAAAAGAAAAAGATAGGAATTAAGTTATATCAAACTGCAAGCTTTTTTGCAATCACTCTTGCAATGATTCCTTTTCTTTATTTTTTTTGGAGATTAGATTCAGGGGCTTTTGAATTAAAAAATATTTTAATTTTTGTAGGAGTAATTATTTCTTCAATCATAGCAAATCTTTTTGTTTTCTATTCTTTAAAATGGGAAAAAGTTACAAATCTCGAACCTGCAAGAATTCTTGAACCAATGTTTGTAGTTCTTCTTGCAATATTATTTAGCTTATTTACAAAAGGACTTTACGAGCAGAATCTAAAGATTATTATTCCTGCAATAATTGCATCTGTCGCACTTATTTTTCCACAAATAAAGAAACATCATTTGAAAATAAACAAATATATTATTGCAGCAGTTCTTGGAAGTTTTTTCTTTGCACTGGAATTAATTCTGTCAAGACTAATCCTTGAGTTCTATTCTCCAATAACTTTCTATTTTATAAGATGTGCTTCTATATTCCTAATCAGCCTTGTAGTATTCAGACCCAAAATAAAAGCGCTTGACAAAAAAACTTCTTTCTGGATATTTGTTACAGGAGCAATCTGGGTTGTATATAGAATAGTCACTTATTTCGGATATCTAAATTACGGAGTAATCTTCACAACACTAATTATAATGTTAGGTCCAATCGCAATATACTTGCTTGCATGGAAATTCCTTAAAGAAAAATTAAACTGGAAGAATATTGTTTCTGCTTTGATAATTATTGGCTGTGTAATTTATGCTGTAATATAATTTAATATTCCTCATTCATTTCCGCATGAGTTCTTCTTCCCTTACTTCCAGAACTAGCAATAACATCATCAATTCTTAGGATCATATTTGCAACTTCACTTGCAGAACTTATTGCCTGTGTCTTGATTTTGTAAGGCTCAATTATTTTTGCTTCAAGAACATTTTCAATTTTGTTTGTGAATAAATTTAATCCAGCATTTTTCTCTCCTGCATCATGTTTTGATTTTAATTCTGTCAAGACATCTATAGGATCCATTCCTGCATTTTCTGCAAGAGTTGTTGGAATGAACTCAAGAGCAGATGCAAATTCTTCAACTGCAAGCTGCTCCCGCCCGCTTAGAGACTGGCCAAAATGCCTTAGTCTCCGAGCAAGTTCTACCTCAATAGCACCTCCCCCAGGTACAACCAACCGTGTTTTAATAGAAGATGAAACAACACCAAGCCCATCCTTAAGAGCTCTTTCTATTTCGTCAATAACATGATTTGTTCCGCCGTGAATCAAAATAGTAACTGCTTTTGGATTCTTGCATCCTCTGACATAAGTAAAAGAATCACTTCCGTGTTTAATCTCTTCAACAATTTCCGCATTTCCAAGTTCAGATGAAGAAAGTTCATTAAGATTGCTGACAATTTTTCCGCCTGTTGCTTTTGCTAACTTCTCCATATCACTTCTTGCAACTCTTCTGCATGCATAAATTCCAGATTTAGATAATAAATATTGAGCAAAATCATCAATTCCCTTCTGACAGAAAACTACATTTGCACTTGTTTCCTTAACTTTTGCAACCATTTCTTTTATCAGCCTTTCTTCTTGATTCAAAAACCCCTGAAGCTGTTCTGGAGAAGAAATTGAAATTTTTGTATCAATTTCAGGATTCCTTAACTCAAGAGGGAAATCAATAAGAACAATTCTTGCATCATGAACAATAGGAGGCATATCAGTTGAAACTTTTTCCTTGTCAAGAACAATTCCTGAAATTAGTTCTGTGTCTGCAACTCCCTCGCCTTTTGATTTTTCTATTTTAATATTATCCAAATCAATTTTTCCGTCAGTTTGAATCTGTTTTAATGCTTTTACAATTATTTCAGCAAATTTTTCTTTATTTCCTTCTGCTCCTTTTCCAGTCATAGATGTCATTGCAACTTGTTTCAATAATTCATCATCATCTGGACTAATCCTTAAAGAAATCTCATTTAATATTTCCTGGCATTTATCGGCAGCCATTTTGTATCCTTTTGCAATCACAGTAGGATGAATTTTCTTATCCAAAAGTCTTTCTGCATTTTCCAATAATTTTCCTGCAATCATAACAACACTTGTAGTTCCATCCCCAACTTCAGAATCCTGTGTTTTTGAGATATCAACCATCATTTTTGCAGCAGGATGTTCAATCTGCATTTCTTGCAAAATTGTAACTCCATCATTAGTGATAATTATTTCATTTGTTGGAGAAACGAGCATCTTATCCATGCCTTTTGGTCCAAGAGTTGTTTTTACCATTTCAGAAACCATTCTTGCAGCAAGTATATTGTTTCTCTGTGCATCTTTGCCCATTATTCTTTGGATATCTTCAGGCATTAGAACTACTGGTTTTTCAGCCATATTAATCTATTATAGGTTTTATTTTTAAGGATTATGGTGATATATATTATTTTTTAGAAAAGTATTGTATTGGAATCCATTTTTGAAAAAAATTCCATTCCCTTGGTTTATCAATTCGTACTAAATCAGTTCTTTCATTTCTTAAATTGTCTTGTGTAAAAGATTTATCATAAACTGTAAATTCATCCAGCCATGCAAGCGTCCACATGCTAAAATCATAATATCCAACTCTGCTATCAAAAAATTTCCTAATTGGTTCATAGTCTTCATAATCAGCAAACCTATGTTTACTCTTCTTTAAAAGAGGGGGATATAATACAAGTGTATCTCCCAGATTAATATCATCTAATTTTATCTTATTCTTTTTAATTATATTAGAAATCTCTCTTGCTCGCTTATTTTGATAATTACGATATTGTTCATGAAATTTTTCAATCTCCTCTCTAGAAGGCATCTCTGCAGCGTAATGTCCCATAATTATAAATAATTCTATTATTTTTAAAAATTGTTATACTAAATTAAGTTACAATAAATTTTATAAGTAAAAAGACTTTAGATAATTATGAAAAAAGTATTGGTTGCAGACATAATGACAAGAGAACCAGTGACTATTTCTCCTGATGCAAATCTTCTTGACTGTGCGAAAAAAATGGTAAAAAAAAGAGTTGGAAGTCTAATTATCACAGAAAAGAAGAAACTTGTGGGATTTATTTCCCAGAAAGATATCCTTTGGGCATTGATAAAAAAGTCAAATAAGGATTTAACAAACATAAAAGCAATTGAAATCTCCCCGAAGAAGATAGCAATAATCAAACCAAGCTGTACAATCGATGAAGCCATAGAAAAAATGAAAAAATTGAAGTTTGAGAGACTTCCTGTAATTCATGAAAATAAACTGGTAGGAGTTCTTACTGCAAAAGACATTCTCAATTTTCATCCAGAAGTTTATCCAGAAATGGAAGAGTTTGCAAGAGTAAAGGAAGAATCAGATAAGTTAAAAAGAATAAAGAAAGCGGAAAAAAGAAGTGATGGGGTTTGTGAAGAATGCGGGAATGAAGGAATTTTATTTAGAGTAAACGGCATGTTAGTATGTGAATCATGCAAGGATTCTGTTTAATTCGAAGAATATTTAAATTAACATTTCTATTTCTATAGAATAAAGATGGCAGAAAAAGATAAAATATTCGCAAGCAAGATAAAATATAGTGGGATAGTAAATTTTGCAGAGTTCTATAAATTTTGTTATGATTGGCTCAAGGAAGAAATGGGATTAGATTTAGTAGAAGATAAATATGCAGAAAAATTAAGCGGAGATTCAAAGAATATAGATGTTGAATGGTCTGGTTCAAGAAAAATTACTGATTATTTTAAAATGGAAGTTAAGGTGTCATTCAAGGTTGTTGGATTAACAAATGCAGAAATAACACAAGATGGAAAAAAGATAAAAACAAATAAAGGAGCAATTGAAGTGGGGGTTAAAGGAACCCTTGTAAGAGATTATCAGGGAAGATTTGAAAAAACAGCAATTCAGAAATTTTTAAGAGGAATATATGAAAAAATGGTGATTCCTTCAAGAGTATCTGAGTTTGAAGGAAAAGTAATAGGAGACTGCGACGAATTTCTCGCACAAGCAAAAGCTTATCTTGATTTAGAAGGAAAAAGATAATTTAATTTATCGTCGTAAAAAAATATTTTTATTATAAAATTTTATTTATTTTTACAGCAAAACCTTTAAATATAAGTTTATTTTGTTTTTATTATGAAAAAAATATTTTTTGGGGTGCTGATAATTTTATTAATTCTTCCGTTTATTTCTTCGATAAATTTAGTAATTGAAGAAAAAAGTTCTGATGTTGCAATGATTAAAGAATCAAATATGCCTGCTGTATTTGATTTGGATATAGAAAATAGAGGAAGCGGAGATTATTTCATGTTTTATAATTTCTGGGGTGCAGATATGTTTCCAAAAGGAACTGTTCCGATTGGAACTGGAGAAACAAAAAATGTTCAGATTGGAGTTTACCCTAGAGAAGATTTAAGCCAAGAAGGAAGAATAAAATTTGATATTTTTATAAAAGGGCAGGATGGAGCTCAGATGAGTTATCCATTAATAGTAAATGTAGTAAAATTGAAAGATGCTTTTGAAATAGGTGCAGAAGAATTTGAGCCAGATTCAAGCACAATAAAGGTTTTTATTAAGAATAAAATAAATTTTAATTTTAATAGTATAAAAACAACATTCAAATCATCATTTTTTAATTTTGAGAAGACATTTTCCTTATCTCCTTATCAAAAAGAAAGTTTTGAAGTTACATTAAACAAAGAGGATTTTAGAGAATTAATGGCTGGATTTTATACATTAGATGCAGAAATTATTGCAGATGAATTAAAAGCAGAAGTAGAAGGAACATTAAAGTTTTCAGAAAAAGATATTGTAACAAGCTCGCAGGATGAATATGGAATAATTATTCATACAAAGAAAATATTAAAAGAAAATGAAGGAAATACTATATCAGATTCTTCAACAATAATTAAGAAGAATATTATTTCAAGACTTTTCACAACATTTAGCCCAGAACCAGATTTAGTTGAAAGAAAGGGGATATCAGTATATTATACTTGGGAAAGAGAATTAAAACCAGGAGACAAACTTGAGATTGTCATAAGAACAAATTGGCTTCTTCCATTATTAGCAGTTTTATTAATTATTGCAATAGTAATTTTAACCAAACAATTTTCCAGAACAAATTTATCTTTAAAAAAGAAAGTTCATTTTGTGAGAGCTAAGGGAGGAGAGTTTGCATTAAAAGTTTCAGTAATTGTTACAGCAAGAAATTTTATTGAGAGAGTTAATGTTATTGACAGGCTTCCAATGCTTGCAAAACTTCATGAAAGATTCGGCGGAGAGATGCCTGCTAAAGTAGATGAAAAGAACAGAAGAATAGAATGGCATTTCAATAAACTACAGCCAGGAGAATCAAGAGTGTTATCATATATCATTTATTCAAAAGTTGGAGTTCTCGGAAAGTTTGCTCTTCCAACAGCAACTGCAATTTATGAAAGAGACGGCGTAGTTCATGAAGCAGAATCAAATCATACATTCTTTATTGCAGAGCAGGCAAGAAAAGCTGTTGAAGATTAATTATATTAAATAAATAAAAGGATTTATATTTCCTTTACATCACTAGGTTCTAATATTTTTTCAATTAATGTCTTGCTCATTTCTTTTTTTGCATTTTGTTCCATCTGATTATAAACTTGTTTGTAAATTTTTATAAGGTTCTCATAAATTTTTAATTTATCTGCGTCCCAATCAATTTCATTCATATCAAACGGCTTTCTTTCCTTATCAACTTCTTCGAAAGCATTAGATAATTCCTTTAAACAATGTGCGAGATTATTCGATTCCTGTATATTTGTCGTGCAGTTACTATAGATTATTCTAAAGAAAGAATGTTTATAATTGGATAATTTCTTTTTTAATTCCACTTGAAATACAATCCATTTAGTTTTATAAATATTTATTTATTAGAGATAATCAACAAGAACTTTTAAAAACGCATTTTAATTATTCATTTTAAGCCCCTCATAGCATAGTGGTAATGCAACTGGCTGTAGACCGGTTGATCCAAGTTCGATTCTTGGTGAGGGGATATTACAGATTGTAAATCTTATTTTTCTCAAGAGTTCTTAACAAAATATGTTGATTTCTCCGAAGAGTTCGACGAGCAACTTCGCGGAGGTAAGGTCAGGGATAAACAAGCGGGGTCGCGAGCATTGGTGAGGGGATATTACAGATTGTAAATCTGTTTCTTCCAAAAATTCTTAACAATTTTTAATTTTCTCGACGAGAAATTTGATTATAACAATATTTATAAATCAAGAACAATCAGTGAATTTGTGACAGAAAATATAAATAGCGACGGAAAACAGAAATATTTATAAATTAAAAATATGTCAAAAGAATATAAAATGAGGGGGAAAATGGAGGAAGACAACGAAGAAGAGGAAGTTTTTGAAGATATCATAGACGACCTTGATCTTGACGCATAGGGTATTTTATATTTTTATTTCTAATTTTATTTTATTATTTTCTTTATCTATTTCCTTATCACTAGAATCGATAACAAATTCCAATTCGTTTATATTCATTTCAGATACCCATATATTTCTCATGTTGACTATTTTTCCATAACCAATATCAATTTCTTCAAAATCAATTGTATCAATAATATTCTCATTCGCATAAAGAATCACCTTGAAAGGTTGTGCTTTGTTAAGCCCGCCGTTAACAACAGTAATATTAACATCAAGGAATCTTCCTTTCATTATTGCAGAAACATTTTGAATATACAAATCAGGATAGCTTGGGATTGAATATAATTCATTTATTAATTCAATCATATCATCTCCTATTATTTCATTGCAATCAGTAACATTGTACATTATATTTTCAGGATTAGTTGAATGTTCAAAACCAAGAACATGGAAAAGTTCATGCAATGCAACATTTGGCTTGGAGCATTCAGATTTTCTTATTAGCAGTATTTCCCCATATGTAATAACACTTAAATCTCCAGCGACAGTTATATTTATCGGCCCGCCTTCACCAGCTATAAATAGTCCATTATTTATTCTATTCCTTTCCTCGCAGGTTATTGCAATTTCTTCATTATCTAATACAGGATAAAAACTTAACATTGTAATATTTTCTAAAATTCTAAATGCATATTCCATATCATCTTCTTTCTGTAAAGGACAATCAGAAATTTTGTAAGAGATGCTATTGCTCGGGAATCTCATATTAGGATAGAATTGCATCTGATTCCCTGGAAGGATGCTAAAATTGCTTCCTTGAGAGTTTACAGCAAAGTTTAAAGTATTAAATGGAGCAAAATAAAACACAAGTAAAAATATTGTAAATAAAATAAATATCGTGCTTAATATCACCTTAAAGTTCATATATTATTTTATTCTCTAAGTTATATAAAGTTTTATAAAAAAAATAAAAAAAGAAATAGATTTGGAAAAATTACCACTCGTCGTAATCGCTAGTTGGTTTTTCCTCTTTCTCGTCTAAATCTTCATCTTCATCAAATTCATCTTCAGAATCTGAATCATCACTAATATCAGATTCATCTTCTTCGTCATATCCTTTTTTTGCCATATAAATTAACCTCAATATTTAATTAGGTAAAATTGAAAAGAAAAAACCTTTTTTAAAGTTTTTGATAGTATCATGGATATAATGTTCCTGTACATCCAAAATTTACAATTTCGTCTTCTGTCAATTCATAATTATCATCTTTTATTTGGGTTAGATAGTTAGTAAGATTAACTTCCAGAAATCTGCATGTCCCAGAATCTCCTTTTAATGCATCTTCTACTCCATCTATAAAAGTATCTATTTCTTCTTTTGTATAAGGAACTGCTAATAATGTTACCCAATAATCTGCAGTATAATTTCCTTTTATATTTTTTATCTTGGAATAAAATTTACATTTGTCTTCAGTATCAAATCCATCTATTCTATAAGTATAATTAATATCCTGTATCCATGTAGAATTGCTAAAACTAAAAGCATAAGTTAAATTTGCAAGAGTACAATTTTCTGATGCTTCAATTAAACAGTCAATATCATCACAGGAGATTGGAAGAACAACTGCAGATACATTAGTAGTATTTAATGCTGTGCAATTTCCTAAACAACAACTTCCGTCAGAAGCATTAATTGTCAAAGCACTGCAATTCTGATTTGCTGTACAGATTATTCCGCCTTGTCCAGCACAGCTCAAATCAATGCATTCTTGCTCTTCAGTTGGTTTATTTTTTTCAGTACCACAAGCATTAACATCAGTGCATGTTCTAGTCTGGTTTAGATTAATACAAGAGCTCCAATTCCCGCATTCCCAATCTTCAGTGCAAACAGCTTCATTTATTTCTTTTATGTATAAATCTGCTTTGTCATCAGTAATTCCATTAAGTTTAATTGATAAATCAAAAAAGTTATCAGAATCTACATCAAATTTTTTTGTTTCTCCAATCTTTAAACTCGCACTTATTGGTGTGCTATAAATAGTAAAATCAACAGAATTTCCCTGTATAGAATTAATTAAAATCCTGTGCTCTTCTTCATCTAAATTAAATTTAATATCATTATTTTCTTTTAAATCAACAATAGTTCCCTGAGAAAGCTGTTCATCAGAAATATTTCCTTTAGGAATAAAAATAACTAAAAGAATAATTATTAAAACCAAGGCAGCAACAGAGATTGAAGCAATCATAATAATATTTGGTTCAAATGGTTTTTTCTCTGAAGTAGTTTTTGGTTGCTGAATAGAAGATTGCTGTGGAAGAGGTTGTGGTTTTATTGCTGGTTGCTGAACAGGTTGTTGGGGTTGAGGTTGAGGCTGAATTTGTTGTTGTGGTTGAACTGGTGGTTGTGCTTGCTGGTTTATTTCATTTATTGCTTCATTAATTGCAAGTTCCTGCCAGCCTTTTTCAAGTAGAACTTTTTTTATCTCTTCAAGAGGGACTTTTCTAGATAAAGAATCCTGTATATATTTTACAAGTGTTGGGTCTGTCATTTTCTCTTTTATTTTATTTATGAATTTGAGTTATTAAGTATTTCCTTTATAGTATTATAAGATTCTGGATAAGCATTTGGATTAAGAATATTCTGATGTAAGAAATTAAATCCTAATTCATTACAACTTCCCTTGATATAATAATTAGTTGCGTAGCTTAAATATTGGCTGGAATTTTTTACAATTCCGTCTCCTGTTTCGCTTCCCATATTACATCCAATCCCAATAATATTATAGGTAGGAACAATTTCTGTAGGAGCATTGTTTAATCTATTCATTAAGATACTATCTTTATCTAAATCATTACATGAAGCTTCTGGACCTATTAAAGCACAATAAGCTCTTATTTTATCATCAACTCCAAAATTTGGAACTGTCAATAGAATTAATTTGTCTATATTTTCCCCGCCAAAAATTTGGATATATCTTCTTGCTACAACACCGCCCATACTATGAGCGACAATAATTACTTTATTTTTGTTTGTCCTTGCCTTAAGAGTCTCTATAATATTTTTTAATCTTATTGCATAAGTATCAATTCCATCTGTTTTTGAAGAAACAATTGTAGTTTCCCCTGTAGGAGTCTGATAAGTATCAAAGAAATAACTAGCAGTGATTGCAATAGGAATATTAATTCTTCCCCACAAACCTTCTTGTTTTATGTTGCTGATTACCAAAGCTCCAGCATCAATATAATTTTCCAGTACTAGTTTAGATTTTATTTTTTCAAATGTATCTAAACTATAATCTGCAGGGAGAGCCTTGTTGAAACTATGTCCGTGAAGAAAAACAACAGGATAGTTTTCACCAGAACAATCCTCACAGCATTTTTTGCAGTTTCCAGAGAAACAGCAGACAGGAGTTGGTTCAGATAAAATAAGTTCAGAGATAATAGGGATTATGTCAAAAATATTTATATCAAAAAAGATTTCATTATTTATATTCTGTTGAAGCACGCAGGCAGAACCAGAGTCTGTGCTTGTTTGTATTTTTTCATAAAGTTCATTAATTTTAAAAGAAATATCGTTTGCAATAATTTCTTTATCAGATAATTCTCCACCCTTGAATTTTTGGACAGAATCATTGAATTCAGGGATGATAATGTTCAATTCATCACATAAAGAAGGAGAAAGAAGCATTTGGGATATTTGTTCCAGAAGAATCCTGGAAGTTGTCATATTTTTAACAAGAAGATTATAAAGTTGTATGCTTAAGTTTATTTCTTCATTTAAAATATTTGAATTTAAATTAAGAACATCTATTTCTCCTTTTGTTTGAACTATTTCATCTTTCAATAATAAAAAATTCTGTGTTTCCCATAAATTCTTCAGATTATTAAATTGGCTGTTTATTCCAAGAATTTGTTTAGATAAATTTTCTGATTGCGAAAAGAATAATTCTGTTGAAAAAGAATTGTTGATAGAATTAATATTAACACGGGAATTATTTAATTTATTGTTTATAATATCAAGAGTCTCTCTGAATAAGATAAGTTCTGATTTTGATTTATTTTTGAATTCTTTATCTTCTTCGCTTAAATCATAATTTAATGTTACAAGAACAGAACGCTTGCTTTCTTCTTCGCTAGTATAACACAATAATGTTTTTTTGCTCTTGCAGACTACTTCAAATCTTATTAGTTCCTGACTTCCTGGAATAAGCCCGTGATTATTAAGAGTATATTTTTTTGAATTGGATAGGATAGAAGTTATCGTAAAGGAATCAGTTTCAATTTTATTCCCATTGCTAATATCAAATAATTCATAATTACATTGAGCTGTGCAAAAGGGATTCATAGTCAAAGAGGTTTTGAAAATTATATCTTCAGCAGAATTGTCTGTGAAGAAGATGTTGTCTTTATCTGCAGAAAGTTTTAGCAAGACATCACTGCCAAGAACAAAATTCACGTAAAGATAAGACTGCAAGGAGATTAAAAAAATTATTCCCAATATAGCTAAGATTAAGGGAATTAACACTAATTTGTTTGAAAAGATTTTCTGGATTTTTTTTGAACGAATAAGTTTCCAGATAAAAGTGATTAAAAAGGAAATAACAACTGCAGAAATCCACGCTCCCCAGGAAGATTTGAAATCAAGAAGGAATTGAATATAATTCAAGAACGGAGAGCCATACTGCATAAACAAAAAGATGTAAAGAAATGAGGGCAAAAATCCAATAATTAATGAGAATATAATCTTAACAGCAAAAGATATTCTTTCAAAAAGTTTATTTGTTTTTATCTCTTTTTTCCCCATAACATATTAATTATTTTGTAATTTAAATAACTGACTATATCACATAAATACTTAAAAACATTTTTTTATTTTATAAATCTTGGATGGTAAATCTAAAAAAGTTGTTGTTTAGTGCTGGAATAATTTTTACTATTGGACATAAACTGCATGGGGAGCCAAATTTTGATTTCTTAGACAACAGATATGACTGGATAACATTAAAAATGCAGGAAAAGAATAAAATTTCTTTAGGCTATGACACAGACAATGATAATTTTGAGGATTTGAGATTTTATTATGAAATAGTTGGAAAAGGTTCTCTAAAGAAGTGTGAAGTAAGAAAGAATGAAAATAATAATGAAACCTTCTCAGATGATAAACCTCTTAAAAATACTCATGAAGGAATTATAAATGAAAGGTATGATAAAGCGACAATGAAATTCAATTCCGAACAAACAATAGTTCATATGGGCTATGATACAGACAATGATAATTTTGAGGATTTAAGATATTGCTATTCCATAATAAAAGTAGACAAAGATGGTACCCTTATTTGTATATTATCCAGTATATTTGAAGATAAAAATAAAAATCATATTTTTGAAAAAGACGAAAAAATTTGGAATGAGGGAGATTTAATCCCAGAATATAAACTTCCTATGACAACATAAAATGAGAAAAACAATTTTGTCTCTGTTGGTTCTTGCAAGTCTTGGAAGTTGTGCTCTTCCAAATTATGAAAATAAAATTTTTGATCATCATAAACATAAAGAAAAGATGTTGAAACAAAGAGGAAGTGATGAAAATAATGACGGAAGCCTAGACAGAGTGACTATATCTTATGATTTTAATAAAGATGAAATTCCAGATTATTTAGCAGTATACAGAATAGTTGGGGAGAATAAAGGAAAAGAACTATTCCATTATAATGCAGTGAGTTTAATGAAAGTAAATAAAAAAGGAAAGATAAAATATGCATTATTTGATACAGATTTTAACGGAACTCTTGATAAAAAGATAAAAACAAAAAAAGAATTTGAAGAGTTTATGAAAAAAATAAAGCTGGAGAAAAGCATATGAAGTATCTTTTTTCAAAATTATTTCTATTTCTCGGAACAATGTGCATGACAGGATGCTTTACAACAGGGAAAATAACTGAAAAAAATTATGGGAAATTTGGATTTAATGATAATGCTTCTTATTTTTTAAGAATAAGAGTGCAACCAACAGGCAATAAAGAAATTCCTTATTGGGGTATAGCAATGTATGATTTGAATAAAAATGGAAAACAAGATGCTTCTGCAGAATATTTTTTCAGAGGAAGTTTAACAGAAAAGTTTGAGATGGATGAGTATGCATTCAGAGTTCTTATAGATACAGATGAAGATGGAACCCCAGACCACGGATTTACTGACAAAAATTTTGATGGAATATTAGATACAAAATTGACAAAAAAGGATATAGAAAAGATATTCATAAAATAGTTTTACTGCAATTTAATGATTAAAACATATATTGCTATTTAATAATCTTTAAATATTATATTTTTATTAAAATTCTATGGGAAAAGGTTTAACCAGATTAATTGCATCCGTAATATTTTTAGGAATTTTAAATCCTTTTAATTTTTGGTCAGATTCTAAAAAGAACAAGTATTCCATTCTTGATGAAAAGTACAAATGTATGTTTTTTACTGCGGATGATAAGGGGATAACAATAGGCTATGACACCAACGGAGATAAAAAAGAAGATAGCAGATATTATTATAATGTAACTGGGAAAGATAAAAATGGATTTTATATTATGAAAAAATACAAGGCAATATGGGATAGAAATGAAGATGGCTTGTGTACTGAAGATGAATTTGGTAAGAACACAGAAAATAAAGAAATGGTTAATGAAGCATATGATTTGATGTTTCTTACAAGAAGAAACAAAAAAATATTAACAGAAGGATTTGATACTAATGAAGATCAGATAGAAGATTTAAGATATGCTTATGAAGAAGTTGGAAAAGATTCAAATGGGATTTATAGCTATTTACTAAAAGCCATTGCTATAGATATGAATAATAATCATACATTTGACCCAGGAGAAACAACATTAATAGAATAATACTCTTCCCAAAGAAACACTCTTATAATTTTTATATTAGTAACCTTTAAAAATTAATTTCTATATGATATTTTAGTTAGTTAATTACAAGCCTACGTGGTCTAACGGCTATGACATATCCCTGTCACGGATATAACCCGAGTTCGACTCTCGGCGTGGGCGTTTATTTTATTCTGGTATAATATATTTTAAAAAAGAGTAATCTATAATCCTTTATGGGAAAATGGTTTAAGAATAGAATAAGAACAAATTTAAGACCAAATATAATCAAGGTAATAGCTAGTATTTTATTTGCCCCCTTAGCATCTTTTATCTCTCTAATAAATTATGGAATTTTCCACTGTTTACATGCTATTTGTCCTGCCAGTATTATGAGACCTCTTCCTAAATGTAAAGGTAGTGAAATATTCTTATGTTGCCATACATGCATACCTAATTCTATACAGAAACTTGAAATGATATTATTATGGATTAGTGTTTCTATAATATTTTTTATCTTATTTTATGTAAGTTATAGTTTTATTAAAAGAAGAAAATGAAACTTGCAATTTTTTTAACTATCCTTATATTGCTTTTCTTTTTTAGTTTACCTTTTGTAATAATTGGGACAATTACTACTGCATTTTATTTATTTGCTCTAAATATAATTCTTGGAGATTGTATAATTTATACAATTTGGAGTTTAGTTCAAAAGACAAGGAAAAAATAAACGAAACTATCCCTTACTATATCGGCGTATTCCTTCTTATCTCCCCTTCTTCATCCCGCTAATTATAGCATATAAAAATAGTGCAACAGATACAATAAATGTAAAAAATCCTGTAAGAACAATCATAGGAGTAAATAGTTCTAACCAGGAATAGAGCTTATTAAGAGGTTCGATGATTGTTACACCAATTAAAACCAGCACAAACAAAATCAAACTTGTTGTTATTAGTGTTTTATTCCTCATTTTTATATAGAACCTAAATGTAAGGTGTTTTTATGTTTTATTAAGTAAAGATACATTCTAAATATTAGTTATTTTAACAACGTGGCGCTTCTAATCTATTCCCGTGCCTTAACTTTACCACAAGCATCTTTTAACTCACATCCATTGCAGATGCCTGAATTCTTGGACCATTCCTTTGTTCCAAAACAATTTTTCTCTTGTCGTTGTTTTTGCAATTGAGATTTAACCATGAAAATACTTTATTTCATGCCTTATATACCTTCATATTTCAGTATTAACATAACCAAAAATTTTTTAAACTTTGATTTCCTCTAATAATTGTCTAACTTCGGTTAGGCACGGAAGGATTGGACTTCGGTTTTATCCTTCCACTATATTCTTCAAAAGGTTTTTAATATATGTTCTCTTCAGATAATTATGAAAAAAAGAGGAATAGTTTTATTTTTATTAGGTATTCTTTTAATTTCACCATTTATTTTAGCTCAAGAACAATCCCAAACTTATTCTGGATTTAATAGATTTATTGACAATACCAGATTATTTTTTTCTTTTGGAGATAATAAAGTAAAACTTGCCTTAGAAATAAGAGAAAGAGAAGTTAATTCTGCAATAGAAAATAATTTTAATGGAAATGAAGAAGAATCAGATAAAAATCTTGAAAATGCCTGGAAAAAACTTCAGGTAATTCAGGAAAAAGTTTCTCTAGAAACTGCAGATGAAGTAAAAGAAAGTTCTAATGAAGTTTTAAATGTAATAAAACAAGAAGGAAATCTTTCAGAGGATTTTGAAGTTTATTCTTTGGAAGAAGAGAAAACAGGACTTACTGCAGAATGGGTAATAGAAATAAATGGAAAAGAAGGACAAACTCTTTCCAATGAAGTTGTTGGTAATGCAACAGGAATACAAACAAGAACAGTTGAAATTGAAAATAGAATAGATCAAATTGATGGCGAGATTTCTGATTGGGTTGTTGAACATACTTACGCTGAAGGAACAAGCGCTGGCGGAGAAGCAGGGATTGTGATAGAAGGTAGTGAAGGAGGATTAGCTCATGTTGTTAAGACAGAAGTTGCTCAGGGGGATAATGGATTAAAACCAGAAGTTAAAACTTATGTTGCAGGAGATGGAACTATGAAAGATGAATCTGTTGGAGAAAGCGGAGGATATGCAGAAGGAACAACTGCGGGTGGCTCTCCAGATAAAAATGAAGTTGTAGAAGGAGATGGTGGAGAATGGTATGCAGAGGGAACAACTGCCGAAGGAACTGATGCAGGTGGTGACGGAAGTATAGGGAGTACAGAAGGTACCAATGATATTGCTCCTGCTGTAGAATCAAATGAAGGTGATGATTCAATAGTAACCGGAGAAATTATTAGAGAAATAAAATCTTCTGACAATTTTATCAAGAAAATATTCAATTGGTTGTTTTAAAATTTAAAATAAAAAATAAAATAATTAGAATATTAGACTAACTAATATCTCTTCGGTTTTTTCTTTGCATAACATTCCTTACAGAAAACTGGCTTTCCTTCTGCAGGTTTGAATGGCACTGTACATTCTTTTTTACATTCAGAACAAACAGCCTTATGCATTTCTCTAGGTTCACTATTAAAGTTACTACTATAACCGCCTTGTCTTGGCTTATCTTTGAATCCCATTTGTATATTCCTCCATATGTATTTAATAACAATTTAGAAATCTCTTTCTATTTCGCTTAATAATTAGAGATATTTTACTTTTATAAACCCCTTCTTCTATTAATTATTATGAAAACTCCATTCAGTTTCTCAAAAGGGAAAAAGCACGATACTTCAATAATCACAAGGCAGATGAGATTTGGAAAAACACCAAAGGCAAAATTTCCAGCACTCGCAGAGAAAATTGTTGAAATGTCAGATATTATACTGGAAGTTTTAGATGCGAGGTTTATCCCAGAGACAAGAAATTTAGAATTAGAAGAAAAAATTAAGAAAAAAGGCAAGAAAATAATTTATGTTTTTAACAAATCAGATTTAATTGATATAAAAAAAGCTAAGAAGGAGGAGATTAGTTCATTAGACCCCAAAGTTTTTGTTTCTTGCATAACAAGAAAGGGAGGAAAAGAACTTCGAAATAAAATAAAGATTACTTCTTATAATGTAGAAAAGCCAGTGGATAAATTTCAGAATAAAATTACTGTTGGAGTTATAGGATACCCAAACACAGGAAAAAGTTCAGTTATTAATTTCTTAGTGGGAAAACCTGCAGCAGGAATAGGAGCAGATGCGGGATTTACAAAAGGAATTCAAAAAGTAAATCTTACTGCTACAATAGTTTTGTTGGATAGCCCAGGAGTTATTCCTGCTAAAGAATATTCAAGCACAGAAGTCTCTGCTTTTTCAAGGCACGCAAAAGTTGGGGCACGTTCTCATAGCCAAGTTTCAAATCCAGCCGTGGTAGTTTCAAATTTAGTAAGAGAATATCCCCTAGTCTTTGATAAATTTTATGATATTTCTTCAGAAGGAGATGCAGAAGTTTTGATAGAAAAGCTCGGAAGAAAAAGCGGTTTCCTGAAAAAAGGAAATGAAGTCGATGAAGATAAGACAGCAAGAACAATTTTAAAAGATTGGCAAGAAGGAAGAATTAGGAAATAAAACTCAAATAATCTTTATCTTTTTCCTAAATAATATGCATTATCCGGATTATTAAAAGGAATATTTTTTCCAAAGACAGGATGTATTATTCCATCTATTGTATCCATCCAGTTCTTAGCCACTTTTTTATCATAATATCCCACAATGTAACCAAGATTACTTTTTACAATAGATTCAGCATTTTGTTTAATCTCTGAAGTTTCTCCATTTTTTTTGTAATGGTTAATAGCATCTCTAACGAAGGCTCGCATTGATTCGGGAGTTGTTAGGGTGCTAACTGCTGTAAAAAGGGGATTTCTCTTTTTATCGAGTTTAGCCATTTTTTCATACATGTTTACCATTGTTTTAAAGATAATCTTCCATTTAAAAATCTATCCTAATTCAAATACATACAATTATAAACCATCAATTAAGTGGAATTATATTATTAATTGGTTAAAGTCTTGGACATTTATGTCTTAAAGACTTGTGTTCAGGAAACAAATTTCTGGAATATTAATTAAAAATTAAACTTAAAGTTTAAACAACATGGAACAATTTGCAAAACTAGGATTTAGCACAGAAGTTTTGTCTGTTCTGAAAGAAGCTGGTTTTAAAACACCAACAAAAATTCAGGAAAAGACAATCCCCTTAGCGATTGCTGGGAGAGATATTATTGGTGGTTCTGCTACTGGAAGCGGTAAGACACTAGCCTTTGCTTCTCCAATTATTGAGAATTTAAAAGCAGATAATCACATTCAGGCATTAATCTTAACACCAACAAGAGAACTTGCAGAACAAGTTGCTGATTCAATCGCTCTTTTTTCTAAAAATAAAAATCTAAATGTTCTTGCAGTTTATGGCGGAGTTGATATGGGAAGACAAGTTAGAGCACTTTATAGAACAGATATTCTTGTCGGAACTCCTGGGAGAATTTTAGACCATATTCAAAGAAGAACATTAAGATTAAATCATGTAAAGTTTCTTGTTTTAGATGAAGTTGACAGAATGTTAGATATGGGATTTCACAAAGATGTTGAAGCAATCATAAAAGAATGCCCAAAAGAAAGACAGACTATGCTTTTCTCCGCAACAATTTCTGCAGACTTGGATTATCTTGCTAAGAAATATACAAAAAACCCAGAGAATGTTATGGTAGAATCTTTTGTAGACCATTCAAAATTAGAGCAAATATATTATGATGTTCCCTCAAGCAGCAAATTTTCATTGTTAGTTCATTTGTTAAAAAAGAAAGATTCAGAATTAATAATGATTTTCTGTTCCACAAGACATAATGCTGATTTTGTTGCAGAAAATCTAAACAATGTTGGAATTAAGGCAAGAGCAATTCACGGAGGTTTAGTTCAAAATAAAAGACTAAATATCTTGAGAGAGTTTCATGAAAAAAGATTTAATGTTTTAGTTTGCACAGATGTTGCAGCAAGAGGATTAGACATCAAAGGAGTAAGTCATGTTTACAATTATGACATGCCTAAAGTTGCAACTGATTATATTCACAGAATTGGAAGAACAGCAAGAGCAGGACAAAATGGGAAAATAGTAAATATTCTTGCAAGCAGAGATTATGAAAATTTCAGCAATATATTGAGAGATGATTCTATAAAAATAAGCCAGGAAAATCTTCCTTCATTTGAAACAATTCATATAAGAGTAAATTTTGCCAGAAGAGAAGGAAATAGTTTTCAAAGAAGAGGCAATGAAAGAAATAATAATTCAAGATTTAATAATCGTTCAAATAGACAACCCAGATGGGGAAATAAACGAAGATAATTCTTTCAAAAAAATTATAAACCCAAATTTTATGCTGATCTTATGATAACTAAATTAGACAAAAATAAAAAAATTGAATTGACAGATTTAATTGAAAATTCAAAATATATTGATGTAATCTCTGTAGAATCTGCAGGAAGACCTCTTGCAAAAGATATGGAAAAAAAGGTGGGCAATAAAATAGGAAATTTCATTAATATCCGCCCGACAAATCATGCAAAACAGAACCAAATAATTGAATGGGTAAATGGAGATTTAAATCCTAAGCATACTGCTCTTGTTTGTGATGATTTTTTATTTCAAGGGAATACATTAAATGTTGTATTAGATTATTTAATGAGGGTTGGATACAAATCAAGAAATCTTTATGTATGTGTTGGATTTGGAGAAGAAAAATTCTTTAACACAAGGAAAAACAAAGAGATAGGTTTGTTAAACTATAATTTACTAGATAATGAAAAGTTATATTTTTCAAGGAATTATAAACCAAGAATAAAATAAAGTTTAAAATTATTTTTTATTTTGATTCCAGTCGCTAACAGCGAAAATATTAATAGGAGATGTTAAGAACCTCGGTTCTTATTGCCAATAACTTTTTTCCCAGCCATATAAGGCTGTAAGATTGCAGGAATCTTTATGCTTCCATCTTTCTGCTGATTATTTTCAAGGAATGCAATTAATGCCCTTGGTGAAGCAAGAACAGTATTATTCAAGGTATGTGCAAAATAAATTTTTCCTTTTCCTTCAATTCTAATATTTAATCTCCTTGCTTGTGCATCTGTAAGATTAGAACACGAACCAACTTCATAATATTTTTTTTGTCTTGGACTCCATGCTTCAATATCTACAGATTTAGCCTTTAAGTCAGCAAGATCTCCAGAACAACACTCCAAAAGTCTTACAGGAATATTTAATTTATTAAAAACTTCCACAGTATATTTCCACATTTTTTCATACCAATCATAAGAATCTTCTGGCTCGCAAATTACAATCATCTCTTGTTTTTCAAATTGATGCAATCTGTAAAATCCCTTTTGTTCAATCCCATGAGCTCCAACTTCTTTTCTAAAGCAGGGAGAATAACCGGTCATTAACAAAGGTAATTTATTAATTGAAATAGTCTTGTCAATAAATCTTCCAATAAGTGAATGTTCTGAAGTTCCTATTAAATACAAATCTTCTCCTTCAATCTTATACATCATTGCATCCATTTCTTTGAAGGACATAACCCCATTAACAACTTTTTTTCTTATCATAAAAGGAGGAATAACATATTCAAACCCTTGCTTAATCATATAATCTCTTGCAAAAGCAAGCATAGCAGAATGCAATAAAGCCAAATCTCCAGTAAGATAATAAAAACCATTTCCAGAAGTTTCTCTTGCAGAATCAAAGTCTGCCCATCCATTTTTTTCTGCTAATTCTGCATGATGAATTATTGGATAAGAAGGAGTTTCAGGTTTACCGAATTTTTTTATTTCAACATTTTCAGTGTCATTCTTTCCAATTGGTACAGATTTATGGATAATATTTGGAATAATAACCATTATTTCTCTAATTTGAATTTCTAACTTTTTTCTTTTATCTTCAAGTTTTTCAATTTCTTCTGGAATTTCTTTTGCCTGTTTTAAAAGCTTGGAGACATCTTTTTTTGCTTTTTTTGCTTCACTTATCTCTTTGGAAATTTTATTTCTTGAACTTCTTAATAAGTCTTCTTTGCTCTTTATCTTCCTCCATTCCTCATCAAGTTTTATTACCTTATCAACCAGAACCAATTTATCATTCTGAAATTTCTTCTTAATATTCTCCTTTACAGCCTCTGGACTTTCTCTGATTAATTTTATATCAATCATAAAAAAGATAAATAAAAGTTCTATTTAAATTTATTGCGAATTATTTTCTTGACTTTTTTCTTTTTATTCTAGGTTTTTTCTTTATTAAGATAATTGATAATAAGACAGTAAAAATAATTAATCCAACAATTACAACAATCTTTTGAAGATTTAGTCCAGAAACAATTTTTTCTTTAGTAAGAACATTAAAAACAGCTATCCCATTTTCTATTTTATCAAGTGTAGCAGTCACAACATATTCTCCAATTTCAAAAGTCTTTGTTTCTCCAATTTTAAAATTTTGTTCACTTCCATCATAAGAAAAAATTGTATTTACAAAATTTTCATTTACTTCAATAATATTTAATTTGTGAGTTTCTTCTCCAACAATGATATTAACAGATTTATTTTCAGAAGAAGATATTTCTCCTGAAGGCATTTCAGAAATTATTGAAGATTCCGGTTGCGTCTTGCTTTTTGTTTCACCAGAGCTTCCACCGCCAGAAGAAATACTCCCGCCGTAATTAACTGTATAACTAAAATTTTTATTTATATAATTTCCAGCAACATCATAAATAATACAGGTTTCAATGAATGTTCCTGCAGTTCCAGTTGTAGGATATTCAGTAAAACTAATTGTTTCTACACCAGAAGTAGAATCACTTCCAGTACAAGTACAAGAAATTCCTTCTCCTATATTGATTGATGATGGAATGCAGTTAAAATTTCCACTCGGAGCAGTATTATCAATTGTAAAGTCATCACTTTCTCCTGTAGCACATAATCCATTAATGTCACACCCAGTAACATGAATGTTATAAATGCCATCTGGGGTGCTTATGCTATCCCAAACAAAAGTTAAATTCAAAGAATTATTCAAGTCAATTAAAGAAATAAAATCATCACTAAAATTATAAAGAGAAATATTATACCCCGCAGCAATAGCATATCCATTTGGAGATAAGGCAGAAGTATAATTGATTGAAAGATTTCCCTTGTAGCTTTGATTTATTGGAGAAAAAATTCCTACAGAAGAAGGTCCAATCCCCCCCAAATCTATTAAATCACTTCTTAGAGAAGTGCAATTTTGATTTCCAAGACTGTCATTTGCACAAGCATAATACCAAATTTTTTCAGTCCCATCATATTGATGAAGATGAGAATCAACAGTTCCAGAAAAATTTACCCAATTTGTTCCTACTCCGCCATTAGTATCCTCTTGAATTGAATCTGGCCTTGAAATATTTGAGATATAATAAACATTCCAAGAATTTATCCCATTTCTTCCCCTTAATAAAAAATAAGAAGTATTAGTAACATAAACATCTCCAATCATCCCATTAGTCTTGTTTATTGGAAAAGGTATAAGATGATGTTTTGAATTAGCAGAATGACTATGATTAAAATATTGTGAAGCTGGAAGGTTATAAAAATTAGTACAAAAATCAGAATTTGCAGGATTTCCAGTATTATAAGAATAATTACAATAATAAATTCTTAGAGTATTTGATGAATCAGTTTGATTTTCTGCATAAATTTCAAAAAGAGAATAATTTTTCAAATTAGATACATTAAATAAACGTATTTTAAGATAAACACCAGCATCATCTAAATCATATGTGCTATGAACTGCCTCTTCCATTATAGATTCATTATAATTATATGTTGCAGGATATACTGCATTATCCCATAATCTAAAATTAAAGACATCACTGTTATTTGAACTATAATTTCTCTTGTGAAATCCAGATATAGCAGAACCATTCTGAAAAAAAGTTATATCTTCAGAAGTCGAATTGGTTTTATAATAAATATTAATTGTAGAAAAGACAAGATTAGTATCTGAAATATTATAACTTATATTAAGAGATTTTCCAAATATAGAGAGACTTCCTATATCTGCAGGAGATTGTGAATCCCAAAAATTCACAACAGCAAATGTGAATCCTAGGAGTAAGAGAGTTATAACTAAAAACAACAGAAAGTTCCTCTTTTTCATCTAAGAAATAAAACGTCTATCTTTAAATAATTGACTTTTTTACCCACAAAAAGATTTTTAAACTGGTTTTTAATTTCTTATACTATGACAAAGGTAAGAATCAAGTTAAACAGTACAGACATAGAAACTCTTAATGCTATTTGTGAATCTATTAAAGACATGGCTAAAAAGTCGGGAATTGCTATTTCTGGTCCAGTTCCTCTGCCTACAAAAAGGCTTAAGGTTACAACAAGAAAGTCACCTTGCGGAAATGGGACAGCAACATTTGATAGATTTGAGATGAGAATTCACAAAAGATTAATTGATTTGCCTGCTAACGAAAAAATTCTTCATAGCATTATGAAAATGTATATTCCAAAGAATGTTAATATTAAGATAGAGATGAAAGATTGATTAACATCATTCTACTATAAATAAAATTTACAGGAAGATTGATTATATTCTCCAGTAAATATTTCTTTAAAAATCATTCAAAATTTAAGACTATATGGAAAAACAGGTGAAATTTACTCTTCGAGGCGAAACAAATAGTTTTATTGAAAAAAAGGAATGGATGAGATTTTCCCAAAGCAATGCGAGAGTATGCTATTCAGAAAAAGACTGGGAAGAATTAATGTTTGAAGGATTAGACGAACGATTGATTGACAGAATAAAAAATTCAGGGCATCATAGTGTATGCGAACATATCAATTTTACATTATATTTCAGCAAAATTCCAAAAATTCTTGCAATGTTTCTTAATAATGAAAAGCAATATGCAACTTCAGAGAAATCAGCCAGATATACAGTTATGAAAGATATAGAGCCAAAACAAAAAGAGAAATATGATAAATGGATGAATGTATTTAGAGAAGAAATTTCTAAAAAATATCCAGAATCAGAATTTCCAAAATTATATATAAAAGATGGTTCTGGGAAAAATCCTGTTGAAAAATTAAGCCAGGAAAATGCAAGATATATGACAAGTGTTTTTACTCCAACAAAGATGAGTCATACAATTAATTTAAGGCAAATAAATTTCTTGAGAGGAGAATTTGAAAAATTTGTGGATGAATATTCTAATGGAAAAAATGAATTTAAAAAAAGATTATGTGCAAGCATGAAAGATTTTTTGGAGGAGACAGAAAGATTTGATATTCCAAATTTAAGAAATCAAACAGACAGGCATCTATCTTTATTGAATCCAAGAATTGTTGAAGAGCATTTTGGAGATGTTTATTCAACGCAATATAACATGAGTTTTGCTGGATTAGCGCAGGCACAAAGACACAGAACAATTAATTATCATATTTCTAATGATATCAAGAAAGGAGGAAATCCTTATGGATTTTTTATTCCTAAAATAATTTCACAAAATCCAAGATTACTTCTAGATTGGGATAAGGATTTAGAAGAAATATCCAAAGAAGATTATCCTCAAGCCCAATTAGTAAGAGTTAATGAAAGAGGAACTATAGAAAATTTCCGTTCTAAATGTTTGTTGAGAATTTGCGGTGCTGCACAAAATGAAATTATGAATAATACTAAAGAAATTGCTGAAAAATATTCTCAATATAAAAAAGAATACAAAAATTCATTGTCTCCAAAATGCAAACAGGGAATGAAATGTCCAAGTCCTTGTGTTTGGGGAGAAAAAGCACTAGAGAGGCTGGTATAAATGTCAAAAGGAAAACTTATTGCAATAGGCGGAACAGATGCATCTGGGAAAGAAACTCAGACAAAACTTCTTGTTCATAAATTAAATCTTGCAAATATTCCTTGTAAATACATTTCATTTCCAATGTATGGTACTCCCACAGGGAAAATTGTTGGTGGTGCCTTATTAGGAAAACAATCTATAAGCAAAAGTTATTTCGAAAATCCTGCAGAAGTAGATTCAAAGACTGCTTCATTATATTATGCTGCAGACAGGCATTATAATAAAAAGATTATGGAAGACACATTGAATTCTGGGACACATTTAATTTCTGATAGATATGTCGAATCAAACATGGGACATCAGGGAGGAAAAATAAAAAATCCTGAAGAAAGATTAAAATTCTTCAAATGGCTGGAAGATTTAGAATATGGCTTGTTGCAATTACCAAAACCAGATTTGACTATTCTTCTTTATATGCCTTACAAAGTTGGAATGGAATTAAAATCTAAAATGGGAGTAGAAAAGGATGAAGTTGAAAAAAATATAGATTATTTAAAAAATTCTGAAGAGTCATATCTTCAGTTAGCAAAATTGTATAATTGGAAAAAAGTAGATTGTATAAAAAATGGAGAATTAAGAACCAAAGAAGATATTTCAGATGAAGTATACAATATTGTAAGAAAAATTATATGATTACCCTTTGGGGCTGTATTTGCTGTTTAATTCCTTTAATTTTCTATCAGCATCATCAAATCTTTTTTTATGTGAATCATAATCATATTCTCTAACAAGAATTTCTGTCAGGCTGTTATATTTCCATTCTGCACCATTTCTTCTTATTCTGTCTACTTTTCCATCTCCGTTGAAATCCTGACATAAATCAGAATCAAACCATCTGTGCCCTAATCCGGGATATTCTTTAAATTCTTGAGAGCCATCAGAATAACTTACATAATTCATATGCCCTGTTATACCAGTAGCATAAGAAACAGAATAATAAGTTGGTTTTTTTCTTATTTTATTATTAAAAAAATTATTGCCGATTCTTGTTATTCCAAGGGCAGTTCCCATTATTGCTGCAATCATTAAAAGAGGAATTCCTTTCAATATTGCTGAATTTAATTTTTCTTTCATAGGAGATGTATAAATAAGCTATTTAAAAAGTTTTATATTTTAACCTTAGAATCAGGAACCTTGTCTGAATGCACCTGCATTTTACCGCTTTGCAAACAATCCCAGCATGTATGGATTGAACCATCTTTTTCTTTTACCATTCCGGTATTATGGCATTTTGGACATTCTTCACTCATAGAGATAATACAAAATCGGCATTTTTAACATTAATGGTGCTTTAGAATATAAGCCATAAATAATATGTGATTAATCATAAAAACATTTAAATAAACTCCTTATTAAAATCAGTTATGGATAAGGACATAGGAAAAATAAACAAAGGGGAATTTCAAGGGACATCAACAGATATTGTTATTGGAATAAGAGAATATAATGGGAAAGTAGGCATTGATATAAGAGAATTTGCAACAAGCGAGAAATATACTGGACCTACAAAAAAAGGATTAAGAATTCCTGCAGAAAAATTCCAAGAGTTTAAACAGATGATTAATTCAATTTCTCCAAGTGATTTAAATGCTTCTGGCGAAGGTTCAAGCAAGCCAGAACAAAAGAAGTTTGAGCCTCAAGAAGATATGCCTGATTATTAAGCCAAAACCTTTAAAAAATATTTATTCTATCATAACTCATGAAAAATAGATTCGCAACAATAAGTGTTGTAATTATTATCTTGCTCTTAGCTGGCGGAATAATTTACTTCAAGAATTTTCAAAGTGCAGCAATTAAAGACATGCCTTCAGAAGAAGTTTCAAAGTGGATAGGCGAACATTCAATTTTATATGTTCAAACAGGGTGTTCTCATTGCATAACCCAAGAAGAAATGTTTGGAATTAATGTTAAATTTTTGAATATAATTAATTGCCTTGAAGAAGAAAATATACAAAAATGTATTGATTTGGGAATTGAAGCAACTCCAACATGGATAATTAATAATAAAAAATACGAAGGTGTTCAGTCAATAGAAAAACTTAAAGAATTAACAGGCTACCAAGATTAATAAATAAAGAATTATTATTTTATTGATGGCAGATATTTTAACTCTGGGAAAAATAACATCGCTTGCTTTAGTTAATTCAATTAATCCTTGTCAGATTGCAATGCTTGTTCTTGTTCTTGTTACGATTCTTACGCAAAATCAAGAAAAAAAGAAAAAAGTTTTATTTGCGGGTTTGGCTTTTATTATTGCAGTCTTTATTGGATATTTATTTTATGGAATTGTTTTGGTTCAATTATTTCAGGGATTTAATTTATTGTTAAAACAAAGTTCTGTTTATATCAAATATGCATTTGGAATTTTAGCTATGCTTGTTGGAGGCCTGCAAATTAAAGACTTCTTTTTTTATCGTCCAGGAGGATTTGCAACAGAAATGCCTATTTGGATGCATGTAAAAGCAAAAAAAATAATTCAAAGAATAACTTCCCCAATTGGAGCTTTTATTACTGGTTTTGTTATTACTCTTTTCTTGGGTCCATGCACTATGGCTCCTCTGTTAATTGCAACAGAATCAATTTCTCAATTAGGAATAATCGGAGCTCTGCCCTGGCTTTTATATTTTAATTTTATTGTAATTCTTCCTCTTGTAATAATTACATTTATTGTTTACAGAGGATTTACAACAGCAGAATCTGTTGCCCAATGGAGAAATAAAAATATTAGAATTTTGCATTTAATTGCAGGAATCTTGCTTTTATCAGTAGGATTATCTTTATTGATGGGTTGGTTGTAAGACATAAATTTTTAAAAATAGTTTTTAATTCTCATGAATATGTATATAGGATTGACAGGCAGTGTTGCTGCAGGTAAGGGAGCTGTTGCTGATTTTTTAAAAGAAAAAGGTTTTGAGTATATTTCTCTTTCAAATGAATTAAGAGGAATTGCTAAAGAAAGAAATATAGAAATAACAAGAAAAAATCTTCAGGATTTAGGAAATCAATTAAGAGAAGAACAAGGAGCAGGAGTTTTGGCTTTATTAGTTCATCATAGGATAATTAATGATAAGTATAACAAAGCAATAATTGATGGAATCAGAAACCCATATGAAGTTGAAGAGCTTAGAAAGTTAGATAATTTTTATTTAATTTCAATTGATGCTCCGAGGGAAAAAAGATTTGAAAGAATGCTCTTAAGAAATAGAGAGAGCGATCCAAAAACATTTGAAGAATTTTTAGCAGTTGATGCAAGAGATAAAGGCATAGGTGAAAAAGAAACAGGACAAGGAGTTGCAAAATGCATGGCTATGGCGAATTATTCAATAATTAATAACGGAACTCTTGAAGAATTGAATGAGCAGATAATAAAATTATATAATGGAGTTTTAAAAAAAATATGCTAGGTTCAGATTATTTTTTTGGAAAGGAAATAAATGATTTTTACAGCAAAAGAAGAAAAGAACATCCAGAAGAAGAAAAGAAATTGAGATTAGAAGAAAATCTTTATTCAATAGGGGGGAAATTAATTCCAAACGTCGTAAGTCTTGTCGGGATTTGTTTAGCTTTTGTAAAAAAGGATTATACCACGGGGGCATTTATTACAGGAGTAAGCGAAGCAGTAAGGTTTTTTATTCATGAAAATTTCCTTGAAAGAAAATCAGATTATATCTATAAAGATTGTTTGGAAGCAATAAAAAAAGTGAATAAGAAATTAGAAGATGAAAAATTTGCAGACAAACTTGCAGATTTACCTAAGAAAAAGATTAATAATTAGGCATTAAATTATTATGCCCAAACTGGATAGTTAAATCTATTTTTGGTTTTAATTTTTCAATACCTGTAGGAGTATCACATGCTCCGTAACAGCTTCCAATCCAGATTAAAAATTCCGCATTAGTTTTTTCCCTTAAATAATCAACAACAGCAGTTGCATATTGTTTCAAACCATCAGGGAATTGTAATAAAACTAATTTTGCTTTTGCTTTTTTTATGTTGGAGACAACTTTTTCTAATTCCAAGTCATATTTTTCCTGAAGTTCTTCTATTGTTTTTTTAATCATACTCAGATAAGAAAACCCTGTTTTTTATAATTTTTGGGGAGTTATAAACTATTAAAAATAAATAAATCTCTTAAAAAACAAGGAAAAGAGGCGAAAGAATCAGTTAAAGTGATCTTTGGATCTAACTTTGCTGCTTTTGTCGCCTTTCTTTCTGCGACAAATGAAAAATATCTTATTTTGACTTTGACAGCCTCTTTTTTCTGTGTTTATCTTTTTTTAACAAATATCAGCAAGATAATTGAAATAAATGCAATTACTGAAATATAAGTAAACATGACACTATAGCTTATATCCCACAAAATACCTGCAATCAATCCACCAAGAATATTGACAATCCCTGTAACAAAGCTATAAAATCCAAATGCTGTTCCCTTAAGTTCTCCGGAAATATCTGAAACAAATGCTTTTTGATTCGCCTGAGTTATTGCAAAAACCAGTCCATATAATGCAAATAAAATAATTAGATAAAACAAACTATCAACATAAATAAAACCAAGAGAGATAATAAAAAATAAAATATATCCACTTAATAATACTTTTTTTCTTCCTATTTTATCAGAAAGGTTTCCAAAAGGAACTAAAAATATTGCAGAAACAAGATTAAAAACTGCATAAATAACTAGGGGAACTACAATATTCCCGCTTATTTCTCGTGCCCTCAGCAATAAAAATAAATATAATCCAAAATTACCAAGAGTAAAAAAAGAAATCACAAATATCAAATATTTTAGATGCTTATCCAGTTTATGAATTCCTTTTAACAAACTAATTTTAGTTGATTTGAATTTTGGTTCCCTAACAAAAAACAAAGGAATAATTGAAAATGCTGAAATTCCTGCAGCAATAATAATTATTGTCTTAATTCCTAATTGCAATTTCCAAAAAAGAAAAATAACAAGAATAGTTCCAATAATCCCTCCAGTCGTATCCAGCATTTGATGTATTCCAAATCCCCTTCCCCTGTGATGTGTAGATTGGGTAATTAATGCATCTCTTGGAGCATCTCTAAGTTTTCCAAATCTTTCAAAAGAAATAAAAGCAATTAAATATTGCCACAGATTTATAGTTGAAAGAAGAAATCTAAATATAATCGAAACAAAATACCCAAAAAAAATAAAGGGCATTCTTTTTCCCATTTTATCTGAAAACCATCCGCCAAAAAGTTTAAACAAGCTTGCAAGTCCTTCTCTTAATCCACTAATAAGTCCGACTGCTAATCCTGCTCCGCCAAGTTGGGTGATATAAAACGGAAGAATTGGGGTTATCATTTCGCTTCCAACATCATTAAACAAACTCGCCCCGCCAAGAAGAAAAATATTCTTGAATCCACTACCCTTTTTTTTCATATTAAAAATAAGTTAAAATTGTTTATAAATATTAAGAACAAAAGCCTTTTAATTTGAATTTATCTGTTATTCTTATGACAATCAGACAGCCAATCGTAACAATCTGCGGACATGTTGACCATGGAAAAACAAGCATTCTTGATTTTTTTAGAAAAACCTCTCTTCAAGAAATGGAAGCAGGAGGAATAACACAGAAAATTTCTTTTACACTTTATCCAAAAAGTCAGATAGAAAAAGCTTTTCCATTAATTGCAAAAAAAGGAATAGAATTGGAAATTCCTGGTTTCCTTTTTATTGATACCCCTGGACATGCAGCATTCACAAATTTAAGAAAAAGAGGGGGAAGTCTTGCTGATTTAGCAATTCTTGTAATTGATATTAATGAAGGAATAAAACCTCAAACTGCAGAAGTAATTTCTATTTTAAAGCATAATAAAACTCCGTTTATAATTGCATTAAATAAGATTGATAATATTTCTGGCTGGAGAACAAACAAGGATGACAAAATGGGTTTGCAGAAAAATATTGAAACTCAGTCGATAAATGTAAAGCCGATTTTTGATGAAAGATATATGGTAATTGCAGGAGCCCTAAGCAGTCATGGATTTGATGCAGACTTGTTTTATAATATTCAGGACTTCACAAAAAAAATTGCAATGGTTCCTTGTTCTGCAAGAACAGGAGAAGGAATGAGCGAACTAATGATGATGCTCTGTGGATTAAGTCAGAAATATTTAAAAGAAAAATTAAAGCTTGGTAAAGAAGCAAAAGGAGTTATTCTTGAAGTAAAGAAAGACAAATCAAATGATTATGCTGAAGCAGTTTTGTATGACGGGGAACTGGAAAAAGGACATGAAATTGCAGTTGCAAATATTGAAGGAAATCCAATTATTACAAAAGTTCGTGTTATTGAAGAGATAGAGCCATTGAGTATAAGATTCAAAATGAAAGAAACAGTTCACGCAGCAACAGGAATCAGAATGCAATTCAGTGAAAAAATGGACATTCTTCCAGGAATGCCTTTTTTAGCATATTCTGGAGATAAAGAAAAAGTAAAAGAAATATTTAAGAAAGAATTAACAGAAAATATCAAGACAGACAAAAAAGGAATTATTGCAAAAGCAGATTCTCTTGGAAGTTTGGAAGCACTATTAGTTCTTCTCCGACAGGCAAATATTCCTATTCTTAAGGCAGGAATTGGAAACATAAGCAAAAATGATTTCTCAAATGCAAAAGCAAATTTGGAAATAGATGAACTTGATGCAATTGTTTTGGGGTTTAATGTTTCAGTTAGCGAAGATGCAAAAGAACTTTTTACAAATTCTGGAATAAAAGTTTTGACAGATGAAGTTGTATACAAATTAATTGAAAATCTTGTTAAATTTAGAGTAGAAAAAAGAAATGAAATAGAAAAAAAGAAATTAATGGAGCTTGCTACTTTATGCAAACTTAAAATTCTTCATCAGTATGTTTTTAGGAATACAAAGCCTGCAATCTTTGGAGTGAAAGTTGAAGCAGGAAAATTAACACCAACAACAAATTTCATGAATACGGAAAATGAAGATGTCGGAAGAATTAAAAATATTCAAGCAGACAAAACTTCGGTTAAGGAAGCATTTGAAGGGATGGAAGTCGCGATATCAATTCCAGGAGTTAATTTTGAGCGTGAATTAAAAGATAAAGAATTTTTGTATTCAAACATTGGAGAAAAACAATTCAGAAATTTCAAAAAGAACAAAGAACTTTTAACTTCAGCAGAATTAAAAATTCTGCAGGAAATTGCAGAGATAAAACGAAAGAAGAAAGGAAATGAGGAGTGGGGGAAATGAGATTTAATTCAAGATTATCCTTAAAACAATTCCAAGGAATCTTTTTCTTTATGTTGGGAGGAATATTAATCTATTCTGTTTATTATTTACCAGAAACCTACAGAAATTGGTTATTCTTCTTTTCAATTTCATTTATCAGTTATGGAATCACAATTTGTTTAGAAGGAATAAAACAAAGACACAAAATTTCTAAAGCTACAAATATGGGAGAATATGATAGCAATGAAGAAAAAAAAGTAGCAGAATACTTTACTAAAAAGAAGATAAAGTTTTATGTCCACCCAGTTTTAAAAGTTACAAAGAGATGGTTTATTTTTGATGTCCCATTTAAAAAAGTTAAACTTCATCCCGATTTTTTTCTCCCAGAGTATAATATTTATGTAGAATATTGGGGATTAATAGAAAAAGAAGAATATAAGAAAAATAATTACGATTTCAAAAAGAGATTATATAAAGAAAATGATTTAGATGTTATAGATATTTATCCAAAAAATTTAAATAATCTTGATTGGGATTTTACTCAAAAATTTATGAGTCTTATAAGAACAAAAGAAGGTAATAATACTTTTGGAAAAAAATAAAAGAATTATCCCCAAAAACCCAACAATTTAAAAATATTCCCGCCTTACTTCAATCATGAAAAAAGGGTGTATGTTTGTTGCATTATTGTTAATTTTCTTTATTGGAATTATCAGTGCAGAATGTTCTATTAATGTCTCTATGATTAATCAAGACCCCTATCCTGCTATTCCCGGAGAATCTGTAAAAGTTATTTTTCAGGTAAATGGAATTTCTGACCCAGACTGCAAGACAGTAGAGTTCGGTGTAAAAGAAAATTTTCCATTTACAATTGACCCAGAATCAGAGAATCCAATAATAATAAATTCAGGGATATATGCAGAGAGATATAGTTCGTTTTATATTGCTCCTTACAAAATAAGGATTGATTCTGATGCTCTTGATGGAAATAATCCAATACAAGTTTACTATTCATCAACTTCAACTACTTATACAGGACAAAGATTAAAAGATTTTAATATCTATGTCGAAAATACTCTGGCTGATTTTGAAATTTTTGTCAAAGATTATAATTTAAATACAAATGTATTGACATTGGAAATTTTAAATATAGAAGACGTTGATGTTCAGGCTCTTGCAATAGCAATTCCAAAACAAGATAATATTGATATTAAAGGAGCAGATAGAGTTGTGGTTGGAGATTTAGATTCAAACGAATATACTACTGCAGATTTTGAAGCAATAGCAAGAACAGGAAAAATAACACTTCAGATACTTTACACAGATTCGGCAGACATAAGAAGAGAAATTACAAAAACAATAAACTTTGATTCCGATTATTTCAATGGAAGAAAAAATGGTTCAAGTTCTGCTTGGATTTACATAACAATTTTAATAATTATAATTGCTTTTGTTGGTTGGAGAATATATAGAAGAAGAAAAATAAAAAGAAAATTATATCATAGATAATATTACTCATATCTTAATGTTTCTACAGGGTTTGTCTTTGATGCTTTAACTGCTGGAATAACTCCTGAAATTGCTCCTGTTAAAACAGCAAAAAGAATACATCCCAAAAATAAACTTATTGGAAAATAAGGAGATAAAAAACTATAACCAATTTGGTCAAGGATTAAACTTCCGATAAAACTAAGAATCCATCCAAGAACAACTCCAATAACTCCTGCAATAAATCCTAGGAAAGCGCTTTCAAATAAGAATATATTAAACACTTCAGAATTCTTTCCACCAATTGATTTTATCACGCCAATTTCTTTAACTCTTTCCAATACAGAAGTTACCATTGTATTAGCTGTATTAATAGAAGAAACTAATACTGAAATTAAGGCAATTAATATAATAAAACCGATAACAATATCCAACACACTTGAATAAGATTCAATCATCTCATCATAAGACTGAACAAAAAAATCCTCTTTTCCCTTTTCTAATCCTCTTTCATTTCTTAAAGCTCTTTCAATATTTTTTTTAATGCTGTCCATTCTTGTAACATCAACTTCTGCAATAATCCAGTTATAAGAAAGATTTTCATCAGAAAAAATTTCTTTTATTTTATCATTAGTTACATATATCTGTAAATCATCTTGCGGATTTCCCACCTGAGAATAAAAACCAAGAATTTTTAAGTCCAGCCCTTGAACTTCTATATTTTGATTTAATGAATAAGATTTTGAAAATATTTTATCTGGAAATTGATAATTATAGCCGAGAACAACTCCGCTATCTCCTGGTTTTAATTGTCTCCCTTTGATAATATCTAGATTAAACAATTCCATTATTAATGGCTTAGCAGGGTCATAAGAAATCAGATAAGTATAAGCTAATTTTTTTTTCTGGGTAAGTTCTACAACTTTAAAATAAATTCCACTAGCATCATAAACTCCTGCAGTTTGTTCAACTGCTTTTAAATCATCTTCACTAAATGAAAAAGTAGTATCCATTCCCGCAAGAGCAGACCCTTTTGGCTGAATCAGAAGCTTGTCTACAGAAGAGCCAGTAGAAACATCCTCAATATATTTATACAACCCAAGCCCATAACTTACAAAAATAAAAATTGTAGTAATTCCCATCATTATAGAAAAAATTGTAAATAAACTTCTGGTTTTTCTGTTCTTAAGATTTCTCAGTGAATAGATTATGCTTTCTTTTCCAATCATTTTAACCGTTTAATGCCTGAACAGGATTTTGTTTTGCTGCTCTCATTGCAGGAAAAATTCCTGCTAAAGCACCGATTAGGAAACTTCCAAATAATGAAAAGATAATTAATAAAAAATTAATTTGTGGAGCAGCTTCAGAGCCAAGAAAATTATTAATAGCAAAAGTTCCAAAATATCCTAAAATAATTCCAAATATAACTCCAATCCCTCCTCCAATTAATCCTAAGAATCCAGATTCAATAAAAAACTGAGCAAAGATTTGCGAATTTTTTGCTCCAACAGCTTTCATTATTCCAATTTCCTTTTTTCTTTCCAAAACAGAAGTTGTCATTGTATTAATGATACCAACAGCACCAATAATAATTGAAATAGAAGCTATGATAATAATAAAAGCCTGTATTCCCCCAAGAATCTGATTAATTTGTGCTAACGAAGCAGCAGGAGTAGAAACTGTAAAATCTTCACTTCCCTTATCCACATCTCTTCTTTGCCTCATTAATTTTTCAATGTCTTCTTGGAGTTTTTCTACTAAATCTTTACTCCTTGCTTTTACTGTAATTATATCAACTTCATCTCCGTAATTAGCAAGACTTTCTAAATCATTATCATACATAAAAACAATTCCATCTACTACAAAACTTCCTTGTTTTTTTAAGATTCCAATAACAGTAAATTCTTCTCCTAAAATCGTGACTGTTTTTCCAACAGTTAATTGTTTTCCAAAATTAGTTTGAGATTCTTCAGCAATATTTGCTCCAATAAATATTTTCCTGGAATCTCCGCTTTTTATTAATCTTCCCTGTTCAGCTTCAAAATTGCTAATTTCATAAGTTTCATCTTCATAATCTTCTGGAATACTTGTCGCACTGGTAAATAAAATTTTATCATTAAAATCTATAGAAATTGTTTCAATATTCCTTGGAATTGCAAACTCTACGCCACTCAATCCTCTGACTGCATTAAGGTCATCTGTAGTTAAAGGAGTTATTACATCATATCCAGGAGGTCCAAAATTTCCTCCGCTTGCTTGTATACTAATAACTTCTGTGGAACTTACTCCAAATTGAGAACTAACTGCAGCATTTAATCCATTTCCTAATCCAATCAAAGAGATAACAGCAGCAATGCCTATACAAATTCCTAAAAGAGTAAGCCAGCTTCTTATTCCTTTTCTATGCAAATTTCTTAGAGCAAGTAAAAAATAATTCATAGGTTTATTCCCCCTTCCACTTGCCTGCCTTTAAATTTTTTCCCTTAGTAACTTTTTTTATTTTTCCGTCTTTAAGCCAGTAAACAATATGTGCATATGTTTTAGCAAGTTCAGGAGAGTGTGTAACCATAACAATTGTTTTTCCTTCTTTATGCAATTCTCCCAAATAATCCATAACTATCTCTCCTGTCTTTGTATCAAGATTTCCTGTTGGTTCGTCTGCAAGAATTACTTCTGGATCATTTGCTAATGCTCTTGCAATAGCAACTCTTTGCTGTTGTCCTCCTGAAATTTGATTTGGAAAATGATTTGCTCTTTCAGAAAGTTTTAATTTTTCCATAAGATTTTTTACTTTCATTTCCCTTTCTTCAATAGAATATCCTTGAAGAGACATTGGAAGCATAATATTTTCCTTGACAGTTAGAGTTGGAATAAGATTAAATTGCTGAAAAATAAATCCAATATTCTGTCCTCTGATTTGTGCAAGATCAGATTCATGCAAAGAAGAAATATCATGATTATCAAGATATATTCTGCCTTTTGTAGGAAGATCTAAACTACCAATAAGATGCATGGAAGTTGATTTTCCGCTTCCAGATGGTCCCATTACAGCAACAAAATCTCCTCTTTTTATAGAAAGTGTAATTCCATCAACTGCCTTGACAGTAGAATCTCCCATATGATAATGTTTTGAAACATTTTCCAAATGGATAATAATTTCCCCTTTTTTATTCATAAATAAAAAAAGGTTAGGTAATTAATAAAGGTTATTAGAATTAAGAAAAATTATTTTCTTCCCTTAACAAACTCTCTCATCAACTCAACAACTTCTTTCTGCTTGTTAGGAAGGAATGTAATTGAACCTGCATTCTTGTGTCCGCCACCAGCAACAAAAGCATCTGGAAGTTTCTTGTTAATAAATGTGATTAATTCATGAACAGAAAAATTTGCTTCATCAGTAGCACGAATTGTCATTGAAGTAGCCATAACTCCTGCGCTAACAAGATTGGTGACTTTTTTTTCTTCCTGCAGGAAATTATGAACAAGTCCTGTGATTCTTCCTGGCTTTGGAAAAAACCCGAAACCTGGAAAAAATTCTTCGAAATATAAAAGCTGGAGAGTTGTATTTCCTATCTTTTCTATCTTGACATTTGATTTTCCCATTTTCAGTGCTTTTTCGTCAAGCTCTTTAATATGGGGAGCAAGAAGTCCAACAAGATTTTTCTGTTTGTCTCTTGGCTCTCCAAATAAAACTTCAATATATTCTCTTACTTCCATGAATTTAACCTTAGAAGAAATATAATCAATTACAAAAGAAATATCCATAAGAAGCTCTTTAGTATATCCCTGTTCTTTTGCAAGCTCAACATATTTATGAACTGCATCTGGGTTTTCTAAATCTATTCTGTCTGCTAATCCAGCCATTGCAGGAATCTGTTCAATATTTTTTACGTCAGGATTAATAAATCTTGCAAGCTCTGTACAAAGCATTCCTGCTGAAAATTTTGCTCCATCTTCTCCGACTAAAAAAGGATTAATATGAACTAAAACTTCTTGAGAAATTACATCCTTGTCGAAAAAGTGATGGTCGACAACAATAAAATCTGCTCCATGAATTTTTCCTTGTCTGATTGCCATTAAATCTTCTGGAGTAGAACCATTGTCTGCGATTATTATCAAAGGCATTTTGTTGGAAAATTTTGCAACATTTCTCAAAGATAATGCAGTATCTCTTATTGAATCATCAATCTCATAAAAGGGAGCAGCGCAAGGAGCTCTTGTAAAAAATTCCCATCCCGCTTTTTCAGAAGTATGCTGTTTTCCAATTAAAGGTAAAATAGCTCTCTCCAACGCAAAACCAGAACTATATCCGTCAGTATCATTATGATGTCTTACAATGATTGGCCTATCTTGAATTACAGCAAGTCTTATTTGAGTTGCAGCCTCTATAAAAGAATCTTTCAATTTATCTAAAATCTCGCTCTTAATTAAAAATGGAGGGGCAGTAACTTTTGCTCTTTCTTTTTCAATTCGTTTTAAGGAAAATAAAAAATCTGTCTTTTCAGACTCACTCATTTTGAAAATTTTTATAATATCTCCTTCAACTTCTCCATTAAATTCTTCCAGTCTAACAATTGCCTTGACACAATCTTCTTCATCAATTTCAGGATAAGCTCTTGCTCCTGCTCCAATAAACCCCTTTAATTGCAAAGAGCCTGTTCCGTCAGAAACCACAAAAACAGTTGGTCCTGTAGTTTGAACAACACGATTTACTCTTCCGAAAAGTTCAATATCTTTTCCCATAATAGAATCATTTATTTCTCTTATCTGTTTTTTAAGAGCAATTTTGGGTGTTCTCTGAAAACTTTTATTTGGTTTTCCTGCAAATTTTTTGTTATTTTTCATACAATCAGGAAATAAAGTCCCTATAAAAAGCTTGCCTACCAAATATTTAAAAACCAATTTCTCAATTAATTCCTATGGTATTTAAAATAAATATAGCAGAAAAGTCAGGAAAGACCTATCATTTAGAATTAGAAAGCGAAGAGCTTATGGGCAAAGAACTCCATAATAAAGTGGAAGGAAAAGACTTATCAGGAGATTTAAGCGGATATGAATTCGAGATAACAGGAGCAAGCGATAGTTCTGGATTTACATCTATGGAAAATGTTGAAGGAGTAGGATTAAAGAAATTATTATTGACTTATGGAAAAGCTATGCACAGACGCCCAAGAAGAGAAGGAAAAAAGAAAGTTTCAAATTTCACACCAAAAGGATTGAGAATGAGAAAAACAGTTAGAGGAAAAGTTATCTCTCCAGCAATTGTTCAGATTAATCTTAAAATATTAAAAGAAGGAAGTAAAAAACTTTCAGAAATTTTCCCAGACCAAAATCAGCCAAAAGAAAAGAAAGCCGAAGCTGTTGCTGCACAATAATAATTCTTTTAAATAATAATTTTGTTTATTAATTATGACTGAATGGATTTTTGATATTTTTGAGGAAAATTATTTAAAGATTTTAAAATCTAAAAAAGAAGTTGAAGGAAGAGTTCCCGACCCAACAAAAGAAAGAAAACAATATGATAGGATAAAGAAAGGAGATTCAATTTTAATAAGAGTTGTTGATAAAAAATTTCAGCCAATAGATTCTATTAAACCACTTGGATTTATTGCTTCTTATAACAAAAGATATAATTCGGTAAAGGAGATGTTAGAATCAGAAGGATTAGAAAGAGTATTACCAGAAGTAAATTCAATTGAAGAAGGAATAAAACTTTATCATAATCTCCCCGGATATGAAGAAAGAATTAAAGAGAATGGAATTTATGCTATAGGACTAGAAAGCAAGATTTAATATTTTCCATCTAACCCAAACCTTTTTTAATTGATTTCTTCAATCTATTTTTATGAATAAACCAGAAAATCTTCCAGAATTAAATGTCGGAGTTGTCGGACATATTGACCATGGAAAAACAACACTTTTAGGAAAGCTTACTGGAAAGTTTCCTGATACTCATTCAGAAGAATTGAAAAGAGGAATTACAATAAAATTAGGTTATGCAGATATGACAATTTCCAAAGATGGAAATAATTTTAACAACAAAGGAAAAGGAACTCCTGTTCGTTATATAAGTTTTATTGATGCTCCTGGACACGAAATGCTTATGGCTACAATGCTTTCTGGCGCTGCAATTATTGACGCTGCAATTCTTGTGATAGCTGCAAATGAAGGAATAAAACCGCAGACAAGAGAACACTTCATTGCACTTCAGGCAAAAAAAATTAATAATATTATAATCGCGCAAAATAAGATAGATTTAGTAACAAAAGAGCAGGCACTAAAAAACTACCAAGACATAAAAAATTTTGTCAAAGGTACACTAGCAGAAAATGCTCCAATAATTCCAATCTCTGCACAACAAGAAATAAATTTAGATAAATTAATAGAAGAATTATACAAACTTGAAATTCCAAAAAGAGATGTAGAATCAGAACCTATTTTCTTGATTGCAAGAAGCTTCGACATTAATCGCCCAGGTTTAGAAGTTAGCAAAATTCATGGAGGAGTTCTTGGAGGTATTTTGAAAAAAGGAAAATTAAAAGTTGGAGATGAAATTGAAATCAAGCCAGGATTAAGTGTAAAAAAAGCAAATCAGCAAAGTTACCAGACTCTTACAACAAAAATAATTTCTCTTCACAAGGGAAATGGTTCTGCCCAAGAAATAACTCCTGGAGCAAGCATGTCTATAGAAACAGAATTAGATCCATTCCTGACAAAAGCAGATTCTTTATCTGGATGTGTTGCAGGATTAAAAGGAACACTTCCAGAAGTAGGATATAAAGTAAAAATAAAAACAGAATTATTCAAAGAAGTTTTAGGAATCTCTGAACATAAAGAAGTTGCTCCATTAAAAACAAAAGAAATGTTGATGTTAAGTGTTAATACTACAATCACAATTGGAACAATTGAAAAGATAAATAAAAATGAAATTGAATTATTTCTTAACATACCGATTGTTCTGTTAAAGGGTAGCAATGTTGGACTTGCAAGAAATATAGATAGTCACTGGAGACTTATTGGGTTTGGAGAAATAATCTAATTAGCCAATTCCCCTAAACTCTCGATTGCCCCTCTAACAATTTCTAAATCTTTTTCTATTTTGTACATATCTGCTTCAGTTTCTAAAGTTATTTCAGCATCTTTTGGATAATGACTAAAAATTTTTCTTAAATTCAAATTTGATTTTTCAAAAGATAAATGGTCTTCCATGGTGTTAAGATTCTGCCCACCGATATGATAATGTTTTGGGTTCAATTTAATATATTCTTTTATAAAATTATAATCTCCGTCAAAGTTTTTTATGTTCCTTAATGCATGATTTATATCAAAACAAAATCCAGATTTTGTTTCTTTCATTAATTTTTTTATTTCTTTTGGGGTTTTACATAAACGTATATAATTTGACATTTCATCGAGTTGAGGGAGATTTTCTATTAGGATTCTTTCATCATTTACTTCCCTGACAAGATTAATTGCGTTTTCTATTGAAGAGTAGGGATTATTTTTTTCAATTCCCCCAAGATGAAATACTATTTTTTCAGCTTTTGCGAGGTCTGCAATATTCCTTGCAAAATTTAATGATTTTAAATTATTATTTTTTATAGAAGAATCTGTAGGATTTACTCCATGAGAATGATGCTCTGCGTGAATAACAATAGGCAATGAATATTTTTTTAAAAAAGAATAATCATTTTTTTGCAAAGCCATCACTTCAAAAAAGTCTGCTTTTTCAAGAAGATGTTCAATAAAATGTTCCTCATTATAAATTTTTACACCAATTTTCATAAAAGGCGGAACGAGATTAGATTTATAAATATTAATTAGTATAAATACATATGAAAAAATTGGCTGCGTTGATGATTGTAATGTTGCTAATGATAAGTTTTGCAGTTGCAATACCTTTAACAAGCAAAGCAATAGAAAATAATTCTAATGGAAATGAAGAACAAAATCAAATTCAAAGCAATACTCAAAATGAGGGGGAAGATGACTCTCTTCAGAATCAGATAGAAACAAAGGAATTTGAATGTGAAGAATGGACCTGTACAAAATGGAGCAATTGCACAACTGGGCAACAAAGAAGAGCATGTACTAAAATAACAAATTGTACTGAAGAACAAGAAACTCCAAAGACAATTAAAGAATGCAAAGAAAAAGAAAGAATTAGTCCTGTTAAGAAATCAACAGATTGTCCTGAAAATTGCACATGTACAGGAAGTGCAACAAAATGTATCTTGGCTGATGGAACAAGAGAAATGACTATTACAGCAGGAAATTCTGGAAATATAATAATACAAATTAAAGGAATAGATGGAACAACAAATGTAACTTTATACAAGGCAGATGATGGAAAGATTTATGGAACTTTTAAGAATAACGAAACAAAAAGAATAAAACTCCTTCCTGACCAAGTTAAAGAAAAGATACAGGAAAGAACACAAAAGATGCTTGAAAATGATAATATAGTTCTGAATGAAGACGGAATTTATGAATACAGAGCAGAAAAGAAAGCAAGATTATTTTATCTGATTCCTGTAAGAGAAAGAATAAGGGCAGAATTAAATTCTGAAAATGGAGAATTTATCCGAATAAGAAATCCCTGGTGGGGATTCTTGGCTAAAGATGAAGGGGAGACAATTGTTGGAGCAAGTTGCGGAACAGTAACTCCTGGAGAAAATAATAATTGCTGTATAAATAAAGGATATGATTTGTGGAACGCAGAAACTAGTGAATGTGAATTTAATGATGAAGAATAATTAATAGTTTCTTTTTTCTAATTCTATAGTATTAAGTAAAGCTTCCCAATGTTCTCCTCTTTCTTGTTCTAATTTTTGTTCCTGCATTTTAAAATAAGGTACAGTAGGATAAAGTTTCTCAATTGAATTTTCTATATTTTGAATATTATTTGTACATTCCCTTGTACAATAAGGAACTCCAAAAAGAGTGATTAACCCGATACCAGCAATTAAGCTAGCAGGAGCTAATACTCTTCTAAGATGTCTTAATTTATCTTTTAAAATTTTCATAATGTTATTACTTCCAAGTTACTTTTTAAATGTTTTGGGGAAGTTCTTAATTAAAATAACCTTTTGTTTTTTGATTTAGAAGAACAGGATTTTTTAAGACCAAAAAGAAGTCAAGAAGATCTAAGTATGTTAATTTCTGACTAAATAATTTCACAGTATATGCAGGAGTAGTACTCTCATAAGGAAGATAATTGTATAGATTGTCTTTAATATCTGTTTCAATTTTGAATTTATTTTTATGTGCTTCAAATTGTTGCGGGGTATATTTCCCTTCAAATATCAAATTTTGAGGCGAGCTCCAAGAACCCTGACGAACTAGTACAGATTCATATGTTTCAATTATTTTATTATTTATTAAATCAGAAAAAATAAGAATATGCTCTATTCTCATACAACCAGACCAGATACCAATTCTTCCATGTCCCAAAGTAATTTGATTATATCCTTTGTCTTTCATTTCACTGCAGATTGCATAAAGAGTTTTAGGATGTTTTTCCATATTACCCATCTTTTTTTAAGCATCTCAAAAATATATAAATATTTCCGTTATCACCACTTGCTAATTAAAACAAGATATATATTAAATATTGATTAATCTTATAAATTATTTGAGCATAAAAAATCTATGGAAAAGAAAAAAGTATTGTATGTTGACCAAAACCCCTATGACTTAAAATCTCCAAACAGCAGAGAGCTTCATATAGAAAGGCAAAATAGAATAAAGGATAATTTGAAAGAAAAATATTCAGTATTAACCTTGCACAATCTGCATTCAGAGGATTTAGAGATGAATATAAAATATTTTGAGCCGGATTTGTTATTGACACATCTTCCATATAATTTTTTGGGGACTTATACAGATTCTATCAAAATTCTAAAGAATTTGATTGGAAAATATGACAAAATGATTCCAGTAGTTTATACTGGTGCTTCAAAAAAATCTGTTCCTGACGAAAGATTAAAAGAAATTGGTGTTAAAGCAGTAATAAGAAAAATAGATAATGAACAGGACAGAGAAAATGTTTCTGAATGTCTTGAGAAATTATTAATAAAAGAAGAGAAAGAATTTCTTGCGTTTTATAATGAATACTGCTGACTCTAAAAATTTATAACCTCCTTATTCTCTAAAAATTAATGGTAAATTATTCTCATTCAAAACTTGAAACTTTTGAGCAATGTAAGTTAAAATTCAAATATAGATATCTTGACAAAATTGTCCCAGATATTCCAAAAAGTATTGAAGCCCATTTAGGAACTGTTGTTCATGAATCACTAGAGTGGCTTTATGAAAATGTGATGAAAAAAGTAATCCCGGGAGTAGATAAATTAATAGAATTTTATTCAGAAAGATGGATAGAAACCTTCTCCCCAAGCATGCTTATTGTAAATAAGGCTATGAAAGCAGAAGACTATTTTAATCGAGGGGTGGAATTTCTTATAAACTATTATCTAAAACATTCTCCATTTAAAGATAACACAATAGCAGTTGAAGAAAAAATAGAAATAATCCTTGACGCAGAAAAAGAAAGAAAATTAATTGGATATATAGATCGGCTTGTTCACAATATTGCAAATAATGAAATAGAAATTCATGATTATAAAACAAGTGCAAGCGCTGCAGCAAGAGACAAGATAGAAAATGGTAGGCAATTAGCATTGTATTCTCTTGCAATGAAAGATGTATTTGGAAAAGATAAAAGAGTATCTATGGTATGGCATTTTCTTGCTCATGACATGAAAGTTTGTTTAAGCAGAACAAACGAACAGCTTGAACAATTAAAGAAAGAGGTTATAAATTTAATAGATGAAATAGAAGCAACGAGAAATTTTCCTCCAAACAAAACAAGATTATGTGATTGGTGTGAATATAGGAATATTTGTGAAGCTTGGAAAAATTAATCTACCAACTTATATTCAAATCCAAGCTCTTCAGCCTTTTTCTTGATAATATCATTGGGAGTTTTATCATATTTCTTTGCTCCATATTCTAACATTTCAAGATTATACGCAGAAATAATCTTTTCTTCTAAAGCCTTTATTCCAACATCACCAATAATTTTTTTATCGAAGATATCATAAGCAATGCAATGAATATTTAATCCCCCACTTTCAAGGAAATGATTGATAGAAGGAATAGGATTTTTTTCATAACTATAAGGATTTTTTGGAAGAGCTAAATCTGTTAAAGGAATAAAATCAATTTGCATTTGGTTACTGATTAACTTATTATTATTAAAATGATTTTTTGTGATCTTCCAATCATCCGGAAGAATTATTTTATCATTTGGGTATTCTACAATCAAATCAAAGTCTTTTGTAGATTTTCTTGAACCATATAAAGAATGAGCCAGATTTTTATATAAAAAACCTCCAATAAGCCAAATTTTTCCTGAAGAATTTGCTTTTGTTAATTTTAATGCTTTTTGAAAATCTTTGTCTGGAAGAATCAAATTATTGACTATATCTAATAAGATTTTATTGGATAATTTCATAAAATTTAAAGAAAAAATTTGATTATAAGTTTTATTATACTAGAAACTATTCTTCGTGTTCCTGCACTTTAATCATATCAGTAACATAATCTTCAGGATGAAGCTTTACAATTCTAACACCTTGTGCAGCTCTTCCCATTACTCTTATGTTTTGCAATGAAGTTCTTATAGCCATTCCCTTTGCAGTTGTTATTATTATGCTGTCTTTGTCATCAACAGAAATTGTAGAAACAACATCTCCTGTCTTGTCGCTAACTTTCAAATTCATAACTCCTTTTCCTGCTCTCGCAGTTTTTCTATAATCAACTACAGATGTTCTTTTTCCATATCCATTTTTTGTAATTGTTAAAATTGCTTCTGTGTTTAATATCCCCAAACTAACAACTTCATCATCTTTTTCCATTTTTATTCCAGTAACTCCATAGCTTGTTCTTCCGCTTTCTCTTACATCATCACTATTGAATCTTATTGCTTTTCCTTTCTTTGTAGCAAGAGAAACTTCCTGTCCTTTCTTTACAAGTTCAACCCCAATTAAGAAGTCAGAGTTATCAGGAGGGAGATTTATTGCTCTTATTCCAGAAGCTCTTGGTTTTGAAAAATTATCTAATGTAATTTTTTTTACAATTCCTTTTTTAGTAGCCATGAATAAGTCATCTTCAAATTTCTTTACAGAAATAACATTTGCAACGTTTTCATCTTTTAATCCAAGAAGATTGATTACTGCTTTTCCCTTACTGTATCTTTCAGCTTCAGGAATATCATAAGCTTTAAGCCACAAAACTCTTCCTCGAGTGGTAAAAAACATAAGATAATCATGTGTTGAACAAATAATTAATTGCTTGACAAAATCTCCTGTTGCAAGATTGCTTCCAATAACTCCTTTTCCGCCCCTTCTTTGTTCCTTGTAAGTCTTTGTGTCCATTCTCTTGCAATATCCCTTGTCTGTGATTGTAACAACAACTTCCTTTTCCTGAACTAAATCTTTTTCAGAGATTTCAGAAATTCTCTTAAGAACATTTGTTCTTCTGTTATCTCCGTATTTATTTCTAAGTTCATTAAGTTCTTTAGTTATTATTTTTAAAACTTCTTTTATATCAGCAAGTATTTTTTCCAATTCAGAAATTTTTTGTTTTAATTCTTCCTGCTCTTTTTTTAACTTATCCATTTCAAGAGAAGTTAATTGCTGAAGTTTTGTCTCAAGAACAGCCTGTGCCTGCTTTTTGCTCAATTCAAATTTTTTCATCAAGCCTTCAAGAGCTTCTGTTGCATTTTTTGATTTCTTAATTAATTCAATTACTGCATCAATATGTTTTAAAGCAATTAAAAGTCCATCAACAATTTCCAGTCTATCTTTTGCTTTTTTCAGTTCAAACTTTGTTCTGCTGGTGATTATTATTTTTCTATATTTTACATATTCTTCAACAACTTGTTTTAAATCCAAAATTCTTGGCTGTCCATTTACCAAAGCAAGGAAATTTACATTAAAACTATCCTGCAATCTTGTATATTTATACAAAGAGTTAATTACAAAATTAGCACTTGCACCTTTTCTCAATTCAATTACAATTCTTATTTTTCCCTTGGAACTTTCATCTCTTAAATCAGAAATATCTTTTAATTTTTTATTTTGAATCAGTTCTGCAATTTGTTCTACTAAAGAAGATTTATTTAGCATGTAAGGAATTTCTGTTATTACAACAATTTCCTTTCCTTTTACTGTCTCAACAGAAGTTTTTCCCCGAACAATTAATTTTCCTTTCCCAGTGCTATAAAGACTGACAATATCCCCAGAAATACTTCCTCCTGTTGGGAAATCTGGCCCTGTAACAATCTCGCAAAGTTCTTTGATTGTTATTTCTGGATTTTTAATATAAGCAATAATTGCATCACAAACTTCTCTTAAATTATGCGGGGGAATATTTGTAGCCATACCAACAGCAATCCCTGTAGCTCCATTCAACATTAATGATGGAAGTTTCCCGGGTAGCAAGTCTGGTTCTTTCATTGAATTATCAAAATTAGGACTGAAATTTACAGTTTCTTTATCAATATCTTCAAGAAGTTCAATTGCCATTGGTGCTAATCTTGCTTCTGTATAACGATAAGCAGCAGGAGGATCTCCATCAATGCTACCAAAGTTTCCCTGTCCATAAACAAGAGGATATCTTAATGAAAAATCTTGAGCCATTCTTACCATCGCATCATAAACTGCAACATCTCCATGAGGATGGAACTTACCAATAACATCTCCGACAACTCTTGCCGATTTCTTTGTCTGCGTACCTGGCTTTAATCCCATTGCATTCATTGAATATAAAATTCTTCTCTGAACCGGCTTTAACCCATCTTCAATTGCAGGAATAGCTCTGGAAACAATAACACTCATAGCATAATCAAGATATGCTTTCCTCATTTCTTCAGATACTTCTACAGGAATTACTCTCTTGTTGTCTTCTTCAGTTATTATTTTTTCTTTTTTGTTTTCTTCTGTCATTTTTAAGCTACCTCCTCTCCTTTTTCATCTAAATATTTCATGAATTCATCTTCTGTCAATTCCTCTTCTTCAACATCTCTCCCAGACCACTTACATTTCTTGCATTCCCAATCTCCTGCTGATTTTCCTTCTGGAATTGAATCTTCATCTTCAATTTCCTCTCCACCAGTTCCGCTAAGAATAACATTAACATCATAACTACCGCATTCAGGACATTTCTTAACTTTGAAAGTTTTTTCTTCTGTTTTTTTCTTAACAGACTTTCCCTTAGCTTTTGCATATTCTTCTGGACTATCATATCCTTCTTTTATCCAATCTGGTGTTGCTAATTTTGATTTTTTCGCCATTTTTTTACCTTTTATTAAAATACTCCATTATAATTTTTGATACATCACTGCTGTCTTCCTCTCTGTAAGTATCTGAATCTTCATGATGAGTAGAAAATTCAATAATAACAGATTCTTCTAATCCGCTATATCTGTGTTTCATTAAAGGAGTTATATGCTTTACATCTCCCTCTTTCATAACCCTAATTTCAGGAATATTATAATTCTGTCCGTTAATATTTTCTGGAGTAATAGACTCCATTAAAATTTTTCCTTTTAGAATATAGAAAGTTTCATCTTTATTTTTATGATAATGCAAACTACCTCTTTTTCCTTTTTTTACATTAAGAATTTTTCCACAATATTTATCAGTATTAACAATCCATTCTTCATTTCCCCAAATTTTATTCACTTTTTTTATTGTCATTTTAAATATCTAAATTTGCCGTCTTTGCATTTTCTTGTATGAATTCTTTTCTTGCTTGAACATCATCTCCCATTAGCATTGAAAAGGTTTTATCTGCTTCAATTGCATCATCTATAAATATTTTTTTAATTTTCCTTGTCTTTGGATTCATTGTAGTATCCCAAAGCTGATTTGCACTCATTTCCCCCAAACCCTTGAACCTTGTAACATTTCCTTCTTTAGTATCTAATTTTTCTAGAGTTTTTTTAAGTTCTTCTTCAGAATAAACATAATAATCCTTATTCTTTCTAATTCTAAAAAGAGGAGGAAGAGCAACATAAATATTTCCACTTTCAATTAACTTCGGCATAAATCTAAAAAAGAAAGTCAAGATAAGAGTTTTAATATGTTCTCCATCAACATCTGCATCACTCATAATTATTATTCTTTTATATCTTAATTTTTCTGCATCAAATTGGTCTCCAACTCCTGTTCCAATTACTGTAACCATATTTGCTATCTCTTCACTTGAAAGACTTTTTATTGGATTTGATTTTTCAACATTCAAAATCTTTCCCCTAAGAGGGAGTATTGCTTGAGTTTCTTTATCCCTAGCCATTTTAGCGCTTCCACCCGCACTTTCTCCCTCTACAATATAAAGTTCTGTATCATCTGATTTTTTATTGGAACAATCTGCTAATTTCCCAGGTAAACCTCCTAAAGAAAATGCATTTTTTCTTCTTACCAAATCTTTTGCTTTCTTAGCAGCCATCCTTGCTTTTGCAGCAGATTCTGCCTTAGAAACTATTTTCCTTGCAATATTGGGATTTTCTTCAAAGAATTCAGATAAAGCGCTTGTAACAATTGAATCAACAAAACCCTTAATTTCTGAATTTCCAAGCTTTGTTTTTGTCTGTCCTTCAAATTGCGGATCTGGAATTTTTATACTGATTATTGCAGTAAGTCCTTCTCTGACATCCTCTCCTGAAAAATTTTCATTTTTTAATATTCCTTTTCTTTTAGAATAATCATTTATAACCCTTGTAAGAGCAGTTTTAAATCCAAATACATGAGTTCCTCCCTCAACAGTATTAATAGTATTAACAAACCCAAAAATATTTTCCTGATATCCTGAATTATATTGCACTGCAACTTCTATTACTGTATGGTCCATTTCTCTTTTGAAATAAATTGGTTTATGCAAAATTTCTTTTGACTTATTCAGCCATTTGACAAATTCAATCATTCCCCCCTCTGCAATAAATTCCTCTCTCTTATTTTTTTCTTCATCAGAAAGAATTATTTTTAACCCTGAATTTAGAAAAGCTATTTCCCTGAATCTTGTTTCAAGAACTTTGTAATCAAAATCAACTGTTGAAAAAATTTCTTCATCAGGCCAAAATGTAACTCTTGTTCCAGTCTCATCAGGAGCACATTTTCCTACAATTTCAAGTTTTGTCTTTGGGTCTCCCCTAGAATATTCCTGTCTGTATATATTTCCATTTCTTTTAATTTCAACAATTAATTTTTTAGATAAAGCATTAACACAGGAAACTCCAACACCATGCAATCCTCCAGAAATCATATATGATTTTTTATCAAATTTTCCTCCCGCATGAAGTTTTGTAAGAGCAATCTGAACAGCAGGAACCTTATAAACTGGATGGGGTTCTACTGGAATTCCTCTCCCATCATCATCTATTGTTGCTGAACCATTCTTGTTTAATATAATATTAATAACCTTACAATGTCCGGCAAGAGCTTCATCAACAGAATTATCCACAGCTTCATAGATTAAATGGTGCAAACCATCTTTTCCTGTGCTCCCAATATACATTGCAGGCCTTTTTCTTACCCCTTCAAGCCCTTCAAGGACTTTTATCGATTCTGCATTATATTTTTCAGTCATTTTATCAGAAAATCCTTATTTTATTTAGATTTTTATACCAGAAAAACGCCCTAATTATTTATAAACCTTTCTGCACTAAAAATACATTTTGTCGACGATAAAAATAAATTTTTAAGAATTATTGCAGTAGTTCTTCAATTTCCTATTTTGCAGTATTTTCAGCAGGTTTTGCTTTCCGAACCCATTCAACTTTTCGTCTTTTCATAGCCATATTTTTCCTGCATTTTGAAGAACATAAATATTTTACAGTTCCATCTTTAGTAACAAGACTTAATCCTCTTGGAATTTCATATACTTTTCCGCAATAAACACATTTAGGCATATCTAACTCCTTTATTTGAAATAATAAGTCTTGAATTTGAATAGTAAACAGATGGATGAATTAAAGCGGGATTTTCATGGAAGGTTTGAATTTCAACATTATAATTTCCAAAATAATTCTTTTTTAAATTAACTGATTCAATAGGACTTAACCCTTCAAGCTCAAAATTATCTTTTGGATGTTCTTTTAAATATTTCTTAGCTATTTTTACAGACTTAATTATTTCTATATCCATTTTATGTATAAACCCCCTTAGTTACTTTAGATTTAATTTTTCTTGCTTCAATCTCAGTCTCTCTTAACATTAGAATATCTCCAGGTCTTATTGGCCCCTTTACATTTCTTCTCATGCTTCTTCCTTCATCTCTTCCTTTTTGAACAAGACATTTAACCTGTGTAATTTCTCCTCTAAAACCAGTTCTACCAATAATTTCCTCAACAACAGCTGGAACTGTTTCCCCCATAATTCTATCTTTTCTGGGTGCCTGTTGTGTTTCCTGTAATTTTGGTTTCATTTTACTTCAAAGCCTTGATGTCAGATTCGGCTTCTCCGGCATTTATTACTACTACAGAAGATGCGGGAACAGAAATACCAACAGCAATTCCTAATTTTTGTCTGCTGTCAACTTCATGACATGGAATCTTTTTTTCCTTGCATAAAATTGGAAGGTGTTGAATAATCTCTTTTGGTTCTACATCAGCAGCATAAACAACAAGTTTTGCAGTTCCTCTTTCAATTGCCTTTGTAACTTCGTTTGTACCTTTTTCTATTTTTCCAGTTTTTTTTGCTTTCTCAACGATTTTGTATATGTCTGCCATGTTAATATGAATAAACTTAAGCCGAGAATAGATAGTATCCTCGCTCGCGTTCATCGGATAAAAAATTGAGAGAAAAGAGGTTTATAAATATTTCTAACGAGAATTTCAATTCTGGACAAACTTATACAAGTAAATATTTTCTTTGCTTTTCCCGATAAATAAAAAATTTGGGCAATCAAAAGAGGAAGAATAAACATAATCAATATTGTAATCCAGGGCAAATTGTTTCTTGCTTGTGCAATTAGAACTAATTAAATTTGAATATTTTAATTTATCAACCCCAATATTAGCATCTTTTGTATCTAATGGATAGTTTCCTGTTGCAGTTCCTATCACAAGTCCTTTCCAGGGAGGGCTAATAAAGATTTTCTCTGTAAAATTAAAAAGAATTAAATCATCTTCATTAAGAAATCTTGATGCAGGTGGTGAAGGTGAAATTAATTCCCCAGATTCCAGAGGCAATCTAAGATTATTCCAACTTTCTCTGCTTGTATATGAAAATGAAAAAAGGGTTAAACTAATTAAAAGGATTATCTCTAAAAATAATATTATATGGAATTTTCTGAATATTCTTTTATCCGCTAAAGATTCAAACAAAAGATTCATCCCAAATCCAGAAAAGATTAAAAGAATGATTGAACTAAAAAAAACAATTCTTTGATATTCAATTACAAATCTCCACGAAATTTGCGAATAAGCAATCCAATAAATTAAACCGGCGAGAAGGGGTGCAGATAGCCATTTTTTCTTAAAAAAGGAATATCCTAAACCAAAAGCAGATAATAAAAGAATTGGAATAGGAATGACTTTCCATAAAGAATAATCTGGAATTGAATTGCCGGTAAAACTAAAGTAAAATATTTTGGATAAAATTATTTCAAATATTTTAGCAAAACCCTGGCTAGAGATTAGGATAAATAAAAATATTAAAACAAATAAAAAATAAATGGAAAAATAAATTCCCAGAAATTTGCATTTATCTTTAATAGAAATATTAAGTGAAATAAAATAAAAAATAATGCTAATAGCAGATAATAAAAAGAAGGGAGGATAGAAGATTAATGTTAAAAGTCCAGTAAGAAAAATCATTTTCTCATCTTTTAAAGAAATAAAGATAAATCCCAGAAGCAAAGAAATAGTTCCAAAAGTCATTGGGATTAGATACCAAATTCCCGGAAGATTTGCACTATTTACTATATAAGGGATGAATAAGCTTGCTATCCCAGCAGGTATTTTTTTTATATGATTAAATCTCAAGATAAAATAAACAAGAAGGCAGATTAACATTCCAAAAAATAAACTAAAAATAGGATAATTAGTCAGAGGATTTAATCCCAGTAAAACAAATAAACTTGAAAGAAAAGAAGAAAAACCAAATTCAAAGTTTACAAAAAAATGATTCTTCCATAAGGGATTGACAAAAGGGAGTGAATTAAAATTGATAATATATTTTACAAAAGAAACTGAACCCCACTCATCAGAATAATAAGGATAATTTATTTTTGTATTAGCAACTTCTTCTACACCATTAATTGTTGCAATTTTTCCTGTATAATTATAATGAACAGAATAAAGAGAGACAAATAGAATAATTATTACTAAAAAGAGAACCCAATCTATTTTTATTTTTTGAATGCTTTCTTTTAATTTTATAAATTTTTTATCCCGTTTGCAATAAACAAAAAAAATAATAACATTTAAGAAAATATAAGAAGAAAAAATTGTCCAGTAGTTAAAAATATGCAAAGTTTGTGTTAAAATTGCAACAATTAAATTAAAGGAAATTAATCCTGTTAAAACATAAAAAAAGCCATGACTTTTATCCCTGAACTTGATTACTAATAGGAATGGAATTAAAATGAATATTAATCCTATAAATAATTTTATCATCTTTAAATTTAAGAGAATTATTAATATTAAAATATAACGAAAAGATTAAAATGAGTTAGGTTATCATATTTCAATGAAAAAAGCTCCCGAAATAAGTATAATTCTCCCTTGCAGGAATGAAGAACAAGCATTACCTTTTTGTCTTTCAAAAATAAAAGAAATTATAAAAAAGTATAGATTGGATGCAGAAATAATTGTTTCTGATTCTTCAATAGATGAAAGTCCAAAAATAGCCAAAAGAGAAAAAGTCCGGTTGATAAAACATGATAAAGAAGGATATGGGATTGCATATCTGGAAGCTTTTGAAAAAGCAAGAGGCAGATACATTTTTATGACAGACGCAGACGGAACTTATGATTTTGAGAAAATTCCTTATTTTTTAAAATATCTAAAAGAAGGTTATGATTTAGTAATGGGGAACAGATTTGCTGGGCATATAGAAAAGGGGGCTATGCCTCTAACTCATAGGTATATAGGAACTCCGTTGCTTTCATCGATGTTAAGAATTTTTTTTGGGAAGAATATTAAGGATTCTCAATCCGGGATGCGTGCAATAAGCAAAGAAGCATTAAAAAAATTGGACTTAAAAACAACAGGTATGGAATTTGCTTCAGAGATGATAATCAAATCAATAAAAAATAATTTAAAAATAAAAGAGATTCCAATTGATTATTACAAAAGAAAAGGAAAATCAAAATTAAGACCATTTTCTGATGCATGGAAACATACTCGTTTTATGCTCCTTTATTCTCCTTTATTTCTTTTTTTTATCCCGGGATTAATTCTTTTCTTAACAGGTTTTTTATTTTTATTATGGTTCTACCTTGGAGCTCCGGAAGTTTGGGGGATTAAACTTTATTTTCATCCTATGTTTTTATTCTCTGTGCTGACAATAATAGGATATCAACTAATAATCTTTACAATTTTCGCAAAATCCTATGCAATAAATCATCTGGGGGAAAAATCTTATATTATGGATAATTTGTATAAATACATAACAATAGAAAAAGCAGGAATAACAGGAATTTTTATATCATTCATCGGAGCGATTATTTATGTATCTATCTTAATTAATTGGATAAAAAGCGGATTTGGTTCTTTGAACGAAATAAAGAATTCTATTATAGCTCTAACTTTTATTATTTTAGGTATACAAACTATTTTCTCCTCTTTTATGATGAGTATTTTAAGCATAAAAGGCAATTAGATATCTCCTTACAATAATCCTTTTATAATAGTTCAAATAGATTCGATTATGAAAATTGCACTAATAACTGATGTAATTTATCCTTTTACATTGGGAGGTTCTGAAATTAGAAATTATGAAATTGCAAAGAGATTAGTAAAGAAAGGGCATGAAGTTCATATCTATGGAGCAAAGTTATGGGATGGAGAAGAAACAATTAAAATGGAGGGAATTGTTATTCATGGAGTTTCTTTTTTTAGAAGATTGTATACTCATACAGGAAAGAGGGATTATTCAAGTCAAATTAAATTATCTATACGATTATTTTTTGAACTATTAAAGGAAGATTTTGATATAATTGATAATTTGTCTTTTGTATTTCTCAATTGTTATTCTACAAAATTAGTCTCAATAATAAAAAAGGTTCCGTTAGTATTTACATGGAATCAATATTTTGGAGATTATCTTATAAATTATTTTGGAAAAATAATTGGAATTATCGGTATGGTTTTAGAATATGTCTCAACAAAATTAACTAAAAATAATGTCGCAATATCTAATTTTGTAAAATTAGAATTAATGGGGAGAGGGATAAAAAAAGAAAATGTTGAAGTCATTTACAGCGGGGCAGATATTGATTTAATCAGTAAAATAAAAGTTAAGGGAAAAAAATTTGATTTAATATTTGTTGGGAGGCTAAATTATCAAAAAAATTTGGAACTTCTTGTTAATTCTGTTGATTTATTAAGAAAGGATTTTCCAAAAATAAAGATTTGCATAGTGGGGGATGGGGAAGAAAAAAATAATTTATTAAATTTAATTAAAAAATATAAATTGGAGAAAAATTTTTATTTTGTTGGAGCATTAAATAATAAGGAAAATCGAAGGCGTTTAATTTTTGAATATATGAAATTATCAAAAATTTTTGTTCTTCCATCATTGCTTGAAGGATTTCCATTGACAATAATTGAAGCAAATGCCTGCGGACTTCCAGTGATAACAACAAAAACAAAGCATAATAATACTTCAGAATATATAAAAAATAATAAAAATGGTATTTTAGTAAGTCCAACTTCACAAGAATTTTCAAGAGCGATATCTTATCTTTTAAAAAATGATGAATTAAGAAAAAATATGTCAAAAATTGGAACAAGAAAAGCAAAAGATTTTAGTTGGGATAAAATAGCCGAAAAACTAGAAGAATATTACAAAAAGGTAATATCTAAGAATTGACTACCTCCTGAAGTATTTTCACAAGTTTTTTATTTAATATTTTTATATTAAAATCTTTTTCAATAATTTTTCTTCCCTCTATACCCATTTTTTTTCTAAGAGAAGAATTATTTATTAAAAGTTCTATTTTTTTATATAAACTGCCAATATCTTTTTCTGAAACAAGAAATCCCGAAACTTCATCTTTTACTACTTCAGGTATTCCGCTATGATATGTACTCACAACAGGAATTCCTGACGCCATAGCTTCCATTATTGAAATAGGAGTTCCTTCTGTATCTCCATTTTTCGCAGTAATGCTGGATAATACAAAGATATCTGTTTCAGAAAAACACTTTAGTATTTCATCACGAGGTTTATCTCCTACAAGCAAAATGTTGCTCTCTGCTTTTAACTTTTTGATTAATTTTTTTAAGGGTTTTTTTAATTCTCCATCACCAATAATTGTATATCTCAATGAAGGATATTTCTTTAATAATTCAGCAACAGTTCGTATAGAATATTCTAATCCTTTTTTTTCAACAAGTCTTGCTATTGTGAGTATATTTATTTCATCTTTTTGTGTTTTAGATGCAATACGAAATTTACTGCAATCTACCCCCAATCTAAGAACTTTTATTTTTCTAGGAGTATAGCCTAATTTTAAAAATTTATCTCCAAAAAAGTGACATATTGGAATAAACAAATTGCTTTGCATAAATAATTCATTATAAAAATTGTCTCCTCTAGAAATTAATTCACAACTCATATCTCTGCCGTTAAAAAAAACAACTATTTTCCCATTTAAAATCCCAAGATTTTTCAAATTAATCGCATTATAGCCGTTTGTTCCAAAGTGACATAAGATTATGTCATAATTTTTTTCCTTAAAATCAGATGATATTTTAATCTGCGGTTTGATCTTAAAATCTTCTTTATCAGGGATTTTCTTTTTTAGTTCAGAATAAATAACAGGAGAGAAATCTTTAAGAATTCTTCCGCAAAAACCAAGAAATTGATAATATAGTTTAATTGGAAAAGAATTATATCTCCTGGAAGTAAATCTTTCATAATAAAAAGTTTTTTCAAGAAGTCCATAATCTATTATTTCCTTATGTATTATCTCTTCACCAGAAGGGGAATGAGCATAAATATCTACTTCATGCCCCATATCTATTAATCCGATAATTTGATTTAAAATGAAAGTTTCGGAAAGCTTTGGAAAGTTATGGACAACAAAAGCTATTTTCATTTAATTAATCCATCTTTTGATTTTTTTAAGATTTGTATAAAATTTAGGATGATTTTTTTTAAGTTTTTTGTTTAAATATAAAATCCAATTAAAGAAATTTTCTCTAAAAATAAGATATTTTGAATAAAGATAAATTTTTAATGAAGACCATCTCGGATTGCCCTTTAAAGATTTATTTAAATTGATAAATTCTGCTTTTTTTAGATTAGAATTCCATTCATTATAAAAAGAACCATTTATAGTCCAAGGTTTTTCACCGCCAAAAATATGAAGTATAATCCCTTTAGAAGCTCTCATTTTTATATAAGAAACTCCCGAATAAACATTATAAACGGGAGGAAGAGATTTCCATTTATCATAAAAGAACAAATTAAAAGTGGGTTGGTCTCCATAATTATGAATTTGTTTATATTTATTAAAGAGGCTATTTAATTGGTCAAATGTCTTTTCGTTTATCATTTCTGTACTAAAAGCCATAACTCCTGAATTAAAAGAAAATTTGTTAGCATTATACTCTCTTTTTAATTCTTTCAAAAGCAATCTATCTTCGGAAGATAATGTTTTTTTATTGCAAAATTGTTCAGATAAAAGATGATTGCTTATATCTCGCACAGCATAGAATCCCTTAACTTTGGCGAGTTTGTCTATTGGAGCCCGGATTATTATATCTGCATCAAGATAAATTATATTTCTCCATTTTTTGAATTCTTCATTGAACAGATTAAATTTAGACAACACAACAGGATTTCTTTTTGAAGCTCCAATCTTAGTTTTTCGCAGAAGATTGTATTTTTTAACTAGAATTCCTTTTTTTCTGAACCATTCAAGTTCCTTGTCAGGAATACCAACAGAAAGAAGCATATAATCTCCTTTCCAGCCAGCATTAAAATATGCACTTGAAAAAAGCTGTTTAGCAGCATCTACAAAATTCCTATCTGCAAGAGTTACCAAAAGAGCTTTATTCATTATATTCCTAGGATAAGAGACTTAAAAAGATTTTATTTTTTAGGGTAAACAACTGCGCAACAACGGTGACACATTGGGAATAATTTATATTTTTTAAGTTGTTTTCTAAAATAGCGATATCTTTTCCCATTCCAAATTGATTTAAATGATTGTTTATGGATATTACCCACCTTATAAGGAATACATACATTTCTTATAATCATATCTCCGTTTGCCTGCAGGACAGTAACTTCCCAAGGAGTAAAACATCTTTTTTTCCCTATTTTTGGGATAATCTTGGGATTATAATATTCGTAAAGATAGTCTTTTGTCAAATTTTCAGGATAAAACCCAACCTTATTTCCATATTTTTCATTTACATTTTGTATTTGCTCTAGCAATAAATTTACATCTATTTTTGAAGGATTCATCAATTTGATGCTTTTAGCGCTGCTTTTCCCCAGATAAGAAAATTTTTTGTTATGTTTATCAGCAGCATCTTCACTTACAAAATAAAGATGACTGAAACTTATTCTGTCTACCTTTACCTTCTCAAACATATATTCTGAAAATTTAAAAAGTTCTTTATAATTAAAATTAGAAATTGTAAATCTTGGATTGATTAGAGGATATTTCTTTTGTGCTTCATCTCTATATTTTTTAACAAGGTTTATCCCTTCAATTGCTCTGTCAAAAATTTTAATTCCTCTTATTTTATTATGAGTTTGTTTAAGTCCATCAAGAGACACTAATATTTTGTCAAGTTCTGAAAGAGCAATTTGTTTTGCATACTTTTTAAGAAGAAGCCCATTTGTAGTAAGTGTTAGTTTTAGTTTAGCATCCTTGACTATTTGTATAAGTTCTATTATTTTTGGATGAAGCAGAGGTTCTGTAGCACAAATATTGATATAAGGTTTAAATGTTTTAACTTCATCAATAAATTTTTTTAAAGTTTCTGGAGATAAAGTATTTTTTCCATCTTGTACAAGGTTTTTATAAAAGAAAGACTCTTTATTTTTTATTCCTATATCACACATTACACATTTGGAATTGCATATATTATTCACCATTATATTAATTTGTCTTGGGGGGCGTGCAAAAGAATTAAAAATAGGGTAATAGGGTTTTTTATTTAGGAATTTTAAACTAAAAAGTTTGTTTTTTATATAATAAAATATTTGATTGGATAATCCAAGAATATTCTTTAATCTAAACTTTTTAATAGAAATTCTATTTTTTATTCCTGTTAATATATTAATTATTGCGGGTTTTACTTTTTTTATATTCATTTATTATCTCCTTTGGTTCTCCTATTTTGACAATTTCACCCTTATTTAAAATTATTACCCTGTTACAATAATTTTTAACAATTTCTAAATCATGGCTGACAAGAAGCACTGTTACACCTTCTTTTATAAATTCACTCATTTTTTTCTCTGCTTTTAACTGAAAACTGATATCTCCTCCAGAACCAAAAACTTCATCCAGCAATAAAATGTCTGGCTTGTGATAATCAAGACAATAAATTGAAATTGAAAAATTAAGTCTCGCTTTCATTCCAGAAGAAAACTTGTATATGGGCATATTTATGAATTCTTTTAATTCAGAAAAATTAACAATCTCGTTGAATATTTTTTTAATATCTCTTTGAGATAAGCCCATTATAGAACCAATAAGGAAAATATTCTCTTTCATAGTCAACTTAGGATTTAATCCTTGCCCAAATCCCGCAAGATATGATACTTGCCCATTAATTTTTACCATACCATTGCTAAAAGGATAAATTCCTGCAAGAATTCTTAATAGTGTACTTTTACCCGAGCCATTCAAACCAATTAAACCAATAACTTCCCCGCTATAAACCTTAAAAGAAACATTCTTTAAAACATGTAATTCTTTTTTTCTTTCTGAATTTATTAAAGAAAAGATTTTGAATAATAAACTTTCTCTTTTTCTGATATTTTTAAAAGTTTTAGACAGATTTTTTACATGGATTATTTCTTTTTTTTCGGGTGTCATATTGCTCCTGCAAATTTATGTTTAAATCTAATAAAAGTAAATAAACCAAAAGAGAAAATAATCATACCCAAAAAAGAGAAAATCAAAAGAATAATTACATTCAATTCCTGATTAATTAAAAGATTTCTTGTTATATCAAGAAAATAATATAGGGGATTAAATAAATTTATTTTGTGTTGTATAGAATTAAATGTTATTTTATAAAAAATAGGGGTAATAAAAAAGATTATTTGAGAGAGAATCATCCAAATATTTTTTAAATCATTAATATAAACACCAATAGTTGCAAAGATAAAACTTATCCCTGTTGTTAATAATAAAAATATACCAAAAACTGCCGGATAAAATATTAACAATCCAAGAGGAATTTGGTAATAGATTAATAGAACAATTAAAAGCAAGAATTCAAAGAAATGGGAATAAACCGATTCGAAAACTCGGGATAACACTAAAGATTCATAGTGAGTTTTTATTGACTTGATAAGATTCGAATTTGAATTAATAACATCAATTGAAGAGGCAATTGTCTTAATAAAAAAATTATTTGCTATTAACCCTATAAATAAATAAATTGGATAATAGGGAATTTTAGAAGTTAAAAGTCCGGAATTTTTTATAAACAAAATTATTAAAAATAAAGAAAGAGGGTACAAAAGATACCACAAAATTCCAAAATAACTTCCCTCATTTCTTGTTTTAAAATTTGCTTTTGAAAGTGATAATGCAAGTCCAATTATACTTTTTAATTTGTTATAATAGTGTTTTAATCCCACCTAAACCATAAAATATTATTTCTTTTAAAGATTATTAGGATGTATTTTTCCAATTAATTTCAACTTCGTCAGTTCGTTGTCCTGGCTTTATGTCTATACTATCAATCTTTGTATAAGCAATTTTAATTCCTTTGTTAAACATTATTTCTCCCAGAAAAGCAATCATAGCTCCATTATCTACCAGAAGGGAATTTTCAGGAATGAATAATTTTGCCCCTCGTTCACTGCACATAATTTTAGCCATATTTTGAAGCCGTGAATTGCATGCAACTCCCCCCCCTAAAAGCAGTTCTTTTTTCCCTGTATGAGCCAAAGCTCGTTCTGCTGTTTCTATAAGCATAGCGAAAACAGTTTCCTGCATAGAATATGAAAGTTCTTCTTTTGAATATTTTTTTGATTCAAATTTTTGTTTAAGATTAGTCAAAATTCCTGAAAGAGAAATATCCATCCCTTTAACAACATAAGGCAATTCAATATAATTATTGCTCTGTTCTGCAAGTTTTTGTATAATTGGCCCTCCAGGAAAACCAATACCCATCTCTCTTGCGAATGTATCAATAAAATTGCCGACACCCAAATCAAGAGTCTCTCCAAATATTCGATATTTATTTGCTTCGTAAGCAATTATCTGCGTATTAGCTCCAGAAGCATAAAGCATAACTGGATCTTTAGCTCCTGTTGTTTTTCCAACTTCAAGATGAGCAATACAATGATTTACAGGAACAATTGGCTTTTTCAAATTTTCAGAAAGTTGTTTTGTAAATCTAAATCCCTCCAATAAACAAGGCGTAAGTCCTGGTCCTTGGGAAAAAGCAACAGCATCAATATCACATTCCTTAATTCCTGCTTTGTTTAAACTATCTAAATAAATTTGTTTGCTATTTTCTCTATGGTGTCTTGCAGCCTCATTAGGTACAATTCCTCCGCTCTGGGTGGTATAAGTTTTCTTTATATTTGATAATATCTTTCCGTTCTTGATTATCCCAATCCCAAATGTATGAGCAGTACTTTCTACTCCCAGAACAATTGTCATATTATTATATTAGAAATATATTTATAAAATTAATTAAAATAAAAAAATAAAAAAAATTTGTATGATTATCTTTTTTTCTTCTTTGTTACCTTCTTAGCCTTTTTCTTTCTTTTTCCGCCTCTAGACATCTTTGCTTCGCAGACATTTCCCTTTCCATCTACATAATAAAGATATCCGGGTTTTCTTTTAATAACGTTTTTAACAAGTATTGTTCCCATTTTCCACCTCCTTATACCTACTTATGTCGTCGAGGATATTTAAATGTTTCTAATTCTTCGTCGGTGACAAGAAATTTTTGTGTTATTTTTCTATTTTTCTCATTTAATGGAATCTCAACAAGAATAAAAGCAGGTTTTTTTGGAGCAACACAAGGAGTAAAAGGTCTTACAAGTTTTATATCTATAACTCTATTCTTCTCACCAAGCCATACAGCAATAAATGGATAAAACACAAAAAAAGAATGTATCCTTATTTTTTGCTTTCTCTTAAAACTAAAAAGTAATATCTTTGCTTTCTCTTTTTTGGAAAACATTAAGCCTGTAAATTTTTCAAAAAGATTGCATTCTTCAACAGGAAGTTTTATCTTTTTACCACCAGCGTGAATCGTTATCTTCTTTTTTTTCATTTTGTTCTTTTTCCTTATGAAAATTCTCTGAATTTTTATTTGTGCTGAAAATTTCCTGTTTTCTATCATTTTTATCTTTCCCCTTTTTATATTCAGCATAACATTTATTCACATTTCTGTCAGTAACAAAATCATGGTGCTTGAATCCTCCGCCGAATGTTTTTGGGATATGCATAAGTTCATGTATTACCACCTTAATTTTTTCTTCCTCACTCATTTTTTCAAATCGTTCAGTTAGAAACTCCAAAACATAAACTGCTTTTATCCCTATTGCTTTCTGCATTATTTTATTTAATGCATGACATCTTGCAATTGTCCCTCTAGAACTTGTGCCGTAGCTTCTGTAACATTTTATATTAGACAAATCTATATGGGGGAAAAGCATCTTTGATATTTCTTCTGCCTGTTTCTGCAAGTCTTCTGCAAATTCGTATTTCATGATTATGAATGATTATCTAATTTCAATTATCTTTTTGTCGCCAGTTCTTCCAAATTTTATATGAAATTGTTTTACAGGAGTTCCAAAATCTTTTGATAACAAATTAATTAGTTCTGTATTTGCTTTGTCATTTTCTGGAGCAGATTTTAGATAAACAAGATAATGTCCATCACCAAAGTTTTCAATTTTTTGTTTTGAAGAATTCGGCTTGACTTTTACATGTATTATCATATTTAATATTTATTTAAAATTCTTTAAAATCTTATCTGTCTTCTGGTTTCTTCCATTGTCTTCCAAGGCTATGATAAATTTCTCTTTCGGTTTTTCCGGCAATTTTTTTCCCAGATTTTGTAAATAAACCATATTGATTTAATTTGAATCCTTTTCTTTTTGCAACTACCCTTAGTCCTATTCCCGCTCCAAATTTGCTTGAATAAGCTAATAGCATTGCTCCCCAAGATTCTAAAGTAGCATAATACAATTCAATCTTGACTCCTTCTACTTTCCATCTTGATTTTTTCTCTCCCCCCTGTATAAATTTCCCTTTTGTTTTCAAGAATTCTTCAAGTTTTTCTCTATTTTTGGGGATAAGAACAATATCTATATCAACAGGATTCTTTTCTTTTCTTCTAATACTTCCAGCAATTTCTATTTTCTTACAATATGGTTTGATTAACCGGACAATCTTCTTAGAAAGACTGATTACAAAGCTTCCTTTCCTTGTAACAACTATTCTTCCTTTTTTAAAAACAACCCGCCTTTCCATAATATTTTAATATCTCTCTAACTTATAAATTTTAATATGACAATAGAAATTATTCATGCAGAAATTTTAACAGAACAAGAGAGAAAAATAGCACATAAATTATTTGATGAATATTATTTAAAAATTAAAAGAATGATTAAAAGGGATTTCCTGTTAAAAGTTCATTTTAAGGAATATGAAAAAGCAGGCAAAAATAAAAAATATAGCCTTAATTGTGAAATCTTTTTTTCCGGAAAGATGATTAATTCAAGCAGTTGGGATTATGACTTAGCAAGAGCAATTCATAAAACATTAAAAAAGATAGAGACAGAAATAGAACATAAGTTTCATTCAAGTGAACAAAAATAAAATTATTTACCGCTTACAATCTCCAAGGCATCTCTATTTTTTAATTTGTAATCTTTCCCTAATATTTTCTTTGTCCTTGCATCAATTGCTCTGATAAAATTTTTTCCAAAATCAGTGTGAAGGAAAAAGGCAAAATCCAATGCTGTTGAACCTGGCGGAAGTAAAAAACAATCAGGAAGAATATTTCCTTTGCTGTCTGCAAGTTTAGTTGCTCCTGCTGGAAAAATTGCTAGGTAGTTTAACAAATTAAATACTGAATAGTTTAATATTTCCTGAACTCCTGTTCCAGTTTCAAATTGACTTAACACATTAATCCTAATCTTATCAAGAGCTTCTTTTTGTTTCTCGTTAAGATTCCCCTTAACTTCAAAATCTCTATCTCCAGGAATGTAATTAATTAAATCTGCCCTTGAAGCTTCTCTTAAGGCAAGTTCTGAATCAGCAGAACACGGAATTATTGTTAAATGTGGAAATTCTTTTTTCAATTTTTCATAATTATTTTTTCCCTTAGGAGTATCAATTTTGTTTGCAGCAATAATTGCAGGCTTGCTTTGTTTTCTTAATTCAGATGCAAATTTTAAAAGTTGTGAATTATCCCACTTGCTCGGTCTTATTGATGAATCTAATTTTGATAAAGCTTTTTTTACATGTTCTTCCTTAACTTTAAGCCCAGAGAATTGATTTGCAACAGCCTGCACAAAGTTTTCATCTTCCATCTCTACTTTTCTTGCAAAGCCCTTCCAAACCTTGAGAAGGATTCCTAAAAACCATTTGTCAAGTTCGTCTTCTAAAAAAAAGATATCTTTTGAAACATCATAATCTTCTGTGGGTTTTCCAGTCTCATCAGTTGTTCCGGAAGCATCAACTATTTGAATAAAAACATCAGCTTGTCTCAAATCGTCAAGAAATTGATTTCCTAATCCTTTTCCTTCACTTGCTCCGGGAACAAGTCCAGCAACATCCATTAAATCCACAGGAACAAATCTTTTATGGTTTATGCAAAATCCGTGATTTGGATTGCATTGAGTTTTGAATTCTTTATCTATACAGTCTATTTTTACATAAGCCACTCCATGATTAGGTTTAATAGTGGTAAATGGATATGAAGCAATTTCAGCTTCTGCTAAAGTTGCAGCTTTAAAAAAAGTGCTTTTACCAACAGAAGGCTTACCAACTAGTCCAATTAACATAGAATTAAAATAAAAAGTTTGTTTAAATTATTTTGCTTTTCAAAAAAAGAATTTAATCAACATCATTAAGTTCTGACTTGATTTTTTCTATCTTAGATAATTTATCTGAAAGTCTATCCCCATCTTCAGAAATTTTTTTCCTTCTTTCTTTTAAGAAAGCTTCTTTTTCAAGAAGTTCTGCAATTTTTTCCTGCAATTTTCTCTCGTTTCTTCTGGAAGATTCCAAATTTTCATCTAAATCTTCAATCTGCTGGTTTAATTTTTTCTTCTGAGAACTAACATTGCTAATTTCCTTATTTATATCATCAATAGCTTCTTTCAGCATTCCTTTCTTCAAGGATTTTGGAACATCATTTTTCTTTATATTATTTAACTTTTTTTTCTTAGGAACTGCCTTTTTCTTAAATGAAAGACTCTTATCACTTATTGAAGATAAATCATCGATTAATTCCATTTTCATTCCCTCTTTTTTTAGAAAAACTTTTCATTAGTTTATAAAAGCCAAAGTTATTTATAAAGATTTCTTTTCAGTTTTTTGTCCGCAGTTTGTATATCAGAAACCCCTTCTTCATAAGATTCTTTTCGAATAAATCCTTCATCATAAGCTGTTTTTAAAGCCGCAAGTTTGTCTTTTAGATCACTGCTGATTTGTGCAGTTTCTATTGCTTTTGTATAACCCTGTCTGTTCCATTTAGCAATAATTTTTTCTTTTTCTTTAAGTTTCTCTTTTTTAATTTTCTTTATATCTTCAATTTGATTTTTCTGCTGTTTAAGAAGTTCAGTTAAAAATCTTTCTTTTGCATCTCGGAATTGTTTTATAATCTTTCTTTTCTGTTTTTCATTCTTTGCTTTAGCAAGATATTTTTCTTTTTCTTTTGATATTTCTTCAGAAGAAGTTTTAATTTGTAATTTGTGCTGTCTTTTAACCCTAGATAATAATAAACTTCTTTCATAAGCAACAAATAAAATTAAAAAGAAAGTTAAAACAACAAAAATAGCGACGATAATCGCAAGAAAATTAATATTTAAAAAAGAGAAACTTTTTTTATCTGTTACAGAGAACAAATAACTTGCAGTAGTTACTGTATCCAAATAATTCATATTAACAGCAAAGACATAATCTCCAAAATCTATATTTTCTGGAAGAGGGAATTTTTTAGTGAAGGAAGATTTAGCGCCAATAGCAATATCTTCAGACTCCAAAAATATTTTATTTCCATAAATATCAAACATCTCATAATTTACATTTATTGTGTGCGGTTCATTGTCATATAAATTAAAAAATTTAACTTCTGTAGTGATATTTGCCTTTTTTCCAAGTTGTTTATTTTCTGGAGGAACATTAAGAGTTATCGCAAATAATTGTTGCTCTGTCTGGATTGAAGCAATAACAGGAATTTTTTTCTCTTCAATATTTTTTGATATTGAAATGTGTCCTACATAAACTCCATAAGAAGCATTTTTCCCAGATAAACTAATGTTGAAAGTTTTAGATTCTTTGCTTGGAATAATAAAATTATCTTTTTCTAAAAAGAGAATCTTATTCAAATCAGTTATATTAAAATTGAAATTTTCTTCATTTCCAAAATTATAAATATTAAAACTAGCATTTATTGTTTCACCTTTGTCCAAAATAATCTTAAATAATATGGGAGTAACTTCAAAAGAAGTATTTTCTTTCATAGAAGGAATATAAGAAAAAATAATAAATCCCAAAGCCACAGCTATTATTAACATCAAGATTATTTTTCTTTTTCTCATCATTTACCTCTTTTGTTTTATCCTTTTATATTTTAGATTTTGTCGTTTATAATAATTTAGGATTATTAATATAAGGACAATTCCTATAAGAAGAGAAATTATTAAGATTATATAAGTCCACTGAATTTTAGTAACTGTTTTTTCAATTACCTCAAAGGGATAACTTGCGGTAGCAACTCCTCCAGAATAAATTACTTCTGCACCAATTATATATTTTCCAACAGGAAGTTCTTGGGTGTTAAATTCATGTTCATAACTCTTTTGATCATATACCATTATTGTTTCAGATTCTTCCTTGTAAATATTATCGTCAAAATCTTTTATAATATAATTCATAGAAATATCAACGGGTTCTTTTATTCCCATCTGTATTAAATTTATTTGCCCGATTATTTTATTTCCAATAAAAATTGTTCTTTGTGCTTCAGGAATGTCTATTGAAATATCAAATAAACTTTTCCCTGAACGAACATTTAATATAAAGGGAACATGAAGAATATCATTATTTGATTTGAATGTTATTCTCCCCGTATAAATTCCTGCTTCTGAAGGAGAAGTAATTTTAAATTGCATAATTTTTACCTCATCTGCGCCAAGAGTAAAAGTCATTGCATCTTCAAAAGAAATAATATCTCCAAGTTTGCTTGTTAAGCTTATTGTTACAGGCAAATCATAATGTCTTAAATTGATAAGAGATATTTTTGCGTAAGTTATTCCATCTGCATCTGTTGCAAGATTAAAATCTTCAGGAATTACCTTTAATTCTGTAAGCTTTTTTTCTACTCCTCCGCCTCCGCCACCTCCTCCGCCTCCAGGACCAGTACTAGGTTCTTCTTCAGAAGGAATTGCAACACAGGTTCCTGAAGTGCATGTAAATCCTGAAGCACAACTTCCACAATTGATTGTTTTTGCACAACCATCGCTCCAACTATCACAATTATATCCCAGTTTTGCGCAAGTTGTTGGAATACACCCAAAAAAACCTTCAATAAAATTATCTGGATTAATTATTAACCCGCTATCTCCTCCAGAGTTTATTGAAACAACATCTGCAGAAACAAATGGGAAAATTATCAAGACTAGGATAAAAATTGCTCTTTTATTCATTAATATAAAAGTAAAATATTATTAATAAAGTTAACGAGGATTTCATATAACAATCTCATAAATATAATCTCTATCTGAATAAACTTCTTTCATGAAACTGCAATTAGTCTGATTATATTTTTGTGTACCAACAAAATTTGGTGGAAGTTCAAATCTTGATAAGACTAAACTAATCTTATATGTTTGAGCTAATTCCAATCTCTTTCTGCAAGACATAGCCATAAATTCATTAAATACATAAGGATTCCCATAAGATTCCTTATCTGGAATTATTCCTACTATATCATTTATCTTTTGAGAATAAATAATTGCAGATAATTTATTATTTGCAAGAATTATTTCATCTTTGTAATTATCATTAATAAAATTTATTGCCTTCCTGTCATATTCATCAAAAAAATTTTCATCAAGATTATATGCATGTTCATTAATTAATTTATTTTTGTCAGAACAATAAAAAGAGGGTGTTATATAATTTCCCAGCAAGGGAAGTGGGGAACATGGAAAATTTGTTTTATTCATTTCATAATGAGCTACAGAATTATTTGTTCTGCAAACAATATTTATCTCAAAATCTCCTTTAATTATCCCTTCTGGTTTTTGAAAAATCCATAAGAATGATTTATAAGAATAATTTGTTACCTCTAATTTATAATATCCCCAATAATTTTCTATCTGGCATTTTTCAAGACCATAACATTCTAATTGACTAAAAAAAGGTACTGATTTTAATAATCTATTTTCAATACTTGTCTTTTCTGTTATTATATCCGCAAAACAAGAAGCATCTTTTACTGGATTCCCCCCAGCATCTACAACCCTAATATAAATAATCGGAGGAACAATATTACTTATTGGAGTATGAGTGTAAATATATGCTCCAGCCAAAAAAAGACCAATAATAAAATATGCAATAGTAACAAAAAAAAGTATTTTGTTTTTTTGTTTTTTGTTTTTAAAAATAAAACTTATAATTCCAGCAACTAATAAGAAAGATAAACCATACCAAAAAGCTTTGTCTATCCACATTGCAAAACTCCTGTTTTTAATACGGCAAATTTCTTATTTGCAGTCATTTTAACTCAATGCTACAAACATTGGTATAGTGCATTCTTTAATTTTTATATTTTCGTCATAATTTACGCAGTAGTCAAATGCTTTTCCTAATATTGTTCCTGTCTTTGCTTCATTGTTTTTCATCGCTGTTCCTGCTTTTGTTCCTGAAACTAAAAAGTCACCTGGATAAATCAATCCATTTTCTGTTGTAACTTTTGTCCATACAATTCCTGCAACTGCAATAGGATAAGAATATTCAGGATGATTTCCCATATTAATTACAGACGTATTAGATACAACTCCTGCTACTAATCTTGAATTAGACTCATTGCATCTCATAATTACTTGTCCGTATCTTGTATCAATGCAAACAACTTCTCCATCAAACAATTCTTTTTCATAAGTTTGAGCCATACAACCTGAATTTGCCTTGCATAAAATATGATTTCTTCCTGCAATTGTCTGCAAATTTTCTGCGACATCTGCACTAACTATCTGTGTATATCCCCCTGTTAAATACATTGTTCCATCAACTTCTAAATCATCTGCGATATAAACATCATTCCCGTCTGTAATTTGTCCAGAGTCTGGTGTAAGTGTTGTTCCAAATCCATTATATGCAATATTATTACCACCACCAAAATTAATTCCCCCCCCATTAGGATTTATAGCAAGATTTTTATAAACACCCCCATTAGTAGATAATGCCTCTATAATAGCAAGTCCACTCCCCCCAACACCAAGTCTTAAGGCAGTATTAGTATTATTTTGCGTTAGATATTCGCTGTCACCAATCCATAATTGTTTGTTTTGGTATCTGTTTACTCCAAGCAAAAATGCAACTCCTCCAACTCCAACTTGATTTGATTGATAAAATTCTTGTCCAGATAAAACAATTCTCGGGAAACCCATTGATGAATCATTAATTTGAAGTTTTGCAAGAGGATTAAATGTTGCACTTGGACTTCCTTCTCCAATAAAATTGTTGTCTGAATAATATATTTGCCCATCTGCCCAAAAAGCCCATGCAGAATCACCATTATCAGCATAAAGTGCAGTAACTGGATTTCCATCTCCGTTAATGCTTAATTTACTACTAGGATTTGTAGAACCAACCCCAACATTGCTTGAATTAACATAAAGTAATCCAGATACATTCAAATCCCAAATCCCTGCACCGCCTTTTTTAATTTCTAACAAAGCATTAGGTAAGGTAGTTCCTATTCCTACAAAACCTGAAGAGAAATTTCCTTGAATTAGGGGAATAGCATTAATATTCCTTTGTTGAATAATAAATTGATTACTTACAGTATTTTCTAATCCCGCCTCATAACCAATAAATACAGAATCATTTCCAAGGTTAGTATTTCCCGCTCCACGACCAATAGCAATTACTTTATTACCACTATTAGTCGTTGCTCCATCAACCCCTATTCCTATTACATCATCACCAGTATTTAAAAATCCAGCATCTGGCCCTACAACAGTTACATATTCTCCAGAATTTGTATCCCCAGCACCATATCCTAATGCAGTAAGCCACAATCCAATATTTCCTTTCCCAGATTCATAACCTATAGTTGTAACATAATTTTGTGTGTTAAAACCACTCGCATTATAACCCAAAGCAACAGAATTAGTTCCAATATTTCCATATCCCGCTAATTGTCCAATCAAAATATTTCTGTCATTAGTAATAAAACTTGCATTATTTATTGTACCGGTAAAATTAATTTTTCCAATAATATCTAATGTATTAATAGGATTATTTGTTCCTATTCCAACATTACTCGAATTCGCATACAAAAATCCAGAAACATTTAATGCATTTGCTGAATTTGTTATTTCTAATTTATATGAGGGGGAAGCAATACCAAGTCCAACGTTTTCCCCAAAATAACCCCCTTTAAATACAGTTAGATTTCCAGTAAAAGTAGATGAATTAAATAATAATAGAGGGTCATAACCTAAGAGAGAATATTTAGTAGAACCGCCAGTAATTGGTGTAGCCCAAAAACCAACAGCAGTTCCATTTTCCAAGGGAGTAATTTTATCTCTCATTAATACCTGAACAAAACTTTCAACTCCTGCAGTCACCCCCACACGGTCAGTATCAGAACCATTAAATACAGAAAGTCCCAATACCCCAACATATGATGTTCCTATATTTTGCCCATCAGTTCTTCCCTCTACACCAAATAATGTTCCAGTATTATCTAATACATTCAAACTACCAGAATAATCATCATAAGCCCAACCCATAATTGATGCTCCATGTGTTGCAGTACTTACATTATTTGTATTTTTGTTATGGAGTAGACTCGTTGTACTTAATATAATCTCATTATCAGATAAAGAATTAATTTCATTATATATATGTAATTTATCTCCAGTTAAATTTGTAATAGATTCATCACCATTATCTAAAATTGAACCAATTAAAACTCTTTTTGCAGTATCATTATAAATATTACTCCCATTTGAACCCCAATAATTTACACTTGAAGGTTGTTGAGAGATAGAAAGATTAGCAATTGCTGATGCTGTTGCATTATAAAGTTGTTGGATATTTGTTGTTGAGTTAAATGAAGCATAACTTGCATTATAGGTGCTTCCGTTAATTTCAGTAACATTATTAACAAATATTACTCCAGAGAAATTTCCCTGTCCTCTTACATCAAGAGTTTGTGATGGAACACTTGTCCCAATTCCAACATATCCTAATGCACTTATTCTCATTTTTTCTGTTATACTTGCAACAGCAGCACCAGTATTTGTTGAAAATATTAAAGCACCATGCCATCCCCCCTCACCAGAATATACTGCTCCAATCTCAGCCAATTGCCATGTTGGAAAAGCTCCACCCCAATAAGTATTAAAAACCATAGACGGTCCACTTTGTGATGTTGACGCTCCACCGGTTAGCCAAAGAACTTCATTTAGTCCTGCAGCAGCAGTGGTGTCATATATATGTAATTTACTAAAAGGATTTGCTGTTCCAATCCCAACATTACTTGAGTTAACATATAAATTCCCAGAAACGTTTAATGCATTTGCAGAATTTGCTACCTGCAACAAATATACGGGTTGTACACTTATCCCAAGACCAATTCCAAGATTCCCAGAAGAATTAAGCACCATTTGGTCAGCATTAGCACCTCTAAAAACAATATTTTTACTGGATGGACGATTTATATATAAATTTTGGTCAGTATAAGAAGAAAGAAGATTATAATTAGCTACCCCTGTCATCCCATTCATATAAATGCTCTCATAATTAGGAGTTGCAAGATTACCTAAACTTATATTTCCTGCAGCAACAGTTCCTCCCTGAATAAACAAGTCATCTTTTGGTAAAGAACTTCCAATCCCCACACTTCCCAAGAAATAATTATTTCCTGTTCCATTAGAATAAACTTGTCCCGATAAAAATAAATCCTGCCATCTTAAAGTTGAATTGCCCAAATCAAATTGATTGTCAAATGAGGGAAAATTAGAGCCATTAATAAAAAGATTATTTACTGATAAAGAACTTATATTATAAACATAAACTGTCTGTGCAAATAAATTTCCATCTATTATACTTGCTCCACCGCTAGTCCATCCGTCATTAAAATCTACATTTCCAAAATTCATATTTGTTCCATTTATTAATGTTTGAATATTTGCTGTAGTATTAAATGAAGTATCATTTGCGGAAAGCATAGCAATAAGCCAATTATTATCCCACGTAGAATTCCAGTTATTAAAAGTGTCTAAAGTCCAGTTTCTTGAAACATTAGAAGCATAACTTTCGTAAGTTGAATTATAAACAGCCCATATTCCTGTTTCATTAATTAACATCTGAATTCCTGCTGTTGTGTTGGGTGCAAAGAAACTTCTTGCTAAGCTTTCATTCCAAGTTGCATTCTCCCCAGAGATTCCTGTTAATAAACTCCCATCCCCAATAAAGTAAGAAGCAGTTACATTTCCCGTTGTATTTATATTTCCACTACCATTTATTTTTCCAGTAAAATCAATATCCTGAACAAATAAAGAAGTCACTCTCGTAAGCAAATCTCCAAGAAAAGAAAAAAATCCTGTTGAAGCAGAAATATTTTTCCCCACAAGATTAAGATTTGAATCATTAATTATTCCTTGCGCAGAAACATTCTTTGCTATAAAACTTACAGGACTTCTAACAATTTTTGAATTATTAATTAAAACTCCATCTCTATAATAACAAAGCCAATATTGGTCAGAAAAATTTAGATTTACATTTTCTAAATAATAAGAAATTATTCCTCTTGCATCTGTTGTTAATGTTGAATGATTTGAATAAAGTATATTAGCACATGTAGAATCAGAAGTAATATTAAATTCAAATTTAAATGTTCCAGCAACAACATCATCAGTAGAATTTATTGTTTGAATGTTTAAATGAAGAGAGTCTGCAATTGATTCAGAAATAACAAAAGTTGAAGTAAAAATTATCAAAATTACCAATAACAAACCCACCCTCTTTTTCATAATATCCCGAAGGAAAACTTGTTTATAAATTTTATTAGGGTTGTAGAGTAAAAGTTTTCCTACAATACAAAATTAAACATTCTCAAATTAAAGGGAAAATGAGCCTACACGGATTTGAACCGTGGACCCCCGCCTCTCTTAGATTTCTCCATGAGAGATACAATTCTAACGAATTGCAATCATATAAGAGCGGTGCTCTAAACCAGGCTGAGCTATAGGCTCCTCTTCCAACAGATCTATAGCGAACTAATACATTTTAAGCATTTCTACATAGGTAGTTTTCTTTTACATGGTAGCTTTTCTTTTTCTAAAAGAAAAACCCCGTGGGCTATAGGCTCGTTTAAATTAGATATTTTTAACATATTTAAAATCTTTTATTTAAGGAATATCACACAATTAAAGATTAATATTTCCATATCGGCTTGTCTACATTATATCCCAAACTAGAAGCAAATTCTGTTATTTCATCATCTTGTCTTAATCTTCTTTCGCCCCTCTCCTGCACTTTATTTACAACTTGTCTTGTTGCAATATCTCCAAGATTATAACCTGCTTGTTTTAGAGTAAATTTTTTCCCATAAAAACCATGTCTAAGTTTTAATACCTCTATTTCTCTCTCAATTACTTTTCTTTTATGCTTTGGTTGTTTGTTAATTAAATTTTGGAAAAGTTTTTCCATAGATTCTGCTATAGAATTTTCTACTGCTTTGTTTTCCAAATTCCTACTTTTATCTTCAATTTTTTCTAATAGACTAACAGAATTATCTGAGTTTATAGATTCATCAAGCGAAGTTATTTCATAATTTAAAGATTTAAGTTTTTTAAGATGAGGAAGATTATCAATCTGAGATTTTCTCTCTTCACTTAAGAATTTATTATTTTCCTCAATTCCGTCAGAAAGATAATTATATTTTTGTATATTATAATAGGTATTGACAGGAACCCTAATCATTCTAGATTTTTCTGCTAAACCCCTCAAGATAGTTTGTTTTATCCGCCAACTCCCATAAACAGAAAAATTAAATCCTTTTGTATAGTCAAACTTTTCAACCGCTTTCATAAGTCCAATATTGCCATCTTGAATTAAATCCATTAAAGAAACCCCTCTGCCCTGATATTTTTTTGCTATAAATACAACAAGCCGTAGATTAGAATTGAATAATTGATTAAATGCTTCTTTGTCATTATTTTCTTTAATCTTTTTTCCTAGTTCTAATTGTTCTTCTTTTTCCAAAAGTGGAAAGTTGTTTATTTCATTCAAATAAATACTCAAGGAGTTTTTATCTTCCATTGATTCCTAACAATAGAATATTTTATAAACTTTATGGTAGTAACAAAATGATAGGACAAATAAGAATAGGAAATAAAGATAGAATAGGTTTAAAAATGAATTTTCTTTTTTGTTTCTAAGCAAGCCCCATTAGTCTAGAGGCCAAGGACACAGCCCTTTCAAGGCTGAAACCCGGGTTCGAATCCCGGATGGGGCATTTCTATATTATTTATAATTCAAAAAAGATATATTAGAATCTAGCATTTTTTTATAAAAGGAAAAGTCTGGAATCTTTTCTTTTGCAGTGATAAATATTTTTCCAAGTCCTTCCCACATAAAAACCATCCAGCAGGATGAGCCAAAGTAACAATTAGATTAACCCAAAATGGTCCCTGATAATTAAGAAATAAAGCAGAAATAACAATCATAATAGAACCAATTATAAACCAATTAAATCCGCTAAGTTTAATCCCATCTATTTCTTTTTTCTTCTTTTTCAAATGTTTAGCAAAATGATCTTTTAATCTTTTTTTAATCTTAATTTCATCTAAGGCATTTCGTTTTGATTTAGGTAAAAATAATTTCAAATTAATTTTTCCTTTCTTATCAGAAGAGGCTTTTTTACATTCATTCAAAAAATCCCCAGATAATGCTTTCATTAAATAAGGCTAGGATCAAAATCAGAAAAGATGTCTTCATAAGAATCTAAGATTAATGGTATATCTTCTGTTGATTCATAAAAGTGCTTTATCCTCTTTTTCATATTAACTTTTTTCACCATAATAATTTTTCTACAATGGTAGTTTCTTTTTTCTAAAAAGAAACCCCAATTTATAATATTATCGAAAAATTATTTTATTTCTTTCACCATATAACTTTGTTCCAACTTATATCCTAATTTTTTATAATATTCTCTAACCCCCACCCCAGAAATAACTAAAATTTTTTTGCAGTCTTTTGATTTAGCAATTTTCTCTGCTTCAAGCATTAACATTTTACCAAGCCCTGTATGCTGACTTATTTCTCCCTTTTCGCCAAGTTTCAAACTTTGTCCATAAATATGAAGTTCCCTAACAAAAGCATTATCTCCAACAATTCTTAATCTCAATAATCCAAAGAGAACATCCTCTTTATTTACAAATTCCAGGAAGTATTCATCTCCTTCTGATGCTCTGTATTTTGTTATCTTTAAAATCAGATTTTTGTCTAATTCTTTTTTTACAAAACCAATTTCCCTAAATCTAATCTCTTTAATCGCAATTTTTTCTCTTCTTAATTTTTCTTCAACATCTTTTCTCAAATCAATTCTTGTTGTTCCTGCAATTAAATATTCTGGGGGAATTTCTCTCATTATTCTCATAATTCTGCAATATCTTGGAGTAGCTTTTAACATTTCAATAAGCAGTTTTTCAATTTGTTCTTTTGTATATGGTTTGTATTTTTTCTTCCAATAATTTTCTTCAAGTTTGCTTCCTTTAATCACTTGACATGGATAAATTTTTAATTGTTCAGGCTTAAATCTTTCATCTGAAAATAATTTTTTGAATAATTGCAAATCTTTTTTTGGGTTGCTTCCTGGAAGTCCAGGCATTATATGATAACCAACCTTAAACCCAGCATTTTTTAAGTCTCTTGTAGCATCTGCAACATCTTTTACACTATGTCCTCTTTTTATTATCTTGTAAATTTTATCATCAATAATCTGAACACCAAGCTCAACTCTTGTAACACCAAGCTCTCTCATTTCTTTGATATATTTTATACATTCATCTGGACGCGTTTCCACACACAAAGCTACACACCTATGTTTTGCTTTTTCATTTAATTTCTGTGCTTTTTCTAAGGTGTTAGATTTTTTTCCATTAAGAGCTTCGTAACATTTTTTTATAAATTCATATTTAAATTTTTTAGGATATTCAAGAAAAGTACCGCCCATGATTATAAGTTCAATTTTTTCTGTGGGATGATTCATAATTTCAAATGCTTTTATTCTTGCCTGAACTTGCTTGTAAGAGTCATAATCAACTTCTGCTGCTCTCATCACAACTGGACTCTTTGGAGTATAACTTTGAGGGACATTTAATGTTGGACAATACAAACAGGTTCCATGCCCGCATTCTCTTGGAGGCAGCATAACTGCTACAGGAGTAATTCCGGATATTGTTTTTGTCGGCTTTCTTACTTCATTTTTAGATGGAATAATCATCTATTTCCGACATCAAAACGCTTATAAAACCTTTCGCATACAATCAAAAATGGAAAAGATATTATTTACTGGAGCGCCAGGAGCAGGAAAAGGGACTCAATCTAAATTATTAATTCCTTATGGATTTCAGCACATAAGCACAGGAGATTTAATAAGAAATACAAAAGATACTGAAATATTAAGTTATTTAGAAAAGATAGGCAAAGGAGGATTTCTTCCAGACAAATTAATTTTTAAGCTTATTGAAAAATCTATTGGAAATAAAAATTATATTTTAGACGGAGCAGTAAGAACTCTTGCTCAAGCAGAATATGTAAAAGAGAAGGAATTAGTAGACAAAGTATTTTTTCTATATGCAGAAAGAAAAACATGTATTAATAGATTATTAAATAGAAATCAGGGAAGAACAGATGATAATATAGAGATAATCAAAAAAAGATTCAATAAATATTATAGAGATACATTTCCAACATTAAGATATCTCAAGGATAATTTTGATTTTTATAGTATAAATGGGGAAAAACCTATTGAAGAAATTAATTATGAAATTATGGATATTTTAGATTTATAAAAATTATTTCTTTTTAACAACAAAATAATAAATTAAAGCTCCTACAATTCCTGCAAAGATAATTACTAAAATCCATACAATTTTTTCTACATCTTGTTTAAACTTTCTTTTGACACAATCAATAATCATTAATATCCAGAATACAAAAACAAAAATAGAAAGAGCCATTGTTACCAAAACAATAAGTATTCCCAAAATTCCAATTCCAACAATCATCTCTGAAACTGCCATGATATATTATAGATTGTCTGTTTTAAAAATCTATTTATCTGTTTTATTGCAAGAATGCTTTTAAAGATAATTGAACAAAAAATAAAAATGGAAAAAAGTATTGTTCATACTATGTATGCTAAGATTTATGTTGGATTAAGAGAGGGATATACAAATATAATCCATGATATAAGTGAACTCGAAGAACTTCTGCAAAAAGAAACAGATAAAGGGGGCTTATGTGTGACTGTAACTCCAACAAAATTTATTTACAAAGAAGGAAATGAAATTGGAGCAATTGTTGGCTTGATTAATTATCCAAGATTTCCAACAACCGAAAAACAATTAGAAGAAGATGCGGAGAAAATTGCACAGCTTTGCAAGGATAAATTCAAACAGAATAGGATATCTATAGAATATCAAGATAAAACTGTGATGATTTAATAAAATATGGCATTAAAAATAGGTGTAATTGGAGGTTCTGGACTTGAAAATCCAGAGATTCTTGAAAATTATATTCAAAAAGAAGTAGACACTCCTTTTGGAAAACCCTCATCTCCATTAATAATGGGAAAAATAAAAGGGATTGAGGTAGTAATAATTTCTCGCCATGGATTAAAGCATGAAATCCCGCCAACAGCAGTTAATAATCGCGCGAATATTTTCGCCTTGAAATCAGAAGGATGCAAATTTATAATCGCGACAACAGCAGTAGGTTCTTTAAGAGAAGAAATAAAACGCGGAGATTTTGTTATTCTTGATGATTTTATAGATTTTACAAAGCAGAGAAAACTTTCTTTTTTTGAAAAATTTGAATTTGGTGCAATCCACACACCAATGGTAAATCCTTTTTCAGAAAATTTAAGAAAAAAATTAATTGAATCCTGCGAAGAATCAAAATTTTCCTGTCATAAAAAAGGGACAGTAATAACAATAGAGGGTCCAAGATTTTCAACAAGAGCAGAAAGCAGGATGTTCAGGCAATTTGGGGCAGATGTGATAAATATGTCAATAGCTCCGGAATGTATTCTTGCAAATGAAGCTGAAGTTCCTTATGCAGTAATTGCAATGTCAACAGATTATGATTGCTGGAAAGAAGGAGAGGAAGATGTTACATGGGAAATGATAAAAGAAATTATGAAAAGCAATACAGAAAGAGTAAAGCAAGTTCTTCTGAAAACAATTGAATCATATTCAAAAGAGCAGGAAATTGCAAAATTAAAAGATAAAATTAGGACAATTCCAAATTTTCCTAAACAAGGAATTATGTTCAGAGACATCACAACATTATTGCAGGATAAAGAATCGTTGCATAAATTAATAGAAATTCTTTATGATAGATACAAGAATATGCAGATAGATATGATTGCAGGAATTGAATCACGCGGTTTTGTTATTGCAGGAATGTTAGCAGGAAAATTAGGCACAGGACTTGTATTAATACGCAAGCCAGGAAAACTTCCAGCAGAAACAATTTCAGAGAGTTATAATTTAGAATATGGAGTTGATACTGTGGAGGTTCATAAAGATGCAATATCTCCAAAGCAAAAGATTCTTCTTGTTGATGATTTGCTTGCAACAGGAGGAACAGCACTTGCATCATGCAAACTTATTGAACAGCTTCAAGGAGAAATTGTAGAATGTTGTTTCCCAATCGAACTTCCTGATTTGAAAGGAAGAGAAAAGATTTCAAAATATCCTGTATTTTCTTTGATGAGCTTTGAGGGCGAGTGATTTCGCGGAAGTAAGGTCAGTGTTATACAAGCGAGATCAGGAGGGAGAATAAGTAAATTTAAATAAGATATCAAATAAGATTTTTTATGATAATCGGAAAAGATTCAGAAGGAATTCCAATTATTTTTGGTTCTCCAGGAGATGTTATGTTAGATAAATATGCTTACATAAGAGCAACTAAGATAGCAAAAGATATATCTTTTGAATGTTTAGAGGCGTTTATTCAAGGAATGGATGATTATGTAAAAGAGTTAAATCCTATATCAAGATGGATGTACAATTTATTTGAAAGAATAACTCCAGATATCCAAACCATGGCAATTAGACAAGTATATGAGCAAAGAAAAAAATTAAACTCTCTAGAAACCAAATCCTTTTAATTCCTCTTTCTTTCCCCTTATAATGAAAACCCCAAACCAACAAGAAGTATGGGATAAAATTGCATATGAATGGAATGAATTTAAAAAAATCCCTTCTGAATTGAGTGAAAAATTTCTAGAAGATTGCACTGGAAAAGTTCTTGACATGGGTTCTGGTTCTGGAAGGCATTTGACAAAAATAAAAGATGGTAAAATGTATCTTGTTGACTTTTCTGAAAGAATGATTGAACTTGCTAAAGAAAAAGCAAAGAATAAAAAAATTCCTGCAGAATTTTTTGTCGCAGAGTTAACAGCACTGCCTTTTGAAGATAATTTTTTTGATTATGGTATTTCAATTTCTTCACTGCATTGTTTAAAACCAAAAGAACATAAAAAAGCAGTTAAAGAATTATTTAGAGTAATGAAACCAAATTCAAAAGTTCTTGTTGGAGTTTGGAATTTTAATTCAAAAAGATTTAATCAGAAAAAGGGGAAAGAAAAATTAATAGGATGGCAAGATAAAGGAAAAAGGTATTATTATTTGTTTGAAGAAGATGAAATTCATAAATTATTCAAAGAAGTAGGATTCAAAATTATCTCAACCCATAATTCAGGAATGATGATAAATTTTATAGCAATAAAATAGTAATAGCCGAAGCGTATGGCTAATCGCATGATGATAAATTTCATTGTGGAGAAATAATTAAGTAAATCGCTCCGCATCGGCTTTCAGACACGACGCTACGCTAAGAAATAGTTAAGGTGAATAAAAAATAATGTAAAATTATTTCACCAATTGAACAATGCGTTGAGTTCTTTATCATTAACAAACCAGGGGGTGGGAGAGCGATTTCGCGGAGGTAAGGACAGGGATAAACAAGCGGGGTTGTGAGAAGGGGACATTACTTCCTAATTATCTTCATCATATCCATAATAGATTTCTTTTCAAAATCAGTTATTTGGTTGTTGGAGATATCAAAATTAACTTTTAACATTCCCAATCCAGAAAGAAAAATAGTTCCCAGCAAGAAATCTTTTCCATCTTTATTCTGCAGAGAAAAAAGCATTTTCTGAATTTTATTATTTATCTTTTTCAGTTCCATTTCAATGAGAATTTTTTCTTTTATTTTGTCAAAATCAAAATTATCCTTCATAGAAACTTTATCTAATGCTTGTTCATCATTTCTTTCCAATTTTATTAGTTTAATATCATTTTCCAAAGCAAAACTAAATATATCTCTGCTTTCAGGAACATAAAAGTCAAAATGATATTTATTAGAAGAATTATCATCTCCGATATCAAAAAACCCAGAACATAAATAAGCAGAAGGATTTTCTTTCATAAATTTCTTGTATTCATCAGAACACTCTAATTTTTCTAACAAAAAATGGGAATTCATGATAATCTTACCTGTTCCCCTCTTTTAAAAGTTGTGATAACTAAAAAAATAAAAAATAAAAAATAAAAAATAAAAGTTTATTCAGAAGCCAAAAATGCCCACCAGGGTTTTTTTGACATGATTACTTCTCCGGTTTCTGCATTAATTTGAGCCTGTACTTGCATCTTTGTTTTAAATAATGCTAAAACTCGTGCTTCTTTTTTAGCCTGCACTTCATAAGCTAATTTTGTTTGTTCCCCATTACCAACTTCTTTTAATTCAAGAGAGCATTCATTTTCAGTATTGCAAACTTTTAATTGCAATCTTTCAATAGCCCTTCCTGATGCAGTATTAGGCATAATCTTTACCTCTGCATTTTTTCCGTTTGAAAGTTGAGTCTTTAGCTTTGTCCTGTTTTGTACAGAATCATATTCTGAACTTATCTGCAAATCAGATTTAGCTTCTACTTCTCCCACAGTCAATCTGAACTGATTCTCATTTTGAATCTGCATTTGTTCTCCATTGGAATTTATGTAATTACCTGATTGAACTCTTATCTGATTTTGTAACTGACTCCCTTCTCCTTGATTTTGGGTTTCAGTATCTGTCTGGGTTCCATTACCTGTTCCTTGCTGAATACCTTCGTTTGCAGCCAAAACAAGTGAAATTGTTATCAGAAAAACAAAGAGAAACAAAAACACCTTTTTCATTTAGTCACACCTCCTTTCATTTAAATAAAGAAGAAAGAAAGTATAAAAAAGTTTCTAAATAAATACTGAAGGATAAATTATATAAATAATAACTAAATAAGTCAGGCATGTCAAATATAAAAATCTATATAGAAAATGAAAAAGGTTTAAACAAGAAAATTGGAAAACATTCAGTAACAGAATATTGTGCTCGTAGTTTTTGGTTTCATGAATTAAATCTCAATCTCAAGGAAAAAAATTGGAAAGAAAATCCAAATAAAATTATTGAAAGAATTAAGAGAAAATTAAAAGAAGATTATTATAATCCCCATTGCAATACAATTGTTTTAACAGATATTGATGGTTGTAATGGTAAATATACTTGTACTTGGAAAGGATATAGAATAAAATGATTATTTCCTTTCTTTAATTTCTTCTTTTATATCTTTAATAAATTTTTCAGTTTGCATTGTTTCTATTTTGCTATTTCCCCTAACTCTCACAGCAATTTTTTTTTCTTTTTCTTCCTTGTCCCCTATAACAATTATATAAGGAACTCTCATAAGTTCTGCTTCTTTAATTTTTCCTGGAAGAGGAATCTGTCTAAAATCTTCTTCTACCCTTATACCCTCTTGTTTAAGTCTCTCTAGTAACTTTTCGCAGGATTTTATATTTCTATCTGTAAAATTAATTACCTTAACCTGAGTGGGAGCAAGCCAAGTAGGCATTCTTCCATTTGTATGTTCTAATAAAATTCCAATAAATCTTTCCATACTTCCATAAATAACTCTATGTAACATTACAGGTGGTTTTCTTTTATTATCCTTATCAGTATATTCCAATTCAAATCTTTCAGGCATTGCAAAATCTAATTGTATAGTAGAAAGTTGCCAGGTTCTTCCTTGTGAATCTTTAACATGAAAATCAATTTTAGGCCCGTAAAAAGCTCCATCGCCTTTATTAATTTTATATTTCATTTTCTTTTTCTTTAATGCATTTTCAAGAAGCTTCTCTGCTTTGTCCCATATTTTATCGCTCCCAATTCTTTTTGCTGGGCGAGTGGAAAGTTCAACATGATCAAATTGGAGATTAAATTTCTTATAAAACATATCAATAAGATTCATTATTGCAAAAATTTCTTCTTCAAGTTGTTCTTCTGTACAAAAAATATGCGCATCATCCTGTGTGAATTGTATAACTCTAAATAAACCTCCAAGAACTCCTGAAAGTTCTAATCTGTGCACAATTCCCAATTCTCCAACTCGCAAAGGTAATTCTTTATAACTTTTTGGTTTATTTTTATAAACAAGCATTCCACCAGGGCAATTCATTGGCTTTACTGCAAATTGTCTTTTTTCATATTCTGTTAAAAAAATATTTTCTTTATATTTTTCCCAATGTCCCGAAATCTGCCAGAGTCTCTTATCCATAACCTGTGGAGTTGAAATTTCTTTGTATTCTGCTTTTCTATGTTCATCTCTCCAAAAATTAATCAATTCATTTCTTATTACCAGTCCGTTATTATGCCAAAAAACCATTCCAGGAGCAACTTCAGAAAAAGAAAACAAATCCATCTGTTGTCCAATAATCCTATGATCATTATCTTTTAGTTTAGAAGTATCAAGTTTAGTTTTGGAGATTTCATTCAGCAATTTTTTATAATCATAAATTTCTTCTTTTCCGCCTTCAACACTTATCTCTCTACTTAATTCAGATAATGGATGTCCCTTAACTTTTAATTCAAATTCTTTATAATATCCAAAAGGAGCCCGAACAACATCAAATTTTTTCTTTAATTCTTTTTCTGATTCTTCAAGAACTTTAATTGCAATTTCAGGAGAAGCCAAATCTTTTGATAAATGAGCATAAGGATAAAGAACAATCTTTTCAGTATTAACTTGCTTAGCAACATCCGCAACATTTTCAACAAATTTTTCCACAACTTTCTTTACATCTTTATCTTGTTTTTCAACAGCAGTCAAAACAACCAAAGCCTCTTTAACAGACTTTTCTCCTTTTTCTTTTTCAGAAAGTTCTCCGATACTCTTCAATGCTTTTTTCAAAGGTTTGAATTTAATATAATCTGTATGCAATAACAAGATCTTCATGAATAAGATAGATGAGAGTATTTTATAAAATTAATTATTCTAAGATTTAAGAAGAAATTTATCAACTTCTTTCTTTGCTTTTTCTCTTTTTTTCTGATGTTCTTTCAAGAATGAATTTATTTTATCAATTAAAATATTTTTTAATTCAGAAGTAAGCATTTTTCCTGATTTATAATCATCATGAATCTTCTGTAATTTTTTGTCATCTGGCTCAAAAAAGAATTTTAAGTATTGGAAAGAAACATCAATATCCGGATTTCCGCCTTTTTTCCTGTGTTCTTCCAATGTATCTCTGCCTCCAGAAAAAGCATATTTTTTTATTTTTGTTTCAACTTCTTTTGGAGAGTCAGAAAGATAAATGACTGTATTTCCCAAATCAGAAGAACTCATTTTTGCTTCTCCCAAAAGTGAAGGCAGGAATTTTGCGTGAAGTGCAGCAGGTTTTTCAAAATTAAAGTCTTGGGAGATATCTCTTGTCAATCTTATAAATGGGTCTTGGTCTATAGCAACTGGGACTACAGAAATATGCTTTCCTTTTTTAAATTGGGGAAATAATATATGAGCCGCTTGCATAGCAGGATAAAAACTCCATCCAATATTTTTTTCAGGCGTTAATCCAAAAGATGCTTTTGCTGTTGAATAAGTCATTCTCTTTGCCACTTGGGCAGCATATTTGTATATGTCTGTATAGACAAAGTCTTCAAAAATAAAAGTTTTTCCGGGCTTAAAACCCAAAGCAATTAAGTCAAGAATATTATCTTCTGAAAATTTTATAGATTGTTCAAATGAAAGATTTTTTTTAACATAAAATTTCTCATCGTCTGATATAGGAATAAATACTTCACAGTCAAATTCTTCCTGTAAGGATTTAGCCACAAGGAAAGGAACTAGATGTCCAATGTGCATTTTATCAGAAGGACCTCTTCCTGTAATCACAGAAACCTTTTTCCCCTTGGATTTTGCTTCAAGCCATTTATCAAAGTCGCGGTGAGAAAAATACAAACCTCTTCTGATTAGTGGATGAAGGGAATTTAAATTTTTTCGCATTGAATCAGAAATTAAACTAACTCCAAATTCTTTGACTAATCTTCCATAATCAATATCTCCTGCAACTTCCCAAGGATTAACAACCATTCCCTTTTTCATATTAAAGATAAGCTTTATTTATTTTTAAACATTCTCAAAAATAACCTTTTATTACATAAATCCTTAAAAATAAATTAGATATTAAAAGATAAGATGAATAAAGAAGAAGCAAGTAAGATAAAAAAAGAATTAGAAGAAAAAGTAAAAGAATATTATCTAAATTATCTGAGTAAAAGTGGGGGCGGAAGGGCTTCAAATAAAAAAGTGGAAAGACAACCAACTCATTACGAAGCGTATTGTGGTGCAATTGATGACGCAATAGACATTTTAGACAAATATATTGTTAGTTAATCTATCCTCTATAAAATCTGTTAAATTGAACAAATATTTATAAATAATAATTTACTTCTTTTAAGAGGAGAAAATAAGATGAAAAGAGGTATAATTTTGTTGTTTTTAGTTGTCTTATTTAGTTCCTTCATTTCAGCAGAAATAATTTTTAATGGTGAGTTAAAATCCTCATATAACCTTGGGGAAAGTATTTTTGTTCCAGTAACAATAAAAACATTAAGTGGAACTTCTGGAATTTTCCAAATGGGATTGATATGTAATGGTTCACAAATAAATTTTTACACTGACGGAGTAAATCTTGTTGCTGGAGGAGAAAAATCTATGAATCCAGAATTAGTTTTGAAAGATAATATAATTGGTGGAAGCAAGGGATTTTGTAAAGTAAAAGCATTGCTTGGTTCTGATTTTGCATTAAGTGATGAATTTAAGATTTCAGATATATTGACTATAACAGGAAATTTAGAAAGAAACGAATTTGATTCTGGAGAATCTATAACATTAAGTGGTAAAATTACAAGAGAAAATGGAGAAAATTCTAATGGACTTGTAGAGTCTTCAATAACCACAGGAGATATAAATCAGAACATAACTCAATTTGGAACAATTAATGATGGATTTTTTAGTATGAATATTTCTTTGCCGAAAGATTTGAGAGCCGGAAATTATTTTATCAATTTAAGAGCATATGAACAGGACAATGAAGGAACAATTACAAACAAAGGAACTGCGGTATATAATATAGTGATAAAACAGGTTCCAACAAATCTTGAATTAGTATTAGAAAGCAAAGAAATAATGCCTGGAAGTTCTGTTAAGATTAAATCAGTTTTGCATGATCAAACAGGAGATTCGATAAATTCTACTGCATTTTTAACAATCAAAGATTCAGCAGATAAGATATTACAGCAGATAGAGATTCCTACAGATGAATCCCTTGAATATTTTATTAAAACTAATGAACCCCCTGCAGAATGGAAAGTTTTTTCAGTTTCAAACAAATTAACAGCAGAAGGAAATTTTAGAATAAAAGAAAATGAAGATGCAACTATTGAAATAATTAATAAAACAATTTTAGTTACTAACATAGGAAATGTGCTTTATAATAAAACTTTATTAATAGAAGTAGGAGATACTCCTCTGAATTTAGATGTAACATTAGAGATTGGAGAAAGCAAAAAATATTTCTTAAGAGCTCCAGATGGAGAATATCAAATTAGTATTACTGATGGAGATGATAATTTAAGCGAAAAGATGAGTCTTACAGGAAATACTATAGGGGTAAAAGAAATATCTGGAATTTCTTTTGGAATTTTATTTTGGACTTTTTTGATTTTGGTATTGGGATTTATTGCATTTTTCTTCTTTAAAAAAATATACAAAAGACCTTTTTTCGGGCGCATGATGCATAGAGAAAAGAAAGTAGTAAAAAAAAATTCTAATGAAGATTTTATTTTAGGAGAAGGGGGAAAAACTAAAGCAGAACTTTCTCTTTCAATCAAAGGAGAGAAGCAGGATGCAAGTATAATTTGTGTTAAGATAAAAGACTTAAAAGAAAAAAAATCTGGAAGAGGAAGTGCTTCAGATTCAATTGGTAAAATAATAGAAGAGGCAGAAGATAAAAAAGCAGTTACTTATGAAAATCAGGATTATCTTTTCTTTATTTTTGCTCCAATAAAAACAAAAACATTCAAAAATGAAAAAACAGCACTTGAATCTGCAGAGACAATTCTGAAAATATTAAATGAACATAACAAGATGTTTAATCAAAAAATAGAATTTGGAATTTCATTAGCATACGGAACAATAATTGCAAAGTTAGAAAATGATATATTCAAATTTATGAGTCTTGGTTCATTAATCACCAGTGCAAAAAAAATAGCATCTCTTTCAAAAGAAGAAATTTTATTAGAGATGAAAATGAATGACTTATTAAGATTATACGCAAGAACAGAAAAAAAGGTAAGAGATGGAACTCCTGTTTTCTCTATAACACAAGTCAAGAAGGAAAATGAAGAAGCAAGAAAGTTCATTGAAAGATTCTCAAAGAATTACGGAAAGAAATAATTTATTTATACAATTCTAACAGACTATTAACAACAGCTCTTTTTACTTCCGGATGTTTCTTTTCTAATTCATTAACAAAACTGCTTATTTTATTTTCTTTTTTCTTTTCCTGTTTAAATTTCAAATTTTTAATCTTAGCATAAAGCAAGATTTCTTCATCTGAAAATAAATAAAGTGGTTTGATTTTTTTTCCTTCAATAGGCAAATCTTGTTTTAATTTAGAAGAATCCCCTTTAATTAAGATATTAACAATCTCTTCTGATTCAGAATCAATAGATGAATCCACTGTAATTTTAGTCGCTGTTGTATTTGGGAGTTTTACAATTTGAAATCCAGATTTTTTTGATAGGAAGAAGAGTATATTTTCAAGAACAATCCCTTTCAAATCATTCCCCTTATTATATCCAACAATATCTTTTTGTTTAATCATTCCAAATTTTCTTATAGAGTATAAAACTTTCTTATGGAAATAATTTATAAAACAATTTTTGCATAGTTTTCTCTTGTTAGTAAATTCATAAACTGGATTTGTTTCACATAATTTGCACATAGCATTAATCAGAAAAATACCTATAAAAACTATTTGGATTTAGTTTTTTTAGTAGGTTTTATTTCTTTTTTAACAATTGGTTCTTTCTTAATCTCTTTGCTTTTTCCTTTTAATTTTTCTATTAGCTCCGAAATAAAAAATCCCACCCTAAACATTTTAAATATAATTGCAGAAATAAAGAATAAGACACCAATAATTAAAATTTTAATAGAGACGTTAAATGCCTGTGAGAAGAAAATTCCTACGAATTGGGAAACCATCTTATTAGAAATTAAAGAAATCCAAATGTCTAGCTTTAAAAATAATAAAGAGGAAATAAGAATAAGAATGCCAGATAAAAGTAAGGCGTTAGTTTTTTTCTCAGCCAGTAAGAATATAGCAATTAGTAGGATTAAAGAAATGATTAAAATTAAATAAACTTTTCCTCCAAGGTAATTATATGATTTTTCAGACGCGAGAAATAAAGGGGTTTGTGATTTTCCAAAACAATCTAAAAAGTTGCAGTCATAATCTGAATAATATATCCCTCTGATTAAATCCTTAACAACTTCATTAATTAAAAATTCGCTTCCGAGTATTGCTTTGTCGCAGGGAATATCAAAAGTATATCCTTGATAACTAAAAACATAATCAGAATTATTAATGCAATATGACTGAATCATGGGGGAGATATTTTGGGTATAATTTGTGAGATTAATCTTTTCTATTAAAAGTTCATTAGCAACAGAAACTGCTTTTGATTCAAAATTTTCGTATTGCAATGAAGAATACAAAATTCCTGTAAGAATTAATGCAAATAAAGACAAAAAGAATAAAACAGATGCAATAACTAAAAGTCCGCCTCTTATAAATCCCATAACAAAAAAAAGTAGAAGAGATTTATAAAATATTACATTTTTTCAAGTGCATTAATTCTTTTTTCAATTGCAGGATGTGTGCTTCCTATATCTTTGAATGGATTTGCAAAGAATAATGGAGCAACTGCCTTGTTAATCTTCTTTTCTGGATTATTTTCATTTTTTATTTTCTTTAAAGCACCAATTAGTCCAGGAGGATATCTCGTGAATTTAACAGCAGTTGCATCAGCAGAAAATTCTCTTTTTCTTGAAATTGCTAACTGCACAAAATAAACAACAATTGGAGCCAAGATTGCAAGGAGAATTCCAATCAGCATGAATATTGCATTTCCCTTATTGTTATCATTATTCCCGCTCTTAAACCATAAGCTTCTCAAAAATATTTCAGAAATAATTGAAATCATTCCAACCATAACAGCAACAAGAGTCATATATCTAATATCATAATTCCCTATATGTCCAAGCTCGTGTGCAAGAACCCCTTCAAGTTCTTTCTTATCAAGTTTTTCCAATGCCCCTTCTGTTACACAAATTACAGAATTAGCAGGATTTCTCCCAGATGCAAAAGCATTAATCTGTCTTGAAGGCATGACATAAACTTTCGGCATAGGAAGTCCTGAAGCAAGAGTAAGTCCCTCAACTAAATCATAATATTGTTTGTGTTCTCCTTCTCTTCTAATTTGTTTAGCACCAACACTAGCCAGAGCAATTTTATCACAATTATAATAACTAATTAAAAGATAACTCAATGAAAAAATAATTGAAAAAATCATAATCATAAAGAAATATCCTGGCTCAAAGGCGTTTGAAATTGCCCATCCCAAGACAACAAGAATTACAAAAACACTAATCATTAAAAAAACAGATTTTGTTTTATTTCTTGATATCTGATCTCGGAAATCTATTCGATGTACTTCTTCTACCATAAAATAGGAAATGAGAAAGAGTTTTTAAGAGTTTTGAAGAAGGAAATTGCTAAACACGATTTTTTAATCTTTCAATTCCAGACTTTAAAATTAGTTCATTACATTTATCTTCCAAGACATGTCCAACAATTTCAATTTTTTTTCGAGTGTTTTTATAGAATTCTGGTAAACAATTATTAAAGTAAACTGCTCCAGAATTATCTAAATCAGTACCCCAAACAATTTTTCCGATATGATAGAGTACAATTACACCAAAACACATTGGACAAGGAGAATAAGTTGTATAAAGAGTCGCCCTCCCCCTATTTTCTTTTTTTAATAGTAAATCTTTGCAGTGCTGTATCCCATTAAATTCAGCGTGAGCAAGTTTGTCGTTAGAAGATTTCACTAAATTTTGCCCTCGAGATATTATGTGGTTATCTAAAACAATAACAGACCCAATAGGATAATTTCCTTGAATTAAAGATATTTCAGCCTCTTTTAAAGCTTCTATCATAAACAATTCATCTAACATAAAGAATTATCAAAAAATGAATTAATAAAACTTTAGATTAATTTTTATTATTCCTTAAGATTATATCCGCAATCTTCTGGTTTTATTATAATACCTAAGCTAGGAATCTCAATAGTTTTTCCTTTTTTTAATGAATCTTTTAAATATAAACCAGCAAGCTCGTGAGCCACCCGTTCAGGTAAGCTGTATTTTTTGTTATCAGAATAATTTTTTTCCATCTTAGAACTTAACTTCAACATTCTTTCTTTCACTAGCAGTAATCTGCAAATATTCTCTTGGCTTCTTGCCGTAAATCTTTGCGAACAAAGCTCCAGGAAATGTCTTGCACAAATCATTGTAGGAAAGAATACTATCATTGTAATACTGCCTTGAATATGCAATTTTGTCTTCTGTTGTAGTTAATTCTCTCTGTAACTCAAGGAAATTTTCATTTGCCTTAAGATTTGGATAATTTTCAGCAAGAGCAAAGATTGATTTTAATGCAGATTCAAGCTTGTCATTTGCTTTTACTTTTCCTTCAATATTTCCTGCGCTTACCAATGCTTTTCTTGCATCAGTAACTTCTTTGATTATCCCTTTTTCGTGTTTCATATATCCCTTAACACTTTCAAGAAGATTAGGAATCAAATCTGCTCTTCTTTTTAGTTGAACATCAATTTGGCTTAAAGAATTATCAATCCTGTTTCCAAGTATAGCAAATCTATTGAAATAAACAAAGAAAATAAATGCTACCAACGCAACAACTCCCAAAACTATCCATCCAATCATATATTAGCTAAAAAATTAATATTTATAAACTTACTTATCTAAAAAATAAAATGGTGAAAATAGACAAAGAGAAGTGTATTGGATGTGGACTTTGTGCTTCTTTGTGTAAGGAAGTTTTTGCAATGGGAAAAGATGGAAAGGCGTTTGTCAAAGCCCAGAAAAAATTGCCTTGTGTTAAAGAAGCAATTGAATCCTGTCCTGTATGTGCTATAAGCGAATAATTCTTAGTTTTAAAAAAGAAATGTTTAAATAAGGATAATTTATGATAGGATTATGGGGAAATTAAGAAATATTCTATATACAAGTTTAATTTTATTAGGAATAGGTTGCGGTCCAAATGTAAAAGAAGTTAAAGATTTGACTGGGGATGGATTGCAAGATGTTAAAATAGAGGCTTATAATCAAGATTATATCTTTGTGAATAAAGGGGATGGAACTTATCTTAGAACAGTAATGTTTAATAAAAATGAGGGTAAGGTAAAATGGATTCAAGAAGATAGATTTACAACAACTTTGGATAAAAAACCTTTAAGAGTATTTGTCTATGATGGTAAGAATTATATTGAAAGCGAATAATTCTTATCAAAATATTTATTAACTATATTCTATTTTCTTATTTATGAATAAAGAGGAGAAGATAGATTTTGTCAAATGGTTTTCTGAATTAAATAAAAGTTCTGGAAGCGTTGCTGGCGGAAAGGGGGCAAATCTTGCAGAAATGTACAACACAAAAGTAAATGTACCTCCTGGATTTGTAGTGACAGCACAAGCATATGATTATTTTATAGAAAAGGCAGGATTAAAAGAACAGATTAAAAATATTTTAGAAGGATGGGATTATGAGGATACAAAAAAATTAAATCAAGTAACAGAAGAAATTAGAAATTTAATTATTAAAGCAGATATGCCGAAAGAAATGCAGGAAGAAATTATTGAGTCCTATGAGATGCTTGATACTAATAATATAAAAAATGTTAAGGGAACTGTTCTTGAAATTTTAAAAACATCAGAGCCAATTTTTGTAGCTGTTCGTAGTTCTGCAACAACAGAAGATTTAGCAGAAGCAAGTTTTGCAGGACAGCAGGAAACATTTCTAAATGTAAAGGGGAAAACAGAACTTTTGATGAGCATAAAAAAATGTTTTGCTTCTTTATTTACATCAAGAGCAACTTATTACCGCCATAAAAAAGGATTTGAACATATAAAAGCAAGTCTTGCAGTTGTGGTTCAAAGAATGATTGATTCTGAAAAATCAGGTGTGGGATTTTCACAAGACCCAACGAATCAGACAGAAAATATAATTATAGAAGCAGTATTTGGATTAGGAGAGGGAATTGTTTCTGGTGCAATAACTCCAGACAAATATGTAATATCAAGAGAACTGGAAATATTAGATAGAAAAATTTCTGACAAAAAAACTGCAGTTGTAAGAGATTCTGGTGGAGGACAGATAACAGTAAAATTAAGAGAAGAAAAATCAAAACAACAAGTTCTAAAAGAATATGAAATAAAAAAATTAGCAGAAAGTTTGTTGAGATTAGAAGCTCATTATAAAAAACCACAGGATATAGAATTTGCAATTGAAGGAGAGGAAATTTATATTGTTCAAACTCGTCCGATTACAACTATAGGGAAAAAAATTGGAGAAGGAAAAGAAATTGAAGGGGAAGTTATTCTTACTGGGCTTGGTGCTTCTCCAGGAATAGGCTCTGGAAAAATAAAAATAATAAAAGATTTAGCTGATTTGGATAAAATAAAGACTGGAGATATTTTAGTCACAAAGATGACAAATCCAGATATGGTAGTTAGCATGCAAAAATGTTCTGCAATTGTAACAGATGAAGGAGGAATGACAGCTCATGCAGCAATTGTTTCAAGAGAAATGGGAATTCCTGCTGTTGTAGGAACCAGAGAAGCAACCTTCAAGTTAAAAGATGGAGAAATAATAACTGTAGATGGCTCTTCTGGAAAAATATACAAAGGAAAAGTTGCAGAAACAAAAAAGAAAGATATTCTTCCTGTTAGTACCAAAACAAAAACAAAGATAAAAGTCATTGTTGATTTGCCGACTTTTGCGGAAAGAGCATCAAAAACAGGAATAAGACATGTTGGATTGACAAGACTAGAAGGAATAATTGCAGAATCAGGAAAACATCCAAATTATTTCTTGAAAAATAAAAAAATAGAGGATTATGAAAATATAATTTTTGAAGGAGTTTCTGGAATTGCTAAATTCTTTGACGAGCTTTGGATAAGAACATCAGACATAAGAACAGATGAATTTCAAAATTTAGAAGGAGCTCCAGAACAAATAGAATTAAATCCTATGTTAGGAATGCATGGAATTAGATTTGGAATAAAAAATCCAGAGGTATTAAAAGCAGAATTAAATGCATTAAAGAAAGTCGCAGCCAACAAGAAAAAAATAGGTGTTATGATGCCGCAGATAATTTCTGTTGAAGAAGTTAGGGAAGTAAAAAAATTATTGGAAGAAATAAATTTTACAGATGTTAAATTAGGTATAATGGTAGAAACTCCTGCAGCAGTTCAATTAATAAAAGAATTATGTGAAGAAGGAATTAAATTTATTTCATTCGGAACAAATGATTTGACACAATACATTCTTGCTGTTGACAGAGGAAATGAAAAGGTTCAACATCTTTACAATGAAATGCATCCTGCTGTATTGCATCAATTAGAATTTGTTATAAGAGTTTGCAAAAGAAACAATGTAGAAACAAGTATATGTGGACAAGCAGGAAGCAAAAAAGAGATGGTAAAATTCTTGGTAGAGAAAGGAATTGATAGCATAAGTGTAAATGCAGATATGGCAAAAGAGATTTCAGATTATATTGCAGAGATTGAAAAGGCAACAGGACAGGAGCCAAGGCAATATCAACCGAGCGATTCTGCGGAAGTAAATACAGAAAAAAATAAACAAGATTGGGAATCAAGTGAAATTGAAAGAGTAAAAGAAGAGATTGTAAAATTAGAAAATGAAGAAGAAAGTCCTGCAATAAACGGCGTTGATAATCTAGAAAAAGATGAAGAAAAATTAGACATCTTTTAGACGATATCACAAAATTTTATAAACAAAAAAACCCTCTAAAATACATGGCAAAAAGAGATGAGATAATTGAAGAAAAGAATAAAATTCCTCCAGTGAAAGTACAAGAAAAAGTAAGCATAGAGAAAATTTTAGTTGAAAATTTTGTTTCGTTGCAAAAAGTAATGACTAATCTTGTTGTAAAATTTGATAATCTTTCAGGACAAATTTCCAAACTTTTAGAATTATTTGAGATTTCTGCAAAAACTCTCGCCGAAAGAGAGCCGGAAAAAAATGAAAATAAAGAAGTTGTTGAAAAATTAAATGGACTTATGGAACAAAATAAAATAATTGCAAAGGGATTAATTCTACTTCATGAAAAAAGAGAAGAAGGAGTGCCTGAAGAAATGCCAGCTCCAAATAGGGAAGTAGCTCCAGCACCAATGCCGCAAATACCTCCTGCAAGAGTACAAATTCCTCAGTTAGGAAACAGGACAATAGAAAAACCAGTTACAGAGCCGTTAAAAAATCAACAAATGAGAAAGATAGGTGTTTAGTATGGAAAATACATTCTCAAATGAATTCAAGAGATTTTTTCTTATAAAATTTACAGAAGAACTTATTCGACAATCTGCAAAGAAAGACATAATTAAACTTCAGGAAATAATTGAATTAAAAGAAGAAAAGAAACGAAAAAAAATTGTTCCTCAAAAAAAAGAACAAATTAAGTTAAAGACACCAGAATTAATTTCAAATAAGGCAATAAAGCCAAAACCAATTATTAGACCAGCAACACAACAAATCATGCAGCCTTCTCTTTTGATACCAGAGCCAAAACTTCCTTCACATCTTGAATATTTAAGGCCTGTTGCAACTTCTGGAATTGATATAGATTTAATGAAGATAAACCCTCTGATAAAAGATCCAGCAGTTAGAGTTATAGAAAGCAATCCAGATGAAAAAGTCAAAGTTACAGGAGCAATGGGAGTAAGAGAAACTGGAATAATTTTAAGCAAAGAAGATATTGACAGGGTGATAGATAAATTTTCACAGATTTCAAAAATACCCAAGGCAGAAGGGGTTTACAGAGTTGCTGTTGGAAATCTTGTTTTATCTGCAATTATATCAGATACTGTTGGTTCAAGATTTATGATAAAAAAAATGTTAGCGGCAACAAATCAGCCACAATTCCCAAAACCAAATCCTCCTATTCCAAGAAATCCAATAATTAATCGTCCAATGATTATTCCAAGGAATAATTTAAGATAAATTGAGGTGCTGTTTCAGGAGTTGTTTCTTCTTCAGAAAGTTGATTAATTATATTTCTAATCCATCTAATTCTATCTTTTTCCATCTCCAAAGCTAAAGACTCAGTGCTAATCTTTGCATCATAAGAATATTGAATATTATAATCTCCAAACTGATATTCAATTTCATATCTGTCATTGTGCAGTTTTGAACTTATAGTCTGAATTGAAACATTTCCAAATGTAGCTAAAATAAATTCTTTTTCTTCATTACTTAAAGGAGTTACATCAAAAGAAATTGGATTAATTATTTCCTGAGATTGATTTATTAATTGGGATTGATTTGTTAAATTACCAATAGAGATATTTTCAGCAGATTCAGAATAATTAGTTGTAATCAAAACTTCATTTCCTTGATAAATAATTTTGATGATATTGTCATCTAAATATTTAGAATCTGTTTTGACACTTCCAGGAACAAGCTGGATAGTTTCTCCTTCTTTTAATTGATACACAAAAGGATTATCAAAAGAGGTTTCTCCATAAATCTCTACAGTAGATTCTGAAATGGTTTTTCCAGTTACTACAATTCCCAGGAAAAAATTTGAAATACTATTAAATAGTTTAGAAATAATATTTCCAGTAATAGGAGCAGGAATTTCTTCATCTGATGGCGTTTCAGCAGGTTCTTCTAATTGTTCTGGAATTGTCTCTTGCGTTTCTTCTTCAATTGATTCCTCTTCGTCTTCAGTTATTTCTTGTGTTGCATTCTCTTCATTTATAGTTTCCTCTACAGAATTATTAATTATTTCCTCTGGTTCTATTGGGAGTTCTTCATTTTCTGCAGTTTCATTAAAAAATTCTTCAGTTGCATTTTCAGGGATTTCAATAATAGTTTTATTTATATCAGATTCATTTATTACCAATTCTGGATTTTCTCTAGGAAGTTCTTCATTTTCTTCGGGTTTTTCTTCAATTTCTGCTGGGATCTCTATTGACTGTTTAGAAATTAAAGTGAAATAAATTACAGGATAAATCATTGTTTCATTGCTCAAATTAATATTTGGTTCAGACAAAGCATATCCTGTAATCTTTCCGTTTAGATTAAAAAAGAAAAATGCTAAAAGGATTAATGCAAGAATTCCAAAAACAAAGACAAAAACATTTTTGTAATTAAAGTTATTACTCGCTCCGCGATATTCAGAGATAACTTTTCCGTTTACCCTACGGCTGTGATAGGTATAAGGACCATAAAGTTTTCCGTTTCTTTTTATATATTTTTTATACACCATCTTTTTTAGCTTCTCTTCTGTAAGTAAATCAAGGATATATTTAAAGTTTTGTAAGATATATAAATTTATAATATTTGTATATGAGAAATGTTTATGAACAAAGAAAATTTTGCAAAAGTTCCGGAATTTAAAAAGAAATTAACAGGGAGTTTTTGGGGGCTTACAACTTTTTTTAATCCCTTAAGTTACAAGAATAAAATAAAAAATTATAAAATTTTCAGGGAATGTTCTAAAAGACAGGGATTAAAATTATTAACTGTTGAACTTGCATATGGGAATATGCCTTTTGAATTAGATAGAGATGATGCAGATATTTTGATTCGGTTAAGAACAGAAAAAGATAATATTTTTTGGCAAAGAGAAAGATTGCTTAATATTGGATTAAAACATTTGCCAAAAGATTGCGACAAAATTGCGTGGGTGGATTGTGATATTATCTTTGCAAATGATAACTGGGTAAAAGAAACATCAGAACTATTAAATAAATATAATGTTGTGCAGCCTTTTTCTGTTTCTGTAAAACTTTCAAAAAATAAAAAACCAAATGAGATAAGTTTAGACAAAATAGAATTTGGAGAATTGGAAAATCAAAAGAGGCATAGTGTAGGATATAAGTTTCAAGAAAAGGGGGATTATAATAGTGGGAGACCTGGAATGGCTTGGGCTGCAAGAAAAGAAATTTTTGAAGATATCGGATTTTATGATAAACTTATTCTTGGTTCAGGAGATATCAGCAACATAAGTGCATTTTGTAATTATAAAAAAATAATTTCCCATTTTCCAGAAAAAATTTTAAATGATATGGAAAGTTGGAAAGATGAAATATACAAAAGAGTAAAAAAAAGTATCAGTTATACTCCCGGAATATTATTCCACTTATGGCATGGCGATATAAAGGATAGGAAGTATAAAGATAGACATTTATTATTAAAGAAATACTCTTTCAATCCAAAAGAAGATATTAAAAAAGATGAGAATGAAGTTCTAGTTTGGGCGTCAAATAAACTCAGAATGCATAAAGCAATAAAGAGATATTTCAAAAAAAGAAATGAAGAGGGAAATATTTTATTGCGCTGGTTGGGTTAAACAATCGACTGCAATTATATTCAATGTCTGATTGTTCCCAATAGGTAATGGAACTGGTTGGCATGTAGCTGCTTGTTGTGCAATTGTTAAAATTGCATATTGAACTCCCTGATTTTGTCCAAGGACTACAAGTCCATTTAATGCAGGTTGTACCAAAAATATATACCCCACAATTCCCAATAATAAGACAATTATAATAATCAATGACAGAATTATAATTTTAGTTTTGCCTTCTTTCATTTTTTAAGGAGTTGTTAACAATTTAAAAACATTTCTAATGAGTTGTAATTTCAACAAGAGTTGTTACATCTTTCCAGAAAATGCCTTCTGAAGACTGAACATACAAAGAAATTGTATCTCCTGGTTCAAAGGAAATCGTATCTTTTGATTGAATATCATAATCTTCTTTTATCCCTGCAGAATCTATTACAAAGGTGTTTCCAAAGGAGATTTTTTCTCCATTTTTATAAATAATAATTTCTAAATTACCTTCTCCATCGATTATTTCTAAATTAGTGGATATTCCAGTAATACTTCCTTCTCTCATCATAACATATCCTTTTTCAGAACTGCCTTCTACTCCTGTTGCAGTTTCCAGGAATCCAGAACTATTTTTTTCTCGATTAAATCCAAAGTTAAGGAATTCTCTCTTGTCTTGTGAAATTATTAAATCTCCTTGGGATTTAAGCTGTTCAACAGCATAAGTAATTACAAATATTTTATCCTGTTCTTCTGAAGAAATATTATAATCAATTTGATAAATAGCAAGATTAGCATCATTCACATTCTCTATATTTACTTCTTTTGGCAGAGAATTAAAATCTACTTCAGTAATATTATTTATTTCTTCAGGATTTATCCCCTTTTCTTGTGCAAAATTTTCTACATATTCATAAGCTGTGTCAGAAAGTTTATCTTGAATTTCAGCAACAATCTCCCCATTGTCTGCAGCAGTTATAATTACACTTACAATTAACAAACTTATAATAAAAATTCCCAAAATTACAAATAATTTATTCCTTCCCCTTTTCATAATAATGAGAAAAGAATCTTATATTTAAATATTATGATAAGACTTGAAACTTTTATAAATAAGCAAATTTTCCTATAAAAATGCAGAACGAAATAACCAAAGAAAAACTTGAAAAATACTTCAAAATAACATCCGTGGCTCTTAAAGAAGTAAAGAAGCATATAATTAAAGGTAAAGAGGATTATGCAAAAGAGATAATTGAAATGGTAGAAAATTATCTTTCTGATGCAAAACACTTCAAAGAGGAGAAAGATTTTGTAAATGCTTTTGCAGCATTAAATTATGCTCATGGCTGGCTTGATTCTGGGGTAAGATTGGATATTTTTGATGTGCATGATGATAAATTATTCACAGTAAAATAAAATATTATTTGCTGTAATTCTTCTTTCTTTTTTCTAATTCTTTATAAGCAGAGCTCATAAGTTCTGCATCAGTTAATTCTCTTTTCTTTTTTAAATCAACAAGATGATAGCCTTGAGTTAATTCCCATCCAGCACAGGCTTTAGTTCCATCTGGTTGATGAATAAGCAAATCTTCTTCTCCTTTATGCCTTTTCCCTTTTAGTAATCGATTAATTTCTTCTTTATTATATGCCATTCATATTCAATATCAAAGAACATTATAAATTTTTTTAATCCCAAAATATAAAAATACATTTTCCTTATTTTTAATATGAAAAAGGTGATTGTTCTTAGTCTAGGCGGAAGCCTGATAATTCCAGATGATATAAGTGTAAAGTATCTCAGGGAATTTAAGAAAGTTATTTTAAAGAATACAAAAAAATACAAATTTATTATTGTCTGTGGCGGGGGAAGCATTGCACGAAAATATATTTATGCTCTTCGCGAGATTGGAATGAGCGAGAACTTCCAAAGTTTTGCAGGAATATCTGCCACAAGAATGAATGCAAGATTTATGTCTTATTTTTTTAATCAAAATCAGGAAAGAGGAATTCCGCATAAGATGAGAGAGCTAAAAAGATATGTAAATAAGTTTGATGTTATTTTTTGCGGAGCTCTTGAATACAAGCCAAATCAAACTTCGGACTCAACAGCAGCAGATATAGCAAAACATATTGGATGTTCTTTTATTAATTTAACAGATGTTTCTGGATTGTATAATAAAAATCCAAAAGAGCATAAAGATGCAAAGTTTATTCCTGAAATTTCATGGAAAGATTTTGATAATTTAGCAAGCAAATTAAGCTTCAAACCAGGACAGCATTTTGTTCTTGATCAAAACGCTTCAAAAATAATCATGAAACATAAAATAACAACCTATATCCTTGGCAAAGATATGAAACAATTAGATAATTTATTGAACAGCGAAAAGTTTAAAGGAACAATTATTTCTGGATAAAACAATAATCCTTAAAAATAAAAAAGAACAGATAATTTTATGTTAGAACAAATTGCTAAGCAAGAATATACAAGGATTGATGAAGAAGCAAATCAAAAGAAAAAAACGGTTGATTTTATTTGTGGGTATATTAATTTAAATTATGAAAAAATTGAATCAATCTTCAGGCAGAAGAAAAATAAAAAAGATAAAGAAAAAAAGTTATATGAAATGACTAAAGAGATGTTAATGAGAGTAGAAGATGAAGCAACAAGGTATATAGGTATAGTTACATGTGGTTCAAACAAACCACTACCTCCTGCAATGAAAGTAGGATTAATGGAATTTAAGGAGCTTGGGAAGAGATTTACACCAAAAATTACTCTTGAAGGAAAAAGAATAATTAATGAATATAGAAAAGTAAAAGGATTAAATTCCATTGAAGATAGTTTAGAAGCACAGAGCAGATTTTGGAATAATTAACTAATTTTATAAATTCTATTATCTTATTTTTCTAATGGAACAAATAATAATTCAAGAGAATAATTTTGACAAAGCAAGAAAGCTGATAAAAGAAAATCAAGACAAGAAAATTATATTTTCTTCAGAAGATGATGAATTAAATAGGAAGATTCTTGAAAAAGAAAAGATAAACATTCTGCTATTAAATCAGGCAGTTAGAAGAGATTTTCAAAAGCAGAGAAATTCGGGATTAAATCATATCCTAGCTAAACTTGCAAAAAAGAATGATGTTGCAATAGGGATAAATTTTGATGAAATTTTAGTTTCAGAAGGAAAACATAAATCAAGGATTTTATCAAGAATTATGCAGAATATAAGAATATGCAATAAAAACAAATTGGAAATGAAATTTATAATCCCAAATCCAAAAAATATGAGAAATATACACGATTTGAAATCGCTTGGATTAGTCTTGGGAATGCCGACAAATATGATTAAAAACCTTTTTTAATGCCTATTCTTTAGAAATATTTAGAATAAAATGACAGAACTATCGTTCAGCACAAATAAAAATTTTGGAGAATTTTCATAATGACAGAAAGATTGATAGAATCCCTAAGCCCAAATGAAAGAAAAATTCTTCCTTATCTAAAAGAAAAAGATATTGATAAGATAGTAAGAAATTCTAAATTAGATAAAACATCTGTTTTAAGAGCCTTAGAATATCTTGAAAATAAGAAAATTATAACTCTTGCTAAAGAAAGAAAGAAAATAATTGAAGTTGGGATTAATGGGGCATTATACAAACAGAAAGGATTACCTGAAAGAAGACTTTTGCATTTGCTTAATGAAAAGAGAATTTTAAAACTTGAAGATGCTCAAAAACAAAGTTCTCTGTCTGATGAAGAATTCAAAGCTTCCATAGGTGCTCTTAAAAAAAAGGCATTAGTTGAATTGAACAATGGAAAAATTTCCTTAACAGGAAGAACAGAGGAAATATCAAAAAAAAGTCTTGAAGAATTATTTTTAGAATTGCTTCCTGTAGAATATGATTCATTAACTCCAGAACAATTATACGCGTTAAAATCTTTAGAAAAAAGAAAAAATATAATCTTAATAAAAGATGAAGAAAAGATTGAAATTAATATTACTCCTCTTGGAGATGATATTTTAAAATCAGATAAAAAAATTGGAGAGTTGATAGAAGCAATTACTCCAAAAATTCTGGAAAAAGAATCAGCATGGAAAGGAAAGAAATTCAGAAGATATGATGTAACTTCTCAGCTGCCCTCAATAAATGGGGGAAAAAGACATTTTGTAAATCAAGCAATAGATTATGCCAGAAAAGTTTGGACAGATATGGGATTTAAAGAAATGAATGGAAATGTTATTCAGAGTTCATTCTGGAATTTTGATGCTCTATTCACTGCACAAGACCATCCTGTAAGAGAAATGCAAGATACTTTTTTTATAAATAAGAAAAAAGAATTGCCGGATAAAAAATTAGTGAAGATGATAAAAGAAAGTCATGAAAAAGGTGTTGATGGAAGCAAAGGTTGGCAATATGATTGGAATGAAGAAGATGCAAAGAGAGCAGTGTTGAGAACACACACTACTTGTCTGTCTGCACACAGATTAGCAGAACTTGATAAAAAAAATATTCCGGCAAAATTTTTCGCAATAGGCAAATGTTTTAGAAATGAAACTGTTGATTGGAGTCATGGATTTGAATTTAATCAGACAGAAGGAATTGTAGTTGGAAAAGAATTAAATTTTAGAAATTTGCTGGGATATTTGCAGGAATTCTTTAAAAAAATGGGTTTTGAAAAAATAAGATTTCGCCCTTCTTATTTCCCATATACAGAACCAAGTGTAGAGATAGATGTTTGGCATCCTGAAAAAAAAATTTGGTTTGAGCTTGGTGGAGCAGGAATTTTCCGTCCAGAAGTTACAGTTCCTCTTCTCGGAGAAAAAATGACAGTTCTCGCATGGGGGCCTGGTTTTGACAGGATGATTATGGATTATTACAACATAAAAGATTTAAGAGAAATGTACAAAAATGATTTAACTAAATTAAGAAAAATGAAATTTTGGATAAAATAAATGGAAATTAAAGAAGCACAACAGGAAGCAGAAAAATTAATATTGCACTATGGAGATTACTGGGAACCGTTATCCATGCTTGCAAGATTAGTTGAAGAAGTAGGGGAATTATCAAGAGCAATGAATATAAAATATGGTGGAAAGAAATCAAAATTTGCGGGAGATGGAAGAGAAATTGAAAAAGAACTATCAGATGTTTTGTTTACAGTGTTAGCTATAGCAGATTCACAAAAGATAGATTTGGAAAAAGAATTTTCTGAAAAGATTAAACATGATTATGAAAAAATGAAAGGAGTTTATATTAAATAATGGCAAATATATCAATAAGCAGAAAGTTATTTGAAAAAGAAATTGGAAAGCTTGATGAAAAAATGCAGAATAAGATTGCAATGTTTGGGACAACAGTAGAATCAGTATCAGATTCTGAATTTGAAATAAATATTAATCCAAATCGTCCTGATTTGCTTTCATATCATGGATTCAAAAGGAGTTTTCTTGCTTTTTTAGGAAAAGAAAAGGGGCTTAAGGAGTACAAATTAAATAAGCCAGAAAAAGATTTTTTGGTGAAGATAGATAAGTCAGTCAAAGATGTTCGTCCTTATACTGCCTGTGCAATTATTAAGGGGCTTAAGTTTGATGATGATAAAATAAAAGAGATGGTTGATATTCAGGAGAAATTGCATTTGACTCTTGGAAGAAAAAGAAAAAAACTTGCTATAGGAATTTATCCTCTTGAGAAAATAAAACTCCCGATAACATTCAAAGCAATGGAACCGGATAAGATAAAATTTATTCCTCTTGAATCTGATAGAGAAATGTCTGGGTTGCAGATTTTGCAAAGACATCCTGCAGGAAGAGAATATGCCCATTTGCTAGCAGGAAAATCTAAATTTCCAATCTTTGTCGATGCAGATAATAATATCTTAAGTATGCCTCCAATAATTAATTCGCAAAAGACAGGAAAAGTAACAGAAGATACATCAGATATTTTTGTAGAATGTTCTGGATTTGATTTTCAGAGTTTAAGCAAATGCCTCAACATAATTGTATCAACATTTGCAGATATGGGTGGAAAAATTTATCAGATGGAGATTTTAGATTCCAAACCAAAAAAAATAACTCCTGATTTCAATGCAGAAAAAATGAAAATAGACATTGGGAATACAAATTCTCTGCTGGGAACATCTTTTAATGAAAAACAAATTAAAGAATTAATTGAAAAAATGGGAAGTAATTATAATAAGGGTGTTGTGGAAATAGCTCCCTGGAGATTTGATGTTCTTCATGAAGTTGATTTAATTGAAGATGTTGCAATTGCTTATGGTTACGAAAATTTTATTCCAGAAATTCCGAGCGATTTCACGGCGAAAGGGATGAGTCATACAAGTGGGGTCGCGAGCAGGGGAATAGCAACGACAGGAGAAGAAAATAAAAAAGAAATAATCAAAAGAAAAATTTCTGAAATTTTGTCTGGGTTAAATATTTTAGAATTATCAAATTACCATTTAACAAATAAGAGAGACCAATTCAAAAATATGGGTATGCAGGAAGAGGGGTTTATTGAAGTTGAAGAATCAAAGACAGAATTTACAATTTTAAGAAAAGATTTATCACATTATTTATTGAAAGTTCTTTCAGAAAATGTTGATTCAGAATATCCTCAAAGGATATTTGAGATTGGAAAAGTTTTCAGTCAAAATAGTGAAACAGAAAATATTGCACTTGCTGTCACCCCTGCAAATTTCACAGAAGTGAGACAAATATTGGAATATTTATCAAGAATGTTAAATATAGAGTTTAATATTTCGGATCCAGAAAAATGCCCAAATTGGTTTGTTGATGGAAGAACTATTGAAATAAAATTAGACAATAAAGTTATTGGTTATCTGGGAGAAATTCATCCAAAAATATTAAAGAATTGGAAAATAAAAATGCCTGTCTCATTATTCGAAATTAATCTTGAAGAAATTTTTGGGAAGAAGGAATAATTATTTTATCAATCTGCCTGCGTAGCTCAGTTGGTAAGAGCGCGACATTGGTAATGTCGAGGTCCTGAGTTCAATTCTCAGCACAGGCTTAATAAAATTGAACGTAGTTTCATTTGGCTCGAAGAGACGAATGAGAGGGAACGAAGTGAACTCCAATTCTCAGCACAGGCTTTTATTTTAATAAATAAAATTATCTTCTTTTAGAAACAGTCTTGATAACAAACAAAATTATGAAAGCTATCAAAAATCCTACAGCAATAAACCCAAATATTATTGCCATCATAAAAAATAAATTCATCAAAAAATCATTTGTTATAAATCTATAGAGCACAAAAGAGACTAGAGATAATGCAATAAATAAAAGAAGATTAGTTACAACTCTTTGAAACTTTTGTTTCATCCCGTCAGATTTAAAATTTTTTTTAGATGATTTATGCTTAACAACTCTCCTCGTTGTTCTCCTTTTCATTCTCTTTTTTCGTGCCATTTTATATTATATATATTTGAAACTATTCTTTATAAATATTATGTTAGTTTAACAGTTTTATTTGTCTCCCAATCCATTTTAATGACTTGACTGGTGATTACCTTAAGATTACTGAATGCATGTCCCAACCAAGAAAAATAAGCACCAGCTAATTTTCCCACATCTGATGCACTTTTAATAGAAATATCTTTCCCGCGAAATACCATTGTAAAGCTTACAAAAGAAAATAATAATAAAGCAATTAAAAAAAGAGTGATAAATTTATGCTGTACCCTCTTTAAAATAAAAATAACCCAAATTGCAACTATCAAAATTGCAATAATAAGAAAAGTAATATTCACCTGCATAAAATATTAAACAAAATTGAATATAAAAATATTTCTAAAACAGATAGCCCCACCAGGATTCGAACCTGGGTCACCGGCTCCAGAGGCCGATATACTTGACCGCTGTACTATGGGGCTGTGATATAAAAATAGTGCTGGTAGACTATTAAAAGGTTACTAATATAAATTTAAATAGATAATTGCAGTAAAAATAAAAGAGGTGTGTAAAATGTCAAAAATTTTTAAAAAGAATAATCATCACAAAAAAATTCACAAATTCCTTAAAAAACATCATCCTCAAGCAGTTAAGAAAGCCAAAAAAATATTTTCGTTTAAATATCCAAAGTTAGTTTTGTTAATAATTTTGATAGCTCTAGCATATTATATTTTTACAAAACCATTTATGTCTGAATTTATGCAATTATTTAATAAATTGGGTATATTTGGAACTTTTATTTCTGGAATATTAATTACTTTTGGATTTACTGCCCCCTTTGCCATAGGACTTTTGATTAAAACAAATATACAAAATATATTCCTTGCTTCATTAATTGGAGGAATAGGAGCGACTATTGGAGACTTATTTATTTTTAGCACAATAAAATTATCTTTTATGGATGAGTTTAAAAGATTAGAAAAAACGAAAGCAATAAATAAAATAAAAAAGATTGTAAAAAACAACAAACATATATTGATTAAACATTATTTATTATATATTTTTGCAGGGATTATTATAGCAAGCCCACTGCCTGATGAGATAGGTGTTTCTATGCTTGCGGGTTTAACAACAATTGATAAAAAAAGATTAGCAATAACAAGTTTTTTACTTCATACTTCTGCAATTTTCTTTATCCTTTATTTTTTGTAAGGAAGAAGCAAACTCTTTTAAATAAAAATACCTAGGTTTAATCATGCCCCTGTAGTCTAGAGGCCAAGGACACCACCCTCTCAGACAAACAAGAAATTGTTTAGATTCAAGGCTTGTAATTTATGTCGTTGAGACAATAAATTCATGTCCTCTTAGGACAAAGCAATCTGCCTTATGGTAGAGAACGGTGGTAACCCGAGTTCAAATCTCGGCGGGGGCATTATTCGGAGTTGAAAACTCCGCTGATATTCGGACAAATTGTTTTAAGTAGGAAGGAAGATTAAGCGAAGGAAACCTTGGTGTCCTCGCAGTTCTAATCTCGGCGGGGGCATTAATTCTTGTATAATAAATTTTATAAATATAAAATAGGCTACTATTTTATGACTAAAGGATTTGTTTTAAAAGATTGGATTGGAGAATTGTCTTGGAAACAGCAAAGTGTTTTGTTTTCTTCTTTAAGAGGTCCAGATAACATTCGCCCGCCATTTACTAAAAAACTGAATCGTTGGATAAGGAGGGTAACCCAAAATAATGCTGATTTATCTACAGAATACATGGAAAAAGTTGAATTGCCCACAGTTAAGGAACTTTGCAGTGAACTTGAATATACAACAGTTCATTATTTTTGTCATTTAATTCATGCTATGGAAATAATTGGTTATAAACATCCAGACAAAGAAGTTAAAGAGATAGCTAATAATTATTATTCTGGTTTGGTTAATGCTTTACATTTAAATCCAGAAACAATTGAACAAATGGATAAAAGATTAGAAGATAAATTTTAAATTTTTATTTATATCCTGCTTCTTACACTGTGCTTTGCTCCGCAAGCAAGACAATTAATAAAAGTAAATCTATCCTGTTTTATAAGTTCTGTATCTGGTTTTCCGCATTCCTTACAGAGAACAAATTCCTTCACATATTCTTCAACTTTTTGATTTATTCTTGCAGAAGGAACTTTGTTGTTTAAGACTAATCTGTCTCCTTCTTTTTGTCCAAAAGTTGCAAGTTCTTTAAACATAAATTTTTGAAAATGCTCTGGATTTCTTCGGAGATATGATGCAATCTGAAAGAAATTTGTAATAATAGTTTTTTTTCCTTCAAAATGTCCTTCTACTTTTGGAATTTCAAATCTCTCTCCAGAACCTTCTGGTTTCTTTACTTTTCCATAAGCTTCATTAAGCAATTCTTCATAGTTTGTCATCTATATACTCTACAGAAAATGTTTATAAAGTTATTTGCTTATAATCGAAGATGGAGAAAAAGAGCAGAGGGAACAAAGAAAAAACTTCCCATGGAAGAAAATTAGCACTTAACATAATTATTGGAATTTTTATTGCGATAATGATTATTACTTTGTTCAATCTTACTGTTAGTTATTTTTATGAACCTCCAAAATATGAAGATTTTTGCAAAGGGATAGAAGGGATGGGCTCATATCCTGTAAAATATGGGATAAGTGGCGGAGGGTGCGGGAATTGTACCTTTTCAACAGAATTACAAAAACAAACAGAGGATTGTTATAATGAAAGAGGAATTCCTGTTTATGATTATAATTCTCAAGGATGCACAGTCGGAATAAAAGAATGCGATTTTTGCGGGAAAAATTTTGAAGATGCAATGAAAATTTATAATAGAAATACTTTCTTTGTATATGCTGCTATTGGTTTTGCTCTTGTTGTTGTTGGACTCTTTATAAGTCTTTTACTAATTCAAATAATTTCTTTGCCTGCAGGAGCTTTTTTAGTAATTGAAGCAGCAGTGAAAAACTTTGACGACAAATTGTATATCATAATTACATTCAGTTTGTTAATAATTGCAGCTGTTCTTCTTGCTTTGAAAAAATTAAGATAATTTTATATATTTCTTAATCTATTATTTTCTGTGAGAGAATTAGATGATATTGATGAAGTATTGGATGACGGAGAAAATATTGGAAATTTAAAATGGGATTTTCATCATCATTTTAATAAATTAAGACATATTCTTGCATCATCAAAAAAGGATGTTAAAGAGATTCAGTTTTATATTAAAGAATTAAAAAACAATTGGGAGACTTCTAATTTTTATTCAGCAAAATATCCGGAGTCAAAAAGGGTTCTTGATTATCAATATAATGTTCTTGATTTGTCCAAAAAGTATTTATCAAAACCAATTTATAATCAGATATATTCCACAAGAAGAAAAGCAGAGGAAGGAAGTTCTGGATATATCCGGATTACTGCAAGTTAATAAATATAATTAACTTTATATATTTCCAAAATAATTTTTGAATTATGAAGCATTTAAAATCTGTAGAAAAATATTCAGGGACTCTTGAAGAATTAGCAAAAGATATTATTAATATGAGATATGATTCTGTAGCAGAATTTTTTGAATATCTTTCAGAAAAATTAATTGCAGATTCAATAAATGATTATCACCGGGGCAGAAAACAATTATCTAATAAACTTTTGTCTGCATCAGAAAAAATGCTTGGAGCAAAAGAGATTATGGATTCTATTTGGAAAATTTGTAAAGAACATATGAGATAAGAATAAATTATCAATCCCAATCATAATATATTTTTTTATGCAATAAATATGTTTTATTTCCTTTATTATCTACTTCTTCTGAGAAGAGATAGTCATTGCTTGGACAATCAAATCCTTCTTTAATTAATTTTTTTATATCTATTGATATTCCTTTTTCTTGATAAATCTCTTCTATCTCTTGAGCATTATAACTTTTTCTTTTGAATTTTTTTGCTTTCTTTAAAATATTTAATAAAGCCAAATTTACTCTTTTGGTTTTATAATTAGCACCTTCAATTTTATCTTTCAAGCCTAATTTTTGGGCTAAATAAAAAATATTTTCTTTATCATCTTTTTTTACTGATTGTATCGCTTTTTCAATGTATTCTTCTTTTATTCCAACTTCAGAGGCAATTTCATAAAGAGTTTTTCTGCTTATACCTTCTTTTCTTTCATTTTCAATCTTTTTATTTTGTAATTCATACGCTTTGGTAATTATCCTTTCCAAAGACATTTTATCTTTTGTAATTATTTCATTTAATGGCTTTTCCATAACTTTTTCTATAGAATTCTCTTTAAAAATGTTTCTTTTATTGTAACTTCTTAGTAGTTTATTTATTACAAAATAGTTTTTATCCCAGCCACCTGACTTTTCCAGGGCGCGGTTCAAATATAATTCCTTCTTCTAATAATTTTTTTATCTCCTGATTTATTACTTCTGGAGAAACGTCTCTCAAACTCATTATTACAGAATCTACATCAATTCCTCCATCTTTTTCCGCATTTTTTATTGTATCTAAAATTTTATCTTTAACTGCAATAATTTGTTCTTTTTGCAATGGTTGCGGATTTTTGTTTTTTTCTTTTTCAATTTCAAGTTTTCTTATAAGCAAATATTTTGTGTCTTGTTCTCTGATTATTTCTGGAGAAATATAAGTCTCATTATTAAAATTTCTTAAAACTCCAATTACCAAAACAGTCTCTCCTTGAAATATCTCTTTAAATTTTATTGCTTCATCTCCAAAACATTTTAATTTTATTTGTCCAGAACCATCATCTAATGTAAAGAATATATATTTCCTTTCTCCTTCACTTTCATATTTGTCAATTATATTTCCTATAATATTTACTCGGATTATTTTTTTCCCGCCAAGTTCTAAGAAAGCAAATCTTTCACCATCCATTATTGGCTTCCCCATCAATATGTCGCCTATTCTTAATTTATATGCAACATTTCTTTTGAATTGTTCGTCGGACATTTTTTAAAAAGTTAAAATTAGTTTTTAAATATTTAGAGCATAAATTATAATTAACCTGCTCTTCCGACATATCCTCTTTGAGGGCGATAAATAGAACCAGATGTCTCCAACTTGATTAAAGCTTCTTCAACTTCATCTTTATTCATTTTGTCATGAAGTTCTTTTTCAATTTCTTCAATAGGAATCATTTTACCTATCCTGTTTTCCAAGTCAATTATTGTATCTCTTACTATGAATACTTTATTTCTCTGTGAAGAAGTCATTCTATTATTTATTCTATCAATATCAAAATTTCCTGATTCATAATCGTAACCTACCTGCATTAAATAATATTTCATAATTTCTATTGCTATCTGAGAATCTTTTTTTGTTACATCTGCACTTAACCTAACCTTTGCAGATGCTTCTGCCATCCTGATTAATGCCTGCAATTGTCTTGCTGAAATTGGAATTGGACGCAACCCGGATTCCACAGCTACTGGTTTATTTCTCAATTCAATATAAAATCTTTTTATGTCTTCTACTGCTTCATCTGTAAGTTTTGGTTTAACTCTTTGTTTCGCATATGCAACATATTTCCTGAATAATTCTCTGGGGATAGTCATATCTTCTCCTTCTTTCATATGTTCATGCAAAACATGGTCTGCAATTTTTTCATCTTTTTGCCTGTCTGGAATATCTCTTAATGTGAATATTATATCAAATCTGTTAATCAAAGTTGGAGGCAAGTCTATTTGCTGGGCAATTGGCTGGCTTGGGTCAAATCTTCCAAATTTGGGATTTGCTGCAGCGAGAACAGAGGTTTCTGCTCTTAATGTTGCCTGAACATTTGCCTTGCTAACTGTGATAGTCTGCTGTTCCATTGCTTCATGCATCGCACTTCTATCATTAGGATCCATCTTTTCCAATTCATCTACGCAGACAAGTCCTTTATTTGCAAGAACCATTGCTCCTGCTTCTAAACTCCATCCTCTCAAGTATTCATCTCTTACAACTGTTGCAGTAAGTCCTGCTCCTGATGCGGATTTACCCACTACATATCTTCCTTTAGGAGAAATATTCGCCATAAAACCTAAGGTAACCGATTTTGCAACTCCTGGGTCTCCAATTAATAGGATATGGATATCTCCTCTGCTTTTCTGCCCGTCTTTATGAACTTTTTGAACTCCACTGAACAATTGAAGAACAAGGGATTTTTTTATTTCTTCATACCCCCAAATACTTGGAGTTATGCTTCTTGCAAGATTATCAAAAACCATAGGGTCTTCTGAAAGTTCTAATATTTGTTTTTCATCTTCATCTGTTATATCTAATTCTTCAAAAGTCTCTTCTAATGGAATTACATTATTTGCTTCTATTGCTAGTTCAAATCTTGTAGATAAACCTCCTGACTGCAACGGGATAGGAACCTCTTTCAAAACACCTATAACTTTTATTCTGCTTCCAGGAGTTGTTTTCTCCTCCATTTTTGGTTCTACTAAATCTTCTTTTACAAAAATATTTATTCTCTTTGGCTGTTCTCCTCCAGACAATGATTCTGGTGCTTCTTCTACTACCAGTCTTTGAGTATCTACCATCTCTTTGCTTATTAGTTTAAATCCCCCCCTTCTACCACAAGAACATCTTGGAGGTTCTCTAAACTTTTTTTCAATTTGTAATACAGACATTAATGTTCCACAAGAAGGACATTCAAATTTTGCATTAACAACCTGCGGACGAACATCACTTGCCTGGCGAATTATTCCTTCAATTACAATCATTTCATTTAAATGTTTTGAACGAATATTTCTGACTTTAATTTCCTGACTGCGAGGAACATTTACTAATCTAATTCTTGCATTTTTTATTAATCCTAATTCTTCTATTGCAATTTCAATATATCTTAGAGCTTCTTCTGGGTTGGAAAGAATGTCATCGGGAAGTTTATTTGAGAATTCTGTGAGCTTCATAAAATCTAATGAAACAACATTGGAGCCTTTTCTTATTGACTTCCCCATGTCTTTCTTGTAGAAATCAAAGAATTTTTTTGCTTCAATTATTAAATCATCTGCTTTTGATTTTTCTCCCTCTTTTTTGAAATCCTCTTCACTCATAATTTACAAAATGGGTATTTTATTTATATGGATTTCTATATAGGAATGTATTCATTTAGAATTATTTATAGTTCTTCAAGGCTTCTTTGACATTCTTTAAAAGCTGGTCCATGCTATCTTCAAGCTGCTGTTTGTTTTTTGTTCCTGTGCAAACAAGCTTCCCGTTGCTAAATAAAAGGAATGTTGCATTTGGCTCGCTTAATTTGTAAACTAACCCTGGAAACTGCTCTGGCTCATATTCTGTGTTCCTCATTTCCAAAGCCAAAAAGTTAAGATTAAGCTTGAGATTTATTGTTCCTGATGCGACTATATTTTGTACGGTAATTTTTGGTTGCGTAGTAATTTTTACATTTATCTTTTTTAATTGTTTTATAACTGCATCAATAACTTGCCTGACTTGGGTTGTTGATTTTGTTCCAGTACATACTAAATTTCCTGAAGAGAAAACTAAAACTGCTGATTTTGGCTCTTTAACCCTTAAAACAAGCCCTGGAAAAGTCTCTGGGTTATATTCTGTATTTGGCTGTGTCCTTGCTAATTTTGTTAGAGGGACTGGCTTACCAAGAGAAGCAGTAGCGACGATATTCTGAATCTTATAACTACTTGTTGCTGACATGTTATATTATCATAGAAAAAATCCTTTATAAAGGCTTCGAGGAGGAAACTAGTAAAATTGCTAAAGAAATTTAACCATATTTCCAGTTTCTTTTTTGCTTTTCAAAATCTTTTTCCACGTCTTTTAATGAAGTTATTTCAGATAATGGTTTGTCAGGGCGAAGTGCAGTAAATCTTGGAAACCTCAAAGCAAATCCAGAAGAATATGTTGGAGACTTTTGTATTTCTTGATATGTAACTGAAACAACAACCTTTGGTTTTATCTTTACATCCTTCCCCTTTTCTTCTGTAATTAATGGCTTGAGTTTTTTTGTAAGTTCATCGAAAGAGATTCCTTCTTCTTTTTTCTCTTTAATTCCTGTTCCCATCTTTCCTATCTCTAAAAATTTATTTCCATCTCTGCAAGAAAGAATAAAACTAGAAAGCCAACCAGAACGTTTTCCTTTCCCATATTCTCCTCCTGTAATAACCAAATCAAAATCTTTTTCTTCTGGCTTCATCTTTACCATATTTCCTACTCTTCTTCCAGGAGAATAATCTGCATCAAGATTTTTCATCATGACTCCCTCTTGTTTATCTTTCAATGCCTGTTTATAAAATTCTTTTGCTTTTTCTTCGTCACCAGTAATAATTTGTTTTGAATGAATTATTTTGTAAGGATGACTTTCAATTATCTTTTTTACTAATTCTGTTCTCTTTTTGAAAGGTTCATTCAGAAGAGATTTTCCTTCATAATATAAAACATCAAATACATTTACTTCTACTGGAAGTTCATTCTGGATTTTTTCAATGTCGTGCTTTCTTTTTATTCTTTGGGAAACAGATTGAAATGGTTTGTACTCTTTTGTTTTCTTGTCAAAACCAACTGCTTCTGAATCCAAAATAAAAGAATTTCCTTTTACATATTTTTTTATGTAATCAGCTACTTCTGGAAATTGTTTTGAAACATTTTCTAATGTTCTTGTAAATAATAAAATTTCTTCCCCTTTTTTGTGAATTATTAATCTAAATCCGTCGTATTTATATTCAATTGCACAAGGTTTTCCTACTGCTTCAAATCCCTCTTTTATTGTTTTTACTTTTTGTGCTAGCATTGCTTTAATCGGCTTGCCTACTTCAATCTTAATTTTACCCAAATCTTTTTCTCTTCCTGTTCTTGCCGCATCAAAAACTTCAGCCAAATCATTTGATTTATTAATTGCATCCTGAACCTTTCCTGCCGAACCTTCTTCCCCCTTGAAAAATGCGTCTGCCATTGATTCTCGTACTGTACTTTCCTGAATTCCAATTCTTAAATCTCCAATTAAAGTTCTCACAAGATAAAGAGCTTCTATCGGAGAAGCAGAAGTTAATAATTCTGTAATTAATGAAATCTTTTTATCAACTGTTCCTTTCCCCTCTAATGCAGGAAGTTTTCTTAAATTTTCCAAAACTTTTTCAGTGGTGAGAATATGGCTTTGGAGAGTTGATTGTTTTTTATGCTTTGTAAGTTTTTCCGCAACTTTCCCCAAGTCTCCAAGAGATTTCCATTCTTTGACAATATTTTCTTTATTTGTTCCTGTTGATTTTGAAATTGCTTTTATTGCTAGCTGACTGCTTATTCCTATTTTTCTCTCGTCGTATTCTGGATAAATTTCTCCAAGAAGAAGGTATAATACTTCTCTATCTGATTCATGAAGTTCTTTTAGAAATTCAGAAAGAATTTTTGTTTTTTCAAGCCTCTTTGTAGTTGAAGAAAGAGATTCATACAACTCTGCAAGTTTCAAATATCTCAAATTGTTTTCACCTTTGTATATCAATAGAAATAGAAGTTTTTAATTCTTGCCTGTTAATTTTTTAATTTCTTCTTTTGCTTTTTGGTTTTCACGAACCTGTTCCTTATCAAATCTTAAAAGCATAGTTTCAAATTCGGCTATATGTGTTTTTTCTTCTTTTGCAATATCAAGAAGAACTTTTTTTATGTCTTTATTTTTTGTTTTTGCTGCGAGCTGTTCATATAAACTTACAGCATCCAGTTCTGCAATCATTCCTAATCGGAGAATTTCTTTATCAATATCTTCTTTTGAAACATCACCTAAATTTATCGGCTCTTGTGAAAGCATGAAGAATTAAGGAAAAATGTATTTAAATAATTTTGGAAATTATCTTCGCAAACCACGAGATTTTTTAGCTGCAGAGGTTAATCCTCTGAACGCTCTTTTCTTATTTTTAGAATTTGAAACCCATTTCATTGTCTTGTCATTTTTTATTTCTGGTTTACTTGGATCTACAAGGATAACTTCAAAAAAATAATTCATTCCATCTTTTCCAATTTGATAAGAATTTAAAACTTCAAGATTTTTGTATTTTCTTGCAGTTCTTTGTTCTGCAATCCATTTATAATTCATCTGCAGATTTTTTCTTGTATGCATTCTCTTTCCTCTTCTTCCTTTTACTGGTCTTTGCCTTTTATGTCCGCCTCTTATTACTCTGACTCTTATTACTACAAATCCTTTTTTGTCTTTGTACCCTATAGCTCTTGCTCTGTCTAATCTTAATGGTTTATCAACCTTAGTAAAAACAGGACTATGACGCCATCCAGTCATTCTTTCTCTTAATGTTTCTGCATCTGGTTTTTTCCATGCTTGCTGAATATAATGATACATTCCATGTGCCATTAAATATTTAGAAAAAGTTTATTTTTAAAGCTTGGGGTGCAGTTTTTAAATGAGCCTGCACAGGCGAGACAACCAAAGGTTTTCTTCGCTTAACTTTCCTTTTATTAGGTGCATGCTTAAAAATGAGCCTGCACAGATTTGAACTGTGGACCCCTACCGTATCAGAGTAGTGCTCTAACCAGGCTGAGCTACAGGCTCATTACTTATTTTCATAGAAAAAGTTATTTAAATGTTTTTGTAATCTCTTTTTTAGTTTTTTATTCCTAATTCAAGAGTTAATTTCCCTTCAGAAAGATTATAATTTTTTATTGGAAGACTTATTTGAATCACTTTTGCATATGCTTTCTTTTTTGAAACGGCTTTTATTTCTATACTATTTTCTAATTTTATTATAGAAACATCTTCTATAGATTTTACTCCAGGCATTTCAAGTTCATAGATTACCCTGTTTGAAAGTCTTCTTATATCTGTTCTTGGTTCTTCTCTCGGTAAGGATAAGAATTCTTTTATCTTTTCTTTTGTAAAGTTTGTTGATTTAAATTTTACAATATCTTTTTCCTCTTTTAATTTTTGGCTGTTTCCTAAAGGAGTAACCTTTATTTTTGGAGCCCCAGTTCCAAATGTGGAAATGCTTATGCTTATTCCGTCTTTTTTTATTTTTCCTGTTTTTTTCTCTTCTCCAAAATGATTAGCATTTAATTGTTCATCAAACTCCTTGCTTAAATTTTTCATAAGGGAATTAAATAAAGAGTTAAATCCAATAGGTAGTTTTATGTCGTTCATTGAAGAGAAAGCATCATTTCTTCCTAACATACCCCAATCATTATCTTCATTTTGTTCTAATTCAGTTCCACAATAAGGGCAAAAGCTATATTTTTCTTCTATGTTCTTTTTGCATTTAGGACATTTATTTTTTTTAAACATTTTAATTAATAATAATTTTCCCCTTAAAAACCTAAACTTTTATGTTAAAATACATTTAAATAATTTTTGTAAGATATGCGCAGTCCGGGAATTGGACCCGGCTCCCGAGCTTGGGAAGCTCGTATTCTACCGATGAACTAACCGCGCATTACATAATCAATATAAATCTTGTTTTATTTATTAAAATATGGGGAGCATTCCTTATATAAAAATAATTGCTAAAGATAATGCTGAACTGGGATTTAAGATTGGAAAAAAATTATCTATTCCTATTAAAAAGAGGATAAACACAAGTCTTAAATTATATAAATCTAGGGGAGCAAAAATTGAAAAACTAAAAGAAAAAGCTCTTAGTTTTATACCAGCAATTGCAAAAGAATATCCTCAATTTTTAACAGAATTAACTGCAATAGCAAAGGGTGCAGGAGTTCCATTTGAAGATTTAATGGTTTTTAATTGTGAAGAAGAATTTCTTGAGTTTTATATTCCACGATGTACAAGCATAGCACTTAAGACAGAAGATAATAAAATACTAGTAGGACATAACGAAGACTGGCTTCAATCTTATAAAAAAAATGGACTTTATCTTATACATGCAGAAATTGCCGGAAGAAAATTTCTTGCACTATCTTATCTTGGTTCTCTTCCCGGAACCTCGTGCGGATTGAATGATAAACATATAGCATTTACCACCAATTCATTAAATTTTGATAGATTAAAAAAAGGTATTCCGAGAACTTTTATAATGCGTTCACTCCTTGACGCTAAATCTATAAAAGAAGCTGAAAAATCTATTACAGATCCATGGCGTTCAATTTGTGATAATACTTTAGTTGCAGACAACAAACATTTTGAGGATATTGAAACCTTGTGGGGGAGATATAAAAAATTTCATAATAATCATTGGCTTGTCCATACTAACCACCCCCTATTAAAAGATGCTCAAAATAAAAAAAATACAAAAAGAGAAAGTTTGCAAAGATATTCTAGGGCAATTGAAATAATTGAACAAAATAAGAACAAACCAGGAATTGTGGTAATGAAACAGATTTTGAAAGACCATAAAACAGGAATATGCGGACATAGAACACATCCAAATTGGAATGTTACTATCGCATCTGCAATAGTTAACATAAACGATGGTTGGATAGAAATAAGTCCAAAGCCATGTAAATTTTCTTATAAAAAATATTATTTATAAATAGCAATCTTTTTTAATTCAGTATTCTAGTTTTTATAATGACAAAAAAATTTTATGTAACAACAGCTATAGATTATCCTAATGCAGAACCTCATATCGGGCATGCTTATCAAAAAATTATTGCTGATATTCTTGCAAGATGGCATAAACTTATCGGAGATGATGTATGGTTTTTAACAGGCACAGATGAACATGGGAAAAAAATTCAAGAATCAGCTGAAAAAGCTGAAAAAACTCCAAAAGAATTTGTCGATGAATTATCTAAAAAATTTAAAGAATCTTGGAACTTATTAGATATTAAACCAGATAGATTTATAAGAACTACAGATAAAGACCACGAAAAATTAGTTCAAGAAGTCATAAAAAAATGTTATGATAATGGAGATATTTATCTTGGTAATTATGAGGGATATTATTGTACTGGTTGTGAAGCATATTATACAGAAAAGGACCTTGTTGATGGAAAATGTCCGTTACATAATCGACTTTTAGATAAGCTTAAAGAAGAATCTTATTTCTTTAGGTTAAGCAAGTATCAGAAATTTCTTTTAGAGTTATATAAGAAACATCCCGAATTTATTCTGCCTAAGGAAAGGAGAAATGAGATAATTAATAGAGTGAAGGAAGGGTTAAAAGATTTAAGTGTATCAAGAACAAGTTTTGATTGGGGAATTCCTTTCCCTTTTGATAAAAGACACATTGTCTATGTTTGGTTTGATGCACTCTTTAATTATGTTTCAGGTTCAGGGGAGAATCAGAAATATTGGCCTGCAAATGTTCATCTTCTTGGAAAAGACAATTCCTGGTTTCATTGTGTTTATTGGCCTGCATTTTTAAAATCAGCTGGATATGAACTGCCTAAAACTGTTTTTGTCCACGGATTTCTGACTTTTAATGGACAAAAAATTTCTAAATCTCTTGGGAATGCAATTTCCCCAAAAATTTTGGTAGAGAAATATGGGACAGATGCAATAAGATATTTTGTCTGCAAACAATTCCCTTTTGGAGAAGGTGAAGATGGAGATTTTTCAGAGCAGGCTTTAGTTGACAGATATAACAATGAACTTGCAGATAAGCTTGGTAATTTAATTTCAAGAGTTGCTGCTTTAGCAGAAAAATATAATATCGAAAAAACAGAAAATAAACTGATTAAAAAATTAAAATTAAAAGAAGTTGAAAAACATTTTGAAAAATATGAATTTGACAAAGCACTAAATGAAATATTTTCTTTTATTGATATTTGTAATGAATATGTTCAAAGTAAAAAACCATGGGAGACGCATGATAAAATAGTTCTTTATGAACTTGCTGATTCGATAAAAGCAATTGCGATTCTTCTTTTCCCTTTTATTCCATCATCTGCAGAAAAAATTGCAAAACAGTTTGGATTTGAAATTAAATACAGTAATATAAAAGAGCCATTGAAGAACAATAAAATTAAAAAATCTGAAATTTTATTTAAGAAGATAGAGAAATAAAATGCCTTACATAAAACAAGAAGCAAGAGGGAAATGGGAAAAGATAATCAATGAAGTTGTTGAAATTATTTCCAAATCTGCTGAAGACAAAAAAGATGGGGAATTAAATTATCTTATTACTTCTATATTAAAGAAAGTTTACAAGCCAAGTTATTTTAATTATAATCGTGCAATAGGGTTGGTAGAATGCATCAAACAAGAATTTTACAGAAAAAGCGTTGCACCTTATGAAGAAGAAAAAATAAAAGAAAATGGAGATGTAGAATAAATTATTCTACCCCAAATCCCCTAAATATATTTATTAGTCTGGGATATTTACTTATATCTATTAATCCAAAATTTATTTCAAAATCATTATTATAATTTCTTGTATTTATTGTTATCTCATATTCTTTTTCATCCTTTCTATTAACTGATTCGATAAAACAGACCATCCAATATTCCCCTTCGTATGGTTCGCCGTAACAAGGCAACATAATTTGTAAACTGTTATTATACTTACTAATTCTCTCTGTTTCATCTTTAGGTTTAATCATAACTCGATAAACTCCATAGTCTGCTGGTACAGAATACAATAACCCTATATTATTATAATCTTCATTTCTTTCATTTACTATCTTTAAGGTAAAAGAATAATCTGACATATTAGCTCTTATCAATCTTTTTTCGGGAGTTACATATATTTCTTTTTCATCTTGAAAATAATTGGTATTCTGTTGACAATTATCTCCCACACAAGTCGGACTTTGATTAAAATCCGAATTTTTTATGGAATTTGTATTAATGTATGCTCCTCCGATAACTATCCCAATAATGGATATTATAACTCCTATTATAGCTATTTTTTGATTGCGAGTCCATTTATTCATGTAATTTATAAATTATTAAAATATTTAAAGATTCATATACTAAGTTTAAAATGGAAGGAATTATTAATTTTTCAGATTGGGAAAAAATTGATTTGCGAGTCGGGCAGATAATTGAAGTTGAAGATATTGAAGGAGCAGATAAACTTTACAAATTGCAGATAGATATCGGAGAAGAAATAAGAACTGTTTGTGCAGGATTAAAAAAATATTATTCAAAAGAAGAACTTAAAGGAAAGAAAATTATTTTATTTACAAATCTTACACCGAGAAAAATGAAAGGAATTGAAAGTCAGGGAATGATTCTTGCTGCAGTTAATAAAGAAGAAACAGAAGTTGTTTTAATTTCTCCTGAAAGTGATATTGAAGTTGGAAGTAAGATTAGATAACTAACTTTTCATTAATCCTAATTTTTGAAGAATTCTTTTGATTAATCTTTCCTTGTCTTCATCTGAATCATATTTAACATTAAGAATTTTTGCAGCAATTTCTTTGTAAGCACGAGCTGAATTACTTTTTGGGTGAGTATGAACAACTGCATCTTTCAAGCCCAATGATTTTTGAATACAGATATCTTCTGGAATCATTCCCAACACAGTAGTTTCCAGCATTTCTTTTACTGTTTCTGGAGACATTTCAAAATCATTTTTCCTGACTCGTGTAACTATCACTCCCAAAACTGTTTTCTTCATTTGTTCTGCTATTTTTATTGTTTTTAATGCATCAGTTAGTGCCGGCATTTCTGGATTTGTTACAATAATTATTTCATCAGCCATTGGAATAATTGAGATTGCTTCATGCCCTAATCCTGCAGCACTATCGACGATTATGTAATCTGAAATTTTTTTAAAATCCTCCTTAAAATCTTTTATCTTCTCTGGTCTTATTTTATTTAATTCTTTTATTGAAAGAGAAGAAGGCATTATTTTCACTCCTGATTCATGCTCGTAAACTGCTTCAAAGGCATCTGCTTTCCCAGATAAAACATGATTTAAATTTATTGGAACTTCAGGAGAATTAAGATGAATCCCTATGTTTGGGGTTGTAAGATTTCCATCAATTATTAGTACATCTTTTCCAAATTTATTCATTGCAGCACCTAAATTTATTGCTGTTGTGGTTTTTCCGACACCGCCCTTTCCAGATGTTATGACTATTACTTTTTTCATTTTAGAATGTAGAAATTAATCTACAATAGAAGAAATTGCTTTACTTTGCTTATAAATTTTTCTAACAATTCAGCATATTCCTTCAATTTTTCCAAATTAACATCTATTTCCTTTCCTCTATAAAAAATTCTTAAACTTACATTCTTTCTGAACTCTCCGATTCTTTCAGTTCTTAATTCTCTTATCTTTCTAAACATTTCATACAAGTCAATAACTTCTAAAAATTCCTTGTCTTTCTTAAATAATTCTCTTATTTCCTTAATTTGCCCGACAGGATTTGTGGGGATAGATGAAATCTTTTTTCTTTTTTTTGCATGTTCGAGTAGTCTTTCAATACTAGTTTCAATCATTTTTCTCCATCTAAGAATTAGATTCATAATTACGTCGCACGTTTTCGTATACTTTAAACTTACATAAAGCAGATGGTCTGCACTAATTTTTTCTTGTATTATTTCTTCCATAAACCCCTCTCAGAAGTATGATTTAGAAGCATGTTGAAGTTTTTATACTTTTCTTATATATTCAATATAGAAGTTAATATTGGGCGTTACTCACTTAATTTCAAAATTGCCTCAGCTAAATCTCCTGTCTCTGCTAATATCTTTCTTGCTTGTTCTTCTGTACAATTTGTTTTATTCATTATTGTCTGAATGTCATCTTCTGAAAATTTTTCTTCCTCTTCTGAAATATCGCCCGTTATTTGAAATGATTCCTGCCCCTGCATTTTTATTTTAGTTACAGAAGGATTATCAATTATTATTCTACTTCCATCATCTTTTTCAATTATAACTCTCGAAGAAGGAATATCTATTTGGCTTAATCCCATTTGTTTCATCATAGATTGCATTTTTTTTGGGTCAATATTTGGGAACATTTTATTTCACAAATAATTGCAAGCCAATTCTAAACATAACAATTAGAATTACAAATACCACCACATGAGCTGGCTTTAAATTAAATTTACTTTCATACTCTTCTTTAAAAGAAACTAATCCTCCAAACCCTGAAGGGACATTTATTCCGCCATCTGCCATATTTATCTATAGATAGATAATTTTTAAAAGTTTCCTTGTCATATTGGGGTATGTCTTTAAACAATATTAAGAATTGGAGCATAGAAATAGAGAATAAAATTACTGATAAATGGAAAAAATCAGAACAATTTAGTTTTAATAATAAGTCCAAAAAAATTTATTCTATTGACACACCCCCTCCTTATGTAAATACTCCTATTCATATGGGGCATGCAGTTACTTATTGTTTTATGGATATGTTTGCAAGATTTAAAAGAATGCAGGGATTTGATGTTATCTTTCCACTCGGATTAGACAGAAATGGACTTCCAATTGAAATGGCTGCTGAAAAAAAATTTGGGATTTCTGCAATAAAAACAGAAAGGAAAAAATTTATTGAATATTGTGAAAAACTGCTAAATGAAACTTCTGCAGAATCAATAGACAGTTTTGCTAGGCTTGGAATTTCATTCACTTCTTACAAGGAAGGCAAACACACTGGAGCAATTTATAAAACAGATTCTGAGGAATACAGAGCATTAACTCAATCTACTTTTATACAACTTTACAAAAAAGGACTGGTTTATGAAGATTCTAGAATAAATAACTGGGATCCAATTCTTCAGACCACTATTGCGGACTCTGAAATTGAGTATAAAGATATTCCTTCAACATTTAATCATGTAAAATGGAAAGTTAAAGAAACAGGAGAAGAAATTATTATTGCAACAACACGTCCAGAGTTAATTTCTACTTGTGGAATGATAATTTTTAATCCTAGTGATAAAAGATATAAACACCTTAACGGAAAAAAAGCAATCTCTCCAATTTTTCACAAAGAGATTCCAATTAAATCTCATCCTATGGCAGATATTAACAAAGGATCTGGAATTGTCATGATGTGTTCTGCTGGAGATTTAAGTGATATACAATTTTTTAGAGAACAAGGAATTAAGCCAATAATTGCAATCAACAAAGATGGAACCATGAATGAACACGCTGGATTTTTAAAAGGATTGAAGGTAAGAGAAGCAAGAAAAAAAATAATTGAAGAATTAAATAATAAAAATCTAATTGCAGAACAAGAACAAATAATACATAGAACCCCAATCTCTGAAAGATCAAAAGCAGAAGTAGAATTTATTGAAATGCCTGAATTTTATTTGAAGCAGATTGAATTTAAAGATGAAATAAAAAAAATATCTGATAAAATAAATTTTTATCCAAAATCCTCTAAGAAAATTCTTACAGACTGGATAGATTCTGTTTCTATTGACTGGCCAATTTCCAGGAGAAGATATTATGCAACCGAAGTTCCATTATGGTATGCAGAACATTCAGGAAAAAAATTTATTGCTATTCCAAAAGAAGGAAAATATTATCGTCCATGGAAAGAAAATATTCCTGAAAATGCAGAAGTATGGGAAAATGGAAAATCAACTAAAAAAACTGTAAAACAATTTAAAGATTTAAAATGGAAAGGAGAAGAAAGAGTTTTTGATACGTGGATGGATTCTTCTATTTCTGAATTATTCATAATTAAATATCAGTCTGATGAAAAATTATTCAAAAGTGCTTATCCTGTAACGTTGAGGCCACAGGGAAAAGAAATTGTAAGAACCTGGCTTTATTATACAATTTTAAGAGGGTATTTGGAAACAAAAAAACCTTGTTTTAAAGATACCTGGATTCACCAGCACATTCTTGACGAGAAAGGATTGAAAATGTCCAAATCTCTTGGTAATGTTATTAATCCTCAGGAAATTTTAAGGGATTTTGGGGCAGAAGCATTGAGAATGTGGGCTTCAATTGAAGGAGATTTATCTAAGGGGGATTTTGCATGTTCAAAAGAAAAAATAAGAGCAGAATTAAAAACATTAAATAAAATATTAAATGTCTCTAAATTTGTAATGCTTTTTGACAAACTAGGAAAAAGGCCAGAATTAAATTCTCTTGACAAATTATTTATTGACTATATTGAAAACCTTACTAAAGAATCTGAAGAAAGCTACGAAGCTTATGATTTTTATCATCCTGCTGTAAAATTAAGAAGCTTTTTATGGGAAATCTTTGCTTCTCATTATATTGAATTGGTAAAAGCAAGAGCATATAATCAAGATAGCAAGTTTACAAAAGAAGAAAGCAACTCTGCAAAATATACTTTGCATTTTCTTCTTGAAAGATTTTTAATTTTAATTTATCCAATCATTCCTCAAATAACTTCTTTAATTGCAGAAGAAAAAGGAATTGATTTATTGAAAGAAAAATTTCCTAAAGCAGAAAAGAAAAAATCTAATTTAGAGTTCATTGAAAAAATTATGGAATTTAATAGTCTTGTATGGAAATTGAAAAAAGAAAAGGGAATAAGTCTGAGAAATGAAATTGAAAATGTTTCTATACCTAAAGAGTTAAAAGCTTTTGAAAAGGATTTAATTATTGCACATAATTTAAGATAAAATGACAAAATTAACACTTGATGAAGTTAGGGAAAAAGTATCTGAACTTGAAATTCATAAAGGCAGACATACGGAATTGATTACTGTTTATATTCCTGCAGATTATGATGTGAATTCTGTTCAAAGACAGCTGGAAGCAGAGAAATCAACGGCAAAAAATATCAAATCTACTACAACAAGAAATAATGTTACTGATGCTCTTGATAAAATTGTAAGATATTTAAAAGGATTAAAACAAACTCCTCCAAACGGACTTGCATTATTTGCAGGAAATATTTCTAAGGTAGAAGGACAAAGTGATTTGCAATTATGGGAAATAGAACCACCACAGCCTCTTAAAATAAGAATGTATAGATGTGATAAAGAATTTGTTCTTGATCCCTTAAGGACTATGCTGGAAATTTCTGAAATATTTGGGCTTTTAGTTATGGATAGAAAAGAAGCAACAATAGGAATGCTTGAAGGGAAAAGAATTGAGGTTCTGCAAAAAATGACTTCTGGAGTTCCTAGTAAAGTAAGGGCAGGAGGACAGTCATCACAAAGATTCCACAGAATTACAGAAGGGCTTACAAAAGAATTTTACAAAAGAATTGCAGAAGAAATGAAGAATATATTTTTTGAGATGCCTAAATTAAAAGGAATCTTAATTGGAGGGCCTATTCCTACCAAAGATGAATTTATTGACGGAGAATATTTAGTAACAAAATTAAGAGAAAAAATTATTGGAAGAATTGATATCGGAGACACTGATGAGTCTGGACTTAAGGAACTTGTTGAAAAATCAAGAGATATTCTTGTTGGGCAAGAAATTGTCCATGAAAAAAAAATTTTAGAAAAATTCTTTGAAAATCTTGGAGAAAGACCTGAACTTACTTTTTATAAAGAAAATGATGTTAGGAAAGCATTGCAGTATGGTGCTGTTGAATTGTTAATTATTTCAAAAGATTTTGATAAAACTATTGCTAAAGAATTTTCAGATCTGGCGATTAATATTGGCGCAAATGTTGAATTAGTTTCTACAGAAACAACAGAGGGAGAACAATTTAACAATCTTTCTGGGATTGGGGCAATCTTGAGATTTAAGATTCAATAATCAAAAATCCTTTTAAACAATCTTTCTTTTAGTTAATTATGGATTCAACAAGCAAGACAATAGGGGAGATAGATGAAGCCAGAGAAAAAGAAGATTTGAAAAAGCTCGAGGCTGTTTTTTTTGTAAGCGGAAGATTTCTCAACATGCAGGAACTTATTTCACTTACTGATTTAAACCCTATAATTTTGCAGGAACTTATTGAAAAGTTACAAGATAGATATGACAGTCAGGATTCTGCAATTGAAATTGTTGAAAAAAACAGCATGTGGAAGATGGATGTTCGTCCTGCTCATCATCATATAATAAATAAAATAGCTGGGGGGAAATCTGAATTTTCAAAAGCAGAGCAAGAAACTCTTGGGATAATTGCATTTAAACAGCCCATAAAACAATCTGTAATAATAAAGATAAGAGGAAATAAAGCTTATGACCATATCAATAAATTTGAAAATGTAGGATTAATTAAAAAGAAAAAAATAGGACATACAAGCGAGTTATCTCTTTCAGAAGATTTCTATGATTATTTTACCTTTCAAGAGACTGCAGACAGGAAGTCAGCCGTTCATTCGACAAGTCAAATGAAAGATTCGACACCACAAGAATCTTTAAAAATTATTAATTCTGAAGAATGAAATGAAGATTCTCCCGATGATATATCTAGGGTATATGTTTATTTCAATCTATTTTTTAATATTCCTTTTAATCTTATATGTGCGTAATAGAAAGGTGCTTTTTGATACTCCTGAAACAAAAAGAAAATATTCTATATCTGTTCTTATTCCTGCCTGGAATGAAGAAAAGACTATTAGCGGAACAATAGAGTCTGTTTTTGAAATTGACTATCCAATTAAAGAAGTTATTGTAATTGATGATGGTTCTACAGATAAAACAAAAGAAATAGTAGAAAAACTCCTAAAAAAATATCCCCATCTTAAATTGCTGACTCAAGAGAATTCTGGAAAGGGTGCTGCATTAAACAATGGCATAAAAAATTCTAAGGGAGAATTAATTGTTGTTGTAGATGCAGATAGCTATCCTTCAAAAGATTCTTTTAAAAAACTTGTAGGATTTTTTGATGATACACAAACTGGTGCTGCAACCTGTGTTTTTATTCCCAGAAATACTAATAAAATTATTGAGAAAATGCAATTGATTGAATACAATGTAATCGCTTTTACCAGAAAACTTTTGGGATATGTAGATTCTATTTATGTAACTCCAGGACCTCTTGCAATGTATAGAAAATCTGTTTTGGAAGAAGTTGGTGGTTTTGACACAAAAAATATTACAGAGGATATTGAGATTGCATGGCATATAACGCAGGCAGGATACAAGATAAGAATGAATTTGTCTGCAAGTGCAACAACAACTGCTCCAAATAAATTTAAGGCATGGTACAGACAAAGAAGAAGATGGGGGCTGGGAGGAATTCAATGCATATCAAAATATAAAAAAGACTTCATGAAAAAAGGAACCCTTGGTATGTTTATTTTACCATTTTTTATTCTTCAATTCTTTTTGGGGGTTCTTGGATTGGGGATTTTCATGTATCTTACTATTACACGGGCAATATCTAATTATCTTCTTATGGTTTATTCTATACCTGCAGAAGTTCCTCTTCTAACTATGGATAGTTTTTATATTACCCCCAGTTTTTTAAATTATTTAGGAGCAATTCTTTTTGTTCTTGGTTTTATATTTAGTCTTATGATACTATCTATCATGAAAAAAACTGTCTTAAAAAAACAGAATATATTTCTTATTTTATTTTACTCTATTTTTTATCTTTCAATATATCCTTTTATTGCTATCGTTTCACTATATAATTATTTTAAAAGAGATAATCGTTGGAGATAGAATGACAGAAAATAGGAAATTTTCACTGCAGACAGAAAGTCAGCCGTTCATTCGACAAAGTCAAATGACAGCACAAATAAAAAACAGGATTTTTTCATAATGAATCAAAAGTATACTTTCCTATATGCATTGATATTGACTCTTGTTATTTTTAATTTAGGAATTTTTATGGGTTATATGCTTGAATCTTCAAGAATCGATAAAATTAATTCTTTCTATTTAAGCGCCGAAATGGGATTGCTGGACCAAATTATACAAAAAGATTCAATGGAGATATTAAATTTAAATTGCGATTCTTTAGTGCAGGAAAATATTAAATTCGGTGATGATATTTTTAAAGAAGCACAAATAATACAAAAATATGAAGAAGCAAATAGAATTAATGAAAATATTATATTTCAGCATAAACGATTTGATTTATTGAGAGCTTTATTTTGGATTAATAGTATAAAAATACAGCAAAAATGCAATCCAGATTATCACAATTTGGTTTATCTCTATAAATATAATAATCCCTCAATCGAGCAAGAATCCAAACAAAAATTCTTTTCAAATCTTCTCGGAGAGCTTAAGACTAAATTTGGAAGCAATCTTATGCTAATACCCATTGCAGCAGATAATGATATTTCTTCAATAGATTTGCTCGTAGAAAAGTATAATGTTAATGAACTTCCTGCTATTTTAATTGATGAAACTTATTTAATTACCGAAGTGGAAAATAAAGAAGATATAGAAAAGTATCTTGTTTAGTTATTATTTTTTAGCACAGAAATATTAAAAAAGAGACACATCCCCTTTTCATAATGAATGAATGCTTCAGGTGCGGAGTCTCAGGGGAAAAAGTCAGGTTGAATAAGGCTATATCTAACAAAGGAATTGTAGATGTTTGTGATGATTGTGCTTCTATTGAAAGAATTCCTATAATAAAGAAACCAACAGAAGAACAAATTTTAGAGGCTCAAAGACCAAGATTAATGAAAGATAGACTTCTTAATGTTAACAGCAGGGGAAAGGTAATTGGGAAAGAAGTCACATTAAGAGAATTAGTTGATAGGGATTTTAAGTCTAAAAAAATCCAGCCACATCCTGATTTGATTGATAATTTTCACTGGACAATTCAAAGAATAAAGAGAACGAGAAGAATCACAAGAGAACAGCTTGCAAAAGCGATTGGAGAAAGCGATGCTAATATGAGAATGATTGAACAAGGTTTCTTGCCTGAAAATGATTATAAAATAATCAACAAGATTGAAAGCTATTTAGGAATAAGCTTAAGGAAACCCGGAACTTCAGGATTTCCTTCTGCAACAAATATTCCAAAGAGATTCAGCTTAGATAATTCTTTAACAGAAAAAAAAGAAGATGAACCAAAAAGATTAAGTTTTGATAAAGACTCAACAAAACAATTGAAGATTTCTGATTTAAAGGATATAAAGAAAAAACAAGAACAAACAAAACAGCCTATTGATAGCTGGGAAGATGAATACAGCCAAGATGATGAATTATTCTTGGATGAACCAGAAGAATTTTATGAAGAAGAAGATTAAACATTTAAGAAAACTTTTATAAAATTGTTTCTTGATATTATTAGATGAATAAAAAAAATATTTTTAAAAAAGATATAAGAGGGTTTTATCATACAATAGAAACTCTTGTAATGAAAAATGTTTCATCTTCAAAAAGCCAGAAAGAAATAATTTTTGAGGTTCAAGAACTATTTCATAAATGCTACCCAAATATATCTCTTAAGCCTCTTCATTTTAAACAAAAAATTAAGTGTTGTGAAATTTATGAAAAACAGAAATTGTATTCATCAATTCTAAAATCATTCCAAGCCTTTCAAATGTCTCCTGCTTTCTGCTTGGAAACCTTTGGTTTTTACAGGAGGCTGACTGATATTATTGATAGGCATGAGAAATTCCATTAAATTTATAAACTAATTTTATGACTTGTTATTATGGAAATGACTATTCTAAAGAATGAGAAGGATGAAATTGAACTTGAGCTGGAAAGCCTTACAATTGCTGAAATTTTAAGAGTTTATCTTAATAAAGATTCTGCAGTAAATTTTGCAGCATGGAAAAGAGAACATCCTACAAAAAAACCAATTATTTTAGTAAAGACAAAAGGCAAGACAGCAAAAAAAGCAATTGATGATGCTGTCTCGGCAATAACAAAAGATTTGGAAAAGGTTGAAGTTGATTTCAAGAAGATGAAGTAGCGAGACAACCTAATCGGTTTTCTTCGCTTAATTTTCCCTTCAAATTTGTGGTCACGCCTGATGATAAGTTTATAAATTTCTAAAATATTTGATTATATGGGTAAAACTAATGAGAAAAGAGAGGCTTGGTTCAGGATTATTGTTGCGATTATAAGTGGAATAATCCTTGGAATTTGGAGATATCTTGTAGCTGTTCTTGCAATTATAAACTGGTTAATAACTATATTTAGCGGAAAGAGAAATTCTGAATTAGCTATGTTTTGTGAATATTGGAATACTGAAGCATACAAGTTTATGAGATATTTGACTTTTGTTTCAAACAAACGTCCTTTTCCATTTACAAACATGGAACGGATTAGCAAATTTGGGGCATAATAATCCTTATTAACTAATTATTTTCTTTTATTCAATGCCTACTGAAAAAATTGAAAGGATATCAACAGGTAGTTACGATTTGAACAAATGGCTTTATGGTGGATATGAAAAAGGAATAATTACCATGATTGCCGGCTCTCCGGGCAGCGGAAAAACAAATGCAGCTATTTTAGCCGCGTGCAGTCAGGCAAAAAAAGGAAATAAAATTATTTTTATAGATACCGAAGGAGGGTTTTCTTCTGATAGAGTTAAGCAAATTGTGGGGGAGAATTATGAAGAAATCTTAAAAAATGTTTTTCTAATGGAACCAAAAGATTTTGAAGAACAAAAAAAAATTTTTACAAATCTAAATAATCAACTTAAGAAAGAACAAATAAGTTTAATTGTTGTTGACAGCATGGCGATGCTTTATAGATTAGAACTTGGAGATGCGAGAAAAGAATGCAGTGAAGACATAAGAGAAGTTAATAGAGAAGTTGCAAAGCAAATGAAAGTTCTTGCAGAGATTTCAAGGACTAAAGATATTCCAGTAATAATTACCAATCAGGTTTATCAGGGATATCAATCAGAAGAAGATTGGAAAAAAGGGCTGGAAAGAGAAACAAATATTGTCGGGGGAGATTTATTTCAATACTGGTGCAAATGTATTATTGAGTTTAAGAATGATAAAGGAAAAAGAAAAGCAGTTTTGAAAAAACATAGAAGTCTTCCGCAAAAAGAATTGGGATTTGAAATTAAAAACGAAGGGATTTTTAGGAGAGGCTGGATTTAAAATGAAAAAAAAGAATAATTTTATCCGCTTGTTAAATTCTTTTGATAAATCCTTTGCTTTACCTCCTAAAAAAATTAATCTAATTATAAATAACGTTTGTAATTCAAAATGTATAATGTGTGATGTTGGAATAAAGGAAAATTCTTCCCCTCATTATAAAAATATAATACAAGATGGAAAAAATAATTTATCTTTGAAAACTCTTAACAAATTAATACAAGAGATCAAATGGTTTAATCCTTCTGTTAATATTTGTGCTACAGAACCATTATTACATCCTCAAATAATTGAGATTATCAAACTCATTAAAAAAAATAAATTAAATCTTACTCTTACTACTAATGGTATACTCTTAGAAAGATATGCAAAAGAGATTGTTTCTTTAGGTGTTGATGTTCTTAGTGTTTCTTTAGATGGATTGAAGAAAACTCACGATAAAATAAGAGGGGTAAAAAAATTTGAAGAAGTGATAAGAGGAATTAAATTAGTAAGAAAATTAAGAAATGAATCAGGAAAAAAAGTTCCAATGATAAGGGCAAGATATACAATTTCAAATTTTAATTATAAAGAATTATCTAAATTTACAGATTATGCTTTTAATAATCTAGGTGTTGATAAAATAAATTTTGGGCATTTATATTTTGTTACAGAATCTGCAAGCAAAGAATTCAATAAACATTTTTCCTTTTTGGGCAATTCAAGTTCAAGAAATATTAAATGTATGAACCCCAAAAAAATTGATATTAATTTATTATGGAAACAGATTGAAGATATAAATAAAAAATATGAAAACAGGATTAATTTCCATCCAAAAATTTCAACAAGACAAGATATGCTTGATTATTATAATTCAGATATACTTCCTTCTATTAAAAAAAATAAATGTCCTACTCCGTGGAATATGGCGGTCTTACAACCAAATGGAGACATGATAATTAGGAGTATGTGTATTCAATATAAAGTAGGAAACATTGACAAACAATATTTTAAATCCATATGGAACGGGAAAAGATATCGATTTTTTAGAAGAAAATTAATCAAACACAAATTATTTCCTATATGTCATAGATGTTGTGCAGTGAAATATTCTTAAGATTACAATTTACCACAATTTGTAAATTGCAGTTACATAAGCGCTTACTTCCTGTTCAGAAGGAGTGATTGAAGTTACTGCTTCTTTTGCTCTTGCTGAATCTTCTGCAGTTCCTGCTGATGCATAAATAGGCCAAGGCATGTAATTAAATTCATTTAATGATACAGATACTAATTTCCCTAGTCTTTTACTGAATCCTTCTGCAACTGCCTCTGCTTTTGTTTTTGCGTCATTTGAAGCGGATTTTATAGCAATTGTCTTGTATTGTTGCTGTAATTCTGGGGAAAGCTCAAAATTAATATAACTTATTCCTGCTCCTGCATTTGTTCCTGCATCAATAACACTTGTTACTTTTGCTTTGTCTTCAACTGAAAAAGTTATTTTTAATGAATGTGTTGCTCTATACCCGCTTGTTTTTCCTGTTGTATAATCATAATCAGGATAAATATTATAATTTTCTGTTTTCAAGTCCTCTTCTTCAAATCCCAAAGCAATAATATAATCTTTTAATTTGCTTACTATCAAAGAGTTTGCATCTTCGGCTTCTTTAGAAGTTGTTCCTTTTGTATCCACATTAAAGAACACAGATATTAAATCTGGTGTAACTTTTTCAACTGCCTGCCCGCTGACTGTAATAGTGTTTGTCATTGACTTTGCAGTAAAGAAACCTATAATCATAGAAGATAAAATAAGAACAATAACAGAGATAATTATTGTTATCTGAACTGACTTATGCAGTTTAAGTTTGTGCATAAAAAATATAGGTGAGAAGAGTTTTTAAAAGTTATTCCGAATTAGTTGCTTCAGCATTTTCCTTTTCTTTTTTTTCACGATATTCTTCCAATCTTTTTTTATTTGATTCACATTCAGAATTAAAACAAAATATCCAAGGACGTTTACCTTTTGACAATCGCATCAACATCGGAAATCCACAAGACTCGCAGATTTTTTCTGTCTTTTTTATAACTCCGTTTGGAGGAAGAGAATATGTTTTTTTACATTCGGGATATTGATCACAGGCGACAAAACTTCTCCTTGTCTTTCTTGAATACATTATTGAAAGAAGTCCTTTCTTGCATAATGGACAAACATTAAGCTTGTTAGCTTCTTTTTCCCTTGCCCACAATTCTGCTTCTGCTGTTACAAGCTCTTTTCCAATTTGTCCTTTATTTTTTTCAAAATCTTTTGCTATATTTATTATTTTTTCTTTTGCTTCTTCAATTATCTTTGTTTCTTTCTTATCAAAATCTTTTTTTGATTCCACAATTGAATCCATTTCTTTTTCAAATTTTCTTGTGAGTTCTTCATCAATTATTACTGGAGAATACTTTTCAAGAGTTTCTATTAATGAAATCCCTAATGGAGTTGCTTCTATACTTTTTTCTTTTACATAACCTCTATCATAAAGTGTTTCTAAAATTGCAGCTCTTGTAGCTTTTGTTCCAAGATTTCTTTTTTCCAATTCAGAAACTATTGAAGCGGGAGAATAACGTTTTGGTGGCTGGGTTTCTTTTTCTTCTGTTCTTGAATCAATTATTTTTACTTTCCCATTCATATCTGGAAGTTCTGTTTCTTTAATTTTATAAGGATAAATCTCCAGCCATGCTTTTTTTCTAACTTCTGAACCTTTTGTATTAAAAATTAAATCATCAACTTTTGCAGTTATAGTTTTGTTATCAATTATTGCATTTTCACAGAATAAAGATAAAAATCTTCTAACAATTAAATTGTAAATTTTTTCTTCATCATCACTTAATGTTCCTCTTTCTCCTGTTGGATAGATTGATGGGTGAGCAGGATCTGATTTTGTTCCTTCTATTGGTTTGTCTCTTGTTATTAATTCTTCAGCTTTGTATTGTTTTGCGAGTTTTTCAAGAATCTCCTTGTAATTAATTGAATCTGGAAGTTTCTGCGAAGAAGTTCTTGGGTAGGAAATTAATCCTGCAAGATATAATGATTGTGCTATCTGCAACGCTCGTGAAGGAGTTATCCCAAAAAGACGATATGCTTCCATTTGCAGAGAAGTTAAATTAAAAGGAGGATTTGGTGGAAGAGATTCTTCTTTTTTTACTGTATTTGCTATTGCAGTTTTTCCTATAATATTTTCAAATTTCTCAAGATTTTTTTTATCAAAAATATCTTTGTTATGTTTCAATTCAACTTTATTTTTATCATCATCAATTGTAATAAAAACCTGCCAGTATTTTTCTGATTTAAATTCCTGAATTTTTCTTTCTCTCTGCACAATTAAATTTAATGCAGGACCCTGAACACGCCCGATTGACATTATTTTGAATCTTCCTGTTTCTTTTATTGCAGCCATTAATGCTCTTGATAAATTTATTCCGTAAAACCAATCTAGATAATGTCTTGTTTCTCCTGCAATTGCTTGTCCCCAATTAATTGTGGGAGATTTAGTATCATAAGCAATATTTAATTCATTTTTTGTAAGAGTAGAGAATTTCATCCTGTTTGCATCTTTTTGATTGCAAATAAATCTTACAACATTTAATCCAATAACTTCTCCTTCGATATCATAATCTGTTGCTACTGTAACACTTCCAGCATTTCTTACTAAACTCAACAGGGTATCATAATATTTTTTTGTAAAATCAGATTTTCTTACTAAATAATTTGGAACCCATTTTATATCAAAAACAGGAAATCCAGAACCTTTTTGCATTTGTGTTAGTGTAAATAAATGTCCGACAGCGCATGCAACAACAATTCTTTTTCCATTTCTGTTTAGTTCATAATATGGAACTCCATGAAGACTTTCTTTTCCTGCCTTCCCAAGAGCATCTGCAATTTTCATTGCTGCCTGCGGTTTTTCTGTAATAATAAGTTCATAACCTTCTTTTTTGAGGGTAATCTTTGGTGCTTCATATTCTAATTTTGTAAAACTTCTTTTGGAAATCTTTCCAGTTTTCCTTGAAGTCTTTTTTATCCCCTTTCCTGTTTTCCTTATTCCATTAGTCTTTTTGCCTTTTGTTAAAGCAATAACTTCAATTTCTTTTGGTTTGTATATTTTTTCTACAGCATATTTTACATCTGTTGAATCAACAGGAAAATATCCTTCAGCTATCCTTTGCTCTTTTGACTTCTCAGGCTTCTTACGCATGATTATGACTATAAAAGCTGGTATTTATAAGTTTTTAATCACAAATTTTTATAAATATCCCTTTTATTTTTATATTATATGAAAAAAATTGTGATAACAGGAGGACCTTGTTCTGGAAAAACAACTGTTATTGAAGAATTATCCAAAAGAGGCTACCCTGTTTTAAGAGAAACTGCTAAAGAGATTGTTGCAGCTAGAAAAAATATTTCTGTAACAAAAGAAGAATCTGATATAAGGCAAGAATTAATTTTTAATGAACAATCTGCAAAAGAAGATAGAGCAGAAAAAGAGAATTATGGAATTATATTTATGGATAGGGGATTAATTGACGGGCTTGGATATTCACTTTTATATGCTGGAGAAGAATCAATACAAAAATATCTTCCTGTTGTAAAGAATAAACATTATGATGCAATTTTTGTTTTTGAGCCAGTACCCTTTGATTCTGGAGGATTTCGTTCAGAAAATGAAAATGAAGAAGAATCAAAAAAGATTAGAGATTCAATTTGTGAACTTTATCAAAGATTAGGATATAATCCAATTAGTGTTCCAGTAATGTCTGTTGAAGAAAGAGTTGAATTTATATTAGAGAGGATATAAATTATTATAAAGTTAAAGAGATAATTCTTATTAATTTTTTTTAGATTCTTTGATTATTTTAGCCCATCGATTAAATGTTTCTTGATCATAATTTAGTGCAGTAAATAAAATATCTTCTTTTGCTTTTCCTTCTGCATGTTCTTTATCCAAATCATATGGCTTGCTTGTATATTCTTTAATTTGTTTGTTATAGAATCTTTTCATTTGATAAGGATTTTTTAATCTTCCAACTTCCCTTGGAACATCTCTTTCTTTCATTTATTTCTAATGTATTCATTTATTATAAATTTTTCTAAATTTCAAAAATCTTTTCTTACAGCGAGATTTATCTCGAAGTTATGGAGAATCAAATCTCAAAGATTTTTTCTTTTCTTGAAACATTAATCACTTTTGTTTTTCCCATATTCTCCTCTAATCCTGCTGCTTCATGAATATGACTGAATATTGCAAAGTCTGGCTGGTATTTATCTATTGCTTCTCTTATGCTTTTGCTTCCTTTAAATCCAGAAAATTCTGATTTGCTTCCTTGTGGATGCATATGTGTTACAAGAATTTTTTTATCGATATCTTTTATTTTGCTGTGTGCTTTTCCTATCACTTTCTTGAATGTTTTTTCTGTCATGGGATCAACTCCAAAATCTGCTCCTCCTGCCCCAAAGATTCCAACATCGTTTACTACCAAACTATATCCATGAATATTTTTTGTATCTGGGTACATTTCTGAAAGAAAATCTGTTGTTGCTATACCTTCGTGATTTCCATGGATTAATAATACTTGTTTTTTTGCTTTTATAAATGGGCCAACAAGATTTTTTGTAGATTGGTCTGCAAAAGTTAAATCTCCTGCAAGAATAACTAAATCAACATTTTCTTTAACTGCTCTTTCAGCAAGCCTTTTTACCAATCCTGCATCTCCATGAATGTCTCCTACAGCGAGAATTTTTGTTTTCTTTGACATATTCTATCTAATTCTAAAATGAATATAAATCTTTTTAAGTTGTATTGGTTCTAGTCCTAAATGAAAATTTCTCATTATAAAATGCCTAATCCTTATCTAAACAAGAGTTTTTTCTGCATGGGAAAAGATTTAACATCATGTCTTGGGTGCGAATATTGCAGACTTCTTGATGGACAGGCAAAAGGGTTAGATATAGATACTGCTCCTTCTGAAATAAATCCTGAGTTCTCAAGATTCCCTGTAGCAATAAATCTTTTTTATGGAGACCCCATGTTACAAATTGATAATACATTAAAACTTTTAGAAAAATTAAATTATACAAGTCATAAGGGGCCTGTTGTAATAATAACTAAATCAAAAGTTAGAAATTTAAAAGAGATTAAAAAATTTAAATTAGACACACACATATGTGCAAGCACATTTGGAATAGATCATCCCTTAGATGGCGGATGCAGAAAATATTTTGAGTACAATCTTGAATCTTTAACAGATGCAGGAATAAAAACTTCTGTTGAATTTCGTCCAATAATCTATAATGTTAATGATTCAAACGAGACTATGAGATATGTTTTTGGAATTGCTAAAAAATATAATGTTCCTATTGGATATTCTGGACTGCAGGGAAAACCGGAAATTCTTAAAAATTTAGAAGAAAAAAATTTACAAGTAGAACCTTATCCTGGAACAGTCTTTCATACACATAAAAAAATAATTGGAAAAGAAGCAGAAAAAAGAATTAAAGATTTATCTGAGGAATATAATATTCCTGTTTTTAAAAAAACATCCTGTTTAATTTCATTTCAACATAAATTAGAAAGAGATTATAATGCACATTATTACAGACCTGATGAAGTTGGATGTACTGGGTGTGCAATGGAGAAAAAATGTCTTGATTTTAAAAATTCTATAAATCAGTCAGTTTTTGAAAAAACACAAAAAATTTTGCCTTATCCTCATGAAATTGTCTATAAAGAAAATCATATCTGTACTCTTGCAAAACAGAAAATCTGTGAATCTGTCACAGAACATTGTTTTAAAATAAAAGGCTATTTGATAAAAACAGATGAAGTATTGACTACTTCTGATGTAAGAGCTACTAAATGGCTTACTGGACTTACTATGGAAGTAAAGATGAAAGAAAGTTCTTATCTTAGTTCGTTTTGGAAAAAATAATTTTTAATTTTTTCATTTAAACTTTTGAAGTTTGATTAAAGTCTATATTACATATACCTATACTCCAAAAGATTTAAAAGCAAACTACTATCTGAATATATACAATGAAAGACAACTTCGATATATTTTTCCGAAGGAAGCCTGCATTGATGCTGGTTTCTTTGAAGAAGAATACACGAATGAGGTATGGTAGTATATTGGCTAAGGAAGTCGATTGTACATACAGCCATGCAGTAAAAATACTGCAGACATTGGAAGAGCTTAAGTTAGTTGCTTTCGAAAAAAGAGGGCGGATAAAAGTGATACAACTAACTAAGAAAGGAAAAGAAGTTGCTGATGCGATAGAGAATATCCAGCGGCTTATTAAGTAATTCTACTACAACGCCCCATCAATTGAAAGAGAATTAAAGGAATAGAATTTATTATCTATTCTGGAAAAATTTAAATATTTCTTTATTTTATTTTTTAATATGGTTCTCCAATACAAATTGAAGAGAGAAACTAGATGGAAAAAATATCCTGGTAAGGATAAATTAAAACTTCCTGTCAGCAAATATGATTTTAGACTGCTTAATGAAGCAAAGACTAAAGTTCTTGTTCCAAAAACAAGCTACGAAAAAGTTATGAAAAGATTCAGACAAATAGAATTTTTTAAACATAGATAATTTTATTAAAAATAAATTTACAAATAATAATATAAATTATTTTTTACGAAAGCTTTTGCTAACTAAAAAATTCATGCAAAACTATTTTATAGAGACAGATTATCTTCTTTTTCTTTTGTGGTGAACTGTTCTTTTCTTGGCATGTTTTCTTTTTGCCGTCTTCTTCTTTGCAGTCCTTCTTTTTGCATGGGTTCTTTTGTGTCTTCTTTTTTCGTACTTAACCCACTTAGCTGCAGCCTCTTTTGATTTCGCTCTTAGCTTGGTTGCAACCAACTTAGAAATTGCAGTAGCTTTTATTGTCTTTCTTTTCTTAACAGCTTTAGTTACAGAGTTTGCAACTTCCCTAAGAATTTTTGTTCTTGCTGTTCTTGGTACTTTTGCATCTCTTATTGCTGCTGCAATAGCCTTTTTTAGTTTAGAAGGGCTGAAAGCTTGTAATCTTCCGCCTCTTTTCATGACTTGTGTCATAGTAGAATATATATTTTTGAATATATAAATTTATTGGAGAATTATTTCCAATTCCATTTTAATTTTCCTTTACATCTCTTTTCAAATAATTTTAAAAAAATAAAACCAAGCAGAATTATTTCTCCAACAAAAAATAAACTATCATAAAAATTGATGTTAGTTGGATTAAAAATATTATTTATATATCCAATGAGTAATCCTATAAAAATCAAAATAATTGTTGCAATCCATCCTTCAATTGAAATTGGAACATAACCATAACCAAATCGTTTTGGTGCAAACCAATATTTGTTCATATTAGTTTTAATTATTTATACTTTAAAATTGTTTAGAACTATTAATAAAACTTGATGTGCCTTTCCCAAGGTTTATTGATTAATTTTAATTTCTTTTTTTCAAATTCTCTTTTTGTCATAAAATGTTTTTCTATATCAACTAATTGTTTCATTTCTTTATTCTCTGGTTCATATCCTGATTTTTTTAATTCATCAATTAAATCTGATTCGTTATCTCTCCCCCAACCATTAAAAATTATCTGCCTATGAAATCTTATTTTCCCATGTTGGGCATCCTCTAATTTGATTAAACCCTTGGAATTAGGAATATTCTTTTCTGCAAAATCAATAAAATAACTGGCTTCTTTCTCATTTTTAACAAATGGATCCCAACCAATTGTTAATAATTTTGAATCTAAATATCTTAAAACATTTTTCATAGCTGATTGATAGGCTTCTTTTATAAAAAGAGATTTTGAATTAATATCTGAACTTTCAAAAGTTCTTTCTCCTATTCCATCTTGGGGAACAAGCCCAAAATATAATGTTAATTCAGCATAATTCTTATTTGTCATTAAAATTGGATTATCAACATATTTTTAAAGTTTCTCTATGATAGTATTAAAATATGGCCTCGTAGCTCAGCCTGGTTAGAGCACCAGACTCTTAATCTGGGTGTCGTGGGTTCAAATCCCATCGGGGCCATTCTTTTTTAATCATTTTCTTCTCTAAAAATAATATAATGTTTACATCCTTTATTGATACATTCTTCTGCTTTTATGCTCCCAACAACGCCTCTGTGACAATAATAATTGCAGTATAAAATATAATTCCCATATCTATCTTTATTAAATTCAAAAGAAGTTATTCTAGTCAGACTATTCTCTAACTTGGCTTTTTTAGACCTAGTCATGCTTTATAAGAAATATCTCAATATAAAAAGTTATGCAATATTATCTATATTCTCTACTCAAACATCACTATAGATATTAACAGGCTTCCGCTAATCAGCGATATTCTCGCCAAGTAAACTCGCACTTTGTGCACCTGAAAAACTTTGTTTCTGCTTCATCTCCAGAACGAGTTTGAACAGTCCAGAAATATGCTTTGTCATTTCCACATTTCTTGCATTTGCCGAGTATAATTGGAAATGCTTCTATATCTTTTTTAACCACTTCAACTGCTTCTTTTTTGTCTTCAATTTTTTCAGAAGAAACTATTTTCATTTTTCCTTTTGATGAATAGCTGCATCTAGGACAACCTTCTCTTGTTTTTTTCTGAACAAGAACTGAACCGCATTTTGGGCAAAAATCCATTTTTTATATCCTTAGTCTCCTCTTTATTTCTAAGCTTAAGTTATTTCGTTTAAAAACTTTTCTTATAAGCTAATCTGAAGTTGAATTTAATTCTCACTGCAAAATCCTCTTTCTGACTCTTGTCTTGAAGCTTCAAAGAATATAAGTTTTACCCATCCCAAAAAAGGAGCAATTTTGAAAACTGCTTTTCCTACTAATTGCTCTTCTGTGATTTCTCTCTCATCAACTTCCCCAAGGTTATTATTTGGGGTAAGAATTTGATTATTATTATCTCCCATTGTTGCAAATATTCTTTTTCCATCTTTTTCTTGTATATTTATTATCCTATGAATTACAGGAGTTCCTTTTGTCCCAGAATTAAATAAAATTATATCCCCCACTTCTAATTTTTCTGGATTGGCTCCAATTATAAATAAAATATCCCCCTTGCTAAATCCTTTTTTCAAAGAAAATTTTTCAAATTCTTCTTTAGTTATTTCTCGTGAACTATATTTTGATTCATGTCTGTCAAACCAACTATTAAAATCAGAAAAAATGTTTCCTTGGTGATACATACTACAGGATTCGACAATTGCTAATGGCAATGATGTTCCTGTTATAAAACTTAATCCTGGGAAGAAAATAAATTTGATAAATATAAATAAAAAAACTAAAGAAAAAATCCACCCCTTCATAGAATTATCATGCCATAACAAGAACCAAAATTTCTTAAATCCTTTTTTTAAAACTTCAATCACCCTCTTTAATTTCATTAAAATACTTGGGGAAAGGTATTTTTAAAATGTGGGATTAATTATCCGTACAGCTTCTTATAAATTATATCTGTTTCTTTTTCTATTTGTTCTTCATTATCCTCTTTACCTAATCTAAAATATTTAGCATGCAATAATTCATGGATCAACACTGTCCTCTTGGATTTATATGTTTGTTCATCTTCTATATAAATAATCTTTTTCTCATCATCTATCATCCCACCTTGATCTATACCTTTAGAATTATCATTCTGAGGAAATGGACAATGTTTTATATCATACTCTACTAGCGAATTAATAACATCTTTTAATGTGAGAAAATTTGAAATTTCTTTTGACATAATTATCTCACTAAAATTTTACTTATAACTTTTCTTGTATTCTAAAATATATTTGGAAAGAATTAAAAATTACGAAATTTATTATATATTATGATTGGACCAATAACTGCTATCATGCTCAAACATCATGCAATTGTAAATCGTTCACTTTCTGATTTTGAAACTATTTCTGAAAAAAATAGCATAGATGCAAAAGAGTCCTTTGATATATTCAAATGGAATCTTGAAAAACATATGGCTGTAGAGGAAAAAAAAGTATTTTCTGTCGCTGATAAAAATAATAAGAAAGAACTCAAGGAACTTAAAAATTTATTAAAGGACCATGAGGATTTAAGGGCAATTGTTTCTAATATTTACGAAGATGTTATTCAGAGAAAAAAACCCAATGTGAAAATTCTTCAAGAATTGCTTTCTGCTCATGAAGCAAGAGAAGTTGAGAGTTTTTATCCTAAGCTCGACGAGAGACTTTCTGAAGAAGAAAAAAAAGAGATTGCAGAAGAAGTTAAGAATGTGAATCTTAAGCAATAAAATTTTAATATATAATTATTTATAGAAATATTTAAATAGTATATCTTCTCTGTGTATACAAGATGTGTACACAATACACAACTATACCCCCTTTCAACCAGCCGCGTCTTCATTCATGATGTTGATGCGGTTTTATGATTACAAAAAATGACAGACATATTCGACAACACAATTTTATGCAGTAAATGCAACACAAAAATGCAGAAAGCTAAAATAGCTAAAAATGGATTTTTGTTTAGGGCGATTATCTGTCCAAAATGCAATGAAAAAATAATCCATCCTGCTGATGAAGAAGAATATCATAAATTCATAAACTTAAAAAACAAGGAATTTCACGTTAAGATGAGACTTGTTGGAAATAGTTATGCTGTTTCAATTCCTAAAGAAATAGTCTCATTCATGAGAGAACAGGAAAAAATTATGAATGATATGGTAAGATTATGTTTTGAAGATATGGGGAAATTAAGTTTAAATTTTAACGAGCAAAAAGAAAAGGAAATATAATGGCAAAAAAACCAATTCAACTTAAAGTAGTAGAAGCAATGCAAGATGATGCATACAAAGGTATCGCGAGAATTGATTCTGAAATAATGAGAGAACTTGGCATTAGAAGAGGAGATGTTATTGTTATAAAAGGGAACAGAGAAACGGTTGCGATTGTTGATAGAGCTTATCCTGCAGATGTTGGAGAAGGAATCATAAGGATAGATGGAATTCTAAGAAAAAATGCGAGAACAGGAATAGGAGATGTTGTAAGTATCGACAAAGCAGATATTAAAGAAGCTAAGAAAGTTGTAATTGCTCCTGCACAAAAAAATATCATGGTTCAAGCAAATCCAGATAGTTTAAGACAAGGGCTTTTAGGAAGAGCAATTTTCAAGGGAGATATTGTTGTTCTTGGAGGAGTTCAAAGAAGAAGAGATTTGATGTCAGAAGAATTAGGAGATATGGATGACATATTTGGAAATCTTGGAGATATTCTTGGAGGAATGGGTTTTGGAGGAATTGGGGGAGGAGTTACACAAATTAAATTTGTAATTGTTTCAACTAATCCAAATCAGCCAGTTATAATAACAGAAAATACAGAAGTTACATTAAGTCCCAAGGCTGTTGATATCAGCGACGAAAAGATACCGGAAATAACTTACGAAGATATTGGTGGGTTAGGAGAAGAAATAAAAAAAATAAGAGAGCTTGTAGAAATCCCTTTAAAACATCCAGAAATATTTGAGAGATTAGGAATAGAACCGCCAAAAGGAATTTTATTGCATGGACCTCCTGGAACAGGAAAAACTCTTTTAGCAAAAGCAGTTGCAAATGAATCTGATGCAAATTTTATTCTACTTAATGGACCAGAAATAATGTCTAAATTTTACGGAGAATCTGAAAAGAAAATTAGAGATATTTTTGAAGAAGCAGAAAAAACAGCACCAGCAATTATTTTTATTGATGAGATTGATGCAATCGCTCCTAAGAGAGAAGAAGTTCAGGGAGAAGTTGAGAGAAGAGTTGTTTCACAATTGCTGACAATGATGGACGGATTGAAAAGCAGAGGAAAAGTTGTTGTTATTGGAGCTACAAACAGACCAAATGCAATTGATGCAGCATTAAGACGTCCTGGGAGATTTGACAGAGAATTAGAAATTTCTGTTCCTGGAAAAGAAGGAAGACTTCAGGTTTTGAAAATTCATACAAGAAATATGCCGTTAGACAAAAAAGTAAATCTTGAAGAAGTTTCTGCAATCACTCACGGATTTGTCGGTGCTGATTTGGAATCTTTGACAAAAGAAGCTGCAATTATCGTATTAAGAAAATTACTTCCTCAAATGAAACTAGATGCTGATGAAAAAATTCCTCAAGAAATTTTAGAAAAATTAATTGTTAAACAAGATGATTTTATTGATGCTTTAAAGACTGTTCGTCCAAGTGCTATGAGAGAAGTTCTTGTTGAAACTCCAAATGTTGATTGGAATTCTGTTGGGGGAGTTGATGGTGTTAAGCAAGAATTAAGAGAAGCTGTTGAATGGCCTATGGAACACCCAGAAAGTTTTGAAAGACTTGGAATAAAAGCATCAAAAGGAGTTTTGCTTTACGGACCTCCTGGAACAGGAAAAACACTTTTAGCAAAAGCTGTTGCAAAAGAAACAGAAGCAAATTTTATACAAGTTAAAGGACCTTCATTGTTAAGCATGTGGGTTGGTAAATCAGAAGAAGGAATGAGAAAAATATTTGAGAGAGCAAGACAAGTTGCACCTTGTGTTATTTTCTTTGATGAAATTGATTCACTTGCAGGAAGGAGAGGACAAGAAACAGGAACAAAAGTTACTGAAAGAGTTTTGAATCAATTGCTTGCAGAAATGGATGGTTTGGAAGACTTGAAAAGTGTTATTGTAATTGGTGCTACTAATCGTCCTGATATGTTAGATACTGCTTTGCTAAGACCAGGCAGATTTGATAAAATATTACTTGTGAATGCTCCAGATGAATCTGGGAGATTACAAATTCTAAATATTCACACAAAGAAAATGCCTCTTGATAAAGAAATAAATTTAAAAGAAATTGCTAAACAAACAGACGGATATACAGGGGCTGATTTGGAAGCTGTTGCAAGAGAAGCTGCATATTTTGCATTAAGAGAAGATATGAATGCTAAACAAGTTACTAAAACACATTTTACAGAAGCGCTCAAAAAGATAAAACCAAGCGTGAATAAGTCCACTATTGATTTATATAAGAAAATAGAAGAAACTTATTTGAAGTCTGCAAAGGCAGCTCTTCCAGTAGACAATTCTTATTTAGGATAAAATGACAGAAAAACTTTTATGGATGTGTGCAGTATGCAAAAAGATAAAAGATGAATATGGGAATATGTTCGGAGAAAAAGATAATCCTGAAAGATATAATAATCTAATAAAAAATATGAGGGTAACATTACTCAAGGTTTGTGTGATGAAGATTTGGCTAAACAATTAAAAGAACACAATAATTATTTTAAAAATAAGTAATTATTCACTAGTCACAATAACTTCATCATCAATTAAAATTGTATTTTCTGCCTGACTAACTTTTGCTTTTGAACTTTCAATTAATTGTGGATAGTGATGGATGATTTCATTTTCTTCCAATTGTTTTAATGCAAATAATGATTTAACTCCAAATTTTTTTACAATCCATCTCGAACAGAAAGGAAGAGTTCTATATTCCTCAAAAATAAAATTTAAAACATTTCTTGCTTCTGGGCTTCTAATATTTTTTTCATCATTAATTAGAATATAAATTCCCGAAGGTTTTCCTTCGTAAACTTTTCCGCTTCCCGATGTTGCAAAGGGTTCTATTGCATACAATCCTTTTGGTAATTTTTCTGTTTTGTTAGTTTTAATATTTAGAATTGCAAGTCCTGCATGAAGTTCATATTCATTCATCTCATGTCCTGTGAGATTAATTATTGGAGAAAATCCTTCTGATTCGATTGCTTCCTGGATTGCTTTTCCAATCTCACCAAGAGAAGCTTTTTCTTCAATTTTTTTTATTCCACTTTTTAATCCATTTTTGCTTGCTTCTATTAATTTTTTATTTTCTACACTATTTTCTAAATCAACTGAAAAAGCAGTGTCTGCAATCCACCCATCAACATGAACTCCCAAATCAATTTTTAACAATCCATGAGCTTGTGTTTCATCATTGTAAGAAGGAGTATAATGAGCAGCGATTTCATTTATTGAAAGATTTGTCGGAAATGCAGGTTTTCCTCCGAGTTCAATTATTTTTGATTCAATTTTTTCTGCAATTTCAAGAAGAGGAGTTCCTTTTTTTGCAATTGTATTTGCATATTCTTTTACTTTCTTTGCAATCTCTCCTGCCTTGAGTATTTTTTCTTTTTGTTTTGGTGTCATTTTAATTTTTTTAATGGTAATCTTGGTTCATACTTGTGAAGCCCAGGATTATATTCCATTGGTAATTCTATCTTTTCTTCCTTATATTTAAGTCTTCTGGGTTTGGGGACAAAATTAGAAATCTTGCTTTCAGATATTTTTCCTGTCCCTAAAAAGTCATTTTTGAACTTCATAATAAAGAATCCTTTTTTTCCGGTGGTAATATTTAATTCCTGCCCCATCATCCATTGTTCTGCTTGCTTTTCATCTAATTCAAAGATATTTTTTTTAATTTGATTTTGCAGTAATTGACTTCCTTCAATACTTAATCTAATATCTCCTGTATGTTCATCTATTTTTGCAAAATATAATCCAATTCCTTCTATTCTCCCAAACATATCAATAATCTGCAATTCCTTGTCTGAAATATTTCCTGAAAAAATAATGATTCTTTCTTTTCCTAATCTTGCAATTTTCCAGGGAATTTCTTTTATTCCAAATTGTTCATCTAATTTTCTTATAAATTTCTCTTTTTCCTGCTGATTAAGAATTTTGAATGGAATCACTTTTTCCTCCTTATCCTTTTTATCAGCCATTTAATAAACAAGAATAGGATTGTTATGATAATATATCCTATGAAAATATAAATCATTGCTGCGGTTAATACAGCAAGTGCAATTGCTCCTACAACTCCAGAAAATCCAGAATCTTGGAAAGAAGTCATTCTAACCAACATAAAGATTGTTATTATTGCAAGTAGAATTCCAATTAAAGCCCAAACTATTTTCAAGATTCTATAGATCCATTTTTTTATTTTTTGTTTGTTCATTTTTCTTTTATCTTTTTTATTTTCGCAATATAAAATCCTTCTGTCTTTGCAATGTGGGGATAAACTCTGCAAGAAAGCTTAACATCTTCCAAATATTCTTTTTCCATAAATTTTGTTATTCCTGGTTTAGTATTCAGCGGGAGATTTATCTTTTCTACTTTTATTTTAAAATTTTTTAATGCAAAATCAATCACTTCTTCATTTTCTTCTGGAGCATGAGTGCATGTACTATAAACAAGTTCCCCATTTAGCTTAAGAATTTCTATTGCTGATGCAATCAATGCTTTTTGCAACTTTGAGAGATTTTCGATTGTTTTTATGTTCCACATCTCTAATGTTTTAGAAGTGCTCTGTATTGTCCCTTCTCCTGAACAAGGAGCATCTAATAGAATCTTATCAAAAAAGATATTTTCTTGCTTAAACCTTTTACACAAAGCAATCCCATCTCTTCTTGTTGTAATTGCATTCATTACCCCGCATCTTTCCATATTAGACGCGAGAATTTTTATCCTCCCAATCTTAACTTCATTTGCAATTAATAATCCTGAATTATTCATCCTTGCTGCAATTTGCGTTGTCTTGCTTCCAGGACTAGCACACAAATCTAAAATTCTTTCATCTTCTTTTGGGTTTAAAACAAGAACAGGAAGCATGCTTGCAATTTCCTGAATGTAATAATATCCCAGCAAATGTTCCAAAGCTCTCCCCAGCTCTCCAGGCTGTAACTCATTTTCAACAATAATAATTTCTGGGAAATCCTTAAATGGAATTTTTATTTTCCAGCCTTTATTTTCCAACCTTTCTTTTAATTCTCTTGGACCTATCTTTAATGTGTTGCATCTTATAGAACGGACAGGTTCTTGTTTTAAACTATCTAAGTAATCTTGCAAATCTTTTCCAAGAAGTTCTTTCATTCTTTCAAGAAAAAGCGGTTTTGGTTCATAATTTTTTCTCATATATTTACATCGTGACTAGATATATAAAATTAAGTTTTTTAAAAAACATTTTTAAACAAGAATACTTTTTATTTCAAATGATAGAATATTATTCTGGCGGGGGAAAAGAAAAATTGGTAAAACTGAATAGATTTTCCAGTGATTCTTGGGTGAAAGTAATCAATCCAGAAAGTGAGGAAATAGATTTTCTTATTGATAAGTTTAATCTTGATAGAACTCTTTTAATGGATGGACTTGACTTATATGAAATACCTAGAATAGAAGAAGAGGAGAAAAATATCTACATTTTTCTTAGAGTCCCCACTTCTAAAATCGAAAATGAATCTACTTCTTCTTTTTTATTGATTATTACTAAAAATAACCTTATCACAATTAGTTATGAAAATTTAGAACTCTTTAATGAGCTTTTTAATTCAAAACAATTTATTACAAAGAGAAAATTAAACTGCTTATTACAAATTCTTTTTTATGTTTTTAGAAGTTTTAATCTTAATGTAAGGAGAATTCTAAAAGAGGTTAAAAGAGACAAAAAAAATATTAAAAAACTAAAAGAAAGTGATATTCTTGATTTAGTTCTTCAGGAAGATATGTTTAATGATTATCTTTTTAGTTTTTCGCCTCTTATTGATATATATAATCAAATTTTAAAAATAAAGAGTCTAAAATTTAGTGAAAATGAAAAAGAATCTATCGAAGATTTAGTTGTTGATTTGAACCAGACTTTTAATACCTGTAAGGTTGCACTAAAAACTATTTCTAATATGAGAAATTATTATTCTACTACCTTAACAAATAATTTAAACAGAATAATAACCATTCTAACAATTTTTACTATTTTTCTTACTATCCCCGCAGTTATTTCTAGTATTTATGGTATGAATATAATCCTTCCTTTTCAAGATATAAAAGGGATATTCTTTTTTCTTACAGGAGTAACCTTACTTATCTGGGGAATTATCTTTTTTGTATTTAAAAAAAATAAACTTATTTAAAAATCTCCCAATGTTTTTTGTTTTTTACTTTCAACAATTGAATTTATATCTACATTAAATACTTGCATTATATTTTCAACGGCTGGAAGAATTTGATTTTTTAGATAATACTCAATATTATATTCTCCAGGTTCATCAATTAATTTTACCTTATCTCTAATTAATTTTTTCTTTTCTGCAGTTTCAGAAATATAATATTCTATTAAACTATCTGCATCTATTGGTTTTCCTTTCTCAATCATCTTCCTAGCAGCAACTACATGAGGAGTAATTGATTTATATTCGTCTAATGGTTTTTTTAGCTTCGTTCTTACTATCATTTTTTTTAAATCAATTTTTCTTTCCTTAACTTCTTTAACAATTTTTTTAATATACTCTAAGGATTTTACTTCATTTCCTTCTTTTAATATCATCAACAAAACATTATTCTGCATCTCTCTTGCTAATGGACACCAGTCTCTTCTTACTGTTTCAAATCCCCTAATTTTTAATTTGTTATCTTCATTTATCAGAGCATATTTTTTCTTTGCTCCAACCTCGCCTGTTCTTGTTGTAACCCAAAGTCCTCTTTTGTAAAATTCTTCCAATTCAAGTTCCATTATTCCCGGAAGTTCTGAATTTAATTTCTTAAGAAATTGAAGAGTTTTTTCTTTTGAATTTTTATTTAATGTAAATGCAAAACCATCTGTGTCAGCATAAATAACAGAAAATCCTGCCTTGTTTGTTTTTTCGATAGCATCTTTTATTGCCTGTCTTGCAAATGCTGCTGTTGCTGCTGCAGCCTCTTCGCAATAATATCTTGCTCCAAAAAATCCAAGATAACCATAACTTGCATTTGCTAAAAGCTTGAATGCATTGCTCCTTGCTTTTTTAATTCCTAGTTCTTCTTTATTTGCATTCGATTTTAATTCTTTTTTGTATTGTCTCCTTTTTTCTATAATCTCCTTTAACATCTCTGGAAAAAAACCAGGTTTCTTTGAGAAATAAACCCTTTCTCCAGAAATTTCTATGTTATTAGATTCTCTTTCTGGTTTTTCAAGAAATGTTGATTTTGATAAATTATAAGTTACAATTACACTTCCATAACTGCTGGTAAAATCAAAGATAGAAAGATTTTCATACAATCCTGCTTTTGGTTCGAATACAAAAGCTCCTTCATATTTTTCTCTCCTTTTTCTTTCTCCGATTTCATCATAAGAAGGACGCTTCTCTGGAATTTCATCAAATTTATTTAAGTTATGGAGAATATAATCTTCAACATTTCTAGACATCCCGTTTCTTGAAATATCAAAAACAGGTTCATGCATAATCTTAGTAAACTCCATTAAATCTGGCCAAATCTTTTCAAATATTTTATATGTCAGCAAAGAATCTTGCAGATTGTATTCAAAATATTTTTCCCATTCATCACCGCTTATTTTTGAAGAGTGTTTGTGTTCATGTTCTTTTTTTCCTTCTCCAAGAAATTCATGTGCAATTTCATTTAGTGAAAGAGTTTCAGATGCAAGATATTGGGAATAAGCAGTCTGAATAAAACGTAATAAGTCTATATGAACAATCCCATCTACTTTTGCAGTAGTCATTACTCCCCTTGAAAATTTTAACTGGCTTCCATCTAGTCCAATATCTAATTTAACGCCATGTTTCACTGCTCTTGCTTTTAGATATGGAAGATCAAATCCATCTGAAAAATAACCTGTGAGAAAATCCGGAGAAATCTTTTTTATTATTTCTACAAATTTTTCAATTAATTCTTTTTCATCTTTTACATATTCGACATTTGGAAGTTCTTTATGCTTTTTCCAGGTGATAACTTTCTTAAAATTATCAGAAACAAATGAAACCATTAAAATTTCTCCTTCACCTATTCTAAACTCGTCACATTCTATATCAAATGCAAGAACTTTAGGCACGAAATTTTCTTTTTTAATAGGTGTTATTGAATCTACTTTTATGCATAAATCAACATCTAAATTATTTATCCCAAATTTTGTTGTTAAAATATCTCCGGAGATTTCATACCAGCAAAGAGGATTTAATTTTTTTTCAATTATATAGTGGCTTATAAAACCTAAATCATAACCTCTTCTTTTTTCTATTTCAGGCATTCCTAATTGGTCTGCAACATCATGCAAATCTTTGTAATTTGTTGCAAAAATTTTTATTGCCTTTACTTTTTTTCCTAGAAAATTCTTTTCATAAACTTCTGTCTTCTCAACTTTTGTTTTTCTACCTTTTACATCTAAGTGTATTTTTTCTATTTTTTCCTGCAGTTTTTTTATTTCTTTTTCGCTTGTTTTTTCCTTCAAAATAGCCCAAAAATATACATCACAGGAATCAATTATGCATACTCTTTTTCCCTTAGAATCTCTTCCAATTATCTTTGCATAGTTCCTGCCTTCAAAGTCAAAATAGTCATAATCTATCGGGATAAATTCTAGTTTCATACCTTAGGAGGATGTTTTTAATATTTAAATTAAACGCATCAATTAGCAACTCTTAAATAGCCTTTTTTGATAATTTTTCTATGAGTAAATATAACCCAACCAAATTCACAGAATACAACTCTGATGAAGATATTGCAAAATACAGGGGGAGTATGGGGATTGCATTAGCAGAAGCTATGCTCAAAAAATATAATTATGACTTAGATAGATTGCGTTTTTTTGAAGAAACAAGAAGAATGAGAAAAAATCTTTCTAAAAATAAATCATAATAAACTATTTATATTTGGATATTTTGTCTAAATCATGGGATTAAATATACGAGAAATTATACCAAGAAAAGAGATTGAGTTATCTGATTTAAGAGGAAAGACAATATGCATTGATGCATTTAATACCTTATATCAATTTTTATCTTCTATAAGACAAATGGATGGAACTCCTTTGATGGATAAGAAAAAAAGAATTACAAGCCATCTTTCAGGAATTTTTTATAGAAATATTACTCTTCTTGAACATGGAATAAAACTTATCTATGTTTTTGATGGAAAACCGCCTGAATTAAAATACAAAACTGCTAGAGAAAGACAAGAAAATAGAGACACTGCAAGAGAAAGATATGAAGAAGCTAGAAGTGAAGAAGATATTGAGAATATGAAAAGATACAGCAGTCAGTTAGTTCGAATTAATGATGAAATAATTAAAGAGAGCAAAGAACTCCTTGAGGCGATGGGAATTGCTATTGTTCAGGCTCCTGGAGAAGGAGAAGCACAGGCAGCTCATCTTGCAAAGAGAAGCGGGATTTACGCAAGTGCAAGTCAGGATTACGATAGTATTCTTTTTGGAGCTCCAAAACTGATTAGAAATTTAACATTAGCTAAAAAAAGAAAAACAATCAATGGGTGGATTGAAGTTAAACCAGAAATCATTGAACTAGAATCTGTTTTAAATGGTTTAGAAATTAATTTAGACCAGCTTATTTGTTTGGGGATACTTGTAGGAACAGATTACAATCCAAAAGGAATTCCTGGGATTGGGCAAAAAAAGGCATTGCAGATAGTTAAGAAATATAAACAGCCTATATTAATTTTTAATAGTCTAGCAGAACAATTATTAAACATGCCTGATGAAGACAAATTTAACTGGAAAGAAATTTTTGAACTATTTCACAAGCCAAATGTTTCTAATTCTCTTTTTAGATTTGGAAAGATTGATGAAAAGAAAATAAGAAAAATTCTTGTTGAGGAACATGATTTTTCAGATGATAGAGTTCAAAAACAATTGGAAAGACTTCGAGAAATTAATGAAAGAAACAAACAAAGTGGATTAGATAAATGGTTCTAATCTTACGAGTGCCAACCTGCTGCTCTGATAGGAGGATTTTTCTTCCCCCATTTTATCATTATTACAATTCTAATCCCAATTAATATTAGTCCTGTAATTATAAAAACTGATCCTCCATATGTAAAAAAACCTACTGCTAATAATAAACTTCCCACAATCCAAAGAGCTTCTTTCTTAAATTTAATTATTGCAAATATTATTCCTCCAAGAAGTATTATCGGAATCAACATCAATAAAAAATCTTCGGGGATTCCTAAATCAATTGCAAACCCTCCAACATCAAATCCAGTTTTATTTATTGAATAAGTTGCAATTAAAGCAAGTGCACCAGCAATTATTACTGCTGGAGTGTTATTGCCCTTGAAAACTGTCTTTTGAAGAGCAAAAAATAAAATTGTGAATGTAATAGCAAACACTGCATAAAGAATAAGAGTAGATTCATCAAAACTGCTTAATATGTCGCTTATTCCCTGTGCATTTGCAAATCCAATCATTGCGATTAGAAATAAAAATGAGAACATCCTTTTTTTCATATTAATGATATGAATAATGTTTTTATAAATTTTATGGAATAAATAAGATTTAATAATTCTGTTTAATTATCTTTAATTATGATTCAAGGTATTAAATCTTTTGACCTGTTAGGAAGTATTGCAATTGTAAAATTCCCAGAAGGTCTTAAATTAAAAGATAAAAAGAAATTTGCAGAAAAATTATTAAGAGAGCAACCAGCAATTAAAACTATTTTAGAAAAAAAAGAAAAAATAAAAGGAAGATTGAGGAAACTATCTACCCAATTTATTGCGGGAGAAAACACAAAAGAAGTCTTATACAGAGAAAACAATTGTATTTTTAGATTTAATACTGATGAGACTTATTTTTCTCCAAGATTAAGCAATGAAAGAAGAGAAATCTCTTCCAAGATAAAGAAGGGAGATTTAGTGTTAGTCATGTTTGCAGGAGTTGCTCCTTTTCCGATTGTATTGGCTAAAAATTCCAAAGCAAAGATAGTTTATTCAAATGAAATAAATCGCGAAGCGAATAAATATGCTGAATTAAATATATCTATGAATAAACTTAAGGGCAGAGTTGAATTGCTTCCAGGGGATGTAAAGAGAGTCGCTAAAAAGATAAAACAAAAATTTGATGTTATTGTAATGCCCCGCCCGCAATTAAAAGATAGTTTTTTACAGCAGGCATTTCAATTAAGCAAGAAAGGAACAAGAGTTTATTACTATGATTTTTGCAAGGAAGATGAAACCGATTTAATTATATCTAAAATTAAAGAAGAAGCTAAGAAATCAAAAAAGAAAATAAAAATTATTAACTTAAAGAATGCAGGGGAAATTGCTCCTTATAAAATGAGAATCAGAGTTGATTTTAAGGTTTTATAATTTCAAGTATTCCATTTCTTCATCTTCCAGTTTAAGTTCTTTTTGAATTCCAAAATTTGATTTTAAGATTTGCTTGATTACTGGAAAATCAGCCATTGCACGTCTCTGGCTAATATGAACATATTTTGAATATTTTTCACAAATAGATTTTTTCTTGAAAGTCTTTTGATTGTTAAGCCATATTTGAAGAATTCTGCTTGGACGTTTGTAGCTTGTAAATCCTGTCTTTGGCTTTTTTTTGGAGGAAGCAATTCCATAACTTAAAAAAATATTTTCATAAACTAAAAATCTCCAATATTGCTGTTTGTAAATTCTTCCTTTGAATAAATCTGTCTTGCTTAGCAAATCATAAGCTCGTGCAAGCTCTTCTCCACTATATTCAGAAGGAATATTTTCTTCAACCCAGAGGATTATATCATCTATTGACATATTTACTGAATCAAATATCCCCAACATATCATTTGAAGGTTTTTCCTTGAATATTTTTCTTAACGAATTAAAAATATCTGTTTCTTTATTTCTCTCATCTAAAATTATTGGGAAATAGTCTTTTAATTTAGATAATGTCTGCAAATCATTAATTGCTGCCCTTAAATCTCCTTTTGCTTTTATTGAAAGTTCAGTGATTAAATCATCTGTTATGGACAATCCTTCTTTTTTTGAGATATCTAAAATAACTGATTTTATTATATCATAACTTATTTCGTTTAACGGAAGCAAATCACATTTTTTTCTTAACGGGCTGAATTTTTTGTCCCAAATATCATTCGCAGTTATCATAATTGGATAAGAACTCGAATCAATTATTTCCATGAGTTGGGTTAATCCCCCCCAATCAGATTCAGAAATTCCGTCAACTTCATCTACAAGAATTATTTTATCTTCTTTGCTTAATGATTTTTGTTCCACTGCTGGTTTGAGAATTTCTTTTAGTTTTTCCCTGTTTCTCAAATCCGAAGCATTTAATTCAAATATTTCAGAATCAATTTCTTTTGCTGCTGCATGAACTAATGTAGTTTTTCCTGTTCCAGGAGGACCATATAGTATTATTGCTATCTTCTTTTTTCCAAAATTTTTTAAAAATTCCTTTATTTTAAAAATAGCTTCATCTTGCCCCTTTATTTCTTCAAACTTTTTCGGACGATATTTTTCAACCCAGGGCATTTTACTCCTTCCCTAATCCTGCAAGAACAAATGATGCAAGAAGAGCCTGCAATTGAATAAAAGGGTCTGAACCTTCAACAATTCTAAATTCTGTTTCTCCTGTTTTCTCTGTGAGTTTTACTTTTATCGTAGGTTCTATTTGAAGATTCCATATTTCTTTTTGAATTGCTTTGATTACATCTTGTCCTGAAATGCTTTCCTTAAGCATTATATCCAAAAGTTTTTCTTTTGCTTTTTGGAAATCTCCAGATAAAGCATAATCTAAAACAACTTTTATATCTCTTGGCTTTGTATTAGAAATTATTGTTGCGATAAGTTCTGCATTTATTGATGGAGAAATAGATGCTGTTGATTGAAGAATATTAATACACCTTCTGCAGTCTCCTTCACAACCTTCATACAACATTTCAATTGCATCTGGTTTGATTGTTAATTTTTCCATTTCTGCAATTTTTAAAATTACTTTTTCAATATCTTTTTTTTCAAGAAGTTTAAATCTAAACATTGCACATCTTGATTGAATTGGATCTATAATTTTGCTGGAATAGTTGCAAGATAAAAGGAACCTGCAGGTTGTTGAATAATTTTCCATTGTTCTCCTCAATGCCTGCTGGGCTTCTGGAGTTAGAGCATCTGCTTCATCTAAGAAAATTATTTTGAAAGGAATATTTCCTAAAGATTTTGTTCTTGCGAAATTCTTTACTTTTTCTCTTATAACATTTATTCCTCTTTCATCAGAAGCATTTAATTCCAGATAATTTTCTTTCCAATTTTCTTTGTATAATTCTTTTACTATTATAAGTGCAAGAGTAGATTTTCCTGTTCCTGCTGGGCCAGCAAACATCATATGCGGAATGTTAAGAGAGCCTGTAAGTGCTTCAACTCTTTTTACAGAATTATCCTGCCCGACAAGGTCAGAAAATTTAGAAGGCCTGTATTTTTCTGTCCAAATCCCACTCATTTTAATCCTCCTTTAAACTTCATACTAAAATATTTTCCTCAGAACTTATAAAGATTATTGTGGTATTATTTAGGTTTATATTTTCGGGAACAATCAAGACATTTTTTACTTAATTCTTTGAATGTTTTTATCCCTTCATCTATTTCTTCTCTGGAAACTTTTTCTTTATTAATTATTCTTTCTAAAACAGATTTTGTACGGGTAATTTCTTCTACTCTTCTTATAAAAATGTCTTTTCCGTGATATTCTTTCCTTAACTTATCTAAATCCCCCAGTAATATTTTGCTGTATTCTTCTTTATAATCTTTAAAATCGCATTTATTACATAATGTTTTTTCACAATTTTGAATTATTAAATAAGCATCTTTTAATAATGGTTCTTCAAAATATTATTTATCTCTTAGCTTTTCCAGTGCTTTAATTGCATTTTCAGAACGAAAACCTATGTTAAAATAGGGTAAATTCTCTAACATATTTAATATTTATAATAATAAATAATAGTTTATATATTTTATATTAAGAATTACTTAGCTCTTTCTCTTCTTACTTTTCTTTTATGCTTCTCTTTCTTAAGTCGCTTTCTTTGCCACTTCCATCTCATCTGTCTTTTCTTTTTCCATCTACGGCTTGATCGTTTCATAGAAAGTGAAGAGAAAATTGCTTTTTAAAGATTTTGATTATTGATTCCTTCAAACAACTTATCCAGCGTTTTATAATGGTTTGAATTAGCTTTATACCAATCATACAACCACCCCTTGCAATCCATTAAGTCTTCTGATGTAAATATTTTATACCCTCTTTTTACTGCCCCTTTTACAGTATGATAAACACATTCATCTTTGAAAATTCCAGTAATAATTAAATGATTAATTCCTTTATTTTTTAATATACTATTTAATTTATCATTTTCAGTGTATTCTCCGCCATAAACTGATTTTATAGATGCAGATTCTATATTGTAATAAATCTTCTTATTTTTTTTAAATGCAATTATAAATCCGTTGTCATTATATTTTGGAATTTGATAATTTTCAATATTCTCCAATCTTTTCTTTAATGATTCTATCATTTGTCCGCATCGTTTGTATTCCAAACTAAGAATTGGGATATTTCTCTCGTCTGCAAAATTTATCAGTCTTTTTTGATTCCTTAATAAGTATAGTTTTTCTTCTAAATCTATACATTCAAAAAATTTCTTTTGCATATCTATAATCATTATTCCCAACATAAAACAAGCGGGAAATAATATTTTATAAATCTTATCTAAATTTAGTAACTTCAATTCTTGAGCAGTATTCGCTTACAGGGCAGCTTGAACATTTAGGAGAAATTGGAACACAAATTGTTTTTCCGAACTGCACGAAAATTGCATTAAATTCTGTCCAATATTTTTTTGGAAGAACTTTCCCCAACTCAATTTCAGTTTCTTCTGGCTTTTTTGTTTTAACCCAGCCAAGCCTGTTTGGAATCCTGTGACAGTGAGTATCTATCGGAAGAACTTTTTGCCCAAATGCAAAAGCCAAGACAATATTTGCAGTCTTAGGTCCAATATATTTTATGCTCATTAATTCTTCTTTTGTGCAGGGAACATGTCCATTAAATCTTGTTATTATTTCTTTTGAAACATTTTTTAGTATCATAGATTTTCTTTTATAGTGTCCGGAAGAATAAATCAGTTTTTCTAATCTTTTTGTCGGCAGGTTTAAAATTTCCTGTGGAGTTTGGGCAACTGCAAATAAATTATTGGAAGCTATCTCTGTTCCTTTATCCTGAACTCTTAAGGAAAGAAGACATGAAATAAGAATCTTAAAAGCATCTGGCTTTTTTCTCATCCTATTCAAAGTAGTTTTTTCATTTGAATTATAAACTTCAGAGAGAATATTCATTACTTTTTCAATTATTTTTTTCTTCATTATCAAATCTAGAGATTACAACAATTCCCATTACAGAAAGAATAGTCACAATTATTGCAATTATGAGGTTATTTTTTAATGGACTTGCTTCTGAAATTTTTGTTACCCATTCAATTATTACATCTCTCCAAGTTAATGCAATTAAAAAACCAAAGGCAGCAATAATTGCGGTTACTGTAGATTTTTTTAATTCTCTTTTAAATTTTAATGCTGAAGCTTTTGCCTTTAATTTTAGTTTCTCCCTTCTTGTTAATTCTTTTTCTTTTTTCATTTTTTTATTATTTCTCCATAACTCTTTCCATGAATTCCAGCTGCATTTCCCTCATCTGTATCTAGATGAAGTGATAATCTGAAATTTTCTCCAGTCCTTACAACTACATTGTGAAATGTTACATCTCTTAATCCTTTTGTTCTTACAGAAATCCTTTGATTATTTTTTATTTTTAATCTTTTTGCTTCCTGATTAGAACAATGCAGATGTCTTTGGGCAATAATACAGGGAATTGTTATTGAAGCCTTTGGACCTTTAATTAATATTCTTGTAGTATTTGCTAAATCTCCCGAAACTTTAATTCTTGGAGGAGGATTTAATTTTAAATGATAAGCATCTGTCAGAGAAATTTCTGCTTGAGAATTTTTTCTAAATGGGCCAAGGATTCGAACATCTTTTATTTCTTTTTTATTTCCTATTAAACTAATTTTTTCTTCTGATGCGAATTCTCCCACTTGTGAAAGAGATTTAATTGGAACAATTTTTTTATTTTTTCCAAATAATTTTTCAAAATCTTTTTCTGATAAATGTACATGCCTAGCTGAAATTTCTACTGGTGCGAGGACACCTACGCGGTTTCCTTCGCTTAATCTTCCCCTTGAATTTGGGTCACGCCTGATCTTCATTTTAAAAGTTTTAAAACCTCTTCAACTGCAATTTTTTCTTCATTTGTTCTTTTGACATAGACTTTCACCTTTGAATCTTTTAAGGATATTATTTCTGAATTATTATCATTTTTCTTTTTATCTATCTTTATTCCAAGATAAGAAAGCTGTTTGCAAATGTCTTCTCTTAATATTTGTGCATGTTCACCAATCTGCGCTGTAAAAACAAGGTTGTCTAATCCGTTTAAAACTGCAACATAAGCACCAATCATCTTCACAATTGAGTATAGAAGAATATCATAAGCAAATTTGTATTTTTTATTCTCTTTCATCTTTGAACGAATCTCTTTAAAATTTTCATTGTTGCATATTCCAATTAATCCTGATTTTTCTGTTAATAATTCTTTTATATTATATCCTTCTTTTTCCAAAAATAAAATCAAACCAGGATCAATTGTTCCTGAACGAGTTCCCATAACCAAACCTTCCAAAGGAGTAAATCCCATGCTCGTATCAATAGGTTTACCATTAAGAATTGCAGATATACTTGAACCTGAACCGAGATGACAGGTTATTGTTTTTCCTTTTAATCCTCTTGAAACATATTCATGAGAAAGTCCATGAAATCCATAACGTCTTATTCTATATTTTCTTGTAATGCTTGTTGGAATTGCATATGTTCTCGCAACTTCTGGCAATTCTAAAAAAAATAATGTATCAAAAACTGCATATTGCGGTTTTTTATATTTTTCACACAATTCAATAACCATAAGCTCTTTTGGATTGTGCAGAGGGGCAAATTCAGAAAATTTTTTTATGATTTCTTTTATATCCTGATTTATCTTAGTCGGTTTTTTTAAATCTCCCCCATGAACTACCCTATGAACAATAAAATCAATATTATCCCCATTTATTTTTTCAAAAATTTCCCTTACAGATTGAATATAATCTCCTCTTTTTTTTAATCCCGCATAATTCCCAGAATCTATCAACTCAGCATCTTCAAATAAATTGTATTTCACGCTTGAACTGCCTACATTAAAAACCAAAATCTTCCTCTTTTTCTTCATCAACATTTAAAGTTAAATGTCTTTTTAATTTTTGTTTTTTATATAAATTGCAGAAATAATGGTTAAGATTAAAATTATGTTTATTACTACCATTAAAATAAATTTGCTATCTCTGTAAACTAAACTTAGGATATTTATTATTGAAGGATATAAAATAATTAAACTTATTATAACAGCCATTCCAAAAACCAATACTACAATAGCCGCCATTTCATCTTTAAATTTTCCAACTTCTTTATTATATTCTGGATGTATTAAATCAATAAACCTTTCAACACCTGTATTTATTAATTCCAAGGTAATTCCTGTAAAACAAATAAACAGAACTATTGCTAAATGAATATTTGATATATCTGAAAGGATAGCAATTAGAAACAAAACAGAAGTTATCAGAAATTGTATTTTAATATTTCTTTCTTTTAGCACCCCCTTAATTAATCCATTAAATGCACATAAAATACTGCTAAAAAAACTGATTCTTGTCATAACACCAATCCAAATTGATTATTTATAAAAATTATGTAGTGAGAATAAATACTCCCCAAAATATAAATAAAATCTCTTCTCCAAACATTTAAAAGCCAGATTTATTTCTTAAACTTAACAGATTCATAGAATTTGTCTTTTAATAAATCCTAAATAAGGAGGAAAAAAATGGTTCAAGCTTATTGTGTTAAGTGTAAAGAGACAGTTGAAATGAAAGATGGAAAAGAAACCAAAACTGCAAGGGGTACTAATATGATGAAGGGAAAGTGCTCAAAATGCGGAACTACTGTCTGTAGAATGATGGGTAAGAAGTAAGTTTATTAATTCTTATTTTTTATTTTTATTATGTTATTTGTTAAAGTTATAAAGTCCTATAGGGATGTTGTAGCAATTTGTGATTCTGACTTGATTGGGAAAAATTTTGAAGAAGGGAAATTTCAGCTGGAAGTTAAAGATAGCTTTTTTCGTGGAGAAGAAACAAATGAGGAAAAAGCTGCTGAAATAATAAGAAAAATGGTGCAGGAAGATGCAACATTCAATATAGTGGGGAAAAATTCTGTAAATTTAGCCCTAAAAGAAGGGATTATTAAAGAAGAAGGGATAAAAATGATTCAGGGGATTCCTTTTGCATTGGTTTTGATATAGTCTGCTCATTGTCTTTTTCTCACAGAAGTAACATTTATATAACCAATTTTCTCTAGAATTATGTCTGGAATACAGATTAGGTGATAATTTTGATGAAGACAATAGTTAAATCAATTTTAAATAAACAGAAAATGAAAGAAGAAGACAACCCTCCCGGAGGTTTAGGAGTAAAATATGGTAACAATAACAGAAGTAATAACAATGTTGGTACTAGGGATAGTCGGAGATATATTAGTCACTTTATATTACCTATTCGTTGGAAGGCTCCAGGCCCTGCCTGCTTCCTTGCTAACAATTGTCATAACTTTGCTTAATTTCTTCATAATTGAAAGAGTAGTAGTAACTACAAATTGGTTTTTAATTGTAATTTATGCCTCTGGCTCTGCTTTGGGCTGTTTTTCAATAATTTTGTCTCAAAGAGCAAAATTAGAAAAGATGAAGGAAAAGAATAAAAGAAAGGGTAGAAAGAAATAAAAAAGTAATTCTTATTATTTAGTAATGGAATCTAATCAGATTATTCAGTGGAATATTGAACAATCAAAGAAAAATATTCAGAAAAACATTTTAAAGGATAATTTAATAATTTTTTTTACAAGAATTTTAGAAGATTCCAAGCGAAATAGGAATCCAAATTTTTATGGAAGGATAAAAGAAATTTATAATTTATTATATCCTTATTCAAATAAGGAAGACACAAAGGAAATTTTTCAGGAATTAAAGAAATCAAAATTAGATTCAAAAGAAGGATTGAATTTAGATGAATCTGAAAAAAGTTATTTATATCAGTTTATAAAAAGTTTAGATGAAAGATGTGTATTAAAAGATAAAAATAAACTAACAGATTTTGAAAAAATATTAGAAAAATTAGTTAAAAAATATCTGCCTAATTCTTATCAGAATATAGAACCTTATATTATTGGTAAATTAATAAGTTCTGTTGGAGGGATTGATAATTTGTACAAAATGCCTTCAAGTACAATTCAACTGATTGGTGCTGAAAAAGCAATGTTCAGGCATATTGCAAAGAAAAAACCATGTCCAAAGTATGGATTAATTTATTATTCAAATAAACTAAAATCACAAAAAGATAAAGGGAAAACAGCAAGACAATTAGCAAACAAAATCGCAATATCCATTAAACAGGATTATTTTCAAAATTTTGCCCGATGATGAGAAACCTTACGACAGCGGCTGAGGGCGAGCGACTTCGCGGAAGAAATGTCAGTGTTAAACAAGCGAAGTCGCGAGTAGAAAATTTTAATGAGAAACCAAATGAAAAACAAAGAAGAATGGAATCCGAATACAAGCAAATGGAAAGCAGCACTAGAGAAAGGGCTGAATGCGAATTTAACTGGAAGTGAAAATGTTCTCTACTTGGGAGCTTCTTCTGGAACAACAGTGGGACAAATATCAAAATTAACAAAAGGAATTGTTTTCGCAGTTGAAAATTCTCCGCAGATGGCGATAAGACTTGTCAAGCTTGCAGAAAAAAAAGAGAACATTGCTCCAATTTTCAGTGATGCAAGAGATACAGATTTTATACAAAAAGCAATGTTCAAAGAAAAAGCAGATATTTTATTTCAGGACATTCCTTCAACAGATCAGATTAGAATATTAACTAATGCTTCCAAATTAGTAGACAAAAAATGCAGGATTTTTCTTTCTCTTAAGACACAAAGCATCTCGCAGAAAGATTTTAAGGAAACAGCCAAAGATGCCGAAAAAGAATTAAAAGAATATTTTGAAATTGTAGCTCAAACAGATTTATTTCCGTTTCATAAAAAACATTTTTTCTATGTTTTAAAGAAGAAATAATTAAGATTGTTCAACTAATTTTTCTGAATAATAAAAATTAATCTAGCAGCTTAGCTGCTCGTACTCCAAGATTAGAATTTCTGAAAGATGGAAGCCTGTAACCAAACAAGCAAGCCCCACCAATCTCAAAAGCATTGAATCTCTCGACTAAATTATTATTGCTTCTTGGATACCAGGAATATAAATTTACTGACTTGACTTTTTTGCTGGGAAAGCCTTGCTTAGTAGGATTCTGCAGATAATTATCAAGAGAAATTCCAGGAGTTTTATCTCTCATTAAAGTATTCCTATCAAGAATCTCTTTCTTTTGAACAATTTTTCCTTTTGAATCAAAAAGAGAATAGATAACGTACATACAATCTCCTTCTGTTTTAAAATCAGCACCAAGCCATTCTGCTTTCCAAGGGCATTGAACTTTTGTTGTTTCATTATAAATATCTTGATGATTTTCTTTTGTATATTTCAAAAATTCTATAAATTCAAAAGGAGTCAGCATTTTTTCATTGTTTTCATGAAGAATATTTTGTGATTCGTAAAAGTCTTTTCCCAATAAAGTTCTTTCTTTTGCAACATAAAGATTTATTGAGGGGACATAAATAAAGTTAGAATTGTCTCTTTTTTTTGATTCAGAATTTTTTAATTTATAATGAATTCCTAACTGATTAAGTCTGTTTAAAACCTCATTGCTAACATCTATCAATGGTGCCATGATTTTTAGATAAAATGGAGTTATTTAAAGATTTATATTCCATAATTTTATAAACAATATTTCTGTCCAATAATTATGCCAGAAGAATTTGAAGACACAGAAGAACAAGGAGAAGTTGAAAATGCTGAAGGCGAACAACAGTTTGTTAGCCGTGCTCCATTACCCAAAGGGGAAGAAGTAATAGGAGTTATTGAACAGCGTCTTGGAGGAAATAAAATGATGGTAAATTGTCTTGATGGAAAAAATAGAAATTGCCGTGTTCCTGGAAGATTAAAAAGAAAACTTTGGCTTCGCCCAGGAGATGTTGTAATTGTTGAACCTTGGGAATTGGATAAGAATAAAGGAGATGTAATACTCAAATACAAGCCAAATCAGATTGAATGGCTGAAAAAGAAAGGATATCTTAAAACAGAAACAAGCGAATTTTAATTTTTAATTTTGTCTGCTATATTTTTAGGGACATTTCTCTCATCAATTTCTTTTATAGTTACATTTTCAATAATGAAAGGAGAAAAAGTAGTATATCCCAAAACTTTCTTTCCTTGTAGATAAATCTTATGAATATGGCTATTTGGACCAATTTGTGTCTTGAATTCAAGTTCATATATTTTTTCCATGCCCTATTGATAAAATACTCCTATAAAAAGATTGTTATTTTTGGAAGATACACAAAAACTTAAAACCCTTAATTATTTAGTTAAAATATGAGGACTATATTCTCTGAAAAAGCTTCTAAAATCTTAAGGAACAAGAAAGATATTGAAGATACAATTGAAGTAAAAATGTCAATAAGAGGAAAAGACATAACTTTAGATGGAACTCCAGAGAATGAATATCTTGCAGAAAAAGTAATCGATGCAATCAGTTTTGGATTTCCTATTTCAGTTGCATTGTTAATTAAACAGGAAGATTTTCTCTTCGAGATTATAAATATAAAAGATTATACTCCAAGAAAAGATTTTGAAACAATAAGAGCAAGAATAATAGGAAGGGGTGGAAAAACATTAAAGACACTATCTGATTTAACAGAATGCAATTTTGAAATAAATGATAATGATGTTGGTATTATAGGTTCTCCAGAATTAATAGAAAATGCCCAAAAGGCAGTAATCTCAATAATTCAAGGTTCAAAACAATCAAATGTTTATTCATTTTTAGAAAAGCATCATATTAAGCCTGTTTTTGATTTGGGGTTAAAAGAAAAGAAGAGGAAGTACAAGAAATCTAAAGAATAACTTTAAATATCAAAAAAATTTCGGTTGATTATGTCCCGGTAGCTCAGTTGGTTAGAGCACATGACTGTTAATCATGGGGTCGTAGGTTCGAATCCTGCCCGGGACGTTGAAGAATGAATATTAAGAATGAATATTAATTCTAAGATTAAAAATAATTTTTACAAGTTTGTTATTATTCAAAAAAGAGGTGATAATAATTTCCTTCTCGGGTGAGTGGGTTGGGCTCTAAATCTGTCCTGTCTGATTGAACTTAGCCATTAATTTTTCAAGAATAACTTGCGGTGCAAATCCTTTTCTGCTACAAGCTTTTGCAAATTCATCATAAACCTGTTGAGCTACATTATAGTCAAGTTTTCTTTTTCTTGGGTCTGGTGGTGTTGCTGCCATATAATATTTAAAAAAATATAATTTATAAATCTATTCCACTTAGACTATTTTATGGAATTAGACAAGGCAATTCAGAACAGGCATTGTGTTAGAAAGTTTAATCCAAAAAAGAAACCTGATTGGAGAGATATTATTGAAGCAATTGATTCTGCAAGATATGCTCCTATGGCTGGAGGAAATTATACATTAAAATTTATTGTAGTTAGTGATGAAGATAAAATAAACAAAATTGCAGAAGCTTGTCAGCAACAATTTATTGCTCAAGTGAAATATATTGTAGTAGTTTGTTCAAATCCTTCACGCCCATCAAATTTATACGGAAAAGAATCTGCAAAAATTTGGACACGACAGCAAGCAGGAGCAGCAATGCAGAATTTTTTCTTGAAAATAATAGAATCAGGATTGTCAACTTGTTGGGTAGGATATTTTGTTGAAGAACAAATCAAAAGAGAATTAAAAATTCCTGATAACATAGATATTGAAGCAATTTTTCCAATAGGTTATGAAAAAGAAAAAGCAAGAACACGGAAAGCAAAAATAGATTTGGACAGAATTTTATATTTTGATTCTTACGGCAATGTCAAGATGGACAAGCCGGAAAAAAGAGTTTATTGAATTTAATAATCTTTCCAATCAATTACATTGTTAACTTAATTGGTCTTTTATGTTGTTATTTTTCAATAACCGATAAGCTTAAATTTTCTGAATATCTTATAAATTAATGGAAGTAGAAAATGTAATTAAATTAGGTTTTATCTCTTTTGGGATTTACCTTTTAATTTGTTTTGGAATTGCCTTAATTCAAAAACTATAAGGTTATTTTTAAAACAAAAAGTTTATTTGTTTTTAGGCTGGGTTGACCAAGCCAATTCTTTCGGATACCTAAATGTTTAAAAACTTCGGTTACCTAATTTCTCTTATGAAGATAATGAAATCAGTGGATAAAAAAGTTGGTGATACTACTTATTTCAAATATAAAATTAATCTACCTAAAAAAGTTGTTGAAGATAGCAAATTTTTATCTAAAGATTTAAAAGTCAAATTTGACAATAATAAGATTATAATAGAAAAAGAATAATCTTCTTGGGAATCAAAGAGCCCTACGACTACATTGTTTTCGGGCTCCGTGACGGATTGGGCTCCTCGTTACAAATGAGGTTAGCCCTTTCCTACACCATATCTTTTATCTGCAGTTATTACAATAGATGATTATGATTATTCTTCGGATTTTGAGAATACAAAATTCAAGAATGTTTTTTGAGAAAGCTTTACTAAGGTAAACCTTTTGTCATTTGGGTCTTCTGATGTAACTATTATCCCTTTATCTTTTAATTCCCTAATTTCTTTAGGTAGATTGCTTGGTAATATTCCCGTTCCTAAAGATAAATCCGTCATAGAACTTTCTTCCTTATTAACTAAATAAGATAAAATCTTCTGATGATTGGGGGTTAATCTCCCAAATGTTTTTTCTCTTTCTTTTTGTTGAATATAATTTATTTCATTTATAGTTACTTTACAATTAGATGAGGAAAGTTTTTCTGCTATATCATCAAGAATTTTAAAAATAAACCTCATATTTCCATTTAATTTTTCATAAAGATTAATAATTGTTTCTTCATCATATGGTTTAATGTAATTTATTCCATCCGTACTTAAACATTCACATCTTAATTTTAATATTTCCAATACTTCCTCCTTAGTTAAAGTTTCTAATCGTAAATAATTTTTGAATCTTGAATGAAGTTGGGGATATTGTTCAACTACAGATATACTTTCTGATGTTCCAAGAAATAACCAATGAGTGTTAGGGATTTCCAATATCTCTTTTATAGACATTAAAAATTTTCCTAATTCATCATCAGATAAATTTTCTAAGTTATTATATTGTAAGATAATTTTCTTATTGTACCCTTTTATCTCTTGACATAATTGTAAAAACCAGCCCTGTAAAACTTCTATGGGTAAGGAAGAATAATTCCCCTTTGTCTCATTTATCTTTAGTCCTTCATTGGATATTTCACAACTTCTTTGACTAAATAAATCAAGATTATTTTTTATTTGCTCTAATGTCTTTAATTCCATACCTTCATTTTTCCAGTTAAAAATTATAGAAGCATTATATATTTTAAATAAAGTTTGACGAATGAACTCAGAAAGATTCCAATCATTTTGAACCCTCATTTCTTCTACAATAGTTATAAATTTACTTTCTTTAAAACTTTTTTCACGGCATAATTTCCATCTTAAATAGTTCCCCAGTGAAGTTTTTCCTTCTCCACTTTTTCCATAGATAAGGGTGATACTTGAAGAATTTGAATTAACTCTCTTACCAAGAGTATTAAGTTCACTTTTTCTTCCATAAAACGCTTTTCCAATTTCTATATCTCCAATTAGTGAAAGTGGGGAAGGAGTATAAGGACTACTTCTTAATCCAAACTTTGCCCAGATATTTTCAAATTCCATATTTCCATCAGGTGTTTTCATATTAGTTATATATAAAATATAGTTATTTAGTTTTATATAGTTATATTATATTAATAAGTATTTAAATACTTTTCTATTGTATTTTCGGGTACCGATATATTTATATAGTTCGGTTACCGAATTATACTATGAAAAATAATCAGATTATCTGTCCTCACTGCAAAAGTCAAGAAGTAGTAAAGCGAGGATGCTTTATAACGGAAACGCACGGAAAACAGCAAAGATATTATTGTAAATCTTGCTCTAAAAAGTTCATAGAGAAAACTCCATTCTACAGAATGAGAAATAATCCTCAAAAGATAACTCTCTGTTTGGACTTATTTTACAAGGGAGTAAGCACAAGACAGATACAGCACCACTTACAAGCATTTTATCCTCATAATGCAAGTTGGGTTTCTATATATCAGTGGATTGTCAAGTATTCAAAAAAGATTTCTCAATTCACAGATAATCTTAAATTGCAAGTTGGAAAAGAAATGCAGATTGACGAAGTAGAATACAAAACAAAAGGAAAGCAAAGTTGGTTTATTGATTCTATTGATACAAAAACAAGATTTATGGTTGCTTCAAATTATGTTAAATCAAGAGGACAGAATGAACTTAAACAAGTTTTGAAATTAGCAAGAAAGAAAACAGATAATCAATTTGAAACAATAACTTCAGACGGATTTCTTGCATATCCAAAAGCAGTTAATTTAGCATTCGGATATTATAATTTTCAGAGAAATAAAATAAAACATAAAGTTGTAACTCAATTAAAAAGAGAAGGTTTCAATATTATGATTGAAAGAATGCACAACTCATTAAGACAAAGAACAAAAACATTCAGAGGTTTTCACGGAAGTATAGAAAGTGCAAATTCAATAATGAAAGGATTTGAAATTTATTATAACTTCATTCGCCCTCATCTCGCACTGAAAGGGAAAACTCCTTCGGATTTAGCAACAGATATAAAATTAGAAGAGAATAATAAATGGTTGGAATTGATTAAGATGAGTTGTTGATAAGAGATTCTCAACCTCTTTAATCCATCTTTTAACTTCGTTAGATTTATTTTTATCTAATTTTGTATTTTTAATATGAAACTCTTCTTTCTTAACCGAGTTTAAACAATCTTTTACATTTGCACTTAAACACTTTTTAGTAATTTCTTTATTTCTTCTCTCTCCATAATTTAATCTATCTTCAACTTTATATCTAAATCTCAAAAGTTTCTCTAAATTTTCTATTGCAGGTTTATTATCAATAAAAATTGTGTTAAATGTTGGAGCAGTTCCCTTATCTTTAACATATAATTTTAATATTTCTTCACAGATATTCCAGAGAATAAATAAATCTTTGTAAAGAGATGGAAGAGAATATTTTCCTTTATGTGTAAATATCAATTTTGAATTTCCATTAATTTCTTTTATCTCTGGAAAAAATGGTTTTGAAATTGTATCATACCTTAACTCTTTTGTAATTTTATTATAAGTTAAAATAGCATTCTGATTTATTTTGGGATTTACATAACCTAAATATTCTCCATTAGAATTGTAGATAGATTTAGCATTTACGAACATTTCTAATATATCTACAGCAATTTCAGCAATTCTTTTCCTTTCTAATTTACCAAAATTAATAGTTAAAAAGACTTGTATCCATTCTTTTTCGCCTTTGGAATTAATAAAATTGATTTCCTTATCTTTCCCTTTAATCCAACTCATAAAAGCCATAAATAAAAAAGATAACTTAAACTTAAAAATCCATCTATTCAAGAAAGACCAATTAAGTTAACAATGTACCAATCAATATACTTAGTAATATGGTCCAAATTACAATTCCATTGCTTTTCATATTCTCTTTTTATTTCGAATAATTTTTCCATAGAATTAGCACTAATCTCAACAACTCTTATTCGTTCCGATTCATCATCATCGCTACTTCTGTATTCATACCAATATGAACCTCTTGATCTAAATAATTTCTTAACCATAATTTGAAATAAAAAAAGATAATTTTTAAAGATTATGTAATAAAAATATTAAAAAATAAAAAGGGAAAATAAAAAATAAAAAATCCCTATTTATCTATCGCCAAACTTCAATTCCCAAGTCAGACATTTCTTTATTAACAGGACGTGATGAACTCTGTTCTTCTAAATCTTTACCAAGAACATATGGAGATTTAACTCCAGTCATTATTGTTATAACTCTAACCTTTCCGGTGAATTCTTTGCTAATTCTAGCTCCAATAATAACATTTGCCTCGGCATTTAAGTTTTCAGATACGACTCTCCCTATTAAATCGAATTCTTCCAACTTCAAGTCAGGTCCACAAGTTACATGTATCAAAGCTCCAGTAGCTCCTTTATAATCCACGTCAAGTAGAGGATGTGTAAGTGCTTGTTGGCATGCTTCCATAACTTTGTTTTGTGTATCTGCCTCTCCGATTCCGATAACAGCAACACCGCCGTCTTTCATAATAGATGAAACATCTGCGTAGTCAAGATTGATTAAGCTTGGTAATGTAATTGTTTCAACAATACCCTTAACCATAGTGCTTACTAATTCATTAGCAACAGCAAATGCCTGTTCAATAGGCAATTGTCCTGCGATATCAACTAGTCTGTTATTGTCAAGTACAATTGTTGTATCAGTCACTTCCCTCAATTCCTGAAGTCCGAATTCAGCTTTATCAATTCTTGCTCTTTCTGCCTCAAAAGGCATAGTAACAACACCGATAACAACTGCTCCTGATTCTTTAGCAATTTGTGAGATTACTGGTGCAGCTCCTGTTCCTGTTCCACCACCCATTCCGGCAATGACAAAAACCATATCTGCTCCTCCGACTGCTTTTTTCAATTCAGCCAAAGCTTCTTTTGCAGCTTCTCTTCCTGTTTGAGGTCTTCCGCCTGCTCCTAATCCTCTTGTCAATTCTTTCCCTATAAGAATTTTCTCATCAGATTTAGAAACGCTAAGGTGAAGTGCATCTGTATTTGTTGCATAAACAGTAGCTCCGCTAATACCCTTATTAAAAAGCCATGTTACTGCATTACAGCCCATTCCTCCAACACCAACAACTTTAATGTTAGCTTTTCCAGCTTTCAATTCATCAAAGTTAATGCTGTGAGTTCCTGCATTATCAATCGCTTCTTTTGCAAAATCTAATACCATCTTTTTATTCCTCCTTTCATTTGTATGTTAATCCTGTTAATCAGGATTCGGAAATGCATGTTTTTCTAACGAAATGTTTAAATATTTCAGACATTTCCATTTAATTATATAAAGAAAGAGTGCCTCGTCAACGAATACTGATTCAATCTACTTGATGTTTGAATTAATATTAAGAAAGCGAGGCATTTTTTATTTAAATATTCTTATCGTTCTCGAGGAGTGGTTATTTTAGATAGATTTATAAAAAAAGGTTGCATAATAAAGCAATGGTATCAAAAAGTAATACCTATAAAATTATTTCTGGGATTTTATTAATTATTACAATCATCTTGGGAGTGTTATATTTTACAAAGATAAGTAATTATACCGAATCTGAAGAAAAAGCGATTCTTAATTCTGAATTATTCAGTTGGAATGAAAATTTGTATAATAACACAGAAATGTTTTATACCTTTAATATATATAATTATGGAAATGAAGAAGCAAAGAATATAAAAGTTACTTGTAAAAGCTTTGAGTTAGACACAGAAAAACTAATTGCAAAAGCTACAGATTCTTTTGGAAATTTAGCTTCGAATTCATACAAACAATATGAATTAATAACAAAAAATGTTCCAACAGATATTAATAAAGAATATACCTCCTTATGTTATGTAGAAAGTTGTGATAATTGTGAAATTTTATATAATAAAATTCCTGAATTGGTTCAGGTATACTCCACAAATTAAAAATTTTAATACCAAAAGGTTATTTTATATTCCCGCCATGCTTTAACACTAAAGAATCTACAGAATTCAAGAATCTTGTTGTGTAAATTTCATCAAGCTCCTTTTCAAGAAAGATAAAATCCTCAGAACTTAATTCCTTAAATTCTTTAACCCCCAAGTTTTTTCCTTTTTCTTGAACTAAATAAAAAATATCTTTTAAAAGTTCTGGAGCTCCATTAATTATAGAATAAGGAAAATCAATTTTAAAAGTGTCATTATATTGGACCAAACATGAAGCTAATCTTTCTAAGTCAGAATGGTCCAGAATTTCTTTTTTTATTTTAAATGGAGCAAGAGCAATAATATCAAAATGATCTGAAATATTTTCACGAAGATAAAATAAATGAATAGAATTTTTCTCAAGAAAAAGACACAGAGCATCTGGAGATTCTACATGATTATTTATCATTTAAATCATAAAAGATTATAATTATATAAATTTAATTATAAAAAACTATTTAGTTTCTCAATCTTCATCCAAGTTTTTTCCATTTTTTCATTCGCTTCTTTAAGAATAATATTTAAGAAATTATCATCAACCAAAATTTTTTTATTTTGAATTATAGGAAATTCTAATTTCTCCGAACTATTCAACTCAACCATAAATCCATTTCTTAATCCAATAATTCCAGATTTTTTCCACCCAGCAAGTTTCCCCTTTTCATAAATTTTTTCTGCATCTTCCAGAGTCTTGCAGGCAATATGCAAAATACAGGACTCAAATTTGAATTTTATTTTTTTATTTGTCTTTAATATTTTGTTTAATTCACTTTTCAATTTTTCAAAAGAAACTTTATCATGAGAAACAAAAACAAACAAATCTTTTCCTTTCTTCTCCTGATCTATCATTAATATAATTCTTCCTGAACAGGAAGAAGTTGTATAATAATCTTTTAAATAATTTATCTTATCACAAAGTTTAGAAATTTTTTCATCCCATTTTCCAACTGAAGATTTGTCTAATTTTGAAAGAACATCTTGTTTGCGTTTTAAGAATTTGTCCATCTTTACTCCTTTTCCAAAATCACTGCATCAACACCAGTTTCCTTGCACAATCTTACAAATTCCTCTGCATCACTCTTATCTCCAATTATGCTCCCATAGTGCATCGGTATTGCTAATGAAGGCTTGATTAATTTTGCTGCTTCTGCAGCTTCTTCTGAATTCATTGTAAATCTCCCCCCAATAGGAAGCAAAGCAATAAATTTTTTATCGGGTTGTTTATATCCGGTTAATTTCTGCATTTCTGGAATAAGATCAGTATCTCCTGCATGATAAATTATGACATCATTCATTTTAACTATATACCCAACCCAGCCTTCGTTTACAGAATGAAATGGTTTATCTATATTATAAGCAGAAACAGCAGAGATTTTAATTTCTCCAAGATTTAATTCTTTATTCGGTTCTAATATTTGAATATCAATAGGAGTACCAAATCTCGTTATCTTGCTCTGTGAATCTGCAGTAAGGACAATTTTTGTTCCATCTTTTATAATATTTTTAATATCGGCAACACTGCAGTGGTCATAATGGCTGTGAGTAATAAGGATTATATCTGCTTTTTCAGAAGTTTCTTTTATATTATATGGATCAATATAGATAACTTTATGGTTCTTTATCCTAAACCCAGAATGTCCCAACCATCCCAAATCAAGCTCTCCAATCTTCATAGCAAGAGAAGGAAAAAATCACTTTAAAATCTTTGGGTTCTATTTTAGATGGTTTTATTAGAATGATTTATTTGTCTAAATTATCAATTATCTTATCTAATTTCTTTATTCCTTTTTTCTTCCTTATTAAAAAGAACCAGCCAGCAAAAGCACCGCCAGCAATGAAGACTAAACTTGATATTGAAATAATTGTCTTTGTCACATTACCAAACATTCCTTGTAATACAAAGGTCTTTCCAGCATCAATTGGTCCGCTTACTGCACTACCAACAATTGTAAAGAAACTGCATTTTTTCTCACAAGAACCGCCACAATCTATACCAGTTTCATCTTGATTTTTTATTTCATCAAAACAGGTTTCTTTTATTTCCACAACACAAGATTGTGATGTTTCTGGAAGTCCTTCTGCAGAATTACATGTATTAGCATCAGTACAAGCTCTAACTTGATTTCCATCTATACATTCTTGCCAATCTCCACATTGCCAGTCTGGAACACAAGAAGGAGTTCTGACAGTATTTGAACTTATAATTGTAGTAGAAGGAATTTCTGCGTTATCATTTTCTTCTCCACCACTACTGCTAGTTGAAGAGCTAGTTTCTTCAGCTTCACAAACTCCAGTTTCACAAGTATATCCAGAATCACAACTTCCACAATCTAATGTGGATTCACAACCATCACCAATACTACCACATTCATAATCAAGAGATTCACATGTTGCAGGAACACATTGTTCTTCATCATTACAAGTAGAAGTTCCATCAGAATCAGAATCATACCAATAGCCAGTTGAATTAGTACAAGTAGTTTCATCTAAACATAAATCTAAATTATTAGAATCACAAACCTCTCCAGTACATTGTCCGCCAATTATAATATCTTCACAAGTTTCCTCATCAGTACAAGTTTCATTAAGACAAGAAGTCCAAAGAATACAATCTCCTTGAGTTCCATTTAAATCTTCATATTCCAAACAAGGTTCACAATCAATAGGATTATTTGTACAAATAGGTGTAGTAGTACAATTCTCTTCAGTTATGTCTTCCCAATTATATCCTGCACCTTCACAGCTTGTCTTATTTTCATACTCATTAAATTCAACAACCATTCCAGTAAATTTTAAATTAGAAGATAAAAATATAATTCCTATTGCTGCAAATAGAACTAGTAATAAAACAAAACTATGAACAAATTGCCTCTTTTTCATTTTCTTCTTATTTTATAAAAAGAAAAGTATATTTAAATATTACGATTTATAAAAAAATAACTTTAAATATCTAATAATTTATAACTAGCTTATGGAAAAGAAAAAAGAGGTAAATAAAAAAAAATATTTTGTATTTTTATTTGTCTTAATTCTATCTATATTTTTTATTTTTTCAATTTATTTTTCAGTTGCTCTTGTTAATTCTGATTCCTCCTCATTAAGAGAGTGGCTTGTGGTTGGTAGAAATTTAAATCATACAGGATATTATCCAGGTTCATTAAATATGACTCATTTTAATTTACTTTGGCTTTCCAATGAATCTGGAACAGAAGCTTCATCTGCAATATCAAATAATATAATTTATTTTGGAGGAAATAATACATTACATGCAGTAAATTCAACAAATGGAAATTTAATTTGGAGATATATATTTAAACATGGAGGGACTCCAGAATCTTCTGGTTCAATAGCAATTGCGGATGGAATTGTATATTTTGGGGCTCCAACCCCCAAGCAAGTTATTGCGTTGAACGCAACAAATGGAAGTTGGATTTGGAATTATTCTAATGAAGCAACCTCTCCTGTCGTTGTTTATAATAATAGGGTAATTTTTGGAGGGTATAGTGGAGATACTGGAGCTTTAATGGCTTTGAATTCCACTACAGGAGAACATTCCTGGAATAGAACAACAGGAATGATAACTACTGCTCCAACAATTACAAATGATATGGTTTTTTATGGAACAGCAAGCGATATAATTTATAGATCTAATGCTACAACTGGAGTCGTGATTGATTCTGAAGATCCATTTTATGAAACACAAGGAGATGTTTATTATACTCCTGCAATTGCAAATGGGATAATTTATGTTGTGAGTTTATTTGATGGTGTCGCAGGATTTAGTAATAAAGTATATGCATTAAATGTCACAAGTCCTGCAAATACAGGAGTTGGGGTTGCTGCTGAAATTTGGGTTGTGAATATAACATATAATTTAACACAATCAGATGTTCTCTATTCTCCATCAGTTGCACATAATAGAGTTTATATTCCTATTAAATTCGCTGCAGGAGGCAATGTTTTATTTGCCTTAAATGCAACAAATGGAAATTATATTTGGAATAACACAATTCATGCAACAGGACAAGCAGCAGATTATATTTATCCTTCTTCAATTGTTAAAGATGTTTTATTTTTTGGAAGTGGAGATAATCATTTTTATGCAGTAAATGCAACAACCGGAATACAGATTTGGAATTATTTAGGTAATGGAGAATTTGATTCTATATATCCGCCAACAATTGTTAATGATACATTACTAGGAGAAGCAGTAGTTTATCTTGGAAGGGGTGGAGGTATGCATGCTTTTACAAATGTTTTTACATCTAATACTGAAGTATGGACTTGTAGTGATTGGGGGACATGTAGCAATAATATTCAAACAAGAAGTTGCACCCAAATAAATGCGACTACATTAACTAGTTTACCAAGAGAAGAATTTTGTGTAGCATTAAATATTTCATGTGACGCTATAACAAGAACAGAATCTCAATATTGCGATGATGAATGGGGGAGTGGAGCAGATACTACAACACCAATTGCTACTGAAACAATCTCTGAGATTACACCAGAAACTCCTGTTGAAATAGGAATAGATAATCCTGATGTAGATGTAACAGCAGTGATAATTGCAACAACTGAAACAGTAACAGGAGCCTCAGTTATATTTAGTTCTGCTTCTTCTCCTTCTTCTTCTGCAATAGGGAAGTCAGGGGATTCTTATAGTTCATTCAGAGTAAAAACAAAAAAATTAAATGACACGAATATAAAAAATGCAACAATTAAATTTAAAGTTAACAAGACATGGATGCAGGAAAAGAACAGAACAAAAGAAGATGTAAGACTTTATAGAAATAAAGATGATACAACAAAATGGGATTTGCTCGAGACAAAATTCTTGGATGAAGATGAAGATTATTCTTATTTCTCTGCATATTCTCCTGGATTTTCAACATTTGTAATCTTCTTGGGAACTTATGAATGTACTCCTGGAAATCTAAGATGTTTTGAAGATAATGTCCAATTATGCTTAGGAAATTCAACATGGCTTGTTACAGAAACTTGTCCTGTTAGATGCAATAATGGAAAATGCACAGCAACTGCTCCATTCTCTCTTGTAATTTATACAATGATAATTGCAGGAATCAGCATCGCAATATTATTCACAATCTATTTTACATTAAAGAACATATTCAAGAAAAAGAAAAAATAAATTTTTTAATTGTTTATATGATTTTGTAAATCTTTATCTGTATGCTGTTTCTTAAATCCAAAAACTCCCTCAAATAATTCATCATTCTTCATTCCATCTTGATAAATTTCATGAAACTTTTTTGCATGTCCTCTATCCATAAATTCATGAAATGCTTGTTGTGTTCCAATATCATATCCTTCTTTTTTTGATCTCATATATTTATAATCATACATTAATTTTAATTGTTCAGCCATTTCATCACTTTGAAAATTAAGAATTATTTCACGAAGTATGCACCAGTGTCCTTCTTTATCATCGCAGAATCCATTTTTCATACAAGGCGAATCTTTAAGAATATCATCCAATATTTCTTTATGCATTTTTATTTTATTTCTACCAACTATTTAAATTTTGTCATTTTTTAATTATAACAATTACTACATCTTTTAGCCAGTTTAACAAACTCAATAGCCTTTTTATTTTTATCGCGAATTTTAATTTCCTTTATATATTTTGCAGCAAAATAAAGTCTGAATCTATAACAAAGATTATTCATAATTTCTTCAGCAAGTTCAGGACTATTCGACATATCTCGGTCATATTTTTGGCTCATATAAAAAATTAAATCCTTTACCCATTTTGTTTGTTCTTGCATATAATGATGAAAAGAAGAATCTTTGTGGTCTATATGATTATAAATTTCTTTTTTTTCTTCTGCAGGAATTCCTTTTATGATTGAAATTATTGGAATGTCTTCTTGATGATGAATTGCTTTTTTTTCTTCTTCGGTTAATTCTTCCCAATAATTTACTTTATCTTGAATGTTTTTTGTCATTCAAAATTGAGAAAAAAAATTATTTTAACAATTGTCAATATTTTCAATAAGATATATATTTGAGAATAAAAAATATATTTTCAATATTGAAGAAATTAGGGATTCAATCTAGTCATTGTTCTTGGGAATGCAATTGCGTCTTTTATTGTGTCCAAACCGCAAATCCAAGAGATAACTCTTTCAACACCCATCCCATAACCGCCGTGGGGAACGCTTCCATATCTTCTTGTGTCAAGATAAAAATCATATTTAGAGCAATCTTCGCCTTGTTTTTTTAAATTCTCTTTAATTTTTTCAATATCTTCTTCTCTTTGAGAACCTCCAACAATTTCTCCATATCCATCAGGAGCAATCATATCAAAACCCAAAACTACTTTTCCTTGTTTGGGATGTTCTTCTGGCTCTTTCATATAGAATGCTTTAATCTCTTTTGGATATTCTGTTACAATAATTGGCGTGTCAAATAATTCAGAAAGTTTATCTTCTTCTATTGTCCTCAAATCTTTTCCCCATTCTACATTCATTTTCTTTTTTTCTTTCAGGAGTTTTAGAGATTCTGTGTAAGTCATTCTCGGGAATTTCTTTTTTAAAACAGGTTCTAATTTTTTTATATCTCTTTCAAGAATTTCCAGTTCAGGGGTGTTGTTCTCCAAAACTTTTTTTATAACATGTTTAATTAATTCTTCTGCATCTTTTTGCAGTTCTTCAAATTTCCACCAAGCAGCTTCCATTTCAGCCATCCACAATTCAGAAAGATGCCTTGATGTCTTTGATTTTTCAGCTCTAAATGCCGGCTGGATTGTAAAGATTTTTTCCAAAGCAAAAATTGCAGGCTCTGCATGAAGCTGCCAAGTTTGGCTTAGATAGGCAGGCTTTCCATAATAATCAACTTTGAATAGAGTAGAACCGCCTTCACATTGCATGCTCATAATTTCTGGGCTGTGATATTCATAAAATCCATTGTTTATCCAATGTTCTCTCATTGCTTGCAAAACTGTTGAACGAATTTTTAAAATTGCAGTCATTTTTCTGCTTCTTAGCCATAAATGTCTCCTGTCTCCAAGAAGCTCTTCATTCAAATCTTTGTTAATAGGAAAATCTTCTGCTCTATCAATAATATTAATTTTGCTGACTTGTATTTCATAACCAGTAGGCGCTCTTGCATCTTTCTTTATCTCCCCAGTAATTTCTACAGAACTTTCAACTAATAACTTATCAATTTCATTCCATTGCTTTTCAAATTTCTCTCTTTCCAAAACACACTGGATTATATTTGTTGAATCTCGAAGAACAATAAATTTCATCTTGTTGCTTCCTCTTTCTCGGTAAATCCAGCCACGCACAGCTACTGTTCCAGTCCCTTTTTTCATAGCATCTTGTATTGATATAAAATTAACCATTATATATGATAAATTTAGAGTTATTTAAAGATTTTCAAACAAATTTATTTTCTGAATTTTGTCCCCAAATTTATAGTTTAAAATTTCATATATTCCTTCATAAGGCAGATGCAAAGAGATTTTATGAGCTCTTTCTCCAAATCCACCTATAGAAATATCCACTAATTTATTTTTTAATTCCTTAAAATCATGAATAAATATATTTGTTAATCTTTTTCCCGGATTCTGAAAAGAATCATCCAAAACAAAGGGAGTACACGTCCCATGTTCCATTCCTTCAGGACAATAAGAATTGCTGAATTTTTTGGATTGTTTTTTAGTACATCCTAAAATTCTGGGGAAAATCTCTTTAGAATCAATATATTTAGGAGAATCTTTTGTCCCCAATTCAGGAAAAATAAAACCATATAAAAGATCTTCTTTGTAGAAAAAAATTGCTTTAACAACTCTTTCAGCAGGCCAATTTATTAATTCTGCTTTTTCAAAACAGGTATTTGTTGCAATTTCATGTTCAACTGCCTTTATGTCTATTCTTATTTTTGAAGATAATTCCTGGACATATTTTTGTTTAGGCTGTAAAACTTCTTCTAAATTTAGATATTTCATTATAAAACTTCTAAAAATAATCTTATAAATATATTCCATAAATATTAGAATATTTTTCTAAAATTAGCCAAAATATTTATAAATATGGAAAAATATTCCATTTAATGAAATTAGACAAAAAAGATATTAAAATCTTAACATTGCTGCAGGTAGATTCCAATTTGACTACAAGTCAAATCTCTAAAAAGACAGGAATAGCAATAACCACAGTTCATAATAGAATAAAAAAGATGCAGAAACAAGAGATAATAAAAAATTATACAATAAACATTGATTTTGAAAAAATTGGAAAGCCTCTGAAAGCATTTATATTAATCTCAGTAAATCAAGATAGTTCTAATAAAAATATTTCCCAAAATGAAGTGGGCAGAAAAATTAAAAGATTGGAAGGAATTCAAGAGGTAGATATTGTTACAGGAACAACAGATATTTTAGTTAAAATAAGAGCAGAAAATATGCCTGTATTAAATGATTTGATTACAAACCAATTAAGAAAAATTCCAGGAGTTGATAAAACCCAAACAATGATGGTGTTAGAAGAAATTTAAGGAGTTACTCTCTCAACATCCCTCGGTAATAATAATGCTTCTCTGACATTATCTAAATTCAACATTCTTTGAGTTATTCTGTCTAAACCAAACCCAACTCCTCCGTGGGGAATTGCGCCATATCTAAAGATATCTTCGTAGATTTTTGGTATCTTTACTCCTTTCTCTTTTGCTTGCTTTTGTAAAATGTTTAATCTGTGTTCTCTTTGAGCACCTGTAGCAATTTCAACTCCCTTCCACAATAAATCAAAACTCTTAGTTCCTTTTGCATCTTTTTCAGGATGCATATGATAAAAGGGCCTTACCTTAGCAGGATAATTTGTTACAAAGATAAATTCTTCTCCAAATTCTTTCGATGCATATTCTCCAATTATTTTTTCTGCTTCTGCATCTAAATCATCATCTTCACTTAATTTTTTTCCTTTTTTTGCAAGCATTTGTTTCAATTCACTCATTTGGACTCTCGGTATTTTTTTGGGGACTTTTAAATCAACGCCCAAAATTTTCAATTCATCTTTTCTTTCTTCTTTAACATTAGAAATAATATACTTAAACATTTTTTCTATAGCATCCATGATATCATTTTCATCTTTTATGAAACCCATTTCAAAATCAACTCCGGTGAATTCAGTAAGATGTCTTGTTGTATTAGATTTTTCCGCTCTGTAAACTTGTCCTATTTCTAATATTCTTTCAAAACCACCATTGACAAACATTTGTTTATAAAATTGAGGAGATTGTGCAAGAACAGTTTTCTTTCCAAAATAATCAACCACAAAAGATTCTGCTCCCGATTCCAAACCAATTGTAGTAATTTTAGGAGTATTTATTATTACAAATCCTTCTTTATCAAAAAAGTCAACAACATTCTTGTAAATACTGGATCGAATTTTAAAAATGGGGGAGACAGTTTCTTTCCTCGTGTCCAAGAATCTATAATCTAATCTTTTTGAAAACTCTGTAGTTGTTGTTTTTTCGTTGACATGAATTGGAAGTGTTTCTGCCCTGCTCAATATCTCGATATTTTCAACATCTATCTCAACATCTTTTTTTACAAATTCTGCTTTGACATTTGCAGATTTTGATTTCCCTTTTATTTCAACTGCACTTTCTAAGGTTAATTCAGAAAGTTTTTTCATTAAATCGCCTTGAATAACACACTGCACAATTCCTGTTTTGTCTCTAAGAAGAATAAATCCTAATTTTGCTAAAGCTCTTATTTCAAAAACCCATCCTTTAATCAAAACCTTTTCTCCAGGTTTCAAATTTGTTACAAATGTTCTTTGCATGTTTTATAAAAAGAAGTGGGATTTAATAATATTACTGAGCTAGAAAAGATTATAAATGTAAAAACCGATTTACTAGTATGAAAAAGAGTTCAGTAATTTTTATGATTTTTTCTAAACTCGTATGGTTTCTGGCTTTTCTTATATTGTTGGCGATTGCAAGAGTTCTAGCAGATTATATAGAAAATTCAATTTATAGTTCAATTGTAAATTTATTTTTTGAAAATCTTTTACTTATTTTAATAATTTTCTTTTTCGCAATGGTATCAGAAATGTTCTGGGAATTTAAGCTTCCGTTCAATACTCCAGCACCTCTTTTAAGTGCGGGATTTAGCAGTTATTTAATAACATTCATCTATAGATTTTTCCTTTTAATCAAAGAAATGACAGGATTTGATTTAGATCTTCCAATAAATCTGATTTACACAATTGCATTTATAGGAGTAGTAATCGTAGGATATACTATAATAATAACAAGAGCTGTAAGAAAAACAGAAGAGAAAGAAATTTTAGAAGAAGGAGAAGTATCTTGGAAAGAAGTAGGAAAGCAATTCAAAATGTTTTTGTATAATTTAGGAAAATCAATGAATAAGTCTGTTGAGAAAAAAGAGACTAAAGTAAAAAAGAAATAAATTTATTCAAAACTTAATTCTCTAACCTTTAAATCAAACCAATACTTATGTCCATCTTTCTCTTCATTTCTTAACCCACCAAGCTCAATTAGATATTTAACCCAATCAGCATCCTGTAAAAATTCTTCTCTAAAAGCAATTTCTCTGTTGTCTAATCCCTTAACTTTAATACCATACTTTTTTGCTAAATCCTGAAAAACATTTTCAGACATTGAAGCATGAGATAAAATTAATTTGCCATTTTTATTTAAATGGTCTGAAGTATTTTTTAATATATTCTCTAAGAAAGCTGTTCCCTCAAATAAAGGATTTATCTCCCTTTTCAATCCAGGATAAACAGGCATAGCAGGAACCGCACTAGCCAAAATGACATCATATTTTTCTTTAATATTATCAAAACCATTTGAGATAATACCTGTCTTAGTTCCAGTATTCATTAAAGCAGTCTTAACATTATTGGGATTTATGTCTGCAAAATCAATCTGTTTAATGTTTTGATTTTTTTTATAAGCATAGTTACCTGCAATTCCAGTTCCACAACCAATATCCAAAACTTTATCTGCTAATGAAAGAGATTCTGATTGTTTTTGTCCTCTTAAATGTACTAAAGAATCAATAGTAGCTGGCCAAGTTCCATCATATTTAAACCAATAAGTATTCACTCCATCATAAAGGGTACCAACAGGAAAAGGTGCTTCAGTAAATAAGTACTTAATTAAACCTCCATTTTCTAAAGAAGATAATTTATACCTATCTAATGCAACAGTTGGATGAGAGATTTCCCCTAAATTATAATATCCTTCTTTATCAGTTCCTTCAATTCCTAAAGCTTCCAGCTCTTTGGAGAAAGCAGAAAATTTTTGTTTTTCTATACTATCATCATATTCAATTATCATATAAATCCCCCAAGATAGAACTTTTTAAATGTTTACTAACAGTAGTTACAAACTGATTATTTTATGTCCTGCAACACCCAAATTATAAGGAGGGTTAACATTATGAAATCCATGTAAAATATTATAATTCATAATCTTTATATTTTTCATTTTCCCACCACCTTCCTAATAATTCCCATTACTTCTCCACCACTTATCTTGCCTTTCATTTCTTTCATAACTAATCCCATATAAGCATTTTCAGAAAGTCCAGGTTTTGATTTTATTAATTTCATAATTTGCTCTTCAATATTTTCTTCATGTTTCTTGAATTCAACAGCTTTTTCCATTTCTTCTCCATTGACAATTCTTTCAAGAATATGCTTAATTTGCTCTTTCACAATTTTTTTCTTTTCTAATTTTTCAAGGACAAATGCAAGAACTTCTTTGTTTAAAATTTCCTCAACTTCAGAAGCTTGTTTCTTTTCATGACTTGCAATTTCTTTTGGAATAACAAGAATCATTTTAGCAATTAAATTAGGTTCATTATGAATTTCTAAAAGTTCCTTGAATTCATCAAGTTTATTTTGTTTGAATAATAATTTTATCATCTCTTGGTTTAGTCCTATTTTTTCCAAATCCTTTTCTATCTCATCTCTTAATTTAGGAAGATTTTTCTTTACTTCATTAATTAAATCCCTTGAAATTTTTAATAGGGGCAAATCTGTTTCAGGATACATTCTCGCAGCACCAGGAAGCGGACGAAGAAATTCTGTTTTTCCATCAGGCAAAGCATTCCTGACTTCTCCATTAAGTCTTTGTCCAGAATTAAGAACAAATTGCTGTCTTTCAATTTCTAATTCAACTGTTTTTACCATCATTGCAGGATCCTGAAATCCTTTAACTTCAATCCTGTCTCCATTCTTAATTGAAAGATTAATATCCTGTCTTATTGTTCCAATTCCTCTTTTAATTTTACAGCTTCTCAAAATTTTTCCAATATGCAAAGCAACTTCTTTGACTTGTTCTGCATCGCGTATATCTGGAGAAGTTGCAATTTCAACTAAGGGAATTCCCAATCTGTCAAGTCTATAAATTGTAGAATCTTTTTTTCTTTCTATTATTCTCGCAGCATCTTCTTCAAGACAAATGCTTTGAATTCCAACTCTTCCGCTTTTTGTAATAATCCAACCATCATGTGCAATTAAAATTGTTCTTTGAAAACCAGAAGTGTTGCTTCCATCAATAACTGTTTTTCTCATAATCTGAGTTATTGGAAGAATTCTTGCATTAAGCATAATTGCAATTTGCAAAACAATTTTTAGAGCTTCCTGATTTATTTCATATGGAGGAATTTCATCAAGTTCAAGAAGACAGGTTGTACCATAACCTTCGTAGATAAATTCTTTTTCTTTTTCAGCTTCGTGTTTTGCTGCAATATCCACTTCTCCCCTCTCTCCTGCAACAGCATGTAGTTTTCTCTTTAAAACAAAATCAGGCTCATCTTGCCTCAAGATAGAAGGGCAATTGCAAAATAATTTTTTGGTGTCAAGTTGCTGATGAATTTCAATTCCTGCTTTAAACCCAAGTTTTTCATAATTAATATCAGACATAAAAAATTAAGCAAAAAGGAGTTTATTAAATTTAAGGATACAAAAAACTTTTAATTTTATTTGCAATCTCTTCAGAACTAAGAGCTCGGTCTAAGGAGTTTGTATAAACTGAATAAGTTCCTCTTTTAGAGAGTTTTTCCTGTTCTTTTTTAGACTTAGCAGTATGAGATACTTGCACATAAAAAGTTTTTCCAGAATAGGTTAATACTACGTCTGCTTTATGATAACCACAATCTTCTTCAGGAGTTCCAAGTCTAGCGCTAACTCCAGGAATCATTCCAGCAATATCTCTAACAACTGTTTCATCTATGTTTTTTACCATATATTCCTCAATCTCCAGAACTATTTAAATCTTACCTTTTGTAACTACTAAGAAGGGATAATTTATATAATACCAAACTAAAAGAATTTATAATAATATAAAACATTTATATTCTATGTCAAAAAAGAAGGCTGTACATTTTCATCATTTAACTCATCCTTTGTTTAAAAGTAGAAGAACATTGGGGCAAAAAGCAGCAGATCAATTAACAAAAATTGCAGGTAGCTGGATATTTATTCTCTTCTTTTTTACATTTCTTATGGCTTGGATGATTTTGAATAGTTATATATTCTTACAACATCTAAAAGGACAACCTTTTGATCCATATCCTTTTATTCTATTAAATCTAGTTTTATCTTGTCTTGCAGCAATACAAGCACCCATAATTTTAATGTCTCAGAACAGACAAACACAAAGAGATAGAATAAAATCAGAATATGATTATAGAATTAACAAAAAAGCAGAAGAAGAAATAAGAGAAATAAAAAGTATGTTAGAAAAACATATAAACAAAATAAAATAAATTTTATTCCTCTAATCGATTATTAAGCTCCCCTGCAAAATTAGTGAGCATTTTTTCTTTGATTATTTTCTTATTTTTCTTCCATTCCTCGTGTCCTAAAACCCATCCAAGTTTAACTAAAGCAGTTTCAGCAAGCATGTCTTCAAGATAAATAACCCCTGTTCCCAAAACATCTCTTCCATTGCTATAAACAAGAGGATCAACTCTTCCATTGATGCATTGTGAAACAGCGCAAATGATAATTCCTTTTTTTTGAATTTCTTTTAATTTTTTTATCCATGAATTTTTTGAATTTCTTGAGGGAACATGTCCCAATCCAGAAAGTTCTAATACAAGTCCTTTGTATTTTTGTTTAGCATAGTAATCCAAAATGTCTGGACTTTGTCCAGGATATAATTTAACCAAAGCAATTTTTTCTTCAAATCCAATATCAAGTTTTGCTTTGTCCTTATTTCTTAATCTCCATTCAGAAATTCTCTCAATCTTATCTGGAAAAACTTTTGCAAATGGTTTAGCATTTATCACCTTGAATGCATCTCTCCTGGAAGTATGAAGCTTCCTGACTTTTGTTCCAGGCATTGCATAACAATAATCGTCGCTTGAAGAGGCATGTCCAACAAGAGAAACCTCAGCCATATCAGAAATTGCAACAAGAGCAGCACACTGTAAATTTAAATTAGCATCGCTTGAAGCTCTGTCAATACTTCTTTGACTATAAGTTAAAACAATAGGTTTGTTTAAATCTTTAATAAAAAAACTTAATGCTGAAGAAGTATAATGTAAAAAATCAGTCCCATGAGTTATAATTATTCCCTGTATATTTGCATCATTAAGAAGTGTGACTGCAGTCTTCGCAACTTTTTGCCAGTCTTTGTAATCCATATCTTCAGATGCCTTCATGAAGGGAATTTCAACTTTTGCAACATTTACTTTTTTAAAAAGTTCAGGATAGAATTTAAAAAAATCTTCTGGTTTTTGCAGAGGGTGAACTCCGCCTGTTGTTGGGTCCAAGACAGATGCAATAGTTCCTCCAGTAATTATCATTGCAATATTTTTTTTCTCGCTGTCTTTTTTTATTTCTTCAATTTTTCTCTCTTCTTTTTTTTCTTTTTGAAGAACTTCAATTTTTAATATATCTTTTTTATTAAAACCAATATTATATCCAGAATCTAATTTTAACAAGACAATTCCACTTTCGCTTTCAGGAGCCTCCAATAAAATTCCTTCGTAAATTAATTTTGTAAGGTGTATCTCAACATAGTCTCCAGGAACAGCATGAACTTTTGTTTTTTGCATAGGAAGATAAAATCTAAAGTAAATATAAAACTTTCTTAAATCTCTATAAAATAGATTCTATATACATAATCCTTTTAAATAAAACCAATCTAAGTTAATTATGAAAGGGCTTACAAAAATAATTACTACAGGAATAATCGCAGGATTAGTTTTATTTAGCACTAATTGTCTTTCAACAAATAAACCAAATTCAAATATACCCGATAGAATATGGAGAGATCAAGATCCATATTGGAGAAATCCAATTATCCCACATAAAAACGGGAATTATAATTATTCTCCTTCTAAGGTTATTCTAAAAAATTATTAGTAATTTACTTCTTCTTTCTTAAGAAAACTATTGGATAAGAAGTATTAATATCTCTACGATAATCCTCATTAATATAATAAGCATCAGCTCCTTCCGGGATATAAAATCCGTGATAACATGCAAAATCATCAATAATAGCTAACCCAACAATTTCAACATCAACTTTACCTGTGTTATTGTATATTCCACCACGCCTCCTATCAAGATGTAAAGATTCCAAATCTTTTAATTTTGTCATAACTTATCTATACATTTTATAATTAAAAAGATTATTATCCTGCAAAAGAGGTGATAATAATACGGGCTTACGAGGAATCGAACCTCGATTAACCGGTCCGAAGCCGGTTGTTCTATCCGTTAAACTATAAGCCCGGGGAATATAATCTGTTAAAAATAAACAAAGTTAAGTTTTTATATATTATTTCTTTTGAATAATTATGCCTTTAGAAAAACATCATAAAATTGTAATTGGAGGAATAACTTCTTTGTTAATTATTGTATTAATTGCAAATAGTATTTTTATGTATTGGGTATACTTAAAACAAAATATAAATTATGATGAATTAAATTCAAAAATAGATTCTCTTCAGACAGATACACAAACTAAAATAAGTGATTTATCTGAAAATTTATTGGATACAAAAAACGATTTAAAATCTCTTGGTACACAAATTGGGTCTCTCGATGCTGCACTAGTAAAATTAAAAGCATCTGCAAGCGCTGATTTTTCAGGAATTATTGAAGATGCAATAAAATCAGTTGTCACAATAAGAACAGATATTTCTCAAGGTTCAGGATTTATAATAGCAAGTGGGGGGTATGTAGTTACCAATGCTCATGTGATGGAAGGAGCAAAAGCCGCAGGGATTATAACTTACGATGGAAAAACTCATTCTGTTTCAAAAGTTGGGGAAAATCCCACAATGGATTTGGTTTTATTAAAAATAGTATCATCGGATTATGGAGCTCTATCTTTAGCAGATTCTGATAGCATACAAGTAGGAGAAAAAGTTATTGCTATTGGAAATCCATTAGGACTTCAGTTTTCTGTTTCAGAGGGGATAGTTTCTGCAATCCATAGAGAAGGAGAGAATGGAATAACTGCCTATGTTCAAACAGATGCTGCTCTTAATCCTGGAAATTCAGGAGGCCCTCTTATTAACAAAGAAGGGAAAGTAATAGGAATGAATAATTTCAAAATAGGGGGAAGTGAAAATATTGGATTTGCTCTTGAATCAAATTATATAAAAGAAATAGTTAATGATATATCTCAACAAGCATATGGAAAGGATTTAATATAATACTTTTTCTATAATTGCATGAAAATAATAATAAAAATAGGAACTGCAGCAATTTTTGATTTAACAAAGAAAAAATTAAAAGAAAGAATTATTAAAAATTTAGCAAAAGATATTTCAAAATTAATTAAGAAACAACATGAAATAATAATTGTGACTTCAGGAGCAGTTGGTTATGGGAGACAAATAATTAAAGGAAATGGGGAGATTGGATTAAAACAGGCACAAGCTTCTATTGGACAAATAAAGTTAATGGAAAAATATTCATCTATATTTTCTAAGTATAATCTCCATATTGCTCAATTTTTATTGAACTCAAAAGATTTGCAAGAAAAGAATAGAATAGAAAATTTAAAGGAGACATACAAAAATCTGAAAGGAAAAGTAGTTCCAATAGTAAATGAAAATGATGTTACATCAATAGAAGAATTAAAGGTTGGTGATAATGATACTCTCGCTTCAAAACTTCTAATTAATATGGACTTTGATATATTAATAATTCTTACAGAAATTGGAGCTTTGATAAAAGATAAAGTTCCAATTAGAAAATCTAAATTTTTTAATGTAGAAGATTACGATAGGATGAATATTCCTTCAAAAGGATTTGGAGGTTTAAAATCAAAACTTGATTCTGCAAAATTTCTTGTAAACAACAAAAAGAAATGTATAATTGCAAAAGCAGGAGATTCTATTATTAATATACTAAATAAAAAAGTAACAACTACTGAATTCGAGACAGGTTAATTTTAAATACAATCTAGATTTATAATCAATATGAAAGAAAAATCTTCTCAAGAAGGAATAACAATAAAGAAGGATGAAAATTTCTCAGAATGGTATCAACAATTAATCCTAAAAGCGGGTTTAGCAGATTATAGTTCTGTATCTGGTTGCATTGTCTTTAAGCCAGAATCATATCAGATATGGGAGAAAATAGTTGCTGAATGTAATAAAGAATTTAAGAAAGTGAGAATAAAAAATTGTTATTTCCCTTTGTTCATTCCTGAAAAAGCTTTTGAAAAGGAAAAAGAACACGTTAAAGGTTTTGTTCCTGAAGTTGCTTGGGTGACTCATGCGGGAAACACAAAATTAAATGAAAAACTTGCTGTTCGTCCTACAAGCGAAGCAATAATGTATGAATCATATTCTAAATGGATTAGAAGCTGGAGAGACCTGCCCTTAAGATATAATCAATGGAATAATGTAGTTCGTTGGGAATTTAACAACCCTGTTCCATTTTTCAGAACAAGAGAATTTTTGTGGAATGAAGGACATAGTGTTTTCGCAACAGAAAAAGAAGCTCTTGAAGAGGGAAAACAAATCAGGAAGATTTATGAAAAAGTTGTTGAAGAATTTATGGCTTTGCCAGGGATTTACGGGAGAAAAACAGAAAAGGAAAAATTTGCTGGAGCAATCTTTTCTGAAAAATTACATTACATAATTCCAAATGGAAGAGTTATAGAAGGTCCCTGTTTCCATCATGATGGACAAAATTTTGCAAAATCATATAATATAAAATTTCTGGATAAGAATGGTAAGGAGCAATATGCATGGCAAAATACGTATGCAATATCCACGAGAATGCTTGGAACAATGTTTGTAGTACATAGTGATGATAAAGGACTTATTGTTCCACCAAAGCTGGCAGAAAATAAAATTGTGATAGTTCCAATACTATTTGATAAAACAAAAGAAAAAATTTTGAAAATCGCAGAAAAAATAAGAAAAGAATTAGAAACACTCTCTCCTATTCTTGATGACAGGGAAGATTCAACTCCAGGAAGAAAATTCAGTGAATGGGAATTAAAAGGAATTCCAATCAGGATTGAAATTGGTCCAAAAGATTTGGAAAAAAATTCTGTAACAATCGCAAAAAGAAATGATGGTAAAAAAATAATTGTTAAAATAAGCATGATAAAAAAAGAAATTCCTAAACTATTAGAACAAATACAAAAAGAACTTTATAAGAATGCAGAAAAAATTCTTAAATCCAGCATAGAAAAAACAGAAGATAAAAAACAACTTATTAAATTTATAAAAGAGAAAAAGATGGTCTTGGTTCCTATGTGCTCTTCAGAAAAATGCGAAGATATCCTAAAAGAGGAAACAGGCGGGGCAAAAACATTGTTTATAGATCCAGAAAATACTTCAATAAAAAATAAGAGATGCATAATTTGCAACAAACCTGCAGATTACTGGGTTTATGTTGGAAAAACCTATTGAACATATTAATTTTTTAGCATACTAGCTACTAAGAAAAATTCTTTTTTGTTCAGAATTGCTATTCATAATCTATTGAATTCAATTCATCTTCTAATTTCAAGGTAATCTCCAATAGATTACTCAATTCTTTTTCAACAAATTCTTTTTCCATATCTTGTTTTTTCTTTGGCATTTTATTTCAAATCCCAAATTCACTCAGAAACCTTTCTACCCCTGTTTTGATTAATCTCAACTCAATTCAACCCAGGAGCAATAAGCACTGAATTAAATTGAGGGAAGTTTAATTGAAGTGTAAACTAAGCCACATGCTCTAAAACAATTCCAAGACATATGAGTTAGTCCTCTCTTCATAAAAGAATTAGAGAAAAGGGATTTTTATAGTTTTCGTAAGACAGATTTATACTAACTTTTCCATGTTCTCCCTGAACTTTTCAACATCTTCCACTCTTATTGAACCTCCAACAGCATTTTCATGCCCTCCGCCTTTTGCATTTTCCAATCCTTCAATTGATTTTAGAAATAAATCTCTTATCTTTTTGCCTCTGACAGAAATACTTGCCTTAATTCCTACAACCCTAATAATTACAATTATTTTTTTTGGATAAAGATAAGTAAGCTCATTAGACAAATCAGCATTTATGCTCATATCTCCACCATATTGAAAAAATAATATTTTGTTTTCACTAGCGATAGATTTTGCTTTTTCAATTAATTTTTCATATTTTCTGTATATAAATTTAAATCTTGCATGCATTTCCTTGTTCTTGTTTCCTTCTTCCAAAACTTCATAGGGGCTTTTTGCTAAAATAAGAAATTTAATCATTTTTATCACATTGCTGGTAGTATCCTTTAATGCAAAAGAAAAAATCTTCGCAAGATTTCCTATCCCTGATTTATAAAAAATATCAAATGCTTCTTTAGATTTTACAGATAAATCTGGATAAAGTTTTACAAAATCTTTATAAAAATCAGGAACAAATCTGTCCGAGATGCATCCAATAACTGCAAGCCATAAATCTTCTTTTTTATTTGCAATTTTATAACATAAATAAGTTACTGGTTCATTCTTTCGTCTTCGATTTGTCGAGGACGAGGCCTGAACTTGTTCAGAGCCTTTAGTTTTATTAAAAAGAGGATTATAATAATTAACATAACTAGGAATATTTTTTTGAGCATCATGATGGTCAATCCATACAACAGGGATATTGAACTTTTCTGCTTCTTCAAAAAAATCAGGAGAAACAACCGGCTTGTCTAAAATAAAAATATAATCTGCATTTAATTCGTTTACTTTCCTAAAATATTCTGCATTCATATCTGGATAAGATTTTACTGCAACTCCTTTTCCCCTCCCAAGAAATTTTCTGATTAATAAATAAGAGCACAATCCATCATTATCATTATCAAAAAAAAAAACGGAGTTCTGCGCTTTCTCGAGATGTTCGCGGATTTCTATTATTTGTTTTTTAGTCAGCATGATAAATTAAATTAAAAAGATTATATAATAGTTTGGGATTAAAGCTGTTCTTATTTAGTCTCTCCAGCTACCATAATATATTTTTTATCAGAAGAATATGAAAGATTATAACACTCTAAACTTAAACGGTTTAATTCATTAAAACTTAACCTGTTTAAAGAACGTGTAAATGAACAAAAATAAAATTCCCTTTCTCCATCTTTATCAAAAATAGGAAACCCTTGTTTATTTGTTTTATTAAATTTCTTATAATCATTATCAAAAATGAATTGTGGGGCATTACATAATTTAGCTGTCTTTTTTATCTTAAATCCAAGTCCGTTAGGAGAATTATTATCAATGGATAATTCTAAGTCAGATGGTTTAAGAAATAATGGATTCTCGTCAGAGAATTTATATCTCAATTTTTTTGCTTGTTTCCCTAATTGATTAGCTAAATATCTCGGTGCTCCTTGTTCTTCTATAAAACTATCATTTGCATCAGTTAAAAGTAAACCTAAATCAATACTTCTATCTGGTACTGTAAAATAACAATTAAATCTTGGGATGTTGTTACTATCAATAATTTTTTGTATATCTACGGGGTTTACAGTTCTTAAACCGAGCGGGTTTAAAATTCTGTTTGCAAGAACAACAGAATAAGCATTTGAACCTTCCACAGTACTATATTTACTCAAAGATAAGCATTTTAAGAGAGGATGGTTATTAAAGTCTGACTCTACAATTTTATTATATTTATCTAAAAATTCTTCTCCAAATTTATCACAAAGAACATTATAAGTAGGAATTTTTGCAGGGATTTCTATTAAAGGACTCCCATTAAATTGAAAAATCATAATCCCTTATCAAATTATTTACTTATAAATCTTATGTAGCAAAATTATCCTTCACAGCTCCATATATCAACGGCAAAGCAATTGTCGCATCACAAAAAACATCCACAAATTTTGCCTTGGGATTTAATTTCCCCCAAGAGATTCCTTCCTTTAATGGAGCTCCTGAACTTCCTCCAGGCTCTGTTCTGTCTGTTGTAATTTGGATTCCATAATCTGCTCCTTTTGAAAATTGCAACGATTGCTGTATGAAATTTTTAGGCAATCCTCCGCAAACATAAATAACACCATTTTTCTTGGAAGTCCATGCAGTATCAATTATTTCATTCATATCTCCAAACACATCTATATTTGTATTGCCTTTCCCTGCAACGATTCTTCCCCACATCATCAAGCCAATTCCAGAATCTGCAATTCCAGGACAAAAAACTGGAATTTTTTTCTCGTAACATTTTCTTAATATTGAATCTTTTCCAAGATTTTCATTTGACAAAATTTCTCCAATCTTCCATAAAAATTCTCTGATATTTTTACATTCTCTTAATTTATCAAAATGTTTTTCAAAGAAAGTTTCCATTTTTTCATAAACTGAATTTTTCATGAAAACATTATAAATTCTGTCAATTCCTTCTTTGTTGAGTTTTTTATCGTCAGCAGTTGCATCTCCCTGATAATGCTTTTCTCCCATTGCTTCTATTAAATCATGTGTTAAATTTGCTCCAGTGGTCACAAAAATGTCAACTCTGTCAAGCATGTCTGTAATAATAGTTTTCATTCCAACTGGAACCATTGCTCCAGCCATACCAAGAAAAATCTTGCATTCTTTATCAGAAAACATTTCTTTCATTATTTCAGAAGCATTTGAGATAGCTCCTGCTCCAAAGCCTGTTCTTCCCATTTCGTCAACTAATTCGGAAACTTTCATGTTTTTCTTGACTTTAATTGGAACTACTTCTTTCATTTGGAAAATCCTCCTGATTTTGCGAATGATTGAAAAATATTTGTTTTTGATTTCATGGTGCTACTAAAAAAATTAATTTTAAAAACCTATTCCTTTTAAGATAGTATATGTCTTTCGGAAAAATAGCCCTGATAAATTTATATGGATGCAATCCTAGCCTGATTAAGAATAAAAAATATATTAAAAATTTCATAAAAGAGCTGTGCAAACTGATTAATATGAAACCCTATGGAAAAAGTCAGATAAAAAGATTTGGAAAAGGAAATTTAGAAGGTATATCTGCAGTTCAATTTATTGAAACATCTTCTATCACAATTCATTTTGATGAAACTAAAAGTCGTGCTTTTATAGATATTTTTAGTTGCAAGAATTTCAATGTAAAAAAAGCAGAGATATTTTCTAAAAAATATTTTAAGGCAGATAAATCTTCTTCCAGAGAGATAATAAGAACATAATACATTACACCACAAAAATCTTTTTAAATGAATAATTTATAGGAAATATATGAATAAATGGATGGAAATCTTATTAGGATTGATATTTCTGAACGGAGCAATCTTCGTTTGGTGGATGAATTTCTGGAACTTTGGAGATGCTGCATTAAGCTTCTTTAAGGGCGGATTAATCTGGATGGTAGTCCTAGTTGGATTGATTTTTATCATGCTTGGAATCAGCGACCTTAAAGATTAATCAAATTTTTTATTATTTGACTAATATCATAAATGTTCCTTCTATGATTCCAGCAATGACAAGAAGAGGCAGTATTACTAGGAAGAAGATTCTTAACGAATTAATAATTGAATAATTTAATTCCTTTGAAAATCTTTTTTGTTGGATATCTGTTATATATGCAATTATTAAAAAGGGGAGGGGAAATAAAATTACTAGGATGATTAATAACCAAAGAGGACTGCTTTTTTTATGATATTTAATAAAATTGTAAAGAAATAAGATTGATTGATATCCGATAAATAACCCAATACCAAGGGAGATAAACACTGCAGGCAATTCAAAAATCCCGTGGGGAAGAATTCTCCATAGACTTAATCCGCCATCGCTATTAATGCTTATTAAAGATACAAATCCAAGAAGATATCCATTTGAGATAGCACTAATAAGAGGATAAATCCCAAAAAAGATTCCAAGAAAGATTCCAAGGAAAGTGCTTCTTATATTATTAAATGCAATAAAACGAATAAGTTCTGGTAAAGATAAGTTTTCTGTTTCTTTTAAAAGTTCGCGAAGAAATTCCATAATTTTCTCATAAAAAATTTGGGGAGCAGGGACAAATATACCAATAAGCACAAACAGCATAAAAACTCCAATTATTGAATAAATAAAATTTTTAGATTCCCTAATATAATCCCAGCATTTTTTATATTCATTAAGAAGATTAAATTTTTTCTTTTTGTTCATCTTGCCTCTTGATATATTAATTGAAAAACCTACTTATATATTTTGTTTTATTTCTGTATTTATTCTTAAGATAAAAACCATACACAAGTCCTACAATAAATCCTCCCAAATGAGCAGTGTTTCCTATTGGAAGATTAACGAATAAACCAATAATTACCAAAGGGACAATAGCTACAACAGGAACAAACCAAAAAGATAGTTCAATAGGCAATGCAATCTTTCTCATAACAGGATTAAAAGAGAATATAGCAAAGATAGAAATAAATATGTAAATATTCAAGAGAAAACCTAAAGTCATAACGACAGCATTCCCAGGAAATAAAGTTTCCATTATTGCTTGGGATATTATCGCAATTAAAGGTCCGCCCACAAGATAAACTTTTTTCTTAGGAATCAAAACTGCTAAAATTCCAACAAGCCCGAATATCGCCCCAGAAGCTCCAACACCTGCTATTGAAGGATTTCCAAATAATTTTTCCCAAATTCCAAAACCAAAAAATCCTGCTAGTAATGCAAAAAATAGTCCTGCAAATATTCCCGAAGCTAAATAAAACCAAAGAAATCTTTTTCTTCCGATAATCTTCTCAACCAAACTTCCCAAAAAGAAAAGGGAAATCATATTAAAGAAAAGATGGGGGAAACTAGCATGGACAAACATACTAGTTAAAAGAGTCCATACGAATTCTCCTTTGATTATCAGTTCTGGAGTCAAAGCAATATATTTATGAAGGTCTGCATAAAAAGAACTCGTTATTAATACAATAAAGAAAAATAAAATATTAAGGATTATTAAAATGAGATTTAAGTTAAGACTAAAAAATTTTCTTTTTTGTTGGAGAGTATAAGATTCCATTCCTATTTTCTTTTTTTCTTCACAATTTTCTTAGAAGACTTATTTTTTTTAGCCTTGTCAGTTTTTTTGGTTTTTGGAGCTTCTTTCTTTTTAGCTTTGGCTCTTGCATCCTTAATTTTCTGTTTAGCTTCCTGTTTTATTTTTTCTTGCTTTTTAGTTTCTCTAACTTTAATTTTCTCTACTTTTTCTTTCTCAAGATTTAATTCTTCATCAACTAATTCTAATTCCTTTCTTAGCCTGTCTAAATTTCTATTAAATTCCTTTATTATAGAAGTATTATCTTTTCGTGAAACTATCCCCCCGCATTCATTGCACATAAAATTATGAACAAGAGCATTTTCTTCATTGAATTCTATGTTGCATACATCACAAACATAAAATTCTTTTGTTTCTCTGCTTTTAATTTGATGGGAAATCTGATCCATCATTTTGATTAATTCTCCTCTTAAAAATTCAAGACTCTTCATAATTTCCAGTTTCCAAAAATAAGTATACCATCCTTTTCTTTTATCCTTTTTTCTTATTGAAGAAACAAGTCCATAGTCTGTAATTTTATACAATAAATTTCTTGTCTGATTAATTGTCAAATCTAATTTTTTTGCTATTACAAATTCATTGGTATATTTTTTCCCGTCAAGTATGTCAATTATTCCCTCTGCAGATTTTCCTGCAATCTTAGCCACAATATCCTTTAGAAATTTTTTAAGCATGAAAATATTAAAAAAAAAGTGAATATATATCTTTCGGTATACAAAAATCATTCTGATTTTTAGTTTTATTCGATATTAAAAAAGATTTTTAAACTTCTTTTGTATTGTATATATATTAAAACATAGTAATAAAAAAGATGGGTTTATTTAAAAAAAAGGAGGAAACGAAAAATGAAGTTCCTAGATTGCCTGAACTACCAAGACTACAGGAATTGCCGGAATTTCCAAGTGAAGAATCTAATGAAGAACTTCCACAACTGCCAAGTTTTCCAAAAAATACTTTAGGAAATAAATTTTCACAAGATACAATCAAAGAAGCGATAACTGGGAGAAAAGAGGAAGAGGTTGAAGCAGATGAATTTGTAGATGAAGATGAAGAAGAACATGTACAAATGATGCGAAAACCTCTGACAAAAGAAGGAACAAAAAAAGATTCTTATTCTCCTTTTGAAAAAGCAAAGACGAAAGAAGCTGAACCAATTTTTATAAGAATAGATAAATTTGAAGAAGGCTCACAAACTTTTGAAGAAGTAAAAAAACAAATAGTAAACATAGAAAGAATGTTTGAAGATGTAAAAAAAGTTAAAGAAAAAGAAGATAGAGAATTAGGATTCTGGGAAGCAGAGATTAAACAAATAAAAGATAAAATAGAGAAAATAGATAACAATATTTTTTCTAAGATTTAAAATGGCAGAAGAAGAAAATCCACTTTATCGCGGATTAGGATATTATGAATCTTTAGAATCTAAAAAAAATTTATTGTCTGCAGAGATGCTTCTGTTGACTATGATGAAGACAATAAGGAGATATAACTCTCTAAGACAAGAAGAATTAAGAATTAAATCCCAAATTTTTTCTGCAATAAACGAATTAGATTCGGCATTAAAAAAAACAAAAGCATCGTTCCCTTTCTTAAAAATTCCTCAAAAAGCAAAGAGAGAAGAACTGCAAAAAAGAGAAGAATTTCCATCAAAAATGATGCAGGAAGAAAAAGAAGAATATGACCCGGATTTAGAATTTCAGCTTAGAGACATTCAAAACAAATTAAGAATGATTGGTAGATAGGTAATTATCTACCTCTTTATCTATTCTTTCATAAACATCTTTTCCTAGTGGATTAAAAAATTCATTTCTTAAAAATGTGCTTGGTAGTCCAGAAAAAGAGTTTGCTTGTTTAATATCTCCGCTATCTAGATTAATTTCAAATAAATAAGGATAACGTCTTTGAGCCCAAGAAACAGAGTCTCTTGTAATATCAAGAATTATATCAGAATATTTTGATTCAATTAAATCGCGGACTTCTATCATGGTTTTGCATGAAGTCTTTTCAGTTTTGGATAAAAGTATAGCAATAAGATTTTTTGCATCTACAAGATTAACCATAAAATCTCATAGAGCATAAGTCTTTTAAAATCTTCCTCCCTAAAAAATACATGAATCGCAAAGAACTTATAAAAAAATACCTTGATTTTTTCAAATCAAAAGGACATGCTATTCTTCCGAGTGCAAGCCTTGTCCCAGAGAATGATCCTACAGTTCTGTTTACAACAGCAGGCATGCATCCATTAGTTCCTTATTTATTAGGGCAGTCACATCCCTTAGGAAAAAGGCTTTGCAATGTTCAGAGATGTATAAGAACAGGAGATATCGATGAAGTTGGAGATACTTACCACCATACTTTTTTTGAGATGCTTGGTAATTGGAGTTTGGGAGATTATTTTAAAAAAGAAGCAATTGAATTTAGTTTTGAATTTCTTACAAAAATATTAAAGATTCCAAAAGAAAAATTGACTGTAACTTGTTTTAAAGGAGAAAAAGAAATTCCAAAAGATGAAGAAGCTGCAAAAATATGGAAATCTCTGGGAGTTACAAAAATAAAATTCTTGGGAAGAAAAGATAATTGGTGGGGCCCAGCAGGAAAAACAGGTCCGTGCGGTCCAGATACAGAAATGTTTGTGAATAATATAGAAATATGGAATGATGTTTTTATGCAATATAATAAAGATTCAGAAGGAAAATACATTCCGTTAAAACAAAAAAATGTTGATACTGGTATGGGTGTTGAGAGAACAACTGCAATTCTAAACAATCTAAATGATAATTATCTAACAGATTGTTTTCTTCCAATAATAAAAAAAATTGAAGAACTTTCTGGGAAAGAATACGGGAAAAATAAAGATGAAACAAAAGCTATGAGAATAATTGCAGACCATATTAAAGCATCTGTGTTTATAGTCGCTGATGGAATTGTTCCAGGAAATGTTGAACATGGTTATATTGTAAGAAGATTAATTCGCAGAGCAATAAAATATGGGATGGATTTAGGAATGAAAGATTTTATTATCAATGTTGCAAAACCTGTTTTTGATATCTATGAAGATTATTCTGAAATTACAAAAAACAAAAAGATAATACTTCAGGAATTAGAAAAAGAAGAAAAAAGATTTCAATTGACATTGGAAAAAGGAATGAATAAATTTGAAAAATTTGCGAAGAACAAAAAGATTTCAGGAGAAGAATCTTTTTTGCTTTATCAAAGCTATGGATTCCCAATAGAGATGATAGAAGAAGAATGCAAGAAAAATAAAATTAAATTGAATAAAGAAAATTTTCAAAAAGAATTGCAAAAGCACCAGGAGCTTTCAAGGACAGCAACACAGGGGAAATTTAAATCAGGACTTGCAGATAGTTCAGAGAGAACAACTAAGTTGCATACTGCAACACATTTGCTTTTATCTGCATTAAGAATTGTTTTAAAAAATGACAATATCATGCAAAAAGGAAGCAATATAACCTCTGAAAGATTAAGGCTGGATTTTAATTTTAACAGAAAATTAACTCCTGAAGAAATAAAGAAAGTTGAAGATTTAGTAAATGCAGAAATCCAAAAGTCCTGTGAAGTAAAAAGAGAAGAGATGTCTCCAGAAGAAGCAAAGAAAAAAGGAGCAATAGGAGTTTTTGAGAAAAAGTATGGGGAAAAAGTTTCTGTTTATACAATAGAAGATTTCTCAAAAGAAATTTGTGCAGGCCCTCATGTAAAAAATACCTGCGAGATTGGAAAATTTAATATCACAAAAGAAGAAGGTTCAAGTGCGGGAATTCGTCGCATTAAAGCGACGATAGCTTAAAGGAAGATTAAGCGAAGGAAACCTTGGTGTCCTCGCGCGGAGAATTAAGGCAGTTATCAATTAAAATTTATAATCTGCATAATTAATTAATCCATATTTTTTTTCAAGAGATTTAAATCTTAAATGTTGGAAAAGAGTTATCATTCCTTCTTGTTTTATAATATCTCTTATATTAATTAAATCTCTAGCATCTTTATATTCATAAAAATTCTCTCCTAAAGATATTCCTTCTGAAATATCTATTATTGTGGGGCTTGACTTTAATTTTGTAACGCCAAAATATTCTACACCATTATCTGTAATTATAGAAGGCCCAGTAGTTTCTATAAAACAATATCCCGTATTATCAAGACTTTCTTCTTTTGGGCAACCAATCCCTGTTGCTTCATGATCTTCAAGATTATAATAAAGATAAGAAGTTTTATATCCAATTTCTCTAAGCAAGAAGATTAATAATTCAGATTTCTCACTGCAAATTCCCTGCAGGTCATATAAAACTTCATAAGGATATCTTTGGTATTCAAAGATATTAGATCCAAATTGAGAAGTTTTATCAGAATTTCCAAAGGAGATAGTTTGAACCAAGCTTATTGCAATTCTTGCTTGGTCTTCTTTAGTTTTTGCTTTATTAATTATTTCGATTACCAGGGGAAGCAGTAATTCTCTTTGCTGTTCTTCATCAAGCATTTTAAGTTTTAAATCAAGAAGAGTAGGGTTGCTGTCATTTACATATCTTGGAATTTTTGAAAGATAATTATACAATCCCTTATAGACAAAAAAATCTATGTTACTTTTTTCTCCTCGTAAAGTATAATCCAATCTTATTTTCTTGGGTGCAATTTCATATTTTGAAATGCATTTATCATCAAGAGCAACAGAAATATCTGAACATCCGCAAATAGAAGATTTTTCTACCAGAGTTCCATTTTGACAGAAATAAGGTTTAATATTTGCACAGGTATTTATTGCAGTTCCATCATTGCAGAATAAAATTGGCTGGTTGAAGACTTGAACATAAATGAATGCAAATAACATTATCACAAGAGGTAATGATGCAAGAATTCTTCTCTTTTTCATAAATTAAATAAATAAAATAATTATAAAAACCTATCACTCAAGGTATATAGCAGGCCTTCCTGGCTTAGCTTTTTTTGATTTTCCTTCAGGGTCATATTTTTCTTTATCGCTCACAGAATAAACAATTACATCAAGATTAGTTTTCTTTTTTATTATCTCTGTTGCTTTTTCAAAGATTTCTTTTTCTTTTGGAAGAGTATAAATAAAAACTTTATTTTTCATTCCAACAATTTTTATTATATTGTTTATATCATTTGAAATTCCTTCAATCATTTTGTCCTGTCTTTCAATTTCATCATTTATTTTCTTTTCATCTGCAACAGGCCAACTTTCTAGACTAATAAAAGTTTTATTCCCCAGTTTATGCCAAAGTTCTTCTGTAATATGAGGACAAAAAGGGGAAATTAATTTTATAACACTGTTTAAATCTTTCTTGGAGATTTCTTTTTCTTCAGAAAGGAAATCAATAAGTTGCCTTATCTTAATTATTGCAAGGTTATATTGCATTTCTTTAACATCATTGCTTATTTTTCCAATTGCCCTGTTTATTTTATCTTCAGCTCTTTCAGAAGACTTTCCTTTTTTTATTTCCCGAACAAAATTAATGAATTTATTGATAAACTTGTGCATCCCCTCAATCCCAGTATTACTCCAGGAAGAATCTTTGTCAGGAGAAGAAACTGAAACTAAAAATATTCTCAAAGTATCTGCGCTGTATTTTTTTATTACATCCAAAGGATCAATAACATTCCCCCTAGATTTTGACATGACTGCCCCATCATCTCCATGAATCATTCCCTGATTAAATAAATTGTTAGTAGGTTCATCCAAATCAGTCAAACCCAAATCTCTAAGGAATTTTGTATAAAATCTAGAATAAATTAAGTGCATGCATGCATGTTCTGCTCCGCCAATGTATAAATCAATAGGCATCCAGTATTTTGCTTTTTTCTTTTCAAAAATTGCCTTGTTGTTTTTATTGTCGCAATATCTAAAAAAGTACCAGGAAGAATTTACAAAAGTATCCATAGTATCTGTTTCTCTTCTTGCATTTCCCTTACATTTTGGACATTTTACATTTACAAATTCTTTATTCTCAATCAACGGATTTTTCTCGCTGGTAAATTTGATATTTTCTGGAAGTTTAACAGGTAAATCTTTTTCAGGAACAGGGACAATCCCGCATTTATCACAATAAATAATTGGAATAGGAGTTCCCCAAAATCTTTGTCTTGAGATTAACCAGTCTCTTAATTTATAATTAATAATTCTCTTACCTAATTTTTTTTCTTCTAAAAAAATTGAAATATGTTCTTTTGCTTCATCATTGAATAATCCTGTAAAATTCCCAGAATCAACTAATTTTCCCCCTTCAGTGTAAGCTTCTTTCATGTTCTTAATATTTAATTCAGGTAATTCTTGTGGTTGAATAACAATTTTTATTTTTATTCCATATTTCTTTGCAAATTCAAAATCTCTTTGGTCATGTGCAGGAACAGCCATTACCATTCCACTCCCATAATCAGCAACCACAAAATTCCCAGCATAAACAGGAACTTTATCTTTGGTGATTGGATTAATTGCATAACTTCCAGTAAATACTCCTTCCTTCTCTAAGTCAGACAAATCTTTTTCAGATGTTGATTTTAATTTTTTCAAGAATTTTTCAACTTCTTTTTTTTGTTCTTTAGTTACAAGTTCCATCAATCTTGGGTGCTGTGCAGATATCACCATAAATGTAACTCCAAAAATTGTATCTGGTCTTGTAGTAAATATTGGCCATTTTTCTCCATCAATTTCAAAATTGATTTCAGTCCCGTGAGATTTTCCAATCCAGTTTTTCTGCATTAATTTTATTCTTTCTGGCCATCCAGTAAGAGTGTCAATTTTTTCATAAAGTTCATCAGCATAATCTGTAATTTTTAAAAACCATTGTTCAAGATGCTTAATCTCAACATTTGTATCTTTGTGTCTCCAGCATTTTCCATTGTTAACTTGTTCATTTGCTAAAACTGTATTGCATTGCGAACACCAATTAACAGATGACTTTTTTTTGTAAGCCATTCCTTTCTCAAACATCTTAAGAAAAATCCATTGATCCCATTTATAATAATCTGGTTTGTGAGATTCTACCATTCTACTCCAGTCATAAGTTAATCCAAGAGCTTTCTGCTGTTTTATAAAATTTTCAATAGCCTCTTCTGTAAATATCTTGGGATGAGATTTTGCTTTTATTGCTGCATTTTCTGCAGGAAGTCCAAAAGAATCAAATCCCATTGGGTGAAGAACATTAAACCCCCCCATAATATTAAATCTTGCCTGTATATCTCCTATGATATAATTAAAAGCATGTCCAATATGCAATCCGCTTGCAGAGGGATAAGGATACATTTCCAAAACATAAAACTTCTTTTTTTTATTATCTTCTTTAACTCCGAAAATATTTCCTTTTTCCCATTTAGTCTGCCATTTCTTTTCTATTTTTGAAAAATCCATTTCCATATCAGTAAATTGTTTTAATTCTTTAAATTGTTTTCTAGTCCATTCTTCTGAAAATATCTTTGTTTCTTTTTCACAAGATTCTCTCTGTAATTTCTTATTTCACTTTGAATACCTTCTGAAAGTTCTAAATCAAAAACTTTATTGTCTATCATATAAACAATCGCTTTGATGCTTTTTTTCTCCCCAAAATCATGATAACAAGGATGATTGTCATTAGTTTTGGGTTTTAGCAACTGATATTCTCCTCCGCCCATGTTGATTACTTTTCGTTTTTCCATTTTTTGTTTTTTAATTTAATTGAGAGTTCTCTAATAGATAATAATGCAAATCCCAGAAAAAATCTGAGATTTATAACAGTAAGACTAAGAGAACTACAACTACAAAAGTTACATTCATTAACTGATTAACCTTAGCAGTTTTCATAAAAATATAGGTGTAAAGCATATTTTTAAATATTACTCCAGCCTTAATGGGTAATGGACAAGATAAAATCATACATCATGGGGGAAATAATATCCAGTGCAGATACATTAGCATATTCCCTTTATGAAAAAAGCCATTTCGGAGAACCTAGAGAAGATAAAATTCAATATTCTATAGCAGAAGCAATATTTCTCGTTGAGAAGGGCAAAATGGAAATATTTGCAAAGGACAAAAAACTGTCAAAGAAAGAATTTATAGAAAAGTGCAGAAAAATTGACAAAAAGATTCAGATAAAATATCTTGTTTTTAAAGATTTAAGAGAAAGAGGATATGTTGTTAAAACTGCCTTGAAATTTGGAGCTGATTTCAGAGTTTATGATAAAGGTGCAAAACCAGGAGAGAAACATGCAAGATGGATTGTATTTGCTGAACATGAGTCAAAAGGACTTACATGGCATGAGTTCTCTGCAAAGAACAGAGTTGCCCACAGCACAAAGAAGAATCTTCTTTTAGCAATTGCAGATGAAGAAGGAGATATAAGCTATTATGAAGTTAAATGGATTAAACCTTAATTTCACTATAAAAATCTTTATAACCTTTTTACCTCTATTTTAAATATGCCAGATGTTATGCAAATAAAAGAGAAGATAATTTCCCTGATTAAATTAAAAGGCCCAAGTCTACCTGTGCAAATTGCAGGGGAAACAGGATTGAGCATCCTTTTTGCTTCTGCTTTTCTTTCTGAGTTATATGGAGAAAAGATAGTTAATATCAGCAATATAAGAGTTGGAAGTTCCCCATTATATTTTATCCCCGGACAAGAACCGCAATTAGAGAGATTTTCACAATATTTGAAGAGCAAAGAAAAAGATGCTTTCATTAGATTAAAAGAAAATAAATTTTTGAAAGATTCTGAGCAAGAACCTGCAATAAGGATTGCATTAAGAGAAATAAAAGATTTTGCAATTCCCTTCAAGAAAGGAGAGGAAATTTATTGGAGATTCTTTATAATTCCAGAAGAAGAATTTGAAGAAGAAAAAGCGATTGAAGAGTCAAAAGAGGAAGTTAAGAAAATAGAAAATATTTTCGAAGAGCCAGTAAAAATTAAGGAAGAAAAAGAAGAAGAACCTATCCAAGAAGAAAAAATCATAGAGAAAACCGAAGAAAAAGAAATTAAAAAAGAAAATAAGAAAAAACCAAAACATGAAGAACACAAAAAGCAAAATAAGAATAAGAAAAAAGAAGAGAATTTTTTTAATAAAATAAAAGAATTTTTATCAAAAGAGGGGATTGAAATATTAGATATTGAAGATTTTAAGAACGATGAAGCAGTTTTAAAAGTCAAAAGAAAGAAAGAGGAAGAATTATTTTTTGTATTTAACAAGAAGAAAATTACTGAAAAAGAAATTTTGGAAACTCATAAAAAAGCTTCTGACAAAAAGATGAAGTATAACATTCTATTTTTTGGAGAGCCTTCTAAAAAATTGAGTGACTTAATCTCTGCTATAAAAAATCTTTCTGATATTATTAAGATAGATTAGTTTAGTTTATACCTGTCCAACATTCATAGAAAAGGGGGTGTTCTTTCTTTGCTTGTTCAGGGGTATATTTTCCCCTCTCGTAATCCTTTTTGGGAAAGTCTTCTTCCTTTTTAGGAAAAGGTTCTTCCATTTTCTCATTTGTTTCTTCTTCTAAAGTTTTCATTTTTCCTCCAAAGTTTAATTATCCAAAACTAATTAGTAGGACCTTAACCTGCATGAAAATATTATATAGAATTAAAGCCCTTAAACATAATTAGTTTAGGAGCTTAATAGACACAGCTAAGACAGAACAAATCATTCTTAAATTCATACTGCTGCCTTGTCTATTCATAAAAAACAAAGGTGCCTGAAGTTTATATATCTTATTAAAGAATCCTCAAAATAGATAACAGCAAAACTTTTTAAACGAACTTTTCTGTAAAATAAGATGGGTAAAACAAAATCAAAGCAAATAAGAAAAGCAGTTAAGAAATTAGTAAAAGAAGGAGTAAAACCTAATGAGAATTTTACAAAGAATAAAAAAACTCTTGAAGGTTTAGAAACTAGTAAAAAAATAAGAAACCAAATAGCAGGATTGTTAACCAGAACAAAGAAGCAAGAAAAAGCGATGAATAGAAGATAAATAATTTTCTTACAAAGACTTTTAAATTATCTTTTTCTACTATTTTTACAGAATTTATATTGGCTCTGTAGCTCATGGGTTTCTTTTAAAAAAGAAACTACAATGGTAGAAAATGTTATAAAACTGCATTTATTCGCTACAGAGGATTGCAATAAATCATATGGCTCTGTAGCTCAATGTCAGAGCGCTGCTCTCATAAGGCAGAGGTCGGGAGTTAAATTCTCCTCAGAGCCATACGAAGTATGGAACTAGACAAAAATCTTTTCGGATTTTTAGTCAGAGCCATAATACATAATTTTTATAAATCTGAATGCAAGAAAGGTTTAATGAAAAATATTTTTGAAAATAAAAAAATTATTTTTATTCTTTTTGTATTAATCGCTGTTGAAATTTTTGTTTTTTCTTCAATTCCAGGAAGTTCTATGAGCAATATAAAAAATATATGGCCTTCCAGAATTTACCATATGGTTGTATTTTTTTTGTTTAACTTTTTATTATTTATATTAATAAAAAAAGAAAAAATAGATACAAAACAAGTGATAATTCCAATAATAATCTCATTAATCTATGCTGCACTAGATGAAATTCATCAAATGTTCGTTCCATTCAGGGGTGCGGGAATAACTGATTGGCTGACAGATAGTCTTGGAATATTTGCATCTGCAATTGTATATTTTTATTATTTTAGAAAATCAAAATCAAATATTTAAGCTGAATCCATCTCCTTTTTTTCTTGGAAGAATATGGAAATGAATATGTTTAATGATTTGTCCGGCAGATTCAAAATTATTATTAAATATGTTAAATCCATCAGCATTATTTTCTTTCATTAATTTTTCCGCAGTTTTATTTAGACAATCCAGCAAATCTTTTCCAAGAGTAGATTGCATTTCAAGAATATTGTCAAAATGTTGCTTAGAGATAACTAAACTATGTCCTTTTAATTTTGGATTAACATCGGGTACAGAAAAGAAATTGGAATTTTCATAAATCTTTTTTGCAGGGATTTTTCCTTCGCTTATCATGCAAAAAATGCATCCTTCAGATATTTTTTTCATATTAAAGAGAATAAGAAAATATTTTGTTGAGGCAGATCATTATAAAAGAAAAAATAAAAAGAGAGATCATGCCATTTTTAAAAAAGAAAAATTACTTTTTTCTTTTTCTTTTAACAGTAGTAGTCTTTTTTCTTTTTTTGTTAGGCATTGCTGCTTTTCTAGCTTTGTGTGTCATTCCTTTCCATTTTTTTCTGGCCTTAACCAGATTTTTTCTAGCTGCAGTCTTTTGCTTAGCAGTTGTTCTTCTTTTTTTTGCTACCATGCATCACCTCTATTTTAATTATTTATATTAGGAAATTCTTGTTTATAAATTTTTGCAAGAAATTTTAAAATTAATAAAAAGTATTAGAAACCCTTGGTGATTTGTCGTCGGAGAATTATTTTATTAATTTTCCCGCTTTTTCAAAATTAATTTCTCCAGCAATAATTTTTTTTATGACTTCCATTAATTCAGAAATTTTTACACGGATTTGTTTTTTTGTGTCCCTATCTCTTATTGTAACATCTTTATTTTTGATAGATTCCTCGTCGATAGTTATACAAAAAGGAGTTCCAATTTCATCATTCCTTGCATATCTTCTCCCAATGCTTCCAGATTCATCATAAGAGACATTCCATTCTTTTTTTAAATTGTTAAAGATTTCTCTTGAAATTTTTTCTAAATCATCTCTTTTTACAATTGGAAATATTGCTGCTTTGATAGGAGCCAGAAAAGCGGGAATTTTTAAAATAACATTTTGTCTTTCAGAATCGTAAGTATATGCTTTTGTAAGAATAGCTAAAAAAATTCTCTCAATTCCAAATGTTGGCTCAATAACCTTAGGAAGAACTTTTTTCTTGTATTTCTCGTCGAAGATTTCCATTTTTTCCTTGCTTTCTTTCTGATGCTGTGTCAAATCATATTGTCCCCGGTTAGCATTTCCGGCAACTTCTTTTGAACCAAAAGGATATTCATAATCAATATCAAAAGTAGCAGAACTGTAGTGGCTTAACTCTTCTTTTGTATGTTCTCTTATTTTTATTTTTTCCAGTCCAATTTTTCTAAACCAAATAATTTGTTCTGCAAGCCAATAAGCATGCCATTCTTCAAGTTTTCCTTTTTTGATTAATTCTTTCATCTTCACTTTTTTTAATTCATCTTTCCCTATTTTTTGTGTTTCAGAGTCTAAAAGATTAAATTCTACATTAAGATGAATTTCATCAAGCAGATCGCATTTTTTTTCTTCAGGATTTATAAAAAATTCAAATTCTCCAATGTGAAATTCTCTGCATCTGAATAAAAAGTCTCTGGGAGCAATTTCATTTCTAAAACATCTTCCAATTTGTGCAATACCAAATGGAAGTTGCATTCTTGAAGTTTGCTGAATTAATTTAAAATCCATAAACATTCCTTGTGCTGTTTCTCCTCTTAAATAAGCATCAATTGTATCCAATGCTCCCACCTTTGTCTTAAACATTAAACTAAATTCCCCCTTAACTTCATACTCTCCGTTACATTTCTCACATTTTATTTTTCCAACTTCGCTCTTATCAATCTTTGTTGAAAGCTTGCATTTGGGGCAATAAACTGCAACATCGCTAAAGTTGGCTACATGCCCGCTTGCAATCCATGCTCTTGGATGAGAGATAACACTTGCTTCCATTCCAACAATATTTTCTTTTTCATGAACAAAAAATTTCCACCATTCTCTTTTAATATTATTAAATAATTCAACTCCTAATGGCCCAAAATCCCAGAAGCCAGAAAATCCTCCATAAATATCTGAGCTTCTAAAAATGAAACCCTTTGTTTTGCAAAAATTAGACAACTCTTCAATAGAAATCTTTGTAGGGTTCGGATTTGGTGTCATTTTATTTTTATTTTCTTTTTTAATTGTATTTTCTCTTACAGATGATTCTGCTAAAAAGATTTTAAATTTTTCCTCTGCTTGTTTTTTATTTTTTCCAAGATACGCAAGAGTCTTAGTTTTTACTTTCCCATCAATTCTTTTGTTCTCATTGAGATAATAATAATCTTTTCCACTTATTGTTTTTTTGACAATAAAAGCCATAAGAACATTTAGGCACTACACTTTTTAAATATTTTTAAAAATTTAGATTGAAAGCGGAGGCTCAAGATAAGAAATTTTGGCTAACCTCTTTTTTCATTTCATTCAAAAAGCGGAGGGGGAGAATCGAACTCCCGAAAATCTCCTCTCTGCTCGCAAGAGTAGAGCGATAAAGCCCTTCTTTTGAGCTGCAGGGAGACGCAGTACCATTGTGCCACCTCCGCAATATCCTGTTTAAAATAAAACGATATATAAAATTATTTGTTCGGATAGTTAGACTTAAATGAAATGCCTGAAGCCATTTTTATGATTCCTTTCCTATTTTCAGGAATCTTCTCTTTTTCAGCCAATTTCATATAATGAATTACTTTCTTTTTTCTTAATATCATAGGTAACTTTGAATTAACTGCAGGCCCGCCAATACATCCGCCCTTGCAGAAAGTTACATCAAGAAATTTTATTTTTTTCTCAGGATTTTCTAAGAATTTGATAACTTCTGCCATTCCATCAATAATTTTGGTTTCATCAGGCTTAAGAATTTTTTTTACCCCTGCGGTTTTGGATAACCCACCAGACAAAGGATAAACCTTAGTATAATCATTATAAAATTTATCAAAAAATATTTCTTCTTTTGGATATTTTTTTTCAGAAAGATTATTGTTCTTTAAGATTTCCTTTAATTCTTTGTAATCAATAGAATAATCAACATAATCAGAACTCTGTGCTTCTATTTTTTTAAAATTACAGGGAGCAATAAAAACAATTTTATGGTTTGGATATTCTTTTCTGCAAACTTTTGCCATTGCAATCATTGGACTATCAACTAAAATTAAATTTTTTTTGTAATTGGGAAATTTTGCTTTGATAGTTTCAACAATGCCAGGACAAACACTGGAAATAACAAGCTTGTTTGATTCTTCAAGAATTTTATGATAATCTCTATTAATCATTTTAGCTCCAAAAGTTAATTCAACAATTTTATCAAAACCCAAATCTTTAAGCTGAGAAATTATTTTAGGATAAGAAAAATCAACAACAAAACTAGGAGCAAGCATAGCTACGCACTTTTCTTTTAACGGGAATCTTAAAGTCTCAACATCTTTTTTCATTTTAATGAATAAAATAAGAATGCAAAACTTTTAAAGGTTATTAGACAAGAATAATAATATATGCCCTGGTAGCTCAGCCTGGATAGAGCATTAGCCTTCTAAGCTAAGGGTCGCAGGTTCAAATCCTGTCCGGGGCATATACAATAAATGAATTCAAGCATATTATTAACTAGAGGAGTTCCGATACTGATTGGAGTTGTAATTTCTTTAATAATTTACTTAATTATAGAACGATTTAATAAGAAACCTAAATAAAGAATAGAATTGTTTCAGAGCATTTTTTTAAATATCAAACCTATCAAAATCTTTTGCGAGAACAGAATTTCTAAATATCTTTTTTGCATCTTTCAAAAGAACTTGCGGATTCTTGCTATATCTCTGGCTTATATGAGTAAGAATGAGTTTTTTTGATTTGGATTCTTTTGCTATTCTTGCAGTTTGTTTAACAGTTAAATGCTTGTAATCTTCTGCCCTTTCTTCAAGTTCAGAACCAAAAGTAGACTCACAAACAAGGATATCTGAATTTATTACAAAAGGGATTATTCTTTCATTAAAAGATGTGTCAAATACAAAAGATATTTTTTTGTCTGTTTCCTCAAAGGTCATGTCTTTAGAAAAATATGTTTTCCCATCATAAACAATATTCTTTCCTTCCTTAAGATGCTTAAGAAGTGGTCCGCTAATTTTTGTTTTTTCCAGTTTTTTCTTGTCAATCCTCAAGGATTTCTTCTTGACAAAAGTATATGCATTACAGGGAGTTCCATGTGTCATATGTTCTGCTTCAAGATAAAAATCTTCACTCTCAAAAAATCTATTCTCTACTTCCTTAACAGTTAATTTTATTTTTTCTTGAAATACAAATGTTTTCAATAATGCTTTCATAAGATTTTTTGTTCCTCTTGGCCCATAAATCTCAAGAGATTTATTATATCCGCTAAAACTTAAGGTTTGTAAAAGTCCGGGAAGTCCTAAAATATGATCTCCATGCCAATGACTGATTAAGATTTTAGTTATTTTGCATGGGTTAAAATTTGCTTTTCGTAACTGCCGCTGCGTTCCTTCTCCGCAATCTATCAGTATGTTTTCATCTTTGTAACTTAACAGAATAGAAGTCGTATTTCTCTCTATGCTAGGAATTGCATCAGATGTCCCTAAAAAGATTAATTTAATCATATAGGAATAAGTAAAAAAACGTTTATATATTTACTTTTTTAAAGCAGTTGATGCTGGAGAAATACAGATTATAGTGTCTCCTCTTAAGAAAGTTAAACCCAAACTTCTTTTTACCTCTCCGTTTTGCATTTCTTTGATATTATCTAATACCAAATTAATATGGATATCAAATGCTAATAAAGTTCCTACAAATTGCTTGTCGCCTTTTAGATAAACCAATACTTCTTTCCCTTTTGAATTATTTAGCAAGTCTAAAGGTCTTTCAATTCCATTTGCCATATTTTAATTGATTGGACATCATTTATAAAAGTTTCGTCAGTCAAGTAGATGATTAATAAAAGGAAAGATATTTAAACAAAAAATCAAAAATCTTAATATGAATCTCGGAAAAAAAATATCTGGTGGAGGAAATATTCGCCATAGGAAGAGAAAAGCGTTCGAAATAGCAGGGCAGAGAAAAATAGTAAAATTAGGAAATGAAAAAAGAAGAGCAAAAAGAATCAGAGGCGGAAGTAAAAAAATATTCCTTCTTGGAGCTAAATTTATTAATATACAAGACAAAGGAAAAAGCAAAAAGATGGAAATAAAAAATGTCGTTGAAACACCCTCAAACAGATTCCTTGCAAGACAGAATATTATAACAAAAGGAACAATAGTTTTAACTGAAGCAGGAAAAGTAAAAGTAACAAACAGACCTACTGAAAATGGTGTTCTTAATGGAATAGTTATTGAATAAAAATAATATTTTTTACTTCTTAGACATAGTTATAAAAAAGCAAAGGTTTATATAAGGAAAAGCTTTATAAAGCTTATCTAAAAATACTTTTAAAATGAATTTTGTAAAAAAATGTCCAGAATGTGGAAGCATAAACCTTACTTATGATCCTCATCTCGGAGAAATAATTTGTAATGATTGCGGTCTTGTAATTGAAGAAAAGATGGCTGATAGTGGAATGGATTTGCAAGGGAAATTTGATAAAGATGAAAAGAAAGGAAGGGGTGGAGCTCCGATAAGCATGCAGAAATTTGATAAAGGGCTTACAACTAACGTCGGAGAAATCTCAGATATTTACAAATTAGAACCAGGAAATACAAGAAAATTTTTAAGATTGAAAAAATGGCAGGAAAGAGTATCAACTTCTATTGAGAGAAATTTAAGATTAGCAATGGCAGAATTAAGAGTTATTGCTTCGTATCTTAATTTGCCTAATGTTGTAAGAGATGAAGCATCAAGAATTTACAATTATGTTTTGCAGAGAGGACTTGTTCGAGGGAGGAGTATGGAATCAGTAATTGCTGCTTGTTTGTATGCTGCATGCAGAAGCTATAACATACCAAGAACATTAGATGAAATGGCAACAGCTTCAGATGTTGAGAGAAAAGAAATTGGAAGAACTTATAGATTCATAATAAGAAAATTAGGAATCAAAGTAAAACAAAGTTCTCCGAAAGATTACATATCAAGATTCTCTTCAGTTTTGAAACTTTCACCACGAACACAAAATGATGCATTAACTGTTTTGAAAAATGCGGAAAAAGTTGAATTAACTTCTGGAAGAGGCCCTGCAGGAATCGCTGCTGCTGCACTTTACGTCGCTGCTTTAATGAACGATGAAAAGAAAACACAAAGAGAAGTTGCAGATATTGCAGGAATAACAGAGGTAACAATTAGAAATCGTTATAAAGAATTGATAGATAAATTAAAGCTCGAAGATAAGATAAAAGAAAAAGAGTCTAAAAAATAATTCTAAAAGTGCGGAGTATAGGATTTGAACCTATGCAGGCACTGAGCCACGAGAGCCTAAATCTCGCCCATTTGACCACTCTGGCAACTCCGCATTAGAGGAGTGGCTAGCCACTCGTTTGCTGAAAGCGAACGAATGAAAAGTGTTTGCACTTTGATTTCTGGCAACTCCGCTTAAAATTATTATTAATCTACTATATAAAAAGGTTTAGAATTAATTCAAACTTGCTGGAGGACTAAAAACAGCCATTACTACAAAACCATCATTTCCAAAATCATCCAAAGTTCTTATAGAGGGTGCTAAATGGAAAAGTTCAGCGAAGACTAATTCTCCATTATTATTTTTCCCTAAATAAAGTAAATTGTGAGTATAATAAGGAGATGCTGACACTCCAAATCCTTCACATGGAACATCTTTGCCGTAAACTACACCGCTTGATGTTGCAGGATAATAAACTCCAACAATCATGCCTGGTTTTAATGTTCCTGCATTCTCTAAACTGATTAATTGATTCTCATTTTCTTCTCTTATATCAGTAAGATCCTGCATCTTATACACTTCTGTCATTGAAGGAGTTTCCCATACAACTTTATCTCCAACTGCCTTCCTGCACCAAACATCAGTGTAATAATAATTATATCCAAAATATTTGAATGCAAGTTCTCTTGAATATCTCGCACAATAAGGCTGTCCTTGGTATGAAACACTTGCAAGATTTTGCTGCGCATTGATAACTTTGTTTAATTCACTGCTTAAAGTATTTGTAGTTGGCTCGTTTGTTTCTTGATTATTCTCTGATATTCCTGAACTCTCAATTTTATTAATTAAAATTGTAGCTAAATCATCCATATCTTTATTTCCAAAGAATAAAAATCCGCCACGCATAGTTTTGCATTCTTCTTCGGTCAAAACTTTATCAAAAATTAATTCATCAACAAAAATTTTATTATTTTTATAAGACCCACTTAAACTTCTTGATTTTTCATAAGCACTATTCAATGTCCATTCAGTTCGTGCATCAGCATTCTCCATCAAATTCCCGCCCAAATCTCCGACATATCTGTAAATTCTATAAACATATAAATTATTGTCTACTTCATGCAAATAAGAATAAATCTCACTTTTTACTCCATTATTTAAATTTGTATAAAAAACAATTTTATTTCCAGAGACTGCATTAAAAATTCCAATAGAATAATCTCTGTCACATCCCTTTCCCAGAAAAATTATATCTCCTTTTCTTAAATTGTTAATGCTGCTTATATCAATTTTTATAAAGTTAGTATTAGAGTTTAATACTGAAACAAGAGTTGTCATAGAAGAAGTTTCACTAATTCCACTTACTCCTGAATTAATTAAAGAAGCAGAAACAAATTTAACTGAATTATCAGAAGAACCAAATGCATTTCCAGAAGCAACATCTGAAGCATACAAAGCTATTTTTTCTCCGACGGTATTTGCTGTTTCCACAATTTCTTCTTCGATTATTTCTACAGGATTATTAATTGACGTGCTATACATATTTCCAACAAATCTGAAAGCCTTGTAGACATACCATTCACTTGATTTTATAGGATTGCCTTTTTGAAGTTCAGCTGCGCCGCCAGATAATCCCGGTTCGCCATAAACATTAATGGATTTTCTATTGTTATTATAGCTGTCAAAAATCCCAAGATGTTGGGTTTTTTTGGCTCCAAATCCTAAAATAATAATATCTCCTTTCTCAAAACTATTAAAATTTGTTATTTCTATAAATTCATTTTTATTTGCTTCAAATACTTTTATCATTTCAATTATACTTTCCAAAGCAGTCCATGCTCCTGTGAATTCTCCCTCGGCATTTACAAGATTTCCGTATTTCCCATTGACTAATTCAGGAGTTCTAACACCTGCATTAATCATAGCACGAAGGACAAATCTAGCACATACATTATTAGAAACACAATCATTAAGATTAGCCTGATTAAGTGTTCCTTGACTCTTAAGAGATTCTCTGCATGTATTGGTATTTCGTGTTTCTTCCCAATTCTTGTTAGCAAGATTTTTTGCAGTCTGCCAAATTCTTTCTCCTCCCTCTCCGCTAATTGCTTCAGTTGAACTGCTCGCTGTTGATACTCTACAGCATTTAATAAGAAGTCCGCCGCATTTTATTCCGTCTGTAGGAGTGCTTGCATCATAACCCATCGGACAATCATTATTGCAAAAATACTCATCATTTGGTCCGCATCTCTTTTGGGAAGTAGTTGTTTTTGCAGTTTCTTCCTTAGTTATTGCAACAATCTTATTTTTAGGCAGGATAGCAATTAATAATTCTGCATAAGCATTCCCTCTCAAATAATATAAGTAAGCTTTCTGTTTATTCCAAAATACTTTCTCAAGAATATTTTGAATCATATTCACTCTATTTGCAGGATTTTTTTCATCTTCTATTTTTTTAATGCTTACAGAAAATTGTTCCTCATCTAAATATCCCCCTTCAAGCTTGCTGAGTATATCTACATAATTTTCAGAAACTGTTTCTAAGGTTTCTCCCTCGACAGTTGTTGTCTTGATTATTTCCTTCACACTTTCTGTATCTATCCAGCATTTTATTTTTTCATTATCACAATATCCAACTTCTTTCCACTTTGCACTCTCTGTTCCAGCCGCAGCATCTGTTCCTTTTCCAGGATTATCTGTTGAACAAACCCTCGTTAATCCTTTATTATAAATTTCAGGATTTATTGCTTCTTCAGCTGCTGACTGTAAATTGCCGCTTAAAAGACTATATGCACTTGCAGTTCCAGAAATACATTCAGACTCTTTTGTAATTCCTGTTTGTGTTGCTTGACTTTGAATATATTTGTCCTGTATATAATTAAGTGCAAAGTCTGTAGATACTTGTGCAAATCCGCATTCTTCTTGTCCATTTACATTAATGCACATCTCGTCATATCCCGAAGCTGCAATCAAATCTTTTGTCTCTGAAGCATAACCTCCAACATTTGCATAACCTGTAGCAATCATTAAATTCTGTGTTGTATCTTGGTAATATGAACTAGTAGCACTTCCCTTTAGATATACTTGATAATATGCTCCAGTATCTTTTCCTGCAAAGATATGATAAAAGACTTTATAATGTGAAGTTGGAGGGACTGTTGCAGAGGTCATAGGAATCTCATCAAATCTTCCGTGGAATTGTGGAGGTGAATCAGCTTGAGTTAATGTTCCTAACAAATCTCCTCCAGAAGGATAAACTGCTGATGTGTAAGACTTGCATATATCACTCCCTATTTCTTCAGTTGAACGTGCTAAAAATGCTTTATTAGAATTTGCTCCATAAAACTTTGTCATATATTCAATAGATTTTTCAGCAGTTCCCCAGGCATTTGAAACACTAAGATATTCTCCTCCACCTCTTACATTTTGTCCTAAAAGAGATTCTATAATTTTTGGTATAACCATCTCTGCAATAGGAAGAGCTTGTCTCCAAAAGAAATCACATAAGTAAATGCTATAAACTTCATCACAAATTCCGACTAATCTTCCTGTGTTTAAACTTTCATTTAAACAATCTCTGTAAGATGTTTTTACAGACAAAAATCCGTCGATGCCTGCTTTTATTCCAGTAAGGCAGACAGGCATGAATATTTTTTCTTGAATATTAGGAAGACATAATACAATGCTTCCAACAATTCCTGATTGAATAACATCTTTCACAGGATATGCTCCTCCCAAATCACATCTGCTTGAAGGGCAGATTACTGGATCACATAAATTAAACATTAACAAACATTCTTTTGGAGACATGAAATCCTGACATTGAAATTGAGGAACATCAACTGCTGGACTTCCGACATCAACAACATTATTTCCGATTTTAACTTTTCCAGATAATCCAGACTTGTATAATTTAGAAGCCTGTTCAATTGCATCTACTGCTTGATTTATTATTTTCTTTGCTTCAGTTTCACTAAGTCCTGGAAATTGATTGTAAGGCTGTCCTGTCCCAAGATTAATCATCTGACAAGTATCATCACCAATTGTCTGGAATTCTTCGAGCCCATTCGCTCCGATATTACATAAATAAAAACTATTTACTCTCCCAGAAGCTTCGTAGGGTTGAATACTCCCGCCAACAGGAAGGGTTTGTTTTGTTGCTGCATACCACCCATTATTTGTATCAAAAGGTACAATTGCAGGAAGTCCTTTGTAAGGTTCTGTTTCATAATAACTTAGTTTAGCATTTTTATATTGATTTTTATAGCTTGAAGCATCGATTCTTTCAAAATAAATATTTCTAAATTCAATAGGTGGTTCTGAAACAAATATTCCAGATGAATCATAAATTGCAAGTTTATCGCTATCTAATCTTTTAATTGGAAGTTTTGATATTCCCGCAGAATTATCTAAAACGATTATATATTTTTTTCCATTAGAGGTAGTTACTAATGCTGCAGGAGTATTTGTAGGGAAACCTCCGACGCTCATTCCGATTTCCCCGAGAGTTGTTCCAGTGTAAGGAATCTTCTTTACATTTTCCCCGCCAATTTCTATAAAACTAAATTTATCTGTTGATAATCTCAAGTCATCTGCCCAATTAGAAATTTGAGCATAGTTCTCTGAATTTGCTTTTATATCGGAGAAACGAGAATAAAGTCTTGAATTTGCAATGTTTTTTAATCCCTCATTTGAATTAGGATTATTCAAAACTTTCGTGTACAATTCAATATCTCTTAATTGTTCTACACTATATTTTCCCTGTTTCCATGCATCATAAGAAAGAATAGTAACCATTTCATTTTTGCTTATAGGAGCTCCAAGTCCATTCGGGTCTGCAATTTGTTCTGGGAGATTCTTCATTGTATTAGTGACTTGGGGAGAATAACTTTTTACAAAGGCATCTGTATCAACAACATTATCTGACAAAAATTCTTGTGTAGTTATTCCTTCTTCAAGTTGTTTTATTTGAGTATTCTGCTGTTCAATTAAACCAGAAAGCTCTGAAACATCTGAATCAATCTCTTCTGAATTTTCTGTGAAACATTGATCCATTGAAGAATAAGTTCCTTTTGCAACTAAATCAGAACATCTTTCATTCCATCCTCCACTTCCTTGCATAACAGATTGTCTAGCAATTCCTGTTCCACCAAGATTAGAAATAAAATTTTTTGCTACCAATGCAGCTCCTGCAATGACACATCCAGTCTTAAGTCCCTCCACAACTTTCCCAAGAGAACTAGACATTTTTTCCCACTCTTTAATCTCTTTGTTTAAATTAGATATTGTCTGCTTGACTTTTTCTGGAGGAAGAACAATTGCCCTTTTTTCTATTCCTATTTTAAAACTAAAGTTAGTTTGAGTTCCTGCATTATTAATATTAGAAATAACAGAAACTTTTGCAACTTTCTTTATATTAATTTCCTGAAGACTAAAAATATAATCTTCAATTGTTTGCTGAATTCCCTTTTCAAGTTTTATTCTTTCTGTTTTTCCATTTGCGCTGATTACTACTGTAGCAAATGTATCATCAAGAGAAACAAACTGGATATAATCATTAGTGTTTTTACTTTCATCACTTTTAAATTCATTTAAATTTATGATTCCATTCTTTGTCAATGTTAATGTAGATACTTTCCCATTAGAACCTCGGATTAATATCTCTGAACTGTAATCTGCAAAACTAGGTTCATAAATTCCATCAAAAGAAATTTGCCTTGTTTGTTTATTGATTGTAACATAAATATTTTGAGAATCGCTATTTGAAAGATGATAATCATTTTTGCAATACTCTGCTATATTGGTATTTGAATGAGGATAATTTTGCATGAATTCTTTGCACAATTCAATAACTGTTGCTTTCTGATTTGAATTCCATGAAAGAATAATTTCCTGATATAATGCTTGTTCCCCAAATGTCGAATTAACATCTCCAATATATCTTTCTGAAGCAAATTGATTTCTGATTGTTTCATAATCTGTTACAGCATTGTCATAATTTTCCTTGGCAGTTCCGATAAGTTCAATATTTTGTGCTTCCGAAAAACCAAGAATAGAAATTGTTTTGTCAAATATTGTTATTTCTTCTCCAAAATTTGCCCAAGCAATACCTTTTCCTTCTTTAAGGAATTGTCCAAATAATGCAGCAGCTCCTGCAGAGAATTTTAAGCTATTAATAACTTTATCCAAATTCCTATCTTGAATACTTTCTCCGTGAGCAATCAAATCACCAACAAAAAGATTCATGCGGGAAAGTTCATCTTCACTTAATTTATCTTTTTTTTCAGGAGAATTTATAAAATAAATATACAAATCTTTTGAATCTTTTGAATTAGCTTTAGTCCCCATATATGCAACATAAATGCTTTGTCTTCCATCCAATAATGTATCAGAATCATACAACCACTGCCCAAGTTCAACTTCTTGTTCAACACCATTTATTGTCAATAAAGCTTTTGGATTTATGATTAAATTAAAATTATTTGCTTTATCATCTTCAGCACAACTTATTCCTACTTTCTGTTCCAATCCTTTTTTTCTTATTTGCTTTACTGTACATTTATTATCCAAAAACTTTTCTCCCTCGGCAACTTCAACTATTTCAGCATTAATTCTTAACTTTGCTCTTGTATCTGGATTTTCTAATCCAACCAATTGTAATTTTAATCCTGCTTGACATTCAAATTCGGGAAGATAAATATTTCCTGAAGTTTCTCCTTTCTTTAAAGTTACACTGGATATTTGTCTGTCATTAGAATAAACAGAAATTTGTGCTTCATCATTTTCAATATTCTCTGCTCTTAATGTTCCTTTCCCGCTCCAAAATGTATATTGGTATCTTCTTGATTCCCATTCTTCATCGTTGATTTCAGGTAAATGAAATAATGCATTACCAACACCAAAAGCATTTTTTACATTGTATCTTACCTTCGCACTTAATGTTCCAGAAATAGAATCAGGAATTGCAGAAACATTTGCTTGTTTTTCTAAATTAATAACAACATATCCAATATTATTTAAGACCGGAGAATTTAATTGTCCTTTGATTCCAACAGCTGCTTTTGCAGGATGGAAACCAATTCCTGAAACTTCTTTAGGATATTTCCCAGAAAAAGAAATAGCATCTATTGCTTCTACATCAATTAATGGATTTATTTTTGTTGCTGACAGTTGACAATAAACAGGAACATCATTTTCTTCAAGCAAGTCGCTTCTTATCACAGCAGGAGTGCATCCAAGAGGAGCAATTTGAATTGCAAAATCTTGCCCTTCCTGACATACTGCTTTTTCCAGATTAGTTGTTTGTGTTGGCTGCACAGACCATTGAACATCTGAACGAGTATATGCAGAGATAAAGCTCAAAAATAAAATTACAAATAATAAATACATTCCAATACCTATTTTTTTATTTCTTGTCATCTGAAATTAATTTCTAATCCTTTTTCTTCAAAGATTTGATAATTGTTTTGAAATTCCTCAATTGTTTTTGGAACAGGGAATGAATCTGCTTTTATTTCTAAGGTATTCGAATTTTTTAATTCATCTTCTGTGATAGAATAGTCTTGTGTTCCGCCGCCAGCGAGAACATTTGAAACTAATTGCGAAGGAGTTTTAACATCAAAACAATTTTGTTCTTTTGCTCCAAATAATCCTCCAATTCCAGAGCTTGGAACATCAACACATTGCCTGGAAGTAGCTTCTGGAAGCTGTATCGAAGAATCTCTATAAATATAAACTGCAACTTCATATTGTCCTTCACTTAAATTTACTTTTTTCTGTTCAGGATAAGAAACTATTTTTGAATTTTCTTCGGAAGTAAAATAAATAATTGCATTTCCATTATAATCTGTCCCCCCTAATTTTAAATTTACATTTATTCCATAAAGTTTATCTAAAATAATCTGTGCAGTCCCTTCTTGTGTTGTAGAATACAAATATCTTTTCTCATTAAAACCATCTGCTCTTGCTATAAGATAACCATTAGTGCATTGGGGGAAATCTGTTGTTAATGTTCCTGAAGAAGTTCTTCCAATATCACAACTTTCTCCAAAACATTCATATGAAATAAAACTATTAACTGGATTCAAATTTGTGTCATAAGTGGTTATAGTCGCAGGAGTATTTTTATAAGAACATAAACCTGTTGTTGCGATTTTAGCTGTCGAGTTTAAAGCTTTTCTGGGTTTATTTCCTTGAATTACAACAGCCATAGGGAATTGAAAGACTTCATTTCCATTATAAACTTGAACTAGAACTGGATATTTCACATTATAAACAAAATGATAAGAGACATAACAAAATCCAAGTATTCCTAACCCGGGTTGATTTCCAACAGGAGTTGCAATTAAGAGATTTTCCTGTGAAGGATTAACTTCAAAACTATTTGACCAATTTCTAGAATTTAAGAATCTTACTCCTTCACTTACTCCAGCATCAATAAAAAAATGTTTCTCATCTACATCCGAAGGATTTTCAGTTCTTAATAATAAAGTAGTTGTTTCAATCATTTCCTGCAAATCATTGAAGACTTCATCAGCATTCCATGTTTTTGGACTACATGACATTTGAACTCCGTCAACAGGAGCATAAAGTCTCAATGTCTCAACACCATAGTTTTCTAAAAATAATTCTCTCTGCTCTTTTTCATAAATTTTTTTTGCCGAAGAGTAAAGAGCTCCTAAACTAGATTTCACATTTACTTCATGAGTTTCTATAAAAGCATTTTCTTCTCCCCTAGTAATATCTAAGTTCATATTTAATTTTACATCAACATTATTTGAGTTTATGTTAACATCAGCAATTGGCTCCCCTTGGGTTATTTCAAAACCTTGTGGATAATAATTTCCAAAATCACATTCAGTTATCTTCTCTTCTATAAAGTCACCAAGGCTTTCTTCCATATCTTGTTCAGTAGGAACTTGTTCTTTCTCTATATTGCTCTTTGATACATAATACCAATAAGGAATAGGATTTCCAAGAAAATTTAATTGGGATGAAAACGGCATATATGAAGAACCTCTTTCAAATTCAGGCAATTCAATATAACCTGCTTGGCTTTCTAAAAGTTCAATTCCAGTAAGAGTTTTTTCTTCAACACAAGTAAGAAAAGTCGTATAAACCGGTTCCATTGTTGCAGGAATTTTTCTGAAAGTAATAGTATCTCTAAAAACAAAAAATAATGCAACTCCAGTAACAAGAATTATTGCAAGTATTATAAAAATTGTCACTTGCCCCCTACGATTTTTTTTTGAAAAAATTGTTGGTGTCCCCACTTCACCACTTTTATTATTCATATGAAAATAATGAGAATTACGTATATAAATCTTATCGCAAAATAGAAAATTCAGTCTATTTTCTTCTAAATCTTTCAATTCTTTTTGAAGATATCATAGACATTAAACCACTAAAGATTAATAATGCTCCACCAAGAAGAATTATCCAATTATTAAGAGTTTCTGGAACAGGAAGAACAACAAATTTTATTCCCAAATTTACAAGATATAAACCAATAATTAAATCCGCAAATAATAATATACCACCAAATTTTACCATATTATAAATTATAAAACAAACTTTTTAAACATTATCACCTTAATAAAAGGGTACAACTTCCTGTTGGGTTGCTGGAACTATTAAGAACCCGCTGGAGGTTCTTAGATCCTGTAGTCCAACGGCTAAGACGCGTCCTTGACGTGGATGAGACCGAGGTTCAATTCCTCGCAGGATCATTTATCTTTGGATTGAACCGTAGGTACAATTCCAAAACTTAAGCTTTAAAAACCAAGTTTTTCTATACATTTTATGAAGATTCCAAAAACAACAAAAAGATTTTGTCCTTATTGTAAGAAAAGAACAGAACAAAAAATCAAAGTAGTGTCAACAGGAGCAAAAAGAGGAACACTAACAAGAGGTTCTATTAGCAGAGCAAAGTTAAGGGGCAGAGGGAGAGGAATAGGAAATAAAGGAAAATGGGGTTCAAAGCCAGCAGTTTCAAAATTCAAAAGAAAGGCAAAAACAAACAAAAAAACAAATATTATGTATACATGTCAGACTTGCAAAAAATCTAAATACCAACTAAAAGGACATAGAGTTGGGAAGGTAATACAAGAATAAATAAAATGGCAATCGCAAAAAGAAAAAAGAAATTTTTTGATGTGAACATTCCGATTATAGGAAAAGAAACACAAATGCAGGGCTATGAAATTGCAGAACTTAATGGAAGATTTATGAAATATGACTTAACAAGAATGCTTAAGGGAAAAAGTGTTATGCTTACATTAAAGGTAATTGTTAAGGATGATGAAGCAACAGCAACACCAACAAAACTTTTGATTCTGCCTTATTTTATCAGAAGAATGGTAAGAAAAGGAACAAATTATGTTGAAGATTCTTTTCCTACAGAATGTAAGGATGCTAAATTAAGAATAAAACCATTTTTAGTTACAAGAAGAAAAGTTTCAAGAGCAGTAAGAACTGCCTTGAGAAATAAAGCAAGAGAAGAATTAGTAAATTATGCTAAAGACAAAACTTTAGAACAGTTATTTGACGAGATAATTGCAAACAGATTGCAAAGACAATTAAGTCAGAAACTAAAAAAGATTTATCCACTTGCTCTTTGCGAAATCAAAGCTTTAGAGAGTAAAGAGAAAAAGTGATTATATAAGAAATCTTTTAAACCATCCATTTCTAATTAAATTAACAAATGCCTCTATAGCTCAGTGGCAGAGCATCGGTTTTGTAAACCGAGGGTCGGGGGTTCAAATCCCTCTAGAGGCTTGAACAAAGTATTTTATAATAAAAAATGTGGCAAGATATAGCAATAACAATAATCTCAATTATCTTTGGAATAGCATTAGCTCCACAAGTAATGCGTGGATTCAAGACAAAAAAAGCAACAGTTATTTTTTCAACAGCATTAGTAACTTTTCTTGGAGCATATGTAGTTGCTTCTATTTATTTTACCTTAAAACTTTATTCTGCAATGATAATTCAAGTATTATTAGGAACTCTCTGGTTTGCCTTATTTATTCAATCAATAATTTATAAGAAGTAATTATTCAACTGCAAGAACAAATTTTTCTAATTTTTTAACAGCATAAGGATTTTCCCAATTGATATTATCATCACTTTCTGCATGTTTTTTAAAAAAAGTTTCTTTTGGAACATTAACCACATCACATTGACATCCAAAAGCTCCACAGTCTACACAAATAGCAGGGATACATCCTTCTTCAATTCCATATTTTCTGTATCTCCATTGGTGATTACAATCTTCTCTTCCATAACTTACAGACATAATAATAAATAAATTATTTTCTTTTTAATAATTTATATTAGCAAAAATATATTATTAATTCTCATCAACTCTTTCTGCCTTAGTTCCATCAACTAAAATCTTTGCAATTTCTTTTGGGAGATTCGCCATTTGTCCTTTTTCAAAAGGGCCCATTTTTTCCCCGTCCATCCCGATAAATTCATCTACAGATTCATTAAAAACAATAAGTTCATTTTTCTTTTGTTCTTCCTTGCTTCCATTCATCAGTTCATTTAATTTTTTGTCAGAAATATCAATTGACTTCATTAATTCTTCAAAAAGAGTTTTTTCAAAAGGCATCATGTTTTCAAAATCCTGTTTAGAAATTCCTGTTTCAGAAGCCACAAGAACAAGATTTAATATTTTCTTTTTTCTTCGGACAATAAGTTCTTTAAATAAAGTTATTGCATTTTCCAATTGTTTTTTGGTTTTTACAATAACATCAGAAAAAATATCATCGTCCTTTGAGGCAATGTCTCTTTTTTCTTTTAAATAATCTGCAACCTCGCTTATAAAATTCTTGGGCAACTGCTGAAGTTGTTCAGAATATCTCTCTTTTTTAGATGCCTCGTAAACATCATTATAAGTTATCATACAAAAAAGAGTTCCATTTGATTTTTAACAATTGTTGTTATAAGAATTAGATATTAACAATTTAACTTTCAGACTAAAGTTTTAGCCAAATCTTGTTTCCATTTAGGCCAAGATTGAATTATCTCTTTTACTTTATTTTCTGATTCTAAAGAGGTTAAGTAAGTTTCTAATGCCTGTTTTTTTCTGTTAAGAATCTCATTAGGAGAAATTATCTCACCAGAATCTCTATATAAACAATTTGAATTATTCAGTTCTACCATAAAAATGAAATTAGGGTCTCCCAACCGGTTACATAAGCCTTTCAAATCATTTTTTGCTAAGTATTGAATAAATTGACATTCATTACACCTTGTTGCATAATTCTTCTTCATGAGATTTAATCAAATTTTTTGTTTATAAAAATTTCTATACTACTTCAAAAATCCAACTTTCCCAAAAAGTTCTTTTCCGTTAATTCTTCCAAGATTTCCTTTCCTTGCTTCATTTTCAGTAAATTTCTTTTCTTTGGGGATTGAACCATTGTAAAACAAAACAGGAACAGGATCTGCTGAATGAGATTTTAACTTACAAGGAGTAGAGTGATCTGCTGTAACCACAACTTTAATATTATGTGGAGGAGCAAATTTTCTTAAAAAATTAAACAAAGTTTTATCGATATACTCAAGCATCTCTTTTTTTTCAATTGGCTTATTGTCATGCCCGGGAATATCTGTTTCCTTCAAATGTATGTAAACATAATCAGAACTTTTTCTGCTTTTTTTTATTACTCCAATGGAAAATTTACATGCTTTCTTAAGCCCTTCCCAAAGATTTTCATAAACATCCACTTTTTTTAGTTTAGGATAATCAAAGGAAAAAGTTTTCATAGCACAAACTTTTGAGAATCCCTTTTCTAAAGGCATATATGAAGCAGAAGCCCATTTTTTGTAAAGTTTTAATTTTGGACTTTCTATTCCTGCCCCTCTTACTAAAATAAAATTTGCAGGCAAAAGCCCTTTTTTTCTCCTTTGTTCATTAATAGGATGAGTGTCTAAAACTTCATATGCTTTTTCTAAGAATTCATTTACAATATTAACGCTGTATTGAGAATTGTCTTCATCATCAAGTGCTTTGCAGGAAGTTATCTTGTCCGAAACTTTTGTTTGTCCTTGCATATAAACAATATCATTTCCAGAGATATTATCTGAAAATCCTCCCTTAAAAACTAAAGCTCCCCTGTGTCCATTTGTCGGCTTGAAGATAAATTCAGATGCTAGTTTAATGTTTTTGTTCAGTGCTTTAGCCAAAATTTCGGCCTCGCTTGTTGTCAAGGTTCTTCCGACTCTTCTATCAATAATATTTCCTGCTTTCAAAGAATCAATAGTTGCAAAGTTAGCTCTCAAAGCCAGATCTCCCCTTACGAGTTTAATATCTGTCCCTCTTGCCTCTAATTGTCCTCTTGTGCTTGAAATTAATTCATTCCCAAAAATAGAAACAATCGCTTCATCTGATTCTGGAATAAATCCCGGTTTTACAGAATACATATAACCCAATTCCCCGCGAGAAGCTAAAAAATTTGCATTGGGCATATTTGCTGCTTCTAATGGTGTTTTATCTCCAAGTTGCTTATTAGGCAAGTCACCCATCCCATCAAGGATCACTAACACTCCTTTTAATGCCATATTAAAAATAGAGATATATTCTTTATAAAAATTTATGTAAGAAAGGGTTATAAATATTCAAGCACTCAAGAAAATATGTTTGGATTTTTAAAAGAAAAGCTAAAAAATTGGACAGAAAAGCTAAAAGAAAAGGCAGAAGAGAAAGCAATAGAAAGAGCAAAAGAGGAAAAAGAAGAGCAGAAAAAGCCAAAAAAAATAAAAGTTAAAGCTAAGGCAGAAGAAGAAATCAAGATTCCTGCCCCAAAAAAACTAAAAGAAGAAAAATTAAAGAAAATTGAAGAAGAAGTTGTAGTAGAAGAAGAAAAAGAAGCTGTTGAAGAGAAAAGAGAATCTTTTTTCCATAAACTTACATCACATATAGGAAAAATAAAAATTTCTGAAAAAGATTTTGAAGTTTATGGGGAAGAGCTTGAAATGCTTTTAGTTGAAAATAATGTTGCTCTTGAAGTTGCAGAGAGGATTGTTCGGGATTTAAAAGATAAAATAGTGGGGGAGGAATTTTCAAAAAAAGAGATTGAAGAACAGATAAAAGAATCATTCAAAACAATAATTAGGGAAATTTTAATTGCTCCACCAAATTTTATAGAACAAATAAAAGAAAAAAATTCAGACCAGAATAAATCTCCTTATGTAATTTTATTTTGTGGGATAAATGGTTCAGGAAAGACAACAACAATTGCTAAAATTGCAGAATATCTAAAAAATAAAGGATTTTCATGTGTTCTTGCTGCAGGAGATACTTTTAGAGCTGCTTCAATTGAACAATTAAAGACTCACGGAGAAAAAATAGGAGTGAAAGTGATTGCTCATGAATATGGAAGTGATCCTGCGAGTGTAGGATTTGATGCAGTTCAATATGCAAAAAAGAATTTTATTAATTGTGTTTTAATTGACACTGCAGGAAGAATGCACACACAGAAAAATCTTTTGCGAGAAATGGAGAAAATAGTAAAAGTCTGCAAACCAGACAAAAAGATTTTCATTGGAGAAAGTATTACAGGAAATGATGCAATAGAACAAGTTAGAAGTTTTGACTGGGCAATTGGTATTGATGGAATAGTTCTCACAAAAGCAGATATCGATGAAAAAGGCGGAACAGCATTGTCAGTAGGATATGTCACAAAGAAGCCGATTCTTTTCCTCGGCACAGGACAGGAATATAACAAGATAGAACCATTCGATAAGGAGAAGTTTATTGAGAGGCTGGGGTTGTAAATCACCAGTTTTATATACCAATTCTTCAACTCAATTTTATGGTATTCACAATTTCCCACAAAGATAAAACTACCAATGCAAGAATTGGAATTTTGAAGACAAAAAAAGGAACAGCAGAAACTCCTTTCTTTATGCCTGTAGCTACAAGAGGAGTTACAAAAGGTTTGACATCTGAAGAGCTTGGAGATATGAAAGCACAAGCAGTAATTTCAAATGCACTGATTCTATATTTAAGACATGGTTCTGAAATAATAAAAGAATTTGGAGGTATTGGAAATTTCATGAATCACAAAGGACTTAATTTCACAGATTCAGGAGGATTCCAGATGTATTCAAAAAGCATTTATATAAAATCAAATAATGAAGGAGTATTTTTCAGAAATCCAATCAACGGAGAGAAACTTTTCATAACTCCTGAAAAAGATATGGAAATTCAATCAGATATAAACAGCGATGTTGCTATGTGCCTTGATTCAATGCCTATGTATTCTCATTCAAAAGAGCAGATTGCAGAAGCTGTTGAAAAAACTTCTATGTGGGCAAAAAGATGCAAGATTCATCATGACAAATTGCATAAAGAAAAAGAAAAAAAACAATTATTATTCGGGATAATTCAAGGAGGAATTTTTCCAGACTTGAGAGAAAAATCAGCAAAAGATTTGTTGGAACTAAATTTTGACGGATATTCAATAGGTGGTTTTGGTTTAGGAGAAACAATTGATGAAGAATTTAAAATTGTAAAACAAATAAAAGAAATGCTTCCAGAAAACAAGCCAGTTTATCTTATGGGGATTGGAACTCCTGTTGAAATATTAAAAGGAATTGCTCTTGGTGTTGATATTTTTGACTCGCGAATGCCCACTCAAAATGCACGGCACGGAACTCTTTTTACTTCAGAAGGAAATATAAAAATAACAAATGAAAAATATAAATTAGATAAATCTCCAATAGATGAGAACTGTAATTGTTTTGTCTGCAAGAATTATTCAAAAGCTTTTATCCGTTATCAGCTAATCAATGATGAAACAACAGGAAAAAGGCTTGCAACTTACCATAATCTCTATTTCCTGACAAAGTTAATAGAAAAAGCAAAAGAAAAAATCAAAGAAGGAACATTAAAAGAATTCATTAAAGAAGTTGAAGAGAAGTACAAATAAATTCAAACCACAAATTTATTAACTCTTTCTTTCCTCCTTTTTTAATGTTAGAACGTCTTGGAGAGGTAATTAAAAAAGCAACTGACAAGATAGCGAATGCTATATTTCTTGACAAAGATTTGGTTGATTCTATAGTCAGGGAACTGCAGAGAGCGCTGATTGAAGCAGATGTTAATGTTGCGTTGGTAAAAGAAATCAGCGACAGACTGAAAAAAGAAGCTCTTGATGAAAGGATTAAAGGCATAGAAAAAAAAGAGCATATGATAAAAATTCTCCATGATGAATTGCTTGGAATTTTAGGAGAATACAAACCATTAAAATTAGAGCAAAAGCATAATGTTGTTCTTCTTCTTGGATTATATGGAAGCGGAAAAACTACTACAATTTCTAAGTTAGGAAATTATTATGCAAAACGTGGCTTTAAAGTCGCGTTAGTAGGATTAGATGTTCATCGTCCTGCAGCACAGGAGCAATTGAAACAGCTTGCAGAAAAGCATAAGTTAAATCATTTTATTGATATGGAAGAAAAAAATCCAATCAAGATTTTAAAAAAATATGAAAAGCAATTGAAAGATTATAATTTGGTTTTGATTGATACAGCAGGAAGACACACTCTTGATAACGAATTAATTAAAGAAATAAAAGCAATAACAAAAGAAGCAAAGCCAACAGAATTGATTCTTGTAATTCCTGCAGATATAGGGCAGGCAGCAAAAGCACAAGCATCGCAATTCAAAGAAGCAGTTAATGTTTCAGGAGTTATAATAACAAGAATGGATTCGACTGCAAAAGCAGGAGGCGCTCTTACAGCTTGCGCAGAAACAAAAGCTCCTGTTTATTTTATTGGAACAGGAGAAAAAGTAAATGATATTGAAGAATTTAATCCAGAAAGATTCCTCTCTCGTCTTTTGGGGATGGGAGATTTGGAAACACTGATAGAAAAAGTTAAATCAGCAACAGATGAGAAAAAACAAAAAAAGATTCAGAAAAATTTAGAGGAAGGAAAATTAACCTTAGATGATGTTATTGAACAAGTTAAGTCAATGTCATCTTTAGGCGGATTTGACAAGATAAAATCAATGATTCCTGGACTTTCAAATATGAAAGCAAAGATTCCAGAAGGCATGCTTGAAAATCAAGAAGCTAAAGTTGCTAAATGGGAACATATTGTGAAGTCAATGACAAGCGAAGAAAAAGAAAACCCAGAACTTCTTGAAAAACAAACTTCCCGTATCGCTAGAATTGCAAGAGGAGCAGGAGTTCCAACAAGCGATATCCGTTCTCTTCTAAAGCAATACAAAATGTTGAATGATATTCTCAAATCAGGAGCAGGAGGCATGGACATGTCGCAAGGCATGAGCCAAAAGCAAATGATGAAGTTTGCAAAGAAGTTCGGAAAGAAGATGAGGTTTTAGATTACAATAATTCTTTTAAAGAAAATGTAAGTCAAAAAGATATGGCTAATGAGGGTTGGATTGTTCTTGGAACATTAGGCGGGGCATTGATCGGTTCAGTAATTGCTCCTTTTTTTAATCATCTTTATAGAATAAAACAATTAGATGAAGAACATAAAAAAAAGATAGATTATATGAAAAAAGAAAAGATTTTTGAAAAAAAATTGGAGTATCTTGAAAATATTTTAAAGATATTAGAAAGAAGATCTTGGTTTTATTCAGAAATTTTATATACGTTAGCAAGAGAAAAACCAGAAGATTTATTAGACGGATTAGGTAAATGGAATAAAGAACAAGCAAAAAAGATAGAAGAAATAAAAGAGATTCCTATATTAAATCCCTGTACCTTTTTGTCAAAGAATATAATACCTGGTAAAGTAGTAGAGATAATAGAATTAGAAACAAAAATAGCCCAAGAGACAAATTTTCTATTGATTAAATTAAAAGATAAAAAATTTAAGGAAGAAAAGTTAAATAAAATTAAAGAAATGATAAGTTTACTAAACAAAAAAGGGGATGATATTACTAAAGAAATTAAAGAAGAACTAAAAATCTAAGACAAAAATCCTTAAAAATCCCCTTCCCCAATTCTCACTTCATGGACGCAGCAGCAATAACAGCAATTATAGGAATAGTAGGTATTCTTCTTGGTACATTAATAGCTCCAAGAGTAAACCATAATTTAGGGGCAAGATACAATAGAAAAGATTTGCTGTTTAAAAGAAAACTGGAATATTTTGAAAAGATTGTGGACACAATTGAAAAGAATAAAAGAATGTATAATCAGACAATAGGAAAAATAGAATTTTCAAAAGACAAAAAGGAAATTAAAAAAGTCGTTGAAGAATTAAAACAAAGCAGGAAGAATTTTTTAATAATGGCGAGCCCGCTTTATTTTGATGTGCGGGCTTTATCAGAAAGAATTGTTCGTTTTGTGCGTGTTGAAAAAGAAATATTTAATAGAATATCTGTATTAATAGATAAAGAAAAAAAGAGATGCCTGTATTAATCGAACAAATAAAAAAACTTATTGAACTGTTAAATAAAAGAGGAGATGGAATAATAATAGAAATGAAAAAAGAGCTTGCAAAATGACACAAAAAATATTCGCAAGAGGAGCAGAGGCAGTTATCATACTAAAAGATAATCTGGTTACCAAAGACAGAATAAAAAAATCTTATAGAATAAAAGAACTAGATGAAAAAATAAGAAAACGAAGAACAAAATCAGAAAAAAAACTTCTTGAGAAAGCTTCCAAGATAATTAATGCACCTAATCCTTTCCCATTAAAAGAAGAGCATAAAATAGAAATGCCTTTTATTGATGGAAAAAAGATTTCTGATATTTTAGATTCATTTCCAATAGCAAAACAAAAACAAATCTGTAAAACAATCGGACAGCAGATAGCAAAGATGCATGATGCAGATATAATACATGGAGATTTAACAACCAGCAATATGATTTGCGATTCCGCTTCGCTGCATACGCTTCGCCCAAAAATATTCTTTATTGATTTCGGTCTAGGTTATATCTCAAAAAAGATTGAAGACAGAGCAGTGGATTTGCACTTGCTAAAACAAGCATTAGAAGCAAAGCATTTCAAAGATTGGGAAGTATTATTTAAGTCTGTTTTAGATGGCTACAAAGATTACAAGGAATCACCAAAAGTTCTTGAAAGATTACTCGCCGTCGAAAGACGTGGGAGATATAAGCATTAATAGGAAGTATTAGGAACCTTGGTTCTTACCGTAGAGAAGCGGGGAAGATATAAACATTAAACTTTAAAAATAAAGAAAGGGTATTTCCTATAAAGCCCTGTAGTACAGCGGTCAAGTATATTGCCCTTTGGAGGCAGTGACCCAGGTTCGAATCCTGGCAGGGCTATTATTTTTTGTATATAGTAACATTTAAAAGATTAAATTTCGATTAACTAAAATGCCAAAGAAGTCAGAAAAAAAAGCTAAAGAAACAACAGAAGCAAATGAAGAATCAAAGAAATCAAAAAAGATTTCACAAGGAGAAATTGAAAAGAAAATCTTAGAGCTAGCTGAAAAAGGACTTACAAGTGAAAAGATTGGAGAAACCTTAAGAAGAGAGGGAATTCATACAAAAGAATTCAATGTGAAGATATCAAAAATTCTTGGCGGGAAATATATTAATCCTGATTTAAAGAACATTGAGAAAAAACTGGAAAGTTTGAAAAAACATTTCGAAAAGAATAAAGGCGATAAGAGAGCAATGAGAGATAAAGAAAGAATCGGTGCAAAAGTAAGACGACTTAAGAAATATCTTTCCAGATAATTTTAATCTGTTATTTAGGGGTGAAATAGATGGTGGTTAAAAATTTAGAATCAGAAATAAAATTGGTGGCTGACAAGTTTATAGAATCTAGTACTAACAAAGATATCTTAGTAGTAAGTCATTTTGATACAGATGGAATAACTTCTGCAGCAATTTTTGTCCAGACATTGAGAAAATTAGATAAAAGATTTTCTTTAAAAATTGTAAAAAGTCTTGAAGAAGAATTTATTTTAAAATTGCCCAAAGATAAATTAGTTATATTTCTTGATTTAGCTTCTGGAAGTTTTAATCATATTTCAAAAGCAGGTTTAAAAAATATTTTTATTATTGATCATCACGAAATATTCCAGGAAATTCCAGAAGAAATAAATATAATTAATCCGCATCTTAACGGAAAGGAAGAAATAAGCAGTTCCAGCCTTGTATATTTATTCTGCAAAGAACTTAATGGGGAAGATAAAGAGCTTGCAAAACTTGCTATTCTTGGAATGATTGGAGATTGCATGGAAAAAAGCATAGACAAATTAAATAATTTAATAATCAACGACGGAGAAGTTAAAAGAAAAAGGGGGTTGCTGATATATCCATCAACACGTCCAATTAATCGTACTCTCGAATATTGTTCTGATCCATATATTCCAGGGGTTACAGGAAATACATTAGGAGTTACAGAATTATTAAGAGATGTTGGACTTAGTCCTGCAAATGGAAAATACAAAAGTCTTATTGAACTTGATGAAGGAGAAATGTCTAAATTAGTTACTGCAATAATTTTAAAGAATCCAAAAGTAAGAAATAAAGAAATTATTGGAGATATATTTCTTATAAAATTTTTCAATAAACTTGAAGATGCAAGAGAGTTAAGTGCAATAATAAATGCCTGTTCAAGACTTGGGGAAAGTGATATTGCATTGCAGTTTTGTATGGAATCTCCAAAAGCAAAAAAGAAAGCAGAATTGATACATACAAGATATAGACAATTTATTATTTCTGGGTTAAAATTTGTTTCAGAATCAGAGAAAATAGAAGGAAATGGATTTGTAATAATTAATGCCAAGGAAAATATAAAAGATACAATGATTGGGACAATAGCAAGCATACTTTCAAATTCCTCCATTTATGAAGAAGGAACAATCATTACTACAATGGCTTATTACGAAGACAAAATTAAAGTTTCTGCGCGAAATGTTGGAAGAAATGGCAGAAATATTAGGGAATTGCTTTCTCCAATAATAGAAAAAATTGGGGGAGAAGTTGGGGGGCATCAATTTGCCGCAGGATGTATGATAAAGCAGGAGAATGAAAAAGAATTCTTAGAACATTTAAAAAAAAGTCTTGAAATTGAATTAGTAAAGATTTAAATTATTTTTTTCTAACCAAGACATAATCTAGGTAGTATGGTTTATCAGAAAGATAATGAATTTCATATTTGTTTAGGCAAAGTCCTCTTTTTTTAGATTTAATTTTTTCAATTAATGAAACAGGCAGGTTGTATAATGCAGATTCAGGGCAGACATTTTTATGCCTTGTTGGTCTTGCTCCAAGATAAATCTCTTGTCCAAAAAGATTATTTTTAGATATAAATCTTAAAAAATTGTTTAATTCTCTTTCCATTTTATTCTTAATATAAAATCTCTAGCAAAAGGGATTTAAATCTTTTTTGACTTGAAGAACATAACCTTTAAAACTATCTTTTTTTTCTATACTCTATGACATTAGAAGTTGGAGATTTTGTATTATGTACTGTGGACAGAATAGCTGGGACTGTTGTTTTTGTAAAAATTCTTACAGAAAAGGGGGAAATAGAAGGAAGCATAGTAATGAGTGAAATTGCTCCTGGAAGAATTAGGAATATAAGGGATTATGTTGTTCCAAAGAAAAAAATAGTTTGTAAGGTTCTAAGAATCTCTCCTCAAGGGAATATTGATTTGTCATTAAGAAGAGTTTCTCAGAAAGATAGAAAAGAAGTAATAGAACAAGAAGCTCAGCAAAAGAGTTATATCAGCATATTAAAAAGTGTTTTAGGAAATAAAGCAGAAGAAGTAATCAAAGAAGTTTCTATAGAAGAAGCAAAATCAGAATCCAAAAAACTAGAAAAACTCGTCGGTAAAAAAGATGCAGAAAAGATATTAGAGATAATAAATCTGCAGAAGAAAAAGAAAACAATTATAAAAAAAGAAATTCTTCTAACATCAACAAAATCAGATGGGATAACTCTTATAAAGAAAGTGTTGGATAAATTGAAGGGGATAGATGTAAGATATATTTCTGCAGGAAAATATAGTTTAGAAATAGAATCAGAAGATGTCAAGACTGCAGATAAAAAAATGAGAGAAATGATATTTGAAGCTGAAAAAGAAGCTAAGAAATTAAGTGCAGAATTTTCAGTAAGATAAAAAATGAATAAGGTGATATTTATTCCTGGATTTCTAAGGAAAACAGGAGCGCCAGCTCCCTTGAAAAGAATATTAGGTAAAAATTTTGAGATAATTGATTTTGTTTATGATACTTCTGGGAGAACAAGGATAGAAATTTTAGCAAAAAGATTGAAAAAATTTATAGATAAAATACCTCTTAAAAAAGATGAAAAGATAAATATAATTGCCTTTAGTATGGGGGGATTGATAGCATCATATTATAGTAAATTTATAGACAACAAAAGAATAAGTAAGTTAATTACTGTTGCGACTCCATTTAGAGGAAGCCATTGGGCAGCAAGATTTTTTTCTAAGAGAAATGCAATCAAACAGATGCGTCCGCGCTCTTATTTTTTAAAAAGACTTAACAAGAAAAAATTTACAAGAATTAAACAGGAAAGTTTCTGGGACAAACATGATATTATCGTTGGAGGAAGTTCTGCAAAGTATGGACATTCGAGGAAATTTAATTTTTTCCTTCATCCTTTCGCTTCATATTGGCCTCCTTTAATTAATAAAATCGCAAAAGAATTAGAAAAATAAATATATTTCTCAAAATAATTAACTATTTAAATTACAAAAATTTTAAAAAAGATATGAAAGAAAAAGAGTTAGTTTATTCAAAGACATATATTTCTGAAACTGCAAAAAAAGATTTTAAAATTTCTCCTGAACTTCTAGCTGAAGAAGCAAAAGAAGGGCCAGATAGATATGTAAGCCATAGACTTCTCGAAGATTATCAAACATTTAATTATCAAGACAAGAAAACTAGAGAAGAAATAAGAGAAAAATTTGGTTTAAACTGCACTATAAAAGGATTTCCTAAGAAATCTGATTTATTTTTTCAAGAAAATATAGAGTATAAAACAAAAATATCTTTCTTCAGGGAAAAAGTTCCAGATTTAGAGATATTTCTTTTGACTAAAGGATTTAAACGAGAAAACTAAAATAATTTCCCCTGTTTCTCTCCAATCATTGCCTTTCCATATTCCCCATCATATCCTGGAATAACTTTTATTTTTCCTTCTCTATTTTTCAAAATTAGTTCTATTAATTTGTCGTCGATATCCTTAGATTGAAATTCTTCTTTTGAAATATTTAATAGAATATTAAATTCATTTCCAAAAAAATCTAATAGAGAATTATAAATGCTCCAAACCCCTTTGCTTTCCATTGCACTTCCAAGATTTAAGGAAATTAATTCATGAAGTGGAAGTATTTTATAATAAAATTTTGCATCCTGTGGTTTAAAATTAGAATCACGATTTGCAAGTTTTTCAACTCTATTCTCAACACCAATAGTTAATGTTTTTTTGCAGATAGGACAAATTCCATTTAATTTCTTTGTTTCTTCAGGAGAACATGAAAAATTGCAATTTCTATGCCCGTCCCAATGATATTTCCCATATGCAGGTTCTGTTTCTATAGTTCCAACAAAACTTTTTTCTCTAATCTGTTTGATTATCCCAGAATAAGAATCTGTTTTTTTAAAGAGGGTTGCTTCTCTTCCAAGCCTAAATGGCCAAAAACTATGGGCATCTGAAAAACTAACTATAGATTTATTATCTAATTCTTCTATCCTCCAATTCATTGCAGGGTCAGAAGACATCCCTGTTTCAATTGCATGAATATTATCAAATTGTTCCTTAAAGCATTCTTTTAAACTATCAAAACCAGACATGCTGCCAAAAACACCAAACCACGGCGTCCAAATATGTGCAGGGATGATTTCTATATCTGTTGATATTTTCATCATTTCTTTTACAAACTCATCTCCAGGGATCTTAAAAATAGGCCTGCCGTCATAATCTCTTCTTCCCTTAGTGTCTAAATAAGAATTAATCTTGTCAGCAATTTCCAAATTAGGAACAAGGACTACTAAATGTATCCGTCTTCCAGAGTCTTGAGTATAAATTAAAGAAACTTCTCCTGTGATAAGAAAAGGAAAATCTTCGTAATAATAAAACCCATTCCTTTCAGTTAATTTTTCTTTAATTTCTTTAATCCACAAAGGATGTGTAAAGTCTCCTGTTCCCAATAAATTAAGTCCTTTAATTTTAGCCCACTTAACAAGATTTTCAAAACTTAAATTAGTACTGCAAGCTCTAGAATATTTAGAATGAATGTGTAAATCAGCAAAAAGAATTTCATTAAAATTTATTTTATCAAACATAACAATAAAAAATCAAAATCAATTAATAAAGATTGTTACAATAAAAAAATTAAGAAGTTTTATCTCTTTTTTCTCTTCATAGCAATTCCGCCACCAATAACAATTGCTAATACAACTAATGCAACAACTATCCATACCCAGATAGGCATTCCTTCTTCTGTAGATTGTGCTTCTCCTTCTTCTCCACTAGGAAGTTCTTCTCCTGTAGTAGTTGTAGTTCCGCTACCTGCTGGAATTTCCTCATGAATATAATTAATAGTCATATCTGCCTTACCATTAGTTATTCCGTTTAACTTAACATAAACATCATAAAATCCATCCCCATCTAAATCTTTCTTAACTTCTTCTCCAATATCTAAATCATATTGTGTTGGCGTGCTTGCAATTTCAACTGTAGCTTTTGTAGTAGTTATTGCTCTTATTCCTACATAATGAATTTCATTGCTAAAATTAAATGTAACTTTCTGCTTTACAGCCAATCCACCACCACTAAAACTAGATGTTTGAATAGTCTGTATTTGACTAAATTCTTGACTTGTTTTAGGGATTGTTGCAGTATATGCAAAAGTTGTTGATGAACTTCCTCCACTACTACCACTTCCAGATGAAGTTGTTCCCCAAATAGTATATGAATCTGTAGCAGTTCCTTCATTTCCAGCCAAATCACTGAAGTAACAAGTTTGGGTAATATCTCCAGAATCTGTTGTTGTAGGAGAAGCATTATATGCAGTTCTACTTGTATTTATACCGACAAAAGAATCTGTTACAGTACAAGTACAACTTACTGTCCCTCCAATGAAGACATCATCAGCAGGAGTACAAACCATAGTTCCTGTTGGAGCACTATTATCTACCTTAATACTCATATTAGCTGTTCTGTTAATATTACCATTACTATCATTAACTATAAATGAAACATTATAGGTACCATCTGAAATTTGGCTAGTATCTATAGCAATAGTCCAATCATTTCCAGAAGCATTAGCTAATGCATAAGAATATACAATTCCATGAGTGGTATTAAAAAAGCTAACATTGACTCCTGTTACATCATCGCCCACCCCTGAAAGATTACCATTATCATAAGCAGAAACATTAATGCTCCATGAACCAGAAACATTATTTGCTCCTCTAGAAAAATTAACACCATCCATTGTAGTAACATTTACATTAAATGGTTTGGTAGTATCATTAACTCTTATACTAATTGTTGTCTGATTAGACGCAATTGCAGCCAACGAATGATTAAAAAACATATCCACAATAATATTATAATTTCCTGGTGTATATGCTGTAAAATTGAAATAAAATTTAGTATCATTATAGCTTTGAGTATTATTAGTACCTAGTATAAATGTATCAACCGTTTCATTAGTCCAAGTTAATGTTCTCGCTCCACCACCAATAGAAGTAGTATTGCTGAAAGTAAAATTCATCCAAGAGTTAGTTGCAATTGCAGTAAGATTTCCTCCTGTAGCATTTGAACCATTAATAAAAACAATTCCTGCAGGTAAAGTTATATTTACTTGAGTAAGATTAAAAGAAGCTCCCATTCTTATAGAAGAAAAATTTATTGTTATAGAAAAATTCTGTTGAACATCTTCATTGACTGTAAGTCCGCTAGCATTAGTATAGTTTATTGTAATAGATTGACTCTCATTATTCTGCCCCCAAAAGCTGTAAGTTGAAGCTACAGCAAATCCTAACATAAATATTAAGGAAATTGCAAATAAAAAGATAAATACAAATTCAAGAAGATTTTTCCTACTTATCCCCTCTTTGTTTATCATCACCATCTTTTATATAGCTAACCTCTATATCAATAATATAGAAAAATCTCCTTTATAAATGTTTTTTTTTGCAAAAATAAAAAAAGTCAAACAACAAATTTTTTAAACTTAGAAATATCCCGTCAAATATGACAGAAGAAAGAACTTTAGTTTTAATAAAACCCGACGGATTAGTAAAAAGCTTGACAGGAAATATAATTACAACTCTCTCGGAAACCAAATTAAAAATCGTCGGTGCAAAGGTTGTAAAAGTTTCCAGAGAATTTGCTGAAAAACATTATTCAAATTTAAAAAAAGAATTGACAGAAAAATTCGGAGAAGAAAAAGGGAAGGAAGTTTATGAAAATGTTTTAGCGCATATGCAGGGAAAATTTCATACTGATAGAGTGCTCGCATTAGTGTACAAAGGGGAAGATGCCGTCAGAAAAGTAAAAGAACTTGCAGGAATAACTAATCCAGAAAAAGCGAATCCTCTCTCAATAAGAGGCAAATATGGAAGGATTAATTCTGAAACAAAAGTTTTTGAGAATGCAATGCACTGCTCTGACAGTGTTGAAAATGCAAAAAGAGAAATTGAATTATGGTTTAAGAAAGAAGAAATTGTTGAATAGTTATTTATTAAAATTAAATCTATTCTCTTGTAAAAAGTATTCACATTTATTATAGTTATTAGAAACACATGGAAACAATTCAATTAGCTCTCCATCTCCGGGTTCTCGTTCAGAACATCTGCAAGAAGTAATACAATATTTTTTTCCCTTGATTAATTTATAATACTTACAATTCTCGTCAGGCATTTTTTATTTCGCGTCCTCATCAATAATTCCTTTTTCTGTTACAAAGAACACACATTCACTATCAGGAAGATTAGGACTGTCAATTAATTTTGCAACTCTGCATCCCTGCTTTCCTCTTCTCAAATACATTCTATAAGTTGAAGCATGTCCGACAATATTTCCTCCAACAGCTGTTGTTGGATCTCCAAACATTTGTGCTGGATTAGCCATTACCTGATTTGTAACATAGATAGCAATATTATGCTTCTCTGCAAGAGCCATTAAATTATGAAGGTATTTATTCAGTTTATGCTGCCTATCAGCAAGCTCTCCTCTTCCAGTAAATTCAGCTCTGAAATGTGCAGTAAGAGAATCAATAATTAAAAGTTTGATTGGCTCTCCATTTTTAATCATCTCTGAAATTTTTTCTAATAATAATATTTGATGATCTGAATTAAATGCTCTTGCAACAAAAATATTTTTCAAAACTTTTTCTGCATTTGCTCCAATTCCTTCTGCAACTTGTTTTATTCTGCCCGGTCTGAATGTTCCTTCAGTATCAATAAAGACACATTTTCCATTTGCTCCTCCTTTTTCCAAAGGAAGCTGAACATTAACTGCAAGCATCAAACCCAGTTGAGTTTTCCCGCTTCCAAATGCTCCATAAGCTTCTGTTATAGATTTAGTTTCAATACCCTTTCCCCCTAGAAGATTGTTCAGGCTCACAGAACCTGTAGTAATATTAAGAATATCTTCTCTTTTTTTTGCAAATTCAATTCCATCAACAAATCCCAAATCAAGCATTTTTCTTGCTGCTTGAATTGCTTTTCTTGCAACTGCTTCTCCGACTCCTGCCTTGTCAGCAAGTGTAGAAGTGCTTGTAACAGCCAAAGACATTAAATCAAAAATTCCTGCAGCTTCTAATTTTGCGGCAACAGCAGGCCCTATTCCGGGAAGATCAGTTAATTGAGGCCCATCAGTCTCTTTAGATGTATTTTCTTCCTCTTCCCCTTCTGATTTTTTAGCCATTATGCAAAATCTCCTAATTTTGTATCCGCAGGTTTCTTGCCGAGGACATTGAAAAATTTCTTATTTCTCATACAAAAAAATTACCTGTGGGAAGTTTATAAAGATTATTTGTGTTGGATATAACAATTATTTCTTCCTGAAAAAAATCATTCCTGCAATAATTCCCCCAGTCATTCCAAGGAATAAATCACCCATAGTATCTGCAAGAGAAGGTTGCCAATTGACATTAAAAAAATAGTCCATAACAAACTCATAAAATTCCCAGAATACTGCAACAGAGATTATTAAAGAAATAACAAAAATAAATTTCATAAATCTATTAAGTTTCAAAAAACCTTCTTTATTTAGATAATTCAAAAGTGGAAAAAAAGTAAAAGCAAGAATAATTCCTCCAGAGAAGTGCATCACATTTGCGAAGTTGGGGAATTTTGCATAAATATCAAAAACTATATCTAAAAAGACATGTACTAAATAGAAAGACACAGGAATAATAAAAAAATTCAAAATTTTTGTAAGTTTTAACATTTTAAGTTTCTTCGAGTTCTTTGATAAGCAAATCTGCATCTATGCTTTCAACTCTTTCAATAATAAATTCAGGGGTATTAAATACCTTGTTAATTCTCATTATTCCATAAAATGCCATTTCTTTTCCAAGTAGATTCTCTCTTTGAATTACAAGTTCTTCTGGACTCTCAAGATTTGTTAGTCCTATGCTTGGAAGATTATCATTGAAAGCAACAGTCCTGATTGTTTCTGTTCCGTCATCAAGAACAATATTTATTAATGCTCTTTTTTCTGCAGCAACTTTCCCATGTTCTGCACAGACAAAACTACCGCCTTCTGGTATTGCTTTTTTTCTGCAGCTAGGACAAACATAAAAAAATCTAGGTTCAAAAGATTGGACAACAAAAGCTCGGATTATTGCACTTTCAGAATTTTTAAGTTCTGAAATTTTTTTCATCTTAAACGTTTTTTCTGTATTTACAGATTCCATTTGCTGATTAGTTATTTTTAATTCTGAAAAACTTCCAAGATGAAGTTCATTATCTCTCATGCTCCCATTTGAAATTTCTACAACAATTCCCTGCGAAATTTTTCCTCCTTCAATAAGCCCAATATGATTTGTATCCCACAAAACAACTTTTATATTGGAAGTATCATCAGCAATGAACAAATTTGCAACTTTTCCTTCATCTCCTTTTTTTGTTTTGAAAGTTCTTACCGGAGAAATATTCATTACTTTTCCAAGAGTATTGACTTTTCTCATTCCAGGAAGCAATTCTTCTATTTTTAATATCTCATTATCAAAAGAAATTCCCAATTCTGCAGCAACAACCTGCGCTGCTCCTTCTCGACTTATAAGTCCAGAAAGCTTTGCTCTTTTAGCTTCAACTCTTCTTTCAATTTCCTCTTTTTCTACATTAGATTTTTTGGAAATTTTTTCAATTATTCTCTCATAATTCTCCATACAATTAGCAAAAATAAATGGATGTTTTTAAGCATTTTCGTAAAAAAGAGATAGATAAAAACTAAAACCTTATAAACAATCTTTTTTTACCTAAAATATGGGAATAGCAGCTGTAAAAATAAAAATTCTGCCAACATCACCAGAAGCAGATTTAGAAAAACTTAAAGAAACAACTAAAGCTCTAGTCGAAGAGAAAGGCGGGAAGAATTGTCAGTTTGAAGAAGAACCTATCGCATTTGGATTAAAGGCATTAATTGCTCTGTTTGCTTGGCCAGAAGAATTAGAACTTGAAAATCTTGAAAACTCCTTGAAAGAAATAGATGAAGTTAGTTCTATTCAGGTTATTGATATGCGTAGGGCATTTGGCTCATAGTTATAAAATGAAAATTCCCTTAAAGAATACAATTCTGGAAATAAAAATAATTATTTCAAAAAAACCAAAAATAAAAAAATTAGAAAAAGAGCTCAAAGATTTTTTCAGCAAAAATAAGATAGAAGGATTTCGCATAAAAAAATTTGAAATAGTAAATGAAGGAGAATATGCAATTGCTCCTATAGAACCTTATTTTGAAGAGACGCTTAGATTAGGAACAAAATATGAAAAAGAGTTGGAAAAGATTGGGAAAAAATATGGAATTGATAATTTTGGGTTTGAACCTTATTGTTATGGAAAATAATCCAAAAACTTATTAACTATTTTTATTTTTTATGCAGATGTTATCCGAAGAAGAAGCTGCTGAAATTAAACAAAAAATTATTTCTCACATAGAATCAACTTTTCCTGCAGAGCAGATAGCATCATCAAGAAGCCAGATTGAATCAATGAATATTGAACAATTGGAAGAATTTATCAAAAAAAATAATTTAGTAAAGGAAGATGAATCCGCTTCAGAAGAAAAATGCGTGTTCTGTGCGATTGCGTCAGATAAAATAAAATCTGTAAGAATAGATGAAAATGACAAAGCAATAGCAATCTTAGACATAAATCCCATTTCAAGAGGACATGCATTAATAATTCCAAAAGAGCACACAGATACAATATCAAAAGAGATTTCCAGTCTTGCAGAAAAAGTTTCAAAAGAACTAAAAAATAAATTTAACCCAAAAAAAGTGGAGATATCCAAATCAAAAATATTAGGGCATGAAATTATAGCTCTTCTTCCTGTTTATGAAGAAGAGAATTTTGAGTCTGAAAGAAAACACGCGACTATGGAAGAACTTGAAATTGTAAAAGAAGATTTGTTAAGAGAAGAAAAAATTGAAGAAATTTCAAAACCCCTCATAGAAAAAATAAAAGATTTCTGGCTACCAAAAAGGATTCCATAGTTTGTCTGATAAGATCAAAATAATAAGAATAATAAAACTAAAAATAAAAACAGGGGAGAAAGGAATTCCTTCCTTAATCTTAACTTCTTTGTATCTTTTTATTATTTCCCTTATTTCTTGCTTTGTGACTCCATCCCATTTCGCTTTTATCATTTTTCTTCCAATTTTTATATCTGAATAAAGCCAATCTCCTTCTCTCAAATTTTTTGATTTTATTTTTTTTACCATGCAAGTTTCATCAATTGCTTTAGAATAAGGATATAGGAAAAATATAAGGAGAACCATAATTCCAAAAATAAAAAACATTGAATTTGCAAAACCAAAAAGTAAAAATATAAAGCATAAGGTTAATCCAAAAAAAATAAGTTTTTTGTTCTTCTTTAATTGATTAAAAAATTCTTTCTTGAAACTTTTAAAATTTTTTATGCAGAGAATAATGCTCACTATTGATATGTAAACAAATCCTGCAGAAAGAAAAATAAAAAGAAAATTAAACAAGATTTTAACATTAGAAAAAAAATCAGGATAATAAGGAAGGACTGCTCCAAGTGCAATCATTAATTTTGCATCTCCTCCTGCAAAAACTTTCCCATAATAAAATAAGTTTCCAAGAACAAAAAATATTCCCAGCCCGATTATTCCTTGGTAAAAGAAAACAAATCCTTCTTCAACAAAAAGAGAATAAAAAAATCTAAATCCAAGAGCGAAAATTATCAGAGAAAAATTCAGCCAGTCTGCAATTTCTCTTTTTCTAAGGTCTTGTATAACTGCAAATATAATATATACAAAAGCTAACAGCCATAAAAAAATCACTTCGTTCATAAAAGATTAAACTAAAATATGTTTATAAAATTACGCGCACCAAGCACAGCTGGTGTCTCCAAAGCAAGAAGCATCCACCCAACAATAAGAGCCACTGCTTGCCTTCGCACATATCATATAAGAATCAGAGCCTGCAATATTTTGAGAAAACCATGCAGTTCCTCTTGTATTTATATTGCATGCTGGTTTTGTATCGCTTGTGTTAAGTCTTATCCCACCAGCAACTTCAAGCTTTTGTGTAGGATTTGTCGCGCCTATACCAACATTTCCTCCAGAAGATTGAAGAGATAAATTTCTCTTGCTTGTTCCATCAGTAGCAAGAGCATCGATGGTTGGAACTGAACTTCCGCCAACACCAAGTCTTAGAATAGTGTTAGTTGTATTTTGAATTAAAAAATCAGGATCTGCAAGCCATAATAATCAAAGGAATATGAATTAATTAAATCCTGAATTGTTTTTGCCTGGATTAATGACATTGCTAATAAAAATATTAAAAATGCCAAAGTTAAAACTAGTGTTTTTTTCACCTCTTTTGCTATTTGTTGTTTCATTTTATTTTTTGATTATCCTCCAATCAAAGCAGGGAAATAATAATCTGTTAAATCATTCATGTTATAATTAGGACATCCTTCACATTCTGTATTTGGTCCTCCATGCCATTCTGCAACCCAAACATCCCTAACATATTCTGCATCATATTTTTGGTCTTTGGCAATCTGTATTTGTTGTATTTGTGTCATTCTTTAAAACCACCCCACCAATATTAATCCAGTAAGTGCTATAAAAATCCATAAGATTAAAAATGTTAAAATAAATTGTAACAAAAATACAACATAAAGCACAATCTTTTTTAGTAATTTTTTCTTTAAAAAAGACAATAAAAATTTATTAATTTCTTTTCCAATAATCTTTTGTAGATAGAAAAAACCAAAATAAATTGGAATAGATAGAAAAAACACGGGAGCATTTAATTGCCAAGCCCACAAATACCAAAAGTGAATTAATATAAATATAATTGTTAAAATTAATGAACTTGTAATAAATTGATTTTTTCCTGTTTTCATTTTAGTCCTCTGTTATGATGAAAAATAGCTTTTCATACAATTCATAATATTTATCATTTAAAAATTTTGAAATAAGGAGGTTATATTTTCTAATTGAGAAGAATCAATTGCCCCAACAACAAAACTTGTCTTCTGGAAAATAAAAAAAAGTAGAACAAAAATGAAAATTAAGCTTATTAAAATTCCCCCCACCTTCTTTTTCATCTCTCTTCAAACCGATTAAACTTTAAAAAACTATTTCTTCTTTATATCCATACTTCTCTGAACTCCCAAATGTTTGTAGGGATGTTTCTTTTTTTCATGTCGCTTGTCTTTTCGTTTATTCCGTTTTTCAGAAAAAGCATAATCCATTGTCTTCTTTATCCGCTAGTATTTTCTTGTGCTGTTTCACAAACTACCTGCGGATTATCACAGAGTTGAACTCCGTATTGAGAATATTTTGTATCTGTAGCAAAATTAAAACAAGTATCTGTTGCCATTAATTTGCCGTCAATCTTAAGATCTCTTGCTCTTACACAAAAATTATATTGTTGTCCTGCTAAACAAGAAGTGGAACAATCTTGCACTACTTTATCAACAGTATCTCCTCCTAAGAATGGAAGAATTGTTTGCCATCCCATTGTGAAACCTATAATTAAGATTACCAAAACAGCAAGTCCTAGAATTATAAGAATAATCATATTCACACTTAATCCTTGTCCCCTCTTATTTTCCATATTTAGAATAGGTTTGTTTTATTTAAAAATGTTTTCTATGGTTGTGATTGATAAGTTGAAGAAAATAGAAGAACTTCCTTGCTCCAAAATAAAAAACCTTTTGTAGCTTTTTTTTCAACATAAAGTCCTGCAGGATTTTCTCCCCTGAAAAGTCTTGCTTCTACTTGTGAATTTAATTTTTCTACCAAACCAATTCCAACAAAAGAATTACCAACTTTTATTGTAGAAGAAAAAAAACTAAAAAGCGCTATAGTGCAAATTAATAGAACTCCAATTACAAGAATAGTTGTTGGAATATCGCCTCTTTTATTTTTTAAAATTCTAACCATTTTCTTTAAGTATATTTTCAATTAATTCTTTGTTTTTATTATTAGTAATGTTATAAGCAAAAGAATTTTTTTGGGATAATAAATCAATTTTTTCTTCAGAACCAAATTTAAAATCTCTCAATTCAATAAGTTTTGTTTTTGCTATTAATGTAGAAAAATAAATAAAAATTAGCAAAATTCCTACAATAACAAGAGTTGCAACTATCCACGATACTGTTTCTCCAACTTGTCCTTTCTTTCCTAACTTATAATTTAGCATTTTTTTCTGCTTTTCTAACTACACTTAAAATTTTAATTATATATTGATTGTTTAAATCATCAATAGAATAAAAACTTGCTCTGTTGCATTTTGCTAATTTTTCAAATTCTTTATTTTCCTGTATAGCACAATTCGCAAGCCATTTATTATTTCCAGCATTAATGTTCAAAAAAGAATTATTTGAATTTTCAATTCTGTAAAAATCTATTTCTGTATAATATTGCTCTTCATCCCATTCACTTGAATTAAAAATAAGATGACATTGTTTTAACAAACTTTCATTATTATTAACAATAACGCCATTAGAAATAAAATTGGTATTTATTCTCCCAGCATAAGAAACACAGTCTGCAAGTTTATTTATCAGCAAATCAGATTCTATTTCTCTTACATCATAAGGAGCTCCGTAAAAAACATAAACCATCCCAAAAATTCCTCCAGCTACAATAATTAGAATTGCAAACCAGTAGACAGAAAGAATCTTGTCTCCTTTCTTGTTCATCATTTCAAATACCCATTAATTTTAATTATGTAATTTTTTTCAGGAATAACATCAGGATAAATACTGACATCAACATTACTAAAAAAAGAATATTGATACCCTCCCTGCTTGCTTAATTTAACTGTGATAATATTTCCATTTCTTGTTACAATTTCTTCTCTGCTAACACCATTTTTTTCAGCAAGAGTCATTGCATCTTCCATGTTTAATTTCATTTCTGTGACTGGTTTTGCAGAATCAATTAACAGCGCAATATTTTTTGCGTAACTTTGTTCAAGAACAATTGCCCCATTGCCTTGTCTGAATATAAAAAATGCAAGAATTGTTATAAAAATTAAATTTAAAACAATAAAGATTACATTTTCAACTAATAATGAACCCCTTTTTTTCATATGCAATAAATGAGAAGAGAATTAATAAAACTAACTAAAATTTATTATCCAAAAAGATTTCTAAACCAATTAATAAGTCTTGTCCAAACTCCCGGTTCAACACATTGCCCGTCAATACAAGAATTACTTATGCATTCAAAATTATTATTACATAGGCTAACAGACTTTTGTTTAAGAAGATTATTAGTTATATCACAATATTTAGTTCCTATCCTATAGCCATAAGGCAGACATTTATCTCCAGATAAACATCCAAACTCGCATGCTCTGTTTACAGAAGAAGTGGATTCAGAAATAGTTGGTTGTTCTTCTTCAGAAATAATTTGACTTTCTGGGGAGGTTGTTGTGAATTGTTCTTCTGCAGATATTATTGGCGGTTCTTCAGAATTAATTTGACTTTTATTTTCAGAAGAAACTATTGAAGAAGATATTGAAGAAGTACATAATCCTTTAACACAAATTAATCCAGAACAACAGTCCTCTGATGATGAACAAATTTTTCCTAAAGAGTTGCATGTTAAAGAGGTTTCTTTTATAAAAGGGTCTCCAAAAACAACAAACCCATATCTTCTGCTTGCATCGCCAATATTGTTCCCTAAAAGAAGACTTTCATAAATTCGTTTTGAGGTTTGTCCATTCACATCTGTATAAGGCATTTCTGCTCCCAACCCAACTAAAGAATCTCCACTAAATACATAAGACGCCATTGGAGAAGGAAATCCGCTTGATTCATATCCAGATTTCAAGTTCCCTATATTACAAGAGATTCCAATAATATATTTTATTTTTGGATTTGCTTGTCTTATAAAATTAGCAGTAATCTGTTGTGATTGATAAGGACCACTACGTGGCATGTGTCCATCAGCACCACCATGAGCATCAACTATCAAGAAATTATAACTATTGTTTAAATAATTTTTATAACTATTTTGCCATTCTATCCCTTGAGTATAATTATAATAATTTGTTATGCCATCTAGCCAATCAATACTGGAAAGAGGATATTGGCTATTAATATAATCACTTGGAGCATTATTAAAATCAGCAGGAATCATTGAATTAGCCATCAAAATTCTTTTATTATAATTCAATCCACCATTATAATAATGAAAGAGGCGATTAAAATAACTAACCATTTCAGATTTGTTTTTATCATTGGGCCTTATAACCGCAACTGTAACTTCATTTAAGGAATTATGTGGATTATAAAAACCATTATCATTATTTGTTACATCATAAGATAATGAATGATAAGGAGAAAGAGAATATATCCTTCCCATAAAATCAGTGTCTATCTCTGGAATGGGTATATCCCAACCAACAAAGATTACATATTTTAAATTTGATGTAGCATAAGATAAATTCAAAATTTTATACAATTGACCGCTGCTAGTTCCAGCTGAAAGATTTAATTGTTTTATAATTAAATTTGTATCAATCTTTAATTTATTTATCCAAGAACCTACTAATTCATTCTCTTCTGAATCTAAATCATAATTTCTTAGTATTAATACAACAGATTGTTTTTTTGGTTCAGTTGTAATGTTTACACAATTAAAATCACCAGTAGTAACGTAATTTTGGATTCCATTTAAACATACTTCATATGTAGAATTGGGATTTAAATTTGCAACAGATGTAGAGTAGATTTTATTTTGAAAGGGGAATCTTACAAAGTTGCTTATAGTTAATTCTGAACCAAGAGGAGCATAAATTATACCATTTTCTTTTCTAATAGTAAAGCCTAATTGAGTATAAGAATTTAAATTTGTAATTGCGTTTAAATTTATGTAAACAAAAATATTACTATCTTCATGATTCGGCATAAGATTCAGTGTTAATACCCTCTTGTCAGAAAAAGATACACCAGAAGCACAAATTCCTTGGTTACAACTTAACCCCATATCAGAACAACAATCCGAAGAGGAAGTACAAGAATCGCCAACATTACTGCAAGATACAGACATAGGCCCAACACAATTACAATTAGCTCCAGGAGGGCAGGTACAAGAAGTAGAAGTAGAAAAATTCATACAAACTCCTTTTGAACAGCTTAATCCGCAACAACAATCTTGAGTAAGGCATGATTCTCCAAGAGAAGCATAACCATTAATAACTTTTCCAGTAAAAGTATTAAATACAAAAAATAAAAATATTAAACTAATTAATCCAATAATTATCCATTTAATAGAACTAATTTTTTCTCTTTTTCTCCTTTTCATCATATTAAAAATAAAATATATTTAATAAAACTTCTCAACCTAATGTTTTAATAGATGCACACCTTAACTTCTCAAAATCTTCAGAATTTGCTTCAACTATTTCAGGAGAAAGATAATTATTTTTTGAGTCTCCTTTAACAATTGTTGCTACAAAGTGTCCTCCAACTCCGCCAACAATACCCCCAATCACAACACCTATTGGTCCCCCAACAACTAACCCCACAGCCATTCCTGCACCAGCACCAGATAAAGTCCACTGCCCTACACCAGTCTCGCTGAATATTCCCATAATAACATAATATTGTTTTGCAAGATTTATTTTTCCAAATTCTGAATTATTGCTATTCTTAAGACTAGCTTCTATTGCATCAGCACTTGCTAACCCATTCAAATATTCCAAATAACTTGTATCTTTTCCAGAAACATTTGTTTTTGCAAGATAATTATAAAATAATTTTTTATCTATCTCCCCATTTTCAAACATATCAAGACTATTATCAAAACTTATTTGAGAGCATATTGAACAATATAAATCAGATTTGAAATCTTTCCCAACATAATTTATTTTTCCTTCTCCAAAAATCCACCAGCAATCAGCCATCTCATTTGCTAAGATGCTGTAAACTTCTTCTTTTGTTTTTTTTGCAGTTTTCTTTTCATAAGTTCCGCTCATTTTCTCGCAAGTTCCATCTTTAGTAATGCAGATGTAACTTGTTTTGCAGTTAAGAGGAATAGATTCTCCTGGAAGAACATTTGTTCCCCTTGTAACAACAGAATTATGACAGATTTCTTTCTCGCTTGTTTTTCCAAAATTAAGAGCAAATAAAAAAATCAAGATTACCACAAAGCTTGTTATCAATATTATGAGTATAACAATTTGCTGTGTTGTTATGTCTGCTCTTTTATTATTCATTTTACAAAATCCCCATTTTTTTAAGCAAGAAATATATTCCTGCTGCTGCTAATGCAAAAAAAACAATCCATATTAAATATTTTATCATCTCATCTAAATTCATTTTTTGGTAATCATAAGAAAATCATTTAATTTCTGGATTAAAATTGGAGTTCCGTCTTTTTCTATTTTTATTTTTGCAAATTCTTTAAGGCTTGGAACAACTACACAGCTTCCTTTTTTATCGCAGTTTTTTATTTGGGCATCAAAAATATTTATCAAAGCATTTTCACAAATGCACACGCAGTTTGTTCCTGTACAGCTGTTAGGTTTTTTTTCTGAAGTGAATCCCAAAATATACCACCCAGAAGGATTTGGAATTAAAATTCCCTGTTCATTGTAAGTTCCATTGCTTCCAAGACGAATTATTTCTTTCATTAAAATATCATTCAAGCTTGCCTGCGCTTCTTTTGCTTTCTGTTCGCTATTCAGAGAAAAATATAATGCAGCCAAGAGATAAACAAGAAAACCTATTGCAATAACAGCAATTATAATCTTAAGTGTTTCTTCCCCCAATAAAAATCCTTTTTTATTCATTATGCAAAACTCAAAAATAATTTATTTGAATTATTAAAAGAAATCTGCTGAAAAAAATCCATTACTCTATCTTTAAAAAATAAATAAACTCCTGCACCAACAGCAACAACTACCAAAATTCCTATAATTATTTTGATAAGCTGTTCAATAGTTAATTCTGCGATTTTATCCTCCTCTGAAAATATCTTTTATATTTTTAATAAATTCCAGCCCTTTTCCTTTAAGCATAAAAATGCTTATCATAACTATTGCAAGAACAATAAGTGCAATTATTATCCATGGAAGATAATCTGATATTATTCCTCTTTTATTCATAAATAAAAAAAGCAAGGGAGATTAATAAAATTAACTAACCAGCCGTGAGCAGTAATTTAAAGGGAAAGTTAAGCCGAGCGATTTCGCGGAGGTAAGGTCAGGAATAAATGAGCGAAGTCGAGAGTTAAGAAAACCGATTAGGTTGTCTCGCTATCCCCCAAGATTTCCAACAACAATTGATGTTAAAAAGAACAATGCAATAATTGCAAGCAATGCTGTAACAACATAAAGTCCGATTCCTTTTGACAAATTAATTCCTGTCTTGTTTGTCTTTTCTAATTTATCCTCTCCTGAATCAATTATAACAAGAGCTCCTGTTAAAATAAAAATGATTTCAATTAAATAAATTCCTACAATGAGCTGTAGCAAATAAGGAGGAATCATTTTTGTCATGTCAAATATATTCAAAATATTTCCTATGTTTCCAATTCCGGCAACTGCTCCGCTGTCTCCTCCGCCGATATTAGACAAGCTTAGTTTGCTTAATATTTGGGTTATCATTGCTGCAAGTCCAACAACAATTCCTGAAAGCAAAGGTGCAAGGAAAGTCATATTGCTTTTCATGTCAGAGATTATTTCAGCAAGCAAATCTCTTAATCTGTCAGTAATTTTATTTATGTTCTTTACATATTCTGAAATGCTTATCAAACTTAATGCTGCGATATTCAATCCTTTCTTTGCAGACTCTACAAGAATTTTCATGCTTGTTGCAATCAAGTCAGAAGGATAATAAGCAATTGCTCCTCTCTTCTCGTCAAATACTGCCTGTTCAACACTCATTCCCATCTGCATGACATTATAATTTACTCTTTTGAAAAAATCCTCTGTCTTTAATCCTCTTGCTGATTCTGCAACCTTGCTGAATGCAAGTTCAGGAGGAATTCCATTTCCAATTCTGTTTCCTAATTGAAATAAAGAATTGTTAAACTCAACTTCAAGTTGTTTTGTCTTTTCTCTTTCTTTAATCAGCCCTTTTGTTTTTTCTTTGAAAGCCATCGAGAAAAATAATGAAACTCCCAAAATAAAAAAGACTCCAAAAACTAAAGCACCAACTCCAAAAGGACCAACAAGTTTTCCTCCAGCATCTCTAAAATCAAATAAAAATTCACTTCCAAAAAATCCTAATCCTATTTCTGCAAAACTATAATCTTGTTTAAGTCCCAAAGCTTGTGGAATAAAAGTAAATTGAAATATTAAAGGCAAAAGCCCAATTATAAAAAATGGAAGACAGATTAAAAATGCTTTAAGATATGGCTTGTTGCTTTTGTAAACAGGATAAAGAGGATTTCTTTCAAGAAGTGTTGATTCTCCATAACCTCCTGGCCTTAAAAACATAACTTTATCTGTTAAATAGAAAACAAAAAAAGGAATTATCAGATTGAACAAAATAAAAATATGATACCATTTAAGAGCATCTCCAACCATCGCAGAAGCCAAGGGTAACAAAGCCAAAGCAAGAGTAGGCAATACAACTCCCAGCATGTAAACATTAGTAAGAGGGCTTCTTACATCATGTGTAAATCTAAGCATCTTGTCATAAACACCATCAAGCATTACTTGCAGAGCTTTTTCAAGTGTGACAATTCTTTTTGCATCATCTTGTTCAAATAAACTGCTTTCAATTAAATGAAACGATTCAATAAATTCTATAGAGTAATCTCTCCATGTGTCAAGATAATTATCCAAACTTTCTTTGATAGTTGAAAATTTTCCAATCTGAACATTGTAGAAAACTTTTTTCAAATCAAGAGCAAGAGGATATTGCAAATGTTGTGAAGCAAAAGAAATTGCTTTTTCTAAATTTGGCGTGTGTCTCATATAAACAACAATATACAAAATTGCAGGAACCATCTGTGAACTCGCTTTTAATCTCCATTTGTTTGCAAGTCTTCCAGGATATCCGCTGGTAAAATAAAATAAAAATATTGAAAGTATAACCATGAGTACAAAAAAGAAAACAGGAAATTGTGAAATCCCTCCCTTGAATAATGCAATCACAACAGACAATAAAAGTCCAAGAATGAAAATGCTGATAAAAACCATAACTCCGAGGGTAATCGGCTGCCATGGCTCCAAGTCAAGATGTGCAATTGCAAGATTTCTTTTTATTTTTTCTTCATCTTTTTTTGCAACATTCAGTTTGATTATATTTCCCAGACTCTGGCACCATCTTTCATACTTAGTAAGTTCCGGAGCCATTTCTTCCTTAAATTTAGAATAAGACTGGCTGAAATTAGTGTTTTCTACTTCTGTTGTTTTTATTCGCTGTTCAATTCTTGCTGAATGTTTCTTAAGAATATCATCTATGTTTGGTTTTCCAGGTATCATATTTCCTCTTTATTTTATATTAATAAATAAGAAATATATTTAATAAATGTTTAGAAAAAACTATTTTTTATTCTTAAAATAAATAAAGGTAAAAACTAAACCACAAACAAAAAAACATAATCCTAAAATATTTGAATCATTTCCGCGAGTATTGGATATTGCAAAGCCAGTGAGATTAGAAGATATAAAAAAGAGTGCAAAAAGAAAACTTAATACGGAAATTATTGCAGGATAATATGATTTTTTGGAATAATTATTTGAGTCTGAATTGGGCAATAAACTGTTTAAAGTTTCTTCTAATTTATTTAATTTCTTTCTTACATTTTTTGTTGATTCAAAGATTTGTTGCCTTTCTGAATAGAGTAAATCTTCTTTGTTTAATTTATGTCCATATTCATTAAGAGCATGATTATAATCTTGCTTTGCAAAAGTTAAAAATCTCTTTTTTTGGCTGGGAGATATTTTCTTTAATGTTGACTTAACTTCCTGAATCCAATTATCTCCTGCAGATTCATAAAGTTTAGGGACTCTATTGCGATGATGAACAAGAGCAATTCTAGCATTTTTTTCGTTTTCCCTAGCTTTTTCTATATAAGTTTTTTCTTCGTCTCTCATAATCAATCAAGTTAAAACAACTTTAAATAATTTTTTACTTCTTCTTTAAAAAAAGAAATACAAATAATAACCCGCAAGAAAATAAAAGTACGCCAAAAATATTTGGATTTATATTCTTAAAACCAGAGATAATATTTCCTGTGAGGTTAATAGAAAGAGAAGAGACAGAAAGAAAAAAAGCAAAAAAAGCAAAAACAAGATAAGCTAATTTTCTCCCAAAAAATAAAGAAATTAAATCTTCCAAGTCCATTGATTGTTTTTGTGTTCCTCTTCTTAAATTTTTTTCTAGTAATTTTATTCTATTGCTAAGCGTTTCTCTTATTTTTTTATTATATGCAAATTTTGAAGCTATTCTGTAATCTTTTATTGCTTTTTCATATTCATGTGCTTTTTCCCATTTTTCTGCAGCCATATTATATGCAATAGAAACATCAGCATGAGTTTTTATTTTATAGTCGGGGACATCTTTATCCATAGAATTATATCTATCACTTAATCTTTCAACATACCTTGCATAATCCTGATAAGCCTGCGCCACATTGTAATCTTTACCCTTTTTCATTTTTATAGCAAGAATAATGAGTATTAAATTATTTTCTTTTTTACTTGTTCGTTAAGCCATTTCTGTCCATTATGAAAATTCTTCTGAATTTTTATTTGTGCGGAACTTCTGTTCTGTCATTATGCAAAATTTTCATCTTGCGCGATGCGTATGCGTAATCGCTTTGTATGTGAGCGAAGCGAACTGGGAAAAATGGATTAGATTATTTTTTTCTTAATTTGTTCGTTAAGCCATTTTTGCCATTCGGGAAAAACTCTATCTCCCATAGGAAGTCCAATTTCTTGTCTAACTTTATCAGAGATATGATGAAATTCATGATTAGATAATAAATTAAAACCTGCTTCCAAAATTGCATCATTACCAATTTTTTTTGCAACATCAACGATTTCTTGTTTAATTTTAGCTCTTAATAAAACATTATCATAAATCGCATCCCAATTTCCAGCCCAGCCCCTTACATTTGATGCAATATCTTTTAAAATTTCACTGTCTCCATTAATTAAATCATCACTGGGTTCCATCTCATCTTTTTCTATATTATAATTTAGTAAATCTACAAAACCATTTTCCAAAAGAGGATCACTCTTCCAGTGTTTTCTTACTTCTGCAAGCTGAACAAGTCTTCTTATCGAATGCAATCCATCAGGAGTTTTAATAGGATTAGCAACTGCAATTATGTCTGTAGCCTTAAAGCTCGTCGCAGGAACATCTAAATCGTTTACAACTCTGTCAAAAACTCCGTAAGGGCTTGCACCATGAATTGTTCCTGCTACAACATTTGCCAAAGCTCCTACACGCATCGCTTCATAAAGTGCCTTTGCTTCAACGCTTCTTACTTCTCCCACAATTAAACATGAATCTCCAAGTCTCAAGCTTGTTCTTATTCCATCATCAGCAGAAACTTCTGTTGTTGTTTTTAATAAAGCAGAACGAACTTTCATTCTCAAAATATCATAATTTAATTTTCTCAGAGACTCTACAGGCAATTCTAAGGAATCTTCTATTACAATAATTCTATTTTTTGGAATAATTTCCAGCATTAAGCTTCCAAGAAGAGAAGATTTTCCTGAACTTCTTGTTCCTGCAATTAAAAGTGTTCTGGCTCCATCAATTAAGAAACTTAATAATCCGGCACTAAAAGCATTCAACATTTTATTTTTGATAAATAGTGGAAGAGTCCATGGCTCTTCTCTGTGTCTTCTTATTGCATATGCTAATCCGTCGGGAGAAAGAGGATTTTGGATAATTGCAATTCTCGCTCTTATCTTTCCAACTTCCAATTGTGTATCTAAAATAGGATTGGCTTCATCTAAGGGTCTTCCAGAGATCATTCTGAATTTTGCTGCCCAAGAATCAATATCTGATTGACTTGGTAAAATATTTGTCATACATTCATCAAAATCCTGATGTCTGACAAAAATTCTTGTCATTGGAATTGGTGCGTTTAATACAATATCCTGCAATTTTTTATCCTGCAAAAGAACTTCAACAAGTCCAAATCCAATTGTTTGTCTTACAAGAATAGTTGCAAGTTTATTCAAATCAGAATAATTCACTTTTATTCCTTGGGTTTGTGATAAATCCTGAATTAAATCTTTGGAAATATTAAAAAAAACCTGCCTTATTCTTTCAACATCTGTGAATTCTTCTGCCTTTGGCTGATGTTCAATTAAAACTCCTCTTGCTAAATTAAGGAGCATATTATAATCTTCATCGAGAGTGTTCTCAACAGGATTAAGATGATAAATAAATTTAGGCTCTCCTTTTTTCTTTAAAATTGTAACAATAGAGGTATCATAACTTTCTCCGATTTCATATTGATCAATTATCTCTGCGTCATCAGGCAAATCATAAACGAGTCTTGTAAAAGTAAAATTAGGGATTACATCTGGCTTGAGTATCTTACTATAAACTTCTCTGTCGCCTTTTTTATAATTATCAAGATATGGAATCGCAGCTTGGATAATTTTAGTTTTTTCCAAGATAACCATAATTTTCTCTAAAAGATGAGTATAACTTTCCTGATCTTGTTTGAATTGAGGCTCAATCTTTTCATAAAGAATTTTAGATTGAATCATAATTTTTTTGAGTTCAAAATAAGAAGAAATTGGATCTTGTCTTAAAAGAAATAAAAAAGAAAAAAGTTCATTGTATCTTCTGCTAAATGCAGAAGTATTTGTTGTTACTAATTTTCCCTGAGATAAAATTTTTTCTTGTCTTAAAAAATAAACATAAAGTTGTGCAATTTCTAATAAATAACTTGTTTCAGTTAAATCATAATTATAATTTTTCTGCTGTGCAAAAATAATTCTTGCAACTCCTGGATTTTCAATCAATGCATCAACAGTCCTGCCCATAACTTCTGGGTAATCTGCAAGGTTTGGTTCATATGGAGCACCAAGATAATTAATATGAAGAACATCTTCTCCCCCTTCTCTCCTGACTTCATAAGAATATATTTTATCCTCTTTTTCCAGCATAAAGAAGAAAAAGCGGGCAAGTTTAAAATATTTTGTATGCTTTTAAAATAAGACTAGCAAAAATTTTTTATAGTACTTCGCAACAAAAACAAATTTAAACTCTTCCGACGTTAATGTTTTATGGCACAGGAACAAGTTGATTATGCTGCAATGAATAATGATTTAATATTAAAAATTAGGGATATTGAAGCAAAACAAAGAGTTATGAAAGACAGGCTTCTTTTGGTTGGACAAAATCTTGTAGAGATGAAAGAGAATTCAAATGTGAAAATTTTGGAAATAAAAAAAGATGTAGAAAAGATGAAACAAGAATTGGAAAAATTATCTTCATTTTTAGAAACAGTATCTGGAGAGTTTTCAAAATTTGCTAAAAAAGATGATTTGGAATTATTGACAAAACAGGCAAAGATGTTTCAGCCAATGGAATTTGTTACAAAAGAAGATTTAGAAAAGTTAAGGAGATAACAAGAAAAATTAAAAACTACAATTAATTAATATAAAAATAAAATGGGTGTTTTAGATCAAATAATGCAGATGAAAAGGCAGGGAGTGCCTGATGAAGAAATTGTTAATTCTTTATCACAAAGCGGAATTTCTCCGAAGGAAATTAGTGATGCATTAAAACAAGCGCAGATAAAAGATGCAGTTTCTTATGGAGATGAAGAAATGCAACCTTCAATTATTCAAGGAGGAGAAGCTCCTGCACCTGCACAAGCACAAGAATATTACGCACCACAAGAGTATCAGCCACAACAAGAAGCTGCTTACCAGCCGCAACAGCAAGAAGCCCAGCAGTATTATGCTCCCGAAGCAGGTTATGCCCAAGCAGGAGGAGGAGTAGATACAGATACTGTAATAGAGATTGCAGACCAAGTTTTTTCTGACAAAATTAAAAAGATTCAAAAACAGACTGATGCAGTTTCAGAAGCTGCAATTGTTCTCCAAACAAAAACAGAAAGCATTTCAGAGCGACTTAAAAAAATAGAATCTATAATTGATAAGTTGCAAATTTCAATCTTAGAAAAAGTTGGTTCTTATGGACAAAATTTAGAAAGCATAAAAAAAGAAATGGGAATGATGCAGGATTCTTTTTCAAAAATGGTTTCTCCATCAAAAGAAAGACAAATATCCAGACCAGCAAGTTCTGAAGATGAAGCACGTAGAAAAAAATAATTTCTAATAAAAAAAATTAATTATCTTCTTGAAAAAGGGGGATTATATTCGTGATGAGTTGGAGGTTTTGGATTTTGGCTATTAATTAATGCAATCATTACTACAACTACAAGAACTCCCCCAAGAATACTTCCCCAATTCTCTTCCCAAAATGCTCCTGAAGTCCAGCCAGTTGCTCCTGCTGATTGAACTAAGATAAAGTAGAAAATTAAAACACTTACTCCAAGCATAATATATTTTATCCATGGACTTGTCTCGTCTAAGAAAAGTCCCATTATAATTAGTATTCCTAAAATAATTGCTAATCCAACTCCAAGTCTTGGAAATATTTCAGCAAAGAATGTTGGAACAAAATTAAATTGCAAAGCCATTAATGCAACAGCCAATGCAATAATTCCATTAACCATTTTATTGCCCTTAAAAATATCTGTCTTAGTAAGAATTCCAAAAACAAGGGCAAAGATTATTAAGAAAGGAAGAAGATAACTAAAAAAACCAATCTGTGCCCACTTATTTAATAAATCACCTATGAGTCCGCCTTCAAATGCAGTATAACTAGCAAGAACCACTATCTCTTTTAACATAGAAAGAATTATGAAATTATATTTAAATATGTTTCGTTAAAATTTTTACTTTCCCTTCGGATTAATTAATACTAAAGCAATTGCAACTCCGATGACAAGAAGGAAAACAGCATTTGTAATAATTGTCTGTCCCATTCCTCCAGAAAAAATTGTTCCTAAATTATTAATCCATCCAGTAGCCCAAAGAACAGCCCAGATAAAAGCAATTGTGACTACAATTCCTAATCCTAATTTTAATCCTTTTTCTAATTTGTTATCTTTATTATCCACAAATACAAATCCCCATAATAATAAAATAACAAAAACTGCTACAATAGTTACTGTAAGGAATAAAATTAAATTTGAAACAACAAGAACAGGATAAACTGCTCCAACAAAAATCAAGCCGATTACAAAAGCAGTAAGAGCATTAATCTGTTTTTTATCTCCCAAAAGTTTTGTTCTTTCAAGAATTGCGAATACTATAAAGAAAACTAACAAGAACGGTAAAAGAATTTTTGAAACTATGTCATACTGTAAAATTGTTGTATCTGCCATCTTTTTTTATAACTGATTAAGCTAAGTCTTCTGGAATCTCGTCTATACTTGAGTCCGGACTTGGTAAAGCTGCTCGGTTAATTAGGAAAACATCTCCAACTGCCTTGACAAACTGATGAGGTATAATAACTCCTCTTGCTCCTCCAATCATAGAAGTAACACTTCCGCTTACCTGAATTCTCCAGCCGTCAATTCTATTATCAGATAAATTAGCTTCTTGGATTCTCCCAAAACGGTCCCCTCCATCTGTAAAGACGTCAGCTCCGATAACTTCGCTAATCTTTTTTATTCTCATAGATAAAATTATCCCGTTGTATTTAAATAGTTTTCCATAATTCAAAATATTCGATTAAAAAAGAATGAATATTTTCCCGAATGATAAACTTTATAAAAAAAATACCTCTTAAATAAGCATGATAAACAAAAGAGAGATGTGGGTAATCCCATTAGTTATTATAATTGTGACTCTTTCTCTTAATTTGTCTTTAGAATTTGCAGGCTGGTATGCTGTTTTAGGAACACTTGCAGCAGTAACTCTTGTAATACTCCTAAACATTTTTGCTAAAAAAATTATTGCTTATAATCTTGATTCAGAAATAGAAATGAAAATATGGGAATTTGAAAAATTAGGAAAAAAGATAAAAAATTTTCCGATAGGGGCAATTTTACCAATCCTTTCTAAATTAATTTTATTCCCATTCAAAAGTTTTGTATGGATGGCTTGTTTTGTATTTGATGTAAAGCCAAGAATTTATCGCGGAGCAAAACGGCATGGATTATATACATTCTCAGAGATAACAGAATATCATCTTGGACTAATTGCAGCATCAGGAATTGTGATAAGTTTAATCTCGGCAATAGTAGGTTATCTTTTAGGATTTCCTCTTTTTGCGAGACTAAGTATATATTATGCATTTTTTAACATTCTTCCAATTTCAGAATTAGATGGAAACAAAATATTTTTCGGCAGTTTAATTTTATGGAGTTTCTTGGCTTCACTTGTTTTGATTGGAATGCTTTTTGCAATGTTGATAGTATAAATCAATAAAAAATAAAATGAAAAAAAATCCTCCAAAAAATAAATTTGAAATTGCGAAAGATATACTTAGCTCAAAAATAAATAAGAAAAAATCTTTTACATTAGAATCTCTTAGCCAAGAAATTATTGATAAAGGTGGATTGTTGAGAATAGGTTCTGGTTTGACAATAAAGCAAAGTTTGGGGGAATTAGTATATAGCGGCGTATTAAAATATGATAATTCAAAACGCATATACAAAACAAACAAAACTTATTAACTGATTATTTTTCAAAATAAAAGAGGTGATAACTATTCCTCTTGATATAAATAAAATGAAATTTTTAGAAGGAATTACTCCTAGGGAATACCAGCAAAAAATATCTGAAAAATGTTTGGAGAAAAATTGCCTGGTAGTTCTTCCTACAGGACTTGGAAAGACGCTGATTGCGTTGATTGTTACAATAGAAAGAATGAAAAAATTTCCGGGAGAAAAAGTTATATTTCTGGCTCCCACTCGTCCGCTTGTTGAACAGCATATAAATTTTTTCAAAAAACATCTCCCAGAATTATTTGCAGAGATGGTTTTGTTTACAGGAGAGATAAATGCAGAGAATAGAAAAAAACTTTGGCAGACATCAGATATTATCTTCTCAACTCCTCAATGCATTGCAAATGATTTGAATAAAAGATTATACAATCTAAAAGATGTTTGTCTCCTTATTGAAGATGAAGCTCATAGATGCATAAAAAATTATGATTATAATTACGTAGCTCAAAAGTATAAAGAACAATCAGCACATCCAAGAATTATGGGGCTTACTGCATCCCCTGGTTCTGACATGGCTAAGATAAGAGAAATATGCAAAAATCTTTCCATTGAAGAAGTTGAAGTTAAAACCCGTGATAGCGAGGATGTTAAACCTTATTTGCAGGAATTAGAATTTGAAAAGGTAGTAATAGATTTTCCAGAAGAGTTTGAAAAAATGAGAATAAGTTTGAAAAAGATTTTTAACAATTATATAGATGAATTAAAAAACAGGGGATTATTTTTTGGAAACTCTTCAAAAGTAGGGCTGATTGAATTGCAGAAAAAAATAATGGGAACAATATCCAGAGGAAATAAAAATTTTAATTATCTTCTTGCTGCTTCTACATGCGCAAGTGCAATAAAATTACAGCATGCAATAGAACTTCTTGAGACACAAACTCTTTCAAGTTTTAATGATTATCTAAGAGAGTTATTCAAGCAAGCATCAGATAAAAAAAGCAAAGGTGTAATAAAATTAGTAAGCAAGCCAGAATTTAGTTCTGTTTTTTTAAAGTCAAATGAACTTCTCGCAAAAAATATTGAACATCCAAAAATGGAGGAATTAATAAAAATTATCGCAATAGAACAGGCTAAAAATATTAAAACAAAAATTTTAATTTTCACTCAGTTCAGAAATACTGCTGCAGTAATTTCAAAAACAATGAATAAAATTCCAGGAATAAAAGCGAAAGTTTTTGTAGGGCAGGCGAAAAAAACAAATCGGGAAGAAATTTCAGGACTTAGCCAGAAAGAGCAGAAAAAAATGATTGAGGAATTTTCTTCAGGGGAGATAAATGTTTTATGTGCAACATCAATCGGAGAAGAGGGGCTTGATATTCCTGAAGTAAATATGGTTATTTTTTATGAATCAGTACCATCAGCAATAAGAAAAATTCAGAGAAGTGGAAGAACCGCAAGATTAATGGCAGGAAAATTGATAATGCTTATAACAAAAAGCACAAGAGACGAAACCTATTATTATGTAGCTAATGCAAAGGAAAAGAAAATGCACACCACAATAAAAAATATAAAAGATGAAATGTCAAAAAAAGATAAGATAGAGGTTCAAAAAAAGTTAGAATGATAATCCTAAAAAAGATAGTTTTGAGGACATAAATGCTTTTAATTAAAGACCAACTTTTTTTATGATGGTGGGATGGAATTTCTATTTAGGGCATCCAAAAAAATCAAAAGAAAGAGTAAGAAAATGGGAATTAGAATTTGAAGAAAGAACAGGAATTAATTTAATCAATCCATTTTATGATGATTGTGCAGAAGATAAAGAAATGAAAAAAGTGGGGGCAGTAGATTATGCTACATTAAAATCTCCAGACATTGTAATTGATGCTGATTTAAGAATAATAAAACATCCCTCTGTCAGAGGTTCTGTTTTTATAACAGATAAAAATCGAAGTATTGGAACCTTTCAAGAAATGGTATATAACAAGATGTTTGGAAAAGAAGCTTATAGTATTATTACTTCAAAAGAAGAGAATCATCCTTGGCTTAGGTATCATTCAGATAAGATTTTTTTAAATTTTGAATCTTTTGAGGAGTTTATTGTAGGAGAAAAGAAAAAAGAAGAATCATTTCAATTATTGCAGGAAAAAAGAAAAGAAAAATTTGGAAAATCTGTATATCTTATTGATAAGGTTTTTTCCAGAGACCCAAAAACAATTAAGACTAAAGAAGAATGTTATGCATTATACCAATCAGGTTTTTTCGGAAACAAACCTCTAACCTGGAATTCCTATGAAGAAATTATTGCAGATGGATGGTTAGGAAAAGTCTCAATGAGATCAAAAAAAGGGGCAATAAGAACTAGTGTGAAATATAAAGTTCCAGTAGAAAATATTCAGGAAATGATTAAAGAGATGGGAAGAGAAGGAGTTTTAGAAAAAGAAATAACTTTTAATGAATCTATGCCAGATGATTATATTTCAATTCAGGGGGAGATTACTAGAAATGAAAATGGACTTTGTCTATTTTATAGTACTCTAAAGGAACCAATGAACATTGCACTAAAACAAAATTCAAGTCAGGTTGAAGGACTTCGTGCAAAGATAATGCTTCAAAATAAGATATCTAATCAAAGTTATGAAGATTTAATGAATATTATGGATATGTTTCCAAACGATATTGTTGAATTTAGTTCTTGGACAAAACCAGTCGGTCTTGATAAAAAAGATACAATAATCTGGGAAGTTAGAAATTATTAATAAAACCCCTTAATGTCTTTGTCTTCAGTTTCCCACGCTTCTTTAATCCAGTCATTTACTACAAATTTTTCTATCCCACCATTTGCTTTTCTTATAATTACTTCTTTAATTCCTGCATTAATAATTTCTTTTTGGCAGATTTTACAGGGATAAGAATCTGAAAGTCCCTTTATACCATCTGCATATTCTCCTGCAATATAAATTGTAGAATCCAAAGTTCCGCCATTATGTCTTGCTGCATTGACTATAGCATTAACTTCTGCATGCATTGGCCCTGCCCTACAAAAATCATATCCTTTCCCTGCATCAATTTTATGTTTATCTTTCAGGCATCCGTATTCAAGACAGTTAGGAGCTCCTCTAACAGAACCATTGTAACCTGCAGAAATCATAGAATCATTTTTGATAATAATTGCTCCAAAATGTCTTCTTAAACAAGTGCTTCTTTTGCTATTTTCAAGAGCAAGATTTAGATAATGTTCTTCTTTTGAAGGTCTCTCCATAAAAAGATATAAAAAAGATAGTTTAAAAATATGATTGGGATAAAATATTATTTTAATTATAATTCAATATAATTGTCTCTGAACTTGATTTTTAGTCCGTCCCCAAATTTATGAGAAAAGAATTCGTAACTTATTCCTGCTTTCTCAAATAATTCTAAAGCATTTTTCTGGCTGTCCCCCCAATCCTTTCCAGTTCCAGCATTAGTAATATCATTTATTTCCTTATGCATGACAACCTTAACAATTCCCGAATTTATTATCGCCTCAGCACACGGAGCACAAGGTAGCCAGGGTGAGAACATAATTCCTCCCTTAAGAGAAATATTGTTATAATGAGCTTTATGGATACAATCTCTTTCGGCATGAGCAATCATATCATATTTCTTAGGTTTAACTACAAGAGAATCTTCATATTTAACTCCTGTAGGAAGTCTGTTTGCGCCCTTGAAAAGGATATTATCTAAAGAAAAAATCTTGGGATTTTTAATAACAACAACTCCTGTTTGAGTATTTGGGTCTTGTGAATTTTGCGAGGCAAAATTATATGCTTCCCTTAAATAATTTGCATAAATCTCTTTTTTGTTCATATGTTTTTTATAATAAATTAGTTTTTAAAGAAATAGGTTTTGTAAAATAAATATCAAAATGAAAGTCATTCACACAAAACCAATATTCAATATTTTTTCAAGACCAGAAAAAAGGATTATTGACAAACCAAAAGAAAAGCAAAAAATTATAATTGATTATCGGGAAAAAGGTTCTTTAGTTGTTGCAGAACTGATTAAACTTGGTTTTGAAACAGAATTAAGGGAATTAAAAGTTGCAGATTATCTTGTAAATAATATTGCAATAGAAAGAAAGACTGTTTCTGATTTTATTTCTTCAATGATAAATAAAAGGCTTGTAAGACAGCTGGAAGAGCTTCAGCAGTATGAAAAAAAGTTTTTGATAATAGAAGGGATTGAAGAACAGGAACTTTATTCAGAGGATTGTGAAGGAATCAATCCAAATGCAATTCGTGGTTTTTTGCTGTCAATAATTCTCAAACACAAGATACCAATAATATTCTCAAAAAATTCTGAAGATACTGCAAAATTTATTTCTGTCCTAGCAAAAAGAAAAGAAAAAGAATCATCACTGAATGTTTCAAAGAAATCATTAAATAAAAAAGAAAGGATGCAGTTTATACTCGAAGCTTTTCCAGGAATAGGCCCGAAGAATGCAAAAAAACTTCTGGAAGAATTTAAAACTTTAAAAAATATTTTTAATACTCCTCTTGAAGAATTAGAAAAAATTATAGGGGTAAAGGCAGAAGTTTTCAAAATTGTTAATGAAGATTATTAATAGACAAGTCTTTTTAAGAAAGTCAAGCTATAATCTCTTGTGTTGCAATATTTATCATAAATAGTACCGCAATTAATGCATGCATAACGCGGAAATTCTTTCCCGCCCATATTATCTCCAAAATTTTTCTGTAATTTTCTAAAATCAAGATTATCAAACAATTCATCAAGAGAATTTAATTCCCCATCACAATTATGACAAAATTTGCTTTCTAATTTAAAAGAATGATTTAATAGATTATTAGTCATTTTGAATATTTAACCAAGATTATTATTAATCCTTTTTCTTATCTCAGGTTCATAAAGGCTTGGCCAGGAAAATATTCTAAAATGTTTTTGAGTTGTTATTTCATCTAGAAAAGAAAATACTTCTTTATCAAATAAATCAATTAACTTCTTAGCGAATTTAATTTCTTCTTGATTTCCGTTAGAATACTTCTTCATTATTTCTTCTTTGATACTATTTCTATCTATAGAAAGCCCAGTATATCCTCTGTCATTGCAAGAATCAATGCATCTTTTAAGATATTCTTCTTTTAAATTTTCTGTTAAACTCATTAAAATATAATAGGTAGTCTTTTCTTTTTAAACAAATTCAATATTGCAAATATATTTTACAATGCAAAAGTTATATAAAATCAAAAAGTCTTTCTTAGTTATATTCCTAATTTAAATTATAACTCTCAAGAGTTTCATAAACTGGCTTTTGTTCTGTTAATACAGATTTTTTCAATTCAAAACTTTTTACAAAAAAATTCATTGAAGATAGCTTTATTTTATTTATTTCTTCAAGAAATTTTTTCTTATCTTTAATCTTCTTTATTCTTGCAATGGTTAAATGCCCCATAAATCTTCTTTCGCGAGCAAATAATTTAAAAAATTGATTGTCTATCTTTTTTTGGAGTTCATTGCAGTTTTTCACATGAAGCCATACAATTAATTTTGAAGAATAATTTTTAGATTCTATATTGTCAAAAACCCCAATAGAATCAATTTCTGCCTTAAAACTTTTTAATTTAATCTTTCCTAATTCCTCTTTTACTCTTTCAATTTTTTCTTCATTAACTTCTCCAAGAAATTTTAATGTTAAATGCAGATTTTCTTTTTCAGTTAATTTTCCTTTAAATTCAGGAAGTTGTTTTTGTATTTCTATTATTTTTTCCTTAACTTCTTCGGGAATATCAATAGCAATAAAGGTTCGCATTTTAAATTAGTTCAGCTAGAATTTTTGCACCTAATTTGATTGTGATTTTATCTTTATCTTTTTTCTCATTAATCTCAACAATATCCACAGCACTAAGAGTTTTTATTTTTTTTATTCTCTGGATTAAATAAAGAAATTGTCTGCTTGTTAATCCCCCTGTTTCAGGATAACCTGTAGCAGGAGCAAAAGTAGGATCTATTATATCAACATCAATTGAAACATAAAGTTCTTTACCATTTGAAAATTCCATTATTGTATCGCACATTTCAGGCAAGTCTTCTGTAAGTGAACTCATTGAGATTGTCTTAATCTTTTTTTCTTTTATGAATTTAATTTCGCTTTTTTCAATATTTCTTGCTCCGACAAGCAAAACATTTTCTGAAGGAAATCCAGATTCAATTAAAGCTCTAAGCCACTCTTCATGAGTTGGCTCTTTCATCGGTTCCATGCAGTCAGCATGAGCATCAAAAATAATCAAGCAGGGTTTCTTTTTCTGTTTCTTGCAATTGTCCATAAAAGCTTTTCCAATAGAATAACTTATTGAATGATCTCCTCCCAAAAAAATAACTTTTGGTTTTGTTTCAAAAGTTTCAAGAGAGTTTTCATAGATTAATTTATTGGTAAGTTCAAGATTGGAATTGTTCAAATGAATTTCTTCTAAGTCAAGAACATCTGTATCAATAATATTTCCTTGTTCATTGCTGTGAATCTCTTTAAGTGATTCAATAATTGCATTTCCTGCCCTCTCGCATCCAGCAGTTTTTCCCAGCCCGTTAATTCCAGGCACTTTTACTATAAACATGAAATTAGCTAAGAAAGAGAATTTAAAAGGTTAATCCTGTGGAACCAAAGCCAAAAGACTATACTTCTTTAATTTCGCGAGTTTCTTAACATCTTCCAATTTTACAGAATTAATATTTTTTTCATATTCATAAAATTCTTTTGCATTTCCGTCAATTTCTTCCAATAAAAGATTAAGCAATTGCATTTGGGAATCTTCCATTGAAATATGATAATTTCCAATCAATTGTTCCTTGACTTGTTTCAATTCTTTATCATCAAGCCCCTCTGCAACTTTTTTAAATTCCTCTAAAATAATTTTTCTTACAATTTCCACATTTTTTTTAGTTGTTCCCACAAAAATAGTATTATATGCAAAAAATCTGTTGATATTTGAATCCCCTTTAACAGAATAAGCAAGATTTCTTTTCTCTCTTATTTCACTAAAAAGTCTTGATGACATTCCTCCAGCCATTAAAGTTCCAAGTACTTCAGCAGAATAACTTTTCTTATCTCCAGAAAGAGGAACATGATAAGCCAGAACAAGATTTGCTTGGTCAATTCCTTTTCTTTTTTCAATTTTAGAGCCATTTTTTGTAGAGAATTTAATTTTGGGAACTTTCCCTTTCATGTGTCCGAAATTTTTTTCTGCAAAATAAACAATATCTTCAAAATTAGCATCACCAACAACTCCCAAGATTAAATTATTTGGCTGATAAATTTGTTTAAATTTTTTTATGATTTTATTTCGGTCTATTTTTGTCATTGTTTCATGAGTTCCAATTAAATTTTTTCCCAAGGTTCCATTATATAATTCTCTCTGAATGTTGTCAAGGACATAAATATGGGGATTGTCTCTTCTCATTTTAATCTCTTCAAAAATAACTTTTCTTTCTTTTTCCATTTCTTTCGCATCAAATAATGGATTTTTTATCATGTCGCTTAAAACTTCAAGAGCAACATTCAAATATCTGCTCGGCATCTTGCACCAATAGGCAGTAATTGTTTCATCAGTAAATCCATTTAAATCTCCACCTTTTTTTTCTATTTCTTCAGCAATTTGCTTAGCAGTTCTGCTGGGAGTTCCTTTGTAAAGCATGTGTTCTATAAAATGAGAAATTCCTTTTTCTGCAATGGTTTCATTAATTCCGCCATTTCTTACTGCAAAAGCAACAGCAACAACAGGAATGTTTCTTTTTTCAAAAAAGATAGTCATCCCATTTTTTAGCACTTTTCTGTAAAACTTTTGTTCCATAATTAGAAAAAGAGAAAAGGATATTTAAACTTTTTATACTCTCACAATTTTTCTACCATGGTAGTTTCTTTTTTAAAAAGAAACCCCTTTGTTAAAGAGGATATATCTTTCTCCCTCAACCTCAAAATCATCAAGAACATCAAAATTTTCTTTGATAAAATCTAAAATCCAATTTCTTTTTGCCTTAAATTTTTGCCTGTTTCCCAAGCTTCTTGTAGCAAAGCTTACAACAACTTTGTCTGCAAGAGGAACAATTTCTTTAATTAACTCTTTTGAATAATCTGCCTTCAATGATTCCAGAGCATCAATCACCTTAAACAAAAAAATAATTCTTGGTTTTTTTGTTTTTTCAATTATTTTTTTTACTTTTTCTTTTTCAAACAAACTTAAATGAACCGCTTCCCCCTGAATCTTCTTTTCTTTGAAATAATAATTCATTAATTCAACTAGTTGTCCGACAGATTCTATCGCAGTATAATTAACATTTTTACCAAAGAATTTAAAACTGAATCCATTTATTCCAGCACCTAAATCAATTACACTTGCATTTTTTTCTTTTCCAAAGATTTTTTTGTAAATTTCTTCATAGTAAGGTAATCTTTCCCTAGTAGAAATATGTTTTCTTAAAATCCATTCTGGCTCTTTATTTTTCAAAGATAAAAGCTTTGGGCTAACAAATGCACTAAACAATTTTCTCAAAAGCTCTTTAGTTATTTTTATTTTCTCTTCTTCGCTTGCCTGTCTTTTTTCAAAATGGCTGAAAGCAATTTCTATATCTTTTTCAGGAAGCTGTGAAAATTCTCGTTTTGAGCGGATTTTTGATAAAATAGAGGAAGTCATTAATTTTTTAAGTAAAAGCTTCTTAAAGATTTTACCATGACAATCAGCCTTGAGCAGAAATTTAGTGGGAAGATTAAAAAGGAAATAGGAGGTATTAGGAACCCTTGGTTCTTAGTGTCTTAGCATGGCTTCAACAAATCAATCTCCTTTCTATCAACAAGCAGAGGTAAAGTTTCTAAATGCCCAAACAGATGAAGAGAGGCTAAAATATTTGGAAGAAATGATTAGAGAATGCCCGAAGCATAAATCTTCTGAAAAGATGCTTGCAAATTTGAAAACAAGACATATAAAATTAAAAGGAAAATTAGACAAGGAAAAAAAATCAAGAAAGGCTTCAAGAGCAGGACTCGGGATTAAAAAAGAAGATTTGCAGGTGGTTATTATTGGAAAAACAAGAACAGGGAAGTCTTCGTTGATTTCTTTTTTGACAAATGCAAAACCAGAGATAGGTAATTATGATTTTACTACTAAAATACCGGTTATTGGAATGATGGATTATAATGGAGTTTCAATTCAAATGATAGAGGTTCCTGCAGTCGAATCAGATTATTATGATAGGGGGGTTGCAAATTCTGCAGATTCTGTTTTAATATTGATAACAGAAATAAGTCAGATTGCAGAAATAGAGAAAAAAATTACCAATGCTCCTGGGAAAAAAATAATTGTTTTTAATATGATTGATTTGCTTTCTGAAAATGAAGAAAGGAAGATAAAAGAAACATTAAAATCAAAATATAGAAAATACGATTTTGTTTTAATTTCTACAAAAACAAAAAAAGGAATTGAAGAATTAAAAGAAAAACTGTTCAAAAGTTTTGGAAAAATAAGGGTTTATACAAAAGAGCCTGGAAAACAAAAAAGTAACAAGCCAATAATTCTCTTCCCAGAAAGCAGTGTTAAGGAAGTTGCTGAAAAAATTTTAAAGGGTTTTTCAAAGAAAATTAAAGAAACAAGAATTTGGGGGCCTTCATCAAAATATCCTGGACAAGTTGTGGGGCTTGCTCATAAAATGAAAGATATGGATGTTATTGAATTCAAAACGAGATAAATTTAAATACAATTTTATTCTGGTAATATTATGTTAAGAGAAATAGATGGGGATTAAAATAAAATGGAAAGAGATTCTGAACCATATTTAGAAGGAGATAAAAGTGGAAAATTAGAAGAGAAAATAAGCAAATTTACTCCTGAAGAAGATTTAATTATAAGAAGTTTAAAGAGAGGAGCAAATGAATCAGTACCAATAAAAGTTCTTAAAGAATATATTAAAGAGAATAGTGGAGAAGAATTAAGTATAAAAGAAATTTACAAAACTCTTAAAAATTTGGAAGATAAAGGAATTGTAAAAGAACACAGCAAAAGAGAGATTAATGAATTTTATATTTCACCTTTCTGGGGTGCTCATGAAAAGAGAAGTTTGCAAAATTTGGGATGGTATCGTAATTTAAGCAGGTATTTTACAAAAGGACTTGGTGCAATATTAATTCTTTTTGGAATTGGAGTTTTTGTTTATAGAACAATATCTCCATCAGGGGCAGTGATTGCATCTGCAGATTTAAAATTAGATAATTTTATTCTTCCAATAGCTTCAATGGCTCTCGGTGTGGTATTGATATTTAATTCTTTTAAGAAATAATTATATTTTTATTACAAAATCTTTAATGTTAAAATCTATTTTTAATTCTCCCTCTCTATAATCAACTACAAGAACTTCTATACTGGAATATTTATCTTTTCCCTTTGGAAATTTGTAAACCCTTGCACGAGTGATATTAGTATCATCTAATCCATATTCATTCGTTTCAAGAATTTGATTCATTCTGTAATTGCAGGCTTCTATAATATTTCCTTTATATTCAAAAGTTTTTTCTGGCCAATAAGTTACCCCACAAGCATTAGAAACATAATCAACTTCAATTTGATATGTCATTTTAATAATTAATATACTGCCTCAAAGTCTCGCTTGAAAGAGTATTTATTTCTTCTTCATCCCTTATTGCCTGTTCATATAATTTTGGGCTTTGGCTTTTCTCTAACATTTCTTTTACAAAATCTTCAAAATCAATACAGTTAGATTTTTTATTTTTCATAAGCTTCCTTCTCCAATTTCTCTAAAGATTTCCTCTCTTTCTGAATTGGTTTTAAAATATTAAATATTTCTTCTGCAACAGCCATCTTTAAATCAAAAGGATGAAGTTCTTTTGAAATAAAATCTTTTTCAACTTCTTGATAATCAGAATATCTCAAATCTCCGCCATATTTTTTATCTCTCTTCACCACAAAATGTTCTTTATTATCTTGTTTAATTGTCATAATCACATATTTAACAAAAGCCATTACACCATTATCTGGATTTCCTGCAACACAATCTGCATTATTTAATTTCTTTTTAATTGTTTCAGAATCATCAAGCAAATCAATTTTAGATTTCTCATCAGATGCAGACATTTTCTTTCCTATTAATCCCGGAATTAAAGGATTCATTATTTCAATTCGTGCGTTATATCCTATCTTAGGAAGATTTTCCCTAGCCATAACCATAATTTTTCTTTGATCTGTTCCTCCAAGCTGACAATCAACATCAAGATATTGCTCGTCCATTGCTTGCATTATTGGATAAATAATTCCAGAAAGCTTGGGATTATCTCCCATCTTAACAACATCAGAAGCAGCCTTTGTAGCATCATGAACAGAAACATGAGAAGACATTTCTAAAACATCATACATGTATTCTGGTTTAAGTTGCATTTCGCTTCCTTTTATAATTTCTAAATCTTTAATATCAACTCCGATAGATTTGATTAATAAAGGAATAATTTTTTCATAATAATTATATCTTTTTTCAACAACAGCCCAAGGAACATTATCCAATGCCGCATGCAAATCAGCTAAAAGAATTTTTACATGAAATCCTGCTTGTAATAAGTCTGCAATTTTTAATGCAGGAAATAAATACCCAATATGAGGTTTTCCAGTAGTTGCAGTTCCCCAATAAACAACAGGTTTTTTCTTCTTTTTCAAAAGAGCCTTTAACTCATCTTCAGTAATTATTTCCTCTGTATTCCTCTTGATTAATTCAAATCTTTCCTGAACATCCATAAAAAAAATAGAAGTTGATTATTATTAAATCTTTTGAAACCCACATAAATTAAAAAATCAATTTTGTCCTTTTTATTTTATGCTGTTAGAAATTTTTATTTCAATTTTAATAGGAGTTTTAGCAGGAACTATCACAGGATTATTACCTGGAATTCATATAAATACAGTTGGTGCAATTTTAATTGGCTTGTCTGCAACAATTTTTTCTGGAATATCTCCAATTTATCTTATTATTTTTATAGCATCAATGGCGATTACTCATACTTTTACTGATTTTATTCCTTCTATTTTTCTTGGCTGTCCTGATACAGATACACAGCTTTCCATTCTCCCAGGACATGAAATGTTAAAGGAAGGAAAAGGGTATGAAGCAGTTATGCTTACTGCTTATGGCGGAATTTTTGCAATATTTGTTTTGTTAGTTATTGCATTTCCAATTTCTTTTGGAATAGAAAAAATTTACGCGCCAATTCATTCTGTAATGTTTTGGATATTGCTGGCAACTTCTGGAATTTTAATTTTTACAGAAAAAAATAAATTTCTTGCAATCTTTGTTTTTTTAATTTCTGGAGTGTTAGGATTAAGTGTTTTAAATCTTAATATTAAAGAGCCATTGCTTCCACTTCTTACAGGATTGTTTGGAAGTTCTATGATTATTACAAGTATTAAGAATAAAATTAAAATTCCTCCGCAAGAAATAACAAATCCAAAAGAAAAACTATTTCGCCCGCTACTTGGTTCTGTTCTTGCTTCTCCTTTATGCGGTTTTCTTCCAGGATTAGGAAGCGGGCAAGCCGCAATTCTTGGAAATACTATATCTCACACAGATAGAAAAGGATTTCTTATTTTGATTGGAGCAACAAATATTTTAGTTATGGGTTTGTCTTTTGTTTCTTTGTATGCAATTTCAAAAACAAGAACAGGAGCTGCTGCTGCAATTCAGGAATTAATTGGAACTCTTTCTTGGAAGATTTTAATTCTAATCTTATTCGCAGTTTTAATAAGCGGAGTAATTTCTTTTTTTCTTACAAAATATCTTACAAGATTCCTTTCTCAAAGAATAAATAAAATAAATTATACAATTCTTTCAGTTGCAACTTTAATCTTTGTAACCATAATTGTATTTATCTTTTCTGGATTTTTTGGTTTGTTGGTTTTAGTAGCTTCAACATTAACAGGGATATTTTGCAATTCCCTTCCAGTAAAAAAGACGCATATGATGGGATGTTTGTTGATTCCTACTATGATTTATTATGGGATGATGGTGATTTAGGGGTAATTTTAAGGTATTATAAAGATAGATAATAGAGAGAATGAATGGTTTAAGAAAAAGAAATGTTTAAATAGTATTATTACTTAGAAAGAAGTATGAAACAAGATAGATGGGAGATATTTGAAGCAGGAACTAGAAGCTCCGAAGCTAAAATAACTTTCACAAAAACAAGATATATCAGGTTCAATTCAGAATTTATTAGAAAGAATAATCTTAAGGATAGAAGTTATGTAAGAGTGTATATAAAAGAAGATGATGAAAAGTTTTTTATTGGTTTTGAATTTTTAAAGATAAAGGAAGATAAAACATTAAAATTAGGTAAAAGTGGAAGGTCAGATTTGATGTATTGTTCAGGGAATTCCTTATTTAGTAGAATTAATTTAAATGTAAAAAAAATGGAAAAATCAATGAATTTTTTTCCGATGGAAGAAAAATTAGAAGATAGAAGATTATTCACAATAAAAGTATTAAAATCATAATCAAGAAGAACCTCTAAGCTCAAAAAGGAACATTTTGAAAACTAGGGGGTAGAGAATCCACTCCTTCTTTCGGAGTGGCTCAAAAATATTCTCAAGAAGGATAAGGTGTTGAGGCCCAATTCCAGTCTTCTTGACTTATTTTAAAGTAAGGGTAGGCCTCTTTTTAAATCCTATTATAAAATTCTAATCGTTTAATAATTTTGAATTTCATCAACATCGAAGATTGAATCAAAGAAAGAATTAAACTCTTTATTAAATTTAGAAGGATTAGGAACTATTAAAAATCTCTTTTGAACAAAACTATTATCTAATTTGGGATTATATGCAACAAAAATATTAGTAATAACAAATGCTAAAACCCTAGAACCTTTTCCTCTTCTAAACATTTTTTTTATTATCTCGATCATATAATTTAATTTAGGATTTTGTTTTTCTATTCCATTAGGATATTCAAAAAAATTAAAAACCCCCAGGAAATGAATCCCTTGTTTTCCTCTAAACTTTTGAGTAGATTTATTAAATAAACTATTAACTTTATTCAAAACATTTAGGGGGATAGAATCTAATTTTGTACATTCAATGTATGAAAAAATTCCCTGTTTTTCCAAAGAAGCTTCCAAAACAGAACCACTAATCTCATTTTCAGGTTTTAAGATAAATTTATCTGTTTTTTTAAATAAATTTTCTAAGACTAATAATTCAAAGAAAAAATCTTCAAAATTTTTGGGGTTTTTTGCATCAACCACCCATTGAGAAAAACCTTCTATATTTTCAAATTTTTTAAGGAGTTGTTCAATCTTTTCTAAAAAAAAAATACCCAATATTTTTTATTTCCTTAGTTTTTTTTCTTTCATCTTCTATCCATTTTCCCTCCTCAATAAATAAGATTTGTTTTCCTAACCATCCTTCTCCCAAATATTTTTTAATTGTTACAAACTCCATCTTTTTTAAAACCACTTCCCCAAAGCTTCCTGCTTCCGATGTATTTTTGTTAGAAAATCATCGCAAACAAAAATCTAAAAAAAATCAGAAATAGATTTTTGCTTTTCTAATTCTTTTCCAAATACACTATCAATGTTATCTTTTACAATTTGCAGATTTTGTTTCATATAAGTTGAGAGATGATATTTCTCTGCAAGATTAATTGCAGGCTCAAGATATTTCTTTATTCCTCCCTCATTAATTGTAAAGATAATTTTTCCTCCACATTTTGTGCAAACCCCTGTAAGAGGAGGACGCCTCATAATCTCATTGCATTTAACACATCTAAATCCCTGCATTGAAAATTTTTTCAGGTTACCTTTCAAATCTTTTAAAAAATGTCTGTCAACAATTAATCTTGCAGTATCAGAAGTATCAACTGCTCTTAATTTTTCAACAAGCCCCATTTGATGATTTACCTTGTCCTGCATGGTTTCAAGAAATTTATAAGAAGAACAAACAATTCCGTCATTAAAATTTGTAGTTTCATGTGTATGTCCAATTCCCACAAAAGGATCTTTATTTTCTTTCAAACATCTTTTTACATTATTTATTTTAAGTTCAGAAGAATGTTTTCCTTGTTCAGCAAGATGATATAATTCAATAGGATATTCATCTACCATTTCAAAATCAAGAATTTGATCATCAACTTCACCTGCGTCAATCTTTCCATTTAAAACAAGAGGAGCATCCTGCGTTCCCCCCCTATGTCCTGGTAAAAACTTTCTTGAAAAATTCAGCAACACATCTCCAAGAAGCATTACTGCTGCTTCATCTCCGTCACAATCTCTTCTTATTGCTGCATGCATGTATGGACTGGCAAGAAGTCCAAGAGTATTTGAAAATCCAATAAATCTGCAAATTACTCCTGCGCAATTATGCGGAGCCATGCAAACCCCCATTTGTCCAACTAAGTCTTCTCTTTTTTTAATATTGTAAAAAGATTTTTGTCCGTAAAATTTGACAAGCAAATCATCAATAAAATTGCAAACATTAACAAAAACATCATCTGCTTTTTCATCAAGAGTTTCAGAAGAGCATGGAAGAATAACATCATGAGGCATCATTCCTATGATTTGATTTTCATCAGTAATTTCATTTCCATAAATATCTTTATCATATCCCAATTCTCTTATTTTTTGAACACTGACAGAAATTTCTTTTGGTTTGAAAGAAACTATCGGAAGTTCTGTTGCATCAAATCTTATTGTTCCGTCTTTGTTAACTTGGAGATTATATATTGCTCTCAAAATTCCCTTGCATATATTTTCCATATGATGTTCTGCAGAAGAAGTTCCTCTAACTCCTTTAATTAAAGGAGGAATATCTATTTTTTCAAGTTTTAATTTCTCAACAGCTTTGTCAAAATAATGTTTAACATCTAAATCTTTTGTTTGATAAGTTTGAACTTTTTGATGTTCTGCACATACTTCAGAAGAAACTTTATCACAATCTTTGCAATAAAAAAGTTTCTTTGTAATTGCTCCGCAATTTTCACAAGAAGAATAAATTGTTTCTTTCTTGCAAGTTTCACAATAGTTAATAGGGAACGTGCTTCTTACTTTTCCTTCATCACAAGCAGATTGCAAGCTTCTTAATCTTCCTCCTTCCTTACCAATTGGGAAAAGGAGATTAGGACTTCCAATAAGTTTTCTTAATTTAGCTTTTTCGGGTCTTCCCATTCTTGAACCAATAAATTCTCCCGCCTTATCTTTAACAACAAAGTTGGAAACAGAATTAATAATTTCTAAAACAGATTTGTCGAGGTTAAATTTACTTTCATCAATAGAACTTAACAGATTATTTTCAAATATATCAATTCCTAGATTAATCAATAATGCTTTGCTGTTAATTTCATTTAACACAACATTTTCTATAGTGACATCATGTTCAATTCCTAAAAGTTCCAAGGCTCTTTTTCCTTCCTTAAATTTTTCCTGTTCAGATTTATTATATGGAAGAATTAATTTATTTTCAAATCTTGAACTTTTAATCCATTTTATTAAAGAAAAAAATTCTTCCTTAGAAATTTGTGTCCAATAAAAGATATAATTTGGATGAAGTGGAATATTAAACTCCTTGCTTAATTCAATTGCTTTTTCTAAAGAAACCTCAAAACAATTTATTCCTTTTTCTGCTTCATTATTTTTTTGTTTTAAATCCAATTTCCACCATTCTTCAACATATCCTGGTTTGATAAAATTTGCATTTCTGTTTGCTAAATCACTAAAAGGGAACAGCATATCTCCAAGATAAATAATTTCTTCAACATCAGGATATAATTTTTTAGCTTCATCTTTTGTTTTTGGTTTTTTAACGCTTCCATTAAATAATTTCACAATTGGTCCGTCTATAGAATCACATGTTGTAACAACACATCCTTTTGTTGGTTTTTCTATTTTTAGTTGTGTCCCAATTGCAATAAAAGAATCACTTATCGCCATTGTTGCAGGATGCATTGAAACTGCACTGAATCCAGAAACTCTGCTTCTTCCATATCTGAATCTAAATCCTCCTGATTTTGAAGGATGCCCGAAAACAGGTCTTCCAGCCACAAGATCTTTGATATAAACAGGAACACTATCTCCTGTTTTTTTTCCTTTTGCACTTGTTAATTTTTCATGTAATTCTATATACCCGCTTATCCAATCAAAACCTGTGATAGTCAATCCATCTTTTTTTGCTTTGTTGTAAAGTCTAAAAGCTTTCGGACCTTTTTGAGCAAGCCCTTCAGAAAATATCAAGCACATTCCTCCGCGAATATAATTAGTTTCAACTCTTTCCAAATTTTTATAATTAGAAACCTCAAGCTTTTCTGTTGGCTCTCCTGCAATTTGTATTGGAAGATTTCTTGCTAAAAATTCCATCTCTTCTTCAAGAGGGAAATATTGTAAATTAGTTACACGTTCATGATAATCAGTATTTTCTGTAATATATCGTTTAATCTCATCTTCAGTAGGATCATATTTAGCATACCCAAATAATTCTCTAAGATAATCAATAATCATTAATGCTACACAACTTGCAGTAGTTCCTGCACTTCTTATTGGTCCTGAAAAATAAGCTTTAAAATAATCTTTATTATCGCGAGTTTTTCCCAACTTTAATTCAGTAAATCCTTCAATAGGGGAAGATACAACACCTGTAGTTTGATATGCAAACCCAATTCTAATACCAGCATTAATTGCTTCTAGCAAACTTGCAAATTTGCAAAACTTCTGCTTAGCAACTTCTTCAGCAATTTTAAATGAAACAGTGGTATCTAATTTTCCAAATTCTTTTTCTAATTCTAAAATTCTATTTGCTATTCCAGAACCTTCCATTTGAGGATAAATTGTAGAAATAATTCCAACAACTTTTTCCGCCATATTCATCGCCATAGGAGTTTCAACTTTATTTACAGGATCTAAATTTTTAGCTCGCGCTTCATTCGCTATTTCATAAACTTTTTTTACATTTTTTTCAATATCTAAAAAATAATCTTGTGTGTTCATGCAAAACCTCTTGTTTTGTATTTGTGCTGAATTTCCTGTTCAGTCATTATTTTATTCTCAATTTTTTCAATTATATTTGGAACATTTCTCCAATCATAAAATCGTGTTATGAGAGTGTTTTCCAAATTGAAATTTTTATTCCATGGTTGATTAAACAGCAAAACATTTATTCCGTTAAGACTGCATTCCAAAGCATTGGGAAAATAATCTTCTATAAGAACAGATATGCCCATATCCTTGCAGATTTCAGATTTAGACTTTCCAAATTCACGGGAATGGATAATTGATGAATAAGATTCTGGAAATAATTTCTCCATAGATATTTTTGTCTTGTCTTTTATATTCACTGGCCTGAAAGTCAAAAAAGGAACCCCATTTATTTTATTTAATAAATATAAAATAGCAGGAGCATGAGCAATAGGGGAAATAGCATCAAAAAAAGGTGAATTATAAAATTCATCAAACTCTTTTCTAATTTTATCCTTGGATATTCCTAAAATTGTTTCTAATTTTGCAATATAACATTTTTCTTTTGTAAAATGAGTTCTATATTTATTATTGTAAAAATTAAGAAAATTAAAGGTAAAATCAACAGAACTATCATCAATATCAGCAGCTATTTTTATTTTCATCTTCAAAATCCAAAATTTTAATTGCTCTAGTTTTTAAATTAAAAATAGGAACCTTGCAGAAATCTGGCTCATTTCCCATCTTTTCCTGATAGGGAGTTTTACTCTCCCAGGCAGAAGTAGAAATTGTTAAAATATTATTATAATAAGAGATAGCACTTTTGTGTGTATGAGCTGAAACAAAAATATCTGGAATTTTTCTTATCATTAATCCATCTTCTTCAGAAGGAAAATATTGCACAGAAGCATGAGAAGGAGCAAGATGTCTGTTTTTTAATAAATAAGCCATTATTTTATCAGGAGATGTTTTCAGTGCCTTTTCCATAATTAATTTTGGAACAGTATTCGCATAATAATGATAAGAAACCCCATGATAAGTTAAAACATCAAATCCAGAAAAGCCTTCTGTAGCTCCAATATTAACATAAGAAGGATTTCCTGTAAGAATTACATTCTTCAAATCATAAATACTCCAGGCATATCTCTCATTTAAAATTGGCTGCGGCTCCATAAGCCTTACACCATCGTGATTACCGGGAGAAAGAATTATGTTTATATCTTTCCTGATTTTTCCCAGCAGTTCTGAAAGTCCAATAAATTGTTCTTCAATATCCCCTATCTTCAAATCTCTTTCCTGATTAGGATAATTTCCCACACCAGCAACAACATCTCCAACAAGAAAAAGATTTTTTATTTTTTCTGCTTCAGGAGTATTTGGGAATTTTCCATTCAAGTAATCAATAAATTTAAGGAAATTATTTTCTAAAAATAATTTACTGCCAAAATGCAAATCTCCCAAGAATAATACATTTTCATCAATAGGAGAATTTTTTCTTTCTGCTAAGCTTGAATCAGGAAATACAATATCATTTGCAAAAAAAATTTCTCTATTTCCCACCCCGCTAAAGCCTAACACAGAATCAAGGCTAATTTCCTTAGTCTTCTCATAAACCTTTGTGTTATTCTGATTAATTAAAACTCTTATTTTTCCTGTTAAATCTTCTACTTCAAGGAGAATATTTTTATTTTTAGTTGTAGTTTTATCAGAAACAAGCCCAATGATAGAAATTGTTTGTCTATTTCCTGAAATTTTATTGATAGAAACAAGATTCTTTAGGGAAGAGTTAGCTTGCAGAACTTTTCCCATTTCAGTAAGTCTATTCCTAAAATATTTTGTGAAATCACCAACTTCTAATTTTTTTACATTAGCTGGAAAAGAAGATAAAATTCTTACTCCTTCAGAAATATTTAATTTTTTCTCTTGCTTAACTTTTTTTTCACTGGAAAATTCCTTTGATATTTCTATGCTTAATCCTAATTTTATTTTTAATTTTTCTAATTGTTGCTGATTTTCCTTGGGAAGAGCAGAGAGAATCTGAAATACCTTTTCCTTATTTTGATTAAAAAGATTTTTAGTTATAATCTTCTGATGTGTTGAATCTCTAATTCTTTCTATGATTAATTTAACAGATTCTAAATCTTCAGTCTCATTAAAAATATTCAAAACATCCTTGTCTAATAAAAATCCTTTCTCAAAGCAGAATCTAAGTATTTCATTTGTGTTCATCTTTTAACCTC
>JALOBX010000004.1 GCA_023228065.1 Candidatus Pacearchaeota archaeon | reverse complement strand
GCAATAATTTCTACTCCTTGTCCTTTTTTAATAACTGTTATTGGTATTTTTCCATAAACTGGTTTTACTTTTCCTTCAATTTCTTCAGAATAGATTACCCCGTCTTTTTTTGAAACAAGGCTTAATTTTTCATTAGTCTTTTCACTGATAGTCTTGTCCATTTTTAAAGGAATCATTCCCATTCTGTGAGCAACTGTTTCATCATATAATGGAGAATCATTCTTGGATATTTCTACTTCATCGATAGCAAGTATTGGAATTTGATTTACATATCTTCTTATAGTATTAGCTAAACTTTCATCTATCTTTGCACTGAATACTAATTGGTTGTTTTTTTGGTTTATTTTTTCCATCTTAAAATATTCAAAAGTTTATTTTTAAACTTATGGTCTTCTTCCACGTCTTCCGCCTTTCTTCTTAGGGCCTCCACGTGGGAATCTTGTTGTATCTAATATATTTAATATCTTAAAACCTTCTCTTGTAAGACTCTTAACAATTGCATGTGCTCCGGGCCCTAATGCTGGGCTGCTTGTCTTGGATCTTATTCTAACATATAATGATTTTATCCCTGCATCATTAAGAGTTTCAGAAATTCTCTTTGCAATAAATATAGCAATAGTTGGGTTTGCTTTTAGTCTTCCATGTTTTGTAACCATTCCCCCACTTACTTTAGCAATTGTCTTCCCAGACATGTCTGTTACATGTGCAATAGTATTATTGAAAGAAGTGTAGATATTTACAATTCCTTCTATTTCTTTACTTTTCTTCTCTGTTTTTTTTACTTCTATTTTTTCTTCAGTTATAGTTTCTGTCATTCTGTTTTAACCTCTTCTTTATTTACTTTAACTTTTTTCTTAGCTTCTTTAAGAGTTATTTTTTTCTCTAAATCTACCGGAACAATATAAGACGGAGCATTAATACTTTTTCCTTCAATTAAAACTTTTTTATGAGTTATTAATTGTCTAGCACTCTTTGGAGTACGTGCTATTTTTTTCTCGACTAAAATTGTTTGAAGTCTTCTCTTTAAATAATCTCTTTTATCTAAAGAAAGAACATCACTTATTGAATCAACTTTAAATCCCATTTTTTTCAATCTTTCAAAAAATATTTGTTTTTCTTCTACACTAGCAGAAATTAATTTCTTTGCTTTCTCTCTTATTAACTTTATTTTAGCATCTGCTTTCCAAATTTCTCTTTTGTTTTTCAGTCCAAATTCTTTTCTGATTTTTCCTTCTTCTTCTATTCTTACCTTATCAAAAGATTTTTTTGGTTTTGAATATGTTTTATGTTTTCTTTTCATTATGAAAATTCTCCTGAATTTTTATTTGTGCTGAACGTTAGTTCTGTCATTTCTTATTAGCCTCCTGTGGTTTTACTTTCTTTTTAATACCTACGGATTTCTTCTTATTCTTTCTAAAGTGGCTCTTAGTCCTTTGTCCTCTTACAGGCAATCCTATAGCATGTCTAAGTCCTCTATAACTTTTTATTTTTTTCAATCTAGTAATATCAAAGTCTTTTTGCAATTCTAAATCACTGCCAACAAGATGTTTATTTTCTCCAGTCTCAACATCTATTTTTCTATTAAGCAGATAAACAGGGACTTTTGGATGTTTAATAAAATCATTTATCTTGTCTATTTCTTCTTTGCTCAATTCACCAATTTTTTTGTTCTTATCAATCTTAAGTGTTTTCAACATTGCATTTGCAAAACTCCATGAGATTCCTTTTATTTTTGTTAATCCAACATAAGCTTTTAGACTACCTTCTATATCTTTCGATAAAATTCTTACTATTCTCTCTTCATACTTTTCTGTTCTTTGTTTTGGGTTTTCTGTCATTTTTAATGTACAAACAAGTTGTGTCTCTCAATATTTATTAGTTCAGTTAATATTCTTTTCTGTATTGCTTTTTCAGGGTCAGGAAGATTTTGTATTCTGTTTTTCATGTCTTCAAAGGATTCAAAATCTTTTTCTTTCCTTTGTTTTAATATTTCCTGCATATGTTTTTTCCCGAATCCTGGAAGCAATTCTATTTGATGAAGTCGCTTATTTATTGCTTCTGATTTATTGAAAAACTCAATAAATTCCTTTTCTCTGTCCTTAACTATTTTCTCGATAAATTCTTGCAGTTGGTTTTTTGCAGATTCTGTTAATTTTTCTCTGTGCAATCTTCCGAGAATGTAATATATCTTGTCTCGCTTTCCTTCACCAATATAAACTTCTTCTCCAGTCTCTAAAGATACTCCTCTTCTAGGAGCTAATTCCAGCAATATTAGATTCTTTTCCCCGATAGCTTGAGCTATAGGCATCATTTTCCCTTCCAACGGATATCCGTTCGGAAGATAATCTAATATAATTGCTTTTTCTTCTTTGTCCATTTTCATTAAATATATTTTTTAATTGTATCAAGAATTTTTTTAATTTCATCTTCATCCAAGCTTACATCAACAAAAATTTTATTTAATTCTTCTGCAGTTTCTGGAAGCAGATCTATCATTTTTATAATGTAATCAGATTTTATTTTTATCATGTTTAATCCTTCAAGTTCCTGCTTCAATTCTTTTGCTTCCTTAACTTTTAAGTTGCTGAATTTTTTGATAAATCCAATTATCTCGCTTTTGCTTTCTTCGCTTTCTTTTAAATAATCTGCAACTTCTGCAATACTTAATGGTTCACTATTTTTTATCATTTTATTTCTTAACTTGTTTTATTTTTTTTAAATGTATTGGCGCAGCCAAAATCGTCTTTTCTTTGTTTCCATCCTTAATCTTTACAAGGTAAACTTTTCCTCTCTTCCCATCAACAACTCCGGTAATTCCCTGAAGTCTTTTTGAAAAATTTGCCCTAACTGCTAGTTCCCTAGAAATTGCTACAAAATCTCCTTTCTTTAATTCTTGAAAGTACCTGCTAAATTGTATTTTTCCTCGGGTTCTTATTGGTTTTCTATCTGCCATAGATTACCCAAAATTATTTCATTTAAAAAACTATCTTTTGTTAAGCAAAAGCTCTTTCCTTGGGAAGCTCACAAGAATTAAACTCCAAATCTCCCTTATCTTTTGCTTCATCTGTTGTCTTTTTTATTGCATCAAACATCTTTTTTCCCCAAACTTTTTCTCCACATCTGTCGCAAATTTCCATAGTTCTATTATCATGAATATCTGATTTGCAATAAACACATTTTCTCATTATGAAAAATTTCCTCTATTTTTTATTTGTGCTGAACTTAGTTCAGTCATTTTTTTACTTATCTGAAAAAGATAAAATTAGTTTTTAAATATTCTTATTCTAATTTAGTATATTCTACTTCTAAATATTTTTTTACTCATGTCTCAAGGCATCCACCGGTTTTAATCTTGCTGCCTGCATTGCAGGGAAAACTCCTGAAACTGCTCCTACCAAAAAAGAAAATATTAATGCTCCGAAGATTAAAGTTAAATCCATGCTTGCTTCTAAGAAATTTGTTCCTAGAAAATTAGCTGCAATATATTCCACTCCTTTGCTTAATGCAATTCCGAATACAACTCCAATAATTCCTCCGACTAATCCGAGAAATCCAGATTCAAATAAAAATATGTAAAGGATATCAGAATTTTTTGCGCCGACTGCTTTCATAACTCCTATCTCTTTTGTTCTTTCTAAAACAGAAGTATACATAGTGTTCATAATACCAATTCCTCCGACGAAAAGAGATATTGCTGCGATTCCAATCAAAACTGCCTGCACAATTCCAAAAATATCTTGGAAGGAATTTAATAATTGTTCTGATGTTGAAACTGAAAAAGTTTCCTGCCCTTCTTTTTCATTTCTAAAATTTCTTAATCTTCTTTCAATTTCTTCTGCAACATAATTAACATCTGCTCCTTCTTCAACCTTGGCAATTATTTGGCTTTCTTCGTCTTTCACATTTAAAATTTCTTTAAGTGTCTCTTTTGGAACATATATAGCTCCATCATCAAAAGGGTTGCCGATTTTCTCTATAATCCCAACAACCTTAAATTCATATCCTTCAATTTCAATTTTTTCTCCAACTTTTATTCCTCTTTCCCAAACTTCTTCATCAACTGCATGGTTATATCCTAAAACTGCTTTGAATTTATCTTCATCTTTTAAACCTCTTCCTTCAATAATTTTAACTCCCTGCAAACCTAAACTTAAATCGAAATCTTCTGGATTGATTCCTATTCCATAACCAACCTTAGCTTCATCTTTAAATTTTGCTTGTCCTGTTTTTATTAAATATCCTATTGTCCAATCCACACCATTAATATTTTTGATAAACTCCAAATCTTTTGATGTCAGTATCAATGATTCAGATGTAGCACTTCCAGGAGGACCCATCCCAACAGGCTGAATTACTATTTTATCTTTTCCAAGATTCTCAAATTGTTTTTCAATTCCATTCTGCAATCCTTGTCCTAAAGAGATAAGTGCTACCACTGCTGCAATACCAATAAATACCCCCAGGATTGTAAGCCAGCTTCTTAATCCTCTGTGCTTTAAGTTTCCCAAAGCAAGAATAAAATAATCTTTCTTCACAGGATTACCTCCCCTGTGCTTTATTTTGTCTTCTCTTTTTTCTTATTTTTCTAATAATAATCCAACTGCCTAAGCAAGCAAGTCCAATAAGGACATATAAAAATGTATTATTCTTTTGGATTATTCCCAACCCTAATGCTTCCTCATTAGAATAAATCTTCACAGGCAGAGTAACACTTTGAGTTATTTTTTGATTGTTGAAATCTCTATATTCTATTTCTGCATTTAGGACAGGATTTGCTTCCTTGAATATTACATCTAGACTCATTGTTTCAAAATCATCAGAACCAATAGTTCCAACATAATCATTGTTTGCAGATAAAAGAGTATATCCTTGAGGATTTATTTTTATATTTACAAATTTAGCATCACCAAGCCCTTTATTTACAATTATGAATTTTATTTTTCCCTTGCTTCCGATAACAGGATTTTCAGCATTTACACTATAAGAAAGTTCTGGATTTGCTTCAATTGTCAGGGTAAAAGTTCCTTCTTTTTCAGTAGAGTCTAATTCTCCTTTGATAGTATATGTTAAGGTATAAGGAATTGAATAATCTCCTGCCTTTGCATTATTAGAAACCTTCAACATAATATCTAAATTTTCTGTGTCATCTTCATCTACTTCATCAATTTCTTCTGCACTCATAATTACAAAAGGTGTTTCAGATATGTCTAAATCTATTGAAACTTCCTCAACATTTTTATCAATGGTATTTTTTATTTTAAGAGATATTTCTTGTTCTTCTCCTGGAGAAAAATTTTCAGCATCAACAGAATTAATTGTCATTGCAGAAATTAAATTTAAAGCTAAGAATAATCCTATAACCATAAGACTCAAAATTTTTGTTTGTTTGTTCATGTTCTTCTTTTAAATTTTCTCCTTATAAATCTTCTCTTTTACTTGTTTTTTCCATTGCCCTTTAATCTTTTTCTCAACATGTTCAATTTTCCCATCTCTAACTGAATAAATTATTTTTGCGTGTTGTTTTGCTAATTCTGGATTGTGTGTTACAATTATAATTGTCTTGCCTTCATCATTTAGTTTGTTTAAGAATTCCATTACCATTTCTCCTGTTCTTGTATCTAAATTCCCTGTGGGTTCATCTGCAAGTATTACTTCTGGATCGTTTGCTAAGGCTCTTGCAATAGCAACTCTTTGCTGTTGTCCCCCAGAAAGTTGATTCGGATAATGATTCATTCTTTCTCCGAGTTCAACAAGATTCAAAAGTTCTTTTGCTCTTTCTTCCCTTTCAAATTTATCTTTACCCTGAAATAACATTGGAAGCATAACATTTCCTTTTGCTGTAAGATTTGGAATAAGATTAAACTGTTGAAAAATAAAACCAATTTTTCTCCCTCTTATCTGTGCTAGTTCTGATTCATCAAGATATTCAATGTCCTGTCCATCAAGATAAATATTTCCGTGTGTCGCTAAATCAAGACTTCCAACTAGATTCATGCTTGTTGATTTTCCGCTTCCCGAAGGGCCCATTATTGCCACAAAATCCCCTTTATTTATTTCAATGTTTATATCATCTAGAGCTACAACCAAATTGTCTCCCATCTTATAATGTTTTGCGACATTTTTTAGTTCAATTATTTTGTTTTGTTCCATACCTCTTTCTTTAATGCCTATTATTTAAACATTATGAATTCTGCAAAGTTTTATAAACCAAAAATAAGGCATATTATTATGATAATTCCAGTAAGATGTTTCTCATGCGGAAAACCAATAGGGCAACTTTGGGACGAATACAAAAAAAGAATTTCTAGCGGAGAAAATTCAAAGAAAGTAATGGACGAACTTGGCTTAGAACGTTCTTGTTGCAGAGCAATGTTTCTAGGACAAACAGACTTGATAGAACTAGTTGGAAAATTCAAAAAAGCTTAATCTTTTATCTTCCATCTCATTAAATTATTACAATTTAAACATTCAACTGTTTTAATTTTGTTCTTTATACTTTTAACTTTTAAATTTGGACTATAACATTTCTTGCAGAATAATTTTCTTCTTCCTTTTAATGGGATATTCTGGCTCATCGCAAGTTTTTTTATTTTCTTGATTTCTCTTGGTGATTTGTTTTTAATTTCCTCAAAGAAATCTTTAATCTCTTTTGTTGTTTCTGTTTTAGAAAGTTTTTTCATAATATTATATAGATACAATCTTTAAAAAGTTCTTGAAATTGTTTTTATTATGGATTATAAAAAACAATATATAAGAAATCTTGAAAAAAGACAGGATTATCTTTTAAAGAAATTCAAAAAATGAATCCTTGGACCTTGCATAATTTTTTTCATAAAAAAAATTATTTTGACAAATTGAATCCCTACAAATATGGTGATGCCAAAAAAATAGTTAAGACTTATGAACAACACAAGCCTCCTTATGATAATGATTATTATTGCAAGGGTGTAATATTTAGAAAAGTAATTATCGCACAAAATACAATCTTATTAAATTAAAAAAATCGAAGAAGACAGCTTGATTGTTTGGCACCTTGTGGGGCACTAGCGCAATCAACATAGGAAGCTTAACTTCTGTGTTCGGAAAGGGAACAGGTGTTTCCAACCTACTATGGCCGTCTTCAAAATTCCCAACAAATATCCATTTATAAAACTTTTTATAGCTTAGAAAAATAGATTTTATATGCGGAATTGCCAGAGTGGTCAAATGGGCGAGATTAAGGCTCTCGTGGCTTAGTGCCTGCAAAGGTTCAAATCCTTTATTCCGCATAAGCGGGATATTGAAAACAAATGTTTGATTTATTCCGCATTCTTTTTTCTATAGAAAACTAAAGATTCCTTTTTGTACTAATAACAGTCCGAGAATTAAACCAATAATCCAAGGCAGATTAAAAAAAATTGATAATATAAAAACTGCTCCAGATAGTAAATCAATCCAACTCCCAAAATCCGCCCAAAACCCAATTCCTGACTTGATTACTAAGATAATCCCAAAAAAGTATAACCCCCAAGACGGGAGTTGATTATTTGCGCCAAATATTAATAATAATCCTGCAATAAAATCAGTCAATCCGAATATCTTAATCAGCATGTTTTTTAAATCATGTTTCCTCTTTAAAAAGATTAGGAAGCGCCTGTAGCTCAGCCTGGATTAGAGCATCTCCGTCCTAAGGAGAGGGTCGTAGGTTCAAATCCTATCGGGCGCATTTGCGTAAACTTTATTAAATAACATTGAGCTAATATTTTAAGGCGCTGATAGTTCAGTGGCAGAATATCTGCCTTCCAAATTTTCCAAGATTGAAGAAAGCAGATGACTCGGGTTCGAATCCCGATCGGCGCATTTACACCAAATGGATAAAGAAAACATAAAGAAAAAATTTGCAGAATTTCATGATAAAAATTATAAATTATTCTTATTAATTCCTTTAATTTTATTAATATTCTCTTGTGTGTACTTGAGTTTTTTTTATTCCCAACATAATGATTTTTTTTATAAAGATATCTCTTTAACTGGGGGAACAATTATTACTATCAATGATGGAGATCTTAATTCTTTAGAATTAGAAGGATATTTATCTTCCAGACTAGAAAATGCAAATATTCGTCAGATTTCCGATTTGATGACAAAAAAACAAATTGCTGTAATTGTCGAAACAAAGAATAGTGAATGCAACGAATTAGAAATTGAAAAAACTAAAACGATTCTTGAAGATTTTTTAGGCTATTCTTTAATTGAAGGAGAAAATAGTACCATTGAATGCACTGGTTCTACATTTAGTGGAAATTTTTACAAACAACTTTTAGTTGCAATATTAATTGCCTTTGTTCTGATGTCTATTGTAGTCTTTATTCAATTCAAAAGTTTTATTCCTTCTTTAGCAGTTATATATTCTGCCTTTGCTGATATTTTAATGTCTTTAGTTGTAATTAATCTCCTTAAGATTCCTTTGTCTACTGCAGGAATTGTTGCATTCTTAATGTTAATTGGTTATTCTGTTGATACAGATATTTTGCTGACAAATAAAGTGTTGAAAAGAGAAGGAAAATCTGTAAATCAAAAAATTTGGGAATCATTCAAGACTGGGATTACTATGACTTTAACTTCTATCCTTGCTGTTTTAGCTGCTCTATTTATTGTTGGTCCATTCTCTTCTACACTTTTTCAAATATTTTTTATTATGCTTTTAGGATTAATTTTGGATATACTAAATACTTGGGTAACAAATGTTTCAATAATTAAATGGTATGCTTTAAACAAAGAAAAAAAGAAAAATGCAAATTAAATTTACTTGGAGAATTTGGCTTTGGATTGTATTTTTTATTCTTGCATTAATCTCAATTTTTATTACGCCCACATTTTTACAACAAGGAGTTATCATAAAAGAATTTTCTCAAAATTCTTCTGCATTTGAACAAGGATTAAAAGTGGGAGATGTAATCACTCATGTTAATAATAATGAAATAAAAAATGTTGAAGATTTTTTAAAAATAGTCCCAGAGCAAGTTAATACTCTGGAGAAAGTAAAAACAACAATTACTACCAAAGATGCAGAGTATACTATTTTTTCTGATAAACCCCTAGGAATTTCTGTTGCTAATCTCCCTAAAACCAATTTGAAGTTAGGATTAGATTTGGCTGGTGGTTCAAGAGCATTTATTGAAGCAGAAGATCATAAACTAACTAAACAAGAAGTTAATGATTTAGCTCAGATAATTGAAAATCGCCTGAATGTTTTTGGAGTATCTGATATGAAAATTATTCCTGTTTCAGATTTATTTGGGAACAATCGATTAAGTATAGAGATTGCAGGTGCAACTCCAAGTGTCATAAAAAATTTAATTTCCCAACAGGGAAAATTTGAAGCGAAAATAGGAAATGAAACTGTTTTTATTGGGGGAGAAAAAGATATAACTTCTGTAGCAAGAGGAGGGCAGGAATCTGGAATTTATTCTTGTAATCAAATTTCTGAATCCGAATCTGTTTGTGAATTCAGGTTTGTGGTATATTTAAGTCAGGCAGCCGCAGAAAAACATGCCGATATCACAAAAAATTTAGATGTCAATATCACTTCTCAAGGGAATTATCTTTCTAAAAAATTAGATTTATATTTAGATGATAAATTAGTTGATAGTCTATTAATAAGTGAAGGATTAAAGGGAAGTGTAACAACTCAAATTCAAATTTCTGGTTCGGGTTTTGGTGCTACAAAAGCAGATGCTTATGATTCTGCTCAGGAAGAAATGAAAAATCTTCAAACAGTATTGATTACTGGAAGTTTGCCCTTTAAACTTAAGATTGTTAAATTTGATACAATCTCTCCAACATTGGGAGATAGTTTTGTAAAATACTTGTTCCTCGCAGGAGCAATAGCATTAATCTTTGTTGCATTAGTTGTTATTTTTAGATATAGAAATAAATCTTCACTTGCTCCATTGATTGTATGTACTTCTGAAATAATTATCACCCTAGGGGTTGCTTCTTTTATGAAATGGGATTTAGATTTAATGGCTATAGCAGGAATCTTGGCTGCAATTGGTACAGGGGTAGATGATCAGATTATAGTTTTAGATGAGGCTAATCAAAAAGAAAATTTATTAAGCATTAAACAAAAAATAAAAAATGCATTTATAATTATATTTGGAGCATACTTTACAATATTAGCTTCATTGCTTCCTTTAGCCTGGGTAGGTGGAGGATTGTTAAAGGGTTTTGTTCTTACAACTGTTACAGGGATAACTCTTGGAGTTTTAATTACTCGTCCTGCATTTGCAGACATAATAAAATTAATTGAGAAAAAAATTTAATTTTTTTTCTTTATTATCCATTTAAAATAATCTATAGTTTTCATTAATCCTTCTTCTAATTGTATCTTCGGTTTCCATTTAAGAATTTCTTTTGCACGGGTTATATCTGGTTTTCTTTGAGTTGGATCATCCTTTGGAAGTTCTTTGTATTCGATTTTGCTTTTTGAATTAGTTAATCTTATCACTTTTTCTGCAAGTTCTAACATTGTAAATTCCCCCGGATTTCCAAGGTTAATTGGACCAATATTTTCTGATTCCATTAATTTATAAAGCCCTTCAATTAAATCTGAAACATAACAGAAACTTCTTGTTTGTTTTCCAGCTCCATAAATTGTAATCTGCTTGTTAGTTAACGCTTGCACGATAAAATTACTAACAACTCTTCCGTCATCTTTATCCATACTTGGTCCATATGTGTTAAAAATTCTTGCAATTCTTACAGGAATATTATATGTCCTATGATAATCCATAAATAATGTTTCTGCAACTCTCTTCCCTTCATCATAACATGCTCTTGGTCCAAGAGTATTAACATTTCCTTTGTAACTTTCTTTTTGTGGATGTTCTAATGGATCTCCATAGATTTCTGAAGTGGATGCCTGTAAAATTCTTGCGCCATTTAATTTTGCAAATTCTAGAATATTAACAACACCAATAGTATTTGCTTTGATAGTTTCAATGGGATCAAATTGATAATGGACAGGAGAAGCAGGACATGCTAAATTGTAAATTCTATCAAAATGTTCTGGGATATTAATTGGATTAATAATATCATGAGGAATAACTCTAAATTTTTTATTTTTTTTTAAATCAAATATATTTATTCCTTTACCTGTAAAAAAGTTATCAACACAGACTACTTCATGCCCCTTGTTAAGTAAATACCTGCATAAATGGCTTCCAATAAAGCCTGCTCCACCAGTAACTAAAATTTTCATTTTTATAAATAATTATTTTTAGAAGTTGCTCCTTTTATGTTAAGCCAATCTTTATTTTTTCTGACTTTTTCATTTGTTCTCCAAACTTCCTGGAGAAGATAGGGATCATATTCATATTCTTGAGAAAGTCTAATTAAGGCTTTCAAATCTTTTGGAAAACATTTCCCTCCAAAACCAAAATCTCCATCATGTCCTGGAACATTTATATTATTCCCAATTCTCTTGTCTAGCAAAATAGCATCTTTAACAACATCATAGTTTACTCCTGTAGCCTTGCATATTTGATAAATTTCGTTAGCAATTGCAATTTGGGATGCGAGAGTAACATTTGCAGCATATTTTATCATCTCTGCTTCTTTTCTTGTAACTATTACATATCTTGCATTTGGAAAAAGAGGTTTGTAAATATCTAATAATTGTGTTTTACTTTTTTCATCATTAACCCCAATAACAATTCTGTCTGTTTTTTCCATGTCTTCAACAGCCTGTTTTTCTCTCAAGAATTCAGGATTAAAGGCAAATCTAAAAGGATATTTTTTTGATAAATTGTCTGTAGTCCCTGAAACTGCAGTTGATCTTATTATTATTAATAAATCAGAAGGATTCCTGTTAATCTTTTTTACCTCTTCAGTAATCTGTTCCATAGAATTATACACAGAAGAATAATCAATCTCTCCGGTAACTTTCATGGGTGTAGGAACACAGATAAACACCACCTCTGAATCTTTAATTAAATTTTTTAAATTTTTTTCAGAACTATATTCTGGTTTAAATTTATCATACAAAAAGATTTCATGTTTTTTTTCTAAAACCTTTGCAGTAGAACTTCCAACAATCCCAACACCCATTACCCCGATTTTCATAAAAAAAGGATATGGGTTCTTCTTTTAAGGTTTTATGTATGCAAACTATATCTTTAAGATTTATACTTCTTAAAATAACCAAGAATCATTCCCAATCCATAACTTAAATGAATAATTGGAAAAATAAAGGGCAACAAAAATATAGATTTTAAATTTCTATTTTTTACAGATTCATAAATAGATACTAATACATTTAAGTATAAATAAAAAATTAAAGGTAAAAATAATAAAAAATTAAAAGAGGGGTTTATTAATGAAATATTTTCTTTTATAAAAAAACCAGTGAATGTTAAATTAATTCCGCTAAAAATGAATAACATTACAAGATAAATTAAAAAAATACTTGGTATGAGAAAGAATGGTTTCTTTAATGTATTAAGAAAAGATTCTTTTTTTGTTCTCATTCTTCCATAGCTGGAAATTTGTTTTATTAGTGCTTTTATTGTTTCTCTTCTTTTATGATATAATATCAGATTGGGATTATATGCAATTTTAAAACCCGCTCTTTTTGCATCTTCTATAAATTTTGGATCCTCTCCCGGAAATAAACTTTTATCAAATTTAATTTTTTTCATTACTTCTTTTCTGCAGAGAAGATTTGCTGAAGTGAGCATAGTTTCATCTGCATTCAAGGTCATTTCTTTTTGACTATATCTCCTTCCCATTTTCCATGCCCCAAATTTTGAAGATAGAGCATATCCTGAAATTTTTGCAAATCCTTCTTGCCATTTTGGCGTAAGTTGCGCTCCCCCAACAATATCAATTTCTTTATGAGTTTCAAAAAAGAGTTCTGCTTCTTTCAATAAATTTTTATCCATTACTGCGTCATCATCCAAAAACACAATTATTTCTCCTTTGCTTTTTTTTGCTCCTTTATTTCTATTATCTGAAGGATTTGTTCCTTCTTCTACGATAATTTCAAATTCTTTTTTTGAATAATCAATTTGTTTAATAGAATCAAGTATCTCTGCATTTCTCCCCGGAGCAAGGGGAATCACCAATGAAAATTTCATTATAATCTTCAACTGGAATTACTTTTTAAATTCACATAGATTGTAACTATATATTTTTCATTACTATAGTATTTAAATAAAATTTCCAAAAAATATTATAATGAAAATATTGGTGACTGGCGGTTCTGGTTTTATCGGAAGTAATTTCATAAACAATCTCTTGGAGAAAGGAAATCAAATTGTTAACTTAGACAAATTGACATATGCTGCTAAAGGAAAAAATTTAGAACATATGGGGATTTCAGAAAATTCAAATTATAAGTTTGCTCTTGGAGATATTTGTGACAAATATCTAGTTAATTCTCTTTTTAAAGAAGAAAAACCAGATATGGTTTTTAATTTTGCAGCAGAAAGTCACGTTGATAGAAGTCTAAAAAATCCAGATGATTTTATAAAAACAAATATTCTTGGGGCCGTAAATATTTTTGAAGCTTCTTTGAAGAATAAAACCAAAAGAATAATTCATATTTCAACAGATGAAGTTTATGGAAGCAGAAATAAAGGAAGCTTTTCCGAAGATTCTTCTTTAACTCCTTCAAGCCCTTATTCTGCAAGCAAAGCTTCTGCAGATTTAATTGCTCTGTCTTTTTATAAATCTTTTAATCTTCCTGTAATTGTAACCCGAAGTGCAAATAATTATGGAGAATATCAGTTCCCAGAAAAATTTATACCCTTATTTATCACAAATTTAATAGAAGAAAAAAAAGTCCCTTTAATGTGGTCTAAAGAAAATCCTGGAAAAAATACAAGAGACTGGATTAATGTAAAAGATAATTGTGAAGCTATTTGGTATGCTGCGATTAATGGGAAAGAAGGAGAGATTTATAATATACCTGGAAATAATGAAAGAACAAATATTGATATTACAAATCTTTTATTAAAGGAATTTGGATATGGAGACGAAATGATAGAAAAAATTTCTCATAGAAATGCACATGATTTTAGATATTCCATCAATGGAGATAAAATTTTGCAACTTGGTTTTGAATATAAATATAAAAATCTTGAAAAGGAATTGAATTCTCTGATTAGATGGTATCAGGAGAATAAATCTTGGTGGGAGCCATTAAAAAAATGAAATTAAATCAAAAATGTTTATACATTAAAAATGGGAGATTTTAAATGAAAGGAGTAATATTAGCAGGAGGGACTGGTTCTCGTTTGGGGAAACTAACTTCTGTATTAAATAAACATCTCGTTGCAGTTGGAGAAGTTCCAATGATAGAATTCCCGCTTGCGGCTCTTAAAAAATTAGGGCTTGAAGATATTGTTGTTGTAACCGGTGCAGAACATGCTGGTACAGTCGTTCAATATTTAACCAAAGAACATCCAGAAATAAATTTTACTTACAAAGTTCAAAAAGAAGCAGGAGGAATAGCACAAGCTCTTTCTCTAACTGAAAACATCTGTCGTGGACATAAATTAGCAGTTGTATTAGGAGACAATATTTTTGAAGATACTTTTTTAGATGCAGCTAAATATTTTGAAAAAAGTGATTATGGTGCAATGCTGTTTATAAAAGAAGTTCCAGATCCAGAAAGATTTGGCGTAGTAGAAATTAAAGATAACAAAATTATTTCGATTGAAGAAAAACCAAAAACCCCAAAAAGCAATTTAGTTACTACTGGTCTTACCTTATATGACGAAACTGTTTTTGAAAAAATAAAAAGATTAAAACCTTCTAAACGGGGTGAATATGAAATAGAAGAAGTTAATGTTATGTATTTAAACGAAGGAAGAGCAGTGTTTAAAAAACTAGAAAAATTTTGGTCTGATGCTGGAACTCACGGGAGCAGAAAAATTGCTGAAGATTATATTTATTCTAAGGGAATTGAGAATTTTTTATGATTCCTTCATTAGTTTTAAAAATATCTTTCTCTCTTCTTCTAGATGGAAAATTCTCTTGAAATAAAAGAACAGATTGTTAAAAATAGTTTTTGGGGAATTATAAGCAGTTTGACAAATAAAATTGGGGGATTTATTCTAGCAATATTGCTTTCCAGACTATTAATGCCCGCAGGATTTGGAAAATATTCTTTAGCCATCACAATTTCCTTTTTTTTCATCACATTTTCTGATTTGGGGATAAATCAAACTTTGATAAGATATGTATCATTATGTATCGATAAAAATAGTAGAGAATCTGCATTATATGTCAATTATTTGTTTAAGATGAGATTTGTTATTACAGTCATTTTTTCTTTAGTCTTGCTTTTAATAGCTTACCCTTTATCCTACTATATATTCAAAGATTCTTCGCTATTTTTTCCTTTTGTTATTCTAAGTATTTATGTTTTCTTTATTTCTCTATCTAGCTTCTTTGAATCTCTTTTCTTCATAAAGAAAAGTGTAAAATATATTTCTATAAAAGAATTTTTATCTTTCTTTTTTAAAATAACTTCAATTTGGATAATAGGGGCATGGGTTATTTTAGAATTTAGGCTTATTGGAATATTTTTCTCTTTTGTTTTAATTTCTATTTTTTCCTTTCTTTATGTTTTTAATTTTTCTAAATGTTTTTATCCAACCTTGTTTAGAAAAATTAATGGAAGAATAAATAAAAAAGAAATGTTCAAATTTCTTTTGTTCTTAAATATACAAAACATTTCTTTAATGATTCTTACTCAAGCAAGTATAATATTTTTGGGGGTGTTTTTAACAGCTGAATTTGTTGGGTACTACAACAGCTCCTGGATACTTGTAACAGGAATATCCAGTCTTATCTTTTCTTTTTCTTATATCTTGCTTCCTGTTTTTACTAACGCAGGTGAACAGAATTTTAAAAATATGTTGAAGAAAACATTTAGATTACTCTTTATTTTATCGATGCCAATTTCTTTTGGATTAGCAATTTTATCTAAATTTTTTATAGTTATAATTTACGGGTATGATTATCTTCCTGCATCTATCCCCTTAACAATTCTCGCATTTTTAATTCCCTGCATGATTGGAGTAGATCTTTCTCTCGCTGCTTTTTCTGCTAGGAGCAAACAAAAAAATTTCTCCCTCTTAATGATACTATCTGTTATGGTTTTATTTATCCTTAGTTTTATTTTTGTTAGGATATTTATTAGCAGCCCCTCAATGATTTTAATGGGAATTGCTCTTGCTACATTACTCAGCTGGGGTTTTTGTTTGATTTTTTCTATCTTTTTATTAAAAAAAGAATTTGGAATTAATGTTATTTCTCGGTGGATAATTAAAGTTTTATTCTCTTGTTTTGTAATGGGGGGAGTTTTAATATTCTTCTTGAATTTTTTTAAGGAGATAAATATTTTCAATAGCGTAATTATAATTCTGCCTTCTGCATTAGTCTATTTCATCTCTTTGAGAATTGTTGGAGGAATTGAGACAGCAGAATTTAGGGAAATATTAAGACTTTTACTTAATCCTAAAAAAAAGTAAGTTCTTCTTATTATTTCATATTATTATCTTACCTTAATAACATTTAAAAAACAAAATATACTACTAAAAAAATGCCTAAGAAAATAGCTTTAATTCAACCAGATAGCCCATTTTTATCTTATCCTCTATCTTTTCCAGGGCTTGGTTTAATGTATATTTCTTCTTATCTTAAGAAAAATGGATACTCTCCAGAGTATTATGATTTAACAGGGGGAATTAAACTTCCAGATAAATTAGAGGCAGATATTTTTGGATTTTCTTGTCAGATAACTCAATTTAATGATATTATAAAAATAAAAAATGATTTAAAAAAAAATAATCCTAATTCAATTTTTGTTATAGGTGGGCCTTTTCCTACACATAGCTCTAAAGAATGTTTAGATGCAGGATTTGACATCGTAGTCAAAGGAGAAGGAGAAAGTTCTATGCTTGATATTGTAAAAGATTACCCCCATATTACAAAAGGAGAATATTCCTCCAGTTCTTTTATTGACCCCAATAGTTTCTTTCCTGATTGGAATGCGATAGACCCTATAAGATACAGGTATCAATTAGAAGGAAAAAAATGTATGAATATTCTTACTAAAAGAGGAAATTGTCCCTATCAATGTACTTTCTGTGCTAAACAAGAAGGGAAAAAAAGTCCATTAAGATACAGGACCATAGAACACATATTAGAAGAGGTTAAATTCTTAAAAAATAATTTTGGTGTTGAATCTATTGCAATATATGATGATGAAGTTTTATTGAATAAAAAAAGAGATTTTGAATTATTTAGAGGATTAGCAGAATTAGGTATGCCTTATCGCTGCATGACTAGAGCTAATTTAGCAACTAAGGAAGACCTTAAGATTCTCAAAGAAACTGGCTGTGGAGAAATTGCTGTAGGAGTTGAAACTGCAGATCCTTATATTCATGAAACTGTTATAAAAAAGGGAACAACTATCGGGCAGAATACAGAATTTGTTAAGAATTGCAAGGATTTAGGATTGAGAGTAAAGGCATATTTAATGATAGGCCTCCCTAGTGAAAGTAAAGAAAGTGTTGAAAAAACAAAAGAATGGTTAAGAGAAACAAAACCAGATAACTTTGACATTTCTACTTTTACACCATATCCTGGTTCTCCTATTTATGAGGATAAAAAAAGTTATGAAATTGATTGGGATGAAAAATTTTTAAGAGAAATATGGTTTTCCGGAGAAGCTCAATACGGAAATTGTGCAGTCTCAACACCCTATCTTTCATCAAAGGAAATTTTAAAATTAAAAAAAGAAATAGAGGAAGAATTTAAGCGTGGAAAGGGTGGAGCAACAGATTATTGGGGACCTATGAAAAATTAATTTTTTTAAAATATTTTACATAGTATTTATTGTCTGTGATTCTTTAAAAGGTAAGTTTTGAAATGCTTTAACCAATTCTTCAATTCCATCTTCCAGACTAATCTTTGTTTCAAAACCGACCTTTCTTATTTTTTCATAAGAAACTTCATAATCTCTTTTGTCTTCATCTTCTCCAATCTCTCCAAAAAACAAATTAATATTTTTCATTTTCTCTTTAATTTTAACTGCAATTTCTTCTTTTGTAAAATTCATTTTTTCAGAACCAACATTATATATTTCATTTAACATTTTATCAAGATTATCTAAAGTAAAAATATACGAATCTACCATATCCTTGACATGTATAAAAGTTCTTTTAGCTTTTCTTTCATACAAAACTAAATATTTATTTTTATGAGCCTGATAAACAAAATCATTAATCAAAAGAGAATCAAAACGAAATCTTGGAGAAACACCAAAACCTGTAGCAAATCTTAATGCTACAGAATTTCCCTTTTCCATAATTTCTTTTTCTGCCTGACTTTTTGTTTTTCCATATAAAGAAACTGGATTTAATGGACTTTTTTCAGTACAAATTTCATCTAATTTCCCATAATTGCTTCCTGTTGAAGCATAAATTAATGGTTGCTTTTTATTTCTCAATAGATTAATATTTCTTGCTCCAATGATATTAGTCTGTTCTGCTAATTTTGGGTCTCTGTTACATGCAGGAACTCCTACAATTGCGGCGAGGTGTAAAATAATATCTGCATCTTTTATTACTTTTTTTACTGTACTCTTGTCTCTAATATCCCCCCATACAAACTCAAAATTCTTGTTAATCAGGTGTGGGAGATGATTTGTCTGGTTATACATTAAATTATCTAAAACTTTTACTTTATATCCTTCATCCAGAAGTTTAGTAGTCAAGAGAGAACCAACATATCCTGTTCCACCAGTTAACAAAATTTTTTTCATCTTTTTTTCTAATTTTTCTAATTCAAATTCTATTTAAATACTTTAGTTATAAAAGATATATATCCGATATAGTCTGCTTTTCTTTATTGACTATTCTTCCATAATAATCTTTATAAGTCAAGAAAACCAGATTTCAAAATGGAAAAATTAAGGAGATTTACTGGTCTTGCAATGTTAAGACACAAATTAATCCGTTTCTTAGAGCAACCAACATTAGTCAAAGATATTATGAATGGAGTTCGTCCATGGCATTCTAGAAGTTGTCTACTAGCAAAACAATTTCTTAATAATAAAAATCCCAGAACTTTAATAGATATAGGAGCGAATAAAGGAGATTTTTCAAAAGCAGCAAAATTTTACTTTCCAAATATAAAAGTTTACCAATTTGATTTGAATAATGGGACTGGATTGTGGAATAAAAATATGAAAATGAAATTTCATAAAAGTTCAGATGAATCTATGCAGAGTACTTTATTCCAACCAACTCACTTTAAACCAGATCAATTAGTTGAAACAGAAGTTAAGAGATTTGATAGCTTAAAAATTCCAATAGAACGGCCATGTCTTGTCAAACTTGATGTTGAAGGAGCAGAATATCAGGTTTTAGAAGGTTTCGGAGATAAATTAAAAGAAGTTGATATATTACAAATAGAAGAAGTTTTTAGTGAATTTTTTAAGGACAGGGTAAGATTGAGTGGAATCTTCAAACTTTTAGAAAAATATGGTTTTAGAGGTTTTCAACAGATAAATCTGACTGTAGAAGAAGATATGAAATTAGAGAAATGCGATTTATTATTCTTTAAATAAAAAAAATGAAAAAAATTAATCTTGGATGTGGCGAGGATTATCAAGAAGGATGGATCAATGTTGATTTTAGAGATAACATAAAAATAGATGTTAAACACAATTTAGAAAAAATCCCCTACCCATTCAAAAAAGATAGTATAGATATCATTTTAATGAAACAAGTTTTGGAGCATCTCGAACATCCTCTGCAAATAATGAAAGAACTTATTAGAATTTGTAAAAATGGTGCACGAATATTAATTTATGTACCTCACGCAAATTCTTATGCACATATTTCGGGGATAGAACATAGAGGCTTCTTTACAGAACATACATTTTCAGAACACCATTTAAAAGAATATGAATTGGATAAAAATTTAAGACTTGCAAAACAACAATTTATTTTTGTAAATAAGTGGAAGAAACTAATTCCTTTCAAAAAATATTTAAAAATTTTTCTGAATGGAATTTATGACGATTTATATTTTGAATTCGAAGTAAAAAAATAATTTTTTACCAACCCTTTTTGATTGTCTGGGTAATATAATCAATATCTTCTAAAATAATATCTTGGTGAATTGGTAAGCAAATAAAATCTTTGTCAATCCTATCTGTATTAGGTAAGTCATTTCTTACTCCCCCAAAAATAGAATGTTTGTCATTCCTTTCATTTTGTGCATATGCTTCAATACCATTATCTTTCATCATTTTTACAAAACCCTCTCTATCATTAACATGAATTGGGTATAGATAATAAGCACTTTCCCTATCTGATTTATATTCCATTAGATTAACTCCATTAATGTCCTTCAATAATCTGTCATATTTTTCTGCCTTTATTTTTCTGTCAGATATTATACCATCAATATCTCCTAATTGAGCATTTCCAAGACATGCTGTAAGGTCATTCATCCTCATTTTATATCCTGCTTCTTTAATGTCAATAGGATAAATACCAATCTTTCTTTTTTTTCTATCCATTCCAAAAAATGAACGTCTAATTGCTTCTTCATAAAAATCTTTATTATTCGTAACAAGCATTCCGCCATCTCCTGTAGTAATATGTTTTGCAGTAGCAAAAGAAAAACAAGCAAAATCCGAATCACTTCCAATATAATTTCCTTTATACTTCGCTCCGATTGCATGTGCGCAATCTTCAATTAGTAAGAGGTTATTTCTTTTAGCTATCTTTTTTAATTCATCAAGATCACAAGGATATCCTAAATTGTGGGTGCATGCAATTGCTTTGGTTTTATTTGTTATTCTGTGTTCTATATCTAATGGATCTATGTTTCCCGTTTCATATTGGGTATCTGCAAATATCGGTTTACCGAACTGTTCTAGAATAGCAGTATTTGTCGCAATCATTGTAAAAGGGGTTGTGATAACTTCATCTCCTGGTTTAACTCCTGCGATTGCATATGCAAGGCGCAAGGCAGCGGTACATGAATTTAATGCAATTGCATATTTCATATTAAATTTTTTTGCAAAATCTTTTTCAAAACTTTCAACTTCTTCCCCTACATTAATCCATCCGCTTCTAAGAGTTTTAACCATCCTTTCAATCATACTATCTTTTATATGCGGAGAGAATATAGAAATTTTTTTCTCCATATGTAGCTAAAAAAATAATGATTTATAAATTTTATATAGAAAGGATATATTCTTTTGATAATAGATTATTCTAGAACTTCTTTTAATCTCTTAATAAAATTTTTTTCAGAACAAAAATCAGCTCTTTTTATTGATTTTTTGTTATTTATCGTTTTTCTTTCCAATCCCTCTAAAATTTTTTCCATTTGTTCTCCCCCTTCTTTAATACTTTCAAAACCAAAACCAAATTTACCATTCATAAGTGTTTCTTGATATGTGCCGTTGCTTTTATGTGCTAAGATTATATTCCCCGCAGCCATTGATTCCACAGGAGCCATAGCCATACTAATATCTTCTTGTGAATCTATTAAAACTTTTGATTCCAGCATAATATTTTTTAATTCTTCCGTGGATGGATTTTTTATCATTTTTACTCTGTCTTGGATACCTAATTTTTTTGTTAATTCCACGAGGTATTCTATATAGCGTTCCGAATCTGGGGTAATCCCCCCTGCTATAATTAGATTATATTTTTTGTATTTTTTAGTCCCAAGATAAAATATTTTTATAGAGTTTTCTATCATTTTATTTGGAGCGAATCTCACTGCGACAGCTATTTGATTTTTTTTCTTTTGTCCTTTGTATAAAAAATCTTCAGTATGTATTGTATGAGGTAATATTTCTTCAGGAGATAATCCCCAAATTTTAGCTAATCTCTTTTTAGCCATCTCATCAATGGGATATACCCTATATTTTTTACTTAGGGAGTTTTTTGTTTTATTCTGTTCTAAAAATAATATTTTTTTAATAAAATCTTTAATAATCCTTTTGATACCCCTTTTATTTTTGAGATTATTTGCAGATTTTGATTTGGTTGCCGCAAATCTCCAAACAATATATTTGGATTTATCAAAATTTTTTGGTAAATATTTGTGCACTATTCCCCCATCAATATCAATAATCATATCTACATCCTTTGCCATTTTTTTAAATTCTTTTTTTATAATCTTTCTACCAAGTATTGAATTTTTACAAAAAACTCTTTTTATTGGATTCACTCCATAAACTTTTGCTATTTTAATAGGATCATTATACATTTTCTCAATATGATTATAATCTAATTTAAATGGATTCAACAATGAAACTGTGTATCCTAAGAGATTTAAATCCTTAATCAGGTCAATAACTAATCTTGGTGCTCCTCCTCCTGCTTCAAGCCGAAACATAACTACCAGCCCTATTTTTTTGTTCATTTAAATTTTAAAAATTCTTTATTTTTAAGATTTGGGTAGGATAAATTTTTTAATTTTTATCTTTTAATCCTATTGCAGCTTTCTTAATTTCTTCTCCCAATAGGCTCCATCTTGGTTCATTTGTTAATTCTTTCAAGACTTTAGAAATTGCAGATAAATGAGATAAGGTAATAAAACTTCTGGACATATCTACTCCAGGAGATATTGTTTTTAATTCTTCTACTGCTTGTGGTAAATATTTAATTGATTCTAAAGAAGCATTTCGCATTAAGGAATCTTTTACTAATACTATCTCTGGATGGGGAATATTAAAATTTAATCTTGGTATGTGTATTTCTGTTCCGATATATTCATACCCATTTTTTGCATTTCTAAACATTACTTTATCCTTAAAAAATTTCTTGTATGGAAAATTTTCAACTTTTTCAAAATTACCATCTCCCCAAAGTTCAGTGGAGGGAAGTGGAGATAAAAATAATCCTACTGCACTGTCTGTTGCAAATTCTCCAATATCACGGCAGATTCCTTTAGCATTCTCATAAAGAGTATCTGCTGTTACGACCGGGGTGTATAATAAAAAATCTTCTGCCACTTCAATTCCATTTTCTAACATAATTTTTACTGCCTTCAAATTCTGTTCCGGAGTGGTTCTTTTTTTCATATATTCTAATTCCTTTGAAGAATAACTTTCTGCACCCACTGAAATCATTTTGAATCCCGCTTCTTTTAAGATCTTACATATATCTGGATTTATATTGTCTGTTCTTGCTCTGCATTGAAACATTAAATCTTTTTTTATTTTTCCTTCCCTTTTCCCTTCAATAATCATCTCTAAAGTTTTGATTGCATGTGAACGTTTGACAAGAAAATTATCATCATCTATAAGTATGCTCATTTTAGGATATTTTTCTGAAACTGCTTGGATAATATTAATAACATTTTCTGGTGTAATACATCTTAATGGGGCAATATCTTTTTCAATTAATGATGAATGGTGAATAGAACTTTGACAGAAAATGCATTTATACGGACAATGATCACTAGTAACAAATCTAAAATAGGAATCTTTCTTTCCTCCGAACATAGCCCTGCTCAATTCCCAATATTTCCCAATTGGAGATAATTCTAAATGTTTTTGGAATGCATTTAAATTTATTTTTTGATATTCTTCTCCATCTACTCTTTCTGTGATACACTTTCTTGGAATTGTTTTTCCTTCTTCTAAAATAGATATGGCAGGTATATTTTCAATTTTGGAATTATCTTTTAAATATTCTAAGAATTCTTTCTTTGTTTTACTTTCTCCTTTATTTGAAAATTTTTTATATTCTTGGACTATATTTTGTAATGGAAATTCTCCTTCTCCTCTGACAATTATATCTACTAACCCTCCGAGACTTGTCCATTGGGGGTTAAGTGATGCTTCAAAACCACCAATAATAATAACAGAGTTTGGAGAAAGTGTAAGGGCATGTTCTATATTTTTTAAATCATTATGCATTGTGTCATAATAAGGACTGAAGGCGATAAAAGGAGGTTTATATTTGGAAATGCTTTCCCATGCTTTTTCCATATTATCTATGTCACAATTAATCATAACTGAATTAATTTGATTTTCATATAAATGAGCATGTATCCTAAAAAGTCCATTATGTAAATTTGGTACAAAATATTCGTCTTTTTCTTTTCTTTTTTCTCTATCCGGGCCAATTAATATTACTTCACTTTTGGGATTGATATTTACCTCTTGTTGAAATAATTCTTCTGGGATTTCACATTTTTCTTTAATTCCTCCCCCCTGATTTTCATAGAAAAAACGTAATTTATCTCGCTTGGATTTTTTATTCATCATGTTAATTTTACTTGATAAATACTCCTCTTTAAAAATTTAATTATCTTTTATGCTATAGAAATATTTAAAAAAAATAGAAAATCTCTGAAATAAGATGAGAAAAGTAAATAATACAGACATTAACACTCCAGAATATTGGAATGAACACGAAACTGCAATAAATCTTGGGTTGAGACAAAAAAAATATATTAAACTTGCAGGTAGTGGAAATAGAATAGTGGAACTTGGGTGTGGCTTATCCCCTTTCATATCTAAAATTAAATCTTTTAATGAATGTTATGGAGTTGACTTTTCTCCAAAAACAATAGAAACAGCCGCAAAACAGTACCCCCATGTTAAATATGTTCTTTCTGATTGTACGCATACTCCCTTTGAAAATAAATTTTTTGATGTTAGTGTATCTGGTGAAGTAATAGAACATCTGAAAAACCCAAAAGATTTAATCGCAGAGATGGCTAGAATAACAAAAAGGAGAATAATTCTTTCAACACCGCGCATGGAATATGATGATGCAGAACATTTATGGGAATTTGATGAAAAAGATTTAATCAAAATGTTTTCTCCTTATGGGAATTCTAAATGTGAAAGAATTAATTCAAAATGGTTCCCTGGACGTAGTTATATTTTTGCCGTATGTGATTTATTCTAAATAAAAAAATCTTTTTTGCTGAAAAATCCTTTCCAAAATCCGATAATATTTATTAGATGGATAAGAGGAAGTGCAATAATGAGATAAGCAGGAAATAAATAAAAATATTTTTTGAACGGGAATCTAAAAATAATTGATATCATCCCAAAAAAAGGAAGAACTCTTACTACTCTCATTCCGATGTCATATAATGCAAGTTTTGTGGTGTATATTCTAACCATCTTCCCATTTCCTTCCGCATAATTATATATTTTTTTTAATACATTCTTAAAATTTTTCTGATTATGCAAATGATATATTATTTCATTAGCACGAACAATTTTTCCTATTTTTTTTAATTTCATATAAAGTTCTGTATCTGCACCTGCTTTTGGATTTTCATTAATCAGTCCTAATTCTATCAGTTCTTTTTTTCTATACGCACATGCTCTAATATCACAATCTGGATGTTGAATGCCTCTTTCATTAATTATTAATAATCTTAAAAAAAAAGGATATTTTTTCCATTGCTCTTCTGGGAGAGTTAAATCAGAAACAACACCAACAATATTTTTATCCTTAAGAGGTGTTGTAAGTTTTTCAAGCCATACTTTTGTTTTTGGAACACAATCTTGCTCAAGAACAACAATTATATCTCCTTTTGCTTTCCTTATTCCAGTATTAATCGATTTTGCTTCAGGCATATTCCAATTTTCTATAATTTCATCTGCCTTTATTGTTTGTTTTCCTAACATTTCTTTTACTTTTTCAAAAACTTTTTTTTCTGGCTCAAAAAGGGGAATTACAACACTTATTTTTGGATGATTATTTTTTTTCATTTGGATATCACCTAAACTCTTTTTAATTCTATTTAAAATTAATTATGTTATGGTTTAATCAGTATCAATGATAACAAAATTATTTAAATTAAAAAAATTTAGACTAAATATGAAAAAGAGGCCAAAGTTTAATTCAGAAAAAGCCCTTTATGCTAAGAATCCAGTTTATGTTTATAGAGTGTTAGATCCCTATACTGTCAAAATTGCAAAAATTGCTTACGATATAGGATTTTCAGCAGATATTGTAACTCTTCTTAATTTCATTTTGGGAATGTCTGCTATTGCGATTATGTTATTTTTTAGATCTTACAACTCATTTGTTATAGCAGCAATATTAATAATTCTAAGAAATATTGGAGATACTATTGACGGAAAAATTGCAAGAGGTTCTGGAATAAAATCTTCTTATGGGGGATTTTCAGATATTGTTTCTGATTGGATATTTTTTCATCCCGCATTATTTATCGCAATTGGTTTAATAACAAATCACGTAGCAATTGGTTTCCTGTGTGTTATTGGTTATATGAGCAGAGAATTTACCCGACGAGCATTTGAGAGAAAATTTGGAGCGAAAGCAAAAGAAACAGATGAATCAAAAAAAATCTCTGGTATTGTTTCTCTTGTAACAAAATATGATTTAGCAACAGTCTTCTTTTTTGCCCCTTTATTCTTATTATTTAATCAATTATCTTTGCTTATCTATTTGGTAGCAATAATAGAATATACTTTATTATTGGGAGAATTGGGTTTTGATTTTTATTGTTTTTTAAAAAAAGATAAAATAATTAATAAAAATTAATTTCTAAAATAATTCATTCCTTCTTCTATATAATTTAAAATTTCTTTTATTATACCCATTTCTCTAATTTTAATTTTTTCTATTTTATTTTCTTCTGTATTTATTCGTATAAAAGATACATGATTATTTTCAGAAGAACCTAAATCGATTAGGGGAGATTCCCACATTTTTGAATATTCATGATATACTTTAGGATTATTTGTTGGTTTATGTAACTCGTCTTTTTCTGGGCGGGAAGAAATCCTTCTAATAGCAGTTTCTGGTTTGCATACACATTCAATTACGAGAACAGGAATATCAAATTCTTTTGCAATTTTATACACTTTTTCACGATTTTGTTTTGAGTAATAGGCAGAATCGAGCATTACCCCTTTTCCGTTTTTGATTATTTCTCTTGCTTTGGAGTAGGCATATTCATTTACTCTATCAGAATCCTTCCTGTCAAAGACTTTTATCCCCAGAATTCTTCTTACTTCATCTCTGTCAATCTTGCTGTATTTAGGAATTTTTTTTGAATAATAATCTGAAAGTGTTGTTTTTCCACTTCCCATTAACCCACAAAAAACAATCAATGGTTTTTTATCCATCCAAATATCATACCCCTTTTTTTTAAAAATCTAACTGATTTCTATTTTATACCTTCATAAAATTTAAATATCAATTTAAGTCTACTAAAAACAATGAAAGCTCTTTTACTTACTGCTGGGAAGGGGACTCGGCTAAAAGGGTATACAGAAAATACTCCAAAATCTTTGTTAGAAGTAAACAATAAACCTGTTCTCTTTCATATTATGGATAGGATACTGGCTAATGGGATTACTGACTTTATTGTTATTGTTGGATTTCAGAAAGAAAAAATAATTGGACTTTTAAAAGAGAAATACCCTAATATTAATTTTAAATTTATAGAGAATTCAATTTTTGAAAAAACAAATACATTATATTCTCTTTACCTTGCTAAAGATGAATTAAAAAATGAAGATTTTGTTTATTTCCATGGAGATGTTCTTTTCAATAAAAATATTTTAAAAAAACTTTTAGACCCAAAACATAAGAATGCAGCGATAGTTGAAGCCCATAAGGAAAGTATGCAGGCATTTGGTTTTGATGATATTATAACAAGAATTTCAAAAAAGAAAGATGCACTTGGTAAAGCGCTTGGGATATACAAATTTTCTAAAGAAGCATCAGAAAAATTATTTGAAGAAGCAGAGAAAGTAATTTTGTCTGGAGATTTAAATGCATTCCAATCAGAAGCTATCAATCCAACTATTATCACTCACAAAATGAATTTAGTAAGCACTGGTAATTTGGGATGGTTTGAAGTTGATGAAGAAGATGACCTGATAGAAGCAGAGAGGGTTTTAAATCAGATATTAAAAGAGGAGTCTCGTGAAAATGTGCGGAATATGTGGATTTAATTGGGAAGATAAAAAAATTCTAAAAGAGATGACAGATATAATCTCTCATAGAGGACCAGACCAATATGATTATTATACAGACGATCTTGTTTCTTTTGGGCATAGGAGATTAAGTATAATTGATTTAAGTGAAAAAGGAAAACAGCCTTTGTGTAATGAAGATGGAACTATTTGGATAGTTTATAATGGAGAGATTTACAATTTCCAAGATATAAAATTGGACTTAGAAAAAAAAGGACATTTTTTCAAATCAAATACAGATACAGAAGTTATAATACATGCTTATGAAGAATATGGAATAGAATGCGTAAAATTATTCAATGGTATGTTTTCTTTTGCGATCTGGGACTCTTTAAATAAAAAGATAATTTTTGCAAGAGACAGATTGGGGGTTAAACCATTATATTATTATTTTGATAAAATAAATAATAAACTAATTTTTGCTTCTGAAATTAAGTCTATCTTATCCAATCCCCTTGTCAAAAAAGAAATTAATCTTAATGCTTTTAATCAAATTTTACATTATGCATACATAATCAACGGAGAAACAATTTTCAAAAATATTAACGAACTTCCTCCCGGAAAAATAATGATTTATGATTTTAATAATTTAGAAATTAAAGAATATTGGAAAATTGATAATAATGTCCATTATGGAAGCGAAAACTTCTTTGCAGAAAAACTTAAACAATTACTTGCAGAATCTGTAAGAAAACGATTAGTTGCAGACGTTCCTCTTGGAGCTTCTTTGTCCGGAGGGCTTGATTCCAGCAGTATTGTTGCATTTATGAGCAGGATAACTGAAAAGCCTATCGAAACGTTTACAGTCGGGTTTGATGATGAATCTGATGAGTTTAAAGAAGCCAAACTGGTATCTGAATTTTGCAAGACCAATCACCATGAAAAGATTATTCCTCTTGAAGAAATAACAAAAAATTTGGCAAAGATTTTATGGCATATGGAAGTTCCTTATGCAAAGCCTGCGGTTTTTGCTACATATTTTCTTTCAAAAGAAATAAATAGAAATAAAGTTATCATTGATCTTTCTGGAGAAGGAAGTGATGAAATCTTTGGTGGTTATAATCGCTATGGACGAGATAAAACTGAAAAGATAATCACTAGTCCATTTGTTAGTGAAGAACATAAAAAAAGATTCTTTAATAAATCTGTACTTACAGAAGTTGGCGATAATTTAATTCCTGCTAATAATTTTTTACCAGAATTAGAAAAACAGGAAAAAGAAGAGCATCTTAATGTGGCCTTGAACTTTGAATTGAGAAAACAATTGCCCGGAGTGCAATTAACCCGAGTGGACAAAATGAGTATGGCGCATTCTCATGAGATTAGAGTACCATTTCTTGATTATGAATTTGTAGAATTTGGAATGACAATCCCTTCAAATTTAAAATGGAAAAATAATAATAAAAAATATATTTTGCAAAAAGCAATGGAACCGCTTTTACCAAAAGAAATAATAAACAGAAATAAAGTTCCCTTTCATGCGCCTTTATTAAAATATTTCCAGGAGGGGTTTATAGATGTAGCAGATAATATTCTTTCTTCTTCCTCAATTTTCAAAAAAGAATTTGTAAATCAAGATAAAATCAAAGAGCAAATAAGAAGTATTAGGAATAAAGAAATAACTGATGATAAATCTCTTAGGCAAATTTTATTTTTGACTAATTTTGAATTATTCCAAAGAATTTTTATAGAAAGAGATAAAATAAAATCAACTGATTTAGAAATTAATAATTTTTTATAAAAATTAATTATCTTTTTTACTCCACAAATCTCCAAAATGATACGGGTCTAATCTTTTTGTATCATCTTCATTAATCTTATAAGGTTTATTCATAACATGCAAGACGATTGCTTCTTTATCTAAGGCCATATATCCATGCCACAATCCGGGAGTAGTCTTAATTAATATGGGATTCTTTTCTCCAAGAGTTATAATTTTAGTTTCAATTCCATTTTCTCCTTCTTTGACAAGAACATATTTTAAATTTCCTTTAATACAGCAAGTATAATCAATTTGTTTAGAATGTTTATGAAGTCCTTTAATTACTCCTGGATATAAAACAGAAATAAGACATTGCCCAAATTCTCCATTAAATAATTTATCATCTGCTCTTAATCCTTCAAATAAATATCCTTTATCGTCTCCAAATATTTTCAGATTTTTTATCTCAATTTCCATTTTCTATTATTTTTGCTTCTGGCCAATGAGTTATAAACTTTCCTTTTCTGTTAAGAAATTCTTTTTCTTTTCCCATGACTTCTGTTAGATGATTTGGGATGAATAAGAGTGCATAATCTGCATTATCTTTATGAAAAATTTCTGGAGAGACTATTGGGATATGTTTCCCTGGACTATATAATCCTTGTTTATAGGGTGTTGAATCTGTTATGTAATCCAGAACATTTGTTCCAATATCACAATAATTGCATACAATCGTTCCTTTTGAAGATGCTCCATATCCAACAATCTTCTTTCCGTCTTCCTTTATTCTCTGGAGTAATTTGGAAAGTTTTTCTTTTGATTCTTTAACTTCTTTTGAAAAATTTAAGTATGGAGATATTTTATCAATCCCATTTTTTTTCTCCTTTTGGATATAATCTTTAACTCTATCTGTTTGTTTGTAATCTCCTTTTTTGCAAGCATAAACTCTCATAGAACCGCCATGAACCCATTGTTCTTCTGCATCAAATATTTCCATATTATTCATATTTAGTAAATTTTCTAGGGAATGTAAAGAAAAATACCAAATGTGTTCGTCATAGATTTGATCATAAGCTTTTTGAGATAAAATATTCTGAATATAAGGATCTTCTGTTATAAACACTCCTTTTTTGTCCAGTAAATTATAAACCCCTTTTAAAAAACTATGAATATTAATAATATTCAGGAAAACATTGGTGCTGGTAATTGTTTTGTATTTTCCTTTTTCTTCAGAAATTTTATTTGCAAGATCTGCATCAAAAAATTCTGTTATTGTTTCTATCCCTTTGCTTCTTGCTATTTTAGCAACATTATGAGAAGGCTCTATTCCTAATACTTTATTTTTTTTAAATGCCTGAAGCATAATACCATCATTACTTCCAATTTCTAAAACCTTTGAATTGGAATCTAAAAATCTTTCTTCTATTTCTTTAGCCATGCCTGCAAAATGTTCTTCCATAGCCTTAGATGTTGAAGAGAAAAAAGCATAATTCCTATTTCCTTTATCATCTGGTACGATATACTTTTCATAAGGAACAATATTTGTAAGTTGGACCATCTTACAATCTGGACAAAAACTAACTCCCATAGGGTATTTGAATTCTTCTTTACCTAAATTTTCTTTATCCAAAAATGCATTTGCAACAGGCATTTTTCCAAAAGAAATAAATTCAGATAAATTTGGTTTATCACAAATCTTACATTTTTTTATCTCTTTTGAATCCATTCTTTTTTCATTCGAAATTCATTTAAATAGTTTATTATAAAAAAATATATAAGATTGATACCTCTTCTTTAAAAATAAATTCATTTAAGGAATAATATGATAAATCAATTGCCTTCCAATATAATTTTATGGGGAGGAACAGGGCAAGCAAAGGTAGTCCGTCCAATAATTGAATTTTATGGTTCTAAAGTAGATGCAGTAATCGACGATACACCCGATTTAAAATCTCCTTTTAATGATGTAAAACTATACTGTGGATATGATGGAGTCTTAGAATATTTAAAAAATAAATCTATTAAGGATATTGGTTTTTTGGTAACTATTGGAAATAATAAAACAGGAAGAAATTCTCAAGCAAGAATAAAAATAAGTAACCTGTTGAAAAAATTGGGGCTTTCTCCGATAAGTATTGTTCATCCGACTTCATATGTCGATAAAGATGTTAAGATTGGTGAAGGTATACAAATAATGGCCGGAGCAAAAATTATCACTGAAACAAAAATTGGAGATTATTGTATTGTAAATACGGGGGCAAATGTAGACCATGAATGTACTCTGGAGGATGGAGTAGAAATTGCTCCTAATGCAACTTTATGCGGACTTGTTTATGTAGGAAAATATAGCTGGATAGGAGCAAATGCAACGATTCTACCAAGAATAAAAATTGGTTCTAATTCTGTCATTGGGGCAGGATCTGTGGTAACTAAAGATGTTCCACAAGGAGTTGTAGTCGCAGGAAATCCGGCAAAAGAATTATACAAAATAAATTTGTAATGTAACCTAACAATAGTTCTTTACTCCTATTATATATCACAACTCAAGAATCTTTAAATATGGATTTCAGGATTTATGAATATGAAATCGAGGTTAATGGCCGGACCTTCAATAACCAATTTAGAAAGAGAAATTGTTTTGGATGCGATGAAAGAAGAAAATTGGTATGATGGAAGATATTTTTATGTGGAAAAATTTGAAAAAGAATTTGCTAAATTTCATGATAGAAAATATGCATTGATGACTCCAAATTGCACACAGGCAATATATCTTTTACTTGCTTCTTTAGGTATAAAAAAAGGAGATGAAATCATTGTTCCTGATTGCACTTGGACAGGTTCAATCGCTGCTATCCCTTTTTGCAACGCTAAGCCTATCTTTTGTGATATCGAAGAAAAAAACTGGTGTTTGAATCCAGAGTCTGTATTAAAAAATATAACAGAAAAAACAAAAGCAATTATTGCAGTAGATTTGTATGGAAACATGCCAGATATGAATAGTTTGGAAAAAATTTCAAAAGAGTATTCAATTCCTCTCATTGAAGATTCTGCTGAAGCCCTTGGTTCTAAATATAAAAATATTCGAGCAGGAAAATTTGGAATTGGTTCTGTTTTCAGTTTTCATTCAACTAAAACAATTACTACAGGTGAAGGGGGAATGCTTCTTCTTGATGACGATAAATTATTTCAAAAAGCAAAATTTTATAGAGATTGTGGAAGAAGTGACACAGAACCCTACAGAGTATTAGAGCCTTCGTTAAAACATATGCCTGATAATTTGCATGCAGCCTTGGGATATGCGCAATTTTTAAGATTGAATGAAATTGTCGATAAGAAAAGATGGATTTTTCAAGAATATAAAAAAAATTTAGGAAAAATTCCAGACCTGCAATTTAATGAAGAATCTGATAATGTCTATAATGGCGTCTGGGCTACTTCTTTAATATTCGGAAAAAGTTATAATCTCAATAAGCATGAAATAATGAAAGAATTGGAAAGTTTAGGGCTTCCAACACGCCCATTTTTTTATCCCTTATCTTCTTTGCCGGCTTATTCAAAATATAAAACAGGTTCAAAGAAGAAAAATCCAATTTCTTATGATGTTTCTTCAAGAGGAATAACTTTGCCTTCTGCACTCATTCTTACAGAAAAAGAAATTACTGAATATTGTGATGGAATTAAAAAGGTACTTAAGATTCAATGAAAAAAGAAAAAATATTAATTACAGGAGGGTTGGGGCATATAGGTTCAAAATTAATAAGAGAGCTTTATAAAAATAGAGATATAGAGAAAATAAGAATACTTGATAATTTGTCTACCCAAAGATATTGTTCTCTTTTCAATTTACCAAATGATGTTCGCTTCGAATTTATGGAAGGAGACATAAGAAATAAACAAAATTTAGAGGGGGCAGTGCAAGATATGGATACAATCATACATCTTGCGGCAATTACTGATGCGCCTTCCACAATAAAATATCCGGAACTCACCTTTGAAGTAAACTTGCAGGGAACATTAGATATTTTAGATATTGCACAAAAAAATAATGTAAAAAAATTTATTTTTCCATCTACGACTAGCGTTTATGGAGAAGCAAAAGGAATCTTAGATGAGACTTATATAGATTGTAAACCAGCAACACCTTATGCAGAATCGAAACTGAAATGTGAAAAAGAAGTAAATGCTGCTGGAAAAAAAGGCGGGATTGAAACTTATGTTTTAAGATTTGGAACAATATTCGGGACAAGTATTGGTATGAGATTTCATACTGCAGTAAATAAATTTTGTTATCTTGGTGCAATGAATAAACCGATTACTGTTTGGGAAGATGCATTAAACCAGAAAAGACCCTATCTTGGAATAAATGATGCTATTCGCGCAATATCTTTTGTTTGGGATAATGCAAAATCTGGAGAAACCTATAATGTTCTTACTGATAATTATACTGTGCAGGAAATATTAGATTCCATAAAAAAATATATTCCTGGAATAAAAATTGAATTTACACCATCCCCTATTCTAAATCAACAATCTTATGAAATCTCCAATAAAAAAATTTGTTCATTAGGATTTACTCATAAAGACAGTTTATCTGAACAAATTGGAGACACCATTAGATTATTTCAAGCAATAAAAAATTAATAAAATGAAATATAAAAAAAGTTTAGAGAATAAAACAATCTTAATCACAGGTGGTTGTGGTTTTATTGGGACTAATCTTGCACATAAGTTATCTAATTACAATCCAAAAGAAATCATTATTGTTGATTCTCTTGTTAAGGGGTTGGGGGGAGATGTTAATAATCTGCAAGAAAGAAGTGGGAAGATTGCTCTTTATACAGGTAATGACTGGGATATAAAAAATATAGAGAAGATAAAACCTCTAATCGCTAAATCAGATTATATCTTTAATCTTGCAGGTTCTACAAAACATAACCCCTTGGAAGAAAAAAATATTTCCTTTGATTTAAATGCAAATTTAACTTCTCATATATATTTTCTGGAAGCATGCAGGCAAGTTTTACAGGAAAAAAAAGATAAATCTCTTTCGATTGTTTTTGTGGGAACAAGAGATCAATATGGAAAATTAAAATTAAAAAACCTACCAGTTAAGGAAAATTTCTTACCAAGAACATTTACAGATTATCAATCTATAAATAAAATTACTGCAGAGGCATATCATTTTTTATTCTATTCTTCACTTAAAGAATCTGGATTTCCAAATATACAGGTAAATTCTGCTAGAATAGTTAACACTTATGGACCTTATCAGGATTTAAATTGCGGGGCAGTAATCCCAACTTTTATAAAAAAAATTCTGAATAATTGTCCGATAGAACTATGGGGGGGAGGAGATGTTTTAAGAGACTTTAACCATGTTGATGACGTAAATAATGCATTAATCTTATTAGCTACTTCAAAAAAATCAGATGTATACAATTTAGGGTGCTGTATTGGGAAAAAAGGAATGTCTAATCCCATTGGAGGAAATTTGAAAAGTTTGAAGGATATTGCTTATTTGATAAAGGATATTGCAAAGAAGGGAGAAATAAAAGAAATTCCTTACCCCTTAGAAAGAAAAAATATCGAACCTGGACATTGTTGTTCAGACATCACCAAAATCTATAATGAATTTGGATGGATTCCTCAAATAAATTTAAGGGATGGTTTAGAAAAAACTTTGCAATTTTATAATTAAAATGAAAATACCTTTTTTTGACGCAAAAACACAGCATTTATTATTAAAGGATGAGATTTTAGAATCTGTTAACAGAGTAGTTTATGATAACTCAAATTTTATTTTGGGAAAAGAATTAGAAAATTTTGAAGAGAAATTTGCAAAATATTGTAATAAACCTTACTGCATTGGTGTAGGAAATGGAACAGATGCAATAAAGCTCGCTCTTTATTCTCTAAATATAGGAGAAGGAGATGAAGTTATTGCTCCCGATAATACTGCTATTCCTACAATAACTGCTATAATCGAATCTGGAGCTAAACCTGTTTTGGTAGATGTGGGAGAAGATTATTTAATTAACCCAGAAAAAATAGAACATGCAATAACCAAAAGGACCAAAGCAATTATTCCGGTTCATTTATATGGAAATCCTTGTGATATGAATAAAATTTCTAAAATTGCAAAAGAACATAACATCCAAACTATTGAAGATTGTTGTCAGGCCCATGGAGCAACATATAATGATAAAAAGGTTCCTATTGGGGAGATTGGTTGTTTTAGTTTTTATCCAACAAAAAATCTTGGAGCATTAGGAGATGGTGGCGCAATCGTTGTAAATGATTCTAAATTAGAAAACAAATTAAGAATGGCAAGAAATTACGGACAGTCTAGCAAATATAATGCAGAATTTTCTGGATTTAATACAAGATTAGATGAAATACAAGCAGCGATTTTAAAGATTAAACTTAATCATTTAGATGATTGGAATAAGTTGAGAAAAGAAAAAGCTGAATTTTATTCCAAGGAATTGGGGGGGATTGTCAACACTCCTAAAAAAAATATCAATGGCGATTCTGTTTATCACCTATATGTTATAAGAACTGAAAAAAGAAATGAATTAATGGATTATTTAAAAGAAAAAGAAATTGGAACATTAATACACTATCCAATTCCTATTCATATGCAAAAAGCTTTTTCATACTTAGGATATAAAAAAGGAGATTTTCCTAATTCAGAAAAATTTGCTGAAGAAATAGTTTCTCTCCCGATTTATCCAGAGATTGAATATTCTAAAATAAAAGAAGTGGTTGAAGAAATAAAAAAATTCAAGAGAAGGGGATAATTTTTTATGAGAATTGCCCACATAAATATGTTTTTTCTTCCGACATTTGGTGGAGTAGAACAAGTAATATATGAATTAGCAAAAAGACAAGTTGCTGATGGACATGAGGTTCATGTCTTTTGCTGTGATTCTGATAAAACAAAAAGGATAAAACAAAAAGAAGAAATAATTGACGGAATTTATGTTCATAGGTTTCCTTATTGGTTCAGGCTTTCCTTAAGTACTTTTATTTGGCCTTCATTATTATGGAAATTTGGAAATTATGGAAAATTTGATATTGTTCATAGCCATGTTTCTGGACATGCATATATTTTATTTGCTGGAATTCTTTCTAAAATAAGAGGAGAAAAATATATCCATACAACCCATTGTCCATGGACAGATGCATCATTCAGACCAAAAATATTAAGGCCCTTTATCTTTTTGAATAATTTATTCTTAAACAAATTTTCCTTAGGTTTTGTAGACAAAATTATTTCAATTACTCCCTGGGAACTTAAAATTTTGAAAAAATATTCTGCAAAAGAAAAAATAAGTGTAATCCCCAATGGTGTTGATAAAATTCTTTTTAAAAAAATAATTAAAAATAATTTTAAGAAAAAAAATAATATCAAAGAGAAATATCTTGTTCTTTTTTTTGGTAGATTAAATCCAACAAAAGGACCAGAGATGCTTGCTAAGACTGCAATAAACATAACTAAAAAAAGAAAAGATATCGCTTTTATTTGGATAGGTCCTGATGAAGGGAAAGCCGAAGAAGTTAAAAAGTTGATTAAGGGATACAAAAATATGAAATATCTTGGGCCAATAAAAGGGAAAGAAAATATAGCAGAGATGTATCAATCTGCAAATGTCTATGTTCTTCCCAGTTACAGAGAAGGCTTGCCGTTAACTTTATTTGAAGCTATGGCTTCTGGCTTGCCGATAGTCGCTTCTCCTGTTAATGGCATTCCTTTTGAGATGAAAGAAAATGAAAATGGTTTTTTTTCAAATTATGGAGATTTGGATTCTTTGGAGAAGAATATTCTAAAGCTTATTAATAACCAAAAACTTGCAAGAAAAATATCTCAAAATAATATAAAAAAGTCTAAAAATTATAACTGGGATGATATTTATAAAAAATATATGGGGGAATATGAAAAATTATTGGGAAAATGAAAATAACTTTAATTTCTACTTCAACTTACCCTTCAGATCAAGGGATTCGAACAATATCGGCAATGTTAAAGAAAGAAGGACATAAGGTTAATATTATCTTTATGTCTTTAAATGAAAATTATTCTAGAAATTATAATATATCTGAATTAAATCAATTATTAAAATTTTGTAAAAATAGCCAGCTAATAGGGATAAATGCTTTTGCTTCAACTTCAAAAAGGGCATCAAGAATAATCTCTTTTTTAAAAAAAAGATTAAACATCCCAATTGTTTATGGGGGGGTTCATGCAACAATTTCTCCTGGAGATTGTATTAAAGTTTGTGATATAGTCTGTGTAGGAGAGGGAGAAGGGGCAATAATCGATCTAGCAAATGCTTTAGAAAAAAATAAGCCGATTGATAAAATATCAAATTTATGGATTAAAAAAGAAAAAAAGATAATAAGAAATCCTGTAAGAAACTTAATTGACGATTTAGATAAGCTTCCAATGCCAGATTATGAAATAAATCAACATTATATTTTAAATAATAAGAAAATAAGAAAATTTTCTGAATATGATTTGGATGGAGCAATTTTTTTCTTGACTGGGAGAGGTTGCCCTTATGGTTGTGATTATTGCAGCAATAGCTTGTTAAATGAATTATATAAAGAAAAAAGAAAGAAAATATTAAGATGGCATTCTCCCGAATATATCATAAAAGGAATTCTTGATCTAAAAAACAAATTTCCAAGTCTGCATTATTTTGATATTCGTGATGATACATTTTCATGGAGAACTAAAGATGATATAAAAAAATTCTGTAATCTTTATAAAAAAAATATTAAAATGAGGTTTAAGTGTCTTGGAGATCCAAAGACTATTGATGATGAAAAAATATCTTATTTAATTGATGCAGGATGTACAGATATAATTATAGGAATCCAGGGAAGTGAAAAAACAAATGCTGAAATTTATCACAGAAATCAAAAGGATGAAGATATAATAAAAGCATCAAAGATATTAAATAAATACAAAAAAAAATTAGCAGTTATGTATGATGTTATTACATGCAATCCTTATGAAGCCCCAGATAATATAATAAGCTTGATAAGATTATTACAAAAAATTCCGAAACCTTATTATCTTTCTGTAAATAATTTGGTTCTTTTTCCCGGATCTAAACTTGATCAAAGAGCAAGGAAAGAAGGATTAGTTAAAAATGAAAAAGATGCAGCATATCATCTTAATTACTGGGATAGAAAAGCTCATCTCTTGCTGAAGAAAAAAAATATGTATCTTGTTTTAATATTAAACTTAATGCGTGGAAGTGTTACTAATACTCGTTTTGGAATAATGCCTAATTCCTTTATTAATTATCTTCTAAAAAAAGAAATTGTCAAAAAAAATTTAAAAAATAATTTTAAATCATTAATCATTTTACAGATTGTTGGGCTCTATGATTTGATACGAGAAAAAATACTCAAACCCTCTTATAGAAGTCTTCCTATTGGTTTTAAGGTATGGTATGATAAAACAAGATATAGGGTTTAATTTTCTAAATAATCTGTTGGATCTTTTTTTCCCGCCCAATAAAAACCAGATTTTCTTAATGCACAAGCCAAACATTTGCCACAATGCTTTTTTTTCTTATCACTTATATAACAGCTAAACGTTTTTCTAAAATCAACCCCTAATTTCTTTCCTAAAATAATGATATCTTCTTTATCCTTTTTTATTAGAGGGGCTATTATCTTAAAATTTCCAGAACATCCTTTTTCAGATAAATTATTTAACCTTCTCACAAATTCGTTAGTCGTATCAGGATAACTTTCCTCCCCTTCACATTTAAAGCCTACAAATATATCACAATCTTTTTTTTCCTTAATATAGATTGATTCTGCAAGAGCTAATGCATATGATAAAAACAAGAGATTTCTGCATGGAACATAATATTTTTCAGATTCTTTTTTTGTATCTTTTAAATTTTTTTTACTTATTTTTTTTACTTTCTTATTTTTATTTATCAATGAGTTAGAAATTTCTGAAAGCCAATTTAACCGAATCTTAATAAAATCGGCTCCAATATTCTTCCCACACAACTTAGAAAAGAATTCTTCATTAATTAATGATCTTTGTCCATAATCAAAAAAAACTATCTTTAATCTTTTATAACCAAGAACCCTTTTTGTATAATATGCAGTAACAACACTATCAATCCCCCCAGAACATAATATTATAGCTGTTTTATCTAGCATGCTTATTTCTGATTAATAAACCTTATAAATTATGCTCTTCCATTAAACTTATGAAAAAGCAGGCAAAAGAAATTAAAAAAGGGGATAGTATCCATATCGCTGGAAAAATCTGTTTAGTAGAAACTTTTGAATTATCTAATATAGGTAAACATGGAAAAAGGAAATGTCGTATTGAAGCCAAAACCTCTGAAGGAGAAAAGATAATTTTAATCAGACCAGAAGATTACCCTATCGAAGTTATTTAAAATGATACATATTATAGTTGCTTCTTATAATGAACCAAATGCTACCTTAAGAGCAGTTAATTCTTTTTTAAAACAGAAGATTAAAGAAGATTTTGAAATAATTGTTGTAGATCCATTTCCAGAAACAGAGGAGTTTTTATTAAAGAATATTCAAGATAAGAAAGTCAAATTTTTTCTTGATCCTGGAGAAGGTAAAAGTTATGCACTAAACATTCTTTTTCAAGAATATGGTTCAAATAATCAAGAAGATTTCTTTATAATGACTGATGGAGATGTTTATGTCTCTGAAAATTCAGTAAATTCAATAATCAAAGCTTTCAAAAATCCGAAAGTTGGTTGTGTTACTGGAAGACCAATCACAATCGATAATAGAAATACAAAATATGGTTATTGGTCTCATCTTCTTTTTGAAGCAATTCATAATGTTAGAGAAGGATTATCAAATAAAGAAAAATTCTTTGAATGTTCTGGATATCTTTTTGCAATTAGGAAAGGAATAATTATAGATTTTCCTATAGAGGTTTCTGAAGATAGTATTATTCCCTATCTATTTTGGAAAAAGAATTTTATAATAAAATATACCCCTGAGGCAGAGGTTTATGTAAAAAACCCAGATAATTGGAATGACTGGATAAATCAAAAAATAAGAAATATTAAAGGTCATGAAAATTTAAATAGAATTGTTTCGGATATGCCTAGAACAAAATCTTTCTGGAATGAAATTAAAAAAGGCTTTTTTTCCGCTTTTAAATATCCCCAAAATATAAAAGAATTTTTTTGGACAATCTCTCTTTACCCTGCGAGATTATATATTTATTTAAAAGCTTTTTCTGAAATAAGAAAAAAAGAAAGTTATCAAGATGGTTGGAGAGAAACAGAGATAAATTCCACCAAACCATTAGATTAATTTTTAAATTTTTTTATCTCTTTTTTCAATTCTTCAAATGAATTAACTATCTTCATTGAAGAAATAAGAATAGCACTTAAATATTCTAGTGCATCCTCTATTGATTCATCTGTTTTTATTCCAATTGCAGGAATTCCCTTTGAATAAGCATATCCTAATTCCCAGGCTGTTCCTGCTCCTACATGTAATCCATCAAGCAATGCAATAATTAAGTCACATTTAGAGAACCCCCTAATTATATCTTCTTCAAAAATTTTCTTCACATCTTTTATATCCTCACAAAGTCCAACATCTCTATGGGGAAGAAATGTTTCAAAACCTAGTGATTCACATAATTTTGAGATTTCTTCTAATTTCTCTCTCTCAGAATCACTGCTTAATTTACCTGCAATATAGACTTTCATATTTATCCCAACTACATAATATTCTTAAATCTTTTTCTATAGTCTTTGTTATCAATGAGAATTTGTATTATTAAAATTGGAGCAGATGGAGATGTGATAAGAACAATTCCCATAGCAAAAGCAATAAAGCAGAAATTTCCCTCTTGTACATTGACTTGGATTACTGGAGAGGAGATTAAAGCTATGCTTGAAGGAAATCCCTATATAGATGAACTAGCTTCTATAAAAGATGAGTTTAGAAAGGAGTTTGATATCCTTTATAATTTTGATATGGATAAAATGGCTTTTAATGTTTTATCCAAAATAAACGCCAAGGAAAAATATGGTTTTTATGAACAAGAAGGCTTCCCCTCTTCTTTTAATCTAGCTTCTGAATATTACTTAAATACTATTTTTGATGATGATCTAAAAAAAGAAAATAAAAAGACATACCAGCAAATGATTTTTGAAGCAGCTGAATTAAATTATAATAAGGAACACGATACAATCTATCTCACTGAAGAAGAAAAAGATTATGCAAAATCTTTTTTATTAACTAATGGGATTAATGGAGAAAAAATTATAGGAATTCATCTTGGTGCTTCTTCAAGATGGCCATCTAAAACATGGCATATTGATAATTTAATCAATTTTATTAAAATTTTAAACTCAAAAAATTATACCCCAATTCTTTTTGGGGGACCAAATGAAAAAGAAATTATTGATAAGTTAAAATTAAGATTTCAATCTGAAGGAATAAAATGTTTTTTTAATAATCCTAATAATACAAAAAGAGAATTCGCTGCATTAATAGACTTATGTGATAAGGTTATTTGTGGAGATAGTCTGGCTCTACATGTTGCTCTAGCTTTAAAAAAACTTACAATAGGATTATTTTTTTGTACTTCTCCTAATGAAATTGAAGATTACGGCTTATTAAGAAAAATTATTTCTCCAAAATTATACGAATTCTTCCCAGAAAAACAAGACCAATATGATGAAGCCTTGGTAAAAAGCATTTCCCCAGAAGAAGTTTTTAATGTTTTAAATTCTCTAGATAATATTAGAGTTATTAATGCAATTATCAAAAATGATGAAGAAAAATTTTTATTAATAAAGAGAAAAGAGGGAATTCACAATGGTAAATGGGCTTTTCCGGGAGGAGTTGTGGAAGTTGGTGAAACATTACAAGAATCTTTAATGCGTGAAATAAAGGAAGAGACAAATTTAAAATTTAAAAAAATAATAAAAAAAATTGCAAATTATGAATATTTAAGACCTGATGGAAAGGTAACTCTTGGAGAATCTTATTTTATAGAAATAGAAAATGGACCTATTTTAATTAATACAGAATCGGATGGTTTTGTTTGGGCAACAATTGAAGAAATTCAAAGAATGGATACTGTCCCTGGAATAGATGAAGAAGCTTTACTTTCTTTTGAATAACTTATCTACATAATCTTTTTATATCCCCGCATTCCCTTCTTTTTATGGATAGTCTTCAAAAGATAATTTCTAAATTTAATCAGAAAAAGATTTTTGTTGTTGGAGATGTAATGCTTGATAAATATCTCGCAGGAGATGTTAAAAGGATCTCTCCTGAAGCCCCTGCTCCAATACTTGATGTTAAAAATGAATATTATCAGCCAGGGGGTGCAGCAAATGTTGCAATGAATATTTCTTCTCTTGGAGGAAAAGTTTCTTTATTTGGATTTGCCGGAAAAGATGATTCTGCAAAAATCTTATCAAAAATTTTAAATGACAATAAAGTTAAGAATTTTTTTGATAAATCTTCTCAGACTACATTAAAACTAAGAGTAAGAAGCGGAAATCAACAATTATTGAGAATAGACTATGAAGATACTTCTGAAAAAAATTTCTCGCGTAATATTTATAGAAAAATGGAAGAAGAATTAAAAAATTCAGATATAATTGTATTATCTGATTATGCAAAAGGAACTATTTCTTCTGATTTGATGTGTTTCTTGAAATCTAAAAATAAGAAAATTTTTGCAGACCCAAAACCTAAAAATATACATTTATACAAAGATTTATCTTTAATTAAAGTTAATGAAAAAGAATCTTTTGAGATAACAGGTGAAAAGGAAATTTATTCTTGCGGAAGAAAAATGAAGGATTATCTTAATTCAGATGTTTTAATAACCCGAGGAGAGAGGGGAATGATTTTATTTTCTAAAAAAGAATTTGAAACACCAACTTATGCTAAGGAAATCTTTGATGTTTCTGGAGCCGGAGATACTGTTTTAGCTGCCTTTTCTCTTTCAATTGCTTCTGGTGCATCTTTTGAAGAAGCTTCAATAATTTCAAATTATGCCGCAGGAATTTCTGTAGAAAAAATAGGAACCTATCCTGTAGGAGTAGGGGAATTAGAAAAAAAAATTTTTGGAGAAGAAAGTAAGATTAAAACTCTTAACGAATTAAAAAGTATAGCAAGCGGTTTAAGAGAGAATAATAAAACAATTGCTTGGACAAATGGGTGTTTTGATTTATTGCATGAAGGACATATAAAATATTTATCAAAAGCGAAAAAGTTAGCAGATTATCTAATAGTTGGAATAAACTCGGATAATTCTATAAGTAAACTTAAGGGGCCTGGAAGACCAATTCGCCCCCAGGGAGCCCGTGCAGAAATAATTTCTTCATTGAAAGATGTTGATTATGTTATCATTTTCCCTGAAAAAAATGCTACACGTTATTTAAGGGAATTAAAACCAGATATTTATGTGAAGGGAGGAGATTATAATATAAATAAAATCAATAATGAAGAAAGAAATATAATTGAATCCTATAACGGGAAGATAAAACTAATCCCTTTGGAAAAGGATATTTCTACCTCACAAATAATAAAAAATATCAGAGAAATAAATAAAAACTAATATTTGTAATAATAATCATGGAAGAAATTGAAAAGAGGAAAAATAAGATAAAAAATCTCTTTTTTGGATGGATAAAGGATAATCACGACAAAGTTTTCTTAGCAATTTTAATTCTCGCATTTATCATCAGATTATGGTTTTTTTTCAAGACTATGAATCAACCGCTTTGGTGGGATGAAGCAGATTATATGTCTAATTCTAAAAATTGGGCAGGATTTAATTCTAATTTATTAGACACTTGGTATTATAGAAGAGGATTTTTATGGGCGCTTATTGGGGCGGTTTTTTTCAAAACAGGTCTTGGAGAAATAGGGGTAAGATTTTTAGTCGCATTAATGTCTACAGGAATTGTTGCAACTTCTTATTTTTTAATTCAAAAAATGTTTAATAAAAAATTAGCAATTTTAACCTGTGTCGGCTTATCTTTTTCTTGGGTTTATCTATTTTTTACAGGAAGATTGTTAACAGAGATACCTTCAACATTTTTTCTTTTATTATTTCTTCTTTTTTTCTGGAAAGGTTATATCTTAAAAGAAGGAAATAAATTCCTTTATCTGAGTGCAATATTTTGTGCATGTGCTGTTTTAATCAGGATGCAGACTCTTATGTTTTTAATTCCTGTTTTAATTTATATTTTATTTAAAGATAAATTCAAAATATTTACAAATAAAAAAATTTGGATTACATTGTTAATATTCTTATTAATTTTTTCTTCTTATCTTATTGTAGCATGGACACATTATGGAAATCCAATAGCTGATTTATCTAAATATTATCTTGGTATTGGTAGTTCCCAAGAAGGAGAAGTTGGAGTTCACCTCGCTCAATTTTCTGATTTATTTTTATATTTTAATAATCTCCCTTATATTTTGGATGGAAATAACGCAGGATATAATAATTTGTTTACATTAAGCTCAATTTACATCCTTTTCTTATTTGGAGTTATCTTTTTATTCTCAAATCTCTTCTTGGGAATTGATAAAATTTTTAAGGACGGAGAGATTCAAAAAAGAGCATTTATATTTTTATGGATTGTTCTTGGACTATTATTTCTGGGATATATAGCTCCGCAATTAGAACAAAGATACACTATTCCTATCTTGCCTTTCTTATTTACAATTGCAGCATATCCATTAACCAAAGCAAATGAATGGATAAAAAATAAATTTCATCTTAATGAAAGAAAATCTTTTTTAATAATTCTCTTGATTCTTTTTCTATTTTTAATCCCAAACATCTTATTTGCTGGGAGTTTAACTGGTTCTAAAATTACATCTTATCTGGAAGTTAAACAAGCAGGAGAGTGGATTAAAGAAAATTCAAATCCAGAAGATATTGTAATTTCTGATTCCTTGCCTCAAACAATTTATTATTCCGAAAGACAGACATATCCATTTAGCCTAGCTTATCGTAGAGATATCACCCCAAAAAATGAATCAGATTTAGACTTGTTTGTAAAGGAAAATAAGCCAAAATATCTTATACTATCAATTTTAGAATCGCATCCTGAATGGGCTTATTCCTATCCAGAGAAAAATTCGGAATTATTAGTTCCAGTTAAGGCATATCAACAGAATGGACAGCCAACTTTAGTTATTTACAAGTTTAATTATTCTTAATTATTCCTTGATTCAAATAAAAAAATTTTTGTGACAGTAAAAAAATTAATCTTTTTCTTTATTCTAAAATTTTGTTTTAAAATATTCAAGATTTCCTCATAAGAAGTTATGTGTTCTTTTGGAACTTCATCTTTCCCAACAAGTTTTCTTATCTTTCTAGAAATAAAATTGCCTGTTGGAATAGAGACAATTAACTCAAAATTATCATTCATTTTTTTGAAGCTTTCTATTATTTTTTTTATTTCTTCTGCAGGGATATGTTCAAGAACATCAAGACAAAAAATTTTTGTTGGTTTAATTGTTTTATAGTCTTTAATAAAAGTTTTCTCAGGATTTATATCATATCCCTGAATGTTAAATCTTTTTAATTTTCTTTCAAGCCAACCAGCCCCGCATCCAAAATCGAGTATAATATCTTCTTTTTTAAGATTAGCAATCCTAATTGAAGCATCAATCTTTTTTCTGAAATAAATTTTTGTTAAGATATTCTTATTTTCATATGTGTTTTCAAGAAGATTATTTTCCATTTTTCATCTCCACAAATATTTTATGTAACTCTTCTACTTTAAGATTTTTCTTTTTTCCTTCTCTTTTTATGACATAAAACGCTTTCATATCTTTTTCTTTCCCCAAATATCCATGCATCGCTTTTACTGGAATTTTTCCCTGCCAAAAATTTTGAGAAATCAATGTTCCTGCATGGACTATAAAGATTAATTCACCAAAATTTTTGTATTTCCAATCTAAAATTTTCCCTTCCCTAAGGGATAAATTTTTCTTTATCTCTTTTAATTCCTCCTCATTTCCCCAATATCTTGCCATGTCAGAATCAATAAAACAATTTTTGCTTCTGGGAACAGAGATTTCTTTTTTAATATCTGTCATTCCGTGGTCTGAAAGGATTATATCAAAATTCATTTTAGAAACTTTTCTATCTACTTTTTTAATAGCAATAATCATCTCTTTGCTTTTTGTTCCATATTTATGCCCTATTCTATCTAAATCTCCCATGTAGCAATATTCTATCCCATGAATTTTATAAAAAGGTTTATTGATTGAAAACTCAAAATTATGCAATTTTTTTAATGGAATATTCCCTGTTCTAAAAAGTTCATATCCTCGTATGGCTCTTGGCAGATTAATCAAGCAATCAATAATAAATCTTCCCGCCTTACCAAAATTGTCCAAGAAAGTTAGATATTTTACAAATCTAAGTGAAGAGTTGTCTTTTTTAAAGAAAAGAGCAATTTTATCTGATTGTCCTCTAAAAAAAATTTCCATTCCCCCCTCATGTCCTGGAGGCATTTGCAATTCTCCCCATTGAAATTTTTTTGTTAAACTAGCAAGGTAAGGAGCATGCTCTAGGTATTCTGGCTTGAATGCATCAATCATTATTATTTTCATTCTTTACTAATCTTCTCAAGATAATATTTATTCACTGTAAATCTAAAAGCATTATCTATTTCTAAGTCATATTTTCTTTTATAATATACAAAAAATAAAAACAAATCAGCAAAAAAGAATAAGCCCTTCATTCTAACCCCCTCTAAAAAAGCTTTTTTAATCTGGTAATTTCTAACTTTATTCACAACTTTTTTTATCTCTTTCATCTCTACATATTTTGTTCTGGAAACAGGAGATGTAAACATAGTATAAGAATCTTTGAAGTCTTTTTTTTCAATCAGATTTTCTTTTTCACACACTTCTTTAATCTCCGTAGCTGGAAGAGGCATAAGTATTGGAAATAATGTATAATCTGCATTTATCCTTCTAGCCATTTTATAACTCTCATTCATAGTTTCAATTGTATCATATGGAGCTCCTACAATAAATTGGACCCTTAAATGCAATCCATATTTTTTTATTATCCTCACTGCATCATAAATTTGTTTCTCAGTCATATATCTTTTGTATAATTCATTTCTTATCTTTTCATTTCCTGCTTCAACACCCATTCTAACCTCATAACATCCTGCGTCTTTCATCGCTTTTATTATCTCTTCAGTTACTAAATTTGCTCTTACATTAACATTCCATCTTATTTTTTTATCAAATCCTTTTTCTTTAAATTTTTTGCAAAAATCAAATACAAATTGTTTATCAAGAATAAAAGTATCATCATAAAAAAATAAATATCTCATCCCCTTATTATAATATTGCTTAATTCTCAATTCTATCTCTTCTATTAAACTGTCCACACTTCTTATTCTTACATATTTTCCTTCTAATTTCTTTTTTATAGCATGATTACTGCAATAAGTACATGCATATGGACATCCCCTAGAACCCATTATCGGGAGATGATTATTATTTATTAAGAAATATTTTTTGAGTTCATAATCTTCAAAATCAGGAAAAGGCAGATTATCTAAATCTTCAATTAACCTTCTATTTTTGTTCTTGATAATTTTATTCTTTTTATTTTTATACCAAATCCCATCAACTTTTTTACAATCTAATTTTTTATCTAATAATTCTTTAAGCACATATTCTCCCTCACAGGTGCATAAAATATCAACTTCCCTATTTGTTATAGCCTGTTCGGGCATTAGGATTATATGAACTCCGCCAAAAATTATCTTGATGTTATAATTTTTTTTTATAAATCGTGCCATTTTCAATGCTTGAAAATAATCAAAACTCATAACTGAAAATCCTATCAAATCTGGTTTAAAATTTTCAATCTTCTTTTTTAAATATAATTGCCAGTCTTTTTTATGAAAAATAAAATCTGCAATTTCAGCTTTGTGTTCTGTTTTATTATTAATAAATGTCTTAAGACTAGCTAAAGCCATACTCGGCATTAGAGCATATCCTTCTATATTCGGTTCAACCAATAATAATTTCATTTTATCCCTAAAAAAGCAAGTCCTGCATTTAGATATATTTTAAATTTTTCAAAATCTCTTACATTTTTTAATGCCCCCAAGATTATTCTGGGACGGAAATAAAACTCCCTATATGCTTTTTTTTGCATTTCTATCAGAGTTTTTTCATCTAATTCTCCATGCTGAAAAATGACATTCCCATATGCGATATAATCTCTATAGCTTTTTGGATAAATTTTTCCCTCTTTGTTTATTATTTTCCAATAATCAGTATTTGGGAAAGGGATTGTTATATGGAATGTAGCAGTATCTAAATCAAGGGATTTTGCAAATTCTATGGTGTCTTTCATAGTGCTTGCATTCTCTCCAAGATTTCCAAACATAAATAATCCTCTTGTTTCAATCCCAACTTCTTTGCACCATTTTACTGCTTGTCTTATTTTTTCTAAATTTGTGCTTTTTTTCATATTCTGTAAAATATTTTCATTCCCTGATTCTATTCCTAAAGATACCATGTAACATCCTGCTCTTTTCATTTTTTTTAATAATTCAGGAGTCACTTTATCTGCTCTAATTCCATTGGAACATCTCCAACTCATTTTTTTGTTTAATCCTTTTTGTATCATCATTTCACAAAATTTTTCAACTCTTTCAGAAATAAGAGTAAAATTATCATCTACAAAGTCCCAATCTCTCGCTCCTCTTTTATAAATTTCTTCAACTTCTTTTATTATATTTTCTGGGCTCCTAAATCTAAATTTTCTTCCATGTACTAGATGGTCTGCACAAAAAATACATTGATATGGACATCCTCTCGAACTGAGTATGTAATCGCTTGGTTTTTGTTTTGCTCCGACACTAAAATACTTGTTCATCGGCAAAAGTTCTCTTGCAGGAAACGGGAGTTCATCTAATTCTTCATTAAGTGCCCTGTCTAAATTATGGATTATCTTTCCATTTTTTCTGTAAGATAAACCCTTTATTTTAGAAAGAGATTTTTTCTGGCTTAATTCTAACATTGTGAATTCTCCCTCCCCTCTTACAAGGTAATCAAATCTTTCAAAATTTTTCATAGTTTCTTCAGGCATAGAACTTGCATGGACTCCTCCAATAACTACTTTCATCTCTTTTGAGCATAATTTTGCAATCTCATGAGCTTCTTCAATAAGGCTGGTTGTAGAAGTAATTCCAACCAGATCAGGAGAATATTCTTGAATATATTCCTCTATCTGTTTATGATTTAAATCATGAGCATTAGCTTCTAAAATTTTAACTTCAATCTTATTTCTTTTTAAAACTGCAGCGATGTAAGCTAGTCCTAATGGAGGAAATATTGGAGTTATCTCCTTTTTTTCTGCATAAGCGTAAATACTGCGATAATTTGGCTGTATTAGCAATACTTTCATGATAGTTATTAGTCTAAAAATGCTTAATAAAGATTGTTCTTGTCTAAATCAACTTTTGTAAGTAATATATCGAATATAATTTTAATATTCTATCTCTTAATGGACTGGTATTATTTGTCAGTTTCTTTAAATATTTTTCAGCCTCTTTCTTTTCATCTACAGAATAAAGAATCATAGCCAATGCAATAATCAACCCCGCATCTCTCCATCTCAATAAACTTTTTATTAAAAATTCTCCTTTTCTTATTCCTTCCAAAAAAAATCTTATATTTAAATAATATTGTGCAGGAAATAAAAATTTGCTTTTAAGATAATCATTAAAATAAACATAGGGCAATTTTATATAAGCTTCTCTGCATATTCCAGATAAATCTGCTTCGTCAATATGGACATATTCTTTTAATATTTTTTTTAAAGTCCATATTACCCATTTTTTTGACAAATTAAAAAAAGTTTCAACCTCTTCTACATCATATCCCCCATACAATTTAGCCTTTATCGCTTTGCTAACACATCTTTTTAACTCGTCTGGAACATTAAGGGCTAAGAAATCTTTTTCTTTATCCTGAAATTTTGAGCTATATTTCCCGTAAAAAATTAATAAAGCAGAACACAAATCTGTAAATCCTTTTATAGCATATATAGATTTTATCTTTTTAGCATTTCCTTCTGCAAGAGTAAGATGATTTATCTTGTTGAATAAAATTCTTAACGCATCTGATTTTGGTATTCTTACATTCGGAATTCGATTTAATATGTTTTTATCTCCATAGATTACCAAACTTGTTTTTAAATCAAAAGTCCTTTGTGTATCATATAATTTTGAAAGATTTTTCTCTGCGATAGAATGCAAGTCTACATGGAAAAAATTATTCTCATCATAAATTTGATTAAACTCTTCAACAAATTCTAATCCTCCTCTGCCCAATGCATAAGAGCATTCTCTTCCTAAATCTTCTAATTTTTTATTATCTATTTTATTCTTGGTTATTATATAGAGGTCGTAATCATTGAGGGAGGTTATCTTTTTTCCATTTTTTATAAAACTTCCTTCTCCATGCCCAAATCCACCAAAAAAAATTATTGCTTTCGGAGATAGTTCTCTCAATATAATTTTTTTTATTATTTCGGTATCTTTTTCTATTTTTTTATCTGCTTCTTTTGATGTTGTATATTTCATTTTTTCTTTTCTAATAAAATTAAAATAATTGAGATTATTGCGGGGATAATACTCATAATCATTATTCCTAAGACAGACATGGAAAATACTTTTACAGAACTTACTCCCATAACCCCAAAGAGACTAATTAATGTAGCCTCTCTTGTTCCCAATCCATTTATTGTGATGGGAATTTGTGCAATAACTGTCGAAATCGCCAATATTACTAAAAAATAAATAAAATTAATACTTATTCCTAAGGAAATTGCGATTAGATATAATACAAAATAATTTGTTACCCAACAAACAAGATTAAGAAAAAACGCCCCCAATAAGAAACTTATTGGAGGGAAATCTTCATAAAACGAATTGAATAAGTTTTTGCTTTTTTCTTTAAACCTTTTTGGAACAAATCTTTTATGGAAAAATCCCAATAATCTTCGGCAATTTTCTTTCTTGTAAAAGATTAAAAAGAATATAACTAAAAAAACAAAAATAAATCCGCTGACATAAATTCCTGCCGCAGGTATTATTTTTTTGGAAAAAATAATTGCCCCCACACCAAATGCCAGAATAAATAAGGAAGCCAAATCTAGAAATTTGTCTATTACAAAATTGCTAACTCCTTTTCCAATATCTGCGCCCTTATTTTTTAAATAATTAACTCTTATAATCGCACCAAGTTTCCCCGGGGTTACAAAACCATAAAAATCCGATATCCAATTTATTCTAAATGCTTCACTAAAAGAAAGATCTATTTTTTGTTTCCTGGCTATAACAAACCATTTTGATGTTTGAATGAGATAAAAGAGAACAACTATAATTAATATGATGGGAAGGAGGAATAAATTCAAATTTTTTATTTCTTGAAAAATCTTTGTTATATCTAATTTAATAATAAGATAAATAAAAAGTCCAATACCCAAAATAGGCAAAAATTTGCATACAGTTTTCCATTTCATTCTAAACTTGTTATTTTTTTACCAATAAAAAGCTTTGGTATTCTTCCTATATTATCTTTTGACAAAATCCTTCAAATGTCCTACTACTGCCTTAACTCCTCTTAGATTAAATTTGAAATCATTCCAACTTCGAATATTTTTTGCTCTCTGAAGTATGTATGAAGGAGTTAGGAAAATTGTATAAATTTGCCCACAAATGCTAGCAACTTCTCTTGCCTCTGAATCTTTTGTCTTTAAAATTGGTTCTCTCATGTCATATCTTTCATATTCTAATGGGTTAAATAAGAACCAATCATTTTCTTTTGCTTCTTTCCACAATGGTGTTCCGGGATAAGGAACCAATACTGTCGCTTGGAGCAAATCTGCTCTCCCGCTTTGCATAAGTCTCTTCGCGAGTTTGAATGTTCTTAGTGCATCTTCTTTGTTTTCCCAAGGATACCCCACAATCATTGTTAAATGGACAGTCAATCCCGCTTTTTTAGCCATTTGACAGCCATTGAGAACATCTTCTATTTTAATCCCTTTATTTAATCTGTCTAATGTTCTTTGATTTGCACTTTCAAGTCCAAATTTTAATAATCTGAATCCTGCTTTTTTCATTAGATAAAAATCTTTTTGTTGTAATGCTGCAAAGCGCATATTGCATGAATATTTTATTTTTTTATTATAACCTCTTGATATTAATCCATCACACAATTCTTCAAGCCATTTCCCAGTCATTAATGTTCCAGAATCATCAAAGATTTCTTTTGCATTATATTTCTCTATTAGCATTCCTATTTCATCAAGAACATTTTTCACACTCCTGACTCTGAACTTTGGAAAAAGAGTTGGCCAAGCGCAGAATTTGCATTTTCCCCACCAACAATCTCTTCCAGACATAATATAAAAAAAAGGTTTTCCCTGTAAGTTATATTCTTTCTCATAAAGTTTCCATTTAGTTAATTCCCTATCAATGAAAGGGAGTTCGTCTAAATTATGTTTTAATTCAAATTTTCCTGAACTGGTTATTTTTTTCTCTTTCTTATAATAAATGCCTGCTGGAAGTTTTTTTGTCTTTCCAGAAATCCAATCGCATAATCCTAAAACACTAAAATCAAAATCTCCTCCGCATAAAACAAAATCTGCTTTGCAATTTTCTAATGTTTCTTCTGGAAAAGAAGTAACATGGTCTCCTAAAATAGCAATTTTCATTTTTGGGAATCTATCTTTTAATTTATCAATAAGTTTCCAATGCTGTTTTATTACAGGAGTTTTGGTTTCAAAAATAAATATGTCTGGGTTTCCTTCTTCTATTTTTTTTATAAAATCATTCCAGGAAATTTTTTCAGCTACAGAATCTATCCAATGAACATTATATCCTTCTTTTTTTAATAATGTCGCAGCACTTCCAAGAATAACCGGGAATAAATAACTTGGATTAGAAAACCATTGGAACTGTCTATTCTGGCTTAACAATGCAACACCTTTTTCAGATTCTGTTGGGGGATAACCAATAAAGATTTTCATATAAAACAGGACAAATTCCTCCTTATAAAACTTTTTAGCATTTTATTTTAATATCTCCTGTATTTTCAATTTTTTTGGAAGTTTTCTATAAAAACGAACAATAAACTCAAAAGGAGAATGCAAAAGTCTCAATCTTATCAGTGATGCAAACATAACTATTGGGGTGTTCATCAGGTTTATTGTTCCTTCTTGTTTGTCTTCCCAAATTGTAGGTATTGCTATTATTTTTGCATCTGATTCTTTTTTCAAACAGAACAATAATGCAACATCAAATCCCCATCCAATTGTTCTCAGTTTATAGAGATTTTTTTCAATAATTTCTCTTCTAAATGCCTTTGCTCCGCACTGAGTATCTCTGTAAGAGAATAAAAATAAAGTTCTTACAATTATGTTATACCCCCTACTAACAAATCTTCTCATTGGGCTTTGTTGAGTATTTATTATGCTTTTCTTGTCCCAGCGATTTGCGATCACCCCGTCAATATCTTTGTTTTTTTCTAATTTTTTAACTAAATCATAAAACGCTTCTGGCGGGGTGGACATGTCACTATCCACAAATCCAATTATATCACTTTTATTTTTCAATGCATCTTTAAATCCCTCAATTATTGCAAAACCCTTTCCCTTTTCCTTAAAATTAAGATATCTTATCTCCTTGTGTTTTTTGGAGAATTCCTTTACAATCTCTTCAGTTCTATCTTTGGTGTTATTAATCACAATCAAAATTTCAAAACCTTTTATTTCTCCACTTTTCTTTTTTTCATTAAAGAATTTTTCATAACACTCTAATGTGGTTTTAATCCTCTTTTCTTCATTATAAGCGGGAATTACTATCGAAATCATCTAATCAATATCCCGAATACTACATTAAAAAGTTAATTATGCTGTGTAATAATCTTCCCTATTTATGCTATAATCTCCCCCCAGAAGAGAAGAATACCAGCTATAATAACCAAAATCTGAAAGAAATTGATAAGATATACTACATCGTTTTCATAAACTTTTTTATGAGGTTTTATTTTTTTTAGAATATATATCGCCAGATGCTCTAATCCATAAATTTTTTCATAGGGTAAATCTAAACTTCCATCACTATTCACTTTTGCAAAACTTTGTTTTTTCAATTTGCCTCTTACTTTTAGAACCACTTCAATTATATAAGGAATAAAGAAAAAGACAGCAATCTTCTCCATCTTCCCCAATATTGCTATACCTGCAATAAGTGCCCCCACCGAATAAGTAAGAATGTTTCCAGGGAAGACTTTTGCAGGATGTTTGTTAAACACATAAAATGGAATCAATGCAACTACCATGCATAGTGTAATTACACTTAACCATTTTTCTCCAGTAAGGTATGTAATTCCAGAGAGTGCAGATAAAATTATTATTCCCTGGCTTGACTCTAGTCCATTATAACCTGCTAAAAAGTTAAATGTTGCAGATGCTCCAACAATTCCAATAGGGATTAACAAAATAGGATATAACAATCCCAAATTTATACCCATAACTACTGATTCTCCTGCGTTTATAACAATTAATGGAATAGACGCAAAAAATAACAATGCTAATCTTGAGCGGATAGATAATCCGCCTCTTCTCCATCCTAAAATATCGTCGATAATTCCTATAAATGCAATTACAAAAATTACACTTAACAATGCAAATATTTCTATAAGATTATCTTTAGAGTTAAAATAAAAAGTTTTAATTGCAATGTATGTTAAAACTCCAATAACAAAAGACAAGAACATACTTACTCCCCCAGAGCCAGCAACATTCCTTGGGTGTTCTGGTTTATTCATATCTTCCCAAACCAATCCAATTTCCTTTGCTTTTCTAATCCAGAAAGGCATTAAAAATAATCCTGTAAGAAAACTTAGTAATAGAGGCAATAACAAAATTGAATCCATTTAATACCCTCCGGGCATAACTGTAGCTAATTCTTCTGGGTAATCTGTACTTAAGAAACTTTCATTAATCTTCATATTTTCTGGGTAATTTATTTCCCAAATTTTTATCGGTCCTTGCATTCCGACTCCAGGATAGAAAACAAACTCTCCAATATTTACTCCCTGTTTTTTTAATTCTTCCACTATTAAATTATCTTCGGAATGAATAAGGTTAAAATAATTTGTTTTTTCGTTAAATAAATATAATCTTGCTAATCTAGAATTTATGACTCTTTTGCTAAGGTAAAATGCTGCTCCATCTTCAAGAACTTTTATTCCTTCATTTTGTAGTTCTATTTGTGGAAATAAAAACAAGCCTGCATCTAATCCTGAATTAAAATCTTGTAATTCTCCATCTCTAAAAATATATCTTAATTTTTCCTGATACTGTTTGCCATTATAAACAAAAAATATGATTGGTTGGGTTGCTTCTCCTTGTGTATTTTTTTGCACAGCTATTGCTGCGACTATTGTATTTCCCGAAGGCAATAAAATTTCTGTACCTTCCTGATTAAGGATAATATCTTCGTCGAGGGCATTTCCAATAGGATAAACATAAATTGTCCCGTCTTTTGTTTCTTGAGTCTGTTTAGAATCTACAAAAATTGTTGGTATCCAAGAATATCTATCATAATTTGCATCAGAACCAATGCTTGAGAATGCAGGATATTTCCCTATATCTGTAGAATCAATCAAAAGATGAGTTCCTTTATGTGCATAAAGAAAGTCTAATGCTTCTCTTTCATTGTTCCCTGTAAGGACATGTCTGCCCATAAAATAATTCCAATATCCAATAGCATTTCCTCCGTCTAGAATTGTTGCTCTTTCTCCTATAGATTGTACCCAATAACCATAATCCCACCAATGTGCAAAAACTGCATTTGTCGGAGTGCTCTCTCTTACCCAAGCCATTGCTTTTTGCCACTGATTTGTATAAAAATTTGGTACATAATTTTCTGCCATTGCTCTATCACTATTGTAATATGTCCATAATGTAAACGCTGATGATATCAAGAGAATTATACAAATTAATCCAATAAATAATTTTTTAGTATCTTCTTCCTCTTTAAAATACTTCTGGGGAATTTTTACTAAAAGGAATGCAATAGTAATTGGACTGACTGCCCCCAAAATCATAATAAATCTTATTGCTCCTCTTGCTCCGATGATGCTCACAGTTAGTAAAATAAAATAAAGAATATATGCAAAATTAAAATCATTAAAGATAGAAAATTCTTTATTTTTATACCTTTTATAATAAATGTATCCAAAACTTCCAATAAATAATAAAAAACCACCAAAATAAACAAGTAAGCTTAATGGGCCTTCTCCATCTAACAAATTTGGATGTGGTGCATATTTACTAAAAATCAAACAGCTTAAAAATATAATATAACTAATAATCAAAATCTTTTTTTCTTTTTTATTTAATGGTTTTATAAGATATCCAAATAAAAAAACAGCTCCAGCAAAAAATAACCAGAAATAGATTGGAATATTAAAAACTACAGGGCCGAATTCCCCTGCCCAGTCGCTTGTGAAATATGGCTGTTTATTTTCTGCAACAGTAACACTAAATCTCCCTCTGTTTAATGGTTGAATTGTTTGATCAATTATTGTGCTTATTCTATCTGGGATGAAAGAAATTCCAAATACCGCAGATGCAACTATAACCAATAAAATACTGGCTATAATTAATGAAATTATTTGATGCGGCAATTTGTTAGTGATCTTTTCAGGAATTTTGATTAATCTTTTTTTGAATAATACAAAATCAATTAGCATTATGAAGAAAACCATGAAAATTAATTCTGTAGAAAGAGAAGTTAACAAGCTTTGCAGTGAATATCTCACTGAAAAAGGCATTGTGCTCAAGATAAAACCAAGAATCCACAACCCAAATAAATAAAATCTTTTTTCATCAATTTTTCCGAATAAAAATGCAAGTAAAATAACTCCTGCAATAGTTATTAAGATATATTCAATTCCTCCCCATATTAATGCTAAAGCTCCTGTTGTGATTCCAGAAAGAACTGCGAAAATTATTCCTCTTTTTAATTTTTCAGAAGTAAAAGATTCTAATAAGAAGTATAGTCCCATGAATATAAAAAAGAAAGCAGCAGATTCTTTTTCTGGAATTCCTGCAATAGTTCTTGGAAGTAAAGATGGAATTAATACAAAAAAAGCAGTAGCAATTAATGCAATTATATTTGCAATATTTTTCCTTTCTTTGTAGAATAATTTTCGTGCAAATAAAAAGAAAGCAAGTGCAGTAAGAGCTGCAAAAATTACAGGAAATATTATTGCTGCATAGGTTACAGTTACATCCTTGTCAAAAAAAGATAAAAATTTGCTAAGATAAGCAATTAAATATGGAAGAAGTATTGTTTCTCCTCTTGTATTTACAGGAATACACGCTTCTCCAGAGCAAATATCTGCAAGAGGAATATATCTCATGGTATCTATAATAAATAATTTTCCATGTTCTGCAATATATTTAGCCCATCTTAAGAATAAGAAAGGATCTAAATCAGGCCCCAATGTCCATGTTCCTGTTGTAACATCCTTAAGCCTCGGAATTGGTCTCGTCCTTATAAAAACGCTAATTGAAATTATAAATGCTAAAATTGCATAAACTATCCAATCCTTTTTTTTCTTAAGAAAATTGATTATATCTTTTTTCCTTTTTTCTATATCTTTGCTTGAAAAAGAATCTACTTTTTCTAAATTAATTGCACCTATTTCTTCCATATGATTTAAAAAGAAAACTAAAAATCCTATTTAAATATTATGTATCTATCGAAACAATAGGGGGGTAAAATATACTTCTATAACTGCAGCAATAACTAAAATAACAATAGCTATTCCAAGCAAGAAAGTTATGTTCATTAATACTTTTACGAATTTTTTATTTCCTATTCCATTTCTAATAATTCCCACCCCGAATATTCCTCCAGCAAGAGCAGTTATAAAGTATGCTGCAATTTCTGGAAATCCATGAATCATATATCTCAATAATCCCAAAGGAATTTCTCTTACACTATAGTTTGTGAAAATTCCTATTGCTGCAGAAATGACGCTAGCATTCCATGCGAGAACAAATATAGCTCCTGCACCAAATATCAAGGAAAAAATCAATGTGAAGATCATAACACCAATATTATTTCCAATTATTGAAATAAATCGAGTCCCATTACTTAATGCATTTGTTGAAATCGTTCGGCTTTGAAAAGAATATTCTTCCACGCAAGTTTTGATTTCTCCTGGGCTGTTTATATTACAATATGTTTCTATTTGTGCATTTAATAAATTTGAATTTTGTAAAACTATATACCAAAAAGAAAAAGCTACTATGAATCCAAGGAAAAGCCACATAAATGCATATATCGCATCACTATGTACTTTCCAAACTCCCCAAAATCCTTCTACTTCTTCGTCCTCTTGTTCTTCATTTTTTATTGAATAATACATAAATGGAAGAGAAAACATAACACAAAAAAGAACTACCATTAATCCAGAAAATCTAGATAAAACAGGATCTGCTTTGAATAAAAAATGAACCATCAATAATGAAAGTGATGCATATAAAAGTCCTATAAAAAACATTCTCCAAGGACCCTTTTCAGCTCTTTTTGGGTTAATTAGGGATTCTAACATTCCATTATACAGAAAAGAGATTTTTTAAACTTTAATGTTTTTTATATGATATGAATAATAAAAAGAGGTTTAACAAAATAGCTGAAGATATAAAAAAAATTAAAATTCAGGGAGCAAGGAATGTTGCAAAGGCAGCATTATATGCTTATTCATTAGTTCCAACAAAAAAATCAATAAAAAAACTTCTTTCTCTCCGTCCTACAGAACCTATGCTGGAAAAAGTTTTGATTCTTACTCAAAAAAAAGATTACAAAGAAATTGTTTCACATTTTAATTCTTCGCAGGATTTAATCAACAAACATGCTTTAAAATTAATAAAAAATAATGAAATTATTTTTACTCATTGTCATTCTACTAATGTCTCTAATGCTTTAATTCATGCAAAAAAGAAAGGAAAAAGATTTCAGGTTTATAATACAGAAACTCGCCCATTATTTCAGGGAAGAAAAACAGCAAATGAATTAAGGAAAGCAGGAATAAAAGTAACAATGTTTATTGACTCTGCAATGGCTCTTGCCGTTGAAAAGGAAAATAAGAGGGATAAAATTTATGTCAACAAAATATTTTTGGGGGCAGATGCTCTTCTTCTCAACGGAATAATTAACAAAGTCGGGAGTGGAATGCTTGCAGAACTTGCACACGCTCATAAAATTCCCTTGTATATAATTGCAGACTCTTGGAAATTTACAAAAAAGAAAGTTCCAATAGAAAACAGGAGTCTGAATGAAGTCTGGAATCGCGCTCCCAAAGATGTCAAGATAAAAAATCCTGCATTTGAATTTGTTCCCAAGAAATATATTTCAGGAATTGTCACAGAGATTGGTGTTATGAAATATGAAGGGTTTGTGAAGAGGGTTGGAAAATAATTTTATAATAATCTTTAAAAATAGATTCTTTGTTAGTAGTTTTATGATAAAAGCAGATTTAAAACACTGGGGTGGAAGAAGAAAAGTGAATGGCCCCTATGAAATTAATTATGAACAATTTGTAAAACAATCTTATGATAAATTGGGTAAGGGCGGCGTTGTAGGAATTCCAAATGCACGAGGTCCTGATAATCCTCTTGGTCCGGAATACAGGTTTGAAGAACTTTATGAACTTGCAAAAAAGTCTGGTTCAATTACTCCATTGGGTGATGGAAGAGTTTTCCAAGATAATAAACATAAAATTTGGTTTGTTAAATCACAAGAGATTAATAGCCAGTTTGATGGAAAAAAGTTAACTTATTTAATTTTTAATATTCCTTTTGGAGAAAATTTGAATGAAATGAATAACAAATTTCTTAGTAATCTGAATACAATTAATATTCTAAATCTTCCCTCTTGCTCAGAACAAATAAATCTCCCCATCCACTATTTAAGTTATCTTAGTGGGGTAATAGTTCATTCAAGTAGTACAGCAATTTTAATAGGGGCAAATAAAAATGCTGAAAAGTTTTATAACAATTTTGTCAAGGGTGGCTTTTTTTTTAATTTAAATAACATTCATAATATAGGTGCAATTGCTGTGAGTGGAGGGCATAGATGTCCAAAAGAAGGTTTAATTAAAAAAATTATTTCTCCGATTTCAGTTGGTTCAAGTTATACTCTTCTTCCAGAATTTAAAGGAAAAAATTTAGATGAATTTAATGAGTGGCTAAAGACTTCAATAGAAAATTCTCAAGATACAAATAAACTTGTTAAGGGAAGCTCAGTAAGAGAAATGGTTCTTGGGCATATTTTAAAATTATATTAGTTTGAGAATTAATCCTCTTTCCCACACTCACATTCTTTTCCTTCTTCACAATTGCATTCTCCATTTTCTTTGCAACCGCATGAATGTTCCTGACATCCGCCCATCATTGCTGTAACTTCTTTTCCAATTTCTTCAAAATTATCTTCTAATTCTTTTTTGATTTGTGCTAACTTATTTATCTGCTCTCCGACAAGTTCTTTTGTTGCAGGAATGCTTTTTTTTACGAAATTTCCATTACCAATATCAACATTAAGTTCTTCAGAAAGCAATTTTGCCTTTACGAAAATTCCTCTTCCCATTGGTGCAAATATTTCCTTGTCTTTGCTTCCAACAAGTTCGTCCAGTCCGAGATTTAATGAATTTAAATCAAGTATTCCTCTATTAACTGCTTCTATCTGTTGCTGAAGCTCTCTTATTTGTCTTTCATACATGCTGAACTTAAATAAAAGTTCTTGTTCATTGTTATTTTCCATAGAAAAAGGATTATAATCTCACTTTTAAAAGTTGTTATTTTAAAACTTCCGAATTCAACTTCCTGTTGGGTTGCAGGATTCATAAAAACCCGCGGGTGGTTTTTATTATACTACTTTTAACACTTTCCTAAGTATACTGCTAAATATTACTGTGGAAATAAGATAAAACCATAACCAGCTTAAAACACCAAAAAACTTTGGGTCTCCCATTGTTGCAAAGGTGTCATAGAACCATCTAAAAAATAAAATAAAAGGAATACCTGTAAATAAAATTCCTCTGCTTGTTAATTTAAAAGTTTTTGGAATAAATTCAAATTGTTTTTTTGAAAGTTCATTTAATTTTTCAGGATGATCTTTATATTTTTTCATTTCTTCCTGAAGCAGTTTTTGTTCTTGTCTCAATTCTCTCAACGCTTTCTGATCTGTTGTATATTTCTGAATTAATGTTGTTATAAGAGTAATTGCAAAAACAATTATCAGCATTCCTATTGTCAGATTCCAATTCAGCAAAAATCCTGCGCTTGGATCAAGAACTTTATGAACTCCTTCTTTTATGAATGGAATTGTATCCCAATATGATGCTATAATTAAGGAAAATGCCATTACAAGAATAATTGGTATAAAACTACCTTTAGCGTTATTATCCATTATGCAAAATCTCCTGATTTTGTATCCGCAACAGATGTGAGGACATTGCAAAATTTCCTGTTTTTCATTTTTTTATTAAATCAAATTTAACTTTTAAACTTATCATTATAGGAAGTATTCTTTTTTTACGCCTGCATAAATTTTCTGAATGCAGGATTCATGTCTGTCTGATGTTGTTGTGCAATACTTTGATAAAACTGGAAAAATATCATAATTACTAAAAGAATTGCTGTTCCTGAAATCAATGCTCCCATAAGATTTGTTATTGAAGCTAAAAGTCCTATTGCAATTCCTCCCATTACTGTCAAGGGCATAATATATCTGTCTAAAATACTCTCTAAAACTCTTTCATCTTGTCTAAATCCTGCTATTTGCAATCCAGATGCAGCAATTTTATGTGCCTGTGTTTTGGAATCCATTCCAGATGTCTTAACCCAAAATATTGCAAATATTGTAGATAGAGCCATGTAAATAAGAGTATGTGTCAATCCTTGTAAGATATATCTTGGAAGGAATCCTCCTCTGATTATTAATTCTAAAAGATTAGTTGAACCCATCCAGAAGGCTAATCCAGAAATAGCTTGTCCGTTGGTAAAATGCCCTAAGAATCCAAGATAAGAAGCAAATTTTGCAATTCCTGCACAAGTTCCTCCAACAACCAAACATGGAGCCGCAGCATTTTCAATAATTCCCGCAAATACTTGGAAGCTTACGAGTAATGCAGCAGTTAAAATCACCGGCATGTTTGAAGTGTAAAAAAATGACAATGGCCACTTTACTGAATATCCCCTTAATCTTCCATAAGATAATGGAACTTCTACTTTCAACGATTGAGCCCATATAACTGCAAGGAAAATAAGTACTGTAACAATTATTGCTCCTGCAGCAGAAATTAACTCTATTGGATATTTGTTTATTACTGCCTGAATAAGAACAAATACTTTTCCTGGACATGCAGTGTTCCCAAAGTCAAGAAGACAATTTCTTCCTTGCTGATCCATGAATTGAAATGCACTTGTTATTAACTGCCACGAAGCTCCTGCTCCAATAAATAAACTAACTCCAGAACCAAATCCCCATTTATGCACTAAATCATCCATATAGAAAATTGCCAAACCACCTAGGACTAATTGAAATATTAGTAACGGAGCAAATCCTGGAGCTGCTTGAAGTCCCTGCATTACAACATAAATTATTGCTTCAAAGACTATAAAAAAGAAAGTCAAAATTTTTTGAATTCCCTGAAAAAATCTTTTTCCTTCTGTTGTTGCCAAATCAATATTTATTATACCTCCACCAGTAAGTAATTGTAAAATTACTGAAGCCATTACAATTGGTCCAATACCTAGTGAGATAATGCTTCCAAAATCTGTTCCTAAGATTATCGCAAGATATTTGAATCTCTCAAGAGCATTATTAGAAAGTCCAAAAAGAGGAATATTTGCTAAAACAAAAAAGGAAGCAAGAACTATAAGTGTCCATTTTAATTTTACATTAAAACTTAATTTTTTTTCTTCCGGTGTTTTTACCTCTGGAATAAACTGAAATATCTTCCTGAAATCCATTTTAAAGAGAAATATTCTTTGCTTTTAAATTTAATTAATAGAGAGTATTAGGAACTTTGTTGATCCTAGTCACCAGCGGTGAAAAGATTAATAGGAGGTATTATGGACCTTGGTTCTTATTTTTTAGATTAGATTTCATCCAAATAATCTTTTAGCATCTCTGTGTATCTTGATTATTTTTCCTATGTAGGTTAGGTCATAGGGGCTTCCAGATTCTTCAAAACGATTTATTTTTCTCATCTTATTATCAATATATTCTTTTCTTGCCCTGTCCCAGTTATATTTTCTAATCTGTTCATGAATTCTTATTAAATCATATATGCCCGTCATTTGAATTATTCTTTTTTATTCTTAGACAGAATTCTTCTTTCTTCTTCCTCTTCTTTTTTATTTAATTTTCTTATTCTTTTAATTTCTTTTTTTGGAACTAATTCCCAACCATCAGAAAACAAACTTTCAAGAGTCCATCTCTGAGGTATAGAACCTCCACTAAAAGGATAGTTGTTTGCGGCATATTTAAGATCAGGATAAAGTGCCCATAAGTCTTTATTTTCTAAATGAAAAATTCTATCATCAAACTTAATATATTCTCCTTGTGCAAGCAAGTTTAATGCTAAATAACATTTCATATCTTTTAAAATAATTACTTGCTTTTAAGTATTTATTCACTTAGAAAGAATAATTTCTCCGCCAGCTTTCTTGACTTTTTCTATTGCTGACTTTGAAGCTTCCAATGCTTTGATAACTAATTTTTCTGTAACTTCTCCTTGTGCTAGTATCTTGTAATTTTCTAAATTAATTATCCATTTGTCTCCTTCTTTCTTTCCATAACTTGCAAGATTTTGTCCTATTGAAAATAAGTTTATTCTTTTTCTTTTATCTCTCTCTGTTTTTTTACTTGTTATTCCCTGTTTTCCAAAATAAGCATTTCCATATAATTTTATTACAAGAGTTTTTTTCTGGTCTGCCCTCTTACCACTTCCAGCCATTCCTTTTCCTCCTCTGTGTCCTGATTTTCTATGACTTTTTCTAAATCCCCATCCATGGCTTCCAGCACCTTTTCCTCTCATTCTAACAATCTTTTTTCTTCTGTGTGTTTTTATCATTTTACAACATCCTTAATACTAACTCATTTATTTTCTCTTTATTATTTCCTAAAACTCCTTTTCCGACGCCAAAATGTTTTTTGCTTTCAATTCCTTTTCTTGGAGGATGTAATCTAAAATGTGTTTTGGACTTTGAAAATTTTCCTCTTGCTTCAACTAATTTTTTGTAAGTTTCAGGAGTTATCTCTCCGTAAGCTACAAAGTTTTCAACTTTTTTTAACATTCCTAAATCTACTTTTGTAGGCTTGTCTAAAATTGCACATGAATATTTTTTCTTAAGTCCCATTCTGTCTAATGTTTCAAGTACATCAGTTCTTACCTTTACTTGTCCCTTAATTCTTATTATTGCTATCATTCTTTTCCTCCGACATTTGTTTTCTTTAAAGCATCAATACATGCTCTTGCAAGATTGAATGTTGTTCTTTGATACCCGAATGTTTTACTGTAAACATCTTTTATCCCTGCTAAACTTAATATTTTCTTTAATTCACCCGCAACTACTAATCCTGTTCCTTGTGGAGCTGGAATTAAAATTACTCTAACACTTCCGCATTTTCCTTCTACTTTAAACGGAACACTATGAAGTTCATCACAGGCACAGTCAAAACTTGAACACGCTCTTTTAACTTTTATAATGCTTAACTTTGCTGTTCTTATTGCTTTGTCTCTAGCAGGAAGAGTTTCTTTCGCACTTCCCATTCCTATTCCTACATGTCCTTTTTCATCTCCTACAACAGCAAGAGTTGAAAATTTTGGAACATTTCCTTCCTTTTTCTTTCTCTGTGTTTGTTTCCATGCTCTTCTTTTTCCTCCCCCGAACTTTCCTTTAGATTGTCCTATTGAAATTAAATCTGTCTTTACTTTTATCAATGAATCAACAATTTGCTCTTCAAGAATCTTTTTTTTGCTGTCAAGAATTTCATCTAGGTTTTTGATTTTCTTTTCTTTTACTTCTTTTCCTAATTTTGTTTTTGGAACCCATGAAGCAATTGCTCTTTCTTTATCTTCTTCTCTTTCTCTAGCAATTCTTTGCTCTCTAGTTTCTGCTACTAATTCTTTTTCAATTTCTTTCTCAAGCATTTCTGTGCTTATTTCTTCTTCAGTTCTTTTCTTTTCTGTCATTATATTTTTTCAATTTTTGATTTAATTTCTTTGAATGTTTTTGAAAAATCTTTTTTCATATTTTTCCCTTCTATTCTTTCTTTTTCAGGGAAATCTTTTTCAGGACATTCTATTTTAATCCCTGCATCAATAAGTCCGTTCAAAAATGCAAATGCTTTATTTTTGCTTAATACTCTTGTCATTCCGAAATCAGCAATTGGAGTTTTCAATTTCTTCTTGATTATCTCTTTTCCAATAAGCAATCCTGTAAGATAAGATGCTGTAATTGACTTTAAACTTCCTTCAAATTCTTCAGGCCATCCATATTTCTTCAAGTCTTTTGAACTTGTTCCGATTTCAATTTTATCCTGTGCTTCTTTGCTTGTAATATATTGTGCAATTATGTATTTGTTTGTTTTTCTAAATGTAACTCTCGGGCTTCCGCTTTTAAGAAGCTTCATTCTTTTCAAATAATCTGTTCTTCCTTCTGTTCTTCTTCGTTTTGATATTCTCATTTTTATTTCTTTCCTCCGATGTGATTTTGAAGATGAGTCTTGCTTTTAAAGAATTTGTTTCTTATTTTTTTCCTTATATCTATTCTTTCTTTATCTGTTATCTTGCTTCTGTTTTCTCTTAAATGCTTTCTTAATTTTCTTGTCATCTTGACATATTCTGCTTTTCTCTTATTAACTTTCTTTCTTACATTTCCTGTGCTTCTTTTTTTCTTTTTGATTGTTGCTGTTTTTCTTCCTTTAATATTTTTTATTTTAATTGCTCCGTCTTTATACAAATCTCTAATATCTTGTTTTGTGATAGCTTCTTTTATCTCTTCGAGTCTTGGTTTTACAAATTCAATTCTGCTTTCTCCTACTCCGAACGTTCTTGCAGCCAGTGCTTTTTTCTTTCCTAAATTCATTTTTTAGCCTCCTTATGTTCTTTTGAAGATTTCATTTTTTCTGTTTCAGCTTCAATTTTTTGTTTTTTCTTTTCTGCGTTCTTCAATATTTTATTTACATTTAAATTTTGAACAGCAATTCCCTTTTCTTTTGCCTTTTTCAACATTTCCAATTTTTTTCTGTTTCCAACCTTTTTGATTATTGCAATTTCTCCTTTCTTTACCATCTCCAGTTCTTTCATATTGCTTACAAATACTATTTTCTTTTCCTTGATTGTGTCCCTGATTGCTTTTTCATTTCTGAATCCAATCATTACTCTTATTGGATATCCTTTTCTTTTCTCTCTAATCTTATTGTGCCTTCCAGTAGCTCTTCTCCATACTTGTTTTTTCTTTCTTCCTTGTCCTAATCTGGAACGCTTGCTCCAATTTCTTCTTAGGAATTTAGGATTTTTTTTCTTGGGCATTTTAAATTTCTTCTCCGCATTTATTTGTTATGAAAATACCATCTTGGAAAATTCTTCTATCTCTCTTTGATATCTTTGTAGCTCTTTCGAGATTTGCTGCTGCTTGTCCTGCAGTTTCTATGTCATTTGATTGAATTGTAATAATATCTTTCTCTACTTTTACTTCTGCTCCAGCAGGAATTTTTGATTTTCTGGGAGTTTTTTCTCCAAGGAAATTTTTTATTATTGCTTCATGTTCTTTAACTTCAACAGTTATTGGGAAATGAACAAAACAAATTTTAAGCTTATATTCAAATTTATCCTGAACTCCTTTTATCATGTTGTTTATATGTGAAGCAATTGTGTTCATTCTTCTTTTCTCTTTCTTGCTTGCTTTTTTGTTTCCTATAATTATTTCTTTGCCTTTTTTTTCAAAAATTAAATTTGATATGTTGAACATTCTTTTGTTTTCTCCCTTAGCTCCTTTAACCTTTATTTCTCCTCCGTCTATGCTAACTTCAATTCCTTCTGGAATTTCTATAATTTGGAATAATTCTCGTTTCATTTTATTTTCATTAATCCTTCATAATTTAATTTTCCTTCTAAAGCTTGATTGTAAAATCTATCATATCTTTTATTAAATAACCCATATTTCTGAAGAAATTCTTTTTGACCATTATAGAGTTCCTTATAATTTTCTATAAATTCTTTTCTATCTTCCTCCACATTATCATCTAATTCAATTAATATCATCTTTACTCTATCTTGTTCATTACGAAAAAATGTTTTAGCAATAGCTATCTTTCCCTTTTCATTCAATGTTTGAACAACCCGATTTATTGTTTTCATTTTTTCTCTCCATAAATTTTATTGATTGAATCTAATCCTGTATAAAAAACAACAGCCATATTTGTAACATATTTATCAAATTTTTTTCTTAATTCATTTTCTGAAGAAGTTTGAACTAACTCTGTTAAATGTTCACATTCAAGAATATTCTTTGCTGATTCACAATATTCACCATCAACAATTTCTTTTTTCCTTGATAAATTACAAAAACACTCACTAATCATTAAGCCTCCCTGTAAACAAGGACATATTATATTTCTCAATAAATTTTTAGTCTTTTTTTCATCTAAGTATTTGAATTCCTTTGGATTATTTCCAACGTATAATACTTTTTTTGCTGCGGGAGATAAATTTGTCATTTTAGTAAAAAAATGCAATTAAGCATCCTCCTATGCCTTCTTCTAGAGCTTCTTCATGGGTCACTAGTCCCTTATTTGTTGAGATTATCATTGTTCCAATCCCTCTTGCAGGAAGATATCTTCTTTGGTACTTTTCAATTTGGTCTTTTTGAACAGTAAATCTTGGCTTTATTGCCTTGCATTCAGAAATATCTCCAAGAGTTATTTCCACGCTTTTTTCTTTCGGATTTATTTTGTATTTCTTTATTGCATCTTTCTGCTTCATAATTTTTAAAATTTCAATTAAAAGATTTGAAATTCTTTTTACATCTATTGTTTCTTTTCCAGATTTCTTTGCATTCTTCATCATGTTTAGTGCATCAGCAACTACATCGTGTGACATTTTATTTGTCCTCCAAAATTTTATTTAATCCATTGAAATATTTTTTCCAACTTCTTATTCCAAAGTATTGATAATCTATTACTTTGTCTTTTTCTGCAATGCTAAGATTATTTTCATTCATCTCTATTTGGCTTGATTCGGGTATATTTACAGTGAGTATCTCCTTCACTCTTCCAAGCATTCCAAACCCTGTTTTGATAAATTTATAAAATTCCATACTTTTTCCATTTTGTTTAAACTCTGATATTGGAGATTTACCAATATAATAACAGTTTTTTATTCCGTTTATATTATAGGTTTCTCCTATACTAAATTTTGATTCTTGTGTTTTTGTTTCCATTTTATGAATATTTGTTGAATCCGATTTCTGTTGCGATTTCTCTAAAACAGTGTCGGCATAAATTTAATCCGAATGATTTTATGTGTGCTCCAAATCTTCCGCATCTCTCGCATTTCTTTGTCGAAATTCCTATTTTTCTGTCTTTTGGCTTGTTATGCCTTATGAATTTCTCCATTACTGCTGGCTTATTCTTCAATTGTTTGAATGCTTTTTTATAATCGCTTGCTGTCATTATCTAAATTCCGTCTGGAAGTTATCTTCCATAAATTTAATTATTTCTTCTTTTGTGATTTTTTGCTTTGCAGGAACTTTTCCTTTCTTCATTTTTCTCAATGTAATTCTTCTTCCCATTCTTTTGAATACAACAGTTACATCAAGTCCCATTATTCCCAAATCTCTTTGGTAATCCATTCCAGGAATTTCAATGTATTCTTTAATTCCGAATGAAAAATTATTCTCGCTGACTTGTTTTTTTCTTAATTTATTGTTTATTGCTGTAAGCATTCTTTTCAATACTTCCATTACATTTTCTCTCATTGTAACTACAGCTCCAACTTCAAGATTTGGCCTTACACCAAACGCCGGAATTCTCTTATGTGATTTCATTTTAGCAGGATTTCTTTTTGTGATTAATTTAAGCAGCTTGACTCCTTTTTCCAACTCTTCTGCAGTCCCGCCTACACTTAACACAACTTTGTCAATTCTTACTTTTCTTGTTGGATTTTCTGTCATTTTATTCTGTTACCATCAGTTGTTTAATTAAAATATTAATTTCTTTTCCTTCTGTTCTTATCTTAGCCATTTTCTCTTCAACATTTATTGATTCAATTTGTCCTTTGCTTCCTGCGTGCTTTCCTGCAAAGACAATTATATTTGATTTTTCTTTTAATGGAAGACATCTTTCTATTTTTCCTGTTTTAAGATTGACAACAACAGAATCATTCATGTTGCATTTCATATCTGAAAGGAAATTTCTTCCGTCGCTTAAGTTCAATTGTGTCTTTTTTCCATTCAATATTTTTTTATTAACAATTTTTGATATTTTTGTGCTGGCGTCTTTTTCATTTATTTCATTTAAATAAAATTTTCCTTTATCTGACAATTCAAGCCTGTAATATTTTTTTGATGGAATAATTCCTAATGTGTCAAAAAATAACATGTTATTTTTCTCATCTTTGACTATTTTTTCATTTAATAAAATATTTCTTGAGTGAATTGCGCTTTTAGCTTCTTTTCTATTCTGAACTAATTTAAGCATGTCTCTCAATACAATTAATACAGGAACTCCATTCTTTACATTAAAGTTTGCTCCGACTATGTATGTTGTACCTTTTCTTTCAGTAGGCCATCTCTTCGGTGATGCTTCTCTCTTTAGGTGAGTCATTTTTTAGTCTCCTGTTTATTTTCTTTTGATTCTTTGTTTTTTGTTTTCATTCGTTTCTTGTCGTCTGTATTTAACTCTATAATCTGAAGATTTGATGGGCGAAGTTTTACATTTGCTTTGCTTCCGTCTTGTTTTTTTACTTGTATCCCTTCAATTGTGAATTTTGATTTTTTTGTGAATACTTCAATTATTTTTCCTTGCTTCTTCTTGAACTTTCCTCTCATAACTTTGATTGTGTCGCCTTTTCTTGCTTCGATATTTCTTCTTCCGTATTTCTTTCTTAATTCCTTCGACAAATTTACACTTAATAATTTATGCTTTATATGTAATGGAGCTTTCGCTGCATATTTTCTCTGTTTTCTTGGTTGAGAACTTCCTTTCCATGCTGTTGAAAATTCTTTTTTCATTTTAATATACACTTGCAGCGATTTTAGCTACTGACGGCCATCGCTCCATAACCTCCCTTGCAACTGGTCCTTTAATTTGAGTTCCTTTTGGACTTCCCTTGTCATCTTTTAATAAAGCAACTGCATTGTCTTCGAATGCAACTCTCTCTCCATTTAATCTCCTGTATGATCTTTTTTGTCTTACAAGAATAGCATCAAAGACTTTTCCTTTCATATCTGGAAGTCCTTTTCTGACGCTGACTTTAACCCAATCAGCTATTTTTGCATACTGCTGTCTTCCTCTTGTGCTTTTTCCACGCTTGACTGAAACTAATCTTACAATTTTTGCTCCGCTGTTATCTGCAGCAACAGCTATTGCACCCAAGTTCAATCCTCGTGTTACTTTTGCTGATATTGCTTTCATTATCTTTCTCCAACTGATTTTATTTTTTTAATTACAACGAAATGAATTATCTTGCTTAATGGACGGCATTCTTGGATTCTTATTAAATCTCCAATACTAATTTGGCTTTCCATGCATGGTGATAATCTTGCATGAATCTTTGTTTTTGATTTGAAATATCTTTCATATTTTTTTGAATAAATCATTCTCTCAAATTCAATTACAACTCTCTTTTGGAATTTCTTGATTACTCTTCCTTCAAAGATTCTTCCTCTTGCTTTCAGATGTCCGTGAACCCAGCAAGTTCTGTCATTGCATACAGCTCCGACTATGTTTTTTTCTTCCTTTTTCTTTTCCATTTTTGTTTCTGTTTTTTTCATTTTATCTTCTCTTCTCTTTTGTTCTGTGTTTGTTAATCTATCGATTCAGGTGAAAATCCGAGTTTCACAAGAACGTCTTTTATTCTTTTCCTGTGATCTCCCTGAAGTTCCACTTCATTGTTTCTGTAAGTTCCCCCGCATGCAAGCCCATTTTTCAGAGCTGTTGCGATTTCCTTGACGTCAACTCCATCAAGTCCACTTACAATGGTGACTATCTTTCCGTACCTTTTCTTGTCGGTAGTCACTTTTATCTTTTGCGAACCCTTAGCGATTTTTTCGCAAACACAAGCTTGTTTTGGCAAGCCGCACTTTAGGCATATATCCATGTTTACCTATTCTCAACTCCCTTTATTTTTTGGTTGTTGAGTGTTAATATTCTTGCAATTATTTTTTTGATTTCTTTTATTTTTGAGCTTCCTGTTTTTGCAGCTCCTGCTTTTGCTTTTACAAGTTCAAATTTTAATTCTTCCATTTTTTTCATTCTTTCGTCGTGGCTCATCTTCTGAATATCTTTATGTTTCATTTCTTTCTCCTAACTTTTTTTTCTGTTTTTTCTTCGATTTCTTCTTGAATTGAATTCATTATCATTTTATCAACAACTCCTTTATTCAAATCTAATCTGTCCTTCAAAATTGCATCTGGAGAGAGTATGCTGACTTTTATCCCAATTGTTCCTGGTTTTGTCTGGGCAACTGCTTTTGCTCTATCAACTACTTTTGCACTATCTCCTATCTTTCTTAAATATCCTTGCGAGAATCTCCATGACTTCGCTCTTGAGCTTGGAAGTTTTCCCCCCAATACAATTTCAACTCCTAATGCTCCTGCATTCATTACCCTCTGCAAACTTTTGTATGCAAGAACTTTAAATTTCATAGGTCCAAGTCTTTCTAATCCCAATGCAATCTCATCAGCAACTATTTGAGCATCAAATTCTGGGCGTGTTATTTCTTCAATTTCAACTCTTGGATTTTCTAACTTGAATTTTGTTTTTAGCAAATCTGTAAGCTCTTCTATTTTTTCTCCTCTCTTACCAATTACTAATCCTGGCTTGTTTGTTGATACAATTACTTTTTCTCCAACAGGAGTATACTCTATTCTTACTTTGCTTATTTTTCCTTTTCCAAGAACCATTTTAATATGTTCCTTGATAGCAAATTCATCTTTCTTAAATTTTACAGTATTTCTTTCTTCCATCTAATTCTTTCCTCCAGTTTTCTTTTTCTTATTTTGTTTTAATTTGCTTTTTTCAACTGCTCTCACTTTGATATGAGTTCTTTTTCTTTTTACAGAGCCAAATCTTCCATAAGGGCGTGAAGCTCTGTTTGGAACAGATTCAACAATGATTGGTTCATCTAATCCATTTGCATTAGCATTTGATTTTAAATCTTTTAACAATCTTATAAAAAATCCAACAGGTTTTGTCATATATCTTCCAGCCATCATTCCTTTTCCTTTTCTGTGCGGGATTTCTCCACTCATAGGAATTGCTTTCTTTAATTTTGAAACTTCTTCCAAGTCTGAAATTGCTTTGTCAATTGATTTGTGTCTTATGAATTTACAAATTGCAACTGAATCTTTTGTTGAGATAGGAAGACTTATCCCGTTAACTACTGCTTCATCTTTTTTTATTCTCTTCTGTTCAATTTTTTTCTCTTTCTTTTCTTCAACTTTTGTTTCTTGTTTTTTATCTTCAATCTTTTTAGTATCCACTATCTCTGTTGTCTTGTCAACATTCTGTTGCTTCTTCATTGTCTTGCTTGTTCTCTGTTGTGGGTTGTAATTTTTCTCTGTCATTTTTTATTTATTTTTTAGCAGTCTTGGAACTTTTTGTCGAACCTAATCCAGCACTTCCATGCTTAACTTTTCCTCTTGTTAATGAAAATTCTCCTAATCTATGTCCAAGCATTTGTGTAGTAATTTCTGCAGGAACAAATTCATGCCCATTGTAAATTTGTATTTTCATACCAACCATTTGTGGGACAACAATTACTCCTCTCTTGTGAGTTCTAATTTGTTTATTATTTTCTAATTTCTTTTTTGCTCTGCTTGCAAAATCTTCAATCTCTTGGAATTGTCTAAGAAGAGCTCTTCTTGTTCTAGATTTTGTCAGTTTTGCAAATTCTCTAACTCCAAGAGTTTTCAATTCTTCAATTGTTTTTCCTCGGTATGTTGCCTGTTTCTTTGTTGATTCTATTGGTGTCATTATGCAAAACCTCCTTGGTTCTGTATTTGTACTGTCATTTGACTTTGTCGAATGAACGGCTGACTTCCTGTCTGCAGTGAAAATTTATTTTCTGTCATTTTATTTCTTTGTCCTTCCTGTTCTTCTTGGTCTTAACAATCCTACTCTTGCTCCAGCAGGAGCGTTTCTCTTAGCAATCTTACTCTTGATTCTCTTTCCTCTACCAGAACCAAATGGATGGTCTATTACATTCATCTTAAGAGCAGATGTCCTCGGCCATAATTTATTTCTTGCTTTTTTAATATAAAAATTCTTGCCTGCTTTTACAAGTGGCTTGTCTAATCTTCCTGCTCCAGCAATTGTTCCTATAATTGCTCTGCATCTCGGATTAAATTCTTTTTCTTTCTTTGAGGGCATTAAAATAAAAGCTTTATTTTCTGTGATTCTATTTACAATTGCACTGCTCCCTGCAGTTTTTATAAAAATTCCTCCGTCTCCAGGTCTTGATTCTATACAATATATCGGAGTTTTTACTGGAATATCTTTAAGCATTAAAATATTCCCGTCCTTGATTTCATTTCCTCCAAAACTTATTTTTTGTCCTTCAATCATTCCTTTGCATGCAGGGATATAAAATATTTCTTGATTGTATCTTACTTTTGCTAGTGGAGCAGAATGTCCTGCAGAGTGCATTAATAATACAACTGTTCCTTCTCCAGTTAATACTCTTGGATATTTCAACTTGTATTTAAAAGCGGTTCTTTTAACTCTATAACTAAAACTTCCGTGTCCTCGTGCCTGTTGAATTATTCTTTTACCCATTTTATTATATTAATCCTAATTTCGTAGCTACATCAATAGCTGGAAATTCTTTTTTTAATTTAACATAAACATATTTCTTGTTTCCATGAACTCTTGTTCTTATTTTATCAATTTTAATTTTGAATATATTTTCAATTTCATTTTTTATTTCTGTTTTTGTTCTTTCTTTTTCAGTTGTAAATTCCAAAACATTCTGGCTTTCAATAAGCATTACTGCTTTTTCTGTTACAATCGGTTTGATATTCATCTGATTCTTTCTCCTAATTCTTTAATTGCCTCTTCAGTATAAATTGTAAGTCTTCCAACTCCACCATTTGCTAAGTCAGTAACATTTAATCCCTTGGCTTTCTTAACTTCAATAACATTTGTTTTTATTTTTTCTTTATTTCCAATAACAAGAAGAACTCCTGCATTTTTTTTGTGTTTTCTTCCTCTTAATTTTCCAATTCCACTTCTTATTTTTCTTTGTTTCAAAGCTACTTCAGATAGTTCTCCCAAAATATTCTTTAAACTTAAAATTAAATCTTTTGTTCTCAAAGAAACAATTTTTCCTTCTACTATAAAAGGAAGTCCAGAAATTTTCTTGTCATTTAATCTTTCATATTTATTGCTTACAAGTTTTTCATTTGCAGTAGCGCTTAATGCTGATTTTAATGCAATCTTCATTTCTTTTTTGTTTATGCATTTAGTATTAATCATAGAAGCAACTGTTGGTGGATGAACTTTTCTTCCGCCTCTTGCATTTGGAATTTCTGCACCAACCCAGTTGAATTGGCTTCCTCTTCTTGACATAATCTTTCTTGGATTTCTTGAAATTCCTTTTCCCTGTGTTGTTTTCCAAACTTTTCTTGTGTGCTGAAGTTTACCGCATGCAGCAAATTGTCCTGCAATAGGAGAAGGAGCATAAGGCTGTCTTATTTTTTTAGCTTCCAAAACTTTAGCAACAATGTCTTCTCTAACTTTTTCAGAGAAAAAACTAGGAAGAGTTATTTCTTTTCCTTTTTTTCCATGAATGTCTAATATTTGTGTTTTCATCTTATCTCCAATACCTCATAATTTTTTTTCTTTTGTTTTTTAGTTTCTCTTAATGGAGTAGTAAGCAATAATTGCCTCATTGCAGTTCCCTGAACACTTCCACTTAATAAAATATAATCTGTTTTAATCTCTCCATAATTTTTTATATTTTTGAATTTGCCTTCACCCTTTCCCATATCAACTATTTTGTTATTGTAAGAAACTCTTGTAAACATACCAAGTTGTCCTGCTTGGGGAGCTCTAAAACTAACTCTTCTTGGCTGCCACGGACCTAAACTTCCAGGACGTCTTTGTCCTTTTTCAGATTTATGCTGTTTTAATGTAATTCCAAATCTTTTTACTGGACCAACAAGTCCTTTTCCCTTTGTTAATCCTCTAACATCAATTGATTTTCCTTTTTCAAAAACACTTGAAATAGAAATTTCTTTTCCTATATTTTCTTTAATAAACTTAATTTTGTCTTCATAACTTCCACCAAGAGCAATTTCACTTAAATCAGGGGTGGTCTTAATCCCTGTTTTTCTTACAGTAGAATAGCATATAATTCTTACATCATCATAACTTCCTTCCAAATCTCCTTTTGCATGAACTTTTGGAAGTTTTAATTTTCTTTTTAATGCCTTATCTAAATTTTCAGCAAGAACATCTTTTGCAACCTTTCCATTTTTGTAAAATCTTGCAGACAATATTTTCATTGAAGGGCATTCAATAATTGTAACTGGAATAATAATTTTTTTCCCTTTTGTCATAGAATCAGCACTCTCATCTTTAACAAAAGCAGAAGCCATTCCAGCTTTATAACAAATAAATCCTTGAGGTTTTGCAGAATCAGATTTTATTGCTTTCCAGTTCGGACTAGGCAAATACTTTTTAGCCCTTTTTCTTGGCCAATATTGTAAACTTCCTTTTCTTGGTGATTTCGGTGCTGCCATTTCTTATATTTTTCAATAATGCGGAAATTATCATTTTATTTCTACCCTGGATAAAATATGTAGAAAAAAGGTGTTTTTAAATCTTCTTACGCTTCAAATTCTATCTCGCTAACTATCTCTTTATCATCAATAATTGCCTTTCTGATTATCTTTCCCTTTCTTAAGGATTTTTCACGAACTATTGCAAAATCTTTTTCATTTTTCAGCTCATTGGGGATTACAATTGAATCAATAGCAAAAGTATGAATCACAGAGGCAGTCTTAAAATCAGGCTTTTCAAAAATAAAACTTTGGACAATTTCCTTATTTTTTGTGATAAATTTGCAAAAATCAGCCTTTGGAGCTTCTTCTCCTTTTGAACTCGGCTTTCCTGATTTTGGAGCTTTTGGTTTTATTTTTACTAAATCATCATTTACAGAAAAACTAAGAGCAAAGAAATTTTTTGGGAATTTTTTCATTAAATCAATAATCTCATTTCCAGACATCTCCCCCTCAATTGAATAATTCTTCACTCCTTGAAATTGTTTAATACTCTTAAATTCCAATTCCCCCTTTAAATCTCCAGTGCTTATTATAGAACCTGTAATTTTTGTTTTATTTCCTCCAAGCTTTTTCGCTAAAATATTAACAAAATCGTGAGCAAATTCAGATGTTGTATTTATTGTATATTTTCCGGAAGAATTCTTTGCAGAAATAATTGCTCTGTTTGTAAAATCTCCTCTGCTGAATTTTTGAAATTGCAAATGAACACTTTCATCAATTTTTTTATCAAAAATTTTTTTTATAAAGTTCATAAAATCTTTTTGTCAAATTTTACTTATAAATCTTTTCTCTCCCCCCACCTTTATCGACGGAGGTTTTATAGAAGACTTTTTAAATTTGATGTTCTTTATTTGCTTATGGAAGATAATGTATATATTAGAAGAGTTATTACAACATTAATATTTGCAACTTTGATTGTCTTATCTTTCTTTTTGCTTAAACCAATACTTCTTTCTATCTTATTCGGATTCATACTCGCTTTTATGTTTTCTCCTCTTTATAATTGGATATTCAAACTGACAAAATTAAAAAATTTTCCAGCAATTATCATTTGTGCTATCTTGCTTCTTGGAATAATAGTTCCTCTTTGGTTTTTTACTCCAATAATTATCGATGAATCTATCAAACTTTTTGTTGCATCACAGCAATTAGATGTAGTTACTCCTATAAAAAATATTTTTCCTTCCTTATTCGCATCAGAAGCATTTTCTCAACAAGCATCTCTCACAATTAACAATTTTATAACTAAACTAACAAGCTCATTAATGACTTATCTTTCTGATATATTACTTAACTTTCCAGTAATACTTCTAAATATTTTTGTTATCTTTTTTACTTTATTTTATACTCTTAAGGAGAAAAAAGAAATGGTTGAATATCTTAGAGGGATCCTGCCCTTTTCTAAAGAGATAGAAAAAAGATTATTTGAATCTACTAGAGACATAACTTTTTCTGTTCTTTATGGATATGTTATAATCGGATTAATTCAGGGTACAATTCTAGGAATTGGTTTATTTTTATTTCAAGTTCCAAATGCGTTTGTTCTTTCGATAATCGCACTAATTGTTGGTATTCTTCCAATACTGGGTCCATCTTTAGTTGGAGTTCCTGCAGCAATATTTCTTCTTATTGGAGGAAATTCTTTTTCCGCAATTGGAATTCTTGTATTTACATTTATTGCTTCTTTTTCAGATTATTTAATCAGACCAATTCTTGTTTCAAAGAAAGCAAAACTTCCAATGATATTAATTTTAATAGGGATGATTGGCGGTTTCCTAATGTTTGGGATATTAGGATTTATACTTGGTCCTTTAATAATTGCTTATATGATTATTGTTATGGAATTGTTTAAGAATAAATCTGCCCCATCAGTTTTAAAGTCAGAAGAGAAATAGGTAAATATAAAAATAATTTTTCTTTTACATTATAAAGAGAGATGGAATTAAAAGTAAAAATTTTGAAATGGTCTACAGGAATTCCTGTAGCAATGTTAAATGAGGATACTGCAAATTTAATCGGAGTAAAAACTTCGGGAAGAATTCTTATAAGAACAATTTCTAATAATCCAAGGAGTGTTTCAACAATTATTGACACTACAACAACTTTAGTTAAAAAAAATGAAATTGCAATTTCATCTGAACTCAAAGAACGGCTCGCTCTTTCACCAGGACAAAAAGTTGATGTTGATTTGTCTCCCTCTCCAAAAAGCCTTCTTTTTATAAAAAAGAAAATGAATAAGGGAGTTCTCTCTCAAGCAGAAGTTAGTGAAATAATTAAGGACATAGTGAATAATTCTCTTTCAGAAGCAGAAATTGCTCTTTTCATATCTTCAATGTATGAAGAAGGAATGAATCTGCAAGAGACTGGTTATTTGATAAATGCAATATTAAATTCTGGGCAGAGATTAAATCTTAAAGGAAAATATATTGTTGATAAACATTCTATTGGAGGAATTCCGGGAAATAGAACAACTCCCCTTGTTGTTTCAATTTGTGCTGCGGGAGGATTAATTATGCCTAAATCTTCTTCCAGAGCAATAACTACTGCGGCTGGAACAGCAGATGTAATGGAGACTGTTGCATCAGTTGATTTTTCTATGAAAGAATTGAAATCTATAATAAAAAAAGTTGGAGCATGTTTAATTTGGGGAGGTTCATTAGAGATTGTTCCTGCAGATGAGAAGATAATTACTATAGAAAAAATGTTAAATATTGACCCAGAATCTCAATTGCTTGCATCAATAATGTCAAAGAAACTTGCTTTGGGTGCTAAATATATTCTTATTGATATTCCTTATGGAAAGACTGCTAAGGTTAGCAGAGAAAAAGCTCTGAACCTTAAGAAAAAATTTGAATATCTTGGAAAACATTTCCACAAAAAAATGAGAGTAGTTTTAACAAGAGGAGACGAGCCAATTGGAAATGGTATCGGTCCTGTTCTTGAAATGATTGATATAATAAAAGTATTGAGTTGTTCTGAACATAGACCAATAGATTTGGAAAATAAATCTGTTTTTTTAGCAGGAGAAATATTTGAAATGACAGGTAAGGCAAAAAAAGGAAAGGGAATTGAAATGGCAAAACAAATTTTATCATCTGGAAAAGCTTTTGAAAAATTCAAACAGATTATCAAAGCACAGAAAGGAAATATAAACAAGTTGAAGATGGCTAAATTTACTAAAGATATCATCATGAAGAAAACAGGAAAAATTGTTGATATTGATAATAAACAAATAAATTATCTTGCAAGACTTGCTGGATGTCCTATGGATAAGTCTGCTGGACTTTATTTGTATAATCACATAGGAGACAAATTAGAAAAAGGAGACAAACTCATTACAATTTATTCTGAATCCATGCCGAGATTAAAAGAGGCAATCAATTTCTTTGAAAATCAGAAGCCGATAAAAGTAAAATAATCAAAACAACTAATTTTTTAAACCTCAATTATATAGTTTAGGCATGGTTGATAATAATTCCAGAAGAAAATTGGTAGATTATATTAAGAAAAATCTCAAAAAAAATTATCCCCTTGCTACTCTTACAGTTGCATTGATAAATCAGGGTTATACACGCCCGATTATAGATGAAGCAGCGAGAGAGGCAATAAAAGAATTGGCTTTGGAAGCTCCAATTATAAAAGACAAACCAGAAATAGAGCATGAGATTATCACTGATGAGCCTGTTGTTGAAAAACAATCCTTCTGGAAAAAAATTGCTGGTTGGTTTGGGAAATAATTATTCTGTATGTTAAGAAAGTTTATATCTTTCCCATTATTCTAAAATAGATGGTAATAAAGTTAGTCCTTTTTGATGCGGATGGAACTTTATGGGGGTTTACAAATAATAAAGATAGAGTTCGAAGACTAAACGAAGCTGTAATAAACAAAGATGTCTTACCTCTATTAAACCACTTAAAGAAGAGGAATATTCCTTGCAAATTATTGACTTATCAACAATATAATGATAAAAGATATTCCCAAAGAAAAATAAAATACTGGCTTAAACATTTTAATCTTTTAAGATATTTTAATGAAATCTTCATAGCAGATAAAAACAATAACATAAAAGAGGAAATAATCAAAAAAATTCTATCTTCTAATCGATTAGAAAAGAATGAAATAATGTTTATAGGAGACAGATATAAGTGGGACTATCTTCCTGCTAAAAATACTGGAATTAAAGCAATTCTTTTGGATAACCCAGATAACAAAATCTACAAAGTTAAGAAATATACCTTTAAACAATTAATAAAATCTTTTAATTTTTACTAATATAGTAAGTTTTAAAATCTAATAATTAATTTATATTCTGTGCCTCCATCGCATAGTGGTATTGCACCGGTCTTGAGAACCGGGCCCTTGTGGCTCGCAGGTTCGATTCCTGCTGGAGGCGTTCTGAATAAAAAATTAATTGGCTCTGTGGAATGCTCAATTGAAAAAATACATAAAGAATTAACTAATCTAATAATTATGAACTCATATAGAATCTCATTTGAAAATTTCCTAAGGTGTACAAATGAAAAAGAAATTCTATTGGCATCTATGTCAGATTATATTAAGAAACTCAAAATTAAATCATTATTGGACATAGGTGCTGGAAATGGAGATATAGCTATACCATTATCCAGAATGGTTGATTCTTATATGGCAGTAGAAAAGAACGAAAACTTTGTAAAGAAACTTTCGTCTAAAAAAATAAATGTGATTAAAGCGAATTTTCCTGAAGAAAAGTTCAAATTGAAGAAAAAATTTGATCTCGTGCTATGTTCTTATGTTATTCCGCATAACAAAGATTTTAAGAAATTTATCTCTGAAGCATGGGAATATATTAATTCGGGAGGTCACCTATTAATTATTACACATTCAAGATCTAGAGATGAATGTGGGAAATTCTTCAAAAAAATAAAATTCAAGAATTTTTGGGATAATCCTTCATTTTTTCCTAGACTTATAAACTATCTAAAGATTCTTGGAAAAGTTTCGGTCAAAGAGGTTATGTCCACTATTAGATCAGTAGATTTGCATGAATTCTTCTCTGCCCTAGCTTTCATTGCATCTGGGGGAGAGAGTGACAAAGAAAAATTATTTTACAAGAAAAAAGAAGAAATTGAAAAAGTAATTAAGAGAGATTACAAAAAAGAAATTTATGAGTTTCCATTAAAACATTATTTTATTCTCTGTAACAAGCCTTAAAAAAGAGATGTTGGTCTACCTGCTATATGTATCAATCGCTTAATAATACTCTCTGCTTGGGAAGGTAACCTTATACAATATCCTCCTCTTTCTTTTTTAGGCACTGAATTGCATATTGTTTTATAATCTGATTGACTCATTTCGATTATTGAATATCCTCCTGCTAGTTTATTTTTCTCTAAGGAGCAAAACATATTGGCTTCATTTATGTAACCCTCATTCGCTTCTAAATACATCCCCTGTTCTTCACTCCCCCAAGCCACTAATCTGACTAGCCCAAAGTCTCTTATAAATAAACTCATCTGCTGAGCCCATATTCCATCACATGCAACAGCTAGAGAACCCTTTTGTTTTTTATTCATATTTTCACTTCCGTATAAGGTCTATTTAATTTTTATTGTATTGTGGCATATCTTTCACTTCTCCATAGCCTTCAATACCCTATCATCTGGACTTAATAAATAAACATGATCTTCCTTGAATCTTAATCCTCTATAAATTCTTTGTAAAAGTTCGCGACGCGCTTTGTCTTTGTAAAAATCCCAGTAAGATGTTGGATTTGTTTTTTTTAGTATATTCCAGAAAGGAGATTTCACATCAGGATTTGGATATTTTGTGAAGATAATGCTGTTGCACTCCTCTCCGGGAAAATCAATTCCCCTTGTGCATTTTGTTGAAAATAAAACATCAATTTCTTTTTTCTTGAATCTCTTGACATTCTCATTTGTGTTGTCATCTTTTTGAATCTCTTTTAATTCTTCTCTGCTTATTGTATTATCAAGATGGAAAATCTTTTTTTCATATTCTTCAGGCAAATCATAAAAGGAATTTATATGGACTAACACTGGCTTTTTTGCAACTTCGATGCACTTGTCCAACGCCTTGAGATAATCTTCCCTTAAAACGCTTCTATTAGCAAAGTTTTCATATTTGCAATCTTTTTCAAGTCCTGTTTTATTTATTTCAATATTCCCCTGCTGTTCTGTTTCTGCTTCCAGTATCTTAAAACTTTCAAGTCCAAATATACTCTTTAAAATATTTTCAGAATGAATTGTTCCTGACATTAGAATTATTACTTTATTTTTATCTAATAGTTCTTTGAATCTTTTAGCAAGATTTGTTGTAACCATCTCGCAAATAAGATTATTTTCCTTCTTGTTGAATGTTAAATAAGTTTCATCAAAAAATTCATCAAACATTCTTCCTGTTTCAGAAACATCCAAAAGATAACTTTCATCATCAATGTCATATAAAAATTCCTTGTTCTCAAGAATTAATTTGAACAAATCGTAAATCTCTGTTTCCTTTAGCGGAATTATTTCTTTTGAAAATACTGCGTGCTGTATTCTTGCATTATCTTTTATTTCTTCAATTATTTTGCTTAACTTTCTTATTATTGATTCTGCTTCTTCAGATTCTAAAAAAATTTGATTTAGTGAATTTTGAAGTCTGTCAATATTTACCATTCTTTGATTTGAAAAGCCATCAAGAAATTCATCACATTCATCAATTATCTCTGCTTCTGTTTCTGGTTTTCTATTCATACTGGATTCTAATTTATATTTAAGAGAATTAAATACAAGAACATCTGAATCAATATAAGAATTAAACTGCTCATAGAATTTGCAACCAGGATGTCTCTGGTAAAATATAAATCTCGCCCCCTTTAATCCTTGGTAGCTTCTTTTTTTTGCCCCCTCAAAATTTTTTCCATTCAATTCAAATTTGTCAGGAAAAACAGGAGACCAATAAGGACAGACAGGAGCAATAGAAGCTCTTTTCACATCTTTTATTGTCCTAAAATTTTTTGGATTAGTATGATTATTTTGTTTTAAATAATTCCATATCTTATGGCTGTTTTTTTCTTTTATTTCTATCTTGCAGGGGATGTATGGATTGTCTGCGGAATTATCTTTGTTGTCTGCTGGAGATTTTTTCATAAATAATTCATTAAGCATAAGATTTCTTTCTTCCTTGAATACGGGAGCATTTTCCTGCTCAAGAAATTTACATTTGTGATTATTCCTTCCTGTTATCACACTAATCTTTAATTTTTCCCCATTTTCTTTCATCAAATATTTTTTGTTTTCATAATCATCTTTATATTGATTTTGGAGAGTTTTTCCAGGAACAACAATGCAGGTTTTTCCAATATTTTTCGCGATGTTCAACGCAATAGCTGATTTTCCTGTTCCGCACACTCCTTTTATAAAAATAACTTTATATCCTTCTTTTATAGAATCCAAAACTTCCTTTACTAAATCTTCCTGCGTCTTTCCATTTGAAAATCTTAATGGCGCAAGAAATTTTTCTCCATCATATAAACTCCACATCTTTTTATTTTACCTCAAAATAATTATTTGGAGAATTGGTTATAAAGTTTGTGGGGATAAACTTTTATTTTATGCGAACATCAAAGAAATCGATAGCATAAACATTTCCTCCTGCCCGAACTTCCAGTTTGTATCTTGCTATACATAATGGAGAACCAATAGATGTCTGGAACATTACTTTTCTCACTATACTTCCACCAATAGGAATTGCAATATCCTCTTCTGCTTTTCCAGATACAATCCAGCTTTCAGCAACTTCTTCATTTACTCTGCAATTTGTAATATCTGATGCATAAACAGAATATGAAAATGTTGTCTCTCTCACATAATCCTCCTGAAGATTCTTAATTTTCAAACCAATTCCATCCGTATCTCCTTGTTTTATCTCGATATATTTTGTCCTAGGATAAATTATAATTACATTTTCTTCGGAAAATAATTTATTTATTTCTTCTCTTAACTGATCTTTCTTAATTTCAACTGGATCTCTAAGAGAGTGTAAATTATTGGTGTTTATAAAAAATATTAGGATAATTATCAATAACATAAAAAAAATTACAATCATAATTGAATACCCTTTCTTCACAATAAAATATTAATCCAATTCTTTTTAAGAATTATTATACTCAAAGCTCCAACTAGAAAAAATTGGTTTGAGGTTTATTCAGACGGAAATAAAAAATAAAATTATCCGAATAAAGCACTCAAACCTTCTGCTGCAGCTTCTTTCTTCTCTTCTATTTGAGCTGCTTTCTTTTCTTCTTTAGGTGCACTTCCAGATACTGGAGCTGCTGCTACCAAACTTGCATTTTCTAATTCTTTGTCGATATCAACGCCTTTCAAGCTTGCAACAAGAGACTTGATTTGTGATTCATCTGTGTCTCCGCCTGCAGCCTTAACAACGCTTTTCAAATTGTCTTCGCTGATTTCTTTTCCAAGTTTGTGCAACAAAAGTGCTGCATATACATTGTTCATTGTTTAGTTTCCTCTCCAGAATTTATTTCAGGAGTATTTGTTTGAGTTAAATTTTCAATTGCCTTTTCATGTCTTCCTGCTTTTTGAATCAGGAACTTAATTGTATCTGCACAAGCATATCCAACATTCACTGCGAACGGCAATGCTCTGCTGAATGCTTCTTTTAATTTCTTAATTGTTCCTTCTCTATCAATCTTAATATCTAGATATATTTTCTTTTCTTTTGAATCATATCCTGCAATTGGAACCAGATTAATTGTAAATGGTTTAATGTCAAGTTTGCTTAAAACATCTGCTGCTCCTGCAGAAATTTTTGTTCCTTTCTTTGCAACTATCTTTGGTTCTTTAATTGCAATCTTTCCTTTGTCTATTTGAATTTGAATTCCCAAGGCACCAAGCTCGCTTATTGCTGGTCCTGGAATAAGTTCTGTAGGTCCTGCTGGAATCTCCAAATCTTCTGGAGCTTCTTGTCCTGCTTTAGCCTTTGCTGGACTTTTATTCTTTACAAGCTCTGCAGAAAGTTCAAAGCAGTCCATATCTGAAAATAAAATAGCAACGCTGTCTTTTATTTGCGGTTCAATTTGTTTTATATGCTCATCTTTTGACTCTTCTATTGCTCTTACTATCAAATTCTTTTTTGGAACTTTAACTATTGCTGTTCCTCTCAATTTTTTAGTCATCTCTTGAAATTGCGAAGCCGGAATTCCTTTTATAGAAGCAATAAGCATTGTTCTTTTTTCCTTAATCAAATTAGTAAGTTCTTTTACTGTTTTCTTTTTTACATCTGAAACATGTGTAATTGGTTTTGTCATTTTATCTTATCTTTATTTTCTTTGGTTTAGTCATGCTGAATTTTACTTCAATATTTTTTACATTTTCTTTATCTCTAGGAAGAGCCTTTACAACTGCATTGTAAATTGTGATAATATTTTCAATTAAATCTTCATCCTTCATGCTTTTTCTTCCAACAGAAATCTTAATGCTTGCTTCTTTAGTTTTTATTTTTACACTGTGATTGATTCTTTCTTTCAGTTCTTTTATCTGTTTGTCATCAACATTCATTAAAATACCAAGCTGTGGAGACGGCATTTTTCCTGAAGGTCCTAATGCTCTACCAAAAGTTGTAGCAACTAACGGCATCACGCTTGCTTGTGCGATAAAAAAGTCATACTTGCCTACTAATCTTTTTAATTCACTTTTCTCAGAATATTTTTTGAATTCAGATTTTGTAATTGTATCAACCAAATCATTTTTAATTTCTAAGAAACCGCATATTTTTTTGTCTTTTATTTTATGAGGAACAGAAACAAAAAGATTTACCTGTTCTCTCTTCAAATCAAATTTTTGCAAATTTATAATTAAGTCTAATGATTCATCGAACTTTCTTTGTTTTTCCGTTCTAAGTTCTTTCAAAGAGGTTTCTAATTCTTGTTTTAAGTCCATATTATTATTTTCCTGTCTCCCATTTTATGCGCTGGTGTCATAGAATCTATACACTAACGACATGGTTCAATCGACAAAATCCAAAGAATAATTCCATTTATAAATCTTGCTTTTGAGCTATTTCGGAGGCGTTATTCGTTTACTGTATTTTCTAATCCCGAATCGCTTGTTTCTGGGAGTTCTAAATTCCCGCCGTAGTTGGCTTCTTCATACTGCTTAACTGCTTCCTGCTCTGCATCAGTCATGTTTTCCCACTTCTTTCCGTAAAAGTCGTGGTTGTATTCTACAAGTCCCATAAAAAATTAAGGCATCACTTATATTTAACTTTTTTGCTGTAGGGGAACTCATCACAATAATTCTTATAAACTCAAGGGAAGTTTTTTTCTTATGGAAAAGAGTAGGTATGAAAAAAATTTATTTAAGTTAAATAATGGATATGTCTTGGAGTTTAATGTTTCGGAGGAACATATTTTTGGGGAACAGAAGGTAATTTTTACCTCTTTTTTTAATGAATTTAGCAACCATTATATTTTGCAAACTTCTAGGAATTTTTTAACTATCAGAAGAGATAAAGAGAGAAATTCTATTGAACCTTACATAAAATCTGTAGAAAATAAATCCATTTCTAATAAGAAACTATTCTCAAAATGTTTAGAAAACATAGAAAAAATGGTACAAGAAGATAAGGTAAGCGAAAAGGAATTTAGTAAAAAAGAAAATTGTATAAATAAAAATATTCAAGATTACTTTTATGAGGATTTGTACACTTTCATTCAAAATCCAATTTTTAATGAATATATTAATTAAATAACAAAAAATAAAATGGAATTCATAGCTTTATTATCATCAGGGAAAGGAACATGGGCACAAGTTTCTGGACTTATCAAGTATGGAGAATGGGAAAAGATAATTCTTCTTGGGGATGAATTTGCAAAACAATTTACCTGTGAAAAGCCATTTGAATTCGTCAAAATCGATTTGAACAAAAAGTTGAAAGAGTTGAAAGACGAATTCTCACAAAAATTGAAAGGAAAAATTGACGGTACAGAAGTTGCATTATCTATTGCTTCTGGAGACGGAAAAGAGCATATGGCTTTAATTTCTGCATTATTAGGTTTGCCCACAGGAATAAGATTTGCTGCACTTACAAAAGACGGCGTTGTGGATTTGTAAAAATGACTCGATATAGAGAAGAAAAGGAATTGATAAAAATAAGTGAATATCTTAACACCAAAGGTTTTGATTTACTCCTTGATTGGCCTGCACTGGACAGAAATCCCTATACTCCTTATCGAATTAAATTTCCTTCTGAAAAGATTTTAGATGAAAAAGAAATTTTTTATGATTTTGATGTCCTCAAAGAAATGGGCTTTTCAGCAATGAACATTATTTTTGCAAGAGCTTTTTATAATATTTGTGATAAATTAGGTATGGATGAATCTTCTTTTAGTCGCATATCTTTTATTTCAGATGAAGATGAACAATTTTGTTATAAAAAATATAAAGAAAATCCTTTCTTTTCTTAAACTTCCCTAATCATCATCTCCCCTTTATCTTTTCCTAACAGCAAAACTCTTGATTCTTTTTTTTCAGCGAGAATTTTATATTCGGGGAGAAACTTCAGCATTTGTTTTGAGAACTTGATAATATCTTTATGATAAGGCATTTTGTTATATGGAATTCTCTGTCTTGCGAAACCTACAGACATTACCCCCTTAACTTCAACAAACATTGGATTTGCTTTTTTTATTAATTCTGCATATTTCTCTGCATGTTCTGGAAGCATATTCAAATCCAAAACTAAATTCATTCTAAACACTGTTCTTGCCTTTTTTCTTAGTCCTGACATAATTTCCAAACTTTTATTCAATCTTTCCCAGGCATCTTTTTTTGAACTTCTATGAAATTTATTATAAAGTTCTTTGTCAGGAGTATTTACAGAAATGTATAATTGTGTAGGAAGTTGTTTTTTCTTTTCTAGTTCTTCAAGTTTTTCTGGATAAAGCCCGTTAGTAACAAGAAAACTTGTCTTGCCTCTTTTTCTTAATTCTTCAATCAGCCCGCCGATTTTTTCATAAACCATCGGCTCTCCTGAAAGAGAAATTGCAAATTGCATTGGCTCCTGCGCTTCTGCATATTTTTTCTGATTAGCCTTGCTTAATTGTTTTTTATTTGAATTCTTATCAATATTAAATCCTTGAATTAATTTTCTTTGTGCCTCAATGCATCCATCAATAATTTCTTTTGGAGAATCAACCTTTCCTCTTAGCTCATCAGCAATTGTCAATTCAATCGCTCTCCAGCAATGAACACACTTATTAGGACACCACATAACAGCAGGAGACATTTGACAGCATAAGTGAGATTTTATCCCATAGAATTTTTCTTTGTAACAAACTCCTTCATCTCTTAGAGACTTCTTTGTCCATCTGCAAATCTGCACAGCAGAATGTTTTCCTACAAGTGCATAATGTTGTTTCTTCAATATTTCTTTAACTTTATCTGGAATCATAAAAACAAGAATAAGAAATTGGTTTTAAAGTTTATCTAAAAAAAGCTCTTAGCCCAGAAAAACATTATCACAAACAATAACATTAAGAAAAGCCAAGTAATAACAGAAAACACTTTCTTTGCTACTTTTTCTCTTTTGGTTATTGCTAATATTGTAAGATAAAAAAATCTTCCGCCATCAAAAATTCCTACTGGAAGCATGTTTACAAGAGCAACACTAAAACTGATTAAAACAATCCACCATAATAAATCATAGACGAAAACTACCCATTCAAAACTAGGTTTATAATATGTATTTGAATCTTTAAATGAGGAGAACACACCCATAACTTTGCCCATAATTCCAGAACCTTGTTTGTTTAAAAATCCAATTCCCAAATAGGGTTTTGTGTTGTCAAGAGGATTTTCTGCTAGAATAATTTCATAATCTCTGTTTGCTCCACTCTCTAATGTTGTAATAATTATTTTTTCTTCAGGAGAATACTTCAACAATTCATTTCCAAGTTGTTCTCTATTCTTTACTTCTTGTCCATTTATTTTTAAAATAACTCTGCTAAGATTTGCTTTTATCGCAGGAGCATCATCATACAATCCAATATATCCAAGATTGTCTCCTTGTTTTTCTAAGGATTCTTTTGTTATAATATAAGTTATACCTTCTGAATTTATTTCATTCATTCCTGTTTCAGTCAAACTTAAAATTTTTTCATAAGTCGCATTTTCTATCATGATTCCATTTACAGAAGATATTCCTGCTATGCTTACAACTGAATAGGTATAGCTGTCAAAAATAACTCCTGAAGGCGTAAACGCGCAGGAAAAGAATAATATTAAAATTCCTAAAAATAATATTGCTGTTAATGTATTCGCAAAAGTTCCTGCAGAAAGAATAGCCATTTGTGACGAAATCTTTTTCTTTTCCATCCTCTTTTCATCTAATTCAACAAATGCAGCTAAAAATACAGGAAGGAAAAAAGGAAAGAAACCAAAACCAGTGCTTTTTATTTTAACATTCTTATTGACTGCAAAAATTCCGTGGCTAAATTCATGACTTATTGCAATTATAGCAATAATAATTATCCAATATATAAAATAAAATGGAGGTAAATTCAAATTTGGAACAATCTTATCTATATATGGAATTAAAGGCATTATTGGCGGAATTTTAATCTGATTTACAATGTCTGGTCTAAAAATATATGTTCGGACTATTGTATAAAAAAAGTAAATCATTCCTACCATTAAAAAATATCCTAATCCAATAGAAACATAACTCAAAAAGTTCAAAGTTTTTTTGTATTTCTTCCCAATATAATTTATTACTTTTATTCCTAAACTTGTTTTATATAAAAATAACATACCCTCTTTTTTCAGATTCTTTCTTTTGCGATATAAAAAAATTGAAACAAAAGTTATGAAAATTGCTAAGAGTACTAAATCATATATTGTAAAATTTACCATCTTTTTATTTCTCTTATAAGTATTTGTAATTCAGCCTATAAAAATTATTTCTTTCCTGCTTTATCTTTTGTCTTTTGAGGTCTGAATGCTGTTTTCTTGCATTTTCTGCATTTGACTTTGCCTTTCAGAACTTTATCGGGGGTAGCTCTAACCCTTGAATGACAATTCTTGCATACAAAAGCATTCTTGAACATTCTATTTGTTGCTTCAATTATTTTTGCCATTTTTATCCGTGTGTTCTATCGTTTAATTTCATCTTATAATTTCCTTTTAACTATTTTAGCACCTTCAACATCCCAATATTCTACATTGGAATTAATCTCCAATTCTGATTTTATTTCTGGAGGACATTTAACATCTATTGTCTCGAAATTTTCCAAATCCATTATACTAACCTTATCTTCTCCTATTCCCAAAACCTGCCCCTTTTTCTTTTCAACTAAGGGAACTTCAAGTCTTTCATGTCCTGGAACTACAAACACTTTTTTATTATCACTTAATATTCCCACGCATTCAATCCTGCACTTTGCGTGTCCGTGTTTTCCTGTCTTGCTTATATCAACTTTCTTTACAGCGCAAGCCTCTCCATCGACGATAATACTTGTGCCTGCTTTTACTTCTGTAGCATCAATTATCTTTAAAACCATGATTAATCAAAAAAGGGGAGATTTATAAATATTTACACAAGACCAAAATTTTTTCACAATCTTTAAAAAACCCCTTTCCAATATTTTTCTATGGCACTTCAGAAAAAAGATTTTATTGAAATTGAATTTACAGGAAAAATAAAAGGTGGGGAAGTTTTTGATTCTAATGTAAAGAAGGATTTGGAAAAATTAAATCCGCAGGCAAATCCAAAGCCTCTTGTATTTTCTTTGGGAGAAGGAATGTTTCTCAAAGGAGTAGATGATTTCTTAATAGGCAAAGAAGTAGGAAAATATCAAATTGAGCTTGTTCCAGAAAAAGCATTTGGTCCAAGAATGAAAGAATTTATACAAATGGTTCCTATTAAAATATTCGGGGGGCAGAATATTAATCCTTTTCCAGGAGCAGTATTTAATTTTGACGGAAGAATAGCAAAGATTCTCGCAGTTTCTGGGGGCAGAGTTACAGTGGATTTTAACAACCCTCTTGCAGGAAAAACAGTTGTTTATGATATTAATATATTAAAAAAAATAGAGGATTTAAATGAAAAAATAAAATCATTTATATTATTTCTTTTCCGAAGAGAACTTAATTTTTCTGTTAAAGAAAATAAAATAATCATTGAAGCAGAAAAAGAAATGACTCAATTCATTAAAATGTTTGGAGAAAAATTTAAAGATATGTTCAATATGGATGTTGAAGTTAAGGAAGTAGAGAAAAAAGATTCCAAGACACAACAATAATTCTTATAAATCCCAATTCATTTTTATCGCGATGGATGAACTTTACAAAAAGAGTGGCTCTCCAAACTTGTCTAATGTTTCTGAAGAAGTTAGAGAAATTGATAGGGAATTGGAAGAGTTAATCAAGAAACAATCTGCAAAAATAAAAGTTATAGGGGTTGGTGGAGCAGGCAATAATTCGCTTAGCAGAATGAGGGAAATTGGAATTAGGGGCGGAGAATTAATAGCAGTTAATACTGACGCGCAGGATTTATTATATGCAAATGCTGACCACAAAGTTTTGATAGGAAAAGATTTGACACAAGGACTTGGTGCAGGAAGCAATCCGAAAATAGGAGAGCAAGCTGCAAGGGAATCTGAATCTGATTTAAAGAAAAAAATTGCTAATTCTGATATGATATTCATCACTTGCGGTATGGGCGGTGGAACAGGAACAGGTGCTGCTCCTTACATTGCAGGGCTTGCAAAAAAACAAGGCTCTCTTACTATAGGAGTTATTACTTTACCTTTTACAATTGAGGGAAAAAAGAGAATAGAAAATGCAATGGATGGATTAGACAGGATGCAGTCTGTTGTTGATACTTTAATTGTGATTCCAAACGACAAGCTCCTTGAACTTGCTCCAGAACTTCCATTGCATACTGCTTTCAAGATTGCTGATGAAATACTCACAAATGCAGTTAAAGGAATAACTGAATTAGTTACAACAACAGGATTAGTTAATCTTGATTTTGCAGATATTAAAACAGTTATGGTTGATGGGGGAGTTTCGCTAATTGGACTTGGAGAATCAGATAGCGCACAGAGAGCAACAGAGTCTGTAGAAAAAGCAATACAAAATCCTCTTCTTGATGTTGATATTTCTGATGCAACAGGAGCTTTAGTTAATATTATTGGGGGTCCAAGCATGAGCCTAGATGAATGCAAGACAATAATTGAAACTGTAGGAAATAAATTAAGTCCTGATGCAAAATTAATTTGGGGAGCACAGATTTCTGATGATATGGAAAAATCAGTTAGAGTTCTTCTTATAGTTACAGGAGTTAAAAGTTCTCAAATCCTAGGACATGAAGATTCAATAGATGCAATCAAACATAAAGAAATAGAAGACGAACTTGGAATTGAATTCTTTGAATAATATAAATATTTAAAAATTGGTTAGTTTAAACAATCAGATGGATAGGAAAAAAGTTTATGAAATTTTGAGTAAACTTGAAAAAAATTCTCTTGTAAGATTAGAATGGGACAGAGGAAACGGAAAACTTGACGAACTTTTTCGATTTGGTGGTTTTGATAAAAATAATAATCCTTTGTTATATATCAATAATGATACTCTTCTTGACATTAAAGCCATTGGAGGATATAATTCTTTCAATTCAATTAAGAGGGAATATCTTGACCAAGACTGTTAATAAATCTTAAAAACCCCTATTCTTTATTTACTGCATGAAGAATGTCTTAACATCATTAAAATCTTTTATTGAAAAATGTAAGAGAGTATGGATGGTTCTGAAAAAGCCAACTAAACAGGAATTTATCACAGTAGCAAAAGTTTCTGCAGTGGGAATATTGATAATTGGGCTTCTTGGATTTATTATTTCTATAATTATGAAATTGTTTGTAAGATAAAATATCTTTTTGAATAATATCAATTTTACTATAACCTAATTTAAAAATGAATTTTTTTAATTAATTTAAAATGAGGTTAAAAAATTTATTTTTCTGGGCGTCTGTTATGGCTTTGCTTAATTGTTCCTCGCCAATTACCCAATCACCAGAACAATCAACAAATCAAAATCAAAAACCCCAAATAGCAAAAAATGTTTCTATCCTTTCAGATTATTCTTCACAAAAGATGTCTTCTATTAATGAGAATCAAATAATCTTGTCTGAAACAACAAATGAGACTAATTCATTATATCCTGGAGCAATAATTGTCTGCAACACAACTCCTTCCACCCCTAAAGGCTTGTTAAGAAAGATTACAGAAATTTCTAATGATAAAAAGACTTTTACTACAAGCACTGCTTCAATTGAAGAATTGGTTGATAATTATTCTGTTAATTTAACAAAATCCCTTATTCCTTCACAAATTAATTATTCAAATATGACAAAAGGAATAACGCCGAATATAACAAGAGGATTTGATTTTAATTATAAATTAACTAATGTTGTTTTATTTGATTTGGATGGAAATGAAAGCACCAAAGACGACCAAATAACTGCAAACGGAACTTTTTCATTTAATTCCACACTTGATTTTGGATTTGATATTAAGGGATTTAAATTAAAGAATCTCAAGATAAAAAATATCACAAATGAAAACGTGGATGTAAAAATAAATTCCCCCCGGGCTTTTTCAAATTTGGATCAGGTTGTAAAAATTGCAGAATATGATTTTGTTCCTCTAACAATTACTATCCCAACTGAGCCGCCAATTCCAATTATAATCAATCCTAAACTTGAAACTTATGTTGGAATAAAAGGAGAAATGACGCGCCTGTCAGCAAAATTAAATCAAAATGCAAATCTTGTTATGGGAATATCTTACAATGGAGAGTGGAATCCAGTTGTAAATTTTTCAAATACTTTTCAATTTGAACCTCCTGAAGTTCCAGAAAAAATGGAATATTATCTTTTTGCCGAGGGGAAATTATCAACTCACCTTTATGATTTCCTTGGAACTTATTCTTCTGCTGAAGAGTACACAACATTCAAATCATGGATAGAAGATATAGACATGTATTGGAAAATAATGGGGGGATTAAAAGGAAATATTGGGGTTAACATGAAAATCTTCGGAAAAAATATTCTTGATTACCGAAGTACGCCAATAGATTTTAGCAAAGAATTAGCTAATGGAAACACTCCTCTGCCTGTACAGGAAATTATTCTGACAAGAAATCCCGACGAAGTAGATGATGCTTATGTTCATCTTGAAAAATCTGGTGGTGTAGAACATTATTCTGGGAGTGGAACATCCCCTTTCCTAAATGTTGATAAATATCTCGGTGGGCAGATTATTGATGAATCTCTAATTAAATTTCCATTATATGAAATTCCTTTGAATGCAAAAATTACTTGTGCAAGATTATGCCTTTATGGTACAGGAGCTTTCGCAGGAGATAATGCTGTAGTAATAACAAAAGAAATTTTATCTCCTTGGAATGAATCAACAGTTAAATATGATACAAAACCCACTTATGGAAATATTCTCACTGCAGAAAATTTATCTTCCAAGACTCAATGGTGGGAATTTAATATAACTCCTTTGGTACAAAAATGGGTTGATGGACAACAAGCAAATTATGGAGTTGCCCTAACAAGTTCTTACAATCGCCCCGACAATACTTTTAATGATGGATTTAGAAGCAGTGATAGTTTGGAGACAACTCACCGCCCAAAATTAATCATTAATTATTACACAAATCCCTAATTAATAAAATTTATAAACCCTATTTTCACATTAATTATATCTTTCTAAGATATTAGGTCTTAGACGGAGCTAAATACAAAATGATATTTATAGTAAAAGTAACAACAAATAAAGAAGAAAGAGCTATCGATATGATTAGTGAAAGAGCTCAGAAAAAAAATCTGAATATCTTTGCGGTTCTTCGTCCTCATGGACTTAGAGGTTATATTCTTCTTGAAGCAGAAGACAGAGAATCTGCAGAGGAAGCTGCATTTGATTTGCCTTACGTAAAAGGAATCATCGGCAAGACAATTACATACGAAGAAATCAAGAATATGATTGAACCTTCTGTAGCAACTATCTCAATAAAGGAAGGAGATGTTGTAGAATTAATTGCAGAACCTTTCAAAAAAGAAAAAGCGAAAGTTATAAGAATAGATAAACAAAAAGAAGAAGTTGTAGTAAGCCTGCTTGGAGCTGTTGTTCCATTGCCGGTTACAGTTAAATTAGACAATGTCAAAGTTATAAGGAGAGAAGACGAACAATGATAATAAAATTACTTGTTGATGGTGGAGCAATGAAGCCTGGTCCTGCACTTAGCCAGAAGCTTGGTCCTCTTGGAATGAATGTTAATATGATTATCCAAAAAGTAAATGAATCAACAAAATCTTTCGCAGGAATTCAGGTTCCAGTTGAATTAAACATCGACGCTGGGACAAAAGAATTTGATGTTAAAGTTTTCTCACCTCCTGTTTCTGGATTGTTAAAAAAAGAATTAGGAATTGAACTCGGTTCAGGAACTCAGAAAAAAGTTAAGGTTGGAAATGCTTCAATAGAACAAATTATCTCTGTTGCAAAAACAAAATTCCCTAATCTTCTTTGCAAGGATTTCAAAAGTGCAGTTAAAACTATTGTGGGAACTTGCGTAACTTTGGGAATATTAATTGAAAATAAAACTCCTGTTGAGATTGAAAAAGAAATTGATGAAGGAAAATATGATAAGGAAATTTCCAATATGATTACAGAAACTCCTGCAGAAAAGAAAAAAGAACTTGCAGAATATTTTTCAAAGGTAAAGAAAGAACAAGACAAGATATTGCAGCAGGAACAAGCTGCTAAGGTTGCTGAAGAAGCAGCAAAGACTGCAGCAACTACAACAGCACCAGCAGCAGTTGCCGCAACGCCGGCTAAAAAGGAATAAAATAGTTTATAAATTCCTCATTGCTCATTTTTTCAAGGGGCTATGGGGTAGCCTGGTAGCCTTCGAGATTTGGGATCTCGCGACCCCGGTTCAAATCCGGGTAGCCCCATCAAGCGATTCGAGTTCGGTAGCCCCACTTAAATAAACTCACTAAAACAATAAAATGCCATCAAAATCAAAAAAAACACGAGCAGCAGGAAGATTTGGAGCAAGATACGGAAGAAATGTTAAAACAAAACTTGCAAGTGTAGAAGACAAACAGAGAAAAAAACAAAAATGTCCTTACTGCGGAAAATTAGGAGTTAAAAGAATTTCAAAAGGAATTTGGCATTGTAAAAAATGCGGAAAGAAATTTGCGTCAGACACATATTATTTAAATTAATAAAACAATAAAACAAAATGGTTGCCTATAAATGTTTCAAGTGCGAGAAGAAAGTTGTTAGTGCGAACTTGGAGAAAAGATTTGTTTGCCCTTATTGCGGCAGCAAAATATTTTACAAGCCAAGAACAACTGTAAAGAAAATAAAAGCACAATAATTTTACTATGGATAATAAAATACAGGAAATGCAAATTCTTGAACAAAAATTGCAGAATTTAATTCTACAAAAACAAGCTTTCCAGATGGAATTGGCTGAAACTGATTCTGCTTTAGAAGAATTGGAAAAAGCAGGAGATGAAGTATTCAAAATAATCGGGCAATTAATGATTAAATCAGAAAAATCAAAAATAAAAGAAGAATTATTGAACAAAAATAAAATTCTTGAATTAAGAATAAAGTCATTTGAAAAACAAGAAGAAGTAATCACAAAACAATTGGAAAAATTCCACGAAGAAGTCGCAAAATCAATGAAGAATTAAAAAATAAAAAATAATTCTTAAAAATTATACCTGGTTCTTATCGACGATAAATTAAATAAAAACTATTCTAATATATAAAATAAAGTTGCGAAATCTTTATAAATAGATTATATCTAACTCTGATATGTTCGACAAATTTAAAAAGGTTTTTTCAGGTTCTAAAGGAGAGGGTTCTGCTGAAGATTATCTGGAAATTGATTTAGAAAAAGAAGAAAAGGATAATAAAGTCCTTGTAAAACTTTTCGTTCTTAAAAAATATGAAGATGTTAACACAATCCTTAATGTTTTAAGAGAAGGATATACTATTGCAGTAATTGATATAAAAGTCTTGAAATCAAAAGATCCAATTGAATTAAAGAGGGCTGTTTCAAAGATAAAAAAGACAACAGATGCTCTTGAAGGAAACATCGCTGGCTTTGGAGAAAATCTATTAATTGTAACACCTCCTTTTGCACAGATTCAAAGAGATGTTTCAAATGCTGGCCCAGAACCAAAAAGCAATAAAGAATTCTAAACCTTTATAATATTCTTAATTCTATTTTTCCTATGAAAACCTTATTCATCCCTGCAAAAGTCAAATCAGCTATTAATATAAAGAAAATAGAATCTCTGAAACTTCCTAAGAATATAACAATCGCTTATTCTGTGCAATATGAAGAAACTGCACTAAAAATCAAGCAAATTCTTTCAAAAAAGCATAATATAACAGACTTTGTTCAGGTTTTGGGCTGTTCAAAGCCAAGATTCTCCAAAACTGCACAAGCTATCCTATTAATATCATCAGGCGAATTTCACGCAATTTCTCTTGCTTCAGAAAATAATATTCCTGTTTATGTTTTAGAACATGATAGTTTAAGACAGATTTCCAAAGAACAAATTGATTTATTGCAAAAAAAGAAAAAAGCCTCATATATGAAATTTCTTAATTCAGAAAAAGTTGGAATATTGGTTTCAACAAAGCCAGGACAAGAAAATTTGAAAAGAGCTCTGTCTCTTAAATTGAAAAACAAAGATTCCTATTTATTCCTTGCAAATGAGATAAATACAAAAGAATTTGAAAATTTCCCCGATATTCAGTCATGGATTAATACTGCCTGCCCAAGATTAGATTTTGATAGTTCTATTATTAATATAAGAAACCTCTAAACTCTCGCCATTCCAAAAACATTCTTTAGAGCTACAACAATTGTTGCAGGAACAAACAAAGCAGATAAAGAAGCAAAGATTGATGCTGCTGTATCCCCGCCACCAACACCTATTAAAGAGCCTGTGACACTATCCATACCAAATTTGCTTACAATAACTAGAATTGCCCCTGTTATCAAAAAAGTCTGCGAATCTCTTCCAATAGTATTTATTGATGTTCCAATAATTATTCCTAATATAACTAATATGAGATAAATGAAACTACTATATTTCATAAGTGAAGGGATTGGAATAAGCCTGGTAAATACCCCTATCATAATTGCTAAAATAACTCCTATCAGAAACGCCCAAGCTCCAATAGAATTCTCGCGAGATTTCATCACCATTATGCAAAATCTCCTATTTTGTATTTTGGTTGAATTTCTTGTTCTACCATTATATATCCTATATATTGAAATATATAAATTTTCTGTTATTTCTATCTTAATCTATATTTCCAAAAACGAAAAACTTTATAAACCATCTTAACTGCAGAATGATTACACATGAAAAACAAGTTATTCGCAATTGCAAGTTTAAGCATCATAATTTTGTTAGCTTTAGTTAGCTTTGCAAGCGCTGCAACTTTATCTGCTACAGATCCTTCAACACTGCCCCTTACAACTGGAGCTCATACTTTTAATATTGATGTTACAGGAACTATTGGAGAAACAATTTCTTTTTCAGGATTATCTGATATAACTGAAGATGGTAAAACAATCACATTCACAGTTCCAGCTAATAAAATTCTTGCTGCTGCTACTGAAACAGTAACAGTCTCTTATAATGTTCCTTCTGATTTTGAATTTTACTTTGGTAAAACCTATTCTACTTCATTAACTGCTACTGCAACTTCTGGAAATGCTACTCAAACAATTTCTTTCAAGGTAAATGACCCAACTGAATTTGAAAATAATGGAAACTTAGACTTGGATTTAGACATATCTGTTAAAGAAGGATTTGGTGAAGATGAAGAATGGTACCCTATGGATGAGATAAGTGTAGATGTTGAAGTAACTAATGATGGAAGCGATGAAATAAAGAACATTGTAGTAGAATGGGGACTTTACAATACAAAGAATGGTGATTGGATAGTTAATGATGAAGAAAAAGACTTTGACTTAGATGATGATGACGAGAAAACATTAACAATTACTTTCCAACTTGATGATGTTGAAGATTTTGAAGAAGATGGAGAATACATCTTTTATGTATGGGCAACAGGAGATGATGAAGAGACAAGTAATGAAACTTCAACTTATATTTCAGAAGAAATAGATATGGTTCTTGATGATAACTTTGTAGTTCTTGGAGACATCAAAATTTCAGAATCTGCTTCTTGCGGAAGCGAAGTTCAAATAACTGCAGATGTTTGGAATATTGGAGATGAAGAAGAGGAAGAAGTTTATGTAATAATCTATAATAAAGAATTAGGAATTAACAAAAAAGTTGTTCTTGGAGACATAGATGCATTTGACAATGCAGAATTAAGTGCTTTCATAACAATCCCAGAAAATGCAGACGAAAAAACTTATTCATTGCAAGTCTCAGTCTATGATGAAGATAATGATATTTATGAAAACGGAAATGATGATCAGTCTACATATGAAGTTTCTCTTGTTGTAGATGGAAGTTGTTCATTAGTTCCTAAGGTTTTAATTACTGCAGATTTAGAATCAACTGAAGTTGTTGCAGGCAAAGAATTTGTTATTAAAGCAACAATAATTAATACAGGTTCAAAGATAGCAACTTATAATCTTGGATTAAGTAGTTATGCTGACTGGGCTTCATTAGTAAGCTTGGATAAGGAAATCTTAACTCTTGATGCAGCACAATCAGGAGAAATTACAATCATATTAAAAGCAAACAAAGGCGCTTCAGGAGAAAAAACTTTTGATATTGTTCTTACAGAAGGAGACAAGATAATGACTCAACCTGTAAAAGTTGCAGTAGACAAAGCATCATTATTCCCAAGCCTAACTGGACTTGTAACTGGATTCGGCGGAGATAACTGGTACTTATACGGAATCGGAGCATTAAATGTTCTTTTAGTCTTAATCATAATCGCAGTTGCAATTAGAGTTGGCGGAAAGAAAAAAGTAGAATAAACCTTGATTGGAAAAAGAGTTCTTGATAAATAAAGGAAAATGACAATAGAAAAAATTATCTGCCAAAATTCAGAAGATAATACTTCACATGTTCTTGTTAGATTTAATAATAAAACAAATCAACCAACTAGTATAATGTGCCCAGCATATAAAACTGGTAAATGTTTAAATAACTATGATGGAGATCCTGAAAGCCAATTTAGCCACCCTCGTCCCTGTATCTATGCTAAATGGAAAAAAATCTAATTACTTCCCAAAAACTCTTCTATAAATCTTTTCTCCAAACCTATTTTCTTTTTCTGCTTTAACAATCATCATTCCTATTAAATATCCAATAGCTCCTCCTGCTATGACATCACTGACAAAGTGAACTCCAAGATAAATTCTTGAGAAAGCAACAAGAATAGCAAATGCAATCCAGAATTTTTTCAGTTTAGGAAATTGTTGTGATAAAATCGGCAATACACAAAAAGCAAACATGCTGTGAAAAGAAGGAAATGAAAAGTCCCAGGAAGAAATACTTTCTTGCAATCCAGAAACTAACTGAATAATTCCTGTTTGAAATGGCCTTGCTCTTTGAATTGTTATTTTTAATATAAATCCAATTGATGCAGATATCACAAAAGAAACCCACAACGGAAGAATCCATTTCCGCTTATTCTTCTTCCAAAAAAATAACAAGGTTGCAATCAAAGCAACTATCACTCCAGAACCAATAAAACTTATTGCAAGAAATAAACTATTCAAAGTTCCATTTCTCAAGTAAGGAATTAATTTTATTAAATCATTATCAAAATATAAACTGACAATTGCAGAAATAACAATTAATATCAATAAAATAATTTTATTTTTAGCTTTCATATTATTTCTTAAACAAGAAATTATTTAAATATGTTCCCACTTAATCAGCCATGAAAAGGAGTTATAATCAAATTAAAGATATTTTCTTAAGATATTCTGTTCTGCTGATAATCGGCGTTATAGGAATAAACTTCTTTTATACTATATTTTCTCCTTTGACAATTTATCCTGTTTTTTTTCTTCTTAGTCTTTTTTTTAATGTTTCTTTAATCTCTAATGTGTTTATGATTGACAATTTCGCAATTGAAATAATTGGAGCATGCATTGCTGGTTCTGCTTATTCCTTGCTTTTGATACTTAATTTATCTGTTCCAAATATAAAAATAAAACAGAGAATAAAATTATTACTTTTTTCTTTCTCTTCTCTTTTAATAATAAACATATTGAGAATTTTTATTCTATCTGTTCTTTTTGTGCAGGGCATTTCTTTCTTTGACATAACTCACAAGTTATTCTGGTATGCTGGAAGCACAATTTTTGTCGTTGCTATTTGGTTCACAGGAATAAAATTGTTTAAGATAAAAGAAATTCCTTTTTATTCTGACATAAAATATTTATTAGCCTTAAGAAAAAATACTAAGAAAACCAAGCGTTCCAAAAAGAATTAAGATTCCTGCTACTAAAACTCCAAGACAAATTGCTAATATGCTTTTTTTTCTGTCTAAATCTAATATCCAGGATATTATTGCTCCTGTCCAAGCTCCTGTTCCCGGTAGAGGAATTGCAACAAAAATTGCAAGAGCTAAAAATCCCAGACTAGAATATTGTTTTTCAAATTTATCTATTTTCTTTTGTATTTTTAAAACATACAAATCAAATATTTTTTTATAAAATTTAGATTTTAAAAATAAATGATGGATGTTATCAAAAAAATAAAAAGCGAGAAAGATTGCAAAAATATTTACTAGAACAATCAAGGGAAAAACAAAAGTTATAGGAATATTATTCTCATTTGCATAAATTATTGCTAAAGGAAGTCCTCCTCTTAATTCGCTTATAGGAAGAATAGAAAGAATAAGTGCATAAATCAATCTTAAATCCATACTCATCTCACTTTTTCAGTTACCTTGATAAAAGTCTCCAGCATAAATCTTTCTGTTCCCTTAAGAATATCGCAGTCCTTTATATAAATTGTATAACATGCAGGTCCAAACTTTTCTACTTTTGTTTCTTCTCCAGCTTCAATATTCAACAAAGTATATCTTCCAGTGTTATCACAAGTTGCATTCTCATCTTTTATTACTGTAGTTCCTATTATCTCATAAAGTTTAAGCAAATTCGCAACTGCAATTACTCCATCACCTTCACAATTAAATTCGTCTGTCATATTAATTACCATATTTTTCTTTAATGAAAGATATCCATTAAAATCAATTTGTTTTAATGTTCTTGGATCATTTCTTAACCAAAAATTATATTCTGCAGTGACTGTTCTTCCTGTGATTTCACTTTTCCCGTAAACCGGCAAAGAAGTTCTGTAGACTGTTATTCCTGCTAATGCAGTTTTATCTACATTAAATATCACTCCCCCAACATTAAATTTATTTTGAGAATTTATTATCCATAAAAAAGCTAGAAACATTAAGATAAATAACATCATTGCAATTATAATTGCTTTGAATATTTTATACTCTTTTTTTACTTGTTCTTTTGAAGCGATTTTTTCTTTTTCCACTCCACAACTTTCAATTATTTTTTCTTTGCCGTCTTTTTCAACTTCAAAAATCTCGCAAACTTTTTCCTTCTTTACTGCTTCTTTTTTTCCTTTTTTTCTTGTGCTCTTTTTTATTGCCATTTTATACTTAATAGTTTTTTTTAAAAAAGAAACCTCTTTTATAAGGTTTATTGTACTCCAATTATTCTAAATAAAAAACTATCTGTTAACTTGATTAATTCTTCTTCTTTTCCCTCGATAAATACACAATTATCCTGTTGCCTTACTTCTGTATTTTCTCCTTCTTTTATTATAATAAAATTATTAGTACAATCTTTTACAGGGTAATTTTCTTCACATTTCTCTTCTTCAAGACATGCATATTGCATCCTTTCTATTATTTGATTGTGGTAGAATAAATTCCTGTATATTTCTGTTCCTGCATCACTGCTTTCAGAATAAATATACAGCGGTTTATCATAATAATTCTCTATAGGATTTAAAATAGAATTAATTTTATTTACTTCATTAGGATTATATTGAAAAGAAAATAATAAATTTTCTATCTTTGCTTTCCATAATCCTTGTTCTTTTAAAAATTCTATTCCATTATAAATTATTTTTCCTTCGCTTCCTTCTTCAGTTCTGTTAAAAGAATATCCCAGCAAACTAAAAAACATAATTAATATTAAAACAAGTCCAATAGCCATCTGATTCCTTTTACTCTTTTTTTCAGATTTTTCTTTAGAGATTATCTTCCTCATTTTTATCTAATGAATTTTCAATATAAAAAGTTTATTATGGCTCTCGCTGGAAGTTAAAAAATAAAAGAAAAAGAAAAATAAAAAAAATTGATTTAAGCTACTTGTAATTCAGCACTTGTAGCAGAAGTTCCTTTGTACTTCTTGCCTACAGTTGTATCAATAACTTGATTTCTTAAGTAAGTAGCAGCGTTTACAGTGTCAGCAGCTTCATAACCAGCGACAACTAAAGCAACCTTACCACTTGAGTAAGTGCTTGCTAGGCTTTGGATCAAAAATTGATTTGAACCAACTCCTGTCTTGTCTGTGAAATCGCTTCCACAAGTTGCTCCTAATAAACTAGCAGCAACTGAGTTAATACAGCTACCTCCAACAACAATTAAGTTCTTTGAACTTACAGAACTAACTTCAGAGTCCTTTACAAGAACTTCTCCAAGTTGAGTTCCAGCTGTTGTTGTAGAAACACTAACACCCTCTCCTGTTGTTATGTATACTAAGGGGTTTACAATACTCTTAGGTACTTTAGCCTCTATACTTGCAGGAGAATCAGACGGATCTGTCTTTGTGACTTCAGCTCCATATCTGTTAATGTATTTTTGTACATCACTGTTAGATGGATCTGTTAACCAAGCACTTGTTGCAGCGAATGTAGCTGCTGCATCAGTTGTTGTGTTAGCAATTGTTACATGGAATACCTGTCCTTCTGAAGGAAGGGTAAAGCTATCACCATCTCTATTAGAGTCATCAATTGTTACATTGATGGTCCATGATGCTCCATAAGCTGCAGAGTCTGATCCCATCCAAGTTGCATTTTCAAGCAAACCATCAGTGATATTAATCAAAGTGTTATACTGTGTTCTGATATATTGTGAACAACTTAGATTTTCTCCTGATCCATCACTATAATCACCAGCACCACTTAATGTTATATCAAAGTCATCGTTTATACCTGTTGAAGCATTTATAAAGGTGAAAGTTCCTCCAGCTGTCTTCAATGTGAAACTTCCTGTTGAAGCAATAGACATTACTTCATCTACTTGTCCTGCACCAGGATTCAATTTGAAAGTTGCTTTTGGATCAGTACTATCTGTATCATCAGCTCCTTTATATTGAACTACAATTGTTTTTGCATCGTTTGATGCAGTAACTGGGTCAGCAGTGTTAAGGATAAAATAATCATTCTTAGTGATATTTCCTCCATGTTGAGAACCATCAGCATCTAAGACTAATCTGTGATCTGCTTTATCTCCACCAAATACTCCTGAAGCATTTGTATATACTAATGGTAATACAACTTCATCACCATTGTAGTTATTAAATCTCAAAGTGTATTGCTGGTCAGATTCAGAAATCTTAAGGCTTATGTCCTCATAATCTACTGCTGCTAATCCTGCAAATTGTATATCCCAATTCTGACTTACTAATACTTCAGGTTCATCTAAGTTACTATTTTCACTTAGTTTTCCTCCCAGAGGGACATATAAATCGTCCTCTGCAGTCATATTAATAGAAATTTCACTTATTGAAATATCTGTTCCAACATAACTTGAAGATATTACTACTGCTGCTTCACCAATTGTTTCACCATTTACAACCATATCATTGCTATTTTTCCATTCCATCTTGTCTGCTCCGATATAGAATGTAGCCTGCTGATTTCCTTCAGCATAACCTTCATAGCTGATATCTGTAACAGCCAAATAATTTCCATCAGCTAATTTTTCAATGTCGCCTTTGTTCATTTTATCTGTTGTTTCAGTTCCGCTTGCGGAAGTTATAGTGAATTGTGCTGCAGTACTGCTTGAAACTTGAACCTCAACAGTATAACCATTTACAGTTAATGGAGATCCCTCTTGAACAGTTCCTCCTAAAGCTCCGCTCATCAATGTTAATTCTACTCCTGATGAACCATTAGTAGCATCAGTAATTGTGTAGGTTTTACCTAAGAATGTTATCATTTTATCCTCTATGTCAGATAATTTACTGTCTGTTTCTATATCTGATTTTAAGTTAGTGGTAAAGTCCATAACATATCTTGCAATTACAGCATTACTAGGAACATAGAAAAATAATCCTATGTTATCATCATCATCTTCTGTATAAATAACTGAAGCGTTGTTATTAGGGTCTTGTTCAAAATAAAGGAATTGCTCATATGTAGCATCACCCTTTTCATTAGAAATTGACTCTGTTGTTAATAAACTAAAGTCAGAACTTCCAATATAAGTGTCTACATCGTTGATTGGCTCATTTATTTCTAGCATATCAGAACTTGTTGCAACTTGCCATGCAGTTCCGCTTACTACCGTACTACCGCTGCCACTGCCCATATATGATTGTAAATTAGACTGAATATTTCCTGCTTGAATTAAATCAAGTGAAGAAACACCAGCGCCTGTACCATAGACTACTGCTACGTCTGCAGCTCCTCCAGCAACGAAAGGTGCGGGATAGTTAGCTGCTGCAGCAACACCCATAGTCATTCCAACCATTAATGCGCTAGCCGCGATTGCCGATACTTTTCTAAAAATTTTCCTCATCTTTTTTTTAACCTCCTTTCAATTATCTTATAGGGAAATTTATACTCTTTCCCTACGAATATGTTGTCTATGACAACTCTCCCTCTCAACCCATGAGATAGGGTAACCCACCTGTTGAGATGAATATGACTAACTCCCTATTAGAACACTCTTTTATGAGTGTTATACTGAAAAACCCATTTTCCTTTAAAAAGCTTATTACGCTATTTCTCATATATAGGTTAAATACCCCCCAAATCAACCATTTATTTATAAACCTAATGACATCACTTTATTATAATTACACTTTTAAGGGAGTTCTTAATAGAAATATTTATTAATCTATTAACATATATTATAAATAAGACATATAACACAAATATATATCTTATAATTATCTAAATAGAAAAGACATATATCAATAAAATAAAATGACGACGAGAGAAATAACTATCACAGAATCAAAAGGAACATTCTCTTTATTTGGAAAAACATCGAAGGATAAGAATAAATTCGATTTTTCAGGAATAGATTCTCTAAGACAGCTTTTGAGGAACGAAAAAGCCAGGATTTTAAGCATTATAAAGACAGAAAAACCTTCTTCTATTTACGAACTTGCAAAGAAGTTGGGGAGAGATTTTAAGTCTGTTTATGATGATGTTAAGCTTTTAGAAAGATTTGGTTTTATAGATTTAGTAGAAGAAAAGACAACAAATAGAGTAAGACATAAGCCAGTAATAATATCAGAGAATATTACAATTCACATTAAAATTTAGTAATAAATTATAACTGAAATCTCAAAATCTTCGCCTTTTCTTGAAAAATCTTGACTGCTTCCTTCATAATTCTGGGTTTCATTTCCTTCTTTAATCATTAACATTCCTTCTTTATTAACAAGAATATCTAATTTATACCCTTGTATTGGTCTCCCGCTTCCGACTCTCCAGCTTTCTTTTACAATATCTTTGAGCGTTGAATTAAGCACCTTGCAAACATCCCTCTTGTCTAAGCAAGTTCCCCCATCTCTACAGCTAAATATAAGGTTCTGAACAGAAAGATACTCTAAATCATTCCTACAATCGCTAGTATACTGCAAAAATGACTGAATAAATCCATTTACCTGATAGCTCTCCACAACTTCATTCTGTGACTTCCTTAAAGAAAAACTTAAGAAAACAAGTATAATTATAGTTACTATTACAATAATTAATACAAATCCAATCATTTCCTCTTGCCCTAGTTTATTATTTATTAAGCCTCTTTTTTTTATCATTTTGTTCTTTTATCTTCTGAACTGACTATAAACACCGCCAATTCACATTTATCATAAACTTCTTCATTATAAACATCTTTCTTGCATAAAGATACAAAATTAGATGATGCAGGAAGAAGATTTACATTCTTGGATAATACCTTAATAATACTGCAATTTTGATAGTTAAGCAAAGTGCAGGTAGAATTTCCTCCTGCTGGATAGACTTTTCTTATTTCTATGCTTGCAACTCCCCAAAAATTAGTGTATTTGTCAATATTTCTTTTTAACATCATTGCCTTATCTGCATCAATGCAACTTATTCTACTGCTTCCAAAAGCATTTCCACAGGAGAATTCCGGAGAATTTGCTAACTTAGTAACCAACAATTTTGAATTTTGTTCTTCTAATACTGAAGCAGATTGTTTAACTTGAGAAAATCTATATACAAGAACAAACATTCCTGCAAGTACAAAGAATAATGTAACAGCCATAAGCATAAACGCCATTTGCTGAATTTTTAATTGAGATTTTTTGTTTTTCATTTTACCATAATCTGCAAACCGAATTTGCATCATTTTTTAATCCGACATCATCAGCAATAAATCCAATTGAGCTAATATCTGCAGAATTGCTGAAACTTTCTGCAGCCCCGCTTAAAAAAGATAAGTCTAAGTTTGAATAACATCCTGTTCTTGAAATAAAACTCGCTTTGTCGTTGTAAATAAGTGAAAGACTGCTCACTCTTTTCATTAATCTGTTTAATTGACACTCATAAACATATTCATCAGAAAAAATCGCAGCATACATTAATGCGTCTCCATAGAAATAAATGCTATCTCCCTCTTTTTCTACGACACCCATATCATAATTTACATTTATATCGCAATTAATTCCACCAAAACAAACATCTATGTCCTCTTCTGAACAGTTTTCTACAAGAATATTTTCCTGATTTAAATTAGCAAGTTCTTCACTTATTTCTCCAGGAGCATCTGCAAAACAATATCTGTCCAGGGAAGAAGTCATATACATAAGATCTGCAACTTTAAATGGGAATTGGAATGGCTTAGAAAAAACATAAAATTTCTTTCCTTCAGCATAATCTTTAGAAAAAATATACTTGTTCTGAAAATTTACATTTACATTTGTTTCTGTCCATTTATTAAAACTCATTTGTGATATTTGAATTCCCTGCTTTCCAAAATCTCCGATAGAATCACATTTATTGTAAATTCTCGTCGATACAGGAAGTATAAAATAAGTTACTGCCCCGCTTTCAAAACTTGTTTCCAATGGATTAAGCAAGACTCCAATTTCTTTTCCAGTTTTAGCATCAATAGTTGTTTGTTCTGTTTTTATAAATCTTGTAACACCATAAATAGAAAGAAATAATATGAAAATTCCTGCAACAATTGCAAAAAGCCAGGGAAAAGATATTTCTAAAGCACCCTGTTTTGAAAATTTTCTATTCATTTTTATTGCTTTGCAATTGTTACCAAAGCCTCTCCATAATCTTTCTTGATTATCAAGCTAACTTTTTCTTTTACATTTGGAACGCATAATTGTTCTTCTGCTCCAATTGTTTTTGCAATGTCAATATTATTTATTTTTTTCCCAGGAATAATCTTTTCAGAATTAAATATCATATTCTGAAATTCATCGTCGATAAAACACACTGCAGTTATCTTTTTTGGTAGAGAATATTCTAACTTCTGAGAACCTTGTGAGCTTCTCCACATTTTGTCTATATCTGATTGCAAATTGCTTTCAAATTGTGTTATCTTTATTGATTCTTGAAGTTCAAGGAATTTAATAATCGCATAAATTGCAAAAGCAAGAAAAACAATTATAAGAATAATTGAAAAAATCATTCCAAAAGACATTTCGAATTGAGCCGAGCGATTTCGCGGAAGGAAGGCACGGTTCATACGAGCGAGGTCGCGAGCTTTCTTATTCAGTCCCCTTTTCATATTCTAAAAATACAAACTAAACTTATAAATCTATTCTTGATTAAAGTGTAGATTCAAAATCAGATGGTTTTATTATAATACTACATCCAGAATCAGGCTGTCTTCCATAAACATCCTGACATTTAATGTAGAATATTGCTTGAGGATTCCAATCTGTGTAATGTTCTGTGTTATTTACAGATACCATTTCTGTTCCATCTTCAAATGTATAATCACAAGGAGCACTTGAATATTTAGTATCATATCTACATTCTGCAGGTTCATTTGTGATTAATTTGAGATAGTTTTCTACATGATAAGCTCTTACAACTATCGGAGAGAATCTGTCTGATTCTACAGTAAAGTGTACTATTTCTGTATCACTATTTCCTCCCAAATCAAGACATTTAATTATATACTCATATTCTCCGTCTACAAGCCATAAGTCTTGTGAATGTTCAAATGAGCTTGTATTGTAAAACATTACATAATTGCTATCTGTTGTTCCTTGTAATGTGTCTCTATAATAACAGCTTGCTTCTCCATCTTTATATCCTGCAGATGTTCTTGCTTCTACTGTTACTTTAACTGGGCTTGTTGAATCTTTAACTAAGCTGTTATTTACTGGCTTTACCCAATCAATAAATAATGGTTGTGTTCCAATCAAAGATAATCTATATGATTCTTCATTTGCATTTCTATCTGCAGGGTCTACTCCTGATTGGGGTTGATCCTTACATCTTATATAAAATATATTTTCTTGTCTGTCCTTTATACCATCTAATGTTGTTGTACAAGTATAAAGTCCCTCTGAATTTACATTCGCTGTACTTTGTGCACAATTAGTCATATTGTGATCCATCTTGTCATAACTTTGATCTAAATGACTCCACTTGCAATCAGAAGGTTCATTTGTATAAACTATTACATTTTCTACAGCACTAATATTATATGCAACAGGTTTGCCATTTAATGGACTTGTCTTTACAATTAAAGGAGGTGTTGTGTCTGGTCCTTGACATACATCAAATGCAAATACAAAGTCAGCTGTATTTGTATTGCCATTTGCATCTTGACACTTTACATAAAATCCATATTTTCCTTTATTTCCTATTGTGATATTTTCTGCTTCATCTGCACTTGGGCTTGGAAGACTTAATGTATACGAATGGTTGTATAAAGATAAACTATTACTAAAAAAGAAACTCATATCATCAAACTTCTTCTTTCTTATTCCATCTATCTTACACTTTGCAGGTTCATTTAATTCTACTCCAAAGGTTAAAGGAGTGAATGCCTTAACACATCCGCTTGTTGAATTTTCATTCCAGATTCTTACTCCTCTGTCTGGAGGAGAAACTCCTTCTGTTAAATCTTTATAAGTATATCCTTGAAGAAGAACATCTGTTCTTGCCTTTATTGTTGGAGGATTTACATCATCTCTATTTACCCATGCACATTGTTCCTTATCTGTACCTGGATTTACTATCTGACATCCTTGTCCTAAACTTCTACATTGATATTCACTGCAAGGAAGTCCTTGTCTATTACAAAATTCACAATCACTTCCTCCAACAGGCGCATCCCACGGATAACAAGTGAATGTAATAGTTTCTTGAGTTTCTTTTCTATATGTCATAATAAATACAGCAATTCCTACTGCAGCTCCAATTCCTGCTCCTGCAAGTTGTGCTTGTGCAGCGTCTCCCATTTTTTTTGTAAGTAATGTTGTAGCAAGTTGTCCAACACCAACACCAAATCCTGCAGCTAATGCAGCAGCATCAACTAAATCTCTTTCAAATCCTAACATAGGTCCTAAGAATTTTACAATCGCATATGTCATTGCACCCCATGCAAATGCTTCAAATGCTGGGCTATTAAGAATCTTGTCAATAGCACCCTTGAATTTGTTTGTTAAACTATCTGTAAGAACATTTGTATTAGAAGTTTCAGTTTTACCTGAAGGTACTGCACAACAAATACCTTTAGACACTGCTGCTCCGCTTGAAGCATCAACACATGATTCTCCTGTCATGTCCTTTTCTGCACATGTAGCTTCACAAGTATGTCCTGCTTTTTCACAATCTGTTGTTTTTGTTGTATCTGTTGTTGTAGTTGATTTAACTCCTTTACAACAGCAATTTGGATTTGTTGGAGGACAAGATGATGGTCCTTTTATTGGATTAAATCCAGAACCGCATGAAGCATGACAAGATTCATCTGACGCACCTGCAAGATATCCTGCTGAAATACAAAGACTACTGCATTGTCCCCCTGTACTTTGAGTGTTAGTGCTTTTTGTTTTATCTATTACAATAGTTTCTACAGCAGTTCCCTTACAACAACATTTCTTACATGCACCTGTTGCCCCTATATCTTTAGAACCAATACATTGTGCAAGAGATAATCCACCATTATTTACACAATCACTATTAGCATATTTGACAGGTTTACCATTCAAATCTACATTAAGACATGCTTTAGCACATTCCTCGTCCTTACATTTAGCGTCTGTGCAAGGTGTTGCAGCACTTACAAATCCAACTTCACTTCCAACAGCATAACCAATTGCGACAATACTAATTAATAATATAAATATCTGACTTAATGCTATTGCACCTCTACGATTTTTCTTATGAAAAATTGTTGACATTTCTTTGTCTATTTTATTTATTTTCTTTATCATTATCCTCCTAAAAGACCTCCGAATATTCCTCCAAGTCCTCCTCCAGCTCCTCCTTCAGCTTCAGTTTTATTAACTTCTTCTCTAGTATAGCTATCTTCCCAATCATCAAAATATCCTTCTTTTCCATTATAATTATTCTTCACTCCGCAATCTCCCAATGCCTTACACACAGCTTCTCTTGGTTCTCTCCATTCTGGTTTTAAATCTTCTACTGTTCCACCGGGAATCGATTTCTCTTTTAAGCATGATGTTTTACGACATGCATTTGCACAAGGTTCATCACAAATTAAATGAGTAGGATCATCTACCAAACATTTTTCCTTACATTTCTTTAAACATTCACTATCCCCTGCAAGAATATATGCTGGAGGTTGTCCTCCAAATAAACTAAATGCAGCACTTCCAATTGGTGTCATATATTCTACTTGACAAATATCATTTGCTAAAGAACATATTGAACCAGCATCACTTTCATTTTTCCAATAATCAAAACCAGGAGCATATTTTGGAGCACAAGTTCCATCTTCTTCTTGTTTTGGAGCTTGAAGTCCTGATGGAAGTATTGTTGGAATTGCTTCTGATTCTCCTGCGCTTGGAGATTTGAAAATAGCTTTTCCATCAATCCATTGACAATCTCTTCTGTCTGAATTTAAACATTCCTTTTCATCAGTTTGTGCATAACAATCTTGCCATTTATTTGGCTTACATGCTGCTGTTTTGAAATCTCCCTGACTTGTTGGAATAGAAGACTGAACACATATTTCTTGTCTGTATTCTACACAAGGTTCAACACTTACTTCACTATTATAACATACTAATCTAAAATATTTTGCTCCAGGATTATTGCTATTTTCATCATCTCTTGATTTATCACACCAAGTTTCTCCATGTTTATACTCTTGTCCTTTATAATCACATTTCAAATCCTTGCAGACAGCTCCTCCTGTTGCTGATTGTTTACAAGTTGTTCCGCCAAGATAATCACAATTTCCGCATGTTGTAATTAAACTTTGCAAATCTCCAACTGTACATTTTGGTTCTTGAATTTTTGTCCAATAATCTTTTGATTCAGCATTATCTGCTAACATTGCTTGATCATAAACATTAGCTATATTTCCACAAGTATCTAAGAAATAAACTGCATCTTTCCCTTCAACACAAGTTGTCTTTGAACTTCTTTCACAAATAGTACTTAGTTCTTCAGCAGAACATAAATATCCTTCATGGAACTCTGCTGAAGTTGCAGTTAATTGTAAATCCTGACATTCTTTTTTTGTCAATACTTTACAATCTCTTTCAAATTCTTTTTCAAAAATACATGCTCCTTTTGCTTGTGGTGAAGCACTTGAAATACATTGTATTTCATTTTGAATATCTGGCCTATAATTTACTTCAAGTCCATATATAGAAGATAATCTTTTGCATCTTACTTGAGTTGTAAATGCTGCCTGGTCTCCAATTAGACAACATCCTAATTGACATTGAGGAATATCTGTCTTTGCTCTTGCATCCCAAAGTCCTCCTGCAGAACTGCATAAACTTTGTGGAGTATTCGGCATACAATTTCCTTCTCTACTATTAATACATGTACCTAATCGGCAATAAGAAGTAGATTCGCAAGATGTTGGTGCTTTATTACAAGTAGTTGTCCCGCAATTCCCTGCATCACATTGATCTTGTTCTGCATTCTGACACCAAGCTCCTGAAGTTGTTCTCTCACAACAATATGAAACTCCTTGTGCTGATATAATTCCAATTAAAAAAATTGTTAAAATTGTAAACAAAAATATTTTTCCTTTCATTTTAATATCCTGCTGGCCATGCCATACTCCTTGACGCAAACTGGAATTTATCTCCTGTATTTCTATCAGTCAATATGTATATTGTTGTCCCGTCTGCTCTTTCGTCTTTTTCCACTTTTAAATCATGGTAAAAATCCATATACGTAGTTGTTTCCACGCTTCCGTATGTGGCTTCCCAATCTAATATGCTATTAGCAATACCAATCAATTCATAAATATTATTGTCCAGCACTACTCTAAATGAACTGAAACTTTCTGAGCTTTCTCCTTTAGATAATGATAATGAATAATTAAATGAGGCGCTGATTTTTTCAGGAAGAATTTCAAGTGCACTTGTTCCTCTTCTTAAATTAACATTATATCCTTTTCTCTGGTAGCTTTGTTCTAATGAATCAAAACATGTTTCTATTGTATCTTTAACATTATTCCATATTTCAGATTCCATGTGTTCTTTTAAAAATGGCTGTTGCATAACGCAAGGAGTATAATATTCATTTGTGTAACATAGATATCCTATTTTCTCATCGTTATAAGATACATAATTTTTAGGGTCTAAATCTCCTCCATGTATTGATAAGTTTTTCACAACAGATTTCATATCTCCTTCAACACATGCTTGAACAAATGTTTGCGGGCTTTGTTCTTCTAATCCTAATCCTGCTCTTATTTGCGGATAAAAACTATAAGCCAGCATCGATAAAGCAACAATTATTATTGCAATAATTATAAAAATAGTCACCTGCGCTTTTTTATTTCTCATCATCCTCTTCTCACCATCTTTATTTTAAGATATTTTTGTTTATAAATTTAATTTAATTATATAGTAGGGCTTATTTCCCCTGCACATTCCTGATTTATGTTTCCAAATTCATCTTCACATCTAATATAATAGGTTACTCCTGCCTGCCATTTGGTTGTTTGTACCGTCGATAAACCGCTAGCCATTGAAAATTCAGTTGCTTTTTTCTCATCTAAACTAAACTCACAATCACTGTTGTCATAATAACATTTAGCTAATTCATCTGTGATTACTTTAAGATAATCTCCATCTTTGTAAGCTCTTACAATTTTTGGTCCGCTAGTATCTACAATTAAATTAAGTAATGTGCTTGATTCTACTTTATTCTTAGCATTATCTTCACAGCTGACTAAAATATTATAAGTTCCTGAAAATAAACTCAATATTTGTTTGTGTTGTTTTGTTCCTGTCTCAAAGAACCAATCACCGCCAGTATTTGAATCTAAGAACTGGTAGCTGCATTTAGCATTTCCCCCATAAGCTCCTCCAGATGTTGTAGCATATAATGTTGTTCCAAAAATTCCTGTTCCTTGTATTACATCTCCTTTTGGAGAAATGGAATCTATTTTTAATGCAGTTGTACTTGAATATAATGTATACAAAAATCCATCAACATTTACATTTCTATCTTGTTCTGTCCAGGGTCCTGCATATCCGGTAGTATCTTGACATGCTGCTAATTCTTCTGGTGTTAAGGTTGTATCATCTGCACAATTATATGCTGAATCTATAACCCATGGCTGGTCTTTACATTTGATATAAATTTTATTTTCTGCTTTGTTTAAATTAGTCAAACTTGTTCTGCAATCCCAACTTGTTTTTGTTGTATCAATATCTATTTCACATTGCAGGAAGTCAGTCATCTGTTCATAATCTTTATCTTCATCATAACTCAATCTGCATTTTGCAGGTTCATTTAATGAAATTATTAAATTACTTTCATTTGTTCCGTAAGGAAGATAACTTTTATCTGCAGGGAAATAACTAACTATCTTTGCTGCTGTTCTGTCAGGTGCTTCTTTGACGCAGAATCTTATTGCATACTCATTAACATTATAATTTCCAGAATAGTCCATACATCTTACATACATAGTTAACTCCCCATTTCTTTCTCCAGGATTCCCATTGACATTTGAAACTTTTTCAGAATCTAAAACAAAAGGAAGTCTTGCGTTAAAATTATGGGTTATTGAATATAAATTTCCTTCTGCAAATTCTTCTCCGTCTAAAGCATAATTATTTGCAAGTGTTGGAGCTTCAGTATTTCTTGTCCAACTATATACACATTTAGCATATTCATTTTCTTCATCTTGTATTGTTCTTAATGTAAAATTAATCTGAGAAAATTCTTGTATGCAATTATCTTCTTCAGGAGAGTTAAATATTCCACCATTTATGTTTTCTTCTGTAAAACTATATCCTTCTTCAGTTTGATTAACTTCAATCTGTGGCGGTGTAACATCATTAGGTTTACTATTAATACAAACTGGTTTTTCAGATGCAATCTCTGTTGCTAATTTACAACTTGCTCCTAAACTTCTACATTTATATTCTGTGCAGGGTAAATCTCCATCATCACATTTGTCACAGTCATCTCCTCCAACAGGTGCTTGCCATGGTTGACAAGTAAATTCAATCTCTACTGTGATTGGTTCTTCAGATAATCCTAATCCATAAATAATTGCCATTGCTATTGCTAATATTGCAAGCATAATCCATCCTATAACCGGAATTCCTACAAATGTAGTAGCAAGTGTTCCTAAAGCAGTTCCTACTGCTACGCTAGTTCCTGCAGCAGCAGCAGTTCCTATAGCAGTTGCAGTTAATCCTGCAGCTAGTGCAGCTGAAGTGGCTACTGCAACTACTGCAAAAGTTGCAATTAATCCTGCAGTAGCAATCCCAATAGTAAGTCCATGTGCAATCCACTCAGTAGCAGCAGTATTCCCTGCAGCCAATGCTGCTATTGGGTCTCCGCCAAATTGTCCTAATTCAGCATCAGTAAAAAATTTAGGAGGGTCTCCTGCGCCAATATTTTCTTTTTTTGCTGCATCTGTATAAGCACCCTCATCACTTATACCTCCATCAGCTAATCCGTCAAGATTTAATTTATCCCAAGTTTCTTTTTGGTCTTCCCATGTATAAACATATGGGGGATAATAATAATGTCCTGATTTTACTGATTGAAATAATTCTTCAAAATCTGCATAATCCAATGTCTTGAAATTTTTGCTATAAACTCCGACTACATTTGCTTTCCCTCCACAATCTCCAAGAGAAGTACACAAAGCATTCATCTGGTTTGCATACTCCTCACTTAAACAATCGCAATTCTGTATACATTCCCAGCTCCCTCTTCTTTTCCATTGAGTAATACATTTCGCTGAACTTGCTGCTGAACATAACGGTGAATTGCTTGATGAACTCCAGAATTGAAATCCCGGAGGATATTTTGAGACACAGAAATCAAATATTTGAATATTAGAATAATCTCCCCAAGGATTAAAATATAAATCAAATGATTGAAGTCTGCAGTCAGAAGATTTATCTTCACATGTCTTTGTATTACTATCTCTAGTATCTGATTTTCCTTGTATCCAATTATTTCCATTAGTATCAAACTTATAATTTTCTAGTTCTGCACTGCTGCATTTCCAGCCCTCATTAGCTCTGCACCTTGCTTCAGAATATTTGCTTGCGCCTTCTTCAACAATTCTTTCTCCGCATACCTGCATTCTATATTCATCACAAAGTTCTGTCTTGATTACTCCTTTGTCACAATATCTTCTCCAATATGCGCTACCAACAGTATCTTTGCTGTCTCCAACATAACTTTCATAAACACACCAGGATTCTTGATTTAATGGATTTCTTTCAAATTTTTTAAAGAAAACATCATCCTTACCGCAGTTCAAATCTTTACATACAGCACCACCATCATAAGTTGGTCTTATATCACTTTCAGAAGAAGCTCCGCATATGCTTGTAAGTCCATTACAATTACCGCAACTTTTTACATCATTAGAATTCAAGACTCCATTTGCTGCATTAACATTGCAATCTGGTTTTTGAACAAAGTTCCAATAATCAGTTTCGTCTATTTTATTTGCATTATATATATTAGCAATATTTCCACAGCTGTCTAAGAAATAAACTTTATTATCTTTGCATTGTGTTTTAACATTCCCATTTTCTGGCTTAGTACATTTTGTTCCAAGACTTGGATTAGAACATAAATTTCCTTTGTAGAATTTTCCTTCGCAATTGCTTTCTGTTCCAAATTTACAATTGCCTTCTACTAAAACACATGCACCTAATTCACTGCTGACTCCTCCGCATTGGCTTTGTGAAACAGAAGAATCAAACCCCTGACTATCTCCTCTATCTTTTTTACATTTTATTTGTCTGACATATTCTTTGGTTCCATCTTTAAGACTACAGCATCCATATTTACATTCATCTACATTATTAATAGGCTTATCAATAAAATTAGTTCCACATTGAGATTGGCTTCCAACTGAACATGTTCCACTTGACCTATCTATACATGTTCCTAATTTACAAGATGTTTTGCTGCATGCAGACCTTAATGGAGCGACAGAACATGAATCTTCATCTCCTGCAAGAATATCTTTACATTTTTCTCCTGTTTTTGTTTCAGGACAGCACCATGCATCTAATGTAGCTGCAGAAACACTTCCAATTTGTTTTATTGATAAAAATCCAATTAAAAAAGTTAATCCAGAATTAATTATCTCACTAACATCATTTTTTATTTTTCCAATCTGCAAAGTATTATCCTGTGCATCTGCCTGATAAATATTATAACTATTTGCAGGAGTCATTACTATCATTAAAAATATTTGAATCGTCACCATCATCAAAATAACTGCCTTATTTCTTTGCTGATTTATTTTTATCATTTAAAACCATCCCGGTTTGATAACCGAACTTCTGACAGCGAAATAAAATTCTTCTTTGCTATCTATATGTTTAATTTTGTAAACTATTGCAGAATCTGTTGTCTTGAACTTGTTAATATCAAAATCTGCATAAGCAAGATTATAATTAAACTCTTCATTTGCTGCATTGCTACTGATAAGTTGTGGATATGCTGTTAAATCATCAATCTTAAATTCTCCTTTTGTTGCTTCACTATTTACAATTTCTTGTGCAACAAAAGTCAAATCATAAATTCTGCTTGGAATAATAAAACTAAAATTTTCATATTTTTTTGTTTCTTCATTTTGTGTTAATGTAATCCCTGCATCTATTGGAATAATTATTTTCCCATCAGTCATTTCTACTTCAAACCCCCTGTAAGATGAACTTGCTTCATACCCTCCTTTTTCTAAACTAGAACTTAATTTGTTAAAACAATCTGCAACATCTTCAGAGATATAATTATGCAATTCTTCTTTAATATGAGACATTAGCATGGCTTCTTGCGGATTGCATAAAAGATAATAATTTGAAGTATAACAAAGATAAGAAATATTCATCGGTGCTGAATTTGCTTCAAACTTAAATGGAATGCTAAGAGGTTGTGGTTCAATGTCCCCTCCGTGAAGAGAGATTAATTTTACGCCATCAATTATTTTATCTTGGAGACATGATTGCAAAAATGCATTTGGATTTTTTTCTTCACCACTAATATCTGGAAGAACTCCGCTTCTAAGAAGAAAAAAAGTTGCAACAATACTTACAAGAACAATTCCTATAATTATAAAAATAGTCACCTGCCCCTTTTTATTCATTCCAAATTAAATATTTAGTTGCTTATAAATTTTATTAGAATTAATATTAGTCTTCAGTTTCCACTCTTGGTGCTAAAAGAAAATTAAGTTCCATGTGTTCTGTTTTGATGTCTATTTTAAGAGGATGATCATTTGCAAAATTTAAAATTATTTTGTCGCATAATTTTGCTCCTTTCATAAACTTCTGCAAATATTCCAAACTGTATTTTGATTTGCATTCTTCTGCTTCAATTTTTGCTTCATCTTTTGAAAATTCAGAACGTGCTGAATTTAATCCTTTTGCCTCAACAATAAAAGATTCTCTGTTAGTTTTGAAGGAACATGAATCAGAAACAACAGCACAATCCTCAATTCCAGAAATTAAATCAAGAGAAGAGATTTCAATTTTTGCACTATAATCAAGAGTAGGGATTTCTTTTTCCTGACTTTCTATTTCAATCAGATTCAAACTGAAGTTTCTTTTTATTCTTCCAAGAATTTGTATATTTAGGAAATTATCTTTTTTCTCTAATATTAATGGGGTGCTGTTTCCGCATCTTCTTAAAATCTTTTTCATGCTATCAAGATTTACTCCTAATATTTCATTTTCAGTTTCAAATTGTGAGAAAGCACTTTTTGGAAGCCTGAATCTTACCATTGCAACATTTGCAGGGTCTATTGCAGTTATACTCATTCCAAATTCGCTGACTTTAATTCTTACTTCAGTCACTAACTCGGAGATAACTTCAATTATTTTTGATAGTGAACTCGGGTCTTCAAGTCTGACTAACATCTTTTGGGAAATGTAACTTATCTTTTAAGCATTATGGTTTTAGAGTATTGAATTAATAATTTCTGGTGCTTTAGCAGAATATTAATAGGAGATGTTAAGAATCTTGGATATTTATTTAAACTTCCCGCAATTCAGTTTTTTATGCCAGATTCTCAGAGCATTAAAGAAAATAGAATAAGAAAACTGACTCATCTTTATTATTCTCGTCCAGAAATTCAAAAGGCAATTTTTGCTTTTTCACAAAACAGGGAAATATGTCCCAGATATTTTGAAGGTTTTGGCAAACGCCCAGATTCCTTGCAATATGAATCAGATATTCTTGAACTTGTTAAGAAAGGAGCAACTTCATTTCATTGTTCTGAAGAAATTTGGGACAATCCCCTCAACATCCAGACAGGAATGTCAGAAAAACAGCTAAATGATTTGCGTGTTGGTTGGGATTTGCTTTTAGATATTGACAGTAAATATATAGACTATAGTAAGATTTATGCAAAAATAATAATTAATTTTTTGGAATTCAGCGGAATAAAAAATGTAGGGATAAAATTTTCAGGAAGCAAGGGATTCCATATAATCCTTCCTTGGAAAGCTTTTCCTAAGGAAGTGAATGGTGTTCAAACAAAAGACATGTTTCCTGAATGGCCGAGAATTATCACTAAATATATTATGGCGAAAACAAAAGACTATCTTATATCTGAGGTTACAAAACTTTCTTCTCCTAATAAATATATAAAAGATTTTCAGGCTCCTAAAGAAGTTATTCCGGATTTGGTTCTTATAGCTCCAAGACATTTATTTCGAATGCCTTATTCTCTTCACGAAAAAACTGCTCTTGCAAGTGTTGTTATAGATAAAAATAAAATTTCTGATTTTCAGCCAAAAGATGCAGACCCTCTGAAGATAGAAATAAAAAATTTTGTTCCTGAATGTAAAGAGGGAGAGGCAGCAAGATTATTAATTCAGGCATTAGATTGGAGCAAAGAAAATTCTCCAAAAGAAGAAAAAAAGAATTTTGAATTCAAGCCTATACAAATCACAGACCGCTCAGAAAAAAATTTTCCTCCTTGCATAAAAAAAATATTGGAAGGGATTAATGATGGGAAAAAACGTTCTGTCTTTGCGCTGATAAATTTCTTCCGTTCAATTGGAACAGAAAAAGATGAACTTGAAAAAATTCTTTATTCCTGGAATGAAAAAAATCAGCCACCTCTTCAGAGCGGTTATATCAAGGCTCAAATTTCATGGGCTCTGAAAAGAAAACCAACACTTCCAACTAATTGTATGGAATTCTACCAAGGAATTGGTGTTTGTTCAAGTGACGAATTGTGCAGTAAGATAAAAAACCCTGTCAATTATGTCGTGAAAAAAAATTTCAAAATAAATAATTATAATAAGCAAAAAAAGAAAGATAATTTTAAAAACAACAATTAATTAGATTAAGAATGAAAAAAAAGGTGTCAATAATATTTTTATTCCTTCTACTGTTCTCTCTCTCATTTATTCTTGCTCAGAACGAAACAAATATAGATGAAAAAGCTTATGCTTGTCTTGAAGATAGAGTTTCTGGGAATTGCGCTACTATCTCAGCAGAAGAAAGAATATTTTCTCTTCTTGCTATAGGAGAATGTAAAAGTGAAGTGGATACATATTCTAATTCAAATGCAGGAACAAGATTAACTGCACTGGCAATTTTGGCTTTAAGCAATTCAAATTCAGATACTTCTGAAGCTGAAGCAGATTTGTTGGCTAGAACAGAAACTCCGACTAATATGGACTGGCTTTTGCAAATAGAAACTATCGGTACATCAAGTTGTACTGTTTCATATGACAGCAATTCTTATACTGTGGCTGTTAATTCTGATAAAAAACTAAGCGGAACAAATTTAGGAAATTGCCTATCTTTATACACCCCAGGAAATTACTGGCTTAAGATTGATCAAGGTTGTTATGATAAAGAATTTGCAATTAGTTGCGATGATTCTTTCTCTACAAATCTTCTTTACAAAAAAACAGGTTCAGAAACATTATATGTATCTTCAAAGACAAGCAGTGCTGCAGCACAAGGAACAACAGTAGAAAAAGTAAGTTCTTTCTGTTTTACTTTAGATAGTTCTTCTAGTGCATGTGATTATGAATCAAGTCTATGGGCAGCTCTTGTTTTGAGATTAAAAGGACATGATGTCTCTTCTTATCTTCCTTATTTAACTGCTATGGCAGAGGATTATGATAATCTTCTTCCAGAATCTTTCTTATACACTTTGACAAGCGATATAAATATGAAAAATAGTTTATTATTAAAACAAGTTGCTCAGGGATATTGGACAGTTTCTGGGAGCCAATATTATGATACTGCTTTAGCACTTCTTCCTTTCCAAAATCAGGAATTAAAGGAAAAAACAAAGACAATTGATTGGCTTGAATCAGTCCAAGGAACAGATGGATGCTGGAATAATGGAAATATAAGAGACACAGCATTCCTGCTTTATTCTATCTGGCCAAAACCAATAACTCCTATTTCTCCAGATGTTGATGATTGTGAAGAATCTGGTTTTTTCTGTTTATCTCCAATGGGTTGTATTGATGCAGGAGGAAATGAACTTCCTACATATGGTGGATGTTTTGGAGTTGGAAGTGTATGTTGCAGTCAAAAAGAACCTTTATTGGCTTGTGCTGATCAGGGAGGGGAATTATGCGATGCAACTGAACAATGTCTTGCAGGAAGTACAGTTGATTCATTAGATTCAAATTCTGAAAAATTTTGCTGTTTAGAAGGAACATGTGGAACTGCACAAGTTTCTGAGTGTGAAACTAACAATGGATTTTGTAAATCCTCTTGTTCAAATAATGAACAGGCATCTATCTATTTATGTACTTATTCTGCAGATTTCTGCTGTGTTCCAAAGAAAACAAGTTACGCGTGGATTATTGTACTTCTTGTAATCTTAATTATCCTTGTTGTATTAGGAATAATTTTCAGGAAACAATTAAAGGAAATATTCTTCAAAGTTAAAGCATGGGTTCAGGACAAGTTTAATAAGTTTTTTAAGAAAGGAGGAGCAAAGCCTGCTCAAGGACCAGGACCTAGATTCCCTCCAGCATCATCTACAAGACCTACAGGAATAATTCCAAGAAGAATAATTCCACAACAGCCTCAAAGACCTGCAGCACAACAACCAGTTGTTAAAAAACCAGCAGCAGGAAAATCTGATTTCGATGATGTTCTTAAGAAGTTGAAAGAGATTGGAAAATAATTAATAATTAATATAAATATCTCTTGCGTCTATTTCTGATTGAATATTTCTTATTTTGTAAATTTTGAAAGACTTCATCATTCTGTCGTTAATGTATTTATTTAATTCATAAATCTCTTTTTTTGATAATTTTTTCTCCTTAAAACTTTTTGTTATCTCTTTTATCCTGTCTTTTAACATATATTCAATTATTAAAACAAACTTTATTAACTTATTTTTTCTTATTAAATTATGAAAAAGAGTTTAATCATATTGCTTGTTTTAATTTTATCTCTGCAATTTATTGTTGCAGTTGAAGTTGAGATGAAATCTTCCTTAGCTCAAGGAGAGACAATTCTTGCAAAGATTTCAGGCAATTTTCTGACATCAGTTACTAAAGACAATTTATTTTTTTACAGGGGACATGTTCGAGTTCCAATGGAATTTGACATAACAAAAATTAATGATGATTATTATGTTTATGCTCTTCTTGGAGATAAATCTCCTGGAGATTACTCAATGAGTATAGAAGGCACTAAATATATGAAAGGAGCAGAAGTCAGCGAAGAGGATATAATCAAAAACTTTGTAATCACAGAAGGAAAAGCTGCTTTCTCTGTATCTCCCGGATTTATTGTAACAGAAACTGATTTTTCTCTTGAGATTCAAAATTTGTTTGATAATTCAATAACAATCTCTGTCCAAACTCCCTCTGACAGTTCTGCAAGAGAAATTTTTATTGGTAGCTCCAAAGAATCTTCTGTTCAGTTAAAATCTGGGGAAATAAAAAATATAAATTTTAATCTTGGAGAAGGAAATTCTGCCTTGCAATTAATTAAATTATCCTATCAAGCAACAGGTTCAAGCACAACAACCTCTGCTGATGATGGTTTTTGTTTCTTTTGGGAAAATTGTACAGAAACATCAACACAAAATCAAACAACAACAGATTTAAGTTTGACATATGAAATTCCAGTATATACCTCTGCAGGAACTCCAAAAGAAACTTTCAGATTTTCACCTTCAGAAATAACTTATTCTTTCTCTACCAATACTCTTTCTAAGAAAACTATTTTATTGCATTCTGAAGGAAAAACTTTGCAAAACATCTCCTTAACTTTATCTGATTCAATCAAACCTTTTGTTAATATCTCTACAAACAAAATTGAAAGTTTAAATGCAGATTCTAATATTTCAATAGAGCTGTCTTTCTTTTCTTCTACAGAAGCAGAAATTGATGGAAGCTTAAATGCAGAATCCAATGGAAATTCTACCTCTATTGATATTTCACTAAACTTCATAAGCAATTATATTCCTCCTGTTGAAAATGAATCTTCTGTAAAAACTTGCGCCGAACTTAATGGAACTATCTGCACTGAAAATGAAAAATGTTCTTCAGAAACTGTTTATGCAAAAGACAATGTATGTTGCTTGGGAACTTGTGAAATAATCAAAAAAAGTAAGACAGGAACAATAATTGCAATAATCATTATCTTGCTGATTATCATAGGAATAGTATGGTTCAACTTTGCAAGATATCGAAGGATTAGAAGAAAACCAATTCCTGTTTTTCAACCTGTTAAAAGACAAGAACCGCCAACATTGGTAAGGCAAATTGTAAAACCAATTGTGAAGGTAGTTGAAAAACCAGTAATAAGAGAAGTTGAAAAGAAAGTTTTTATAGAAAAACCAAAACCTAAAATTCCAGATTATACTGGTTCTATTAATACAAAAACTTATCACAAGAGTTCCTGCAAATTTGCAGGATTGATTGAATCGAAGTATAAGATAGCAAGAGATGATGCAGAGTACTTCAAAAAAAATGGATATACTCCTTGTAAGATTTGTATTAAAAAATAGCTCTTAAATTACAATATCAATATAATTTCCCTTCGCTGGTTCTGGATATTCAATCTTTTTTGTTCTTTGAGAATTATCTATCCTTGGAACATCTATTTTTTCTTCTTCCAGCATTTTTTCAAAAAGGCTTTTTTCTACACGTTTGATTTTCTTTCCTGAATCAAGAGATTTCTTAATAGGTTCGTTAAGAATTCCGCTATATGCTGTGTTTATTTCTTCTATCATAATTATTTCATCCAGAATTAGTTTTTAAGGCTTTTTATTTTCCTTTCTTCTGAACTTGTTCAGAGCCTTTTCCTAAAGTTTCTTTTAACTTATTCTCAAGAATAAACTTTTCATTACTCAAAACTCTTGCTATTTCTTCATAGCCATGAAGTCTTCTTGTTATCTCATTGAGAACATCACACCATTCATTATTAGTCAAATTAATATTCTGCGGAGAAAGAATATCTATATGTGCAGGCATGTATTTAAAAATTAAAACTGCTAGTTGAATAATGCCTTCTGTCTCTACCTCAATCTCTGCAAAACTAGTATACAAGTCTTTTTGATCTTTTAATAAAACAGGTTCATTTATCTTGGTATCTTTGACTTTCACACCTTTTTCTTCACTAATTTGTTTTGAGATATTATTCAATGTTTCTGCAAGATATTCTTGTGGTCTGCCGATTACTTCTAAGACAAATATTGCATTTATTTTTTTTGAATCAATTAAACTCATTTTTGTATCTTCCTTTTCTTATAAAGAATAAAGCTCCAAATATAACACAAAATGTTATAACTCCTCCAAGAGCCCAATTCCTTTTCAAAATTCCATTATTATCTTCGCTTTTTATATCTTTTGAATTAAGGCTTATTGGTTCCAATTCAATTTCTTTTATTGTCTCACTTTGAGAAAAATTTTCATAAATAAGATTTTCTGATTCTTCAGGCATTTCTTCCTCTTTTGTTTCATTTTGTTCTTCTGTTCCCAATTCAGAATTATCTTGTTCTGTATCTTCGTTAACACAAGCAAGTCCTTCTGCTTTTATTTTTTCTAATGTTTTTTCTCCAATCCCACTTATATTTAATAAACCATCAATGGAATTAAATAACCTGCCTTCAATAATCCTCTGAGCATAAACTGGCCCAATTCCAACTATTTTATCAAGTTCTTCTATAGGGGCAGAATTAATATCTATTTGAGTTTCATTGCATACAGCAGAAATATTACTAAATAAAAACACTACCAAGATTAAGCCTACCAACCTCTTCATAAAATAAAAAACAAAAAAGCATTTTTATTCTTTATTGTGATATTTTTCACTAAAATCTATGTATTCAATTTCTCCTGCTTTTTTCCCTCTTCGCGCAATTAATATTTTTGAAAAAATCTTGTTTTCAAGAAGCCAAATACAGATCCCCTTTTCTATCTGATCCAAATAGCCATTTCCCTTTACTTCTAATCCAATAACATCAAATATTTTTTTCTCATCTTTTCTTATATAACATTCAGGAATTTGTGTTCCTTCAATTGTTTCTTCATCTTCCCTTTTATCAATCCCTCTAAAACAGACAAAGTCAGGGAATCCAGTACCAATAGTCATAACCTTCATAAACGGATTATATTTTCTTTTTGCAGGAACAATCTTTCCAATCTTTTCTTCTTTGTCTAAATCAACAGTATTCATCCATTTGCTAACAATCCACCCTTTCTTTTCTAAATCCTGCCGAATCTTTAATTCAAATCTTTGTCCTTTTGCGCGAGATTTTTTTCCTCGTTCTGATTTTTCATCTGACATAAACCTATTCAGAATAAGAAGTTTATATTTTTTTTCAATTATTCTCGTGTTTTATTTACTCCAGCCAGATCAAACAATAAATAAAGAAGTCTTAAAGATAATTCCCATCCAAATATAAATAAAAGATAATAAATCATATTATTTAAGAAAAGCGGAATTTCAGAAATTCTTCCAAGAGTCTCTGATATTCCTAAAAATCCTTTTGTTGATATTGCAACTGCTAATAATGTAAACGGCAATAATTTAGCTAAATCCCTAGATAAATTTTCAGAAAAATAAGCAGTTATCCTTATCGCAGAGATTAATGCAGCACAAATCACTAAAATAGAACCAATTTCTATCTCCTTTGCTAAAACTATAATAAAAATTCCAAGTATTACAAACCAAATAAAAATTATAATTGGAATTATAATAATAAACTCAAGTATGTAGAGAAATACTGCTAGTAATTTGGCTCCAGCAGGGTTTCCATAAGTATTATATTGGGATAAATTAATTTTAAAAACATCTCTATGGGCTAAAAATCTGTGAAAGAACCATATAAACATAGCATATCCTGTTATTACTGCGGTTATTATAAACAAGGGTGGAAGAATCTTAAGATGTTCGGGCATAAGAGCAACTAATTGATTATATGATTCAACAAGTATTCCTAAAAAATTTTCTATCATCCCCATTTCTATATTCAATAGTAAAATCTGTTTTTAAATTTTTATTATTCCAATAAATTTATTAATTTCCTTTTATTTTATAATATATGAAAAAGAACAAAAAATTTTTTCCATTTGTTAAAAAGAATCATTTTGTTATTTTTCTTCTCCTTGTAATTCTTTTTTTGCTTTTATGGAATCTAGATAGATATTTTACTATTTGTCCGTACGGATTAATTCCTCTTATTATTGGAGTTATCTTGGAAATAATTATTTTAATAAGAGGCTCTAAGAAATAAATTATAAATCTCTAGCCTGTAGTGTTCGCCTCTTATTTTCTCGAGCGCGCTTTATTGCATCACTTAATAAATTTTCAACTTTCCTTTCAAGTGCAATTTCAACTTCATCTGCTACAGAAGAAATAGAATTGTCTTTGTCAAGTTCTTTTATTAAAGGACGTATTTGTGATTTGATTATTATTCCCATTTTATTTTTTTATTCCTCCTAATGAAACTATTCTTGTTATTCTTCTCGGTGGCCATTCAAGTTCAACACCCAGTTTCCTCATTAAAGAAGTTACATTTACCCCGTATGCTTCCGGTGAATTTGATATATAACTTATTTTATTTCCTTTATAATTTTCTAATTCTTCCCTATGAAATTTTCTTGCTTTTGGTTGCCAGTAAAGACAGCAATAAATTTGTCTATCTGTCCAATCAGGATGCATCTTTTTCATCTTTTGTGCGTGTTTTCCAAGGTCAAATTCAGAATAAATAACAAACATATCCTGATTAAAATCAAACAAATCTTCTAATTTACAAAGATTTGGAGGACATTCTTTTTTCTTGTTATAATTCGGACAACCTCTTGAATGATTTGGATAAGGTTTGCAACAAAGTTTATTCGCATTTTTAATTAACGGAATTTCCCTTGGATTAATTTTTATTATCATCTTATTCCTTTTCCGGTTTCATAAACGGAAACAATAAAATTTCTCTTATAGAATGGCTCCCAGTAATTAACATCACAAATCTGTCAATTCCCATACCAAATCCGCCTGTTGGGGGCATACCATGTTTCAATGCTTCAACAAAATCCTTGTCAAATTTATGTTTTTCTTCTGATTTTCTTTTTTCTTGTTCCCTAAATCTTTCTTCCTGATCAATAGGGTCATTTAATTCTGAAAATGCATTTACAACTTCTATTCCATCAATAATTAATTGAAATCTCTGAACTGTTTTTTCATCGTTCTTTTTTGCAAGAGGAGAAATATCTAATGGATGATTTATTACAAAAGTCGGCTCCTTAATTTTTCTGACTGCTTCTTTAAATGCTTCATCAGTCATTTTTCCTTTTGTTAATTCTTTAAATGTAATCTTTTTGAATGGCTTTTTAATTAAAATATTTTTCTCGTCTCTTTTAATCTCTGCCTTGCCGTTAACTTTTTTAACAACTTCAATTATAAGTTCTTCCGTCATCTTCATCAATTCATTATAATCTATGTATGCTTGATAGAATTCCAAAAGACTAAACTCTGGATTATGGCTCCAGTCTGCTCCTTCATTCCTAAAACATCTTGCGAATTCAAATACTTTCTCAAAACCAGCGACGATTAATCTTTTTAAATAAAGCTCAGGAGCTATTCTAAGATAAACATCTTTGTTATAAACATTATAATGTGTTATGAAAGGTTTTGCATTTGCTCCCCCGTAAAGTGGCTGGAGAACAGGGGTTTCAACTTCTAAGAATCCTTTATTGTTTAGAAAATCTCTTATGGCTTTTATTGTCTCTCCTCTTTTTTTGAACATTTCTCCAACTTCAGGATTTGTAATAATATCTAAATATCTTTTTCTGAACTTTTCTTCATCATCCTGCAATCCATGGAACTTTTCTGGAAGAGGCAATATTGCTTTGCTTAACAGCTCAATTTTTTTTACAAGAATTGAAATCTCTCCTGTCTTGGTCTTGAAAGTTTCTCCCTCAACTCCTGCAAAGTCACCTGCATCAATATATTCCTTGAAAAATCCAAATATTTTATCAGGAGTTTTTCCATCTTGAAAAACCAACTGAATATCTCCTGAACTATCTCTTAATTTTGCAAAAGCAATTTTTCCAAGTTCTCTTTTTGTCATCAATCTTCCAGCAGTTTTTACTTTGCTTCCAAGTTTTATCTTTAAACATTCATTAGCAGAATCTTTTTTATCAAAACTATTCGGATAAGGATTTATCTTTTTCTTTTCAAGTTCTTTTATTTTTTTTAATCTCTCTTCAATTATCTGTTCTTCTCTTCCCATATTTGTAATAAATAGGGGGAATTTATATATTTAACTTTCTGAAACATTTAAAAATATCTTTTAACTATATAATTTATGAAAAAGAAGATGATGAAGAGATATCCTAAACAAAATATGAAAGATAAATGCTGTAGCAAGGGTCCGTGTTGTGGAGGAGGAATTTATTTTATTGGGATGATTGGTGCCGCAGTTTATTATATTCAGCAATCAAATAGTTTTTGGCAAGGAGTCTTAGGAATTTTAAAATCTCTTGTCTGGCCTGCTTTTTTAGTGTATAAATTGTTGGGATAATTATCCTCTATCCAATTCATTATTCAATAATTCATCAGCAAGTACCTGAAACTTATTTTCTCTGCTGACATGTTCATATTTTATCTTTCTGAAATGTTCCTGAAGCTTTTGCACCTTTAGAAATAACGGAAGAAGTTTAGAATCCCGAACTTTATATTCCCCAAGTAACTGCTTGACAACAAGCTCCGAATCAAGGACACAAGTTAGTTCTTCATTGGTATATTTTGAAGCAAGTTCCAGCGCTTTTATCAATGCTTCATACTCTGCAATATTATTTGTGACAAATTTCCCAATTCTTGCAGAATATTTTGTAAGAATTTTTTCATCTTCTCTAACAATAACTCCAATTGCTCCTGGTCCAGGATTCCCACGAGCACCGCCATCCGAATTTGTAAAAATCATAAAGTAAAAAAATAATATAGATATAAAAATTTAATCTTTGAAAAATTATTTCTTTTTTCCTATAAAGAAATATACTATTGCAGTAATTATACTGAACAATATTGCACAAACTATCCAAATAAGCTTTTCTGTAGAATTTAATTTTTTATTCTTAACAACTTCATAAATTACCCAGATTGCAGCTACCAATGCAACAAGTCCCATTAAACTTCCAAACCACACCATTTTATTACCTCCTTCTGTTAATATAAAATAAAACTATTATTTAAATTTTTTTGATTTTTTACTAAAATCTTTTATTTTTATAAGAATAAAATTCACTAAAAATATCATAATAATATATGTCACAACCCATGCAAGAAGATAATATTCCCCAACCTCAAACGGCAGGCAATTTTTAAACACGCAATTAATATTATTTGATTGTTCTGAAAAGATAAGTGTCAGAATAAAGATTATTGCAACTTGCACTAAACTAAATTTCCAGAAATCTTTCCTTTTAAATTTGATAAGATAAATAGCCATCAATGCTACAGGGATAATTGTTAAATGTTGAAGAGTTACAACTAATGGGAGAATCTGTTCTGAAACAAATATAAAATTAGTTATTCCAAAAAGACTTTTGGAAGTAAATAATACATAGAAAAAATCAATACACCAGATTGTATATGGAATAAAAATAATATTTATCTGGCTTCCTATGAGATATGAACTTCTGATTAAAATTCCGATACCAATAAATAAAAATGCAAAATAGGAAAGCCATAAAATAGATTGAATCCCCAAAAAATTAACCGAGTCATAAAAAGCAAGCAAGGCAATTAGAATATAGAAAATGCCGAAAACATTTAAGAAAATATTTTTAGGTTCAAACCCTCTTTTAATAATCTCTCTTATCTTTTTCCAATAATTTATCATATATGCAATATTTTAAACTCTTTTAAGTCCTGGAATTTCTCTTCTTTCGTCTCAACTTTTCTTATCTGCGAATGCTTTGGCCCTTTCTTACAGATTTCAACCATTTTATCCACATTATTATTATCTCCTTCAACAAACACCTCAACTCTGCCGTCATCTAAATTTCTTACAAACCCTCTTACATTCTGCCTTTCTGCATTATCTTTTATAAATTGTCTAAAGAAAATCCCCTGAACAGCCCCATTAATGTATAATCTTACTGCTTTTTTCATATATTAAAAAGAAATCAAAATAGATTTTAAAGATTTTGTATTTCAAATTCCTCGCCCTGCATTGAAGTCATATCAATGCACCTATCTTATATGTTTCTATAATCCAGTTCGTTATTGACAACAGCCACTACTTGCGATGCAAAATACATTTTATTCCCTACAGAAACAGGAGTTGCAGTCTCCTTGAGTCTTTTTAGCTCTTTTTTTGGAAGCCCCTCATGATCTCCCAAGATAAATACACAATTTTCCTTAATTTTAACCTCTCTTAAATTTTTTCCCTTCTTGTCCAGAATAAAAATTTCTTTGCCTTCTTTTTTCAGTTCTTCGATTACATTAAAAAAACTTTTCTTTTCAATAAAACAGCCCGGAAGAACCTCTGTCTTTTTTCCCTCTTTATATTTGTATAAAATTTTTTTTATTAAATTGCCGATATCTTTTTTGCTGATCTCAAGCTCATCTTTTATTTGAATTTCAATATGTTTTGGGGGGTCTGGCTGTCCGTAAAATACAAAATGAAATTTTGCATCTTTTCTGAATCCATGTGAAAGAAAAACTCCCTGAATAAATGAATGAATTGCAATATCCATTCTTCCAGCTTTCATTAACTCGCTAACATCAAAATTTCCTGATGTCTTTGCACTTTGTGAAAAATATACAAATTCACGCATATTATATTATCTAATCAGAGAATTATAAATCTTATTCAAAATTTAAAACCATAATCTTTTATAACTTTTTTTATTATGTTGCTTTTTATTTTCCTATCAAAAATCTTTGTATAGCCATTGTGCTCAAATTTTTTATCCCATTCATTTATTCTTTCTAAGTCTCCATAAATTAAATCTCCATCCTGTCCAAATACTCTTGCAATTGTAGAAGAATCATCTTTTGTAGAAATAAGAGAAACTTCATCTTCAATCGGGAAATGACTTATTAATTTTCCTTTTTTGAAATACCATAAATTATCTTCTTCTAATTCCAAACAACTCCCCTCGTTTGATTGTCCAATCCCAACATATCTCCCAAAATATAGCGATGGAAATCCTTCTTTTGTAAATCCTTGAATAATCATATTTTTTCCTGTGCATTTGCTAAATGCATCATCAATACTCCTTACAAAGTTCTTTCTATCTAACTCTTCTCTTTCAACAGTTTCACTGTGAATCCTAATTAATCTCATAATTTTTATTGAGAAAATCCGTTTAAAAAGGTATTTATCCTATTAATTTACTATTCTCTTTAATCTCTTCTTTTAATTTTTTATCTAGTTCTTTGGGGTTTTTCCTGCAATAAGATTCTATTTCACTTGAATCTTTGTGTGCTGATTTCTTTATTATTCCCGTTTTCATTTCTGCTTCACTGGTTGTATCATAACACCATCCCCCAATCATAAGTTTTCTCTCATGTAATTCATGAAGAAGTACATATTTTCTTTCTTGGACAGACAAATCATCATCAATCCACACTTCATCTTTGGGAATAAAAGAATATACAATTCCATGCCCCCCTTCTGTAAAATCAATAAATAAAAAAGTTCTTACTGCTTCCCCATCAACTATCCATATTTTTAACTTATCAGTGCTGTATTTTTTCAGTAATTTTTTATGAATCAATTTTGGATTTTCTTTGATTTCTTTTTCAGTAATTTTATTATATTTAATATAATCTTCTGTTCTTTCTTTCTTTTCAATTTCATCTGCTCTTTTTACGGCAGTTTTATGTTCCACCCCTTCCTTTTTTAATTTGTTTATTAAATACATAGAATTCACATAATAATTTTCTTCCCCTGGAATTGCCTCTTTATCAATCCAGAATTCATTTTCCGGGATAAATTTAAACATATAATTTTGTCCATAATTTGAAAATTCTACATCTATATTATCTCTTATATATTTTCCATCTACAATCCATACAGTAAAACCCTCCACTTCTGAAAATTTTTTTATATACGGTTTCATCTCTTTTTTATAATAGCAAAACTTTCTTTAAAAAATTATCTGACCTTTTGTATCTGTTTTCATTAATTTTTTATTATTTGCAGAACAAATTCCGGTTTTGCAAAAATGTCTTTTTCATTGACAATCTTAAACATTCCGATAAATTTTTCATCAGAAAAAGCACAAATAATTTGATTATTTTCAAATTTCTCCTTTTCTATCAGAAATTTGTAATCTATCGGAGCCCCATGCATAATTTTTTCTACAAATTCTTTTTTTACTTCAACAATTGGATAAACCTCCGAAACAATCTCTGCAGGCAAAATAATTTTCTTTAAATCTTTTTCATCTCCATTAAAATATCTCTCCACTGCTTTTTCAAATTCTTCTTTGGGAACAGAATATTTTTCTAAAAAAATTCCTGCTCTTATTCTTCTTAATCCTGTCATATGCATGCCGATTCCCATTGCTTCGCCTAAATCATGAACTAATTTTCTGATATAAGTTCCCCCTTGACATTCAACTCTGAAAGAAATATTTTGTCCATCTTTCTTTAATAATTCAAATTTTTTTATTTCTCTTTCTCTTTCCTGTCGTTTAACTCTTGATTTTACTGGAGGAAGCTGAATAATTTTTCCCATAAACTTTTCATTAATTACTTTTTTAATTTCTTCTAAGGGAACATCTTCATGAATTCTCATAACTCCCTCATATTCTTTGTCTTCTCCAATAAAAAATCCTGTTAGCTTCACTGCCCTATTTAGAGCAATAGGCAGAACTCCTGTCACCATAGGGTCTAAGGTTCCAAAATGACTAGCCTTTCTTAATTTTAATTTTCTTTTTACAAAATCAACAATATCAAAACTCGTGCATCCTGCAGGTTTATCAAAGATTATAATTCCAAATTCAAGAAGTTCTTTCATAGATTTTTGTTGTTTTAGTTTTTCTATGTTCATTATAATTAGAAAGTTATTTAATTAAAAATATCTTCTATTCTGTATGAAAAATAAAATGCATTCTCCTTATAAATCTTTAATAATTATGGGAGGGTTGCATCTTTTAGCAATGTTTTTTTTAATGTATTCCATGGTGGATAATTTTTCAAATATACTCTTTAATTTTAATCAATTTTATATGGCGGCAATTATGACTGCACCAATGATAATTTTAGAACTTTTTTTTATGAATAAAATGTATCATAATAAGAAAATAAATCTAATCCTAATTGCAGTTAGTGTTATTATATTAGTAATATTCTTCCTATTTATAAGATATCAGACAGGAATTGCAGACAGGCAATTTTTGAAATCAATGATTCCTCATCATGCAGCAGCAATTCTCATGTGCGAGAAAACCCAAATAATAGATCCAGAAATCCAGACTCTTTGTAATTCAATAATCTCAAGTCAGCAGAAGGAAATAAATCAGATGAAAGAAATATTAATCAGACTCAAATAATTTCTCTCTCTTAAATTCTTTCTTGCTCATCTCTTTCCTTATCTTTCTTAATTCTTTCATCTTTTCAGTTGCATAAGAAAAAGCAACAGGATTCATATTTATATGTTGGATGATAAATTCTCTTACCGCGAGACGATTTTTCTTTCCTGCTTCTCTAAGCATCCAGCCAGCTCCTTTTTGAACGTAATCATTGTCGTCATAAATTAATTTTTCGGCTAATCGAAGAGTTAGTTCAATTTTATTTTTCTTTATCAATTTTAAAGTTGATTCAATTGCAAGTCTTCTTTCCCAAAAATTTCTTGATTCAGCCATTTCTTTTATTTCTGTCATTAAATTAATATTATTCAGTAATATCTCTGAAAAAATATCTGTTGCAAGCGCATCAATGTGGTCCCATGTTTTTGCTTTGTCTAATCTCTGTTTTAAAAATCTCCAGGTTTCCAAATTAAAACTTTTTTTATATTGTTGTAGAATATGAATCGCTAAACTTTTTTCTTCATGAATATTCGAGCTCCAAAGTTCATCAAATAAATTATATATGTCATAAATATTAAGATTTTTGTAATCCTTTGCAATTGTTCTTGAATCAGGAACCATTACACCGATAACTTCAAATGGCGTTGCTAAAATTCTTTTTAGAAAAGGAACCTTTTCTGGTTTAATTTTTTCCTGCAATCTTGCCCGTATGTATTCAATCTCTCCCAATATATTCCTCCGATAGTTCTATCCTGTCATAAGTTGGAAATTCTTCAACTCTTTTTATTTTTATTTTGTTTAAAATTTTTCTCGCAGTTTCTTCAGAAAGAATTGTTCTGTTTTTTCTCTTGTCATAGAAAGTCCCAGACATTTTTAATTTACCCTCAACAACTAGGTAAATTACTGTTCCATCTTCTGTTCTCTTTCCATAAGGTAAACTTTCGTGCCTTTTCAGTCTATTTGCAAACTGCCAGTTATTTTTTAATTGTGCAGTGCATAAATGAACATTTAATTTTATTTTCTTTTTATTTAATTCATTTAAAATCCATTTTCCAGTTTCTAAACTATCCTTAACAACGTATCCTCCTTCTCTTAATTTGTATTTTTTTGTTACAATATTAAAATTAGTCTCGCTTAATTCAAATTCATTCAGATTTACAAATCCAACATAATCTTTTATTTTCAAAATAAAATTTAAAATTTCTCTTTTCTTATCTGGAATCATTGGAAGTTCAATTCCTAAATTTGGTTTATTCCAGAATAATTCTGCTAGTCTTATTTTATTTATATCTTCTTCTATTGTCTTATTGTCTATCAAAAAGTTTGGGTGAAATCTTACTTCATCAATATACTTTGAAAGTTTTCTTAATTTTTCTTCACTAACAAATTTTGTTGGAAGATAAATATGAATATGAAATTTTTTTCCAAACTTTTTCTTTAGTTGGGAAGCAAGTTTTATTGTTCGATTAAAATAAATCAATGGGTCTCCCCCAGTTATCCCCGCAGATGTTGCCTTGCTTTCTTGAACCTCTTTAACAATATCTTTGATACTTTTGCATTTTCTTTCATTTGCATAAACAACATCTTTATTTTTTCTTTTATTGCTTAAAGAACAATACCAGCATCCTCTTTTGCAGATTCCTGTCACAAACAAAACTAATTTTTCTCCTCTGACGCAATATTTGCATCCTTCTGCAATTCCGTTTAAACAATAAGAATCATATTTTGTTTTCATTAATAGGAAAGATTATGGGGAATATAAAAATCTATTTTTTATGTAAACTTAAAGAATATTCTCAAGTTCTTTTAAATCATCCACTTTTCTTTGATTATCTTTTTTTAGCATAATTTCTTCTCTTCCTCTTTGGTATGTCTGGACTTTCTCATCAATCTTATTATAAAGATCTTTTAATAATTTTTTTCAACTTTATCATCAAGACTACTAAATGTTTCGACGTGTTTTCTATTCCTAGATACAACTATTTCATAAATAGTGCCAAAATTGTCTGTAGAGTAATTCCCTAATTTAAACTTAAATTCTCCCTTATTAATAGAATAACTTGTGTCTTGACCTGAACCATACTCTGGGTTTTTAACTATATCTTTGGGATTTGCATCCTCAAATTGTTTGATAATCTTTTCAATCATAAATTAATTTCATAAAAATTGTTTTTAAAGCTTGCTTAGGATATCTAATGTCCCCTAGAACTTTGGTTATATCCAACTCTCTGGTTTTTCTCTTGCTTCGGAGTTTGTACTTTTGTAGTGTGTTTTTCTTTTTTTGCCATAGCCTTTTCCATTTCTTTTCCTACTTCGACTACTGCTTCTTTCTTTTCCTCTTCAATTTTTTGTTCGCTTTCTTTTGTTTCTTCTTTATTTTCTTCAACCTTTGCTTCTTCAACTTTTTCAGTCTTCTTTTTCTTTGCAGTTTCTTTAGCAGCAGATTCAATTTTTTCTTCTCTTGTTTTCTTAAATTTCATGTTCTTTGGAAGTTCAACAGCTTCTACTCTTACAATATCCCCTTCTCTGATTGCTCTGACTTTTATTTTTGAAGGCGGATTTTTTATTCCTCTGTGCCATATTGCTTCATTAACATATTTGTCAACTCTTATTTTGTCCAAATCTCTGTCTCTAATTTTCATATGCCTTGCTAAAAATTCTTTTACTGCTTTAACAGCTTTGCCAGCTCTTTGATATTTTGGAACTAGCATCCATCTTCTTCTTAATGGAATAATATATTCTCTTTCAATTTTTGTTTCATTTTTTTCAGCCATTTTACTAACCCATATGCCACTTTCTTATTTTTCGTGGTTTAATGTGAAGTTTAGTTCTTCTCCAGCTTCTTCTAACTGCAGTTGTTGCAGATGGATGTATCTTTTTTCCAACTCCATATTTTTTCATAACAACCCAAACAGGAGCCCATTTTGTCTGTCTGCTTTTTACTGCAAGCTTTGCTTTTTTTTCATTGAGTGCTCTTTCTTTTTTTGGAACTTTAACTTTCTTTATTTCAATAATTTTATGTTCAGGAGCTTTTGCTATTTTCTTTTTGGAAACTTTTTCCTTTTTTATTTTAGGAACTTTTATTTTTTGTTTTGGTGCTTTTGTTTTCATTTAATATCCTCCAAGAATGCTTTTCCTTTAGCGCTAATTTTTCTTCCAGGTCTTTTTTCTTTTGTTCCTTTAACAACTTTAACTATTTCAGTAAATCCTGCCTTGTCTGCTTGCTGAAGAATTGTTCTGATTATTTTTCCTCCAGATTTGACAAATCTCTCTGGTCTCATTCCTCTATTTTTCTTGCTTCCGTACTTAGTTCTTAATCTGTTAACTCCAACAATTTTATTTTTGTAAATTTGTCTAAGAATACTTGCAGCTCTTTTGTACCAGAAATCAGCTTCCTCAATTGGCCTTTGTTTTCCAGAAGAAGACTTTACAAATTGAACCCATTCTGGTTCTTGGAACTCTTCAACTTTTTTCAAAGCTTCAGCTAATTTCAAATTGTATTCTTGAGGATTCATTTCATAAATTGAATTGTTTTTTGTTTCCATGTTATATTCGCTCTTTCCAGAGCATTAGATAGGTACAAGTACCTTATATATTCCTTCAAAAAAGACTTTATAAATTATTTGGTTCTCTTCTCTTACAACTCCTTCTTATATCCCACCGCAGTTGGAGCTTCTCCGCCATGCCAGGTAAATCTCGGCCTTACTCTTATTGGATAAATTCTTTCTGAATTATCATCAAGAACAATCGCACTCCCCTTTAGCGGAGGTAGATCATTCATGTAACCGCTTATTCCCTGAAGAAGATAGCTCTGCATAATATAATTTAACGCATCAATATCTGGCTGGCTTGTAACTCTATGAGAAATAACAATATCTGATTGAGTCATAACATCTCTGTGAATCTGTCCTGGCTGCTGTGTAGCCAAAACAACTGAAATTCCTGGCTGTCTACCTTCTCTTAATAATTGAACCAATGCATCTGTCGCAACAGTTTTTGTTCCAAGCGGAAGAAATTCATGAGCTTCATCAATAAAAAGCCAAATTAAAGGATTCTCTTTTTTTTCTGATGCTAATGTTAAATTAATTCCCTTCTGGACAGATTGTATCTCTTCTTTTTTTCTTGCATCCATTCTTTGATTGAAAATTTTTCTGCAGACTAAACTTATCACCAGCGCTCTTATATTAAATGCTCCAACTGAATTATAAATACTTAAATCAAGAACAGAAGTTATTCCTGCAGTTATCAAATCTTTTACTTCTGTAGGATCTTCCCCTTTGCGTGCAAAAATTCCCCAGCCATCAGCAGCTTCAAAAAGTCCGATAGCAGAATTTCTCGTCTCTTCATTTGTTCTTTCATCCTGTTCTATTAAATAAATAATATCTTCAATTTCAAATCTATTTCCCTCTTTTAATTTTCCAACAATTCTTTGTATTAAAATTGATACAGGATTTGTTATATCAAGTCCAAATGTTACTATCCAATCTTCAGGCGTTAATTCTCCGACGTCCAATGCAAATCTCTTGTCGATAGGAATCCCCTTTTCTAAATATTTATTATAATGCCCAAAAGGAACAAAAACTTTCACTGGAAGGTTTTTTGATTTCAATTCCCATTCCTGTAATAGTTTTCTGTCTTTTTCATTCTCAAATCTCATTGTCCAATAAATTCCCATTGTATCAAAAATAAGCGAACCGATATTCTGGCTAACTTCTGAGGGGAGATTTGAAATCTCTTCAGCAATTACTCCAAGAGTATAACTTTTACCACTTCCTCTTTTTCCTGCAACAAGAACAACATGGCTCCTTGCAACATCCATAAATATTTTATTACTAAGAGAAGTATACTGTCCCATCTTTACATAACCCTTTCCTATATAAACCAATCCTCTATTTCCAAGTTTTTTCTTGTCAGACTCATCTCTTCCTAATATTATATCATAGCCCATACTATAAATTATAAGAACAACTTTTTATATTTGTCGTAAAATAATAGGAGGTATTAGGAACCTTGGTTCTTATTTTATTATTTATTTGTATTTGTTTAATAATTAGCTTAAAACATCCAAAAGTTTTTAAATGATATTTCTCTAAATTTGAAATGGAAGAAGAGAAAAAAGAGTCAAATGAAAAAATTCATTCTCATTCAAATAATAGTTTTACAGAGAAAGTTAGAAAAAATCCCTGGATGCTTTCTTCATTAGTTCTTGGGATATTAGTTTTAGCTCTTTTATTTTCAATGTTTTCAGGAAATTTTACTGGAAATGTAATTTCAAAAGAACAAGCAGGAAAAACACTTTTAACATTTTATGAATCTCTTGGAGTTGAAGATTTAACTATTAATTCAATCTCTGAAGTTTCTGGAGTTTATGAGGTTAATGTAAACTACCAAGACAATGTTGTCCCATTATATATTACTAAAGATGGAAAAAATATGATTAGCGACATGAGTCCATTAGAAGCTACTTCTTCAGGAACAACTACAACAACTGAAGTTCCAAAATCGACCAAACCAAGCGTTGAACTTTATGTATTCACTTATTGTCCTTATGGATTGCAAATGGAAAAAGCTATTCTTCCAGTAGTAGAATTATTAGGAGACAAAATTGATTTCAAGATTAGACAGATTGGTGCAATGCATGGAGAATATGAAGAGATAGAAGCAAAGAGACAACTTTGTATAGAAAAAAATTACCCTGCTTACTTCTTAGATTATATTAAAATCTTCGCACAAAGTACTGAAATAGGAAATTGTGAGGGAGATGCAGCTTGTTTATCTCCAAAACTAAATACTGTTTTCTCACAATTTAATATTGAGAGAAGTAAGATAGATTCATGTATGAATTTGGATGGAGATGATTTATACAACGCAGAAGTTAGTAATTCAAATTCTAAGGGAATTTCAGGAAGCCCAACATTAGTAATAAATGGTGTTGAAACTTCATCAGGAAGAAGCCCAGAAGAAGTTAAGGGCGTAATCTGTTCTGCATTTACTAATGTTCCTTCAGAATGTTCTACAGCATTAAGTACAAGCCAGGCATCAGCAGGATTTGGTGCAGGAACAAGTTCTTCTTCAAGCACAGCTAGTTGTTAATTATTTGAAACATTTTTAAAATTCATTTTATTAATAAATAGATGAAAAAGGGGCTTGATAAAAAAGAATTCTTATTTGTATTCGTGACAATTTTAATTATAATTTTTTTAGCCCTTCTTTCTTTTGCACTGGATAGTTCAGATTCTCTTTCAACAAGTGAATGGAGAATGTTTGGAAGAACACTAAATGGAACAAGATACAATCCAGATTCTATCAATCTGACAAATTTTGTACAAAAATGGAATTATACTGCTACGGGAGATTTTTTCTGCTCTCCTGTAATCGCCGAAGATATAGCTTATATAACAAATTTATATGATAATAAAATCTTTGCTTTTAATGCAACTTATGGAACTCTTTTATGGGATTACACTGTTGTGGATGCACTTGTCCCCCCAGCAGTTGCAAATAATATTGTCTATGTTGGTGCAGGAACAGATGGAAATTTTTATGCATTAAACGCAACAAATGGAAGTCTAATTTGGAATTATCGAGATATTTCAGGAACTTGGCGTTTTGAAGCTGCTCCGGTAGTTGTTTATGATACAGTTTATTTTGCAGGTTTTGATGACGAATCACCTATCGGGAGAGTTTATGCTTTAAATGCTACTACTGGAATTCATATATGGAATTATACTGGCGGGGTAAATATTTTTTCATCGCCAGCAGTTGTTAACGATTTTGTTTATATTGGTTTAGAAAATTTGACATATGCATTAAATGCAACAAATGGTTCTCAAATGTGGAATTATACTACTGGAGATCAGATATATTCTTCTCCAGCAGTTTCAAATGGAATAGTGTATATTGGAAGTACAGATGATAAAATCTATGCATTAAATGCAACAACAGGAGAGAAAATCTGGGATTATACTACTTCTGCAGATATTCCTACTTCTTCTCCGGCAGTTGCAAGAGACATAGTCTATATAGGAAATTCTTTTAATAATATTTCTGCTTTCAACGCTACTACTGGAGTAATAATCTGGAGTAATAAAGAGGATCTGGCTGGTCCAATTGAATCTTCACCTACAATAGTAAATGATATCCTTTTTGTTCCATGCACCGATGATTTATTATACGCCTTTAATGCAACAAATGGTTCTCAAATTTCAACTTGGGCTATTGGAGAAGGATTTCACATGTCTTCACCTACAGTAGCAAACGACATATTTTATATAGGAGCTGACGATAATCGTTTCTATGCTTTTTATAATGATGATGATATTCCAATAGTTTCCTTTTCAGGAATTATTAATACAATTAATAATGGAAATTATTCTGGGACAATTATTTTGAATGTCAGCGCTTCAGATGAAGGAGTCTTAAATTTTGTATTTTTTAATATTACAAACTCGAGCGGAGTTCAAGTAGGTTTTAATAAATCTTCTAATGTCACAGGGAATTATCACAATTTTACTCTTAATACAGCCAGTTTTAATGACGGAAAATATAATATTACTGTTTATGCAAATGACTCTGTTAATAATTTAAACAATTCTGAATATATTCAAATTGTAATTGATAATACTGCTCCAAGTGCGACTTTTGTATGTTCTCCAGGAACTATTCCTCTCGGACAAACTACTGAATGTACTTGTTCTCCAACAGACTCAACATCAGGGGTAGATTCTTCTCTGACAGAATATACTACTAATCCAGATACAACAAGTTCAGGAACATTTTCAGAATCATGTACTTATGCAGATTATTCTGGAAACACGGGAATTATTTCTGTTAGTTATATTGTAGAGAGTTCTGGAAGTTCTCCATCCCCCTCATCTTCTTCAGCACCATCAGTTACAGTTATTGCTCAAGTTCCGCAAACAATAACTCCAGAAACTCCTGCAGAAATAACAATAAATAATCCTTCAATTGATGTAACAACAATTACAATTGAAACCACAGGAACTGCAGAAGATGTTTCATTAACTGTTTCAACAGCAAAGTCACCTTCTACTGCAGAAGTAGGAGTAACAGGAGAAGCCTATCAGGCATTTGAAATATTTTCTTCAGCAAGCAACAAAAGTATCAAGAATGCAAAAATTGAATTTAAGATAAATAAAACATGGTTAAAAGAAAAAAATGGAAAGATTGAAAATATAAGACTTCACAGAAAACAGATTAATGCAACTGATTGGGAAATTCTTCCAACTTATTTTCTTATGGAAGATAAACATTATTATTATTTTACAGCATCTTCCCCCGGATTTTCAACATTTGTAATCTTCTTGGGAACTTATGAATGTACTCCTGGAAATCTAAGATGTTTTGAAGATAATATCCAGTTATGCTTAGGAAATTCAACATGGCTTGTTACAGAAACTTGCCCGATAAGATGTGAAGAAGGAAAATGTATTTCAACAATTCCAATAAATTTTGTAATTTATCCTCTGATAATAACTATAATTAGTATTACACTTTTATCAATAATTTATTTTACATTAAGAAGAATTTTTAGAAAGAAAGAATAATTACTAAAAATAAACTTGAATAAATATTAGATTCTATTAAATTTGTCTGACCATCTTTTCAAGTCCTTCATCAATTTTTTTAAATCCCTCTATAGATATTTTAACTCCTTCGTTAAATTTATGCATCTTTATTCCTTCGGGAGTTTCATTAGAAGGAAGGCTCTTAAGATAATCTTGATATTTCTTTTCCGCATTTTGATAAAGAGCTCTACCAGTCACATATCCCAAGCTTATAATACTCGTTGTAATGGGAATTAATCCTATTAATCCTTTTTTAATATCTCCATCTACAAAATTTTTGGACACAGTAATACTATTTATAATATGAAAAAGACTCCCACCAATTAGAGATAATCTGTCTATCCATCCTGTTGGGCATCCATCTTCATCTAACTCTTTTATACACTCATTGATTACTGTAGGAAAAGCAAAAATTGACTGAACCATTCTTTTTAGCACTTTTCCAGTCGGTTTAAGAATTTCCCGATACATAAATTTATTTCTTGATATATATTCCTTCTCTTTAATAATCGGTTCATTCTTGTATCCGCTTTTTTTAATAAGCGATTGAGTTTCTAGCATGTCTTTCATCATAAGAATTCTCTTTTTAAGGTTTGCGTAAATAATTATCTTCTTGCTTTACGCCACTTTCTTAGAATTATCTTGAATCCAATTATTTTTGCAGTATAATTTTTTCCCAGTTTATCCAAAATTTCTTCTGAATATTTTTTTACTTTTTCTTTCTCATGTCCTGCACTCTTTAGTACTGAAAGTCTTATTGTCTCCCTTTTTTCAAAATGATTTTTCATAGTTTGGATAAAATTTTCTGTTATTCCATTCTTGCCTAATTGCATTTCTGTAAATACCATAAAGAAATAAATTTTATTTGCTTTTTATACTTTTATAAATCTTTCAATCTCTTTTTTCTTTATTGTCATTGTTCCAAATCTTTTGACTCCAAACATTCCTGTTTTCATGTCTTTTCTTTTGTAAACATTATCTCCTGTAAAAAAATTCACCTCAACATCGCCTTTATTGTCTCTCCAGTCCTGACTTTTTGATGCGCAAAATATTGCAGTTTCTTTTTCATCTTTTTTTCCATGCTTTATTTGTTCTATCACACAAAAAGGGCTTCCTGGCTTGGAAGTATGAAAAATTTTATTATCTTTTCCAATGAATTGTTTTACTAATTCTTCATTTTGCTCTGCATTTTTTCCTGCAAGAACTTTTTTTCCCGAGCTTGTTATAAATTCCCTAAGTTTCATTTTATGTGCAAAAAACTTAATGTAAATCTTGTATTTACTTTAAATTTCATCTTTTAACCATCCATCCACAATCTTTAAACATTTCTTTTGATTTTTCCAGGTAAGTTTTTTTCTCGCTTCATTAAATTTTACCCATTTGTGTCCAGAGTGTTCTCTTCTGTCTATTCTTACTTTTCCTTTCTTAACTTCCGCTGCAAATAAATGATATTGCTGTCCGATTATTCCTGGCCTGTCTTTTAATTTTTTCTTGTATTTGTAAAGTCCGTCAATGTGAAATCGTTTTATCTTCAAAATTTTCAATCCTGTTTCTTCTTTAACTTCCCGTCGCACAGCCATCTTTTTTGTTTCAAACATTTCAATTTTTCCTTTTACAAATTCCCAGCCAGTCCAATGTTTTACCCTATGTAAGATTAAATATTCAATTCCACTATCTGTTTGGTTCTTTTTGAAAGAACTTCGACTTCCTGTGGGGTTGCAGGAACTATTAAGAACCCGCCGGTGGTTCTTAGAATAAACAACTGCAAAGATTGCATTGCGAAATTTTCCAATATTCATTTTAAATCATCTAATTTTTTACATTTATCCTTTGGAACTTTTACATTATAAGTTCCTATTCTGCTCGCCCATTCACCATAATAATATTTTTTTGATTCTTTTTGAACATAAAATACACTTCCCTTCCATAAATCTCCAAAATCTTCTGTTGTTTTAACCTTGAACAAGTAACCTTTTCTCATTTTTCTACCATGGTAGTTTCTTTTCTAAAGAAACCCCTTTTTATTTCTCCCATTTCTTCAGCGCCTCTTCTAATTCAACATGTGTTTTTGCATATTCCTTTAAAGAGACTTTTCCTAATGTCGCTTCTACTGCTTGTCTCATTGCTCTTGCTCCTGCTTCTGTCCCAAAAGGATGCCCATGAATTCCTCCGCCTGCTTGAACTACGACGTCATTACCCATAAATTCAATTATCTTTGGAACAATTCCGGGATGAACCCCTCCAGATGCAACTGCAAAGACTGGTTTTAATCCAAACCATTTTTGAGAAAGATTTTTGTTTGTTTGTTTTGTTGTCTGCTCTTCCATCTCTTCTTCAATGTGGAGAACTTCTTCTCTCCCGCCAACCATTTTTCCATATGCTGTCCCAATATGCAAACTATCAACTCCTATTATTCTTGCAAATTGAGCAATAACTTCCATTTTCATTCCATGATTTGGAGTTCTGTCAAACATTGCATGTCCTGCTCTATGAGCATGAATTGGAAGTTTGGTAATTTTTCTAGCCAATTGCAATGCACTCCATCCTAATGTTAAAATATCAAGCATTATGTAATTTCCTCCCTGCTTCTCAACAAATTTAATTCGCTTAATCATTTCGTCAGCAGGAGCAGTGCAATTTGCAAAATAAACTTTTTTCTCGCCAGTTTCTTTTTCAGCTTTTTTGCAAGCCCTTAATGTTATTGGAATTCTTTTATAAAAATTATTAAATGTTTGAGAAGTTAAATTCTCATCATCTTTTACAATATCGCATCCTCCAACCCAGGAATCATAAGCTACTTTTGCATGTTCTTTTGGACTTAATCCTACTTTGGGTTTTACAATTGTTCCAACTAAAGGTCTTTTTGGAACTTTCAGATATTTTCTTATTCCCGGAATTCCAAAATGTGGTCCTTTAAATTTTTTAATCATATCTTTAGGAAATTTAACATCTTCCCAAAGAATTCCCTTAACAGATTTCATTCCGTAAATATTTCCTCCGATAGAAGATAAAATATCAGGAACACTTCCTAATTCAAATAGATCAGAAGGATAAGCAATTCTGCATCTTAGGTTTTTTTTATCAAGATAATAAACTCTTGGAGTTATTTTTTTCTGTGTTTTTTTATTTACTGTAGAAATGTCTGTCCATGTTCCAACAGAACTTTCTCCTGCAGTTATTGAGCAAACTTCTTCGAAATTATATCCTCTTGCAGGAGTTATTTTAAACTGACAAACAACATCACTGCCTTTTGGCTTATATTTCAAATCAATAAAACTATCATAATGTACTTTTGTCATCTTATCCTCTTTTATTATATATTCTCTCAAGACTTTTTAATTATTTCTTCTTAATCTCCCAGCCATTTTTTCCATCAAGAATTTCAAATCCTTTTTTGTTTATCTTTTCTCTTATCTCATCAGCCTTTTTCCAATCTTTTCCTTTTCTTGATTCTTCTCTTTTTTCTGCAAGTTCTTTTACCTCTGCGGGAACTTCAATTTTTTCTTTTTTATCTAAATCTAATCCAAAAACTTTATCAAAATTTATTGCAAGCTCATATTTTTCTGAATCATTTAATCTTTCATCTCTAAGAATTTCCCACAAAAAAGATAATGCTCTTGAAGAGTTTAAATCATCATTTATTATATCTAAAAATTGTTTCTTTGCATTTTCAATATTTTTTTTATTTATTTTTTTTTCACTACTTTTTATCTGCGAAATTATATTTTTTAATCTTTCATAAGAATTTTGCGAGGATTTTAAAATCTCCAAAGAAAAGTTTAATGGTTTTTTGTAATGCTTTGTGAGGCACATATATCTAAAAGAAAGCGGGCTGAATCCTTCTTTTTCCAGTTCGGAAATTGTGTATAATCCTCCCTTGCTTTTGCTTACTTTTTCTCCCCCGAATGTCAGGAAAGCTCCATGGAGCCAGTAATTGACAAATTTTTTTCCTGTTGCTGCTTCTGATTGTGCAATTTCATTTGTGTGGTGGATTGAAATATGGTCTTCTCCGCCTGTATGAATATCAAAGCTTTCTCCTAAATATTTCATGCTCATTGCTGAACATTCAATATGCCATCCAGGAAATCCTACTCCCCACGGAGAATTCCATTCCTGCTGCCTTTTCCCAGGTTCTTCAGAAAATTTCCATAATGCAAAATCAGTTTTATTTTTTTTATCTCTCATTTCTGTTCTTTTTCCTGCTTTCAAATTTTCAATGTTCAACTTTGCTAGTTTACCATAATCTTTTAGTTTGGAAGTATCAAAATAAATTCCGTCAGAAGTTCTATAAGTAAATCCTTTTTTTTCAAGTTTTTTTATCAATTCAATTTGTTCTTTTATATGCTCTGTTGCCTTTGCCCATATATTTGGCTCAGTAATATTTAATTTTTTAAAATCATCCTTAAAAATTTTCCAGTAATAATCTGCAATATCTTCTGCTTTTTTCCCTTCCTTAATCGCAGCTTTTTCCATTTTATCTTCACCAACATCTGCATCGCTGGTTAAATGCCCGACATCAGTTATATTCATGACATGTTTCACATTATATCCATTATACTCAAGAACTCTCTTTAAAAGGTCAGAAAAAATATATGTTCTTAAATTTCCAATATGCTGATACCAATAAACTGTAGGTCCGCAGCTATATATCCCAACAGAATCTTTTTTAATAGGCTTGAAAACTTCTTTCTTTCTTGTCAAGGTATTATACAATTTAAGAGCCATTAATTATACAAGAAATTGTAATTTTTAAATGTTCCAAGGAATAACTACTTAGCCTTTATCTTCACATCAAAGAAGTCGGTTGCATAAGGTGTTCCATCTGATTCTACATTAACTCTGAATCTTATAGTACAAAGAGGAGCACCAACAGGAATTTCAAATACAACTCTCTGGACAGAAAAATCTCCTGAAGGAATTGCTATGTCTGATTCTGCTCTTCCTGTTACAATCCATTTTTCTACAGCTGCTGAATCAAGACCGCATTTTGTCTCTAAATCTGCATCTGAAACTGCTGTAACATATGAGAAAGTTTTATCTCCAGAAGCACCTGTTAAAAGATTTTTTATTCCTATACCAACACCATCGGTATTTTCTTGTTTTATTTCAACAAACCTTGTCCCAGGATAAATAGCCATTTTGTTTTCTTCAGAAAAAAGCTTATTGACTTCATTTATCAATTGATCATTAGTTAAATCTGTTACTCCCTTTGCAGTCTGGAAAATATTCTGAACAAAAAATATACCAAGAACTAATAATGTAACTGAAAGAACAATTGTGACAATTGTTCCCATTGACATCTCAAATGCTGCTTTTCTTTTCATCATTTTATGCTATTACTCCGCTTTGTTGTAACCATGTATTTGCTAAAGGAGCAATAACAAATATCCATAAAAGACTAAGAATAATTCCGAGTATACTAACAATTATTCCTGCCTTGCCTAATTTAGTTGGTTTCTTTAATTGTTGAATTAAACAAAAAATAAATCCTATTACAGAAAGTATTACTCCTATCAATCCTAAAGATAAAATTCCTAAGACTCCAAGAGTAAATCCCGAAGCTCCAAAAGAATTTCCTTTTACTATCGACTCTCCTCTTTTCATATATAACTTAACTTTTTTTATTTTATAAATGTTATTAATCCCGAATTAAAGTGGGACTCCTGGGAGTCGAACCCAGGACACCTACGTCTTCAGCGTAGTGCTCTCCCGCTGAGCTAGAGTCCCATCAAGCTCTAAGAAAATAATAAATTGTTAACTTTTAAATGTTTAGAATTAATCAAAAATTTTTGTAAGTCGGGCGTAGGCCACTTTCTGTCTTTCCTCGTAATCGAACGGAAAGTGTTAACATTCAACTATGCGGCGTTTTCGCCTTGCACCAGTCAAGATGCTCGTTTCATCAAATCTTCAGCATCGAAGTTCCACGCATGTTTCATAACTCCGCTGAAGCTGTGTCGTTTCTGTAACAGTCGATGATTTTTCAATCACCGCTATTTCGTCTTCTTGCGAAGCCAAAATAGAGCTTTGCCTCACGGCAATTCATTTTCATGAATGACTTTGTCGCAAACAAAAACTTGTTCGCGGGTGAGCGGACCTTCCTCAGAATTCAACAATCATAATTTTATTGTTTGTCTAATCAAAGACTGAACTCCGAAAGTTAACTGCCCAACTTACAAAAATATTACAAGATTTCTTTTTTTAAATCTTTTGGAAAACCAAATTTTAGTGATAATAACATATTAAAAGGGTATATTCTTGATATAAAAATGAAAGGGGGGTTTGGTAAGAAAGAATTTCTATTTATTTTCTTAATCAGTTTAATCTTAATTCTCTTTTCTATTTTTTCTCTTGCATTAGACAGCTCAGAAACTTCTTCAACAAATGAATGGAGAATGTTTGGAAGAACATTAAATAATACAAGATATCAACCCGAATCTATCAACATAACAAATTTGGGAATCTTATGGTATTATACTGCATCAGATGCTACTGGTTCTCCAGCGGTTGTAAATGATATCGTTTATCAAACTTTTTATGATAGTGAAAGACTTATTGCAATAAATGCAACAAACGGAAGCAGAATTTGGCAGTATTCTACAGGTGATTCTATTAGCACTACTCCTGCTGTTGCAAATAATATTGTTTATTTTGGATGTCATGCAAATTTCTTTTTTGCATTGAACGCAACAAATGGAAGCAAGATTTGGCAATATGAAATGTTAAACAATGGTGCTAGAGGTTCTGGTCCGGCAGTTTTGAATGATATTGTTTATACAGGAAGCGCTGATGATAATTTTTATGCACTAAATGCAACAACAGGAGCTCATATTTGGAATTATACTACTGGGGCAGATATTCTTTCATCGCCTGCAATTGTTCATGATATTGTTTATTTTGGCGGTTATGATTATCAGATTTATGCATTGAATGCAACAAACGGAAGCAAAATTTGGAATTATACAACTGGCGCGCCAGTCTATTCTTCTCCCGCAATTGCAAATGATATATTATATATTGGATCTTGGGATAATCAAACTTATGCATTGAATGCAACAAACGGAAGCAAAATCTGGAATTATAGCATGGGAAAGTTCATATCTTCTCCAGCAATTGCAAGGAATGTACTTTATATTGGCGGTGGAAATACAAAACAAATCTTTGCATTGAATGCAACAAACGGAACTAAAATCTGGAATTATACAACCAATGGAACTGTTGAATCTTCTCCCGCAATTGTAAATGATTTGCTTTTTATTGGAAGCTCAGATTCTGCATTTTATGTATTAAATGTAACAAACGGAAGCAAAATCTGGAATTATACAACCGGAGGAGCTATTTATTCTTCTCCAACTATTTCAAATAATACAATATATATTGGAAGTAATGATAACCGACTTTATGCTATTACTAAAGATCAGGATATTCCTGATATAACAGCACCAACGTCAACAATGCTCTGTTCTCCCACTACTGTGAATATTGGAGAGACAATTACATGCACTTGTACTCCTGCAGATTCTGGTTCTGGAATAAATTCTTCCCTTACATTCCTCACAGTTTATCCCCTTTCTGTTGGAGTTAGCGTAAATGCAAATACATTAAATCCTCCTACTTCAGCTGAAGGTTACTTTCTAGTAACATGCACTTATGCCGATAATGCAGGAAATGCAGGACCAGCTAGAACTTATTCTTATGTAGTACAACACGGTGGAAGCAGTGAAGGAGGGACATCATCGTCATCAACATCTATCTCTGTCCCAGAAGCTATTTCAGAGACTCCTATTGAAATTGGTGTTAATAAAGAAGGGATAGATGTAACAGCAGTAACAATTACAACAACAGAAACAGTAACAGGAGCTTCAATTACATTTAGTTCTGCTTCTTCTCCATCTTCTTCTTCAATTGGGAAGTCAGGAGATTCTTATAGTTCATTTAGTATAAAGACAAAAAAATTAAATGATACAAATATGCAAAATGCAACAATTAGTTTCAAAGTCAACAAGGAATGGATGCAAGAAAAGAACAGAACAAAAGAAGATGTAAGACTTTACAGAAATAAAGATAATACGACAAAATGGGATTTGCTTGATACCACTTTCATTGAAGATGATGAAAATTACTCTTATTTCTCTGCATATTCTCCTGGATTTTCAACGTTTGTAATTTTCCTAGGAACTTATGAATGTACTCCTGGAAATTTAAGATGTTTTGAAGATAATGTCCAATTATGTTTGGGAAATTCAACATGGCTTGTTACAGAGACCTGTCCTATCAGATGCAATGATGGAAGATGCACAGCAACTGCTCCATTCTCTTTAGTAATCTACACAATGATAATTGCAGGAATCAGCATTGCAATATTATTCACAATTTACTTTACTTTAAAGAACATATTCAAGAAAAAGAAATAAGGGTTATGGACACAGGGACAAGCCCTGTATCCGAGGGGTTTGATGAGGTTAAAATTCTTCGTGAATATATCACTTAATTTTATAATTATCTTAGCAAAAATTTATTTATAAAGCGTGAGAAAGAAAAATATATAGGAATAATCTCTTTCCGAATAGAATATAAATCTTTAAAAAAGCAAAAGCGATTGAATTTTTATGTCATTATACTCCTTAATAGTAGAAAATAAGTATATTTTAGAAATATTTTACGCATTGATTATATCCTCTGTCTGCATGCTTATTGTATTAAAAACAGATAGGTTTTACCAGCTTAGTCTTCATAGAGGAATAAGATATTTTAGAAATGCATTCTTCTTTTACGGGCTTGCTTTTGGAGCAAGATATCTATTTGGATTATTTTCTGATTTCTCTTTGCATTACGCTTTTGTATTGGGAATGGTATTTGAATATTTTTTTGTAATGGCGGGATTTTTCCTTTTTTATAGTTTGATCTATAAGAAAGTTGAATCTCCAAGAGAACACTATAAAAGTTCTTTGTTAAATCCTAAGATATTTGTATTCCACATGGTGGCTTTAATAATTGCAGTTTTGGGATATTTATGGCAAACGTATTACTTTATGTTTGTTTCCCAAATATTAATTTTCTTCTGTTCATTGATAATTGTATTTTCAAATTATATAAAAAGCGGACGCCAGCATAAGTTCCTTAAATTCTACACAATAGCAGTGCTTCTTGGATTAGGTGCTTGGATTTTAAATCTTCTTGCAGCATTATATTTCGAGTGGAGTAAAATAGTAATGATGAATGTAGGAATACTTAACATAATATTTTTCTTATTATTTTTATTTGGGGTGATAAAGGTAACACGAGGTTAAAAAATTAAAAATATGGCAGCAAAAAAACGTGAAAGATTGGACGTCATAAGAGATATACTCCAGAAGATAAAAGAAAACAGGCAAATAAAGCCGACAAGATTGCTTTATGCTTCTAATTTGTCTCCTCAAATGTTCAAAGAGTACATCAATGAATTGCTTACTAAGGGATTTATCAAATTGGAAATTGATGAAAAAGAAAAGAAAACTTTCTCCTTAACTAAAAAAGGACAGGATTTTCTTTGCGAATACAAGATTATAGAGAATTTTATTGAAAACTTTGGTTTGTGAAATCTATAACTGATAACAGGCTTTGTTTAAAAAGTAGCCCTTGTTTAAAAAGTCATTAAAAAATTAAAGGTATTGTTTCACTTCTTCATACCCATAAGAATTTTTAACAATTTTCTCTATATAATCTAAATCCATTTTTCCGTTCTCCATAGGAATTTCTATACCCATTCTTTCAAGATGTTTTTTACTTAAAGGATAATAATGATTATATCCATAACATTTTATCTTAATTATTGCCCCGATATACAATAAAAACCATTTTGGCATATTATTTTTTGGAGTTAAGACATAATTATGCAAACTTGTTAAATAATCAAACGGCTGATAAAAGGAAGTTCCATCATTTCCATCTTTTGCTATTGTTAAACTTCCTGCTTTAAAATTAGGTTCTTCATCAACTAATAAAACAACCCCATTATTTTGGGAAGATGAAGAAACATAAGGCACATTTCCGTTCAAAGTTATATTATTTTGTGGTGGTGCGGTTTTTTTTTCAATATAGCACAAATCCTTAACCTTCATAACTTCAATATTTTTATTCTCTTGGATTATCTGTTTTGGCTTTTCTTTTGGCAAAAATTGGTTTATTTTTTCTTTAATCTTAATTTTTATATTTTTATAGGTTACAAGTTCTAAATCTTGTATTCTTCGCCCTATTAACATTCTTGAAAAACTAAATTTCCATTTCATCATATTTATTTGAGCCGTATAAAAATAAAGTTCTTCTTCCGTCATTTCTTTTTTAGGAACTAAAACGACTAAACCACTTCCGCCGTTTCCTCTTGGTAAGAATGGCGGGGTTTGTATTGTTGCTTCACAAAAAGAAGATAAGCAAATACTCGCTTTTTCAAAAACCCTATCTTTTTCTAATGGCTTAACAAATCCAACAATAGAATTATCATAATCTCCATTAGTTACAAAAGGTATATTCCCTTCTTCGTAATGTTCATATCCTTTTGATTTTGCATTTTCAATATTGAATAAATCTTTTATCTTTGCCATTTTAACCTTTATGTTTAATTATATAACAAGCACAACTCTTAATCAAATCTTCAACACCTTTCTCAATTTCGTTTAATGTTGGTATCTTGCTATCAATATAATTTTCAGGTATCAATTCAAATGTTTTATCATTTTTATCTAATAAACAAATTTTCTTAATTTCTGGAATATCTTTAAAATTTAAATTTGGATTTATCATAAATGCTTTTAGTTCTTCTCTAAAATCTAAAGTCATATCTGGAACATTTGAGTTTCTAATTCTCTTACCTTTTTTCATTTTATATCCGTCGTGAGTTATTCTTGCGAAATATACTTTTTGTTTATCAAAATCGTGAGCAATGCCTTTTTTTAAGAAAACTCCGATAGTTCCGACACTCGCAGAAGGATTAAATAAATCTTCTGGGAAAGTTACAACAGATAAAAGAGAATTATGTTTAAGTAATTCTTTTCTCCAATTCTTACCAGCACTTTCAACCATAACGGAAATTGGAACAATGGCAAATAAAACTCCGCCGTCTTGCATTTGAGATAAAGCATAGTCAATAAAGTGACTTTCCCTTTCATCTCCTTTCTTTAATGCAAATGGTGGGTTCATTAAAACTCTTGTAATTATAGGATTTTTATTTTCGTTTCCTTCTCTCTTTTCATATTTTCCTGTTTCGTATTGCCCTTTATTTGTCTTTAAGATATTCTTCTGAAAACAATTACCTTCACTCATATTATTTCGTCCATCTCCTCTAAAAATCATATTAACCAGAGCAAGAGCCACAACCTCATCATCTTGTTCAATTCCAAATAAATTATAATTTTTGAATTTGTCAATTTGTTTTTCGTTTGAGTTCTTTTTTACATAATCAAAAGCCGACACAAGAAAACCGCCTGTTCCACAAGTTGGGTCTAAAACATAATCACTATACTTAATATCTAAAACCTCACTCGCAAATTCGGTTATATGTCTTGGAGTTAAAACAATTCCAATCTCTTTCGCACCATTTCCATATTTCAAAAACTTTTCATAAAACTTACCTAAAACATCATTTCCAGAAGCCATTGCATTTTTTATATCAAGAGTTTGAAGTTCTTTTAAGGTGTCAATAATTGCCCTTCTATATTTAATGTGATTTTCTTTACTCGGTGGAACTTCTAATTTAATAAACTCAAAAAAGTTTTCTTTATTCACTTCACTTAATTTCTGTTCTATTAAATTGTTAATATTTTTTACAAGAGTTGTTGTGTTTTCAATTCTTAAATCAATATCTTGATTTAATGACAAAGATAAAACTAAACCTGCAATAAACCTTGCTCTCTTATTTTTATTAACTCCTGCATTATGTAAAATCTCGTTTATTGTTTCCGCAGAACTCAAATATTTTTCTTCTGGAAAATCTGGGAACTCTTGCCAATTAGGAGTTTTATTTGATAATAAATAATTTACCTGTTCTTTTGATAAAAGAGTATCTTTTGGTTTTCCATTAAATAAAATTGTTTCCCATTTCCCATTATGTAAATATTGATTTATTATAGTGTAACCGTCCGTGTCGTTTCCTGCAAGTCCTGTAATGATAATACATTTTATCTTTTTACTTTTATTGATTTTTTGAGCATATTGATTTTTTGCCTCGTCTAATGCTTTATCAATTTGTTTTTTATCTCGCTTACTTTCAATAACCCACAAATCACACTCATTAAGTTTGATTATCGCCTCTGGCATATCTCTATCTAACATCGCCTTAATATCTAAATTGTAAAGCCCTTCATTTTGTTTATAGACTTCTCCTTCTGGAACTCTCGCAGGGTTTTTAACAACCCAACCTAATTTTTCTAATTCATTTCTAATGTAAGAATAAGCATCAACTTCACTATTTTTTGGAGTTTTTGAATGTACCATTATTTTTTAACCTCTTTATTTTCGCCGTTCTTTTTGTAATCATACCAATATGCCGTTTTACAATTTGGGCATATTCTCGGGAGTTTTTTAATATCTTTTTCTAATTGTTCTAATTCAACTCTCGGTATCCAACGATGACCACACCTTAAACACTTAAAACCATTTACTTTGATTTTAATTTTGCAATCCTCATTAACACTAATAGTATAATTCTTCATACATTATTTAAGGTTTTTGTTCTTTATATACTTATTGTTTATAAAAACATTGTTAATATAATATGTTTTTATTTTAGTAGTTTATATGATAGTATTTTTATCGTCGGTGATTATATTGTATTTACTTATATAGGTAAGAAATAGAAAGGTTTATATAGTGGTTATTCCTTATATAAGTAAGATGATAAAAGTAAATAATCAAATACAAACAACAGACATAAGAAAACTTAACCGAGAAGAACGAGGGAAGTTAATCTTTGAGAATGGAAGAATAAGAAAGCAAAATAACTATTGGGTTGTTGGCTCTCAAACTTCATTTAAGGCATACAAAGTAAGTTTTAACGGACACGAACCTAAATGCACTTGCCCAGATTGTCAATTAAGAAAAGGAAAATGTAAGCACATTTTCGCAGTAGAACTTTACATAAAAAGACAAATAGATGAAGAAGGGAAGATAACGGAAACAAGAGGAGTAAATATTAAACAATATTCTCAAAAGTGGTCTGCTTATAATAAATCTCAAACAAACGAAAAATTAATTTTTATGAAGTTGTTAAAAGATTTATGTGAGAATGTAGAACAGCCAGAATATAAATTTGGTCGTCCAACTTTGCCTTTTAGTGATATGCTTTTTGGCTCTGTAATGAAAGTTTATACAGGATTTTCTTTAAGGCGGTTTATGTCTGATATGAAGATTGCCCACGATTACGGATTAGTTGATAATGTGCCTTGCTATTCTTCATTATCTAATTTTATGAATAAAGAAGAAGTTAAACAGATTATTGAAAGTTTGATAACAATTAGTTCTTTACCTCTTAAAGAAATTGAAAAAGATTTTGCTGTTGATAGTTCAGGTTTTAGCACTTCAAGATATGCACGATGGTTTGATTACAAATGGGGTAAAGAACGAAAGTATAAGGTTTGGTTAAAGGCACACTTGATAAGCGGAGTTAAAACTAATGTTATTACAGGAGTTAAAATAACAGAGGGACGAGAAAACGACAGCCCACAATTAAAAGAATTAGTTAAGAAGACAGCCGAGAACTTTGGAATTTCAGAAGTAAGCGGAGATAAAGCATATAATTCAAGAGAGAACTTTAAGGTTATTGAAGAAGTTGGCGGAACTCCTTATATTCCTTTCAAGAAAAATGTTACAGGAAAAAGAGGCGGTTGTTCAATCTGGGGTAGAATGTATCATTACTTTATGTATAAACACGATGAATTTTTAGAACACTATCACAAAAGGTCTAACTCTGAAACAATCTTCCATATGATTAAAACAAAGTTTAGAGGAGATATTAAGAGCAAAAAACAGACAGCACAATTTAACGAACTTTTGATTAAAATTTTATGTCATAATATTTGTGTTGTAATTCAAGAAATAAACGAATTGGGGGTTAAAGCAGAATTTAGTCTTGAGCAGACAAGAGAAATTTCTGTTTAAAAAGTATAGACTAATTAGGACTTATTAAACAAAGCCCTGATAACATAAACATTTAAAAATGCCTATTCTTACGGATATTTATGGTTATTAAATTCGTGGAAGTAAGTATTTCTTTCTTTTCATAAAATTGTAAGGAGGATAAATCAAGATGAAGTTACACGTAGGAAATTTGCCCTTTTCTGTTACAGACGAAGAACTTAAGAATCTTTTTGCAGATTATAACGCTGAAGAAGTTTCTTTAATTAAAGATAAGTTTTCAGGAAGGTCAAAAGGTTTCGGTTTCGTAACAATTTCCGATGATGAAGTTGCTAACAAAGCAATCTCAGAATTGAACGGAAAAGATGTTGGCGGAAGAGAAATCAAGGTTTCTGAAGCTAAGCCAATGGAAGAACGCCCTAGAAGAAGTTTCGGTGGAGGAGATAGAGGCGGAGATAGAGGAGGATTTGGCGGTGGCAGAGGAAGAAGTTTCGGTCCAAGAAGATATTAAGGACAGAAAAAACTGAAAAACCATTTTTATTTTTTATTTTCTTATCATTTGTTCAGTTAATTTTTAGGAAGCGAGGTTAGTCCTCGCAGTAAGACTTTTAAATATATAGTCCATTATATACATAAGGAGGTGTATAATGTATTATGCAATTAAGTGGATAGCATGGATATTAGTTGTTATTGGTGGTATTAATTGGGGACTTATTGGTTTCTTCGATTATAACCTTGTTCAGATGCTTTTCGGAGCAGGAACAATGGCAACAAAAATAGTCTATGATGTCGTTGGATTGTCTTCGTTGGTATTAATCTGTTTCAAGATTATGAAGATGAAAGGCAAGAAAATGAGGAAGAAATAAAACTTCTTTATTTTTTATTTTGTTTTTTAGTTTAAATTTATTAGTATGGAAAAAGTTAAAAATTAGAATTCTTTTAATTAGAGATGGAAATAAATCTCGGACATGTTCCGCCAATTTTCGCGCATGATGTTGCATTTTCTACATTAACAAAAGCAAACAAAAAGAAAAACGGAAAAGCAAAAAAAGAATGTTTTACAGAAATGGTTTTTATTGATGCTTTTAAAAAACAGGCAATTGCAAGAATAGTTCTGCCGATGAGTGTTCTTGAAGGACTTCCAAAAATGATTGAGGATAATTTGAAAAAAATCAAAAAAGATTTGAAAGACAAGGAAATGCCTAAAGAAAAAGAATCAAAATCAGAAAAGTTAGAAAAGCCTGGAAGTTATATGGGGTAATCGCGCTTCGCTATTAATAATTCTAATTACACTCGCGCGAAATTTGTTCGCTCCAAAGTCGTTCATTATTTATCAAGATTTAATCGGCTTCCAGCACTATTAAATCTCCAATATTTTTCTGTTAATGACGCAATCGGTATTGTTAGAACAACGGGGGTTTTATTATTAACAATTCTTCCCCACAAATTTAAATATAATCTTAACTTATCTCCCATATGTTAACAGAAATAATTGTTGGTGTTATTGTTGCTGTAATAATAATCTCTGTCGCTTATTGGTTTGGATATAAATCTGGAAAAATAAAAAGAGACAAATATTGGGAAGGGGAACTTCCAAGTCACAGAAAAGATGCAATAATGAAATCACGCGCAGTTTTAGGAGGACAATTTTCAGAACAATTGGCTCCGTATCTTCCTAATTTTGAATATCTTCCTACAGAATGCAGATTTCTTGGAAAGCCTATTGATTTTATTGTGTTCAAGGGAATGGATGAAAAAAAGATTGATGAAGTTGTATTTGTGGAAGTCAAGAGCGGAAATGCAAAATTAAACGCACACGAAAAAAATCTCAAAGAAGCAATAGAAAAGAAAAGAGTCCGCTGGGTTGAATATAGAATTCCTGAAGAGCTCACAAAGAAAGGCGATGTTGAAGAAAGAATAAAAAATATTGTTGATGAGGAATAATTTATTATAAAAAATCATGGAGGTACAAAGATGAAACTTTATTTGTTGCGTCATGCTGAGAGAGGACATGGAAAGAAACAAGACAGTCTTACAAAGAATGGAATCGAGCAGTCAAAGAAAATAGCTTCTTTCCTTGAAAAGCTGAATATAAATAAAATTATATGTGCAGATACAAAGAGAGCAAGAAATACAATTAAATTACTTGAAGATAAATTCTCTGGAAAGATTTTTTACACAAAACTTGTTAATGAGCAGGAAATGGGAGTCTTGGCCGGAAAGTCAGGAGAAGAATATAGAAAAGCTCTTGAAAATTCTGGGCTTGATAAGAAATCATTCAGACCTGAAAATGGGGAGAATTATTATGATATGGTAGAAAGAGCAAAAAAATTCCGGAAAATGTTGAAGAAAGAAAAATCAAAGAATATTCTTGTCTCAACACATGCAGGATTTATTAGAACATTAGTTAAACTTTTAAGAATTCCAGATGAGAATTCAAAGTTTGATTACGCTTCAATAAGTATAATTAAATTTAATAGGTTCGGAAAGCCAGCCAGATATCATTTAAATTCTAAAAAACATTTATTGTAACAGAATATTTATCTCTTTCCTAATAATTTATATTTTGAACTAGCAATTAATCCGATTCCAATAATTCCTATTATTATTGCAATGCCAGAATTATTTTCTCCAAAAATATTTCCGTGAAACATTATAGCTGCTCCCATCAATGCAACTACGATTCCTATGACAAACTGAATGAACCCCTTTTTCATAAATAAAATAAGAAAAGAAAGTATAAAAATGCTACTTCATTTAATAATTTATGAAAACAAAAAAACAATTTAGAAAAAATTGGGCTCTTGGATTTTTGAGCTTAATGGCTTTTCAATCAATAAGATATATTGATTCTAAGAATTGGTTAGATTTGTTATGGATTCTTTGGATTGTTTGGGCTGTATATTTTATTCCGATAAAGAATAAAGCAAAATGAAACTTCCCAAACGATTTAATCTCCGAGCTGTAATATTTTCTTTAATTGCTCTTGGTTTTATTGCACTAACCTTTTTCGTTAATCCCTATTTTGTTATCGGTGCTGTTCTGTTTATGTTTCTGGGGCAGAGGGAGCTGAACAGAAAGGCGTAAAAAGGGAAAAATGGTAATAGTTTTATGAAAAATGCAGAAGTAAAAGATTTAATTGAAGCGAGTTTAATTGAACTTTTGGGTGGAGAAAAAAAATTTGAAAAAAGTATCAGGGGATTAATAAAAAAACATAAGGGAAAAACACATTTTACTCCGATAAAATATAGAGTTCTTGGAGGTTTTTTACAATCTTTAAATATTAAATTTGGAAATTTCATAGAGATTCTTTTAACGAAAATAATAAATCAACAAGAATCAAAAGATTCTGAAACCATAGGAGAATTATCTGGAAAGAAAGACATTTATTTAGAATTAGAAAAAGATTGTGAAAGAGAGATAGATAATTATGTGAACCACCACATAGAATATTCTGAAAAAGAATTTAACAAACTAATAGATTTAATCTTTAAAAATCAAAATGATGATAATCTTATTTTTTCTAAGGAAATGGGGGATGTTGATTTAATCTTAAAAAATAAAGAAGGAAAATATTATTATGTTGAATTAAAGTATAATGATGATCATGATACAGGTAAATTTAAAGATATTAATAGAAAATTTTTGAAAACTTTTGCAGGTTTAGTTAGAAAACTTAAAATAAAAAATAAATCAAAATTCATACCAATTTTATATTATTTTAATCAGCATACTCGTTATAATAATAAATTTTTGGAAGAACATGTTAATATTATGCGTTCTAGAGAATTATTTGATAAACTTAAATTAGATATTACTTTTCAAGAGATTGAAACTATCTTATTAAAAATTAGTGAAGATTCAGAAGAAGAGTTCGACAAAATAAGAGAAAAGATATTCAAAAAAGTAAAAGAACTTGATTAATGATTCTCCCCCACAAATCTTTCCCTAAATTCTTTTCTTAATTCATTAATCGATTTTAATTTTCCCCCTCTTTCTACGTGCCAGAATTCCCATCCGTTATTGGTTGGTTTCCCTAATATCTTTGCACTTATTTTATGAATTGAACCAATTTCGTCATAGTTTAATGTTCCATCAGATAAAACTTCTGCACTATGTTTTCTATCTTGAGAAAACACTTTCTCTCCGACTTCAATAAACCCAGATTCAATTAAACTTCCGAAAGGAATTTTTTGTTCAATTTTCTCTATAGGATATTTTAAAAATTCCTCTGCCAGTGTTTTTGTTTCTCCTATTCTTATTATTGCTTGATTAATATATTTTTTTTCTTTTTCTATACCAATAAAATTCCTTCCTAGTTTTTTTGCTACAGCACCTGTTGTTCCACTTCCCATAAATGGGTCTAGTATAATGTCTTTCTGATTAGATGTAGAAAGGATTATTCTATACAGGAGTGCTTCTGGTTTTTGTGTGGAATGTACTTTATCTCCATCTTTGCCTTTTAATCTTTCGTTCCCAAGACAGATAGGAATATACCAATCACTTCTCATTTGTTTGTCATCATTATAAGATTTCATACCCTTGTAATGAAAAGTAAATTTAGAATCTTTATTTTTTGAAGCCCAAATTAATGTTTCATGAGCATTGTTAAATCTAGTCCCCTTAAAATTGGGCATTGGATTTGTTTTTATCCAGAGGATATCATTCAAAATCCAAAAACCTAAATCCTGCATAATTTTACCCACTCTAAAGATATTATGATAAGAACCAATAACCCAAATAGTCCCATTCTCTTTTAACACTCTTCTACATTCTTCTAACCAAGCAAGAGTAAATCCATCGTAATGTTCAAAACTTTCATATTTATCCCAGTTATCATTAACAGCATCAACTTTGGTTTGATTTGGTCTCCAAAGATCGCCTCGTAATTGAAGATTATAAGGAGGATCTGCAAAGATTAAATCTACTGAATTATCTGGAAATTTTTTCAATTCTTCAATACAATCTCCAACAATTATCTTATTCACAAAATTGTTAATATCCTTCTCTTTTTCCATCCCTCTCTTTATTTTTCTCATTTTATATCCTTTTCTCTTCTTTGTTGTATCATTATAGAGATGATATGAGAAATATAAAACACAAACAAAGCTACTAAGAACCCAAAAGCAAAAACTGAACCATAATTACAACCGATCATATTAATTTTAGGTCCCTAATATATATAAATGTTTCGGTCTCTAAAAATTTATAAAGAAGTAGCAATATTTAGTAATATGAAAATACTAAAAGAAAAATCAAGAGAATATAATGGAAAAGATTATCATAAATACAAAATTAATATTCCCAAGGAGACCTTAGATAAATCTGGTTTTCACGAAGGAGATGAACTTTCAGCAGAAGCAAAAAAAGGAGAAATAAAGTTAAGGAAAAAATAGAGTACAATAATTTTTTTAAAAGAATAAACTAATTATCTTTAATGATAGATTACTGTCCTTATTGTGGGATTGAATTTAAAGATTGTAATTGTACAGAAAGAAAACGAAGAAGTAATATGATTGATTCTTCAATATTTCTGGGAGCATATGATGAAGGAAAATTTTCTGAAGAATGTGATGTGATTCTTAATGGAGCAAAAGAAAATATCTATATTGGACATGTATCTACAATCATCCTTGGAGAAATAATGAAAAAACTTTTAAAATTTAAAAAAGAAGCCAATTATCGATATAATGATATATTAGAAGACCTCTTTAATAAACTATTATCTTTTAAATTATTATATATCTGTGAAGAAACAATAAAAAATCATTCTGATTTAAATATCCGTGGTGATGAAAAATCACAAGATAAACTTAATCTATCCTGTGCAATTCAAAATAAATGTAATCTTTTCATTATGAAAGATTCTGGTTTTACATACAATAAGAAAGGATGTTTAACTTCAATAGCTCAAATTACAGACAGAAAAAATAAAAAATTAAAAAAACTATTAAATGAGATTAAACTTAGATAATCTTTCAATAGCTAATTTAAATAAATCTCTGTCATTCAAATATGTTCTATGATTTACTAATTCTAAAAAAATCTCTTCTTCTTTATTTTTTTTCATATCTTTCTTTATAAAAATTATATCTGCTAAGATTTCTAAAAATTTTGAATCTTTTTCATGTCCTTTTACTAATTCTTTAAATCTCTCTATATTTGGTCCAGTGACTATTTGTGCATCTATAACATCAACCTCATTGATAGAAAATCCAATATGTGCTAATGCAGAGGAATATGGTCCAAAATTATTCCACCTAAATGTGAAATCATTTTTAGATGAAAGTTCTTGTAATAGATATATTGTTTTTTGAAACGCAATTCTCGACGGAAGTGTCTTTAAGTCTAAACTAAATGTCTTAAACATAGACGCTACAAATTCTTTCTGCTCCATTAGAACTCACCTCCTCTTTATTTATTTATAAGAATTATTATGTTTAAATATATTTCTTTAAATTATATAATATAGAACTCATTCCTCATAACAAAACAAATTCATAAGCACTGGAAAATTCTCGTTCAGTTTAGAAAAACATTAATTAAAGCTTTTAGTAGTTCTATGCTGAAATTCTCGCCGAAGCTTGAATCTTACACACGAACTCTATCAACGTCATCTTCTATAACGGCCTTAGTTGAGTCGTTTTGCGGGTGGCTTCGAGCTTAGATGCATTCAGCTCTTATCCACACAACGCGTAGCTATGCAGCCTGCCTTATGACAACTGCTCACCAGAGGCGTCCAAGTCCCGTTCCTCTCGTACTAGAAACTCGTTCCACTCACTCAACAACACACCTAGTAGATATCATACAAACTGTCTCGCGACGTTCTTAACCCAGCTAACGATACCTTTTAATGCGTGAACTCCGACACCCTTAGCTGCTTCTGCACAGCTAGGATAGGTAGAGCCGACAGCGATGTACCAAACCGCGCCGTCAATATGGACTATCGGGCGCGACAAGCCTGTTATCCTTGGGGTAACTTTTCTATCAGACACGGCTCCTATTAAAAAAGCACGTGGGTTCACTAGGTCCAGCTTTCGCTCCTGCATTCCTTACTTTTCAAAATACAGTCAGATAAGCTTTTGCCCTCGCACTCAACTCCAGATTTCCAAGCTGGATGAGCTTATCTTTGAGTCCTATCGATACATTTTCGACAGGGCACCGCCCCAGTCAAACTGCCCGCCTGCTGCTGTCCCCATAAAGAGTCAAGCAATTCTAAAGAAAGTGAGTAGTATTACAAGTTCGCTCCTCTGCCACCAAAATGACAGACTCGACGCTCCTACTTATTCTGTGCATTTCCTTTAGAATCACAACAACAAGTTGCAGTAAAGTTCCACAAGGTCTTCGCTTCCCACTAGGTGTCCGTGGCATTTTCGCCACACAGTATTTTCAGAAGGTTCCAATTAGGGACAGTGACAACCTCGTTGAACCATTCATGCGAGTCGCCATTCAGACGACAAGGTATTACGCTACCTTAAGAGGGTCATAGTTACCCCCGCCGTTTCACGGACCTTAGCTCCCTTGAAAAGGAGTTTGAGAAACCGCGACTGGGCAGGTCTCACCAATTATACAAGTCCTTTCGGATTAGCAATTGGTTACGTTTTTGGTAAACAGTCGGGCCATCTTTGTTACTGAGATCTAACTATGCCTTCTCATTTCTAAAAAGACAAAGATAGACATCCCTTAAGCCGAAGCTACAGGACTAATATGCCGAATTCCCTTAATTGGTTTATCCCTTACATGTCTTAGCCTTCTCAGCTAGAGCACCAGTGTCGGTTGTAGGTACAGTTAATTAAATTAAGAGTGCAATCATTTCACTGACTCCTGGACTCAACAATTTTGTCTGACAAATTCTTTTGCGTCTGTGCATTACGCTCGACAATTTTCTCTGTCAGAACATTCTCTCGAATGCTTATTTATCCGGAAGCAATTTGCATTATATAAAATTTAATCAGTACAGAAATATTAATCTGTCGTCCATCATCATACTCGGTTAAGATATGACTAAGGTACTGACTAACCCTTGGCTAAAGAATATTGCCAAGGAAACCTTGCTCTTTCGACATTTTCCATTCTCAGGAAAATCACATCCTACTATTGCCTGGATCATCATTCCTTTCCGCTCCACACTTTCTTTCGAAAATGCTTCTGTGCAGAAAAGACGCCCGCTTACCCGGTCACTCATCTGAGTGCCGCCAAAGTATCGGTATTATGCTTTAGCCCCGTCCATCTTCAGGGCCTTGTACCTCAATAGGTGAGCTGTTACGCTTTCTTTAAATGATAGCTGCTTCTAAGCTTACATCCCTAGTGTCTCAGGTTCAAGACACCCTTCGTTACACTTAG
>JALOBX010000021.1 GCA_023228065.1 Candidatus Pacearchaeota archaeon | reverse complement strand
TTGCTAATATTTTGTGAAAGGGGGAGGACGTAATCTTCTAAGAACCTTATCAGATTTTTCTCGTGTCTCATGCTAAATGAATAACATAATTATAGTTTCGATAGAATTATCTTTCGAGGACAATATGATAATTAAAAAAATCTCAATCCAAAATTTTCGTTCTTATGGCAGTGACACATTTACAATCTCACTTTCACCGAATACAAATACAGTAATCGGGGAGAATAATGTTGGTAAAACAACAATTTTTGAAGCTCTGAAAAAAATTCTTATTCTAAATAATCGGTGGGACAATGAAGATTATTTTCTTCAAGATGCAACTAAAGAAATTCATATTTCTTTGGAATGCATCCTAGATCGTGAACAGATACAGAGGATGATTATTCTATTTAATTTACCATATTCTGAAGAAGAATTTACAAAAAACCTATCGAATGAAATAGAATATTCTTACACGCGAATTCGTAATCGAGACTATTATAGATTAAAAATTGGAGATCTACAAATTGAGAATGAAAGAGGACATTTTCACTCATTTGTTCGGGATACTGGGTTTATAGAAATTAATTGGTTTGAAATTCTCAATGAAATAAAAAAAGATAAATCAATACCATTGAAAAAAGTATGTGAAACTCTTTTATTTGTACAAAATGGGCTAGCATCAAATTCTGAATATGGAATCAATTTTCAATCATCTGATTTTTTTAAGACACTCATTTCAATTATCGCTTCAAAAATAATTATCTTAGAGGAGTTTCGAGAAAAACCACAGATTAAAGCAAATAAATCACTCATTAGTCCCACAGGTAAAGACCTTGCAAACATTTTGGATGGATTAAAAAATGGCCCCGATGATCACCGGAAAAAGTATGCAGAAATTCAACGCCAATTTCAAAATCTCTTTCCACACCTAAAAATTGAATTTCTTGGGGTTGATGAAGATAAGAAAATTGAGATCCAAAAAGGACAGATTTTTTCAACAACAAATTACATCGGTTCTGGGATTCTCCAGACATTATTCCTATTAACCCATATGATAACACATCCGGATAAAGTACTCTGCATCGATACGCCAGAAATCCAACTTCATCCTCATGTACAACGCAGATTGGGAAAACTTCTCCAAGCATCTAAAGGAGTTCAAATTATTCTGATCACTCACTCACAGTATTTCTTGCCGATCTCGAACGATTCACGACTTGTTCGATTCATTCAATGCGAGGGGAAGACAAATGCGATTTTCCCTTCTGAAGGCTTTTTCACGGATTTTGATTTCAGTATTTATGATCAAATTTTGAACATCGACAACAAGGAATTTTTCTTCTCTAGATTAGTATTATTAGTTGAAGGATTATCAGATCAATGGGTAATGCAAGTTTTTGCTTCTGCAGAAGGATTTGATCTTGACGAACATGGGATAAGCATCATTCCGGTGAATGGGAAAAATAATTTTTTACGCTACCCAAAAATTCTTGAAGGATACCAAATCCCTTGGGTTCTGATGGCTGATAAAGATAAGAAAGAGGAGATATTGCCAATCCTTGCTAAATTAAAAGAACAATATCCCGAATATAAATCGTTTTTATTGCAGGGAGAGATCGAACAACAATTAGACCGGGAATTCATCAGCGAAGGTAAAAAATTGTTTGGGGATGGCAGTGATAAAAATAAGCCTCTCGTTGCTCGTTATGCTGCCAAAAGAATGATCGAGACCGGGAAACAAGTTCCTGATGAAATCAAAGATGTAATAACTGCATTGAAAAATGAAGTTGTGCAATATTCAACAGATTATTAAATATTATATAGATTTAGGAAATTGTCATGGAAAAAAAGAAAATTCTAAACGATATCGAAAATTCCGTTGATAATAATGATGTAATTAAATTTTCAAATATTATCCTCAATCTTTCTAATAATGATATTATATCTCTAACGTATCAAGATATCAAGAAAATATGTGAATGGGTGAAAAATTTTTCATTTGAAGAAATTCCGGAATTTATTCAGTATCTCAATCGTCAAGGAAATACATCATTTTTAGATGCCAAAAACGGTGAGATGCTTGAAGTTAATGCAAGGATTGCTAGGTTTTGTTTATTGTGTAGTATCCATGAACAATCATACGATACAAATAAACTGGGGTACTTGCGACATAATGCTGCAGTGTCATGTAACATCCTTGCAGATTTAGGTATAGAATCTATAGAGAATCTAAATGAATCAATTTTTCTCTCAAGAGAAAATCAACGTCTTTTTTCAATCTTCACTAATTATCATATTCATGCTATCACAGCCGAATGTGATGCAAGATTATCATTAGCAGAACTTGGAATTGATGTCGAAGAAAATTTAATTAAATCTATTAATTTATGTTCTGAAACACGTAAAACAATTCCCTTGAAAAATACATATTATGCACATTTAACTTTGAGTGAGGGAAATGCTAGGATTGATCTTGCCCATCTTGGGAAAGATTCAGTAGAAAATCTCATTAAAGCGGTTAATCTTTTTGAAGAGGCAAGAAGTATTTTTAAACCCTCTTCTTTTTATTATTCCCTTGCTTCAATGAATGAGGGATGTACAAAAAAGGATCTAGCGGATTTGGGCATTGATGCGGAAAAAAACCTCACCGAATCAATCAAACTTTATGAAAATGAGTGTGAGGCTTTTCATAATTATCCCCAGCGTTTTGCAAATCTATTATTAAATAAAGCAAATGCCCGAAGGCAATTGGCATTCCTTGGATTAGATGTGGAAAATAATCTTAATGAATCTGTTAAACATTGCCAAGAATCTCAGAATCTTCTTTCTCATACTACTATTAATTATGCGAACTCTTTGATGACAGAGGTATGTACAAGACTAATACTTACCGAATTGGGTATTGAAGTTTCTCATAACTTAAATAATGCTATCGAATTGTTGAAGAAAGCACGGAAAATCTATCTTGTCGGAACTCCAGATTACGCCGGAGCGTGTCTGAACGAAGGTTCTACAAGATTACTTATCAGTGAGTATGAAAAAGATAAAAATAAAGAAAATCTTGAAAAAGCACTTGATCTAAACTTAGAAGCAAGGTCCATTTTTTTAGTCAATACTATTGATTATGCTCATGCATCTGCGAATGTAGCAATATCCAAGCAGTACCTTGCAGATTTTGGTATCAATGTTGAATCGAATATCAATGAAGCAATCGAACTATATGAACAAGTTCGTAAAATTTTTCAAAAAGGAACTCCAGATTTTGCCTCATCCTCTCTGAATGAGGGGACTGCAAAACAGTTCCTTGCAGATCAAGATATAGAACCTGAAAAAAACCTGAATGAAGCAATTATTCTTTTCAATGATGCATTGGATACTTTTCAACCCAATACTTCAAATTATGCTCATGCAGTTATGAATAAAGGAAATGCAGTACAACGTTTAGCGGAAATCGGTGTAAATTCTCAAATAAATACTGAAAATGCTCTGGTGTTATTTTCCGACTCACTTAATACGTTCTTAATTTGTCAAGATGGGGCAGGGTATGGGAAAGCATTAAAAAATACAATACGTGCCTGCATTATAGGTTATCACATTACTGGAAATCAAAAATCCCTTATATCCGCTAAAGAGATACTTAAAAATGTTAAATTTAAAATTGGAACACGAGACATTTTGTTCTCGCATGAACTTGAATATCTTGTTCACGAATTGAGAGCCAATCTATACGAATATGGCACACCGGTCCAGTTGGATTTAGCTGCACGAGAATATAGCGAGGCATACAAAATTTCTAATGCCAATTATCATAATTTCATGGATCAATTTTGTCGAGCAAAAGATGGAAAAATACGATTTTGTGATTTTGTTGAACACTGGAATTTTTACGAAAAAATTGGCCTGATGTGGGAATATTATAATTATGCTGAATTTGAATGCCACATAGAAAAAGCATTGAAAAGTACTATTTATGAAGAAGAAGAACTTTTAGCAGCGATAAAAACACTTGAGCTGACCCGAGATAAAACAGATAGTTTTCTTTTAAAAGAACGTTTTGATGCATATCTGGCTTTAGTTAATGCCGTATATCTGTCCATTATTGAAAAGAATTTTATTGATGCAAAAAAATCACTCCAAAAAGGTTGTCAAATATTTCGCAAATACAATGATAATAATGGTGTAGATATGTGTGAATTATTCCATGAAGCAATTTCTTCAGAAAATGATCCGGACTGCTGGCGTGCAGCTATGGTAAAATGTAAACCCCTCACCAATAACCTTGCTACTCTCATTTTTCAATTTGCCAACAAGAAAGAATTAGAAACAAGAAAACCGATAGTCTCAATGTATATGATAAATAACAAAACTTCTACCACAAATATAAAAATCTTACATGATAATTCTGTTAATATCGGGGAGGGAAATGTAATTTCTGGAGATGCGGCAATAGGGAGGGATGCTCGAATTGAAAAATAAAAAAACAATTGATTCATCAGTTCATATTGGCGATGGAAATCAAATCCAAGGTGACGGGATAGCGATTGGACCCGGTGCAAAAGTTGTTCAGAATAAAATTGTGGTTGATCAATCAAAACAATATAAAATTAAAAAACAAAACGTTAGTTTTTTTGCGAGATCATCTCCATACTTAATCAGAAAACTTGGGCAAAAAGGAGTAATGATTGCCGGAATTATTAGTTTTATTGCATCCATTTTTACGATAATAACCGGAATTAAATCTCTTTTTCCTAGTCCAACAAATAGTTCATTCAATGTATTTTATTTTAATTACTTCCCTTCAACTCCACAAAATCTTGCTCCGTGGGTTTTTTTATTTGGATTGATAATTGGAGCCGCGTCTGTATTTTTATTTGGCGTAATTCAATACTATAATTTAACATATTGCGAAAAATGTGGAAAAGAGTTTACTTTGAAAGAAATTGGTGATCCAATTCGAAGGGATTTAGAAATCAAAGAAGGAATCCATAGAACAAC
>JALOBX010000020.1 GCA_023228065.1 Candidatus Pacearchaeota archaeon | reverse complement strand
TCTGAAATAGTTTTGAATTGAAATTGTAGCTAGCGTAATTGATTCTGCCTGCACATTCAATCCCTCTTTTGCTTCCATTGCCTGATGCAATCCTCCAGACCATCTTCTTCCATGCATCAATCTTCCGGTAAATTCATCAATAATTATAATCTGGCCGTCTTTCACAACATAGTCGCGGTCTTTTTTAAACAAAACTTCTGCTCTTAATGACTGCTCAAGATAATGAAGATATCTTACCCCTTTATCCTCATATATATTATCTGTTCCTAAGATCTTTTCTATTCTTAAAATCCCTTCTTCTGTTAAAGTTACTGCTTTTTCTTTTTCAAACATCTGATAATCTGTCTCTGATTTTAATTGTGGTATTATTTTGGCAAAATCCCTGTACATAGCAGAGCTTTCAGTGTCTGGAGCAGATATGATCAAGGGCGTCCTGGCTTCATCAATTAAAATGGAATCAACTTCGTCAATTATGGCAAAAGATAATTCTCTTTGAGCTTTCTGGCTCTGGTCATATATCATATTATCCCTAAGATAATCAAAACCGAATTCATGATTGGTCCCATAGGTAATATCTGCAAGATATGCTTCTTTCCTGGAAACAGGCCTTAGATAGTCCTCCATTACTTTAAAGCTTCCGGCCTCATCTCTCTGCTTGTCCATTTCCTCGATATTATCTGCTTTGTATGTAGGATCATACAAAAAAGCTGATTCATGGGCTATGCAGCCAACGCTTAATCCCAAGAGGTGGTATATCTGGCCCATCCAGACAGCATCTCTTTTGGCCAGGTAGTCATTTACGGTAACAATATGCACTCCTTTTTTGGATAAAGCATTAAGATATGCCGGAGCAGTAGCAGCCAGTGTTTTTCCTTCTCCTGTTCTCATTTCAGCAATCTTTCCCTTATGCAAAGCTATACCCCCTATTAGTTGAACGTCAAAATGCCTTTGACTCAAGGTCCTTTTAGCACTTTCCCTAATCAGGGCAAAAGATTCTTCCAAAATATCATCCAATGTTTTTCCATTTTTAAGCACCTCAATCAAATTCAAAGACCTTTCTTTTAACCGATCGTCAGAAAGCGAAGAAATTTCATTTTCTAGGTTATTAATCTTCTGGACTATTGATTCTGTCTGTTTTACGAATTTCTGATTGTCATCGCCCAGAATCTTTGAAAGAAATGACATAATATTATTTAATTTCTAATCAATCTACCACAAAAAGGCCTTAAAAGAAAGACGGATTAAGATAATCCGTTTTTTTTATTAATTATTTTTTATTTATCCCTAGGATCTTTAGGGCTTTTTTCTTCTTATCATTAAGAAATACTTCCGAATCCCTTAACCATTCCTTAGTCTTTCTAGCCCAGCCCCTGGCCCTGGCAATTCTTCTGCCTCTATATTTTTTAATTTCATTTCCTAATTCATCCCTGGCTAAAACAATGGCCGTTCTCAGATCTTCATGGATAACTTCTGACCTTATACTCTTGTTGGGAAGATATATCTGGGCTTCTGCCCTGAATACGTCTCCTTTTAAATGATGCTTAGTGGTTTTGCCTATTTCTACCCAGATCTCGCCTTTAACTTTTAATCCTTTTTCAGGAGAATCATCCGGGCCGAAACCGCCTAAAAATTTTCCGAGCTCATTCATTTTATCTTCTGTCCAGATCCTTAAAGCCTCGTCTAAAGAAATATTAGTTGTTTTTATATTTATTTTCATTTTTTTTATCTCGAATATATTTTCCCAAATATATCAAAGGGAGTCAATTAAAAATCTGAATTTCTTTTTCCATGCTTATCTTAAATTCCTTTTTTACCTTTTTTTCTATTAAATTAATCAATTTTAAGACATCCTTTGCTTTAGCATCGTTTGTATTGATGATAAAATTGGCGTGCAATTTAGAAATTTGAGCTCCTCCGATCTTTTTTCCCTTTAAACCGCATTTTTCTATTAGAAATCCTGCTGGAATTATTATTTTTTCATTGAACATTTCCAATTCAGGATATTTCAAAACTATTTTTCTGTTTTTTATCTTGCCAAGATAGTTTTTAAAAATGCAACCGGCTGAAGGAAAATTTAAAGGTTGGGTTTTCTTTCTTTGAGAAATTGCTTTTGTTATTTCTTCTTTTAAGTTTCCCTTTTTAAGAATTAATTCACAAGAAATGATTACAAGATTTCTATTTTTCTTAAAAATGCTTTCTTTGTATCCAAACTTACATTGTTTTGCAGAAAGATTTTTAATTTTTGAGATTTTTGCATCAAAAACCTTAATTGATTTTACAGAATCCTTGATAGATTTAGAAAATGCCCCGGCATTGCCATATATCGCCCCTCCTAAAGTTCCTGGAAGCCCAGCTGCCCATTCTAATCCAGATAAATTATGCCTTGCTGATTCTAAGACTAATCTGGATAGCTTTATTCCCGCTCCGGCAATGATCACGTTCTTTTTTATTTTTAAATCCTGATTATTTATTTTAATAATCAAACCGTTGAATCTTTTGTCAGAAAAAAGGATGTTGCTTCCTCCCCCGAGGATAAAAAAAGGCAAATGTGATTTTTTTGCCGTTTTTATAGCTTTTAATATTTCTTCTTTGTTTTCTGCTTCAAAAAAATACTTAGCAATTCCTCCTATTCTGAAGGTGGAATGATTCTTTAATGAAACATTCCTTTTTATTCCTGTCAGATTATCCATTGATTTAAATTAATGGGTCCCGGCAGTTGACCCCGACAAAGTCATTGGTGGGTGCGTACACCGGAACCCAGTTATAGTATAGCAAAACATACCATTATGGCAAGAAGCAAAAAGCCCCCAGAAACCGGAGGCCTTTCGCTGACTTTTGTCGGGTTTTCACCCACCTGGCTACATCTTAGCAAATACCTCTAAAAATGTCAAGGACTTAGAACATTAAATCTTCTTTGAAGTATTGTCGCATATTTATCCACCGAACTCTCATCTTTTAATAATCTAGCCAATCTCAAGGCCTGTTCGTATAAATATTGTATTCTTGGCTCCCTAATTATCGTTTTTTCAATTATCTCAAAGACTTCTTTGTTCTGATTTTCTGCTATTTTTAAATCTATCAGGGATTCTAAATAATACATATTCTGATTATTTATTGCCTCCGCTTCCTTCAGAACCATTTCTGATAATTTAAAATTTTCTAAATGCCTTGATATGTTTGATATTAGTATTAAATTATAATAATTGTTGGGTTTTTCTTTTTTAACTTTCATTGATTGGTCTAGGGCAAATTTAAGAAATTCTGGGTTTAATTTCTGTTCTTTGAATTTTCCAAGAACATCATTGACATATAGCTCAATGGTCTGATATTTACCCCAGATAGATATTTTATTAAACTCCTCCATAATTTTAATCTTTTCTTCTTCGCTTTTATATTCATATATCAAACTTGATGCCATCCTAACAATTATGTATTGTTTGTGGACAAAGTAAAACCAACTAAATATGAAAATTATAATAACTAAAATTATTGTGCTTCCTTTTAAAATATTTATCTTTCCCTGATCTTTTTCTGGCTCTGTCTCTAGAAAAGATAGAAAAGATATCGCTATGAAAAAACAAAAATATGTTATTGGTGAATCGAAAACAGTTAAATTCTGTAAAAAATAAGCAAGAAAAAGGCAAAGAAAGCTAGAGAATAACCAAAATTTATTCCTTTTCTTCCAAAGAAAATATACTACTGCAGCAAAAATTCCCAAATATGATAATAATCCTAACAATCCGCCAGAAATTAGCGTATCCCAAATAATACTATGGGCTTTATCAAATCTTAATTCTTTCCCATGGCTGGCATAAAACAATGACAAATTTGCTTTAGAGGCAAAAGCTGTCTCGAAGTTCTCCATTCCATAACCTAATATTGGTTTTTCTTTAATCAATTCGCCAGATATTTGCCAAACAACTGGTCTTATATTTGTTGCAAATTTAGAAAATTCTTTTTGAACAAATGTATTTGGAATATTAAGAAGAATAACGGAGAACAATATACCGCTAACACATAGCACTGCTAATATTTTCCCTACTATTCTTATAGTTTTATTTTTACCCTTGAATCCCAGGAAAAGTATAAAAAGAAGCATTAATCCAATAACAGATGAAGCTGCAGATGCCCTACCAGTACTTAAAATTAACCCTATCAAACAGAATACGGCGGATAATCTCATCAGGAAGCGTATTTCTTTAGCTCCAAGGAGTCCAAAAATAATCTTTTCTTCTTTTTGAAAGCCAGCGTATATGGCAAAAAAAAGGCAAAATAATAAATATGTAGCCAAAAATGAACTATTACCAAAAGTTGCATAATCTATCGTCAGGTCTTTATCTAAAAAACCTATGTACCCGCATACTATGACTAAAGCAATTATCCCCCCAATAAATGCCATTAATGACAATATTTGATGCCATATTTTTTTATCGAAGATAGATATCGTAGAGACGGACATAAAAAATAAATGTATTAAAAATAATAGCCCAGTCCCTCTAGAAAAATTTGACCAAAAACTCATAACTGGATCAATTCCAAATATTGAAGCGATCATCATTACTATTAAAAAAATCCCCAAAGAGAAAATAATACTTTTTACCTTTTTTCTATATCGTTTATTAGCTATCATTAATACCAACCAACATAAAAAAAGTATCTCCGATAAGGCGAATATGTATAATATTTTAGTGGTTATATACCCAAAAATAAAATATCCAAAAACCAAAGGAGTCAAGGCTAAAAGATATCCAATTGAAACTGCAATTGTTTTAAATATTCCTTCTATCTTCAAACTTAGATCTATTGATTTCACCATACCATTAATATAAGATTAGGATAATGATTTTTCCAAGCTTTTTAAGAAGATTAATACTGCTTTTTGGGGATATTATATTATATTACTTGGCTTTAATTATAACCCTGATAATAAGGTTTGGGAACGGCTTTACGCGCGACCTTATCATTAAACACCTAATCCCCTTTTCTTGCCTTTTACCGGTCTGGATAGGCCTTTTAGCGCTCCTAGACGGGTATGATTTAAAGACCCTCAAAGAGAAGCAGATTTTGGGAATAAAAATAGTATTATTGGGTATATCCGGGGCCCTAATTTCCGGTCTTTTCTTCTATATCTTTATCTTCTTTGGAATAACTCCAAAAACTAATTTAGTCGTCTTTTCCCTGTTATTCTGCTTCCTTTTATTCCTTGAAAGGCAATCTATAGTCAATATATTCTCTGGATATCTAAAAAGAAGAATTGT
>JALOBX010000003.1 GCA_023228065.1 Candidatus Pacearchaeota archaeon | reverse complement strand
TTTTTTGATAGAAATGAATAATAATGGAACTGGAGGGCCTGGAACTGGAGGTTTCAGAATAAATATTACTGCAAAAGAATTAGAAGACCAACAAAAATCATTAGAAGACCAACAAAAATCTGGGTCTTCTATAACGTGGACGCAGTATGGGGGAATAGTTTATTGGAGTGGTTCTTGGTCTTCATGGGGATGGAATTGGACTCCAGGATCAAATATGTGGGCTGGAGGTAAGATAACTGTTCCTCCTGGTTATTCAAAAATAAAAATTGTTTACGTTTCTGGATATTGGAAGAGATCTGATGATATAGTAACCGAAAGAAAATATTTAGGTATAAAAGGATATATTAATTCAGGTGGTTTTAACTCAGTAATATCTGTTGGAGCTACGGGCGAAATACGAGTAGGTAACTATTCCCCAGATAGTGGAAGTGGAACAATATTATATAAAATATATATAGGAAAATAAATTGGGTTTCTTTTTTATTGAAAATTTTAATTTGCCAGATGGAACTTTTCAGCCAACAATAGTTACTACAACTGACGGAGGGGGTTCTATTACGCAAAGCAATTCTATAGCGATAATAGTTACAACAGCTACTTCAGATGCCGCTATTATAACAAATTTAGATGAAGCTAAAGTTTCTGAATTTTATGATAAATCAATTAAAATAAAAGTTGGTTATAATATAACTTCTATTAATACTGGAAACAATATTCATGTATTAGCTATTACTCAATCTACATCTCCTATAACCCTATCAAATATAGGTGCTTTTAGGATTAGATGCATGCTACAAAATGTTAATGGTGTATATAAAGAACTATGGAGTTTTTATACAAATGCAGGATCTGTTTATAGATATGATGGTACCAATGAAACTTGGGTTGCTTCTTCAATAACAAGAAACATTTCCCAAGATATAGATTATTATATAAATGTAATTTTTAATCCTGTAACAAAAAAATTTAAGTTAGATAATGGTTCACAAACAACTATTATAAATAGCTATATTCAGCATGATCAAACTAATTGGTACTGGTTTATTGGTGATCAATGGACTAACTATTCTTTTGGAACATTAAAATGCAATTATATAAATATAACAGATATAGGACAAAAATATCAACTCCGATCAAGAAATAATTTACTTCAAATAGTTAGGCATTCTCGTAGTAGAGTTGGTGGGTCTGCTTTAACTGAAATTGCTGGTTATACAAATCAAAATAGAATTAGATTAGTTGAGGTAAATAAGATATACGGTACAACTTTTAATAGAATTAGATTGACAGAAGTGAACAATACGTAATGGCAATTGAAATCAAGCAAGTTACAAAACAAGTTTATCTAGACGGTGTAGACATTAGTGATAAAGTTTATCGCATTGAGTATAATAATTCTGAAGACGCTCCTGTTAAGCATATTACAATTTATCTTAGAGATAAAAGTATTATATATGGAAAAAGAGAATACTTAAGACGTGACCAAGAATGGACTCAAACAAGAATTCAACTTTATTTAAATTCAATTTTTATGGGGAATTTCTTTTGGGAATCTACTAGCTTTAGTACTGGTATTATTGGTGCAGAAGCCTCTATTTCAGGTAGATCTGCCGTTGCTATTTTAGATGAACCTTATTCTACTCAAATAACTACTATCTTTGAAAATCTAAATTCTAAAAAAGCAGTCGCAGAAACTCTTTGCACAAGCGGAATAACTTTAAGCTGGCTAATTCCTGATTCAACTCTTCCTGCATCAAAATATGGTACTGATAAAAAGACTCCACTTGAAATAATAAATGATTTAGTTAAAGCTTGCAATGGAACATTAATAACTTATCATGACGATACTCTTGTTGCTACGTATAAAGAATTTACAACAGAAGGAAAACCCTCAGTAGCTACATTTGATGGAAAATTTGATATTATTGGTTTGTCAGAAGATCGTACTATTCCCGAAGGAAAAAATGAAATAAGAGTTCAATCTTATGAAGGTGGGACATATGAAAAAAACAGACCCGTTGTAAAGCTAGGACTTTCAAAAGACTCTTTAAAATCAGATGGAGCCGACTATCTATATGCTACTGCTCTTTGCTATAAGCCTTCTGGAGAATTAGAAACTTTAACTTTATATGAAGATGAGTCTCAACAAGCATCTGATTCTTCAGCTTTTGAAATAAGCGTTTCAAATCCAATAGCAGAAGTTGTTGGCATTTGGTTAGATGATGGTATCGGAGGGCATTCTACTGTGGTAGAACTTGGACCAGATGCTTATAAAAAAGGTGAAACAACAATTATTACTTCAACTTTTATGCCAATGAATACTGACTACTTAATAACATATAGAGGTGGAAGACTATGTACATTCTCTCAATCAACTGCATATGATGTTAGTGTTGATATTTCTTCTCCAAGCGTTCTAATAGAGGATGGTTCTGCTACCACAAGGGTTAGATCTCAAGATGGTGGTGGAGGTTGGGTATGGATAGAAGCAGAATTCTCTTCTTCTGGTGGAGGTTCTGCTAATGATTATAAACTTGTTACTGTACAAGACCCTAATGTTTCTGGCATTTCTTTATCTGCTAATCCAAGTTCTTTAGCTATAACTGAAACTGCAGATATTATGGCTAAAGTTACTAACTCAAGTGGTAATCCAATTTATGATGGTTTTACTGTTACTTTTTCAATTATAGAAGGTCATGGATCATTATCTGCAAATACAGCTACAACTTTATCAACTATAGTAGATAATATAAAAATAAGTGGTGCCGGTCATACTGAGTCTAGGTTGAGTCTTCCAGATATACCAAGCTCAATTTCTGGGCTATATTTAAATTCAACTAAATCTGGAACTAATTATATAAGCAGCATAGAAACAGTATCTGGTAGTACTGTTATTTTAGGAGTAGACGTCCCTTTATTTCCTCAAGGAGCTAATATTTGGGCTACGTATGTTACTGGAGGATTAGCTAAAATTCTATTTACAGCTCCTTCAACAATGCCTTCTTCATTAGAAGATGTAACTCATATATTAGGTATGGCTGGATCCGAAATAGATATTTGTGAGATATCTATAAATAAAAGCAGTACCGACAACAATAACAATAACAATGATAACAGTAACAATAAAGATAATAATAATTATGATCATTATTATAGTGAATGGCAACCAATTGAGTTTTCAGGAGTGTTCTCTGGGTATTCAGAAGCTGATAATCCATTAAAATTAAAAAAGTATCTTCCTCCTTTAGATAATGGATATTATGAATTTAGTAATAATGTATGCACTAATTGTTCTATTTATACTGACACAATAGGTGTCAATACTATTGTTTTATGCGTGGTTTATGGTTATTTTGAAGAAACAGAACAACAAGACGAAAAGATTAATCCCGAAGTTCCTCAATTTACACTTAAAGTTTTTGTTAAAGATTCTGAAACTGATACAGGAATAGCTGGAGCTTCAGTTACTATTTGGTGGCCAAAAACAGAAAATGCATTTGATGAGGAAACTCAATTTACTTCTGGTAATCCAGGTGGGATGGGGGTGGTTGAAATGGGAGTTGATAAAGGGTGGGCTACGTTTAAAAGAGCTGTCCCTTTCACAGCTGAAGTAGAATGTTTAGCAGAAGGTTATGAATCTGTAAATACATCTATTAATGGAGCTAATTATGCTCCAGCATCAGTATTAGAAAAGATAGGCGGTCGAACAGAAGGTGAAGTTAACGGGTCTTGGTGGACCGGAGAATATGCCACTTTTGAAGAATATATTAATGTAAGCAGTAATTCAGAAACTATAAAAAATCCAGTTTCAATATATTATCATGGAATAGTTTATGTTAGGGTTGTAGTTACTCAATGATAGATTTAAAAGTTAAAAGAGGAGCTGGTGATAGACCCATTGGCACTATTCAAGTTGAAAATTTAACAACAGAAGCTGAGGCTTTACTTTATGGTGAAAAAGAGATAAATGACCAATGGGTAATGGTTGATAAAATTGGAATTTCACAAGAAGAGTGTATTATAGCTGATCCTTTTGATTGTGTAAACGTAAATAGCAATCAAAGAGGGTGGATAGGCAAAACTTTATTTCTATCTTCTATTTCTTTAACTATTGATGAAAATAATATTTGTACTACTAACGCAGAATGTGAAGATTATATTAATTTTGAGGATTGATAATGTCATATAAAGATAATCTTAAAGTAACACAACAACTGCAAATTTTAGCTGCTGGACAATCAATAAACAATATTGATACTGGTAGAATTATTGCATATAGTAATTCAAAAAAGATTTATACAATTCAACTATTAGATGGAGGGTATGTAAAAGCTGTTGCTCCTGATAGTGATTCAAATACTTATCCAATTAATGCTACTGTAGAAGTGACAAAGACTAAAAATATAGGAGGAACTGTTTCTATATTAAGATATGCTCCCGGTTCTGCAAGCTCTAACTTAAAAACGTACTTAGTATGATAGATATTAAAGTTAAAAAGGGTAGGGGAGACAGACCAATTGGAACTGTTCAGGTTGAAAATCTGACCACAGAAGAAGAAGCAGTTTTATATGGAAAGTGTGAAGTTAATAAAAGTTTTACTCAAGTTCATAATATTGATATTAGTTTAGAAACTTTTAAGATTTTAAACCCTTTTGATTATATAACTTTAAAAAGTGATAAAAGAGGTTGGGAAGGAGAAAATATTTTCGCTTCTGGAGTTTCATATGTTATAGATGATCAAAATTTCTTTATTTTAAATGTAAATGGTGAAAGTTATTTACCATTCGAAGAAAATAAAATATTTGTTGAAGAGGCTGTTACTGGATATATTTTAAGAGAGGATGCTTCTTATATACTTCGTGAAGATGGAAATAGATTTGTTAGGGAATAATAAAAATGGCAGATATAAAAATAAGTGAAGATACTCTAACTACTTCTATTAGTGGTGCTGAGTTTATCCCTATTGTCCAAAATCTAACTAATTATAGAATTACTCCGGATAATCTTTTAGCTTCTAGAGTTACTAGTGTTTACATAGGGGCTCAATTAACAAATCATTTATCTACATATATTCATTCTACTTATATCACCTCTTTAATTCCAACTAATATAATGTCTGTCCATGAAAGTATTTATGATCATGATAATATCCATGTTAGACTTCATGATTTTGATAGCTTAAGTGATCATAATCCAATTACTGGAAGTCAAGATAATTTTGTTTCTTTGACAGCTGGAGGTTATTTACAAGATACAGGCGTTTCCGACGATACATACGTTAGAGTTGACGGGGCAAATCCCGTTGAGGCATATATAGATTTTACCGAAACCGCCGATGATACGACTCCGGCGGCAGATGTTATCCGTATCCGGGCGATGGATTTTAAGGGTTTCACATTCCTCGAATCCATAGATGCAACCGGGATGGTGCGTAAATTAGTACGTGATTCTGTGTATGTGGTCAAGGCAGATGTAGATATCACAATAGGGCAGTTGGTTTATGCCACCGGATCGTCCCGGAACGTACCAACGGTTGATCTTGCCAAATCAGATTCGATTGATACCATGCCCGCTATCGGAATAGCCATCGAGGAAATAACGTCTGGCACGTTTGGCCGGGTGATGCAGGTTGGCCTGATGGAACATTTCAATACGGACGCATTTGCAGAAGGGGATGTGTTATATGTATCGGCTGATATCGCAGGTGCTATGACTACCACACCGCCAACATACCCTAATATCCGTCAGGAGATTGGAACGGTTCTGGTCAAGGGAGTCGGCGAAGGAGCGATGCAGATTGTCGCCCGTACAATGTTATATGAGCCTATCATAGATCATGCCGGTCTCTTAAATCTCGAAGAAGGCGATCCCCATACTCAATATGTATTAGAATCAGGATACACAGCGAAAGGTGTTATCCTCGTCGGGACTGCGGCGGGGACGTTTGTAGCACTGTCTGTCGACGCAAACGGAACGGTATTGACAGCAGATTCTGGTGAGGCATCTGGTGTAAAATGGGCTGCAAGCAGCAGTGGAGTAACTGAATTAGCAAGTCTTTCTGATGTTACAATCACTCCTGCTACCTTAGACATAATTCTGTATGATGGAAGCACTTGGGTTAATACAACTTTAAATGACCCAGGAGGAATAACTGAATTAAGAAGTTTATCTGACGTTGTTATTGCTACGCCAGCAACAGTAGACACTTTAATATTTGATGGTTCAACCTGGATAAATACTCAATTCAGCGCTACTGGTTCAGGATTTACTAAATTAGCTAGTATGTCAGATGTTACAATTATTTCTCCAGCTACTTTAGATATTCTTATGCATGATGGTAGTACATGGATAAACACTGATTGTACTTATACTCATAGTTTAGCTGGATTAGATGATGTTACTGTTTCAGCTCCAGCTACATTAGATACTATGGTATATAATGGATCTATTTGGATTAATCAATCTGCGTTATTTAATGAAATAGCAAATGTAAGGATGACCATGGTTGGATCTAATATGATCCAATTAACTGGTATAGGAGGAACAAATGGCTTATTTTATATTAATGGAGAAATTGCTAATTTATCGACTACAATAAGAACACTAGATAATCTTTCAACTATGATTTTAGATGATGGAACAGATTCTACTTCACCTACAGTAGCTGCTACTACATTATTTGTTTACGCTAGCAATTCTTTAGTTACATCTATGCCGAACCAGTTAAGAACTAGTATATATAGTCCAAATGCAAACAAGTATTTAGGAACTACAGGAGATGCTAAAAATTGGCGATTGGCAGGTTGGGTATATTTAGTAACAGCAAGTGGAACACCATTTTATTATGATGAAAATTCAGCTCTTTTTGCTATTAGTAAATGGAACCCTAAACAAAAATATGGCTTTATTAGTAATACAACTTCTCATTCGTATACAACTGCATCTTGGAGAACATGGCTAAACAACATTGCTTTAACTAGAATTGAATTTATTCAACATGAGGATTTTCTTAACTTACATACAATGATGCAGGTTTATTATTATGGAACAGGATCTAGTGGAGCAAATGCAAATTCTGTAGGCTATGATTCTACTTCTGTTCCAGATGACACAACAACTATTTACTTTAGAAATGGAACTAATGATGACAATAGGTTTAGAACAGGAAGTTCCGGTATTCAACTAATGACTCCAGGATATCATTATGTAAATGTATTGCAACTAGGTTCAGCAAATTCATTGCTTTATAATGCATGTTATCTAACAATCAATATTTGGGGATAATAAAAAGGAGAAAAATATGAAAATGATTCCTTGGTGGTTAAAACTTGTTATAATGTTAATTGTTATTATTTCAATAATGATTTTTGGTGCTTGGCTATATAATAAGTTTACTAAACCAGAACAACATATAAGCACTGAATTAAATCCTAATTTTCAAGCAATTCAAACAATGGAGAATAATTATGAAAAAAACAAAGTTTATACAAGGTCTTTGCCTCTTGATCAGCTGCATTATGCTATTAACGGCATGCTACACTCTCAAACTCCCAAGCCCTGACGACTTTATAGTTACTGAAGAAGAGTATAGAGATTCAGTAGCTAAAGATATTTTAGCTGGTAAAGATATCGTTAATCCTACAATTAAACCTGGGACAGAAATCGGAACAACAGTAATGCTAGATGAAGATGCTGCTTCTCTTTATACTGATGCTAAGATGTATCAATTGCAAAGTGATAAGATTAGTGATGTAATGAAAAACAAATCTTTTCCTACATTTTGGCAAGAGATAAAGAGATTAGGAACATCGTTTTTGCTTGGCGTTCTTGTAGGAGCAGGATTAAGTTTATATCTAACTAAGTGAAAAATAGTTATAAATTAATATTTTAAAAAGTATAAATATTAGTAGTTTAGAAATTTATGAAAAATTGGATTTTAGATGTATAGTTACTTATTTTAGTAGATTTAAATTTTTTAAAATGCATTTTTTACAGCTCAAAATTGTAATGATTTTAAATAGTTAGAAAGCACAAAAAGCTAGTTAATTATAATTATATATAATTTAAATATAACTTTCAAAAATCACTCCTTTTTTGCTTCAAAATTGTTCTTTTTTTTAAAAAATTTTAAAATTCTTAATACTTTTAAAAGTTAGTATTAATTCTTATTTTATATATTTATAATATTTAATATAATCATTATATTTTTATATTAATAGAATTAAATTATAAGTTTAAAAGTTATAAATAAGTTAAAATATAAAAAACTTTAAATAGTTTTGTTTTTATTATAATATTTTTAAATAGATTAACTTAAATTATAATATCTTAATTATTAAATCTAATATATAAAAATTTTATATATTAACTTTTAAACTTTTATTTTATAGTTATTAATTAACAGAACAAAATAAAGAGCTAAATAGAAATTATTTAGCTCTTTTATAAATTTAAAGTTTAGAACTTAAAATTAAATCCTTTTTCTTTTTTAAAAACTTCTTTGTCTTTAGTCTTATCGTTTTTCTCTCTTAAAAGAACTAAAGATCTTTTAGCTTCTTTGCTAATTTTACTAATTCTTTTTGTTGGCAAATCAAGTCCGTTAGCAAAAATAGTTATGGCATAATTTAAGTCAAGTTCTTTACTAATTTTAGCTGAAAAAGCAAAATAAGTATTTTTAACCTTTTTCTTAATTATTTCTTGTAATCTAAAGAAACGTTTCATATCAATACATTGTTGGTTTTTATATTCTATGAAAGCTAAAACTCTTTTTGCACTTTTCCAATTACCAACCTGAAATATATCTGTATCTACTTCAATAAATTGTTCAAAGATTCCTTCTACCATTTCGTTAGTAAGTTCTTCAAACTTGATACTGTAACATTTAAAACAACCATTTCCTGAAAACAAAACTTCATCAATTTCATTATTGTCAACGCTTGAATGAGTTTGAGATGTAAACCCGTCTAATGAAAATATAGAATCTAATCTATGAGTAAGAAAATCATTTGCTTTATCATAATAGTTTTCAACATCAACAGTTTTTGAGAAGCTTTTAAACAGTTCATCATTGTCAATAATAATCATGTTACTAAGCTTAGAAGAATATTTGAAATAAATTCGCTGAAGATTAAGAAAGCTATTTGGATTAGCAGGAATTTCTTCTGAAAGTTCTGGAAGAACTAAAATTGCTACAATTTTTTCATGACTTGGTAAACTTTCAACAACTTTGTCAAAAATAGTAGAACCAGATCCTCCACCAAGACAGGCAATAATCATATGAAAATGAACTTTGTTTTCAGCTGTTATAGCTTCGACAAAATTTTGAATTTCTTCTGAATGATTAGCAACGATAGTTATTCCCTTTTCAATACGCTTTCCAGTTCCTTCGCCTTCAAGCATCAAGATATTATCGCCTTTATGTTTTTCAAGATCTTGTGACGCTGTATTGATAAAAGATAGATTGATATCATGGTGTGATTTCATTTTTTTATAAAGTTCATCAGCAATTCTAGAACCCCCTTCACCAAGTCCAAACAGATTAAATTTTCTTTTTCTTGTCATTTACATTCCTCTTTAAAATTGTTAAAACTATTTTCTGCTTCTATAAGATGTTCTTTATAAAGAGCAAGCTCTTTTTTACAAATTTCTAAACATTTTTCATAACTTACAATTCTTTTGCCATAATATCCAACAATGCAATTGTTAAATTTAATCTCTAACCAAAAGAATGCTTTTCCTGTGAGATAAAACAACTTTTTCATTTTTTTACCTTCTTATATCTCTTGTAATCATAAACAATAACTGCTATTGTAAGCATAGTCAAAGCTAATTCAGAATAAAACAATAAAAAGTTTTCTATAACTATACCTAAAACTGAAGCAAATAAACAAAATCCAAAAACAAGAACTACTAAATAATAAGTTTTCATTTTTTTTCTTCAATTGGTTTTAAAAAGAACATAAATTCAAATTGAAAGAAAGTTATATTTAATTTTACAGTTCTAACTACTTGAAAGTAAAATTGATTATTATAGATATAGTTAATATAATAGAAATGAGTTAAGTAATTTAAAAGTGTAAAAGTAAATGAAAATAGATTGCCAAAGTAGTTATTGCTCATAAATAAAACTGTTTTAGTTTTCATTCTATACTCTCTTTAAAATATACAGCTTCTATTGGAACATTAAGATCAAAAACAATTTCAAATCCAAGCCATTCATATATTTTATATTTGTTACCATATTTAATATGAAAGTTTTCTTCAAGTGGATCTCCATAGCTTATAGAATCTATAAAGTCTCTATGACATGGATGCAACCAAAATTTGTAATTTTTTGTGGGGAAAGTTTGTTTACTAACTGAATCATAGAGCTTTGTAAAAGTATCTTGTGTAATCATTTAATTACCATACCAATAAACATTTCTTAATTTGTGGAATCAAGTTTTTTCTTGTTTTCCAGTTTACTTGCCGCCCTTCTAAAATAAAAGGTCTTAACTTTTCCATTAAGACCTTGCTTGAACCATTGAGAGGAATAATTTTAACATTCCTTATAGAGCTTATTGAATAACTGAATTCACTAAATTCTAAAGTTGATTCTGTAGCGTGGTGGTTCACCTTATTTTTCCAATCAGTTGTTGTCAGGTGTTTTTCTTTATAATGAAGGAGTGCTAAGAAATGTCTGAATAAGCAGATTTGTAGAAATGTTACAAATTTAACATTTCTAGAAGGATCGTATTTCTGTTTACATTTAGCAAACACTAAAACGCCTTCGTGAAAGAGGTCTTCTATTGTGTATGCTCTAAACTGTTGGTGAAATTTCCATGATTGTTGGTAAATAAGTTTTTCATAAGCATCAAAATCACTCCAAATCTCCTGATTTTCCATTATCTTTCTCCCGTATCAACAAAAAGTTGTACAGAGTAATTGAATCAAATTCTTCACCCTTCCTAACACGAGCTAGAAGAGTAGACACTTGCAGATTATATTTTTCTGCCATCTCTTTGACGCTTAGAAAATGTTCCCAACCTTTAATTTGGAAAACTTCTTTTAAAGTTAAAGATTGTTTGTTAATCTTGTTTCGCATTTGAGTTTGTTTTCTCCTTTTTATCTTCTAAAAGGCTCCAAAAATAGTTATTACATTTTAAACATTCTATTTTTATATAAATTTTGTCTTCAACTGTTTTTGTTTGAAAAGTATTTCCTTTTAATAAATCGCTTCCACAATAAAGACAAAAATTAGCTTTTACTTTTTCATTCATTATGTAACCTTATTTTAATCCTTCTGATTTAAATCGCTCAAGTTCAGCAATAAAATCAGTTATTGTAGAATAATGCTGCTTGATTTTTAGTAGTATTATAATTACGTCTTCTATAGATATGTAAAGTCTCTTTTTATCATCTTCTATTGAATTAAATATCATTTTTATTATACCTTTCTTTTAAATATTCATCATATAATTCAGCGAATTTTCCAGAATCAATTTTTTCCTGTATAAGTTTGATAAAATCTTCAGCATTGAATCTGTCTTTAGGCTTCCAATCTTTACTTCCCATTTTATTTCTCCTTAAAGTTAATTGGTGGGCGAGGAGGGATTTGAACCCTCACGTCCGTAAAGAACAACGGATTTTAAGTCCGAGGCGTCTACCAATTCCGCCACTCGCCCATTATAGTTGGCTGACGGGGAAGGATTCGAACCTTCAAGACTCTTGGGTCAAAGCCAAGGGACATTACCAATTCGTCTACCCGTCAATAATTCTAGTATAATTCTATATGTCTACTATATTTTCTAGCATAATTTTTATACCAACAAGGAATAAATTTTCTTAACCATCTTGTTGAATGTTGAGAATTTATATTTAATAGTTTTGCTAACTCTACTCTCCATGTTTTCTTCGAAAAATCAATATTACTATTTATAACCAACTCTATTCTTTGTTTTTGTATTCTATTAAACCACGTTATTGAATGTATTCTTTTTTCTTTTTTAGGACGTTTTATTCTTTCAACTTTATTTGCTAAAAGCTTTGGCTTACTATCATAAGAATATAGAAAATTAAGAAATTCATTTATTTTTGTTTCATTAGCTTCATCATATCTTATTCTAAAAACAGACCAACCATTTTCTAATAAAAAAGCATCTTTCTTATTATCACGGTGAATTTGCTTTTCAGCTAAATGAAATGTTCCATCTAATTCTACAGCTATTTTTATATTTGAAAAAGCAAAATCTATAAAATATGGATATATAGAAAGTTCATTAATTATATCATATTTTGAAGCCAGATTGTACTTAATAATAACATTATCATAAAACCACTCTTCCAAATAGCTCATTTTGCCAGCATTTCTTCTTTGGTAAGCTGTTTCGCCAGTGTTCTTTTTTATATACTCAACTCTAGCTTTCCTAAGTTTCTCTCTTGTTTCTTCATTAATATTTGATGATGTATAAGATTTTCTTTTAATAAAACATTTTTTATCACAGCATGTTAAATAAAACTTCTTATTATACCTATATTTTGCATTATTAAAACAATAAGGACATTTTGGTATTTTAAGATTTTAAGATTATCATATTGAACAAAATAATCAAAAATTGTTATATTATGTATTTTAAGATGTAAAGAGAGCCCTAAATTATTTTTTATTATTTTATTACAAATTTTACAAATCATTAGCTTTTAATTTTTAGACTAATCCAATTTTTAAATTGTTGAAGTTTATTTATAATCCATATGAAAGCATTAGCAATACCAATAAGACCAACGACTTTCGCATCATGTTTGCAAGGAAGATTTTCATATTTTATATAATCCATTTTAGTATCTCTTTAAATAAGAGGTAACTACTATCCAAGACGCTTAGCGACTCAGGTAGTAGCGATGTAGACATTTAGCGACTACTGCCTCTTTTTAACTTTGGAGCCGAAGGAAGGACTTGAACCCTCAACCTACTGATTACAAATCAGTTGCTCTAACCAATTGAGCTACTCCGGCTTTGTTAATATCTTGCGCTCTTTATTACTAAGAGCTTATGTTTTATTTCTTCTAAATCATTAATAAAATGTTTAATGTCATCTAGTCTTTTATTAATAGAGCCGTCAAAAATTAACTCACTTAATAATTCTTGTTCCATAACATTTTGATCGCCTGTTTGGAATAAAATAGACATCTTTGGTAATGATTTGTTACTTTTTGTAGAATTTATTTTAACCCCCAAAGTTATTTGGCCTTCTAAGGCGACTCTGCGAATTTTCATTATTTTATCCTTTTATATTCTTCTTTAGCTTTTAACTGTTCTGATAGTCAAATGCTGTGTTTACTTATTATTACTTTTTATTCTTTTTTGAACAAAAATCACTTCTTTGTTTTTTAAAATTAGTTTTCCCTGTTCCGTTGCAAATTGTGCAAGTAACAGGATAAGTTGAAGGAGGATGATGATATATAATACTTCCATCTGATTCTTGAACTTTTTCACCTGGATCAGAATATAAATAAGAACCTTTTCCTTTACAATCAAAACATTTATACAGTCTAGGGCCTTCCCATACCCAATACCAAATATTGTTTTCACAAATAGGCTTAGCATCTGGATGTGGAGGTTTTACAACTCTATAAGAAAGCTCGTTTGATCTTGCTTTATACCACCCTGTAGATTTATATAAATCCCAAACTTCATCTTTATCATTTGTCATATGATGAACAATTCTATCGCCGGCTTCTAATGATTGAGACCATAGACCGCCAAAACCAATTGGCTGTTTTCTCATTTTGAGTTTCATAATCTATATCATATTAACAATTAAAATTCTGGTAGCGGGTCAATCTTTTATTTTTATAACTTCCTCAATAGTTCCATTCTCTAAGAAAGATATCGGGAGAAGAATTATATCTTTACAAAATTCTCTATAAGTCTTACCTATTTTATGAACATGAGAAATTAAAATTTTCTGTCTTTTATCCTCTTTACAATCATAATATAAACGTCTAATTGCAAGATAGATTCCCCTAGATGTGTTTGCTGTATATTCAATAAGATAATCAGAAGAAGCAAAATCAATATATCTATCCTTTATTCTTTCTTTACGAAACTCACAGTTAAATATTTTTTCTAATTTCTCTTTAACTGGAAGTTCATCTTTTCTATAACTTAAATTACCTGAATAAGAAAGGACAAGTAAATAAAAATCATTTAAAGGTCTGTTGTAATTAAAAAATTCTTTCCTCCTTTTTATGGCTTTAGCAACCCACTCTTTTTTGATGATTATATCTTCAGGAGTTTTAGGATTATTTTTCATATTTAACATAAATAATTCTTTAGCTTTTATCCTAGCTTCAGGTTCTTTTTCATACAAATCTTTATAGAATTGTTTTAATGTTTTAGAAACTTTTTCATTCATTTCTTTTTTTTTTCTTTTGAGGAAAAGCCTCTAGCACATTTAACAGAACAAAAACGTCCTGAAGCATAAGATCCATCATGCTCTTGATCACAATACTCACAAATCATAAAAGAAACCTTAAAATTGAAATTGGTGGGACGAGAGAGAATTGAACTCTCATAGACAGATTAAAAGTCTGCTATTCTTCCATTGAATTACCGTCCCCAAAATATTAATAGGTCCTTACTGGCATTACAACACCAAATGTTTTTCGACACTCTATATTGCTACATGTTTTATGAAATGTTCCGTCTTTGTGAATCATTGACCGTCTAACTTCATAAAGCATTGTTTGCCCACAATGAGGACATTCCATCTCTATAGAAACAAAATTGAGTTTTCCATTAACTATATTATCAAGTATTTCTACAGTATCTTGAATAGCTGCTTCATTATATGTTTTGAAACAAGCTAAACAATCATATTGCTTATTAGGAGGAATAATATTGTTCTTTCCACTTCTATGAATAGAAAATGTTAATTGTGAATTTCTATTATTTGGTGAAATATAAACTCTTTTGCAAAGTGACTTTCCATTTTCTGTAAAAATATGATTTAGTTTACATTTAGGTGGCTTTGCATGAAACATTTTCTAAACCACTATTAATGGCCTATCTTTCATAACAACTTTTAAATCATCAAAACTTATAGGTCGTTCTAAAACATCTGCCCCAACATCTAAGGACTTTCCATAATGTTCTAACTTCCCGTGAACATGTCCATATAGGTGCCAAGAACCATGAAAAGATCTATTCCAACTTCTATGAGGATAATGATTAAGCCAAATATATTCTTTATCAATTTGTAAGCCAATTGAATCCCTTATCTGTAACCAAGGGAGTTTTAAGACATCATGTTTATCATGGTTTCCCACAACTAAAAACTTTTGACCATTTAGAGAATAGAATATTTCTTTAGCATTATCAAAAGCAAAATCGCCTAAAAAGTAAATTATATCATTAGGTCTAACAGTAGAATTCCAACGTTCAATATAAACATCATCCATTTCTTTTATAGTTTTGAATGGACGATTACAATACTTTCTGATATTGTCATGACTAAAATGCGTATCAGCCCAAAAGAAAATGTTGTTCATTCATCTCTCCCACATATCACAAAGATCACTCTTCTTAAGTCTATAATCATCTGGTTGAAATAATTTGCAAATTATAACTTTATGATACTCATTTTTGTTTTTATTTTGATTACAATTATAGCAACAAGGAGTTTTATTTGAATCTTTTTTATTATCCATCTTACCACTCCTTCTCAAATTTATTGAAAAGATTTATCAATCTCCATTTCCATAGTGTTGGAGAAAATATGTTTGTCAATATTTTTTTAGTCTTATTTATAAGTACTTTATAATACAACTGATTATATTCTTTGATAGTTAAATTTGGAATTAATAATACATCAGTTATGTTTTCTTTATTGCCGAGATTTTTTAACCAAACATAACAATTATCTTTCATTATTTCAGTAATAGTGTCTGTTGATCCATCAAGATAAGTAGCATAATGAATTACTTTCATACCAATTTTAGGCTTTATAACTGATTGAATTTTTTCATATTTCCTCATAATTCTAGGAATATAAGCTTCTGTTTCTATTAATTTCATTTTAATACCTATACTAGTAAGTTTTTTGCCCAGTTAACGCTGGCTGTTGACAATAATAATTACCTTTTTTGTCTACTAATTTAAAGTTTCCATTAATCAAAATCATTGGATAATAATTCATTTCTCCTGGAAATCTACCTACGCCAATAAATTGATTCTCTTCTTTCTTTTGTTTGATTACAGATTTTTGAGCTTCTGTAAGTTTTCCGCACCAATATTCAGAATATTCAAGCTCATCCATATCTAGTTCTCTATTTTTGCGAGTATAAGCTTTTTCTTGTTTCATTTTCTATCTTCTTAATGCAAAGTTCTATTTTTTACAATATCTTCTATTATGCTTAAGAATTGTTTAAATATACATTCTTTTCCTATAGCATTTGTGGTTTGAACATTAATATTTTGTCTTATAAAAATAAGATCTTTTTCACAATCTATTTTATTTTCAGAAGAAAAGTTCTTAGTTTTAACAATTTTAATCATTTTTCTATCCTATCTCACAAATCCAAAGCAATACTTGCCATTTCCAAAATATTAATGTAATTCCACGAACAAGAATTCTGTCTTTTATAAAAACATGATGACATTCATGTTCAAACCACGTCCCATATTTTTTGAAGTATGGAATTATTGGTTTGTCTTCTCTATTGTTAGGATAAATTCTTTTTACTTTAGAATCTTCAATATACACTTTTAACCTCATTTTAAAACTGGCTGCGAAGTTAGGAATCGGACCTAAATTTCCTGTTTAACAGACAGGCGTAATACCATTATACCACTTCGCATTAACTGGTCGGGATGCTCCGATTTGAACGGAGGATCTCTCGGCCCCAAACCGAGTGACTTACCAAACTAGCCTACACCCCGAATTATTCATCATCCCAAAGATCTTTCTTGTGAATATCAAGCTTATCACAAAAAGTATGGGCTATATTGTTAAACCATATAGAAGTATCAAGGAAGATTAAAGAAATAGAAAATAAAATTTTGATCCATGTGATCTTAATTTTTCTCATAATAGTTTACTGTTTAAGAAAAACATTTTTTAAGTTTACCGTTTGTTTTTCCAGGACTTTTAAAATCTTTTTCTACTAATAGTCTTTTTAGTTCTATCTTCTTGCTCTTTGTTAAAAATTGGTCTGGCTGGTAGGAGTCGAACCTACATCAAATGGCTTAGAAGACCATTGTTCATCCATTGAACTACAGCCAGATATTATAATCTTTTCTTCAATATTAAAACCGAACATTTTTAGATTACACTGGTTGTTTATATTATATATAAGTATGCTGTTTATGTAAACCTTTTTTACGACTTCAATTATTATAATTTTTTAATCTAGCGCATTGATTTGTTATAATTTTCTTCTTCAAAATAATATTTTTCTAAGTATAATTTTCTTTGTTTATTATGTAATTTATGATCTATTTTTTTAATATTTATTGGTGTATCTTCAGTTTCTATAATTGCATTTTCACATTCTTTACATAATTTAGGATGAGCAATACTATAGATATTGCATGATTTTTTAGATGTCATTTTACATGAGAATCTTTCGCATAAAAACAAGTTTATCTCCTTTATAATTGTATGATATGTATTATTATATTTTAAAATGCGATGTATATAAGTTCTTTTTTATTTTTCTATGATGTACAGTTTAAAATATAATACTATATGTAATTCATTATGGAGAATTGTCTTATGGAAACTAATGTAAATCTTTTAATGTCTAAAGAAATAAAACGTCTTATCAAGTACGAAAATCTTCAGCTTAATAAAAGCGGGTATAAAAAGCACAAAAACGGAACAACTAAAAAAATAGTTGAAAAGTTTCTTAAAAACAATAATATACTAGAACAATATCAAAATTGTTTAGAAGAACAAGTAAATATTGTAAATCTTTTACATAACTATATAGAACTTTTAATTGAGCATTTCAAGTTCTATTTTGATAATGTTAAAAATAATGATGAGTGTATTGAAGATTGGAGAAAAGTTCCTGAAATGAAAAATGATGAAATTAAGAGTAGAATAATAGAACGATTTAGTGCATATTTTGTGTATCAAGAGGCTAGTTGAAAGAAGAACATATAGGCATATTTGCCTCGCTTTATTTCAAAAATAACTTTATACAAAAATTGCATAATACAATTTCGCCTTCTGCATGGACAGCGTTGTCTTATTTTTTATCTAAATTCGTTAAAGGCGAAGACATAATTTTTACCATAGCGTTGTCAAGCTTAAAAATTTCTGGCAATACTTTAAAAAAAATTATTAATGGTTTTAATTTTCTTGGGTTAGTATCTTTTTGCCAAATTAGTGATTTGCATTCAAAAATTTCAAGTCATAACTTTCAAATATTGAATGCAAATGAGCAATTTAATAAGCTAAGACTTAATGAAACTTTTAAAATAAATTTAAGCGAAGAAGCACTAATCAAATTTGCTTTTCTGTCTGAAAAAGATATAAATGATATTTTTTTACGCTTCAACTTGTCAAAAGATATTGATTTCATTAACAAAATTAATTCTTTATTCTTAAATAGATTTAAAAATAGTGAGTTAGAAGAGTTATTATTTCAAGTAAATAACATATTCTTGTCAAGCGAGCATAATTCAATTGGCGATATGGATTATTATATAAATCTGCCAGAGTGTAATAACATTTCTTCCAATGCACTATTTCTATTATTCTATTATTATAATAGATCTTCTCTTTTTCTATTAAAAGAACTATTAAAAGAAAAAGAACTAATAGAAAGTGCGAAACTCTCAAGATTTGAAGGAAGCCTCACTGATAAAGAAAATAGATACGCGATTGATTTTATAGATAAGATATCTCTTGAATTTGCTTCTATATTGTCACATTATATGAGATTTAAAAAATTTAAAAAGCTATTCAAGATTGATGATACACATAGGGATTGGGAATTATTTAAGAAGTTTGCTGTTCAATTAAATGATGTTGCTTTTGGTTATGATATTGAAGTTAATAATATATTTCAAAAATTCTGTTCTTTTTTGTTTGATGAGAAAAAGAGAATAAACGTGAGGCTGTTTAAAACATACTACGATTCTTTTATAGTTTATCTTGAGAATGAGAAAGTTGTAAATATAGAATTTAATGAAACTGAAAAAGATGTCGCAGAACATATCTATGAAATATATAAGCAAAAATTAGAAAGTGCTGTATTAAGATCAAAAACAGAAGAAGAAAAAGTTGTGTTGAAAAGTATTAGAAATATAAAAAAGAATTCTAAAGCTTATAAAGATTTTCTTATCTGTGCTAAAAATTTAATTGATTCAAAAATATATAATAACGGTTTTGACTATGGAGTTTTTGTAGATAGTCAAATTTCTGGTCTTGCTTTTACCGGTTCATTTCCAAAGCACTTTCATTTTAAAACAGAAAATGCCTTGTCAAGATACATAGAGTATACAAAAAAGAATTTGGGCATTAAAGAAAGTTTAATGATGAGAAAAGAACACGGGGCAGAGCATGATAAATGGGAAGAGTTCATTGCTAAGAAGATTAAAGGTGAAGCTAAATGAATGAAGCTATAAGATCTCTTCAAGAACTCAAATGCTCAAACTACTATGCTATGCTTCCAAAATCAATGCAGAACAAATCGTTTGTTAATTTTGATTTTACTAATAATGAAGAAGTAGCAGAAAGCTTATTTGATTTTATTGTAGGAGACAAAAAAGAAAATATAATATTGCACGGTGACTTTGCTACTGGAAAGACGCACCTTCTTTGTTCACTGTTTAAAGTACTGCTAGCAGAATATAGTAGAATTGATAAGGTCTATTTTATAACATTCCTTGATTTTGATGACACAATTTCAAAGTTTCTTGAAACTAAAGATAGCATCTCAGAATTTATAGGGTTCCTTAGTAATGTAGATTATCTTTTGGTTGATGATGTCTTTTGTGTAGACATTTCTAAATTTTCTGAAAAAGAATTTGTGAAAGTTATTGACTATAGATTCTACAATGAGAAGCCAATAATCATAACTTTGAATTTACTTGATAAATTAAAAGAAAGATTATCTGCTCATGCTACTAGTAGAATTCTTGGATCTGCAAAGCTAATAAAAGTTAACAATTTCTCAAATGAGATAAGGAGATAAAAATGGATAATTTTGAAGAGCAAGTTCTTAAACCAGTAGAAGAAGAAATGAAGAAAGAAAAATCTGAAGAAAAAGAAGTTTATGTTTCTAAGCAAGGTTTCGAACAAGCAAGAGTCATGAGAGGTTTTACAGAGATTAAATCACTTTATGAATTCCTCAGAAACAACTTTTATGAGAATAAGGCATTCATCTGTGGTGGATATGTTAGGTATATGTGTTCGCCACGAAAGAAACCAGAGCCAGCAAGCGATGTAGATATCTATGTCTACGATCAAGAGTTCTTTGATCCTTTCAAAGATAGAATTACATCTTACTTTGATTTAAAATTAAAACACGAAAATGAAGTATCAATCACATATGAAGGTATACTAGATACAGAACGTTCTCTTTTCGCTTGTCCGCCTATCCAGTTAATTAAGCCAGAAAACAAAGGTGCTATAGTTGCTACTGGAACAATGGAAGAGATACTTGAGAATTTTGACTTCACTGTTATTAGAGCAGGACTACTTAATGATACAAGAGCATTAGTAGATGCTGATTTCATGCATGATGAAAAGTTAAGACTTCTTAGATTAAAAAACATCCATTGCCCTGTTTCTTCATTGCTCAGATGTTATAAGTATGCCCGAAAAGGGTATTTCATGAGACCAATCGAAGCACTTAGGTTGTTTAGCGATTGGAACAACAGAGATGATGAGTATAGAACAAAAATAATTGAATTTCTTACAAAATCAGATTCTGGTAATGGATTAACTCAAGAAGAAGTCGATGAACTTGAATCTTTGATGAGGATAGATTAGATATGATTTATCTAAACTTAAAAAATAGTATAAGGGTATGTGCTCATTGCAAATATATATTTTGGATAAATAAGAAAGGTTGCCCAAAATGTGATTTTGGTGCTGATTATGGAGCATTTGCTATTTATGATTCTTGGAGAACAATATTTGTTTCTTTTGTTATGCAGTGTTTTAGAAAATTAGGTAGATAAAAAATATAAACATGATATCAATTGAGTTTGAAAAAGCACTTCTTAAACTTGTGATTGAGAATGAACAAATTAGAATTCTTTGTTTTGGAAACATAAAGCCAAATGATTTTTCTAAAAAATATTTAGCAGAGATTTACAATTTTGTAGAAAATTATTATAAAAAGGGAAAACAGCTTACTTATGATATTCTCAAAATACAATTTGAAACATATACTTCTTATATTGAAGAAATTAATAATTTAGAAGTTAATGACACAGAATACTATTCTGAAAAGTTAGTTGAATTTGTAAAACGAGCTAGGATGGAAGAGTTAGTTAATAAAGCACTTGGAGATTTTCAAGATGGAAAATTTATTAATTATGATTTGTATTATAAAACTATTAACGATATTTGTTCTTTTAATCTTAGTTCTACGTACTTAGGAATAGAATTATTCGACGATTTCGATTCATATTTTGATCTTCTTATAACTAAAAGAATTGAAGATCATATAAGAACTGGAATAACAGAGCTTGACAAAATGCTGCATGGTGGTGTTAATACTGGCGACTTGTCAGTTATGATGGCTGGGTCTGGTCAAGGAAAGACTACATTTCTTATTAATATGGCACACGGTGCATTAAGTCAGAGAAAAAGTGTTTTGTATATTACACTAGAAATTGAAGAAAGTTATGTTCTTGAAAGACTAATCCGTAGAATAATGCACGCTACATTTAATGATATTCTAGTTGATCAAGATAAAGTAAAAGAAATTCTTGGTAAGTTTTGTGAGTATACAAAAAGCAAGTTTTTGGTTTATGAATCTTTAGAAGATACACTTACTACAAGTAATATCGAGTCTAAAATACTTCCATTACTTCAACAAACAAAAGAATTTAAACCAGATGTTATTTTAATAGACTATATCGATCTTATGAGAAGTAATGATGATCGTTATGGTGGTACTTTTAAATATGAAGAACAAGGAAGCATTGCTCAAGAAATGAAACAGATGGCAAAGAGAATAAAAGTTCCAATATTTACAGTGAGCCAAGTAACGGCGAGTGAACTAAGCAAAAAAGTCTTGACTGAAAAATCAATGGCTGGGTCTAAAGAGAAATTTAGAAAAGCTGATAATGTTTGGGCTCTTTTACAAGAAGAAGCAGAATTAGAAGCTAATATGGGAAGGCTTTTTGTATCAAAGGCAAGAAACGTAAAAGGGCGCGGTGCTCAGATTCCAGTATTAGTGGATTTAGATAGAATGCTAATAGGCGATATTTAATGCTAAGTACAATTGAAACTTATTTTAAAAAAGTCAAATATCAAAACGGTGAATTCCTTACTTATTGTCCTTATTGTCCTGACAAAAAAGGCCACTTAACAATAAATCTAAAGAAGAAACTCTATCACTGTTATCGTTGCGGGAGAGGTGGTAAGCTTGAAGAACTTTTAAATGAACAAGGTATAAATGGAGTTTATTTTGGTAATGTTAAAGAAAGTTTTAAAGATAGAAAAACTATACTAAATGGAAAAATCAATCTTACTTTAATTCCTATTTTACATAATAATTCTCATATAGCAAAAATTGCTTATGAATATATAAAAGGCCGTGGCATTTCAGATGAAATAATAGAGAGATATCTTTTAAGTTATACTGATGATAAAAAGTATCTAGGAATGCTTATTATTCCGTTTTTTGAAGATGGAAAATTAGTTTATTTTACGACTAGAAGATTTTTAGGTAAAGGTAAAAAGACATTACATCCAGCTAAAGAAGAAATTAATAAGGCAAGCTCGCAAGTTCTTTTTAATTATGAGCATTTGAAAAACGAAGTTATAATAGTTGAAGGACCATTTGATTGTTTGAAAATGCTTTCATTAGGATTTAAAAATACAACATGCCTTCTGGGAAGTTATTTTAGTGATGAACATATAAAACTTCTTTTAAAAAAGAAAATTAATCATATTATTTTAATGTTAGATTCTGATAAATTTAAAGAATCTTTGTTATTAACTCAAAAATTGATATCGTATTTTGATATTGTAGAAGTTGTTAAACTTGAAAAAGGAGACCCAGGAGATTTTGAGACAGAATATGATTATTTAAAGTTAGAAAAATTTAAGTTTACAAATAAATTAGAGGTTTCTATAACTTTAAAGAACTTATAAGGTGATTTTTTTGCTTTATTTTAGAATAAAGTAACTAGAAACGAAAGCAGCAAAAACTGCTTTTTTCTTTTCTATGATGTGCAATCTAAAATATAATAATATATGAAACAAATTAAATTTGTCAATTTACATTGTCACAGTCAGTATTCTTTTCTTGATGGTGTTGCTTCTGTTGATGACTATATTTCTAAAATTAAAAGTGATAGTTTCTATGATAGTATTCTTTGCATTACAGATCATGGTAATCTTTGTGGTGCAATGGAAGCTTATGTTAAGGCAAAACAAAATAATCTCAAATTTCTTTTTGGTTTTGAAGCATATATAAAGCTTTCTGACAAACTTACATACCACACAACTCTTTTAGCAAAAAACTATAAAGGTTATCTAAATCTTCTCAAACTTCATAATTATGGTTGGCGTCATTTCTATTATAAGCCTTTAATAGATGAAGAATTTCTTTTTGAAAATGCTAGCGATCTTATCGTAACTTCAGCATGTATTGGCGGAGATATTCCACAAGCGATTGATTTAGATGCAGGCGACTATATAGAAAAGAAAGTAGCGAAATTAAAAGAAGTTTTTGGAGAAAATTATTTCTTTGAGTTGATGTTATATAATGTTCCCCGCCAAATTAAAACTAATAATAAATTATTAGAACTTTCAAAACAATTTGATATTAAATGTATTATTACAACAGATAGTCATTATGTAAATCCTGAAGATGTTAAGGCTCAAGAAGCATTAATAGCAATCCAACGAAATCAAAAAATTGGTAATTCAAAACTATTTACAGATTATAAGGATTTGTATGTTAGAAACTTAGATCAATTTTTAGAGTCATATATTATTTGTAAAGAAAATGGACTTGAACTTTCTGAGAACAAATTGCTTGAATTTATTAATAATACAAGTGAAGTTGCTAATGAATGTGAACAGTTTGAGTTTGACGTTTCAACAAAGCTTCCAAATGTAAAAATAAGCCTTAAAGAAATAGAACAAATTCTTTTAAATGCAATAACTGAAAATTATGAATATAAGCTTTTTGGTGTTGAAGATTTAGAAAAATATAATGAACGCCTTGAGTATGAATTTTCTATTCTTAAGCAAATGAAGTTCTTAAGATATTTCTATGTTGTTTATGATATAATGCGCTTTTGCAGAGATAATGATATTATGGTAGGTCCTTGTAGGGGAAGTGTTGGCGGAAGTTTAGTTGCTTATTTGCTTGACATTACAAAATTAGATCCTATTAAATATGACCTTATGTTTGAGCGCTTTATTAATAAGAATAGAAAAGATTATCCTGATATAGATATTGATTTTGAAGATACAAAAAGAGATACAGTAAAAGAATATCTGAGGGAGAAATATGGAAATGTAGCAGATATAATGACAGTTTCGTCACTTGCTTCAAGAGGAGTACTTAGAGATTTAGGAAGAGTTTTTGATTTAGATGACAGACTTGTTGATATGACTTGTAAAAGTATTTTTTCTTCTGAATCGCTTAACGATGCAAAAGTTAATCACAATGAAATTAAAATTTTTGCTAAAAATTATCCTGAAATTTGGAATATAGCTAAAAAGCTAGAAGGAAAGCCTAGACATATATCAAAACATGCAGCAGGTATTGTTATAGCTCCACAAAATATTGATGAAGTTATTCCTATTGTGGTGAAGAATAAAATTGAACTTACTGGGTGGCCAGAATCAGAAGGAACACATGAAATAAGCAGAATAGGGCTTTTAAAATTTGATATATTAGGTCTTTCAAATCTTACAATTATAAAAGATACCCTAAAATTGATTGATAAAGATATTGATTTAAATTTAATTGATATTGATGATAAAAGAGTTATTGAGCAATTTGCAAAAGGTAATACAAAAGGTATCTTTCAATTTGAGTCTAGAGGAATTACTGATTTACTTATGAAATTGAGACCTACAAAGTTTGACCATTTAGTAATGGCAAACGCGCTTTACAGGCCTGGTCCTCTTTCTTCTGGTTTTGTTGATGAATTTATTATTCTAAAAAATTCTGCAAGGAGAGAGCAAAACGGAATTTTAGACGGTATACTTGGAGACACATTTGGTATTCCAATCTATCAGGAACAGGTTATGAAGATAGCGTCTAAGTTTTTGGGTATTGACTATCATGAAGCCGATAATTGGAGGAGATTTGTAACTAAAGACACTCAAGATAAGCAGGCCATAGAAAAAAGAAGAAAAGAATTTATTGAGAAATCCATATTTGATAAAGAAATTACTTTAAAAGTATGGAATACTATTGTAAATTTTGTAAACTATTCTTTCAACAAAGCGCATTCTACTGGGTATGCACTTTTGGCGTATTGGGATATGTGGTTGAAGGTGTATTATCCTAGAGAGTATATGGTATCGCTTTTAAGTAACACTTCATATTCTGATAAAAGAGAACTCTACTTAATTGACTGCATAAAAAGTCATATATCAATATTGGGCGTTGATATTAACAAGTCAAAGAAGGATTTTTCAATAGATGGCACTAGTATAAGGTTGGGCTTTTCTCTCCTCAAGGGTTGCGGAGACAAAGTTGCTGATGCTATTGTAAGTAATCAACCATATGATGATGTTAATGATTTTCAGAAAAAGCTAAAAGGGAAAAGGGTTAGCAAAACAATTACTGAAGCTTTAGTAGATTTAGGAGCATTTGGCGGGAAGCCAACAAAATTTGATAAAATAGATTTAGGAAGAAGTATTATAAGCCAAATTTATGGAGTATGAAAATTGAAAAAAGTTGATGTTAAAAATTTTAAAGAAGCAATGGAAGAACAGCAAGATTTTTGTGAAACTATTTTTAAAAAAATTAAAAATGAAGATTATAATTTGCTTACAAATAATGAAGTAAAAGAAGAAATAAAGCGGTATGCGACCAATATAATTGAAGAGGCAGTTGAAGTCCTAGATCTTATTGGGTACAAATTGCATGAGCCAGAAAAAGAAATTGATTTTGATCATTTAAGAGAAGAATGCGTCGACGTTCTAAAGTTTTTATTAAATATAATAAATTTATGCTGTAAAGATGAAGAAGAATTTTGGAAAGAATTTTCATTAAAATCAAGCGTTGTTAGGGATAGACTGGAAAGTGAGAATAGACAAGGATTTAAATGATAATATATTGTAAGCAATGTAATAAAGAAATCATAGTTAAAGAAAATGCTGGAAAAAGAATATTTTGTAGCAGAGCATGTATTAATAAATGGCATAATATTAATAATCCAAATTTTGGTTTTAATGGAAAAAATCATTCAGAAAAATCTAAAAAACAAATAGGTGATGCATTAACTGGCAATAAGAATCCAAACTGGAATAACGGTATATCAAAAAGCGGTTCTCATTTTTTAATAGGTATAGGTAATGGGAAAAGGCAACAAATGCATCGTTTTGTATGTGAAGAAGCTTATGGATTAATTCAAGAAGGGTATATTATCCACCATGTAAATGGTGATGGATTTAATAATGATTTATCAAATTTGCAAATAATGACTCAAAGTGAGCATGTTGCTTTTCATAATAAGAAAAGAAAAAATAGTAAGTATAAAAAGAGAATTAGAAATAATGATTCTGAGTAATATAGACAAGCAAAAATTTTTATCTTGTAGTAAGTGCTCGCAAATAAATGGGTGGATTATGCCGCCGCAATATGGCATAATAAGAGATAAAAATTTTATAACATTTATAGGTATCAATCCTGGGGATTGGAAATCGAACCTAAATAAAAATACGAAAACGTCTCAATATGATAAAGAAATGATAGAGGCTTTTTTAAATAATGATTTTGATGCAATGGTTTCTTCTTATGAAAAAGTGATTTTATCAACAGAAATAGGAATGGTTACAAATATTTTTTCTAATATATTTTATGGTAAAGATAATAATTGGAATTTCATTAATGTTGCAAAATGTCCTTTTGAAAAAAATAATTATACCGATGAAGCGTTCAATAATTGTTTTGAATATTGGACAAGAGATCAACTTGATTATTTAAATTTTAATAATACTAATGGTAAGGTCTTTATTGCTATAGGAGATAAAGTAAAAAATTTCCTTGCAGCAAGCGGGCATGAAAATCTTAGCCTTTTCAAGATAAAACATCCAGCGTATTTTAAATATAAGAGAATCACTAAAGAAGAACAATTTGAATATTATTATGATGAGGCGATTAGGATAAAGTCTTTATATGACAATTTTTGCGGATAAATTATGATTTTTATATTTGAAGGGTTTGATAAGACAGGCAAGACTTCTATTTTAAAGAAAGTAATGGAAAGGTATCCAAAGGCTTTTTATTATCACCCAACAAGACCTTCTAAAAATGAATTTGACTCTGATTTTACTTCACTAATAACTGGCGAAAATTTATTAATGTTAAAACTTATTCCGTTTATAAATGGACTGTCTAAAGGAAATCCTATATTTTTTGACAGGTCGTTTCTTTCTGATATAGTTTATCCAAAAATAAATTTGGATTTAGATAAGAATAAAGTTTATGAACAGTATTATAAATTTATCGCAGATAGCGTTGTCTTTTTATTGTTTTGTGCTAATCCAATAACTATTTTGCAAAGAATACAAAGTGATAAAAAAGGAATTGATAGCAATTATAGTTTTGATAAAATTAAAGCTTTTATATTTGAATATGAGAAGTTTTTGTCAGAATCTCCTTTTAAATTTATTAAATATGACACAACATATAATGGCGCGAACGCAAATGCAGATATTGTTTATTTAGACATTATGTCTATTCTCGAAGAGGAGAAATAATGAATATATTGTGGTATGGTGTTGGAAGATATGACGCTAAAAATATTAGTGTTGATGGTTCAATAACTCTTAGACTAGAATTGTTTGAGAACCTTTTATCAAGAAATAATAATATAACCTTTACTGGAAGGCTTTTAGAAGACAATGCGGATGAAGAAACTAAAAAATATATAGATAATAATTTTGCGAACATAATAAATAAAATAGCATATGTTGAATGTAGCAATATTAATGTTAATAATTATGATTTGTTAATTGCAGAATCTAGGCCTGCTATGGGGTTTTATAGAAAGATATACGCTGAGCAATTTGATAGTGATTATTTTGTGCTAATTGATCTTCTTAAAAAATTTATTGATAAAAAAAGCGTGCTTCCATTTATTATTGATACTGATTTTTGGGTAAAAAACTATCCAAAAAATGTGCTTTCAAATGCAATTGTATTAAGGCCGCATAGTGAAGATGCTTTTTTTAAAAATTCTATTTTTTGGCCTTATTTTACTTTTACAAATAAAAGTTTAATTGAGAAGAAAAGAGCAGCTGAGTATGAAGATTGTGTGTATGTAGGTAATGAATATGGAAGAAGAAGAATGCTTTATACTTTTGCTAATCCGTACCCAGCCGACCTAAGATCAATGAAGATTTATGGTAATTGGTTAAGGGAAGAAACAAAAGAATTTTCTAACAATCTTATGAATGAAGCTAATGTGCAATTCAAAGGTAAAATATCTCCTATAAATGTTATTAAAAAGCTATCAGACTCTATGTTTTCTTTTCAAATAGCAAGGAATATATATGAAGTAGTTGGCTTAATGACAATCAGAACTTTTGAGTGCGTAAGCGCAAACATACTTTGTTTTTGTGATAGTAACATTCTTAATGCAGATAAATATTTTCCTAAATACATGCTTGTTCAAGATGGTTTCGAGATGGCAAAAAAAATGCGAGAAATTTATGATACAAATATCTACGGCGAGTTGCTTGAAGAATTTATTAGTATGAATAAAAGAATTGCAAAAGATGCTGTTGATGATATTCTAAATAATATTTTTGAATATAGAAAGTGGGAGATGTTATAATGACTTACTTTAATAGTGCTACCAATATGGATTATATTTATCAAGATATGATAGACGCAATATTTGCTTTTGGTAGCAAAGTAAAATGTAGATGTCTTGAGAACACCGAAATTTTAGCTAGTGGATTTTGCTTAACAAATATTAGAAATAGACTTATTTTTTCTAAAAAGCGCAAGATTAGTTTGCCATTCGCTATAGGTGAGTTTTTATGGTATTGGAGTGGAAGAGATGATTTAGCCACAATGAAATATTATTCTAAGAATTTTGATAATTTTAGTGACGATGGCTTAACTCTTAATTCTGCTTATGGAAATAGAATTTTTGGCGCAAATAAGGATATAGGATTTGATCAGCTTGATTTTGTTATAAAGAAATTTGAAGAAGATCTTTATACAAGGCATGCTATTATTCATATAAAGACTCCACAAGATTCTCTTAAGCATACCAAAGATCAAGTATGTACTTTAGACTTGCAGTTTTTTGTAAGAGAAAATAAATTGCATATGATTACACATATGCGGTCCCAAGATGTTATTTGGGGAACTCCTTATGATGCATTTAGTTTTACAATGTTTCAAGAGATTTTAGCAATTTTATTAAATGTTGAAGTTGGTGCATATACACACATCTGTAATTCATTTCATATTTATGATAAATTCTATGAAAAAGGGCACAATATTGTAGATGAAAAAAACAAACAATATTTTTCAATGCCAAAAATGGAATTTGTAAATAGCGATATTTATAGTGAAGATTGTGATTTGAATATTATATGCAGATTAGAAAGGTTGATAAGAAGTGCAGACGCATCTATTAATGCTAGCTATTTTATAGATGAAATAATGAATTGTAATATTTCAATGTATTGGAAGCAGTTAACTTTAGTTCTCTTATGCAAGAAGTTTAACTTGCCGCATGAAAATTTTATTTACGAATTAGAAAATTGCAATTGTTACAAACACTTTTTGAGGTCAGAAAGTGAAAGATCCTGATAAGTATTTTTATGATATAATGATGCGCGTTAAAGAGCAGTCAACATGCAAAACTAGAAAAGTTGGATGCATAATTGCACTTGATGGAAGAATTGTTTCTGAAGGATGGAATAGTCCGCCATTTGGGTCAGATACTTCTTTGTGTAAACGAGATAAATGTAATGGCGGAAGTGTAGTTGTTTCTGGTAATAATATGGAGACAGTTTTATGCGTTCATGCAGAGGTTAATGCAATAGGAACATGCGCAAGATTTGGTATACAATTGGGTGGTATGCATAAATCTGTTATTTATACTCCAGAAACGCCATGTTCAGAATGTGCAAAACTTATAATAACTGCTGGAATTAAAGAAGTTGTATTTGAGAGTGAATATAATACGATATATTCATTAATTATTTTCAAAAACGCTGGAGTTAAAATTAGAAACTTTTTTAGTGAGGATTATCTGTAATGGAGAAAGTAAAAATCTTTAACCAAGAATATGAAATTAACATTCTTGATGAGGCAAAATTTGATGAAACTGATTTTACTGGTGAAGCTACTAAACTTCCTGGAACATTTTCGTGGTATGCATTTCTTTATGCAAAAGCTCAATGGCAGGCTAGTAAACTTAAATCAGCTATTGAGCTTTTAGAATCTAAACTTGATATGACTATTAGAGAATCTTATGAAACAACTAATAAAAAAGTTACAGAAGCTAAAATACGGCAAGAAGTAATTGGTGATGAGACTTTAGTTGAGTTAAAAGAAAAATATAATGAGGCAATTTATGTAGCTGAAGTTCTAAGAGCTTGCAAAGATTCATTGCTTATGAAGCGAGATTCTATGAAAGCTTATGGGTATTCAATGAGGGAAGAGTACAACAATGATGTGAAAGTTACAAGGTAAGATTGGGTTTTTAAAATATAATATAGTATAAAAACTAAAGGAGTTTACAATGGTTGAGTTTAAGTATGGCGGGATTGATGTTAATTCTTTACAAGCTAAAAGAGATAAACTCTCTAGAAGCAAGGGAAATCAATGGGCGCCTAAAGAGAACGAGAATTCTATTAGAATACTTCCTGCTGGAAGTGCTCCGCCTCTTTCAAGGACATTTTATGTTGAATATTTTAAACATTACAATATTGGCCAAGGTGATGTTACTTCTTTTTTCTGTCCGCAGCAGATTGCTAAGAAGCCATGTCCTATTTGTGATCTTGTTAAAAATCTTTATGAAACTAAAGATAGTGATGACAAGCAACTTGCAAATAGCATTCGCGCAAAATCAAGATTTTATATGAATATTATCGACTTGAAAGATGTAACAAAGGGTGTGCAGATTTTTGAGGCTGGCATTATGTTGTTTGAGGATATTCTTTCATATTTTGTAAATATTCCAAAGTATGGTGATATTCTTAATCCTAAAGAAGGCCGTAACTTTACATTGATCTATACACCTAGAGAAAAAAGTGCGACAGGGTTTGCTATTAGTAGAGTCCAGATTGATATTGATAAGTCGCCTATTCCTTCATTTAAGCTTCTTGAAAAACTTCATGATTTTAAAAAAGAAGTTCTTGTTCTCAATTCTGCAGATTATTTGAGGGCAATGTTAGAAGGCGGAGATGTTGACGAAGACAGTGCTGTTGACGATTCTAATGATGATGTTACTTTTATAGATGAATCTGATAGTGGCGCTGAAGTAGCAGTAGAAGAGGAAGAGTTTTTTGAAGATGAAACTGAAAAAGAAATTGAAGTAGAAGAACCAAAAGAAGAAATTAAAACAAAGTCTGGTAAAACTATTGAAGAAATGAAAGCTGACTTAAAGAAGAAAATGGGGATTAAGTAAATGGCAAAAAGCATAGTTGATGATCTTATTAAAGGCTTTCTTGACGATAATGAAGACGTAGTTGTTGGTTTAGATAAACTTCCAACTGGATTTGTTAGCACCCAATCTCTATCAATAGATTGGGTGCTTGGTAAAGGTATTCCTTTTGGGAAGATTGTAGAGATTTTTGGCGATACATCTACTGGAAAATCTTTGCTTGTTTTTCATATCCTTTCTGAGATGCAGAAGAAAGGAGGTTTTAGCGTTTATATTGATACTGAATCTTCTTTTGATCCACATTTTGCAAATATTATTGGTCTTGACGTAGATAATAATTTTCTTTATCTTCAAATTAATGCAATAGAAACAATTTTTGATTTTATTGACTATTTCTGTGAATTGTTTGGAAAAGAAAAGTATACTTTTCCAGCAGCAGTTATTGTATGGGATTCTCTTGCTGGAACATCAACAAAAAAGGAATTAGAAAATTCTGTTGAGAAAGCTGAAATGGCAGAGCGAGCAAGAATTATTGGCAAAGGTATTAGAAAAATTAGCAAGAAGCTTTCAGATAAAAATATTGGATTTGTAATCGTAAATCAAATAAGAGATAATGTTGGCGTTATGTATGGAAATCCAATTTCAACTCCTGGCGGTAAAGGAACAAAATTTGCCGCTTCTATAAGACTTGAGTTGAAGCATAAAAAAAGAATTAAGGATGATAACAATAAAGAAAAAGTTATCGGGATTCTATGTCAGGCAGAATCAGTGAAAAATAGGGTTGTTGCTCCATTTAGAAAAGCACAATTTGAAGTTTATTTTGATAAGGGGATTATCAAAGAAAGTGGAATAATGGAAGTTTTAGAAATGGCTGATGTAGTTGATAATAGTAGGGGCTGGTATCAATTCAAAAATAGTTTTGATGGTTTAGTAGATACTGAAAAGAAGATCAGAGAAGATGAAGTAATTTCTATAATGGAACAAAATAATCTATGGGAAAAAGCTTTGAACAGTAATAATGTAATTAATAAAAGCGAAGACATTGTTAGTATAGACGAAGACGAAGAAGATACTGAATGAAAATTTATATTTTACACCCTTCTGATGGTTGGCATCGACAATGGTCAGAATTAGACGATTCAGAATTAGATGAATGGAAAGCTGACGGCAGTTTAATTAAAGGTGATCTTATTATTTTTCCTGAAAAAATATTGATTGTTGAAGAAAAAAATACTCTTTTATTAAAGCAAATTGGCTAAATGCAAATAATAAAAACTAATCTTAAGATATACTTCAAGAATATTTTTCCAAACGAAAGAAATATCTTACTAAATCATTTTGCAGCTAAAATACCAGGATATCAATACAGTCGTGCATTCAAAATGGGCGGCTGGGATGGGTTTCATAGATTCTACGATCGTAAAACAGATTCGTTGCCTATTGGGTTTTTTAACCAGCTTATAGAAGTTTTAAAGAAAAATAACTTTGATTATGAAATTGTAGATGATTCTATAATTTCTAAACCACAATATAATGAATTAAATGTTTCATTAGATTTAAGAGATTATCAAATTGATGCAATTAATAAAGCAATCGAGAACAAGCGAAGCTTAGTATCAATCGCAACGAACGGGGGGAAAACTATAGTTGCTTGTGGAATAGTTCAAATACTTGGGCTAAAAACTCTTTTTTTAACTCATAGGCAAGAGTTATTAAAGCAAACACACAAGCTTTTCGAAAAAGAATTAAAAACAAAAATAGGAATAATTTCTTCTGATACAAAAAATATCCAAGACATAACAATTGGGATGGTACCAACTATTCATAATAGGATTAAGAATAATGACAGAGATGTTATAGAATTTATAAAAAGTGCAGAGATAGTTATCGGTGACGAAGTGCATAGAGCTGGCGCAGCAACTTGGCAGAAAATTTTCAAATATTGTATAAATTCCGACTACGCTATAGGGATGTCGGGCACAATCCCAAATATAAAACACTTTACCGGAATGAAAGTGGCTAGCTTTTTTGGTAACATCATAATCAAAGTTAGTAATGATGAACTTATTGAGCAAGGATTTTCTGCAAAACCTACAGTTTATTTGCTTCAAAATAATGACGAAGATATAGATCGTGGCATAAGAAATTATAAAGATATTTATGATGAATTAGTTGTTAGATCTGATTTAAGAAATTCTCTTATTGTCAATGCTGTGAAAGATAATTTTGTGAGTGGGACATTAGTTATTGTAAATTTGTTGGAGCATGGAAGAATTTTAGAAAAAATGTTAATCAAAGAAGGCATAGAGTGCGTCTTCATACATGGAAGTGCTGTAGATAGAAATGCTGCTTTTAGTGACTTCAAAGCGGGAGCGCTCAGCACCCTTATTTCATCTTCGATACTGGATGAGGGGGTTGACATTGACATAATTAGAAAATTAGTCTTGGGCGCTGGGGGTAAGGGCGGAGAAGCTAGCAGACAGATACTACAGCGTGTTGGCAGATCATTGAGAAAGAAAAAAGAAGGAGAAAATACAGTGCAAATATGGGATATAATTGATGCCAATAATCGCTATCTTTCGCGGCATAGTTTTCATAGACTTAGTATATACGAGCGTGAAGGATTTGAGATAAGGATAATATGATAAAATATTGTGATAGAAATGATAAGATAAAAAAATATTGTTTACAGTGTAATAATGAAATTGTAATTAAGTTTAAAAGTAAAGAAAGTAAAAAGTTTTGTAGCGTTTCTTGTTCTAGCAAATGGCAAATTATTAACAATCCTAATGTTGGATTTAAAGGAAAGAGCTTATCAGAAGAGCATAAGCGAAAGTTAAGCGATAAATTAAAGGGAAGAATATTTTCAGATGAGACTAGAAAACTATTAAGTGTTAAGTTAAAGGGCAGATGTATTACTGAGGAATGTAGAAAAAAAATAAGTAATACATTAAAAGGTAGGCATTTGCCAGAAGAGCAAAAACATAAAATAAGCGAATCTCTTAAGAGAGAAAAAAATTATATGTGGAAGGGTGAAATTATTGATACAAGCACATATACTTCAATATATGTTAAAGGTGATAAAAGAAAATCATTGCATCGTTATATATGGGAAGAAGCTAATGGTTTGATACCAGAGGGTTACCATATTCATCATATAGATGGCAATAGAAAAAATAACGAATTAATAAATTTGCAACTAGTAACTCCTGGAGAGCATAATAAAATTCATCATGGCAAAAAAGTAATAGAGGAAACAGAATGACCATTTGTATTATTGATGGAAATAATTTCGCATTTCGTGCCAATTCTACTTTAGATTTATCTAACTCTAAGGGTCAGAGAGTAAGCGTTGTTTATGGAGTTTTGAATATGCTAAGAAGCGTACTCAAAAAGTTTTCTCCATCAATGGTTGTGATGTGTTATGATTTTGGGAAAGTGCATTATCGTCTTGATCTATTAAATACTTATAAAACTAATAGGGCAGAAAATAGAAAGAATAATCCAGGTTCAGATGAATTTTATTTAGAATTTTTAAATCAATTAAACGAATTATATGACATTCTTAGCCTAATAGGTATTATAAACGTAAGAATCAAAGGCATAGAGGCTGATGACTCAATTCATCTATTGGCAAGTTTCTTTAGTAGTAATGAAGAGGTCGTAATTATTTCTACTGATAGAGATCTTTATTTAGCAGTAGACACAAATGTGGCATGGTGCAATCCAAATAAAAACGAGCTGGTTACTGTAGATAACTTTTCTGAGAAAACTGGTATAAATAGTATTGAAAACTTTATTTATTACAAGATACTTCTTGGTGATATGAGTGATAATGTTAGAGGAATCGATGGCATAGGGCCAAAAACAGCAACAGATTTAGTAAATACTTATGGGAACGTTATAGATAATTATGAACGAATAAAAACAGATTTAATTGAAAAGAAAAAGTATAAGAATCTGTTTACTGAAGATGCTCTAGATCTTTTAAAAAGAAATTATAAGCTTTTCAAATTAGGAGAATTGGTAAAAGAGTTAGGATATGAAGAGTTAATATTTGAAGAATTTGAGCTTCAATACTTAAATAGAAAAATTGATTTAGATAAATTTAAACAAAAAATAGAAGAGTATGAGTTTGAAAGCATTTTAAATGATTGGAACAAGTTTGTGTTTGATTTTAGGAATATTTTAGTTTAATTGTATTAAATGAGTAAAATTATGTCTTACGAAACTTATGACCAAAAGAAAAGAAGATTCTGGAATAATAAACAAAATTATAGAGTAGCAAAAACTTGTACTACGTGTAAGTATTCAAAGGATGAATTTTTTGGTTCAGCAATGAAAGAAAAATGGTATAAGATTTGTTACCAAGATGATTATCATGCTCTTGTAAAAGAAGATACTGTTTGCAAATCTTATAAGAAGAAAGAAGTTGTTTGAATATATTTTAAGTTGTTGAAGGTTATTCAAATTTAGATGTTTAGATTGCCGTAAAGGATTGGTATAAATAAATGATTTATGTAATATTTTAATCTAAAAAGGATTTTAAATGGATGCGTTAGAAAGATTAGCTAATAGAAGTGTTTGGTTAAATGAGACTGGCTATAAACTAGTTGATAGTTGTCGTAAGTGCAAATATCATAAGATAGATTTTATTGAAAACGTAACTGAAAGAAAATACTTTTTCATTTGTGCAAGAAATGAAAATTATTCTCCTATGGTCAATGAAAACGCTATTTGTAAATATTTTAAAAAGGAATAAATTATATTTACTATTATTATTGGAACAAGTTTGTGTTTGATTTTAGGAATATTTTAACTTAGTGAGCATACTTATGTTTGATAAAGGCAAAATTCAAATTCTTTTTATATTTGATTTAGTTTAAAAATGTATAAGAGCTTTGTTTCTGCTGAATTTCCTTTTGTAGTAGAATTAATATAGATCAAAAGAAGTTCACTTTTTAAAGAAACGCAGTTAGCATAATTTAAAATGAAAAGAAAAAAAGTAAAATTTGAAGATACTATATTTATTGTTCGACCCAAATATTTTTGGAAGCAATGCTGTTTATGCCAAGAAGATTATAAGAAAGAAGATATGTGGATGATAGAAAAATATCAAACAGATTATTATCTTTGTTTTCATTGTGCTCCAACAAAAGAGCAAGCTATAGATATTTTCTCAAGGATTCAGTGAGGAAGCCAAGATGTTCAAAAATGCAGAAGATCTTATTGAACCGAGTTGTCCTTTATTTGGTATGGGGTGGGACAGAAAAATTTGTAGGGATTGTATATATGAAGATCCAGAACAATGGCAATCTTGTAGAGAATTTACATTATTAACTGAGTGCGTTTTAGATAAGAAAAATATAAGAAAGAAAAAGTCAGCCAATTATTTTGAAGAGGAGATTTAATTATGCAAGAAGAAAGAATACAATTTGTAATTAATGGTTTAGACCAAAAAGATATAACAAGTCTTTATTGCCCTCGTTGTTATAAGGAAATAGAACTTGAATTTTCTAATGAAATTATAGGCAGAGAATTTCATCACTCTTGTGTAAACTGTGGATGGGAATTTTCAGTTAATACATATAGTTATCACTTCACAACTAAAAAATGTCCTTTATGTTCTGCTAGAATGCATGCTTCTGCAGATAAATGGCTTTGTGGGTGTAGTTATCTTGAGATGCGAAATTAATTTTAATGAGGAAGTGAAATGAAACATGATTAGAAAATCAACTATATCTATTAATAAAGCAAACACTGGCAAATTACAAATTTTAGGTTCTTTGCTAGAGGAATCAGCAAAAGTTATTAACAAGTATATTTCTATTTTCTATGATAATAATGTATTTGAAGGGAATTATGTATATAAATCTATTTATGATCTTGTTGGAGATACATGGTTATCTCCTGCTTTGAAACAATCTCTAGCTCAACAAGCGTTACAAATAGTCAAGAGCCAAAGAAAAAAGAAAAAGAAGATAAAACCAGTTTTTAAAAAGAAAAATATTATTCTCAATTCAAATTTTGTTACTATTAATTTTAATATTTCAACTTCTTTTGATATATGGATAAAATTTTGGAATATTGGTAATCATTTTGTCTTTAAAATCCCATCTAAAAAACATGAGCATTTTAATAGTTTTGAAAGTTGGAATCTTAAAAAGTCAATTAGACTTAGAAAAAGATCTGATGGAGCATTTTTTGTAGATTTATTTTTCCAGAAAGATGTTACATTAAAAGAAACAGGAAAAGCTATAGGTCTTGATTGTGGATATAAGAAGCTGGCAGTTCTTTCTACAAAACAACAAATAGGAACTGAATTAGAAAAGAAAATTGAAAATATTTCAAGAAAAGTACAAGGTTCTAAAGCATTTAAAAGGAAACTAATAGAACGAGATAATTATATTAATAGAGTAACAAAAGAAATTCCTTTTGAAACTATCAAAATTCTAGTTGTGGAGGATCTTAAAAATGTAAAGAAGCACAGTAAAGGTAAGTTTACCAAGAAATTTAATAATAAGTTACAACGGTGGTCTTATTCATATTTTTTAAATAGGTTAAGGCAACGATGTGAAATAAGTGGTGTCCACGTTCACAAAGTTAATCCTGCTTACACGAGCCAAGAATGCTCAATGTGCAAAGCAGTCCACAAGGAGAATCGAAATGGTGAGATATTTAAGTGTAAGAGTTGTGGTTACACTACCGATGCAGATTATAATGCGTCTTTAAATATCTTGAATCGATTTCTCTTACAGGAACCTACGGATCCTGTGCAAGAAAACTATAATACTTTATAAGGATGTAGTTCCGTGATGGCTACTAAAGCAATACATAAACTTGGAGACATTAGCAGTAATAAACCAGATATATTCCATATAAGAGGAGTTCGTGAAAGTTATTATTTAGGAGAATGGTTAACCGGATTTGGTTTTATGGAAGTAAAATTCCCTAAAGAAACTACCAGAGATTTAACTAAAGAAGAAATAGAATACTATAATACACGAAGTATTCATTTTTCTAATGGCGCTAGCTACAAACTAAATATTTTAGAAAATGGTGATAGGGGATGAGAATTAATAAAGAAAACGTTGACAGAAGCAGATATAAAGTTAAACAAGGTATTTGTGAAGATGATTTTTGTGATATTTGTGGTGATGAGCTGATTAAAGAGCCTATTTGGATTTGTATTTGGTATTATGGAACAGAAAGGTTACTTAATCTTTTTTGCAAATATCATTGTAAGAATGGAGTAGAAGTAGCAGATTATATAATAAAAATACAAGAAGCGAGTATTCCGTACAATATATATTGGAATGGTCTCGATAGGGATAAAGAAAATAGGAATATTTTTGGTTATAAAAAGAAAAATTCTTATAATTATTTTGCAGCTGTATCAACTCACAATTATAGTCTTGATAATAAAATAAGCAAAGATAAATCTTTAAATTCTAAGTGTCTTTATTGCGGTTATTCATTTACTAAAGAAGAGTATAAAAAAAGTAAATATTGTGGCCGCTGCGGGGCTTTATTAGAAATTTAAATTTAATAGATTAAACATTTTACATAATAGTAACAATGGAGGAATAAAGTAATTGCAATACTATATTAATGGTTACGGTGTTAGACACTATTCAGATAGGATAGTTGATCTTTTTAAATATTTACCCCAAGATGAAAATGGCAAACCTAAAATAGAGCTAAACGAACAAGCTCTTCAAGAGTACATTACATATCAATACTATACTTCTTCTGAAACATTATTTAAAGGTATTTTTAGAGAAAGACCTTCTCAATTAGCTAATTTCTATTTTAATTATGATAATCTTACAGAAGATAGAGCAATAAAAACACTAACGTATCTTGTAGAGAACTCTATTAAAGAATCTCTTTCTTATAAAAGCGCTGATGAAATAGGCTTTTCTCTTTCTGGCGGAATAGATAGTTCTTTTGTAACTGGTGTAGCAGCAACTCAAAATCCTGATTGCGACTTTAATGTTTTCTCAGGATTGTTTCTTTATGAAGGTTACAATGAATGGCCTTATATTAAAGCAGTAACAAATAAATATCCAAATCTTATTTTGCATCCTGTAATTATTGATGAACAAGATTTTGTAGATAATATACAAGACGTTATTTATTGGTTAGAAGAACCTTGCGGTGGTCCAGGATCTTTTAGCCAATATATTGTCTACAAAGAAGCTTCGAAATGGGTAGACATACTTCTAACAGGTGAAGGGGGAGACGAACTTTGGTTAGGTTATACAAGATATTTGGATTTATTACAATATAATAATTCTATTCTTAGATGCAAAGTCCCTAGTATATATGCTAAAGATCGTTTTCCAATGAATATATTTTATCCTTGTATGGAAACAAAAACTCTTGAGCAAGTAATGGTTGGAGAAATTCAATATGATCTACCAACGTTATTAGCTATTGATGAAAAGCTCCCAAGAGCTTTTGGTATAGAAACTTATGCACCTTTGCTAAGTAGGGCTATTGTTGAGTTTGCTAAAGAAGTCCCAATTGAGATTAAATTTAAGAATCAAGAATTAAAATATATTCTTAAGAAAGCAGGAGAAAAGTATTTGCCTGAGAAAGTCTTAAATAGAACAAACAAGATGGGCTTTACAACTCCTTTTGTGAAATGGATACAAGGAGATGGTATTGCAAATGAATTTGTTAGCGATTTATTTAATGATCAAAGAACGCGAGAACGTGGTATCTTTAATTGTGATGAAATATTAATAGCAGCATCATTGGAATCAGAATATGGTAGGACAATTTTGGGTGCTTTGAGCTTGGAATTATTTTTTAGAAACTTTATAGATGGAGAAATGTTATAGAATGGATGACAATAAAGAGTGTTGTAAACAGTGCGGAAAAGAAATTCTAAATAAATATAAGTGTGGAAAAAAGAAGAAGAAAGAGTCATTATTTTGTTGTCACTCTTGTGTTTCTAAGTGGAATGCTAAAAATAATCATAATTTTGGCATGAAAGGTAAACATCATTCTAAAGAAACAAGGCAACAAATAAGTTTTATTAATAAAACAGAAAATCTTTCCGAAGAGACAAAGAAGCGTAGAAGTGAATGTCATAAAATAGAAAATCTCTCTTTAGAAACTAGAAAGCGGATGAGCGAAGCCCAAACAGGAAAACATCTTTCCGAAGAAGCAAAGAGGAAAATGAGAGAAAGTACTATAAGGGAGAAAAATTCAAGGTGGAAAGGTGAAGTACTTGATAGTGGCAATTATATATCAATTTACAATGAAGGAGATAAAAGAAGGTTAATGCATCGTTTAGTTTGGGGAGAAGCTTATGGAGAAATACCAAAAGGTTGCGTTATTCATCATAAAGATGGGAATAGTAAAAATAATGATTTGACAAATTTGCAAATGATGACTGTTGGAGAACATTTTAGTTATCATAATAAAAAAGAAACTAGAAAGAAAAAAGATAGGGAGGAAACTAATTGAATGTCATAATAACTGGGGTTGCTGGATTTATTGGTTCTCATTTAGCAAACAAACTTATTGATAGGGGACATCAAGTATATGGAATAGATAATTTGTCAACAGGTAAAGCTAAAAACATTGATGCTAGAATGGAATACTTTGTTGCAGATACAATAGAGAATATTGGCAGGGTTAATGAACTTTTTGAACTCGTTAAACCAGAAGTTGTAGTACATTGTGCAGCGTCATATAAAGATCCTGAAGATTGGTATCGCGATAGTGCTACAAATGTACTTGGGACAGTTAATATTATTAAAGCAGCTAAAAATAATAAAGTGAAAAGAATTATCTATATGCAAACATCACTTTGCTATGGATGGCCAGAGATAGTTCCAATTCCAGTTGTACATAAAATAGCCCCAACTAATAGCTATTCTATTTCAAAAACAGCAGCTGAAAGATATATAGCAATGTCTGGAATTGATTATGTTTCTTTTCGATTAGCTAACTGCTACGGCGAACGTAATTTATCAGGTCCTGTGCCCACATTTTTCAAGAGATTAACTGAAGGAGAAGATTGCACAGTAGTAACTGGAGTTGAAAGAGATTTTGTTTATATAAATGATTTGCTTTTTTATTTGCTCCAGGCAATACTTAAAAGTAATGGACATGGAGCTTACCATGTATCGTCAGGAAGATCATATAAGATTGTTGATTTGTATAATGCGATGTGCAAGAGTTTGAATATAGAAAAAGACCCTATTTTTAAAGAACGTGGTGACGACGATATACCTTATTTGATTTTAGAGAATGATTTAACTATCAAAGAATTTGGACAACCAGTGCTAGGTTTCACACCATTACAAAGTGGAATTGATAGGGCAACTGATTGGTACAAAAATAATCCAGTAACAGAAACTTATACGCATCTTAAAAATTTGAAATGATTTTAAAGAATCCTTCTCAAGAAGATATTAGATACTATATTAAAGCTTTTGACTGGATGTCTAACGAACTTAAACTTGAAGAATGGTTAGAACTTACACAATATCAAAAAGAAGAAATGATATTTTTTTGTTCCTGCACTACAAGATTGAAAGAGTATCCAACTGTATTAAATATTGCTTCTAATTTTCATGGAGGATTAAAAGGAAAGAAAGTTTTAGATATTGGTTCTGATATGCTTTTTGTTTCAGCTTTATTAATGGAGCAAACAGATTTAACAATCCATAAAGTCTTTTCTTCTGATTATGAACATCTTACTGATATTCTTATTTGGGCTTTAAGAAATAATCTAGAAGCTGAATGGACATCTTTTATGTCAATATTAAAAGATTATGAAGCAAAAATGGTGGTCGGTTTGGTAGAAGAATTACCATTACAAAAAGAATTTTTTGATGTAGTTTTTAATATATCTGTTTTAGAACATATACCAATTTGCTATGGTGTTGATAAATATGAAAAACACTTAAAAGCATGCTGGGACTTAGTGGCTCCTGGAGGTATAATTATTTTTACTATAGATTATCTAATGAATGGGGAATTAGGATATGGTGATAGAGCTAAGAATATTACAAATATAAATGTTAGGCATATACAAGAAATGTTTTTAGGATCTGAATTGATTTATGGTTATGTGAACGAACTTCCAGGATATATAAATTGGGATAAAAATGCTTGGAAGAAAGGATCTTATTTTCTATTTCCAAACAATGGAAATGTATTAGGCGTTTTATGTTTTGCTTTTAAAAAACAAAATTTACTTAATCGTATCTAAGGAGGTTAAATGATTAATGAATCGTTTAAGAATATTGAAGGTTATGAAATAGATTCTTTACCTTTTTATTTTCAAAAAGAAAAAGATAGCGATATAGATCGTCATATTTGTATTTGCGTAACATACTATAAAGAGGGTGGTGGGGAAAGCTCTTTAGACAATAAGCTTCATTTTGTAGTAAGACATTTTTGGTTTAATTGTGAAATTTCTAAAGAAGCTCAAGATAGAATACTTGAGCAAATATGTCGTAATATAAAAGACTATGGTATTTGGGATAAGTGTAGATTATATCCACCAGGAGGAATTAAATTTCTAGCTATTGATGCTGCCTATGCTATACCAAATGAATTGTGGATTAGGAGTTTGAATGATTAAAAAGAAGTTTCTATTTTGGGGAGATTCTACTGTCGATGGACAACATATATCATTATCAAATAAGTGGATATATCTTGTAGCTAAAGAATTAGAAGAAGATTATTCTATTGAGATTTCTGCAAGGAATGGTGAGACTACAAGGCAGGCTCTTGAGCGCATGCCGCATGACGTACAAGAAGCAAAAGCAGATTACTTATATGTTCAATATGGCTTGAATGATTGTAATAGATGGGAAACAGATAAAGGATTATCAAGGGTTTCTCTTAATTCTTTTAGGTATAATCTATATGAAATTATAGAAAGAGCTTTTAATTTTGATATTAAAGTTGTTTTTGTTGCTACAAATCATCCAGCTATAAAAAACACTATCTACCCACAATGTCATGTATATAATGGTGTTATACGAAATGTGGTTGAGGATTTTATATCTGGAAGCAATTATAATCATAGAGTAATTTTAGTAGATCATGAAAAAGATTGGCTCACTAAAAACAAAATTGTTCAAAATCTTTTACTACAAGATGGAGTACATTTAAACGATGTAGGTCATATGGAATATTATATTACTTTTATGAGGACATTCAGTGATTTTTTACAGACCATTCTTTAATAGTTATTTGTTTGCTAGAAAATTAGTTCAAATTCATTTAGATACATTCTATGATTATGAATTTACTAAACTTTTGGGCGAAGAATATCTTACTTTATTTTATAACTATCTTGTTTCTTCAGGATTAGCTTTTGGTTTTTATGCAGAAAAGCATGGTAAGATAATTTGCTATGCTGTTGGCTATTTTAATAAAGCTTTGCTCTATGAATGTTTTAATAGAAAATATAGATTTAGAATACCATGGATCTGGATAAAGCGCATGCTTGCCGGGGTATTTCATTTGCGTTATGTTCTCAATGCCTTAATGCAATTATTTTTTAACACTATGGATAAGAAAACTAGGAAAGCTAGAGATCCTAGAGCTCATCTTGGTTTTATAACCATGATTCCTGAATATCAAGGGACCCCAGAAGGAAGAGAAATGGTAAAAACTTGTATTCAAATGGTTATTGATGAACATAAAAAGTTAGGCTATTTTGCTACTTGGGGATCAATGGATATAAGAAATATTAAAATGACAAAAATGCTCTTGAGACTTGGTATGGTAGAGATTGATAGGTTTACTGTTCCGGGAAGAGAGATTTTGGTTTTGGAGGTTACACATGACCCAAGTTGATGAATACTGGAATAAGCATCTTATTTATGATAAGTATTTTACGTCAATAAAGGAATCGGATGATTATTTAGCTTGGAGAAGTGCTCAATATCCAATGGCTATGAAAATGCTAGAACTTGAGAATGTAGATTATGCAGGGAAGAAAATTCTTGATTATGGTTGCGGTCCAGGACATGACGTAATTGAATTCTTAAAAGCTGGCGCTGACTTTGTAGTTGGTTGTGATGTTTCTAAAAAAGCTTTAGATATTACTAATGAAAGAGTAAAGTTATATGGCTATGAAGATAAAGTAGCATTAATTCTTAATACAAATCAAAATTCTAATATTGGTGACTTTTCTGGAGAATTTGATCATGTTCACTGCGGGGGAGTTTTGCACCATGTAAATAAACCAGTAGAAATACTTAACTATTTATATGATTATTTAAAAGAAGATTGTCATGCTAATTTAATGGTGTATAATAGAGACAGTATTTTCTTTCATTTTTATGTGGCTTTTGTTTTAAGGATTCTTTCTAGTAAAGAAAGCGGTTATCCAAATTCTGATAAGTATAGTGCATTAGATAATACTGATTATGTATTTTCAAAATCTACAGATGGGGAGGATTGTCCCGTTTCAATTGCTTATAAGCCTGAAGATTTTATCAAATTGTCTATAGCTAAAATAGATTTTATAGGTGGATATCCAAGCAAATTAGATCTAAAAGATTTTTTTGATTCTAAATATATTTCTGATAAATATAACTTACTTGAAAAAGAGCATACAGATTTTTTAGAAGCAGTAACTTTTGATGACCAAGGTTTTCCGTGGTGTCAATACAAAGATGAAAGAAAGCTTTGTGGCTCTGGCGGAGTATATAGGATGGTTAAAATTTAATGAATACAAAAAATATTGAAAAAGTAAGCGTTGTTTTTGCGGTCCATAATAGATTATGGGCTCTAGAAAATACACTATATTCTATGAACAGACAAAAGACAGATATTCCCGTTGAGTTTTGTATTTGGGATGATTGTTCAGACGAAAGCGCTGAACCTATTGTTAAGAAGTTTTTAACTAATTTTGAATATAAATTTGGAAGATCAGAAGAGAAACTAGGTGTTTTTCAAGCTGTTCCTGCTGCTTTTAGATTATCATCTATTAAGTCTAATGTTGTAATCTTGACTTGTTCAGATGTTATATGGGCAGATGAAAATACAATCAACATTCTTTGTGAAGGAGTAGATAATAAAAAGTTCTCTTTTGCAGACGTTATAAATACACCAATTTTCCCAGATTTTTGGAAAGAATTTGAAATTAATCTTAATGATATTATTTGTCATTGGAATGACTACAAAAATTATTATTGGTCTGTAACTTTGAAGAGTGAATATAATAGTAAGGTTATTTCTGGTTGCTGGAATCTTTTTTCTGGTAAAGAAAGAGACAGCTGGCTTTTTTATCTTGGAGCAATAATGAAGAAAGATTTGCTTTTTACAGGAGTCCAAAATCATTGGTGTGATGCTATTTTAGATCAAAAGACTAGAAAAGTTAGAGTTACTGAAGGGTGGGACGCTGTTTATCCAGGAGTTAAAGCTATTCACCAGCGTCACAATAAAGGAATACATATATGTTCTGAGGTTGAAAAGTGCAAATTTGACTGCGTCAAAAAACAAGAAAAATGGATTAATTAAAAATGTATTTATCATACTACAATAAAAAAGAACTTTTACCATATAAAATTATAGAAGTAAATGATTTTGAAAAAAGAAAGGTTCCTATAAAGAAAGCGTCAATATTCTTTTGTACTTATAACAAACAAGCAGTTTTACCAGGAACACTTTATTCTATAACTAGACAATTAAGTGATGTTGATTATGAAATTTGTGTTGCTGATGATTGTTCAGATATAGATCCAGAGTCTATAATAAGGAAATATGTTCCAGATGTTAAATATTATAGATACACAGAAAAACAAGGATTTGATGTAATTTATTGGAACAGTATGTTCAGTCTTATTTCTGTTGATAGTGAAATAGTTATTATTCAATCAGCAGATACTATATGGTCAAGTGATACTCTTTTAGATATGATGAGTACTTATGTTAATAAAGGACAACCTGTTTTAGTAAATACATATAATGCCAATACTTTACTAAATTTTATTAATGATGATTATGAACAACTTTTTAATTTTTATGTTAATCATTTTTATGATGTTTTAGAAGAAGAAAAACCAGTAATTAGATCTAATCAAGAAAGACCAATGTATCCTTTTTTAATGGCTATAATGAGAACAGATCTTGAAAAAGTTTTAATAGGAAAACCTATGTGCGATGTTTTATTTCATTTAGCTTTAGTAGAACAAGGATTTAATCCATTATTTATAGATACTCCTATTGCTATCCATCAACCACATTCTGATACTTGGATTAAATGCTCTCAATTAGAGACTTGTGAAGTTGATTGTAAATTAAAGAGACATTTTGAAAAGGAGAAAGATGAAATCTAAAGTATCTGTGTTTATGGCTACTTGGAATAAGAATAATCAACTTCCAAATGCTCTATATTCTCTTGCCAGGCAAAAAACGAATTTTGATTTTGATGTTTGTATTATTGATGATCACTCTAATGTTAATCCAGAGCCAATAATAAGAAAATTCTTTCCTCACGCAAGATATAAAAGATTACCAAAAAATGAAGGTGTGACGCTTTCTCATGGGCATTGTTTTGATGTGATGGATAAAAATACAGATATTGTTGTTTTACAATCATCTGATGTTATTTATACTGAAGATCATATTTTGCAAAGAATAGTAGACAATACTGATTCTAAACAAATAACGATGACAGAAGTTATTGATATTCCTATTGATGATAATATGTATTTAAATTTTGATTCTAATATAGAAAAATATATAAATAATTGGGATAATTATAAAGTATATGTTGATGTTGTGTTAACAAATGGATTGCTATGTAAAAACAGTTCTACATTTTATACTGGCGCTCCTTATCACTCGTGGTTATTTTTCTGCGGAGGTATTTTAGCTGATGATCTTAGAAGCATAAGAATTGAGCATAACGCTTGCGATGCTACGCTGCATCAATTGATGAAAGAAAAAAATTTCAAAGCTATACTATTAAATGACTGTAAGGTTATTCATCAAAGGCATCCTAAAACAATGTATGAATGTAAGATTATTGATACTTGTCCTTATCACTGTATACGGAAAGATGAATTTTGGCTGAAGCACTTGGAAAAAATAGACCCTAATAAACCAAAAAAGTCTTTTTGGAGAACAGTACCTATAATAGAAGTAAAGAAACCGATCGTTGAAGAAAAACCAATTTCTAAAATAGAAATACCTGAAGAGTATCTTAAACTTTTTTCTGATGCAAGTAAGAAATATGGCAAAAAATGGATTGAAGATAATAGAAAAATAGCGATAATTGTTTTTAAGCTTTTAGATATTTGGAAGGAAGAGATGGAGAAAAAATCTTGAAAGTTTCTATTTTAACTGCAATATGGAATAAAGAAGACCAACTAAGAAACTATTTGTTTGGCTTGGGTAAGCAAGAAACTGATTTTGAGTATGAAGTTTGTTTTGTTGACGATCATTCTGATACTGATCCTTATAAAATTATTAAAGAGTTTTGTATTAATGAAGAAGTTACTTATAAATATAAAAGACTTGATAAGCATTCAGCATTTAATAAAACTCAAGGTATTGGAATGGATTTGATAGCTGAAGAGTCAGATATTATTGTTCTGATTGGAGCTGATATAATTTTAACTAGATCAGATGATTTGCAAAAGCTTGTTGAGAAAGTTGAAGATAAAAAATTTACATTAGCTGAAGTAGTTGACATACCTATAGATGAAGATTTTTATAAAAGTTATGATGAGAATGTTAAATGGATTTTAGATGATTGGGAAAGTCATATTCATCAACTTGAGCTTCCTATAGACAAAAGAGTATATGAAAGGCAATGGACTATTTATACTGGCAAAAATTGGACAAGTTGGCTTTTGTTTTGTGGAGCTATAAAGAAAAAAGATTTAATAGATATAGGATTTATAGAAAATAGTTGTGATGCAGTTGTTAAACACAAAATGAAAGAGCAAGGGCTTCAGGCAATTTTAGTTCCAGAGGTAAAAGCTATTCATCAGCGCCATCTTAAAAAAGTTTATGATTGTCCAGATATTGAGTCTTGTAGTTATCATTGTATTAGGAAGTTGAAATGAAGAAAGATTTAAATAAGATAATAGGTAGAAGTTGATTTTGCCATGCTGTTCTTCTTTTTCTGTGAGGTACTATGATGGAATTTGAAAATAATAAGATAAAAAAGACAGAGTTTACTACTGTAGAAATTGAGATTATTAATAAAGAATCATGCCATATGTGCTTTGGACTAGGAAGATTTCAACCAGGTGGTCATGGTTGGCCAGTGCCATGTCCGCTTTGTAATGGTGTTGGTTATTTGTTAGGTAAAACATATATAAAGTGAAAGCAGCAATTTTTTTAGCTACGTACAATAAAAATAATCAATTTGCAAATACTCTATATTCTATCAGCAGACAGAAAGTTGATTTTCCTATTGAAATATGTATTATAGATGATTATTCTGATATTGATCCTAAACCTATTATTGATGAGCTTATAACTAATTTTCCCGTAAAATATAAGAGACTTGATAAAAGAGTTGGAACTCAGTTTTCACATGGTAAATGTTTTGGATTAGCTTCTGATGATATTGATATTATAATTCTATCTGCTTGTGATGTTATTTATGTAACTGATAATATAGTTTCTGATCTTGCTTATAATACGTTTGATTCAAAGCCTTCTATTGCTGAAGTTGTTGATATTCCTATTGAAGATGATTTTTATACAGACTTTGATAATAATACAAAAGATATTTTAGATAACTGGGAACAATTTGATACTGAAATCGATATATTATTTGGTAATGTGGTGTTTAATAAGCAAAAAACAGTTTATTCTGGGAGGTCTGGACAAGATCCTTATTTCTTTCTTGGTGCTATGACAATACACGATTTTATTGAGCTTGGCTTTACAATGAATGCTTGTGATGTGATAATAAAAGAAAAAATGAAAGAGTTGAATTACGAAGTTAATTTGATGTCAGATTTAAAAGGTATTCATCAAAGACATTTGAAAATTCCTTATGGTTGTAATGTTTTGAAAAATTGTAAATCTCACTGTGTAAGGAAATTAGATATATGGAAACAAAATTGGAAGTGATTAAAGAAAAATCTAAAAAAGTCTGCTTTACTTGTAATGGGAAAAAGTCTATAGAAGATATAGTATATGTTCCAATGCCATTTGGTCTAATATGTCCAATATATAATAACAAACAATGTTTGAGATGCAAAGGAAAAGGCTATATAGAAAAATGAACATATTTGAAAGAAAACCACTTGGTATTAAGAATTATGGATCAATTCCACATCTTAGCGGATCAAGACTTGGTCCATCTGACAGTAAAGCTTCTCCAGGTCATGAGAAGATGGCTATTGAGAATGATAAATTACCAAAGCGTATAGTTTTAGTTACTGAAAAAATTGATGGTTCAAACGTAGGCATTCTTAGATATGAAGATACTGTTGTACCATTAACTAGAGCTGGATATGTAGCAAATACATCACCTTTTAAGATGCACCAGATATTTCATGAATGGGTTTTTGAACAGAAAGATAGATTTCTAGAATTGCTTAACCCTGGCGATAGAGTAATAGGTGAGTGGTGTATTCAAGCTCATGGAACAAAATACAATTTTAAGAAAGAACCATTTTTCATTTTTGATTATTTTAATTCTGAAAATGAAAGAATAACTTTTGAAGAAATTATTAACAAGAATCATGCTCTTGGTAATAGTAGATTTAACATTCCTTATTTACTTTATAGAGGTGAAACAGGTTATTCTGTTGAAGAATTTAATTTTTATCCTAAAGAAGGTAGAGAAGGAGCTTTGGAAGAATGTGAAGGAGCAGTTTGGAGAGTTGAATATACTAAACAGAATAATAATAAAAGACATTTTATATTATTGGTTAAATATGTTAAATCATGGAAAGAAGATGGAATTTATTTAAAAGAAGAAAACCCTGTTTGGAATACTTGGGTTTCTGACTCAAAGATATTGAGGAAAGTAAAATGAAGAAGGTAATTTCTAAAATAGTTCCGGACGAATTAATTCTAGAACATGAGGAATTAATAACAAAATATTATTGCGATAGATGCGGAGAAGAAGCTAAAAACTTATGGGAGTGTGGTCAAGCTGGTGGATGGGGAGCAAATTTTGATGGTTGTAAAAGAGAAGTTTGTGGCAATTGTTTTGGAGGGGAATGGGAATTAGAGGCTGATACTTGGGGTGGCGACTATAGAGCTCCTTATTATTGTATTGATTGCTTAAATGTAAGAAAAAGCTACGAGCGGCAATTAACGTCTATAAGACATCAAGAAGAAGTTATTTTGCAAGCTATAGAAAATGAATCTAAAAGATTTGGACGAGAAAAAATTAAATGAATGAATGGGAAATGAAAAAAGCAATAATGAGATGGAAAGCTAATATTGGCTTAATTGCTCCTAATATTTGGCTACCTAGCGGTGAAGCAGATATTCTATTAGTTACTTGGTCTGGATTTGCATATGAATATGAAATTAAAACAAGTTTAGCTGATTTCAAAAATGATTTTAAAAAAATCTCTAAACATCAAGTATATAAGTTGGTATCACAAGATAAAAATTGGTTTAAAGAAATTTCTTCTGCATTAGTTCCAAATTATTTTTGTTATATATTTTCTCCTAATGTTAATATCAATAAAGAAGATATTCCTGATTATGCTGGAGCATATAAACTTAAAAAAGATTGTAATCCTTATTACAATGATTCTTGGGAAATAATAAAGAGGAACAAATATCTACATAAAGAAAAATTAGACTGGACAATGTTTATGGCTAAAAGCTTATCTTCCAGAATGGCTTATAGATATAAGTATGAACCATATTATACTTGTCCTCATTGTGGAGCTTGTTTAGAACAAAAATAAATAAATGGTTTAGAATAATGAAAGTTTCAATTTATATGCCAACTTACAATAAAGAGAAGTTGCTCCCATATGTACTCTATTCTTTAACAAAGCAGAAAACTGATTTTGAATACCAGCTTTGTATAGTAGATGATAATTCTACTATAGATCCTGAGTCAATTATTAAAAGCTATTTTCATAATGTGAAATATAAAAGACTTGATCAACATTATAGTTTTGATACAATGATGAGCTTTATAGTTGATTTTGTTCCTGAAGATACTGATATTATAGTGATGCAGTCTGCTGATGTTGTTTATATGAGCGATAATATTCTACAAACTTTGGTTGATAATTGTTTGCCTGACCAAGCTTCTTTTTGTACTGTAGCAAATGTGAATAAAGAATTAACTGAAAAAGCTAACAATGTAAATAATTTTTATGGATGGCTAAAATTAGTTAATGAAGATTGGCAAATTAATCCCCCAACTATAAGATCTGGAAAAGTAGCGATTCAAAATTACTTTTTTCTTGGTGCCATTAGAAAGAAGGATATGGAGTTGTTAGATGATATTAAACGTCCTTGGTGTGACATTATGCTTCATTATAATATGGCAAACTATGGGATTAAAGCAATCTATCCAGATAATATTTATGGCGCTCATCTTTGGCATGAACCAAGTTTAGTGATGTGTCAAAACATGGATCATTGTAATCTTGTTTGCAAACTTCGTTATTATTTTAAAGGAAGATTTAGATGAACAAAACAATAGCTTATCTTGAAGAATTTTCTAAAGAAGCAAAACATCAAGAAGAACTTATAACAATGATGCCTCCTCAAGCGAGAGGTTTGAATGATTATGCTGATGAAGAGAAAGAAAAACTTAAAAAAGTTTCTGCTCAATATTTTCATTTAAATAAAGCTATAAGTATTTTAAAGTTGTGTGAAGGTTTTATTGAAGAGTATAATGAATTTGGAAGAAAGAAAAATAAAAGCTTAGAAGACCATGCTGATTTTATAAAAGATGTTTATGTTTTTGTTGAGAAGCTGAAGGAGAAGATGGAGTGACAAATATTAAAAATCTTATTGTTCATAACCCACCCGTTCCTACCTGGGGATTAAGATTTTCTAAGCTACCTGTATATAATCCTATTAGATCTATAGAAATTATACAAAAGAAGGTTGGTTCTTCTTATTCATGCTGTACAAATTGTGGTAGACTATTAAATGAGTATATTAACTTTAATCAAGACGTAGAAGTTCATGTAGGCAAAGTAGGGATTTGTTATATCCTTACTGGGACTTGTATTTGTGGAAAAGTTTATGATGTGTGTATACAAAAGCCTTTTGATATAGTTGGTGATGATTATTTATGGCAATTAGATTGGATAGGAGTATAAATGATTGTTTTTTGTATTGGTGGTAGACCTAATATTGTAAAACTCTATCCGTTTATAGAGTATTTTAAAAAGATTAATTTTACTAACTATAAAATTATCTTTACAGAACAACACTATTCAAATTCTATGAGCCAAGTATTCTTTGATGAATTTGGTTTCCAACCTGATTATAGATTAGAGCGTTCAGGAAAAGGTCATGCTCACCAAACAGGTTCAATTCTTATTGAACTAGAAAAGTTATATTTTGAAAACCTTTCTCTAGAAAGCTTTACTGATTTGTTTGTAGTATTTGGTGATATGAATTCTTCTTTGGCTGGAACTTTGTTTGCTCAGAAAAAAGACTTTCCCATCGCTCACGTAGAAGCAGGCTTAAGAGTTGGAAGATTTGACTTTCCAGAAGAGATAAACAGAAAACTTATTGATCATATGTCAACATATAATTTTGTAACTGAAGAATCTGGAATGATAAATTTGAAGAGTGAGACCTTAGCAAATGGACATCTTGTAGGTAACGTTTTAGCTGATTCAATAAGATTACACCATACAAAGTGGATTGATTTTAATAGCAAGCAGTATTGTTTAGCTACTTTTCACCGTGTAGAAAATGTTGATAATGGTTTTAGAAGTATTTTGGAAATCTTAAATAATGTAGCAGATAAGATTCCTGTTATACTATCTGCTCACCCTAGAATAAAAGAAGTCTTTATGTTTGATAAACGATATTTATCAAAAAACATAGAGTTAGTTGAGCCAATGAGTTATTCAGAATTCATTAATAAATTATGTAATGCTTCTTTTGTTATTACAGATAGTGGTGGAGTTCAATGTGAATCTTATATTTTACATAAACCTTGTATTACATATAATTATCATACACCGCATAAAGTTACTACTTTGCATGGGAATAATTTTGTAACTGAAGATCAAAAAACCATAAATGATTTAGTTAATAAATTCTTAAATTTGAACATTTTATATTATAAAATTAATAAATTATGGGACGGTCATGCTGTAGAAAGAATAATGGAAGTTTTAAACAAGTTTTTGTAAGACAGTATTTTTAAAATATAATATAGTATGAATAAGATTAAATGTTGTCCAAATACTGGTAAGCAATGTATTAGAGACGAATGCCTATCTTTTAGATTAATAACAACGTTAAAATCAAATGCATATAAGTATCTAGGTAAATATGGTGAACATGAACTTCTTTTTAGGCTTAAAGAATATAATAAACCTTATTGTTCTTTATTTAAGGAATTATTAGATGAGTAAACAACTTGTAGCAGTAATTATTGGGGACATTCATTTTGACTTGTATGCTAAGTTCAATAAGCAGCTTGATAATGGAAAAAATTCTCGCGCTCAACTTCTGATTAATGAAGTAGCAAGAATATTCGATTATGCTAAAGAGAATAATATTGGGAATATAATTTTCCTTGGCGATATTTTTAATTCTTCGGAAGTTGTGAAAACAGTTTTGTTTAATGATGTTTACGATTTATTTAAAAATAAACCAAGAAATATTGATTTACATTTGTTTCCTGGTAATCATGACTATTTTTCTTATTTTGAAGATAGTGTATTACATTCTTTCTATAATATTCCAGGTATATGGCTTTATGAAAATTTTCATGATTGTATTATTGGTGGATTAAAAATAGCTTTTCATCCTTATGTTTCTGATGGAGATAGTATTTCTAATATTAGTAGAGAAGGAGATGTAATTTTTATTCACCAATCTGTCCCGGGAGTTGTAGTTGGTAATTATGAATTGATAAAAGCTAAAGACAATATTGATCCTGAAAAGCTGTTTAAGAAATTCAAAATGATTGTTTCTGGTCATATTCATACTAAGCAGATTTGCCAAGATGTTATTTTTCCAGGTTCTATTGCTCAAAAAGATTTTGGAGATGAAGGAATTAAAAAATATTTTTCTGTTTTATATGATGATTTATCTATTGAATATATTCCAACTCAACACCCAGAATTTCATACACTTGATTATATAGAAAAAGATGATGGTGAAATAGAAATAGTTTGTGAAAAAGGTGTTCAGCCTACAAATATAGACGAGAGTTTTGTTAAGGTAAAAGCTTCAAAAGAGTTATGGAAAGAACTTAGCCAAACGGAATATAAAGATAAAAATAAAAATGTTGTTGTTGATTTGAAACCAGACAAAAAAATTTCTGCAGTTAGAATTCAAACTGAAGATCTAAGCGATAACAAAAAAGTACTGGAAAATTATCTTAATTTTGTAAGCAAAAATGATGAATGGGTTAAGCAAAATAAAGAAAAGTTACTTAAAAAAGGGTTGGAGTATTTGGAATGAAATATGATCCAGATGATAATTGTGAAGTAGAGCATAAAAATAAAGTCCAACATAATTATTGGTCATGTCCTACACCATATTGTTCTGCTATAGAATATTATTGTCCAGATTGTAAAATGTATTTAGTTGAATGTGGTTGCGGGTTTGAATCAGGAATGTTTTCTAATAGTTTTATAGAAAGGCAAAATGATTTCTATAAAGATTTGATGCTTATAAAGGAGAAAAGCTAATTATTAAAGAATATTCTATAAATAAAAGAGCAGAAGAAATAGTTGGTAAAAGGAAAATAGAAGGCGTAATTCCTTTTGATCAACCTTGCGAGCTTGGCTATCATTGTCCAATTTGTAAATACGATTTAGTTACTGATGGTAATTTTGACGAGCGCTTACATTGGTCTGAATATGAAAGTTTTATATGGTGTAGTGTTTGTAATAAAGATTATCCTTCTTGCTTATGTATACCTTTTGATATTGATCTTCCAGAGTATGTAACGAGAAATAAAGAATCAAAAAGTTCTATAGATTATGCTATTGAAATTTTTCTTGATAGTATTAAATATGCTAAGGAGAAGTGAAAAATGAAAAAAGTATTTACAGGAGTTATAATATAAAAATGATTGTTTGCCAAAGAAATTTTAGGGATGTTGATAGCAACAAGTTCCCAGATTGTTGTTTTGTTTGTAAATTTGCTGATGTTGAATATGATTGGGAAATTTGCTGTAATCATGAACATAAAAATATTGGTGAATATTCAAAAATTTGGACTACTTGTAATTTATTCGAAAGATGTGATTTAAATATTTTTTATAGACAACGATAAAAAAGTATATTATTATTTAGGAGACAATTAATGGCTGAAGTGAAGGAAGTTACTGTAAATCGTCTTTTAGTTGTAATGACAAATGTTCGTCAGCGTCTTAATGAGCTTATTGCTCTTAGAGGTGAAGTATCAAAAAAAGAGCATTATTATGGTGACACAGAAAAAGTTTCTGAGCCATTGTATGATGTTAAAAAAGTAGATGAAAAAATAGTTGAACTTAGAAAATTTCTTTTTGAGGCAGACGCTTCTTTAAAAGAAGTCAACGCTAAAACAAAAGTAAAAATTGTATATGATATAGACAGCCTGCTTGAGTCTCTTAAGTAGGAAGTAGGAAGTTGCTTTAGTATCAGGTTATGCCTGCCGGAAAAACATTGTGACCAAAAACAAACAAAATATTTTGTTGAGTATTGTTAGGTTTTAAATGCTACGGTCAATTATTTTTTATTGTTGTCATTTGCTAAAGCAACTTCTTCTGTCTTTTTAAAAAGGATATGAAATGAAAAAAGTATTAACTGGAGTAATAACAAAAGAAGATAAGTATTATGTAGCTAGATGTCTTGAAGTCGATATAGTTTCTCAAGGTATTACTATTCAAGATGCTAAATATAATCTTAAAGAAGCAACTGAATTATATCTTGAAAGCTATGATCAAGATGAATTAGAAGAACTTCCAGATAAAGAAAAAGAATCTATTCTTTATAATTTTGATGTTGAGGTGAAAAATGTATAAGTGTAATCAATGTCATGATACTGGAATTTGTATAACGACTTTTATTTGTTCTACTCCACCAGGTTTTTGTTATGATAGTAGAATGAAAGAGGCTGGTAAAGCTATTCCATGCACTTGGTGTAAACCAGATGAATATAGAAATTATAAATATGATAATCGCAGAGTGATAGATGAGAATAATAAAATTAAAAAATGGGATGCTGCTTTTGATAAAGGCAAAGAATTAAGAAGTAGATATGCTGGATAATTTATATGTTTTAAAGGTTTGATTTATGTTCTCTAAAGTTTCAGCTCAGAACTTTATGTGCTTTAAAGATTTTGAAGTTAATCTAAAAGGCCAAGGATTAGTTCAGATTGTTGGTGAATCGGAAGATAGATTTTTTACTTCTAATGGGGTAGGAAAAACATCTTTATCTGAAGCTATCTTCTTTTGTCTTTTTGGAACCACAACAAAAGGCATTTCAGGAGATTCTGTAGTTAATAAAGTAATCGATAAAGATTGTATTGCGACTGTAGAATTTGATGATGGTCTGATTGTTGAGCGTTATAGAAAGCATTCTCAATTTGGAAATAATCTTATTTTACGAAAAGGTCAAAAAGAATTTCAGAAAAAAACTATTAAAGAAACAGAAGCAGTTCTTTATGAGCGCTTAAATATTTCACAAGAAATTTTTCAAATTCTTTCTTATATTTCTCAAGAAGGAGCAAGCTTCTTTATTGATTCAACAGACGCAAATCAAAAAGATTTGTTTGACAAGATTCTAAATCTTATAAAGTTTGAAATTGGTCGTAGTAAAGTAGATCTTGATATTAAAAACATTGATATACTTTTGAATGAATCAAAATATGTGGTGAAAGATCTAAATACAAGATTAAAGGCTTATATAGAAAATCTTGATGTGCTAGAAAAAAACAAAGAAGCTTATGAAGAGATTCAAAAACAAAAGCATTGGGAATTAAAAGGAGAAAAAGATAAAATAAATGTTGCTTTAAAGCCATTGTATTCTGAACTTGAAAAGTTACAATTTAATTTAAGTAATTTAGAGTATGATGAAAATAATGATGATAAAGTTGAAAAGAAAAAAGAAGAAGTTGAAAAGATAAAAACAAAATTACTTTCTGCTGAAAGAGAAGAAATAAAGCTAGAAGGAGAACAAAGGAAATATATAGATAAAATTAAAGTCATTAATGCTGGAGAATGTCCAACTTGTGGTTCAGTATTTGAAGCTAATAAAGAAGAGCTTATAAATTCTTTTGAAGAGTTACTTATTCCTATTAAAGCCGAGCTGGCTGATAACAATCTTAGTCAAACTGAAATGAAAAAGGAGTTGGCTGGCCTAAATGAAGAAGTAGTAAAGCTAGAAAAGCAAGCGAGAGAGTCTTTTAGAAATCAAGAAAAGTTAAAAAATGATGTTAAATTAAAACAAAAAGAAATTGATAATCTAACATCAAGGTTAAAAGACCTTGAAAGTAGAATAAACGAGAAAGACTTAACTATCCCTAATTTAGAAAAAGATATCGAGAAAATACAAAAAGATCTTGTTAAATTAGCTGATGAAGTTGATGAAGAAGAGAAAAAAGAAAAGAAGTATATTGAAGACAGAAAGATACTTTCTTTTTGGGAAAAATCTTTTGGGAAAAAAGGAATACGTAGTTTTATTTTGGATAATATAATTGACGTTTTTAACCAACAAATTAATTTCTATCTTAGTGAAATAGGTTATACAAATATAGAAGTTTTATTTTCTAATAAAGCTATACTTAAGTCTGGGGAGGAAAGAGAAAAGATTTCATTTAATATCAGTATTGATGGAATTGAATATGATTACCAATCTCTTTCTGGTGGTGAAAAAACAAGGTTGAATTTGTCTGTTCTTTTTGCTCTTAGAGATCTAGTTACTACAAATAAAAGTAACGTTTTAATTCTTGATGAAACGTTTTCGTTTCTTGATTTAAGTGGGTGCGAAGCTGTAATTTCTTTGTTAAAAAATAAATTAGCAGAAGAAGGTGGATTAAATTCTATTTTCTTAGTTAATCACAATTCTTTGCTTGATCCTTTAGTTCCTGACAAGTTGACTGTTCGTAGGGAAGGTCAATTTAGTAATGTGATTCATTAAAGTATGAACAATCAAGTAAAAATAGCAGTAATAGGAATGGGATATGTTGGTCTCCCGTGCGCAGCATTATTAGCTGATGTTGAAGACAATCATGTTGTAGGTTTAGAGAAAGGAGCAAAGAATAGTGAATGGAAGATAAAAACACTTAATGCTGGTGAATCTACTATAAATGGTGATGAGCCTGAATTAGCAGAATTAATTAAAAGAGTTGTGGATAAAAAGTCTTTTTATGCTACTGATGATTATTCAAGATTAAGTGACAGAGATATTATTATAATTTGCGTTCAAACTCCAGTAAATCAATATAATGAACCAGATTATATTGATCTTAAAGAAGCAATTCATGAAATGAGTTGGAAGATGAAGTCAGGAGCGCTTATAATTATAGAATCTACTCTTGCTCCAGGAACTACTGAAAACATAATAATACCAATTATAGAGCAAACAGGTTTAAAAGCAGGAAAAGATTTTTTATTGGCTTATTCATTTGAAAGACTAATGCCCGGAAAGCTATTACAATCTATAAAAGAACTTCCAAGAATAGTAGGTGGGTTTGATAAAGAAAGTGAATATAGAGCTAAGAAGCTATATTCATCAATAATAAAGGCTCCAATTTATACTACAAATATAAAAACAGCTGAAGCTACAAAAACTATTGAAAATGCTTATAGGGACGTTAATATAGCTTTTGCAAATGAAATGGCTTTAATTTGTGAAAGTCTTGGAATTAATGTGTATGAAGTACAAGAGCTTATAAATACTAGATCTGAGAGAATGATGCATTTGCCAGGAACTGGAGTTGGTGGCCACTGTCTTCCAAAAGATACTTGGTTATTGCTATATGGTCTTAAGTTATATGGAAAGAAAACTGTTCATACTCAATTCGTAGAGTTAGCAAGAAGTATTAATAATTCTATGCCTCATCATATCATTAGTTTACTATATGAATGCTTAACAATTAAAGAGAAACGTTTTACCAATATAAAAGTAGCTATACTGGGAGCTGCTTATCTTGAAAATTCAGATGACATTAGAAATAGTCCTACTTATGATTTGGTTCATCAATTATTATCTTTAGGTTCGGAAGTTATAGTCCATGATCCTTATGTAAAAGAATTTCATGGTGTTAATTTAACAAATAACATTAAAACTGCTTTGAAAGATTCTGATGCCTTGGTAGTAGCTACTAAGCATAAAGAATATCTAGCTATTGATCTTGAAGATATTAAAGGTTTGATGAATACTTTTATAATTGTAGATGGAAGAAATGTTTTTGATTCTGTTAAAGTAACAGAGTTAGGATTTTTATACAAAGCAATAGGAAAGGGAGGACTATAATTGGAAAACAAAAAGGATAATATAGTTAGTATTTCAGAAAAATCAAAGAAGAAAAAGAAATATAAAATAAATATTAGTTGGATTGAGGATAAGATTCCATTTGAAGTTGAATCTACTGAGGGGATAGAACTTCTTGACTTTAACTGCCCATTTATTATGATAAAAGAATCTGAAAAAATTATTCATTATATAAATCCTTTTGAAGTTTCTCACGCTGTTGAGGAGGAGGTTGAAAATGATTGAGAAAGATAATTATGATAATTATGATAATATGCTAAGAAGAGTTCAATTGCTTTCAGATCAGTTTAATTATCTTTTGCAAGAATTCAAAAGATATGTTTCGCCAGAAATTTATCAAAATGCTATTAAACGCTTGAATGAAATAAGTATAGAGGAGGAATAATGGAAAAATATTCAGAGTATTTTCATAGTTATCTTAGGAGTTCGCCGCTTATATCAGAACTAGAAGTAATAGAATCTTTTAAAAGAGTTTATGGGCGGTGGGATGAGTGTTCTTATAAAAATTTTGCTTTATGTAAAAATAATAAAGTAACTTCTGGAGTGTCTGGTAAATATGCAATTGTTAGAGAAACAAGTCTCTGCGAAGGTTATGTGAATGGTTATAGATCTTTTTTTATAGCAAAATTAAAATGGATTTTGATAAAAGCTACTTATGGTAAATATGCTAGGATAAATATTTGTGAAAAATGTAGAAAGAAAATACCTATTTTAGATATGATTCAAAATAATCATATTAAATGGTCTAGGTTTGTTGTTTTTGGCTATACAGGAAAGGTATGCAAAAAGTGTTTTGAAGCTGAAGAAAAATACGGAAAATATATACTAAGGGAGGAATAATGGAAAAAAGATCTTTTTATGATAGGATGACAGAGTGTGAACAAGCAGCAAAAATTATTCATTCTGGTGTTCATATCAAAACATATTGGGAAGGATATATAGCAGCAATTCAAGATCTTAAAAAAGAATATAAGATATTCATAGCTGAGGAGAAATAAAATGGTTTGGATTATTTTAACATTAGGAATTGTTGCATTATTTATTTGGATATTTGGTTGTATTTTTGATAATGATAGTATGCAGATATTTGGTGGAATATTTTCAGTTTTATTGTTACTTAGTTCAATGGGAAGTTGTATAGGTAAAACTAGTGATTGGAATAATTATGGAAGCATGCAAGCTCTAAAAACAAATATTGGGGTGTATACTACTAGTAATAACATTATTGGTGAATATGAGTATCATGTACCTTCGGGTGTAATTACTGATCTTGCACAAAATAATACAGGAATAAAAAGAGCTGAAAACGTTATTACACTTCAAAATCATATTATCAATCATAATGATAATGTTGCCAATTGGATTATGCTTAGAGACAACTGGCCTTTGAGATTTAAGTTATATAGTGCTAAGTTACCACAAGATTATGGATATATTATTATTGATAATATGCCTGCAGAAGAAAACGTTGATGAAAAGTTTATTAATAATGAAAGAAATTAGATCTAATTATAAAGAGATAAATTTGTCTAAATTTCCTGATTGCTGCTATGTTTGTGAAAAATCAAGTTTTGGTTGTGAAGGAGAAATTTATTGTTATTTAGATAGAATACAGCCTGCTTATGCACAAATAAACGGTTTTTGTGATAAATTTGAAAGGAGTAAAGAAAATGATTAAAGATTGGTGGGATGAATTTGTATTTTGTAAAAGATTGACTATAGAATATGGTTATAATCTAAATAGTTGCGAAATTATTCCAAGGTTAAATTTTATGTACGCCGAGCTTGACAAAGAAATAAGTTTCATTTGCGGATGGTTATTTTTTGAATGTATATTAACTTATTATAAAGGTGAGTTAATTGATTAATGAATATAATAATTATCCTCAGATAGAAAATAATAAGCCTAAAAATGCTTTTTTAAAAAACGGAAAGTGGTATGTCTCAGATCACATAACTTATTCTGAAATAGCCTGCAGTTGTAGCCATAGATATGGTAGGCGTCAATGTGCTGAAGTAGATTGGTCGCAGATTATCCATCCTTATATTCTTAAATCATTTGAAGATGAAAGGGCTGAGAAAAACAAAAAATATCCAGGACCTATTATTATAAACTCTGGTTGTAGATGTCTTAATCATCAAGAAGATTTGAAACGTGAAGGTTATGATACCTCATCTGGTCATTCTACACATTGTCCTATTTTTAATACTAAAACTGGTAGGTGGGAATGTTATGCTATTGATAAGCTTATTCCTGTTGTAAATAGAAAAACTATGAGCCCGGATCTATTCTTTTCGCTTATTACTTCTATTCATCCTGAATTGAGATTAGGTTTTAAAATTTATGGAAAAACACTTGTTCATGAAGATTGTGCGTTTTTATATGAAGGCCCAAATAAAAGTTCAAATTGGGTAACAGGTGCAAGATGGTAGGAGAATATAGATGCTGGATAAAAGATATTTATATAGAAGCTATTGATGGCATTAATAAACTAGCTATAGAGAAAGAAGATAAGTATGGTGTTCTTGTTTCATATGCTAATCCAATTCATACACTTCTTTTTGATTATTATGACATTAAATTTTTCTATAATAAAGTTTGGCTACTTTCTAGTCCATTTTTTAATTGTAATAAACCTTCTAATAAGTATAGCAGCAAACACTTAACGCTTTATAAATGCTCTTCTTATAATGATTTTATTGGTTGGGACGGATTAGCTTATTCAAATAAGTATTATATTGCTGTAATGGTAAAACTTATTAATTTTATTACAAGAGTGTTTAATAAAATATATGGGAAACTATTAAGGAAGTTTGTCAAATGGCCAGTAGATTATAGGGATTTAGATATTGACGATGGATATATATCTTTTTGGTATTTTAAACAAAACGTTTTAATAAGGAAGCTTTTATTAGAGGTTAAAAAAAGAATAGCCATTTACTTAAAGAGGATATGAGATGTTTAAAAGAATTACTATTTTAGTTTTTACTGTTTTAATGCTATGCTCATGCAGAAATTATTATGATAATAATTATGCAGCAAAAATGGCTTGGATAAAGTCAATGCCATGTACATTGGAAAAAGTAGATGAAGAATTAGTATATGTTATTAAAGAATCAGATCTAATTTCATTGAGTAATGATTTGAATTCTTCTTTAACTCCTGACCAATATTATATAAAACCTCTTTTAGCAACTATGCATGATAGAATAAGAGAAATAAATACTTTTTATTATGAATGGAAACAAAAAGAAAAAATATATACTCATTTTGATGGAGTACCACCTATGCCTGAAGATTTTCATCCAATAATAATAATTTATGATGGTGATTAAAGATGAAAAGAATGAAAAATGCTAATTTTAGAGAAATTGATTTAAATGCTTTTCCTGATTGTTGCTACGTCTGCAAGCATATGGAATTTGGTTGTTGTTTAGAAGATGATTGGAGATGCAAATTTATTGATGAAGAGCTTAAAGAAGCAAAACTTTTAGATGAAGAGAATGAGGATGAAGAAGAAACAAACTTTATGAGCGTTGTAGATGAGCACGAAGGAATGTATATTCAAGTATATACTCTATGTGATAATTTTGAAAGAAGTATTTATGAGGAGGTTCAAACTGATAAATAATGGCTAAAAAAGAGAGAGATAAAGTTCTATTTGGTATTACTAGAAAAACAAAAACAGGTTGTGGGAATGCATATATAACAATTAATTACTCTGAGGGGAAGCCAGTAGAAGTAATGATGAGACTTGGAAAGGCTGGTACTTGTCCAAGTACAATGGGCGAAGCTATTGGCAAAATGATTTCTACAGCTTTGCAACATGAAGCAGAATTAATTGAGATTGCCAAAGATCTAAAGGGTATTCAATGTCTTTCACCTACATTTGATAAAGAAGATAAGAATAATACATCATGTATAGATGCGCTTGGAAAATGTTTAGAAGAAGCTACAAAAGAAGAAATAAAGACAAGAATAAACAGTAGTAGTAAAGAAGAAAAGAAAGAAGTGGTTGAAAAAATTGAGGAAAAGAAATGAAAAGAGACTATAGCAACAAATTTAAAAATATTTCAGCAGGAAATTTACCAGAAGAACTTACTATTAAAAATCCTATTGAATATGAGAATAAATTTGGTAAATGGTATATTGACTTAGTAAAAAGAACAGAAAGTCCATATGATATACCTAAAGATATTAATAAGAGGCTTATGCATGCTATTCTTGGCATCTCTACTGAATCTGGAGAACTTGTTGACGCTATAAAAAAATATATATTTTATAATAAGTCTTTAAATAATATAAATTTAGTTGAAGAAGTTGGGGATCTATTATGGTATATAGCAATTATTTGTGATGTTCTTGATATTAGTTTTGAAGAAGTAATGAAAAAGAATATAGCAAAATTGAGAGTTAGATATCCTGAAGAGTTTAATGAAGCAGAAGCAGAGTTAAGAGATTTAGATAAAGAATTAGAGGCATTAAAATGAAACAGCGTATCGATGAATTTGGAATTGTTTTAAACCATTCTACTTTGCAAATAGAAGATGGTTATGAAAGTGGCATAACTACTAATGATATTGTAGATTATATCAATAGTTTAAAACAAAAAATATTAGATCTTGAAAAATGGATTGATAATCTTCAAGAAGGCACAATAATTACTTGTGTCTATTGTGGTCATGCTTATCCTCCAGGAACACAAACTTCGAGAAGAAAAGTGTTATATGAGCATATAAAGATTTGTCCAAAACATCCTTTAAGAGAAGCAGAAGAAAGAATTAAAGAACTTGAAATGAGGTTAATAAAATATGGAAACATCTAGAAAATGTAGCGATTGTATTTATTGGACTCATGATGATTATAGAGATTCTCATTATGGTAGGCGTTATGGTAGTTGTCATTATGAAAGAATAAAGATGCAAAAATACGAGGATGATTTTTGTCATCATTTTGAAACTAAAAATGAGGTTAAAGAATGAAACCAATAGTAGTTATTGATTTTGATGGTGTTATACATTCGTATAAGCAGCGCTGGATTGATTTTGATAAAATTCCTGATCCTCCAGTTCCTGGAGCAATTGACTTTTTAAGAAATCTTATTGGGTGTGATAAGTTTCAAGTTTATATTCATTCAAGTAGAAATGTTCCAACAAAAAATGGTGGAAGAGAAATAGACAGAAAATATCAGCCGTGGTGTGGTAAATTAGCAATGGAGCGTTATCTAATTGAAAATGGTCTTGAAATAGAATTTGTAAATGAAATAACATTTCCAGATTATAAACCGCCAGCACATGTTACCATTGATGATCGTGTTATTTGCTTTACCGGTTCATTTCCTAGTATTGAAGAAATAGAAAACTTTAAGCCTTGGAATAATAAAGATGATGCGTATGAGGAATAGAAAATGAAACTTTCAATTATAAAAGAAACATCTGAATATAGAGGAGATCATTCTAGAGATTTGTTAGTTGCTTATGATTATATAGAAAATGAATCTATAGAAGATCTTTGCAAAAGAGTATTTGAAATAAAAGTTGATGACAAGAAAAATCATTATTTTGAAACTATTACAATTAGATTGGTCAAAGAAAATACAGGGAGGAGTCAAATAAAATGAACAGTGAAGAAAGATTATTAGACGTCGTTATTGACATCATTATTAAATTGACAAAAACTAAAAAGTTGATCTGGTATATGGATAACAAATATACAGCTATAGCTCACTCAATATTAGATAACAGATATGAATTTACAATTTTTTATTCAAGAGGCATTAATACCAGTGATTATTATAATTTAGTAATTAAACAATGTGGACTAGTTATAAAAACTATTTTCTTTGATACCAATACAAAGAATAGTAAATTGTTTGAGCTCTATTCTATAATTTTTAATAATATAGAATATAAAGTTGGAGAAGAAAAGCTTATAGAAGAATTTAGTAAGTTTCTTTAAAGGAAAGTGAAATGAATAGTGAAGAAAAGTTATTAGATATTGTTATTAAATTGACAAAAACTAAAAAGTTGATCTGGTATATTAATAATAAGTTTTTAGCAAAAGCAGTATTAGGAGGTAGAGTTGAATTTACATTGGGAACTCCAATAGATAGTTTATCTGGATTAAATGTTTTTGGTAGTGATTATTATAAATTGACTATTAAACATGGTCAAGAAGAAACTCACATTTGGAAAAAAGGTAAAAACAATAAGTTGTTTGAGCTTTATACTATTGTTTTTATAGACGAACAGAAAAATATTAATGAGATGTTTATAGCGGAATTTAGTAAATTTCTTTAAAGATAAACAAAATGATATATTTAAAATATTTTTGGTATGTTTTAAGACATAAATATTATGTCTTTATAGAATGTCGTAAAGAAGGAATACTATGGCGTGGAATAACTCATGATCTAAGTAAATTTTTGCCAGATGAATTTATTTCTTATGCAAAGTATTTTTATAGTGATTATTCAAAACTTGATGAGTATGATAAACTTTCTCTTTTAAAGGCTTTTAATAAAGCTTGGTTAAAACATATTCATAGAAATCCCCATCACTGGCAATACTGGATTTTACATTTTGATGATGGTGGATATGAAGCTATTTATATGTATGGAGATTATACTAAAGAAATGTTATGTGATTGGATAGGGGCGGGAAAATCTATAAAAGGGGGTTTGCCAGTACTTGAATGGTATAAAAGGAATAAATTTAATCAAATAATTCATAGGCTTAGTAGGGAATGGATAGAAAGAAGTTTATATGGAGGAAGAGGATGATACTAAGGAGAGAGTTTAATATAGAGCACAACTTTAGAAAAGTATCTTTACCAGATTGCTGTTCAAATTGTTTGTATTTTAATAAATACTACTATGCTGAGGGAGAAGGTTTTTGTAGTATGATGAATAGACTAGATGTGGAATCTTGGAAAGTAGACTTAAGTTGTTCTAATAATGAAAAGACTAATTGGACTTATTATTACTATATTTGTGATTTATATGAAAGGAAGCAAGATATTGTTAACTCTTAAACTTTTGAAAGAGATATTATAAAATGGAAGTTATAATGATCCCAAATGTAAACATTTTAGATTTTGAAAAGCAACATAACTTAAAATTAATTGTGGAGGAGAGAAATTTACCTATTTCTGATCCAGCAAGGTTTTTTGCTACATTTGAAAATTCTTGGGTTCCAGATAATAAAGGTTTTTTGGTTGGTGTTTATGGTAATGGAAATACAATAGAAGAATCTATAAAAGAGTACTGCAAAAAGATTTCTACTAAAGAGTTGCGAATAGGTAATAATAGTATTGATGTTCCAAGATTATTCTATTAGATAATGTAAGTTTATTTGAAGGAAAGAAAAATGTACGAAGAAGTAATTAATGCTCTTGTAGTTGTTATAGAAAATCTTCCACAAGATAGTAAATATATTGAAGAAGTTAATTCTCTGATTGAAAGAGTTAAAAAGCTTGATAAAAAATATACTATAGAGGATTATAGGACTATAAGAAAGGAAATTGAGAACACGATGATGATTTTTAGAGGAGAACGTGAAACTCATTGGAACTTAACTTGGAATAAAAGCGGTTCTAGGATCATAAATAAAGAAGCCTATAAATTATCTAGTAAATATTCATCTGCTTATCTTAAAATGGGCGATGCTTTTAATATTATAGTTAAAATAGGTCCAAAAGATATTAATCTTAGACCAGCAAAACACGTAGATTGTTGTTTTAATTGTGTATATGGAAGTGTCATAACATTTTGTAGATATCCTATGCGACATGATAACCCATTTATTTGTAATGAAAAAGTAATTCTACCAAAGCATTTTAAAGATAATTGGTTAGTGTGTAATTTATATGAAAGGAAACAAGATAATTAAAATAAATAAATTAACTTATATAATACTTTAAATTAGTTTAAATTTAATATAATGAGATAGAAGTGGAAACATTTTATAATATATCAGCTTTTACAATTTTAGGTTTATTTTTACTATTTGTAGTTGTTTGTATATTACAAGAAATAGGTATAAAGACATGCTTAAAACTTTTAGTGCTTAGTTTTTCTATCTTATTAGTAATTGCCTCTATTTTAAGAATTGTTTATATTATAATTAATTAACTTATATATAACTATTATCTTTAAAATTTAAACTATTAAAATTTAAATATAGGATAACATGAGAAAATCGGAATTTACAGTAGCTGATCATAAAAAAGCTTACTTAGCTTATAGAGAATGTAAAAATGTATTTTCAGAAGTAAAGCGAAAATATAAAGAACTTCCTAGTGTAGTTAGCTTGATTAAATGGTCAGATGAAAAGTTTCAGTGTAATTGTATTTGGCACAACTACAAGCGACTTGATTTTATACTTCAAAAAGCTCAGAAGGATGTTGAAAACTATGCCAGTTTAACTCCGGCTGGCAGAAAAAAGATATTTACAGATATCACAGGAGCAGTAACTATATTAGATGATATTGATGCTATAGAATTAGCTTTGTTAAAAAACATAGACACTCAAATTGAACTTGGATCAGTAATAGATAAACAGAATATAAAATTAAAGAAGCAGCAAAAGATACTTGATCGTGGTTATTTCAAAGAACTTATAGTAGATGATGCTCAGAAATTAGCAGATTATCATGCTATTAGGACTTTAGTTTTGACTTATATTTTTAATGCTAAGTTTCCTGATATCCAAAAGTTTCTTGATATTAAAGAACCTAAATGGACACAGAATCTTGGCTTTAATAGTATGGGTGAAGCAGTAAAGACTTTAGCAGAAGTAGATAAGCAGATTAGTTTGCTGACAGGAGAGCATCCAACTGAAATAACTGAAACGCGACACGATGGATTTGATTACGAGTTTAATAAGTTGATGCTAGAAGCAGTTAGGTCTACAAATAGAGAGCTTGACCAAGAGGAATTGAAAAGAAAGTTAGTTGAATTAGTAAGGCATAAGAAATGAGGAGTGAGAAATGACAAAAAGAATGCTTAATTATCCTAATGATAGCATATGTCCTTGGTGCTTAGGCTATGTTATTTTAACAGGCAAAACACCAGAACACGATAGACATCCAGAATTAAAAAAACATGGTATAGAAAAGCATATTGAATGTCAAGATTGCCATGCTGAATGGAGTGTTTTATATATTAGACCTAAAGCGGAAAATTACTTTTTTAAAAAGTTAGTTGAATTAGTGAGGCATAAGAAATGACAGATAGATATAACAGTTTTATAGTTGTTTTAGAACAAGATATTAGATCAGATGACGCTAAGAAGACAACTAAAGCTATTGAGCAAATAAAAGGTGTTTTAAAAGTTACTCCAAATATAGTTGACGTATCAGATATTGTAGCAGAAAGCAGAGCAGAGCAAGAATTAGCTAATAAACTCTTTGATGTTATTTATGGAGATAAGGAATGATTAAAGAAGTACTTTCAGAATGGAGAATAGTTGTTATATCTATATTATATCTTGTGTTTAAAGTATTAGCAAAATCCCATTCTATATCTGATATTGATTGTATTCTAACCTATATATGGATTTGCTTATTAATTATTTTAACAGTAAAGAGATGAGACATAAGAAATGGGGAGTAGAAAATGAAGTTTATAATTAATCAGTATTCAAATGACATTCCGCAATGTCGCGATGCTATTTTGGAGACAGTTATACGTCATGAACGGTGGAGAGAAACTTTTAAGCATATGAAAGAAAACGGTAGGAAGGATAAGTTTATGTCCACTGGCTTTAATCATAGAGAAGAAGGTGATTGGTCATACAGAGATATAGAAGAGGAAGTTTGGACAATCGAAATCACAGCGTTAGAAGATTTGATATATTTTATTTCTAAATATGGTGATAGTTTCAGTGATGGGACTTTAATAATGCTTCCGTGATTAAAATATAGTGAATATAATATACCTGTTTTAGAAGTTAGACATTATTGTGAATAAAGGAGTAGAAAATGAATAAGATGGAGAGAGCGAGAATTATTGTGTTAACTTTATTCTTACTTATTAGTGTAATATTTTGTTTTTATGTAGAAAAAGAGCGACTAGAACGCCAAATAGTAATCAACAAAGATGAAATGTATTTGTGGGTAAGTAAAAGTTCTTTTAATGTTAAATATGTTTATATATACTTTACACCTATCGAGTTATTTGAGAAACGCGATGTACCTAATGGTATTTATCTTGGATCTGTTGGTCATTATGATACAGAATATCTATACTTAACTAAAGAAGGATTTCTCGTTAGCAGTGGGGAACCACTTGAATTGTTTTTTGGAAAAAAAGATCTTCGGAAGTGGAGTTATTGATTGTTTTTATACATTTCATATATGGAATATTGAAAAGGTGTTGGAGTAATAAATGATTGAAAGAATTAAATATGCTACTCAATGTCATGTTATTTGTCCAAATTGTGGATTCTGGAATGATTATAAAAATTTTCTTTTACATACTCCATTAGGAACTATTGAGACAAAATCTTATATTTGTATTGATTGTAAACATTTAATTGATTTTCCTAATGAAGGAAAGATAGTTGCTAGTTAAAAAGAAGGAGCAGAAAATGAGTAGCAATGATTTTTTAAAATATAATATAGTATGATAGAAATAAATCTCCCAGATTGCTGTATAACTTGTTTTCATAAGATATTTATTGATGGGACATTATGCTGTGGCATTACAGAAAGAGCTCCTGCTTTGTCTATTGGTCCTTGGTATTTTGTAAAAAATAATAATTGGTGTGAATCTTTTGAAAGAGAAGGTTGAGCAAGATATAATATGAAAGAGATAAGAATGAGCATAGAGCAAAGAAATAAGTTAATACAATTACATTTAGATTGTATAAAACCTATTGGAAGAAATAGAAGCACTGAAGAGTTACAAATGTATGTTAATAATAATCTATTATTTTTCTGTGGAAAGATTAAGAAATGAAAATTGAAACAAAATATTGGATATTAAAAATCTTCTACTCTGGATTTGGCTGGCCATTGTTTAAAATAAGAAAGCAAAATAGAGAATGGAAATTTGAGCTTTACCTCGCTCCATTTTTTGTATGCTTAATTAAAAACGAAAAGAAGTATCCAAAATATCTTTGCTTGTTTTGCATAAACGAATTAAAGAAAGATATGGATTTTATTGGTTATGATTTTTATAGATGCTTTAAGAAGAATCCAAAAACTGGTATGTGGTATGAGTTTTGTGAACAGTGTAATAGTTATGGAATGGGAGCAGGAGAGAAATTATATTATGAAAGTGTTCATACATTGGCCCATATAGAATTTGGTAAGGTGAGTAAAAATAAGATTGAGCTTTTATATAATCATAGTCAAGCAATAGGAATAGACTTTGGAGATAAGAAATGAGTATTATTATGGAAAAGAAAAAAGCTTGGAATTTAAAGTCTCTTGGAATTTGTGAAAAATGTGAAGTATTAAATAAAAGCTTTTGTATGTATAATAATATGCATTATAATCGTTGTGCGATAATTGGTGTTATTGCTCCAATTAGACAATGCTTATCATATAAGAAACTAACTTCTAAAACATAATTTTTAAAATATAATATAGTATGAGGTATAAAACTCATTGGAAGTATATATAACATTCTAAAAGAATAATACATTTTTTTATTTTTAGGACTATTTTGAAATGAAAAAAAAATTACGTTCAATGACATTGATAGAACTTGAAAAAGTTATAAAGAAATTACTTAAAAAAACAGAACAAAATAAAATTGAGTGGCTTAAGAAAAGTGATCAATATAACGAGTTTGAATGTTATATTGATAAAGCTAGAATATTTGTTAATAAGTATACTTTTTCAATAGAAACTGAAGAATTATCAGCTTATTATTATGTTGTGCGTGGAACTTCTAACGGAAATGAAGATCTTAATAATTTAATTTCTTATATAGAAAATCATTTAGAATTATTAGAACAAAATCCAATATTAGGCATTGAAGAGTTTAATTTATTCGTCAAAGCCTTAGATAGATTATAGAAAAATGAAAGATTTTCTAAAAGATACTTTTATGTGGATGTGTGCTTTGAACGCAATATGGTTTATTCCTATTGGATCTTTATTAGTTGGAATAATTAAATTCTTTATTACTTGGAATCCTGATATATTATTTTTTGGTTTATGTTTGCAGGTTGTCTTACTTATTTGGTTTGTTATTATTGACAGGATAGGATGTTGGATTGATAATTGGTAGGAGATAATAAATGTCAAAAATTGTTTTTTCTAAAGAGCAGATTAAGGAAATTAAAGTTACATTGAAAAAAGCATACTTTTCTGTTGTAGATGCAAGAGAGAGTACTCCGATCATGGGATGGGCCTATGATACTATAATGGGAGATATACTTTGTAGGAGAAGATTCACTCCAGAAGAAGTACAAGCTCTTAGAAAGACATTATGGGATTTTACCCCATCTAGAAAGCACATTACTGAGTTTATGAGAGGGGTGGAGAAGATAGATCACTTGTTGAATGAAGGACGAAAAAGTTGGTTTTAATTTAAAAAATATATCTATTCTGTGCTGTTAAGTTAGTGTAGAAGCAAAGACTCTTAACCAAGCTATTTACAATATGGCTAAAGAATATATCAAGGAAAAAGAGAAATGGATGATAAAAAAGTAAGAATCTTTTGTGAAATGAAAGACTGCACAATGTTAGGTGATATGCTTAGAAAAGCAAGCATATCTTTTATGACTGGAGGACAAGATTCTGAAATTCCTATGCCTTACATTAAACATGAAAATCAATTGTATATAGGTTGGTTGGAAATTAATTCTTTTATTGGTGGATGGAATAATGGAAAAAGCTAAGCAAATAAGACTCAATTTATGTTTTACAAAATTAACAATTTACTTTGTAAAAAGAAGATGGCCAGAAGCTTTTTGTCTTTGGCCAATAGTTTATTTGGGAATGGATAATAAGTTCTATGGAGTTGGAATTCAAGTTTTCTATTATGTTTTATTTATAGGAAGATAATGATGAAGTTATTTGTTGAATTAAATAATTTTAAAGTTAAATCAAAAATTAGTTCTATTGTCTTTTCTATAAACGATGATTTTGTATATTGGAAATATACAAGTGAAAAATATTTATTTATGATTTGGTTTCTATGGTTTGGCTTCTATATTTGGTACAAATCTGACTTGCAGTTGTCAAGAGAAAAATCTATTTGTAAAGATTGGAAAAAGAAAAGTGGAAGATGATCCTAAATATAAACCTCCCAAACGGCAAATACCAAAATCTATTTCTTTTTTATTAAGAAAGTTCCCTTGGGATTTAAGGAAAAGAATTTATTTTAGATTTTACAGACAATGGCTTAAAGATAATTTAGATTGTATGTATAAATGTGACTGTGGAGGAATTCAACCTTATATATTTATGTTTTACAAAATATTAATTAATCATATGTATGAAGATGGTAGAGATATTCCATGTCCTCATTGTTCAAACAACAATTATGGTTTAAAATATTCTTTTCCTGAAAATACATGGAAAGATCATTGGTTATATAAAGAAATAAAGGAGTTGTAAAATGGAAACAAAAAAGGTCTATACTATAAAAGAAAAAGAACTTAAGAAGTTAATTAAACTTTTAATGAAAAAGACAAAAAGCAAAAGTTTAGTTTGGGAATTTCATACTCCCACAAGTGGTTATTTAGGAATAGAATATTTCAAATGTTATATTGATAATATTGAGATTAGATTAAATATTCATATGGAGACAGAGTTTTTGTCTTATGATTACTCAGTTATTTCTATTTTATCAGACGAATGGGAAGCTTATAGTAATAAAATAGATTTTGAGATAGTATATAATCTCTATGCTTATGTTAAGAACTATTTAGATGAAATTAGCATGAAAGAATCTTTGGCTGAAGAAGAGTTTCATAGTTTTATGAAAGGTTTAAATAAAGATGAAACGAGTAAAATGTACTGAATGTAAAATTGGAAGCGTTGTAATCGATGAGGCGTTTGATGCTGATAGAGCTTATACTGATGATATAGTAGAACGCTGTACTAATCCAAAATGTGGTTATTGGGCAAGGTGGTCAAAATGTGGTGATAGAGGTATTATTGGAGGAAAAATTTGTTAAGCTAAGCATGGAAATGTAGATAAGTTTAGAAGGAATAAAGATGAACAAAGCAAAAATATCTTATGAAGATGTAATAAATCATGTTTTAGAAACACTAACTCTTACTGGTTCTATTTATATTAATGAACCACCAGAAATAAATAGTTTATCAAAAGAATCTATTATAGGAGCATTTATTGTTCCCGCAAAATGCGTTTGTTATTGTAACGGTATGTGGCATATTAATGGAAAAGATCAATGTACTTCTTGGAGTTACGGGCTATTTAGTGATTCTCAAAACAATGAATTATATGGAAAGGCATATAAAAAAGTTAAAAGACTTTTTGAAGATAGAGTATTTTATGAAGGAAGGACAAAATATTCTTTGTTCGAAGGTAATGAAAAAGTAAGTGAGTTTATAAGTAATGGGGAGTTGAAAGCTTATTGCACTTTTACTGTTAAAGCATTCTTTAGTTCATTATTAAATCCTAGAGGTTAAGATGAAACCAATAATATTTAAACAACAAAATTGTACATTTGCAGAAAATCAACCAGAATATTTACCTTTACCGGCTTATAAATCAGATGATGGCGAAGTTATATCTTGTTGGGAATTATCGTTGCTCGAAAGAGTTCAAATATTATTTACTGGTAAATTATGGCTCAGAATTCTTACTTTTAATAAACATCTTCAACCGCAACTGCCAACAGTAAAATCACCTTTTTAGATATATAATTTATATAAAGAATGAAAGAAAAGTTGATATAACACAGCTTTTAAAATATAATAATATAAGAGGATGTGTTTTTATAGGGGTTTAAAATGTTTAGTAGAAAAGGTTTTACTTTAGTAGAAGTATTAGTAGCTATCACTATTATTTTTATCTTTCTTGCTGTCTGTACTGCTCCAATACTACCACACTTTACAAGAGATAATTATATTGTTACTGTCACTGACAAAGCCTTCAAGAAGTCTGGTGGTGGAAAAGATGCAGATGACAAGTATTTGATATATACTAAAATGGTTTCTGATGAGAAATCTGTTAGTATGACATTTGAAATTACTGATACATTTTGGGAAGTATGTTGGACTCACTGGAGATATAATTCTTCTGATTTCTATGGATTTATTGAAAAAGGAAAAACGTATTATATTACAACATATGGTTGGCGCGTTCCTTTTTTCTCTTGGTATAAAAATATCTTAACGGCTGAAGAGATAAAGTGAAACAAAGATTTAGCTATTATATTTGTAAATTACAAAAAATTTTATTTGGTACATACGTTTGGATTAATAGTTTAGGTATTGCGTTTGAGTATGATGGGGATGAAGTAATTTTATTATGGTCTTGGTTGAGAAAGAATAACAAGAAATATTATTCAACTTCTTTTTGTGCTTCGTATAAAACTTTACAAGATTTAGATACTGAATGGGTAAATTATTTCAAAGCTGTGAATAATTAAAATGAATAATAAAGAAAAAGAATATCTTAAAAAAATTCCTAAAGGCGTTGATATTGACGAAGTTAGAAGAGGAATAGCTTTGTGTGCTTTGAACTTTCACGAATATACTAACACCTGTAACTTTTGTAAGAATCTGGATGATTCTAAAAGAGTTAGGTTTTGTAAGTATTTGAAAGAGAAATGCGGTTTAGAAGAATTTTATGTTAGAGTGCCATTAAACGGAACATGTAAAGAATGGAGATATAAGTTTTGAAAATAATTGAGCCAAGTTTTGAAATCTTAGATAAGTTTGACGGAATAGAAATCTTAAAGAAGATTGAATTTATTGGTAGAGTTGCTTATCAAAGTTATGGTCAAGTATCTAAAGATAGTTATAAATCTTTTATTCAAAATATTATCAATCGTGGACATCTTTCTGTCATTGAGCACTTTAATATTTCAGTTAAAATTATTTGTGATAGAGGGATTAGTCATGAATTAGTACGTCACCGTTTAGCATCTTATACAATGGAGAGTCAACGTTATTGCAATTATAATAAGAAGGAATTTAATTTTGAAATAGAAGTTATTAAGCCTTTGTTAAATGAAAAAAGTAGTTCTTATGAATTATGGAAATCAGTGTGTATAAATGCTGAGAATTCTTATATGAAGATGTTAGATAATGGTATTTCTCCTCAGATAGCAAGATCTGTTTTACCAAATTCTGCTGCTACAACAATTGTGATTACAGCTAATTTAAGAGAATGGAGACACATTTTTCAGTTAAGAACTTCTAAGAACGCTCATCCTCAAATGAGAGAGGTTATGGTTCCTTTGTTAGAGGAAATGAAAAAAAGATTACCAATAATCTTTGATGGCATAATTGGTGAAGAATGAAAAAGTATTGGAATGATATCAATTGGGATTACAAAAAGAAAATATATATATATGAATTTTTAGTTGAGGAGGAATTATTATCAAAAGAAATTTCTAAAGATGTTTCTAAGACATAGTTTTTAAAATATAATATAGTATAAGACAAGATTAGTTTCAGCAATCAAAAATATGGCCGTCGAAAGACAAAACAAAGCTAATCTGTTAAAATTTACAAGGTTGATTACAGCAATAAAAATACATTGGGTATAAAAATTCAACCTGATTTTATTTTAAAGTTCTTTTACAAGACTGGTTACAGCAAACAAAAACAAAAGCCTGTTAAGCTTTCAAGTCCCAGTCTGTTTTTTAAAATATTTTTATGTGATAGAAAATGAGTAAAAAAGATCTTTATATAACTTTCAATACAGCTAAACTAGGTATAGATGGTTTTAAACATAGATATATTATGATTAGTGATGTAATTATTGCTTTACAAAGTTTTTTATTAAGCTCAAGCGATGAGCAAAATAGATCCTTAGAATCATATATAAAAGAATATATTGGAATGCTTGAAGATAAAAGAGATAAATTTTAAAACAATTTAAAAAGGTTGGTTACAGCAAACAAAATAAAAACACGTTGAATGTTTTAAAAGTTCCAACCTGAACAGGAGTTTAAAATGATCAAGACTCATGAAGGCGCAAATCAGTATGAACATTCTCTTGACCATGCAGTAGAGTTTTTTAGTAAGGCTGGTTCTCTTTTTAAAAAGAAAGAATCATTCTATGAAGGTGAAGAATCTGCTTTGTCGTTGTTTCAGAAGATTTGGATTGTAGACCCTGTAGTAGCCTTTAAGCTTTTACTTTGGCTTCGCGACGCAAGGGGAGGTAGTGGGAATAGAAGCGCCGCAAGATCTATTTATAAATGGCTTGCTCAAGACGAAATTGGATTAAAATGGCTTGAATTAAATATTGGTTGGCTTCCTTTAGTTGGAAGATGGGATGATTTAAGATCTTTATTTAATTCTGACGCTGACTATATAGCAGCTGATATGTGGGCAAGTGCTTTATGCAATAATGATGTCCTTGCTGCTAAATGGGCAGACAGAAAAGATAAGCAATTAAGAGTTGCTCTTGGTATCAAATCAGAAAAAGACTTTCGTAAATTTCTTGCTAAGATTCGTAAAGACCATATTGTTGAACACAAAATGTGTACAAACAGATGGAACGAAATTGAATACAAAACTGTTCCTTCTGTGGCAATGGCCAGATATACTAATGCTTTTGGAAAGCATGACGAAGAAAGATTTGCTAAATATAAAGAAGCTCTTGAAAAAGGTGAAGCGACTATTCATGCTAGCGTTCTTTTTCCTCATGATTGTGTTAGAACAGTAAGAAATGGTGATAAACAAATTGGAGACGCTCAGTTTGAAGCTTTACCAAATTATATGGATACTGATTCAAGGGCAATTGTTATAGCAGATACTTCAGGTTCTATGAGCATACAAGTTAGCGGGTCTATTAAAGCTGTTGATATCTCGCAGGGGATGGCCCTTTATTGCTCTGCTAAAATTCCAAAAGAAAATCCTTTTCATAAGAAATTTATAGGATTTGAAAGCGAAGGTAAATTTAAAGATTGGAATGGAATGAAGTTTTCTGAAGCTGTTTTTAATAATGAAATATTTGATGGTGCTATTGGAGAGACTAGAATAGATAAAGTTCTTGATCTGATATTGTCTACTGCAAAGTTTTTTAATCTTACAAACAATATGATGCCTAATATGCTTATTATTGTTTCTGATATGCAGTTTCATGAGGGGACGGTCGGTGATAATGCTGTAGTTGAAAATTCTCTTGATAAATGGGTAGTTGCTGGTTACTCTATTCCATCTATTGTATATTGGAATACAAGCGGCTATGCAGGTCAACCAGTTACTGTGAAACATAATAATGTGGCTTTAGTTTCTGGGTTTAGCCCTTCTATATTGAAAGCTATTTTTGCAGCAGAAGACCTTACTCCTAAAGGAATAATGCTAAAAGTTTTAGAAAAATATAATATAGAAGTTCCAAAGTAAAACTGCTTTTGTGAAAATTTTGAGTTGAGGAGATTAAAACAATGTGGAAAGAATGGACAGATAAAAATGGTAGAAGAATGCTAACTACTAATCACGGTACGTTTCCTGTAGCTAATCAACCACCAAATGAAAATGAAGTTGGTACATTTGATAAGGTTCAGGGTTGGCTTGGTGCATGTCCATGTTGTAATGGGTTTATTGGAAAAGATTTTGAAGAGCATGATAACGGTTGTGAGTATCGACAAAAATATGGTTATGGCAATAGAGAAAAAACTCTAAGAAAATAAAACAAAGGGAATGAGATGAGAAAGTTTATTTTATATAGTTTAGTAATTGCTTTTGTTCTGTTACTTGTTGTGGCTGCTAATAGTCAAGAAGTAAAAAAATTTACTGTTACTAGCAGGCTAGATAGAATTGTGTTGGATGCTTTGTGTGGAGGTCCCGTTGATAAATACACATATACAACTAAGGAAGGGTTTTTAGTGATTACTTATTATTCTCCTCTCGATGGATATATAGGTAAACAAGTATTGGCAAGCGGCAGCGAAGATAAAGTAGGCAATTTTATAGTGGAAAAGATTATTAAGGTAGAGAAATAAAAGTAGCATTAGTAAAAAGAGCATGCATAGAAAAATAATAATACTAGCTAAAAAGAAATATAAGCATAATGGAAATTGGACTAGAGAATTTCTTGAAACTCCTCCAGATAGGTTTGTGGAATTTTATAGTGAATGGGATGAGAAAGCAAAGTTGTTTAGTGTTTATTTTATGGGTTTAGATGATGAACATTTAAGTGGAGATGAGCTTACTAATTCATTTATAGCAAATTAGAAAAATATGATATATACTTTAGCAAAATGAAATACAAGTATAATGGAGACATGAAATGAAAAAAAGAACTTTTTTCTTATTTTTAAATTTATTTTTTGTTATATCGTTGATCATGGTGGTCTGCTTAAGCGCAGCTCCTCAGCTCATAACAAAAGAAGATATGGCTACCTATAGAGGAGATTTTCCTTATGGGATAGATGTACAGATGGAATTTACAATAACTAGTAGGCTTGAAAAAACTATAAAAGAAGGTCCTTTTTTGCTTCCCACATATATAATATATACGTATACAACTAAGGAGGGATTTTTAGTACGTTCATATGATGAGCCAATGGATGGGTTGATAGGCAAACGCGTAAGGGCATCTGGGGCTATAGATAATGGATTGAATTTTATAGTGATTTATGTAGATAAAGTGTACTAATAAAATAAACAATTATCTATTTAGAAAAATATGTTTTATGTTTATGATGAACAAAAGATAGAATACTTAGAAGCTTTAGCATCTTTATGGTCTATAAGATTTTCATCTATGTCAAGTTTTTATACTTTTATTGATCCTTGGTGTTATATTAAAGTTCACACGTCACTTACTTATTTGCTTCCTTTTTCGTTAGAAATTATTGAGAAAAGCTTCCCGTTTTTGTATATGCTTTGGCGAAATGAAAGAAATAGTTTTGAAAAAGCTTTAAGAAGAAATTCTTATAAATGGTAGATAGAATGAAAAAGAAAGAGCTTCTAAGTTACTGTGAGGAAATTAACTCAAAATATTTTCATCTTCCAAAATCTGAATTACCTTCAATACAGATTGGAGATTTTAAGACAAGTGAATTTGTAGCATTTTTTGTTTTTGATGATAATGAGATCTTAATATCTAGGAAGCTTTTTGCTGAAGATGACGAAATAATAAAAAAAGAACTTAGACATGAAATGATACATTGGTATCAAAGTAAGTCTGGCGAGTTAACTGATGATGTCCATAATAAGATGTTTTGGGATTGGAGTAGAAAGTTAGGCTGTTTTTCTGTGATACAAAAAGATTTTTATGATAAGAATCCAGATTCAAATGTATTAAGAGATGATATTGTTTTTAAGGTTGTGGAGTAGATTATGGAAAATCCAATATGTCCTTATTGCCAAGCTGAAATGATAAAAGCTTCTATTCAAAATGAAGAAGGAGTTTGGTCACACAGTTATTGGATTTGTGAGTGCGAAGAACCATTAGATGATGATAGTGAGAACACTGTTCAGCTTTTCATTCATCATGCTTTAAGTTTTGATAATATTGATGAACTTTTAGTTCCATTGAAAAAGCATTAAAGACAAGCGAAATGAGAAGAACTAACACCATTATCAAAAAATTTTTCCTTATTTTTAAGCATATACTTTGTAATTCATGTTTGGGTGAATTTATTTTTGAAAAATGTTATAGTATATAAGGAGTAAAAAATGCGAACTTTAATTGCTATTCTATTATTTATATTTTTTTCTATTCTTATGCTACCTTGTTTTTTAACAGTGCTTGTTTATGTTATTCTTCGCACAATAGTAGAAACACTTGTTGAGTGGGAAACAGATGTGGTTTGGGGAAATATTAACAAGCACCTACCAACAGATGTGATTTGGGAAAATATTAACAAGCATCTATCATAATAAAGGTGTAATAATGGAATGGGTTCAAACTATAGGATGTAAAATTCCTATCAAATCTTGGTGTAGTCCTTTAGAGCAAGGAGCTATGTCTCAAGCAATTGCTTTAGCCAATCATCCTGTAGTTGTTAGACATGTTGCACTAATGCCAGATTGCCATGAAGGATATGGAATGCCTATAGGCGGAGTTATAGCTTGTAAAAATGCAGTGATTCCCAATGCTGTAGGGAAAGATATAAGTTGTGGAATGCGAGCAGTTGAAACAAATATTCCCGCTGATATTTTAGATAAAGAAACTATTCAAGAGATCCTCCATTCTACAAAAAGAGATATTCCAGTTGGTTTTAGCGTTCATTCAGAAAAGCAAGAGTGGATTACTTTTGTGAATGAAGGCATACGTCATAATATGTTTACTGTTATTTTTAATAACAACAGAGCTGGGTGGAATGAAGGTTATAAAACTCAGGATAGAGCAGAAAAAAGTTTAGGAACTTTAGGCGGTGGTAACCATTTTATAGAACTTCAAAAATCAGATGATGGATTTGTTTGGCTTATGGTTCATTCTGGTTCTAGAAACTTAGGCGCAGTTATTGCTGACTATTATAATAAAAAGGCATTGGAACTGAATAGAAAATGGCAAGCTGCTATTCCTAATAAAGATCTTGCTTTCTTACCCGTAGATGATGATGCGGGAAAAGAGTATATAAAGCACATGAAATGGTGTATGGAATTTGCTGAAGAAAATAGAAAGCGTTTGATGGAGAAATTTAAAATAGCTTTGGAACATACTTTTAACAAAAAAGGATTTTTCCATTCTTATGAACGCGAAATAGATATCAATCATAATTTTGCTCAATTAGAAAATCACTTTGGTCAGAATCTTTGGATTCATCGTAAAGGAGCAACGCAAGCGAGATTAGGTCAAATTGGTATTATCCCAGGGTCAATGGGCACTCCTAGTTACATAGTTGAAGGATTAGGTAATAAAGATTCATTTGAATCTTGTAGTCATGGAGCTGGAAGAAGGATGGCTCGTTCAAAAGCTTCAGATACTTTGACTATTGAAGAATGTAATGAAGCAATGAAAGATATTGTTTATGAAGGATGGGGTAAAACTGAGAAGCGGAAAAATAGAGAGCAAAAAATAGATTTAAGTGAAGCTCCACAAGCTTATAAAGACATTGATTTAGTAATGGAAGCTCAAAAAGATTTAGTAAAACCATTGGTGAAGTTGTATCCATTAGGAGTTATAAAAGGATGACTGCTAAACCAATAATGAAAATGTGGAAAGTATGGGTTACAGAAGTAAAATGCCCTTATTGTGGTTCTCTTTGTTCACATGAATTTACTAAGAAAATAAAAATAATAAAATCTTTTTGTGGTGTTTGCTCAAGATACTTTGAAGTTGAAGTAAAAATTGTAAAAAGTTCATACAACTTCTAAGAATGTGTTTTTAAAATATAATATAGTATAAGAGATAAAAAGTAATGCGAAAAGAGAGGTGCCAGTAAGGTGGTAGCTGATAATAATTTTAAATCTTTTAAAGATTTTGAAAAGTAGAAAACAAGCTAGATGCGTTTCTTATGTTGTAGTATCAGTTAGTTAAGAAGGTCTTGACCACCTCTCTTATATTTTATTAAAGGTTATGAAGAATGAGAGACATAACTGCTTTATCAAGAATTTATAAGATAAAAAAGAAGATGCAAGCTTTTTGTGATAATAGATATGACAGGGAATTTGATATTATAATTACTGATTTTGAATGGTTAATGAAAGAGCTTAAAGAATATAGGAGAAAGGAAATAGAAGATCTGCATCCACATTTAAAATCAAAAGGGTTGTAAGATGTCTGAAATGTTAGAGGATAGATGGTTATCATATAAAGAAGCTAAAAAGGAAGACAATTTATCGGGTTTCTTTATTCAAATTGCTTTTATGGTTTTTGTTTATGGTATGATTATTATTTCTTGTATTTTATTTATGTGTTTGCTAACGTGAAAGCTAAAGAGATAGAATTTCTTAGTGAAAAATTTGGAATAGGGTTTAAGTTTTATCCTTATAAAATTGCTTTTGGTATTTCATTAATATATTGGCCATGCATATTTACTCCAGCATTTGATTTATATTTTGGACCTCTCAAAATATGGGGATATTTTCTTGCTAAACACAAATAAGTACTTAATCAAGTTCTTTGAGTGGTTATACTTTGCAGAAACACATTCAGATTATGGATATAAGATTGTTAAAATTAAAGGTTTTAATAGATTTTTAGTTGATGGATCTTCATCAAGAATGAGTATCTATTGTATATGGGATAAAGGAAGAATTTTAGGTTTATTAAGGAGATTTTTAGGAATTAAAGACAAAGAAGAAGTTTATATTGATCAAGATGGTGATTTAAAAACAAGTAATTGACACAATAATTTAGGAGAGTAAAATGAGTATTGGAATGTTTTTTTTAATTAACTTTCTAATTTTTGTTTTTGCAATAGGTTTATGTATTGGAATATACAATTTGCAGTTATTTTTATGGAATAAAAGCGCTGATCGCAATCGCTATAATAAGCCAGAAGGATTTGCTGTTATAATTGCTACTGTTGTTTTTTGTTGCCTTTTATTTACCTTTTCTGCTGTAGGACTTGCTAATAAAGTTGCTTCTGCTAAATTTTATGGAGAGTATAGAGCTTTTATTAGAACTATTCCGGTTTATGAAAAGACAATTGATATGGCTGGGAATGTAAAATATGAAGTGAATGGCCAGTTACTTAATGCTGGGGAATGGAAACTTGGAGAGAAGGTAGTAGATACTCAAGTAGATTGGAGAAATAATATTGCTAATTACAACGAAAGACTTGGAAGCTATTTAGGATTGTTAGAAAGTCAACCTGAATTCTTTTATTATTTCTATTCTCCAATTCCAGAAGATATTGGATTGATGGAGGTAAAATAATGAATGTTTTAGAAATTACAAAAGACTATCTTATTAAGAATGGCTATGATGGTCTTTATACTCATAATTGTAATTGTCTTCTTAGTAATCTTATGCCGTGTTGTGATGTCACATCAGATTGCAAACCTGGTTATAAACTTCCATGTGATTGCGATGGTGGTTGTGCTTATCATATGAGTCCAACTAAGGATAAAAAGTTTATAATTGATTCTTGGATTGAATTTGGATTGTCAAAAAATCATGATGGAAATCTTGTTCAGTTTTTCATTGATGAAACAAAAATTGAAAAGTTAACAAAAGAAGAACGTGAGTATTTAGTTGAAAGAATAAGAGAATTAGCAACTAGAATAGAGGAAGAAAAATGGCTAAGACAAATAACGCATTTTTAAAGTATTTTAGTAATTTAGCCGGCATTAATTTATATCAAACAACTATTATAAAATATTGTAGGTTGATTTGGTTTACTGTTCTTCTAATTATATCTTTTCCAATAATTCTTTTTGTAGAATTTGTTGTAGGATTTTTAGTTGGCTTAGCAGACACTATTGTAATGTGGGTTGATGAGAAAGAGAAGATATTTAATGAAGAAAATTAAGCAACTTTTCTACAAAAGTTTAGGTTGGTTATTTTATAGACTTGATAACCTATTTTGTTTCTTAAGCTGTAAGAGAATAAACTGGATTGAGAATTTGCTAGATGAACTAAGCTGGCAATGCGAGTTAATGGGGGATTATTTCTATCTTTCAAAAGATCCTGAAATACAAAGATTGATTAAAGAAGTTACAATGAAGTATGAAAATGAAAATTAGATTTTATAGAGCTTTAGCTTATTTGTTTTTATATCTAGAAGATATGTTTAGCAATATTTGTAATTGGTTTGGTGGATGGGCAGAATATTTTGAGCTTGAAACTAATCCCAAACGCAAGAAAAAGATATTAGAAAGATATAAAAGTTTAAAAAAAGAATTAGCTAAAAAGAGTGAGCAATAATAATTTATTATTTTGGATTATGGTTATTAAATGTCCAGGAGATTGGAGATATATTAAAGCTGAACCGCCCTGTATGAAAGGTGAGATTGATATGTCTTTTAAATTCTTCAATGTTGTTATAGGATGGCAAAAATGAAAAAGCAAAAGATTGATCTTAATCTGTTAAAAGAGTCAATGAAATTAGCAGAAGAATTAAAAAAGCTTGGTCATAAGAAAAAAGACCCAGTTATTGTAGAACCTCATAAGAGAAAAAGGCCAATATTAGAAGGAGAAGAACCCTGGCCTTTAGGTGAAAAGGAGAAATAAAATGTATATTATTTTTCCAGAAGGTATTGGATTGATGGAGATAAAATGAAAAATGAGATAATATTTATAATTATATTTGGGACACCTATTATTTATATTGGTATCTTGAGTATTATTTTCTGGCGGTTTGGCTTATTAAAAAAGAATGACCAAAAGACAATTGAAAGAAATGAGTAAGAAATGTGATTATTGCACTGTATTTGATTACCATCAAATACCAGCAGAAGCGTCAGCTTTTGTTTTTGAAAATAGAATTAAAAAGTTAGATAAAAATGGTTGGGAGCCAGTATGTTGTGCTGTAGGAACGTGTTATGCTGGAGTATTTTTTGTTTTTAGAAGGTATGCTAATAAATTAAATTAAATTAAATAAGAGGTATTGAAAATGTTTATACATTTTCCAGAAAATGTTGAAATGGACTTTTACAATGAAACGATAAAGAAGTCTTACCAACCTGGATTTTACATTGGCGGTTCAAGGGATATAGTTGAAACATCTATTGATTTATCTAAAAGTTGTAAGTCACTTACTTGGGAAGAGTTGAGTGTTAAGTATATGAGAGGATTTAAAAGATGGTAATCAAAAAGGAAGAATAATTATGATTTTGTATTGTGGAACTTGCATGTCTGTTATGATTCCTGTAGAAAATATTATTAATTGGAAAACTGGCCGTCCAATAGAAAAGATTGATATTAAAGAAAAAGGCCAAGCATATCAATGTGCTGATTGTGGAATTTTTGTTATAGTTTCTAAAGAGGAGAAAATACCATGGAAAGATATAGCATGGGGAAAGTGATTGAAGAAGGTATGAGAAAAATCTTAGATAAACAATATAAAGAGCGCAAGTTCTTTAGGCTTCCTAGATATGAAAATTGGAAAGATGCTTTAAGTCACCTTCCAAGAAGGCGTGCAGGTGAATAAATGGGGATTAATTATGACAGAGAAAGTGATGTTCTTTATATCTCATTTGTAGAGCCTCCTGTTCCCGCTATTTGTGATGAAGTAGAAGAAGGAATTCTTGTTAGACACGATATGAATACTGATGCAATTGTTGGTGTTACAATAATTGATTTTCAAAAGATGGTAGAAGAATTTGAAGAGAGGCTAGATTTTATAAGGGCTGCTGATAAGTGTTTTAAAAAAGCAGAAGATGATGGATAAAGCTAATCTATGAAAAGCAAAAATCTTAAAGAAGGTGAACTTTGGCTGCTTTTAAAATTAGCATATTCTAGTGTTCCACAAAAGCTTATTGCTAAAATGTTTAAGATTTCTCAACAGCAAGTAAGCATATTAAAATACAAAAACAAGCCAGCTGGCTTAAAAATCTATTGTCATGAAGATACACCAGAGCAGATAAATAAATGCTTAAACTGTTGTCTAAAAGAGTGTATGCCACATTCTAAAAAATGTCCTAATCAGTTTGATGGTAAGAGATTTAATAGAAGAGAAGTAATAAATATGGGAATAAGTTTAAATGATTAATTACAAGCAACATTTATCTAAAATTATTACTGATGTTGTTATTGATTATTATAGACAAAAAGATTTTAATACTTTACATTCTATTTTAGATAAATTAAAATCAAAAAATAAGAACGAAGTCTTTATAAAATATTGTATTGAGGCTGTTTTAAGAGAAAGGTCTATTAAGGATAACATAAATGTCTAGAGAAACTCAATTTGTAGGTTTACCTGAAAAAGCTAAAAAGTTTCTAGTTGAGAATGCTATCAAAAATGAAGATTGTATTTGGTGTGGGATGAAAGGTGGCTATAATAGGGAAGCCTATGATAATGTAAAAGGAATGTTTGGTGAAGATATTTCTATATTTAGTTATAAGTTAAAGAATGGTACAGAGGTCAAAGAAGTTGAACAATGTAGTCCTTGGTCTAGTGGCCCTGTTATCTTTACTAAACTTGTTTTAGAGAATGGTAAAGAGATAAAATGGACTGAAAAAGAAATAGAAAAGTACTTATAGGAAAGTAGAAATGAAAAAGTGGGAATATTATATTATAACTCCTCAACTTTTTCCAGATAGTTGGGAATGTATGATACAGAGAGCAGGCTTAGATGGCTGGGAATTGGTGTGTTGTACACAAAATAATGTATTTGTTTTTAAGAGAGAATTAGTTAAATATAAAAGAAAATGACTAAAAAATCATAAAGTGTTTGATAATTTATGGTAAAGAAATAAAATGGACTGAAAAAGAAATAGAGGAATATTTATAAAGAGAGTAAACATGAAAAAAGTAGCATATTTTTTGTTAGTTATTATTAATTTAATTTTCCTTAGCTATGTTTTTCTATTTGCTACAAGTTGTGTTCCAAACCAGCAGCAGTCTCCTTCTAAAAATGAAGTTCTTAGTGATTATGAGCGTAGTAAGCGCGATGGATATAAAGAAGCTCAAGAAAAAGATAATAACATTGGGCCATTCATGGCTGGATATTGGTATAGAGATTTAACAGGTTTTGGGATAATGGAAGATGATTGGTAGGAGAAAATTCGATTAATGACTAAAAAAAATCCTAAAGCGCTTGGTAATTCATGGGAAAGAGAGTTTGCTAAAAAGCTTTCTCTTTGGTGGACTAGTAATGAAGACAAAAATGTCTTTTGGCGTACTGATTCTTCAGGAGCAAGAGGAACAGTTCATTCTGATTTGCAATCTCAAAAAGGTGATATTTCTTATAATAAAGAAATTGGTAGGCCGTTGATTGAGAATTTTGTATTTGAATTAAAACGATATACAGGAATAGATCTATTTTGTTTGATAAAAGGAACTGATAAGCAAGTATGGGGTTGGTGGGAGAAACTAGTAGAAGAATCTATAATTATTGAAAGTGTTATATTGTCTCAACGTAATACTTTAGAATATGAATCAGACAAAGAGCCTTCTTATTTCTTATCTGGAGAAAGCAGCATTTCTGGTGGAGGAGATAGAATTCCTTTTCTTATTATAAAAATAGTTAATCGTGGTGTTGTGGGATTTTTGCCTGTTGGATGGTCTGGTGTTTTAAATGAAAATAAAATAGATCATTTTAAATTTAAGAATGCTTGTATATTTGCTATAAATAAGTTTATGAATAGTCAAGAGGTATTGGAATATGTAAGAGGAATTTGCAAATGATTAATCAAATTTTACTTTTTATCTTTGGTTCTATTATTGTCTGTATATTTTTCTATATTTTTATATCTAGATCAAGTAAAGTCTCATCATTGAGAGAATTAAGAAGACAATCTAAACAGTTTGATTATGAATGGAAATGTTTTGATAGAGGAATTGAAATACATAAAAAAGATCTTGATGAAGCTATAAAAAATAATGATGATGAAAAGCTATCTAAATTAGTTAAGTTATCTGTTGAAGATATTAAAAAATTAGGTAGAAAGGATTTCGTAAATGAGTGAACACTCTTTTGATGCGTTTGAGCGTATGGAAAATGGAGAAGGTGATGGCTATGGATATACTGGTAACGGTAGAAGTTATCGAACTTTAGAGGATATGATTATTGTGAGGGAGACTGATAAGGCAATTTTGGTCAAAGACAAAGATGACGAACAGGCTTGGATTCCAAAGAGTCAGATCGTAAGTATTGTTGCAGGTGTTGCTTGGAAAGACGGCATTGTAAGAATACTTATTACATATTGGATTTGGGAAAGGTTGATATGGACAACAGAATCTGGTAAGGCATTAGTGTTACTTAAACCTGAAATAGGTATGCGTGTAAAGGTGATCGAACTTCATCATGGAGCAGAAGTTGACTCTATAGGTGAGATAGATCTTATAGAAAATGACGAAACTTTTAGAGTGAGGTTTCGCAATGAGTCTTGGTGGCTCAGCAAAAAATTTGTTAGGCCATCAAAACGCTCAATAACCACAGACGGGAGAGAGTGATGGAATATGAAGAACTTAAAGCCGAAGTAGCGGAAATAGAGAAAAGCGGGAAATATTTTCCATCTATGCGTGTGTTTAACTACGCATGGAGAGAGCTACTTCTTTTTGATGATGCTATCATGTTGCTCGACGACCTCAACTCCCGCCTCACCGCCGAGATCGAGGCGAGAGAGAGGGCGGAGAAGGCGTTGGAGGAAATATGGAACGAACTTTATCATACTGATCCAGCAAAAAGAAACACTGCAAAAATCCTCAATGCCTACTACAAGCCGGAGGACTAAATGGACGAACTTACGCTGTTACGAAAGGTAGTCGAGTTTGTGGGGATAGACATCAGTACAGAGCTGATACTTCACGAGGATGCCAGCAAGATCGAGGCAAAACTTCTCTCCGACGCCGGGTGCGTGGCGATGATGAAGGCGCTCGGTTTGAAAGGTGTCTCACCCAAAATCATCCCACCTACCAACAGTTACGAGCTGGGAATGTGGGGTGTGCGGTTATATGAAGCCGGTAAGGAATGGGAGGTTGGATTCTATGCCCCCGACTTAAACCACGCCATCCTTGAGGCGGTAAAGAAATATGTAGGAGGGAACGATGCCTAAATACCATAAATCATTAGATGAACTGCGAAAAGAATTAAGTGAAATAGTCGATAGTATAGAAACAAAACCAAAAGTGAAAAGAAAGCGTCTTTCTATACCAGAATCAGCATTTGATTCCCCAACCAAACCAAAATTCATTTTCTGTAGAGATAGTGATTATAAAAAAATATAACGGAGGGAATGATGAGGTTAAGTGAGGAAGTGATGAGGTTGAACAGGAAATACATAGACAAGGAATACGAGAAGGAAGATTACAATAACATCGATCTTGATTTCCTATTCAATACTCTATATCTGTACGAACTCAATCTTAGCGAAGCTTACAAGCGGGAGGACAAGATACTTGATATGATTCCATCGGAAGATCATGATGCGATTAGTTATGAGTTAGGTAGGACAATATTAGATGAGGTCGAAAAACTGGCACGTGAACGTAGGGCTACCGCCATTCTTGACGAGAACAAGCCATGATAGAAGAGATAAGAAAGAGGGTTAAACACATGATGGATCAGAGGGAGGAATATTATGATGATGATACCGATAGGGTAGCCTATTATCTCATAGATATTCACCTTCCCTTAATTGCCGATGATGTTAATATGCTCCTTGGAGTGGTGGATAGGATACGTCCACACATCCCATGTTCTGGTAAGACCGTGAGCGTCGCGCAGACTATAGACCATTACGAAGCGATCTGCAAGATCATCAACGAGGTGGAGAAGTGAGCGAAATAGACTGTAAGTATACCGAAGAAATTGTTTGTCCATATTGTGGATATATAGTAGAAGAATCATACGAGTATTTTGAATATGGAAATGATGATACTGAAATCCAATGCGACGAGTGCAATAAAACATTCATTGCATATAGACATGAAAGGGTGAGATACTCGTCTTTTCCAATAGAAGTGGAGAAATGAAGAGTTGGTGTCTTATTATTAAGATTTGTTTCATCATCATAATGTTTGAGTGGGTTTATTTGACTATATGGCTATTAACTAGATAACTGAAATGAAACATGAAATTAACAAACAAAATATGAAAACTAAAGTTATAATATTTCTTATAAAAATTCTTAATAAACTTATCAGAAGTCAAAACAATCCATCTTTAATTATGTATATGTTTAATGACGAAGGTAAATTTTATTATACCATGTCTGGTGGTAGATCTGAGCCAATAGCTGATATGATTTGCTTTATATTGAAACAAGAACCAATGATTATAGAAGATATTATTAAATATGATCAAAGAGCTTTAAGTAATATGGATGTTCAATTTTTTCAAAAATATATAATGTGAGGATCTAATATGGCTGGAAGTTATAATCATGTAAAACATGGCTGGTCACTTATAGAAAATATGGGTGATGCTTATGAAGTTGTTGAAGAATTAATGTGACTGGTAGAATCTCAAATAGGTTCCAAAAAAGTAAAAGCTTTATTAGAAAAAGAATTTTATCCAATGTTGCGAGAAGAAAAGTCAAAGGATAAATCTTTTATTGCTGTTGAAAAACTTATGAATAAATAATGACTAATGAAAAATATATAAGATAAAGACGATGTTAGAAATATTACTTTGCTTTTTTATATTTATTGTTTTCTATATTGCTTTTGCAAGATTTCTACTTAATTTTAAAAAGGCACATAAAGCAGAAGCTTATAGTTATATCATTACAAAATATAAAAAGAGTCTCCTTGATGCTTGTGAAGAAATAGAAAAATTATCTATGATGTGGGAATTATTTTATGAATTAAAATTTTATGATAATTTGGATGAGTGTAGTTTTACGACGACTGAGAAAGATCCCCATTTTATTGTTGAGGGGTATAGTGCTTTTGTTGGATGGAGTACTAATATTCTAGATTTATTGATTAACAATAAAATGTCCATTAAGGGCTTTAAACTTGCAGATATTTGTATTCCAAGTGCTGTTAAGTATTATTTAATCCAATATAAAATAGATAACTTTTTTGATGATTTAACAAGTCCATTTATGCAAGAGAAGTTTTGGAAAGCATATCATAATGAATTTAGATGTCTGTTGACTTTTAAGGATTATTTAAAATGAAAGAATATAGAGATGAAGAAGGAAATCTTATAGCAGAAACACCTGAGTATTCTAATTTTATTTTAGGTAAAGACGCTAGGGATATTGGAAAAGCTTTAGACAAGAATCCAAATTCAAGAGCTAAAGCACGAAAACTTTGGAATTCTTGGAGAATGGGTTGGCATTTTATGGATAAATACTTTGAAAATAAGAAAGCTAAAAAGCAAGAAAAAGTAAAAGTGTTTGTTGATGCTTGTAATAGTTTTTCTAAAAGGCACTTAACTGATGAAGAGATTATTGACTTTTTAGATGATTGGTTTTAATAAGGAAGCAAATAGTGGATAGTAAAAATGAAGCTGCTCAAAAGGCAGAAAGAGCTTTAATAAGTTTTAAGGATGTAGAGGAATTTGAATCAGCAAGCCCCGAAGGAAAAATAGTAAAAGATTTTGTATTGTTGCTGAAGAGGCTTGAGTATACTGATAATGAAATAAGAGATGTTGTTAGTTCTTATATTAAAAATATAAGAAGGAAAGAGAAATAATTTTAAGGAGAACCAATGTCTGATCTTGATCAAATTACAAAATATCAAAAAGCTCTTCGTGAAATTAAAGAAATGCTCCCTACTAACGCTATGGTAGACGTCTTAAAAGATGAAGCGCGAGAGAAAAGTAGACCAACAATTTGGTTTATGAGTACTACTTTAGAAAATATTAAAAGAGTAATTGACGAAACTATTTAATTTTTATAAAGAATAATGGGGCATAGCAAAACTTTACGTAAAAATGTTCACTTATCTGATGGATGCATTAATGTACAATTGTGGAGAACGCTTGGTTTTGCTGGTTATAATATAGAAGTTATTATTCCTTGGGTATGGAAAAAAGATATTAAAGGATTTTTAAAAAGAGCAGGTTATACTAATTGAAGTTTATTAGACAAATAATATTATATTTAATAACTATGGATACAACATGGATACTCTAAATAAAATTATTTATGAAAAAATATATAGAATGGAATGGGAACATAACTTTCAAAAAGAAGTTAAAAAACAAAATTATTTTTCAGAGAGGAATAATATGTCAAAAGAAGAACGCATTACAAAATTAGAGGCTGAAGTTTGTCATCTTAAAACTATACTTCAAAATAAGGAACTAGAACCAACTTACTATAAATTTTCTAAAAAAGAAGATTTAGATTCGTTAAAGTTTACAGTAGATTCTGCTATAGCCGCGCTTATAGGAATTCTAGATGATAATCAGCTTATTGCGTTTGTAAAATGGTGTCAAGAAGGTAAATTATATCCTCAAATAGAGTGGCTTGAACTTGCAGAGAAAGAAAAAGCAAAGCGTTGGTGTAAGGAGCATTCTAAATGACAGTTCTATCATTTCAATTAATATGTGTGTTAATACAAGCAGTGTGTGCACTTATTGCTGTTATATGCGTGCTGATTACTACTTAACTTTTTAAAGACATATAAAAGAGATAAATGATAAGAATGACTAGAAATAGATATTTTGCTAATAGATATCTAAGATTAAATAAATGGCTACCTTGTATTTATAATGGGTTTTGGATAGAACACAAAAACGAATTTTGGAATAGATTTACCGGAAGTTTTAATTGTTGTTGGTATAGAGTTATTGCAATTGATTGGTATATTCAACTATCTGTTTCTTGGATTGTTAGAGGAATAGGACTTGAATCATCAAAATTACATTTAAGGAAAGAAATATTCTTTTTAGCCAGGAACAGATTTTATTAAAGATTAAAGGGAGGTGAACACAATTTTAAATTATATAGTAAATTGGTTACTTATAGTTGCTTTTATATGTTTTGTTGTAGAGGTTGCTATTATTAACTATTTTCTATTAACTATTTTCTATTAACTTTTTAAAGGAGTGAACATGAAGAAAATTCAATTCACGGTTTTCTTGAGCATTTTGCTCGTACTTCTGTTTATGATTACATCGTCATTTGCAGGAGAAACAATTTTTCGATCCAGGGCAGGTTACATTTTCAACTATAAAAACGCTGATGTCAAGGCTCCTCCTGGATTTGCTAAACTTCAACAGCATCTTGTAACTGTTCTTGCAGGAGAAGAATATCAAGTTATTAAAACGCTTGATATTAATAATACTGTAGTTACAAGTAAGGATTTTAATTGGAATCCTGTCGTTGCTATTGAGGTTGCTTCTAGTCCTTGGGATTGTTATATTCCAGGTTTGTATGCTACTTTAGGTGTTCAGTTTGAAAGTGGTTATGGAGGATTCAGAACCAACCAAAATATTAATGAAACCACTACAGAAAAGAATCGAAAGTGGAATCCAGAATGGGTTGAACATCATCCTGGTATAGGTTGGCACTGTGGATGGACTGAGCATCATAAAGCTACTGGGTGTCATGAAGGCTGGACCGAACATCATCCAGGCGTAGGTTGGCATGACAAAGTAAAGGTATGGCACGAAGGTTACTGTGATGTCCCACCTTATGATGAAACTATTCCTGCTTGGGATGAAACTATTCCAGCATGGACAGAACATCATGAAGCTTCTAATTGTGAAACTGGTCATTTTGATCAAGGTCGTCCAAGAACACGAAGTCATTGGCATCAAAGTAATTGTCACCCAGCTGGAAATAATAATTGTGAAGAGATATGCTGGACCCCAGCATGGGATGAGTATCATGAAGCAAAAGTGATTCATCACCCAGCAAAGATTGTGCATCATCCTGGTATAGGTTGGCATTGCGGCCATTGGGAATGGAAAGAAGGTTATTGGGATACACCACCCTGGGACGAATACCATGACGGTTATTGTGAGCACCCAGCTTGGGATGAATATCATGCTGGCTATTGGGACACGCCACCTTATGATGAAGTTCACAAAGGTTATTACGATGACTGGAAAACAACTTCATTTACTGAAACTTCTTTTGGAGTTGCAGGAGATGTAGATTATGATTTCTATATCATTTCTATTCCTGTTGGACTTGAATATGTAAAAGACTTTGGGAAAGGTTTTAGCGGAGTTGTTGGGGCTCAGTGGCTTCCAGGATACTACAATGTTTTTATTGTAGTTCATCCTAAATCATTTGTATTTGATGGAGCAATCTATTCTGATACTGGATATTCTGACACAGATCAGGGATATATTTTAGGAAGAGGCAGGGCTTATGTTGGGTTGAATTATGAGTATAAGAGATTTGTTATTGGTGTTGATGCTTCTTATACTGGAGGTCAGGACATTAAAACTGGTCTTGTAACCATTCATCCTAACTATTGGGCTACTGATTTGTTTATTGGAATCAAATTTGGAAAAGGTTGCGTTGAACCAGAAGTTGTTCCTGTAATTGTTGTTGATCATGTTATTGTTCCAATGCCGTAGTTTTTATTATAGGAGTGGTGAATGCCCCTCCTCTTTTATAACTGAATTTTTAAAATATAATATATAAAGATAAAGTAATGAGTAAATTTGTATGGTATCACGAACAACTTGAAAAGGCACAAAATGAAGTAAATCAATGGCCAAGCGGTATACGAAAAGAAGCTGGACTAGATAAAGAATTGCTATCTAATCAAAAGAAAAGTACTTGCACTAAAAAAGAAGATGTAATTAGTGAGAAGAAAATGGATGAACTAATTATAAAAGAAAAAGTTAATTCTATTATAACTGGTGTGCTAAAATCATATTCTCATAAAGAAATAAAAGATGAAGATTATCTTGTTGAGGATCTTTGGGCTGATTCACTTGATCTTGTGAATTTTATTATAGATGCTGAAGAAGAATTTAATATTAAAATATCAGATAAAGAAGCCGAAAGAATCGAAACTGTTCAAGATCTTATTAATCTTGTAAAGGAGAAAATAAATGGAAAGTAATTCTCAAAAGCTATATAAGGATATTATGTCTTACATTGAAGAAAATGAATTAGTTTATTTATGGGAAGAAGAAGATATTGGCTTTCCAATTGTTGATGAAGATGAGCCGTGGGATTTTTCAAGTACTATTCTAGAAGCGTACAAGGGTCAATTTCCTTGGGCTAAAAGTGATTTAGAAGTTTTCGTTGGGGTTAGAATATGGACTGAGCTTTGGAAGTTATTAAATCCAGGAAAAGAGCCTGAATATTTAAGCGAAGAGTAGAAACACGAGCTAGTTTGAATAACCTGTTAATATTGTAAATGATCTTAAAGAAAAATGTTAAAGGACTATATAAAGAGGTAATTTGATTTATGCCAATTTATGAGTATGACTGTCCTAAATGTCATCATAAAAAAGAGAAGCTTTTTAGATCAAATTTAGACTATGCTGAGGGAGATCCTATTTGTCCAAATTGTAATATCAAAATGGTTAAGATTATATCTCAAAACAATTTTCATTTAAAAGGTGGTGGCTGGACTTACAGACGCAAACCTACAGTGGAGAAAGGATGATGCCATATTTTGAGGATAATCCAGAAGAAAGTTATTGCGATTGTTGTAATTTTGAAACTACAAAATTAAATAAATATTTGATTGAAGCTCCTTCTAAGAGAAAAGGACAAGAAGTCTGGTGTTGTGATCTATGTTTTACTACATTCGGATCATCTTATTATGCTTATCCAGATCAAGTTACTTTAGTAAAAGTTGTAAACCATATTAGCTTAGTAGGGAATTTAATTTTAGAAGAAATAAAGAAGAATAAACAATGAATAGTTTTTGGAAAGGCTTTGGGAGCATTCTAAATATATTGCCAACAAAGAAAGAGTATCATCTTTATGCTAGAAGAAGAGATGCCAAAGCTATTAGAAGCTATTTTAAGACTGTTTTAGGTAATTGGTCAAAATATGATAAAAATAAAGAAAAATACATTAATGAATTATATAATATAATTACTGATGATGAAACTGATGAGAATAGACTTGAAAGAGAAGCTAATGAACTAATGACTAAGTTTGAAGAAGATGAAAAAAACGATAGATAAGTTTTTTATTATTAGATGGTATTTATGACAAAAAGGAAAAGAAATGAAAAAGTGGCTTAAAGAATTGAAGGAAGGATTGAAAAAAGATTTTAAGAATTTGTGGAATGAAATAGTTTTTACATGGTTTCTAATATTTCCTGATTGTGATTATGGTGATTTAAAATGATTGGTGGTTACAATGATCCAAATCATGTAGGTAACAGTTCTAAATATCACACTGGCAAAAAATGTTGCGAAGAAGGTTGTAACAATCTAGCTGGAACTGCTTGGAGTCCTCATTGGTGTTTTGAATGTAATGTAAAGAGAATTAATAGAATAGATAAACAACTTAATGATTTTATTACGGATAGAAAGAGATGAAACTTTATGAAGTTCCAAGAAATAGTTTGATAAAACTATCTAATAGATCAGTGTTAAGACATAAAGATGATCCTAATAGAGTCGTAGATACATTTAGATTTTTCCATATTGATGGAGCTTATTCATTTTGTAGAATAGTTGGTAGCAACGATGATGCCGATATTGTTAATTTGTCAACATCTACTGATGTTGAATTTATAAGGTCCTTAACAGAAGAGGAAATGAAATAATGTATGGTATGGAAGATGATTTACAATGGGAGAGAGCAAAAGCAAAGTTGTCTATTAGTGCTCTTAATTTGATTAAAAATGAAGTATTAAAAAATCAAATCAATAAAAGTGCTGATAAAATTTTACGAATTATAAGGAAATGCGAGAAAGAAATAGAAAAGTTGGATTAAATGAATACATTAGCAAAAAATAATTATCATTATCTATTACCTAAGTTTAAAAATGCGTGTGGTAAGCGCCAACATTGTAGACCTTGTTGCGGTTTTAATGATAGATATTTTGATTATTGTGATCTAACTTTTCCTTGGGAAGAAGTGAATGTTCAACTTGGAACTTGTAAGTTTTTTATTGCTAAAGAGGAATCAACATTAACTAAATGAATCAAGATTATGAAGAATTTAGACAAGTAGTGTTAATGATAATTGGATCTTATAAACAGACAAATGATACGTCTTGTTTACATGATCTTTTTTCAATTCTTATGCCTTATACTCATAAGGTTATAGATTCACTTATCCTAAAATATAATAAGCATATTGGTTTTGACTTTTTTGATGACCTTTTAAGTCAAAGTTATCTAGAACTTGACCATGCTGTAAAACTCTACGATTATACACTTAACGATAACTTTACAAAGTATTATGGAATGAGACTTTCTAATTGTCTTGGAAATTTTATTAAGAGAGAGATAAGCCATTATAGATATTCATATGTAACTTTTAACAAAGCTTTACCAGAAAATAGGGTTTATGAGGAATCATATCAAGATAATTGTATTGATTTATTACCTGAAGAGTTAGACGATTTTGAGTTTTCATCTATTGGAGCTATGAATTCTTTGTCACGTAAATTAAATAAATATGGGGCTTATTTAGATTTTAGAAATCCTTTCTTAAGTCAATTTGATTCATTTTCTACAAGTTGCTTTTCTCTTTATAATCAAGATCAAAAAGTAGTTTTCTTTTTTAGGAACCTCGTTGATAGTAATATAAAACAAATAGACATAGCAGATTTTTTAGGTAAAACTCAAGCAACTATTTCTTATATAGAAACAGATCTAGTAAAGAGATTTGTGAATGAGTAACGGAGGATTTGTCAAAACTATTTCTAAAGAAGCTATAAAAGAATTTATACTTAATGAGATTTTTAAACCATCAATACAATATCAATGTAAATTTTGTAGTATTATCTATAATTTTGAATTTATGAAAGTTCATTTAGATATAAGTCATGGTAAAAAGTTTGTGAATGACTAATCTTAAATATTTAAGATTAAATTATATTACTGATGAATGATTTGACCAGTCCACACACGAAATGATAGAGTTGTTAAATATTTTCAACAATTATTTATATTAAAGGAAAAACAAAATGGCTCAAATTAAATTCACTCATACAGATGATCAAATTGAGGAGTGGAAAATTTATCAGATAGACCATAAAAATCATAAGCTTGTTGATTCTAAAGCGACAGTTCCGGTTTCAAAAGAGTTTGCTAAAATGTTTGAGGATAGGCTTTTTATATTCAGTTCTGATAAAATAAAAGTAAAAATAGATTTTGATAAATTAATATCATCAATTGATGTTACAAAAAATGACTAAGAAAATGAGCAACATAGATATAAAATATATTAATGTTCCAAATATCTGCTTTTCTGTTATAAGTAAAGATGATAAAAGAGAAAAGAAATTTTCTAAGCAAAGAAAAACAATTGGATTTGATGACAGTGAAACTTGGAATTTAGATTTAACAATAGCAAGATTTGTTTTGCCAAGATTAAAAAGATTTAAAGAAGTTACTATTGCTTATCCTGGATCAATGACCAGCGAAGAATGGGATGAAGTATTAAATAAGATAATTTGTAGCTTTGAAATTTTAGTTAGTAATGGCGGAATTGATTTAGAAAATTTTGAAACTTATAGAGAGGGTATGGAATTGTTTTATAAATGTTTTCAGTATTTATGGTGGTAGAAAATGTATAGAGAAAAACAATTAAAAAAAAGAGATGAGTATTTAAAAGCAACAAAATGGCGTTGGGCTTTACGGTGGCAAGAATGTGGCATGTGTAATAAGGAATTTAAATGGGAACCTTATTGGTTACTCAAAGTGTATGAAGAATATGCTATTGGTTATGGAATTGCTGTTGACATAGATCAATATTTTTTATGCCGGAATTGTGCTCCAACTAAGAAAGATGCAGCTAAAATTTGGAGACAAGAGAAAGTAGCCGATGAATAATGATTGTCTTGAGTGGTTAGCCTGTAGACTAGATTTAAAGAATAAAACCTTTACTGTTGACAGATCTATAATGGTTTCTAAAGAATGGTCTAAAAAGCACGAACACGAATTATTTTTTATAAATTCTAAAATGATTAAAACTATTCTATGGCCATTTCATTATAATGAGCTGATAGATAATAAAATACAAATAGAAGTAGAGGTGAAGAAATGATTAAAGATAAAAATATTAAAAAAGCTATAAATCTTCTTCTTGAAGATGGAAGATTTGCTATTATAGGAAGTGATGCTGTTTTTGAAAGTAAAATTAATTATGGTAGTTACATAGACAGCAAAGGCTCACACGAGATTATAACTGGAACAATTCTTAAGGTTGGTATGAATAATGGGAAAGGTGTAGGAATTATGCCTAGATCTAATAAAAAAGAAGGCGGGACAGCATTTTTGTCTAAAATAAGTGAAAAGGTTCTAAAAAATGATTAAATACAAATTCTATAAGTGTAGCTACTTTGAAGATTATAACTTTTATATTATACCATATTTGAAAATCAACTATGAATATGGTAGTGGTGTATCTTTTGATTTTGGCTTTTTCTTTTTACGAATTCTATTTGGTATAGTTAAAACTAAGGAGGAAATATGACAGGTGGTAATCCTAGAAGAATTGAAAGAAGTAATGAAACTACTAATTCAGGATTCGTAGACCTTATAGAAAAACTTAAACCGAAAGTAGGCAGGCTTCTTTATATTGAGTGGCATGATGCTACAGCGCTTACTTCTTTTAATGGTTGGTGGAATAAGGGAGAGCTTGATAAAGAAGATTTACTTATTGTTACCAGTATTGGAATAGAGGTAGATAGAAAGGATAAATTTATTTCTATAGCTCAATCTGTTGATTTAAAAAATGAGCAATATAGGAACTTACAAATGATTCCTATTTCTTGTATTATCAAAGAAAAGGTTATAGATGAAGAATAAAAATATAGGCAAAAATGTTATTGATTTTGAAAGTAAAGTTAGAGAGATAGAAAAGAAAAAGTGTGCTAAAGCTTGGTGCGCAGAATGTGGCAGTAAATTTATTCATATAACTGATGATGAAACGATAAGCTGTTCTTCTTGTGGGTCTACAAGGATTAAAATTGATTATGTATAGAGAAAGAAAATGAGATATTAAAAGAAGTTATTTGCTAGGCTGTAGAATAACTATTCTAATATTTAACATTAAAGGAGCATAAATGGAAGATAAAAAGATTATAGATTTTAATAAAAATTTTGTAGCAAAAAATGGTGAAACTTTAAAAATTGTTTTAACTTATTCTTGCTCCAAATGCGGTGGTCTTTTATTTCATCTTGCTTCTAATGGTATTTTTTGTTCTTACTGCTCTTCTTGTTGGGGAGAATGTTTAGAAGATGAGTAGAGAAGGAAACAAAGAAAATGAAATGCTTAAAGAGATTATTTGTCAGGCAGTAGATAATTGGTCAAATATCTGTTTACTTATAACTTTAGTTAAAAAATTAGAAAATGTTTCTGATTCAAGATTTAAAGATTTGACCGTAGATGGGATAATAAAAAGAGTTGTAGAGCTAAAGAAATGAAGGTTCCTTGTCCAAATTGTGATACTTTAAATAATGGGTGTCCTTTATTGTGTCTTGTAGATGTTCACGTATTTAAATGTTCTTTTTGCTGGCAAAATTATATTGCTACCAATCTTATATGGCATGATTTAAGCAAGGTTAAAGTTAGAAAAATTATGAATACGGTGTTATGATTTTATATAATCATGTTTTTAAAATATAATATATTATAAATGCTTTATGAAGCTTTTATAGAAGGATCAAAAGATATTTGCTGTTGGGCAGCTCTTTTTATAGGCTTTTGTTTTGGGCTTGTATTTTGGGGAACAATTTTAATTTTATGTTTTTAAAGGAGAAACAATATGTGGTTTTGTAAAAAGAAAAGATCTTTAACTCCAAAAGAATTTAAGACTTTAGCAGAAGGTTTTAATTTGATAGTTAGCGTTATTAAAGATGGAACAATAAATAGTCCTTATACTACAATTGAAACGCTATACGATGCTTTATTTGAAGACTATATTGATAGCTGCTGTGGTGATGAAGAAGAATAATTTCTTGTATGAAAACAAATATGAAAGAATCTGATTCTCAAGATAAAATTTGTAGTGCTTTCTTTTATGAAAATGGTGAAATTGAAGTACAAAGAAAAGGGGATCTTACTAAAAAACAGTTAACAAAGTTTATAGATCAAATTAAAGAGATGTTTTGGGATATAAATGAAGATAAGCCAATAGTAATCAACAAATTTGCTTGTACGTATTGTGGTTTGGAATCTGTTACAAGAAAAGTAATTGATGATCATATAGAACAATGTATTAAAAATACTGATAGGAAAAGATAATGGGCAAAGTAGAGGTTATTAGACAATATCATTGTTATATTTGTGATTATATCAAGATTCTTAGAAAAGATGAATTACCGCCCAATATTTGTCCTGCTTGTCAAGATGGAAGACCAATAAGTTGGGTAAATATAGCTGAAGAAAAGAATTTTGATTTAGATGATTTGAATAAAATAAAAGAAGATATAGATCATGAGATAAATGATGAATAGAATAACTTTTCAATTTGATATTTGGTTTGATTATTTTTATTGGCTACCTAAGTTTACTAAAACTAATGTTACTATAGCTTTAGAATGGCTATGGTTTGAATTGTCTATTATAATATACAGGTAAATTAATATGCCATTAGGAATGAAAAGAAAACAAATTATCAGACTTGAGCAAATTCTTTCTTTTGTAGAGCATATTGAAGAAAATGGTAAAATAGTTGCTTATGATGTTCAGTATATGCCTATTGGAGAAGAAAATCCAGAAGACGTTATACTCAGAATAAATAATGAGAGTCCTGTTTGGCAAGTTTGGAAGTTAAGATTTATTCAAGAAAATAGTTTATATACTCATGTTATAAAAGTAGAATGGCCAGAAATGCAACCAAAACTATATCTGGTGAGATTTGAGAATTGATAGAGAAGAAATACACAGATGCGCAGATTACATGGAATGGCAAACCTTGGGTTGCCGACATTGACGACAGGAACATTGAAATATCGTTATATTTCTTTCTAGGAGAAACAATGGCTGTGACTCCCAATCTTGGCGATGCCGTGGTCTGGCGCGGGAAAACTTATGTTGTTGAGGGTGTGAGAAAATTTGGTGAAGTGATAGGAAGGAGAATAGTATGATATTGACGAGTGACCAGATCAAGGAGATCGAACAAGAAGCTAAAAGCAAGATACAGTTACAGTATAAAGACACTTTCGATCTTATCGAGACGGCGCGACACTGGCAGGAGAGAGTTGAATTGAATTTTAAGTTGGGTTACGCACAAGGATTACGTGAGGGGAGAGGCCAGTCATATAATGACGGTTATAAAGACGGGACCAAGGACGGGAGGGATAGCTAATAACACCTTCATTGATTAACTATGAGTAAATTAACCGATGAGTTTATCACCCTTGCCAGTAAGCTGGAGATACAGGAGATGCTCGAGCCGAGGGTGAGGATGCTGGTTTACGTTAAATCTAAGAACATAATTCAATTAATTGTTGGAGAAAAGATTTCAGAACTTGACAACGACGATATATCGAACCGCACGGTAGATGAGGTTTCGTGGTGGCAAATCTCAGGAGATTGTATCCTCCTCCCCGACTTAGAATGGCTGGTGCGAAAGCTAAAGGAAGAAAAACCCGCGATGGGGATGTTCATTTCTTTTTATGCCGATGCTCCATATGGTATCAGCTATTACAGTGACGATGATTTTCACGATAATGGTAATAAAAAGAGGATAGAATTTAGAGAAGATGATCCCAAGATGGCTTGTTTAAAAGCTCTATGTAAAATAAAAGGTATTAGTATTGATTAAATATACAGATGACTCATGGTATGCTAAAGCTGGTTTTGAACCAAATGATTATATAAATGCTTGGGCTCCTTTCTGGGGCAAATATTCTTATCATATTGGAGTTATAATTAAATATATAACAAGATTTCTTTTTAAAAATGGTAGAGAAGATCTTTTAAAAGCAAAGTTTTTTATTGAAAGACTATTAGAATTTTGGGATATTCAAGAAGAAAATAAGAAGGAAATTACTCCTGAGCTAAGAATGAAAGATGATTATATACGATCAAGTCACTATTGGTGTTCTTATTGCGATTTCTATTGTCTTGTTGAAGATGATATGATTTTACATATAAGTCAAGAACACCATTTAGATCCTTATGATGATATTATTGTATTTAAAGAAAAAACTATTGTATCTACTGAGGAAGATTTACTATCAAAAATTAAAAAAGATGGGTTAAAAGATTATAAATGTTATTATTGTGATTTTTCTTCTAATGATCAAGTGGAAGTAAGTTGGCATATCGATAAAGAGCATGATTTAAAAGGAGAAACTCCAATAATAGTTGATCGAAGATACAATAAGGAGAAAATAGAACATGAGTGAAGATGATTTCAAAACAATCAGAATAACTACTGACAAAATCCCTCAAGGTGTAATGGACTTACTTAAACAAACAACTGAAGAGATCATTAGTAGAAATAAGTTAGAAGTCTGTTCAAGGTGTAATAAACAAATTAAGAAAGAAGATGCTAGTGAGCTATATTGTCATTGCGAAGAGGAGAAAAAATGATGAGTAAGCTTATAAAAGTGATTCTTGAATTTGATGATAAAATTTTAGTTTTAGAAGATGAGAAAGACGTAGAACAATGGGATAAAGATATTTCTACTATGTCTTCTTTGGCTTATGTTCATGGAATGTCAAGAAAGAATTTTAATTGGAAAGAAATAAAAAAGTGAATTATATCTGTGAAGTTTGTAAAGCTGAAAGTAATTATTTTTACGGGAATGAAGAATTTTATTTAGAAATGAGAATAATGTTTTGTAATAATTGTGGTCGTTTTACAAGTCACTTTAGTGGAGATAATACAATGAGTAAAAATATTCCAGGAATAGATTTTACTGATAAAAATGAATTTGGCCCTTGTCAAGAAATTGATTCTAATAAAGTTATTGAAACAAGGTTTTTTAGAATAGTTCAAATGCTTTTTCAACCTACTAACTGTTTTGGTAGATATAGAATATATGACAAAACTTTACCAGAAAACTTACAGCCAATTGAAGTTGAATTTTATCCAGATGCAGTTAATATAAGTGGGAAGTTAAATAGAGATTTTTACAATCACTTAGAATTTTCACCAAATGAATTTGAAGCATTAAAATTACTTCCGGTAGAAATAAAGCATACTTATCAAAACGTCATTAATAATGTTCTAACTGCTTACTTTAGATGGGATGACAAAATGGTTTCTCCATGGTCTTTTGGTGCTTTAGATTACATTAGTAATAGAACATTTAAAGAATTACAAGATAATGGAATTGAATTATCTAATGACGATTTTGAATTATTACAGGAACAAATTATTAATTGTATTGAGGAAGAAAATGAATCATAATTGTATAGGGTGTTTTGCTCTTGCTAAGAGCTTAATAGAAGAAAACGAATTCTATTGTCAAAGAGGAATCCTTGAAAAAAAATATTCTTATCCTATTAAAATATTAAAATTTCCTAACTCGATTGCTAATTGTAAAAATAAAATCAAAGAAGAAGATTTTGTTATTGTAGAAGAAAATTGCTTGGATGAAGAATGAAAGATATTAATTACATTTTAGATCTTATTGATTTTATACAATCTGCACCTGCATGTAAAGATAGTCAATTTGATTTTGCTAGAAGTATCTATAAATGGATTGAAGATGGAAAAGAGCCAACAGAAAGACAAATAGGAGTGCTTGAAGATATTAAAAGAGATTTAGAGGATAATCCATTTGGAGATTATTAGAATATGAAAAACTTGGTTACTGCTAAATATCGTTGTTATTTTAGATATTTTCATTTTAAAACTTTTGATTTTACTATTTATCATTGGGAGTATTTTCATATATTTCCTTTTTGTTGGTTCCCAAAAGTTACTTTTAAAGAACCTTATAGATTTAAGTTTGAATGGTTGTTTTTTAATGCCTATAGTATAAAGATATGAAATTCAACGTCATGAAAATAACAGCATGGGCTTCTGTTGAAGTTGAAGCAGATGATTTTGATAAAGCTTTTGAAGAAGCAAAAAGGGTTTGTGGATTAAATTTTTTTACTATTGCAAACCCAAATACTGAAAGATTGCTTGTTGTAAAGGCAGAAGATGTAAAAGATATAACTATTAAAGAGTATAATGGCTCAACTGCTGATTCAATTTACTTTAATAATTGGGACAAGGAGGAATATTAAAAACAATGAATTTCAATACTGATTATTTTGCGTTAGGGCTTATTGCAGGAGTTTTTGCTTTTTTTATTTTTGTTTTTCTAAGAGAAGTATATTATGTTAGTAAGATTAATAAAAAGGATAAATAATGTTTACTGTTTCATTAAACTATATTTGTGACCATTGTGAAAATAGAGGTTGGGTTACTAAATCAAAAGTAACTGAAACAAGTGGCTCTGTGTGGAATGAACCATACGAGTATTGTAAAGACTTTATAGGTGATAGATATTTTACTTATGAGATTACAAAAGAGCTTTGGTCAATATTTCAAAAGCAGTTTGCTGAAGACTTTGCTAAAAGGGAAAACGAACAAGCTAAATTAGACATTGCTCTTACCAATGGTTCTATTAATCTCGTGTCATATTGATACTAACTTGACAAGTATAAAAGAAATATTTAAGGAGAAGTAAGTGGTATTTCTTGATTTAAACAAAAGAATGGCTCCTTTAGAGTATTCGAAATTTAAAAATGAAGTTTTTAGAGGAGAATGGATTAGCTGTCATCCGCAAGACGTAATAGACACTATTAACTATCTTGAAGATCAGTTAAGAAGTGTTTGGGCAAAATCAGTTGATGAGAAAAAGTAAAATGAGAATAAAAAAATAGATTATGAAATATTCTACTTATTGTTTTTAACTTTTTTGGTTAAAGTTCTAAATATCCCAAAAAGTATTTTTTCAAAAATAGGGTCTATATTATTTCAGACATGATTAAAATTTGGAATAGGAGTGATAGAAAACATGTATGATCAAATTGTGGGGTCTTGCCCACATTGTGGAGCGCCAATTTATAGTCCTGGTGTTTGGCACGGAGTATGCCCACCACCTTCTATAAAAACTTGTATGTGTATTCCAAGTGTTCAACAATATGAAATTAAGACATCTACAGGAGAAAATTTTAATGAATGGTTAGGGACTAAATGCGCTAATATTTTAGACGAAGAAAAGTTTAAAAATTATATTAAAAAACTTTTAGATGTTGACCCAGAAGAATATAGGAAATGGATGGCAAATGAAGATTGGGTTAGAGAATTAGATAAAGAGGATGAAGAAAAGCAAAGAGAAAAAGATGAAGCTTTTCATAATAGAACTAATAAGAAAAGTCTTTTAAATCTAAAAGAACTTTAAGGAGGAAAGTAAATGGATGCTAAGCTATTCATGCTAAGAGAGAATCTCAAAGAATTTAAATCTAAAGTTGAAAAAGTTCCTAATTCTAGCGATCAAGCATTTTACAGAGCTTTTGTTGAGATTATGGATAATTTCATTGAGATTGAAGCACTAAAAACTGATAGTTATTATATCAGAGTTTAACAAGGAGGAAATGTAAAATGGTAAAAGCAAAAGACAAGAACCTTGACAGGTTTGTGTGGAAGGAAGGAGATATTCAAATTATTGAACCTAAAACTGGTAAGAAAGCAACTGTGAAGAAAAGTGTTAAGAAAATGATTGAGAAGAAAAAGGAGAAGTAATATGAAAAAATATTCAGGACTGTAAAAGAAGTATATGATAAAAAATTTAGGTTGGTTTGGTACAATTGCTGGTATGCTTGGTGCTTTAGTTTTAGCTCTAAATTTACAATTTAGTGGATGGGGATTTGTTTTATTTTGGGTTAGTTCCACAACATGGGCTTGTATTGCTTTTGTGCGTAAAGACTGGTCATTATTTACTATTAACTTTGTTTTTACCGTGACTAATGCTCTAGGTATAATCAGATATTTGCTTTAAAGGAGAAAAAATGAAAAGAATAGAATTTTCAAACAGAGACATTCCTATTTAAAATTAAAACGAGGTGTTTAGAATGATTAAATTGAAAGAGCTAACCGTAGAAAAGAGATTTGAAAGTGTTTTTATAGCTTTAATGGATCTTTGTATTCCTAAAGAAAAATCTTTAGATTTTATTGTTCACTGGTTTCAGCACATACTTGAAGATGATAATTTTCTTACTGATAAACTTTTTGATTCTTGGTCTACACTAATTAATTTAGGAATAGAAAAAGACAAAGTTATTTCTATTTTAGAAAATAATTTTCTTTATTTCTTTAGCAATGACTATACACTCTTGCAGGAAGCTTTTGATACTTCTGAAGTTATTTGTTGCAAAGGAGAAGAAAAAGAATGATATCGGTAAAAGGAGGAAGGACAGATAAAAAGGGTAAACGACCTTCACCGAATTGGGATACTCTTGATTCATTTAAAGACCAATCAATGTGCAAACATTGTGGACGTGTCTACTCTTACCCAGAGCATAGAAGCTGTGGTTTTTGCTATTCTATTAAGACTAAAAAGGAAAAATAATTATGAGACTTTCAAAAGTAGGTCTTGCTCTTATCAAGTCATTTGAAGGATTAAGATTAGATGCTTATCAAGATACTGGAGGCATTTGGACCATTGGTTATGGTCATACTGATAATGTTCAGCCAACTGATTCTATTGATGAACAGCAAGCAGAAAACTTTCTTTTGATTGATGTAGCATGGGCTGAGAGGGCTGTTAATAGCGGAGTTAAGGTATCTATTAACCAAAATCAGTTTGATGCACTTGTTAGCTTCACATTCAATTGCGGAGCTGGAAGCCTTAAAAATATTTTAGAAGATTTAAATATAGGTGACTACAAAAAAGTTAGTCTGAGAATGAAACTCTATGTTAAAGACGCTAAAGGTCAAAAACTTACAGGTCTTGTTAGGAGAAGAAAAGAAGAGGCCGACTTATTTAATAAGAAAGCCGTAGAGCAGGAGGCTGAACAGAAATGATATTTTATTCTCAATATTCTAGAGAAATAGACTTTTTTAAAGACATAGATGATAGTCATGGTTGGGTTTCAATAGGATATGATCTTAAGTGCTGGAATTTTATTCCAAGCCTTGCTATTGAAGTAGACTATGGAGAATGGTTACTATTTATAGGCTTCTTATGTATCTATTTCACGCTTTCAATTTATCCTGCTGAAGTATTTAGAATATTTTTAAGGAGATTTAAATGGGTAAAATAGTTATGTATAATTACCATGGTGTTGATGTTTTTGTAGACGAAGATCTTAAAGGCAAGCATAGAGATATGTGTTTGTGTTTCAGATGTGCAGCGTTTATTCCTGGAGAAGTTACAAATTGTGCTATTGCAGAAGATACTTTTAAAAACTGTGTTAAAAATAATTTAACGACTCCTGTTTTTGAATGTCCAATATTTGAGGAGATTGATGATGAAAGTATTTGATTATTTTAAAAAGAAAGAAAATGATTATGAAAAACAGAAGGTAGTTGCTAATTTAAGTATCCAATCAAAACCTATTTACAAACATGATATAGAAGATTACTTTTCTAAATTAGAAAAAGCTGAAGGTAAACAGTGGGTTGAAGATCATAAGAAAGTTTTAGAAATTATTTTTAAGGTACTAGAGGTTTGGAAATGACTAATTCATCAATATGGGGTTATAGACCGCCTTGTCCTGGTTGTGGTGGAGCAAAAATACAGATAAATAAAGATGGAATAAATATTAGATGCCCATTTTGTAATGGGACCGGAATAGAATCAGATACTGGATTAAATTTATTTGTTTCTTCTTTAGCAAAAAAGAAAAAGTTTTCTATACCTGAAATAGGATGTTGTGGACCTATTTTTTGTAAAGAAAAAGATTATAAGAAAATATAAAAGGAAACAAAAGTGAAGTACAATGTAATTGTGAATTGGTTTTCTCCAGAAATTGAAATTAAAGAAGAAATTGTAGCTTCTTTCAAATACAAAAATGATGCGTATATGCATATTTGTCGTAAAATACAAGAATGGACAAAAATAGCTACTTATTCTAACGATATTAATAGAGAATATGATTTTGTTGGAGTTAGAATTGAGGAGGTTGAATATAGTCTCTAATTTATGGACCAACATCAACTAGAACTCAATAAGAAACTTCGCGCTGAATATGAAAACAATCGCCGAAAGCTTTCAGAAACAGAAAAAAGGTACGTTCTCGATTTCACCAGACACTTCCTGGAGCATCCTCCAAAGACTGATGATGAATTATATGATTATATTTGGTTAGTTCTTGGTATAAAAATCCCTAGAGAAGTCCACCCATCTTTACCAGAGCATCAAGCACCTTTTACTGCAATTTGTGATTTGTTCTTTGAGCGAGTATCTTCAGGTCTTATGTTTGCTAATAGATCTGGTGGCAAAACATTTGATTCTTCAATCCTTGACCATTTAAATTTTGAATTTAAACCAGGTTGCGAAACTACTCATGCTGGAGCAACTCGTGATCAGGCAACACGGGGTCATTTCTACTTTACATCAATATATAATGATAATGAAGTTCTAGCCGAAGGTCTTTCTTCAGATCCTACAAAAAACGAGATTCATCATAAAAATAAATCTTGGTATCATGTTATTACTGGAAGTAAAAAAGGTCTGCGTTCTGGTCACCCTAATAAAAATATCATAGACGAAATTGATGAAATGGACTGGAATGTTTTACAGACTGGTGTTGCTATGGCCATGTCTTCTGCAGATGGTAGAATATTAGGTCAAAATATATTTACTTCTACAAGGCAACACGCAGATGGACCCATGAATAGGCTTCTCAATGAAGCTGACGAAAAGAATATAGCAGTGTATCAATGGAATATATTTACTGCTGTAGAGCGCTGTGAAAGGGAATGTGTAGGAGATAAAGATTACGGAGATTGTCCAGCGTTTTTTAGATGTAATGGACTTGCTCATCAAAGTAATGGTTTTTATAAGATACAGGATTTTATAGCAAAAGTACTAGAGCACGATGATCATGTATGGCGTTCAGAATGGCTAAATGAAATTCCATCTGGTGAGGTATTAGTATATAGCTGCTGGAACCCTCAGATCCATGAGATACCACCTGAGAAGGAGTTTGAAATACCAGATGATTGGACTATAGTATCTGCTATAGATTTTGGTTCAAGTCCTGGTCATCCATTTGTCTATGCCAAAGCAGCTATAAGTCCAGATGGGTATTGGTTTTGGTTTTGGGAATATTATAGTACTCAAGGTGATCTTTTAGCTAACCATGCTATGCATATTAAAGCATCTCCACGTTATAAGTTTGGGGAATATTGTTTTTCAGATCATGATGCTCAGGATAGAAAAGAACTAGAAGCACCACCTAATAGAATAATAACGCTTACTGCTAAGAAAGATATACGCATGGGCATCGATAAAGTGAATGGCTTATTGGAAGTTAGAGACGGTAGGTCTAAGATGTATTTCTTTAAAAGTAAAGTTCCTAATATGATCAGAGAAATGAAGTTATATGCATGGCCTCAGTTGTTAGACGGTAAGCCATCAAAGGAAGGTAACCCATTAAAATTGAATGATCATTCACCAGACGTTTGCAGATATGCTGTATATAGCTGGTTGACAGGAGGTCCGCCTAAAGTGTGGATGGGTTATGGAAATATTTAAAAGGATATAAAAATGGATTATGCTATAAAACTTTTTAGATTAGGTAGCTACATTGTTTTGCAAGGTGAAATTACAGATGAGTGGTTTCTTATTCCAACTATTAAAATACATTATCAAAATAAATTAAAGGAAGTGTTTTGTAGCCGGTGGATGTATAGTCATATTAGAGTAGGATTAAAATTTTTATGGATAGAAGCATTTATTAAAATAGGTTGGAAAGAGTATGATAAAAGTAAATCCTGAGTTATTCCTTAGCAGATTACCGTTTATAGGTCCTAATAATATTGTTGATTTAATGGTTAGAGAAAGGGGTTATGATTTACTTTCGTTAGATATAACTGGAGAATGCATTTTAGAAATGTTTTCTTATTCTGATTTTATAAAAATTACACAAAATTATCGTTTGCTTTGGCCTAAGAATAAAGAAGAAAAGTGGTGGAATTCTAAGAATACCTGGCTTGTTAAAAACTATATAAGTAACTTGAAAGAAGAAATTATCTCTAAGCCAACTAAGGTAAATAACTTCTTATCTTCTTGGAAAGAAAAAGAAAGTTTTTCTAAGCCTATAGAAATTTTAGTTTGTTATGATTTAAAAAGACATTTAAATCTTGTTGTTGATGGAACAAATAGACTAGTTGCTTTACATTTAATTGAAGACGAGAAACTAATTAAAAAACTTTTTAGTTCTAATCATGTTTATATGATAACTTTTAAAACAAAAAAAGCAGATATTTTATTTCCGTGTGATTTCTTACATTTTGAAAAGGAGTAAAACTATGAAAATGGTTTTTGTTAGAGTGTTTTTTAACACTTCTCAACATGGTCAAATTAAGCCAATGCTGAAGAACAAATATGTTACTTGGAAACATTACTTTAAATATCTTTGTTACCATACTTTTATTGCTTTATATTATTTAAGTCAATTAAAAAGAAGGACAATAGGCGAAGAAAGATATGAAAGAATTTTTGATAAATTTTATAATCTTGAGTTTCCTTTAAGAACAGAAGTGATTGAGCATTGTGCAAATGCAATTTCTAAAATAAAGAAGAAAAAAGTGAAACCTAAAGATGCTATTAAAGAAATGACTACAATAAAGTTTTAGGAGGACTAATTATGTGGCGTAACTATGAAGAAATTGAAAGTGATGAAGTTATTGTTAAATATGAATCTGATACACAATTAGCTGATTTATCTTTAGTAAAAGATAAGGAAAATATTTTTTGGTTAGTGGTTTCTGATGAAGTAGAAGGCGATTGCATTTATGTAGAAGTAGATGATATTGATTTAATGATTGATTTCTTTCAAGAAGTGGTTGATAAATTAAAAAAAGAAAAAGCCTTTCAAGATAGCTGAAAGGCTTTTAAAAGAAAAATTTACAGTGTATTTTCTAATTCTGAATAGATTATATCATCAATAATTTCCTTATCTATTTCTAATATTAATTCTATTGATTTAGAAATAGAAGCTATCTCATCTGGGTTAAACCAAGAAACATTTTGAAGAAGTTCATTAAGCATTTTTTATTCCTAACTAAACTTTTTAATAACAGCGTCCAGGAAGTTCCTACAAAGAACAATCTGCTCTATATTATTAATATCTACATCAATAGTCGGAGCGTTGTAAAGATTGATTCTAATCTCGTCTCCCTTGAAAGAAAGGATTGGGTATAGTGTGCTCCAGCCATCTTTGCTTTTCTTAACATTTTCAAACTTCTTTGTCCAATCAGCCATGAATTTGATTACATCTTTTTGTGATACTTCTTTAACTTCTTTCTTCATAGAAAACTCCTTAAAGTAATTAATTACCTTTTCAAATAGTTTCTTAATCATTTTTACTTCTCCTTTTCAATTTGTTCTTCATCATAAGCTTTCCAACACATATCTTTAGTTTCAAAATAAGGGCAGCTACTATAAGTTCTACCAGCTCCGTGATCCCACTTGCAAAAAGTGCTGTGTGGACCAACCCCTAACATAAACCACCAAGAGGGGCAAATATGTTTTCTGTCTTCTAAGCCTTTAGGGAAAGGCAAACTCTTATGTTGTCTATTATTCCATTCATCATAACTAAGACCACCAAAATCTTCCAGTTTTAGATCTTCATTTTCTCCAATGAAGATTCCTGGATTATTCTCAAATACTCTTTTGATAGGTTTAGAATGTGTCTTTCTTCCAGTAAAAGATTTAATGTAAATAACTATTTCTTTTTCTCCTTTTCCTTTACAGTTATAACATTGAATAGCAGCTCCATTATGTTCTGCCATTCCTACATAAAGGCCAGTTCCTTTACAAGAACTACACTCCTCCTTCCAAGAAAGTTTCGTGGTGTTTTCATCGACATTGTAAATGTTAAGTGTTAACATTTTTCTTCTCCTTCAAATTAGGTTCTTCATCAATTTCTTCTAAGATTGTTTTATATCCACCACCGTACCAGCCGCCAGATCTTTCAACTCTAACTTTTACTTTTCCTTCATCATTTTCATGAACATAGACTCTTACGCCAACATAAGCATTGTCAACCTGAACGTAAACGCCTTTGTCAACTGGTATATTGTAATAAGCGTCTATACCCTGTTGACTAGCAGTAACACGAACATTTATAAGTTGCTTTCCCATTTTACACCTTCCATTTGTTTCTGTTTACAAAAGTACCAATAATTATTCCTATAGGAACTCCAAGAATTAAATTACCCAGAAATTTCAAAATAACTATTTGGTTGTAGATGCCTAATGAATAGAAAATTATTCCAGTGAACAAAGAAGAGACGCTTATTGCAGTAAGATATTCTATTGTTTCCTTATAATCATTTTTATATTTCATTTTACTTCTCCTCAAACAAGAGTTTTATTTGTTCATCTGCTATTTTTATAGCTTCGCTGTTATTTTTAGCCTTAAAAGAATAAAGTAACTTACAAGTTTGTAGATTATAGATGTTATAAGTCATATTATATCTCCTCTAATTTATCTTCTAGTTGTAATCCTATTGCTGCTACGTCAGCGCCTAAGCCTTTAAGTTCATAATCATTTGGGTTAAGAAGGCACATTCGCTTGCTTAAAGCATTTAAATCATAAATAATATCTTTAAGCACTTTCTTTTCCTTAATTGTTAAAGTCATTAAGCTTTCATCCTATCTATTTTTCCCGCATTTTACTCTTATTAGAATTAAAGCAAGAGCAAATCCTAGAAATCCAGCAAAAGAAATAACAAAAATAGTACAACAAGCCAATAGTTTAATATCCATGGTGTTTGCCTTTGTTTATAATTTTTTCTGGAAACCAAATAGCATAAAATCCAATACCATAATATTTACCATAAGGTCCTCTGCTAGCTGTATATAACCTAGTAAATTCATTACTCAATGAATCAATTTCCCACTTTCTTATTTCAGGATTTCCTTCATTCATAGAAAATGGAAATGACCAGAAAAATTCATGTAATCTAAATATTTTCATATTATAATATCCTAAACCTTTCTTCCTATTGCAATTCTAATACAATAGAAACTCATAGCAATCATCCAATCTCCATCTTCTATTATCTTTCTTTGATATGGATCTAGATCATATTTTTGTAGTGAGTTATTTTTGCCAGACTTTTTAACTATATAATAAAAGATTGGCCATTCTAAAGAAATGCTAATATAGTATCCTATCATTTTCTATTCCTTTTAAAATAGTCTATCGACGAACCTGTCAGAAATATAGTGTAAATTGCAAAAATTGTAGCTATAGACATCCAAATTACTGCAGGTATACTTCTAAATTCTACTATCGTAAATAACGTTAAAAAGAAAATGCATGTGCCAAATAGCAAAAAACAAATAATAAATAACAAATTATTAAATAATTTCATTTTATTTTTCATTACAAAGAAGCTTTTCAAATTTGCTTATATTATCTAATTCTTTTAAATCTATTAATACTTTACCAGTTCCATTGCAAGCATCACATTCATGATCCCAAGCTCTAGACCCCATAGAAAACACAGAATTATTAGGGACATAATCTCTTACGATTTTTCGTCCGTTACAATGCTTACACTTCTGATAAATTTTAATTTCATATTCTTTTCGCATTTTACTTCCAACTAATAAAGATAAGATAAAGTAATCTTTTCAGTAATGCTTTTCTAAATGCAAGAAAGTTTTTTTGCCGATCAGAAAGAGGATTATGCATAACTGAAAACCGACTATGGTTTCCATAAAATACATTGCAATATCTTGAATAGATATTGTTATCACAGAATCCAAGATCTTTTCCGTATAATTGTTTGCAAGCCAAACAATAATCACTAACACTTTTACATAGAATACAGTGTTTATTAGCTATATCTTCTATTGTTTGAGCTTCTTCCCATTGTAAGAATAGTTTTAGATAGATCCATTTCTTTTTAAGTATTGTATTCATTTTAATTCAACTCAATAAATTTTAAATTAGGGTCATTAAATGTTACAGGAATTTCAACTGCTTCAAATTTTTCATCGAATTCACAAACATATTTGTGATTGAGTAACTTTAAAGCTTCTTCTTTATTCGTTGCTTGAAATAGACAAAATGGTCTTTCATCAAAATTATTACCATAATTAAAATCTGATTTGATAGTAACATAAAAAGTTTTCATTTTTCTACCTTATCGTTGAGCGATAAAAAGTTTCTATTTCTTCAAGAATATAGTCTTTTATCTTTTCTTGATCAGGAGGCATTCTATTCTTTACAAAAGACTGAAGAAAAGAAAGCTTTCTAGTAAAGTAATCTTCTTTTTTGTTTGAGGGAAGCATTTTTATTTCTCCTTATTAGGAAACTTCTCTTGTATTTCCATTCCAATAATTATTCCCATTAAGAAGCCAACAGCAGCTATTATAATATCTGAGTAAATTTCAATATTGGCCATTATGTGATTTACTATAGTCATTTTTCTACCTTTTCATAAGTAAATGGCCAAGCTATTTCTATGGTTCTATCTTCTAAAACGTTTGCTAAAACAGTTATACCTAATCGCCCATCCCAAGTAAAAGCTTTTCTGAAAATGTTCTTTTCCTTAATATTAAGTTGTTTAGTTAGTTCTTCAAGATGAACAAGAGCACCTTCAAAAGTAGGTGATCCAATTGTGTGATGCATTTTGCTTTTGAGTCGAATAAAAGTAGGATTAGGGTCTATGGGACCTGGCATAGGATGCTCTTCGAAAAAAGTAGCGTGGTAAGTGTTTTTAGTTATATCGTGCATAATGAGGGCAACGTCATAAGAACCGCAAAACATTTTATTTTCATCTTTGATAATCATTTTATACTTCCTTTTTAAAAATTACTTTGCCATTGCTAAAATCTTCAAGGGCATTTTCAGGATTTTTATACGTCAGGAAAGAAGATTCTTTTGTTCTAAAATTGAAAAAGTACCAGCCGTCTAGCATTTGTAACAAAGATAATTCATCAGTCAACTGCATTTCATCATAATGTTCGCTTGCTTTAAAAGCTTTCATTTTAATTATCCTCTATTTTGAAATAAGTTTTTGATAAGTTCAGCTTGTTCTTTTATTGTGTTCTCAAGTTTTCCTATATATCTTCCTAATAGATATGAAGATATACAGGTTGGGATAAGAACAAGACTAAAATATAAGATTTTTTCTGAATACGCGAAGTAGCCACAGAAAAAACAACCAAAAGAAAAAACAATATATATAATAGTTACTTTCATTTTTTACTCCTTATCAAAAGTTTCTAAACCAAACTGCTTTTTATATTTCTTTTCATGATTAGAAATAATTTCAGAAACTTCTGCAGAACTGTTTGATTTTTTGACATTTTTTATTGTTTCCCAGCACATTTTTCGTTTTTCTGTTTCTAATCTTAAGGCTTCAAATAATTTTGAGATTACTTCGTTCTTTTCAATAATATTTTCCTTTTCAATTTCTAACGCTTCTTTTTTTAGAATGAGTTCTTTTTCAAGTTTTGGTAATTGTTCTTTCATCTCAGAGCAGTATTTGTATTCTTCTTCTGTTATCTGAATCATGATTGAAGGCCTCCTTTATATATTTTTCTAGTTCTTCTATAACTTTTAAAATATTAGTTTTTCTTCTTTGCAATAATAGTTTAAAACTCTGAAGATTAGAATTTTATTTTAATATTTTTAAGTTATTTTTAATTCTACATCAATAACATATTTGCCATATTCTATTGATATGTAAGCGCCAGGTAACGGATAATGCTTTACTATTGTCGTGGCGCTATATTGCGATCCAACAACCTCTCTGTCGTAGAAATCAACAAGTACAAACGACCACGCTCCGAGCGCACGCTGCCAGTGCCCAGCTCTTGTTCTTTGTATAGCATAAGGAGCAACAAATCCTTTAAGCCCGGCAGCAATCATTATTCCGCCTATTTTTTGTGCTAACTGCGAATAGTATTTAGATGTCTTTTTCATTTCTTATTCTTCATATTTTCCTTTTTTAGCAAAATCTTTACAAGTGCCATTTGGATCTACTTGAAACAACGGAGTCATAGTAGTATGATGACTTTGAAATTTTTTATTTACCTGAATAGCATAATAGCAAACAAGGATAGTAACACACCCTATATTATGGTGAATACTTCCTCTACAATCTTTACATCTCTTTTCGTTAGGATCTACGTAAAGCATTTCTTCTCTTAAAATTCTTGTTGCTTCTTTGTCAAGAGTAAGCTTCTTAGGCATTTTCTACTCCGGAAAGTATTCTGCTGGAATTTCAATTCCATATTTCTCTTCTAGTTTAGTTCTTAATTCAACAAGTGCTTGAGTGTAACCTAGAAGAACATATACGTATTTATCAGTGCTCTTTTCTTTTGAAACTGCATAACCATATTTATTGACATATTTAGAAGTGAGTTCTGCAATTTCTCTTAAGATTTTTTCTTCATTAGTCATTATTATTTTCCTTAATATTTTTCATTTAAATAATAATCTGTTCTTCCGTTTGTATTATGGATCATGTTAAATATGTAGTAATAAATACTATCGATCTTAATTCTGTCTCCTACTTCAAGTTTATCTGGAGAAGTAAACACAAGTACTCCAGAACGTTCTGATATCTTCCCACGCAATCCTTTTAAAGAAGGAGGTTGGTGCCATTCATTTCGTTCTACAAGAATTGTTGGTCCTATAAAGGCAGTGTCAAGTTGCTGTATAGCATTATGCAATGCATCTTTATCATACATTGTGATAGTTTCTGTTTTACCTGTTTCACGAGTTATTTGTAGTTCATAAAAATGTCCTCTACGAGATGTTTGGTAGTCTATAATATCATTAATTAACAGCCCAGTCCAGGCACCTAATTTATGAATTGAAATAAACTCAAAAGTAATTTCATCTACGCATGTTGGTTCATGAATCTGAGTAATCTTAGAATTATCATTCAATTCTATTTTGAAATAACCACTTTCACTTACTTCAACTATAGTCCCAATAGAACCTTTATACTTTTCAGGGCTATTACATTCATCATTTACTTTTACTATCATTCCAATTGTAGGTTTGTTGATCATTTTATGTACTCCATTTTCATTTTCCAATCCATCCAAGCAGCTTGTGCCTTACAGTTTATTCTAAATCTAGCTTTTAGCTTTTTTATCTCGGGCCAATGATCAGCACATATTGTATCCCAGATATCATGCCAACCAAAATCAAAGATAATATCTTTTTTAAATCTAATCTCAAAGGCATCACCGTTAATAATAAAGAGCCGATCTTTATATTCTTCTAATAATTGTTTTCCTACAAGTTCAATCACTTCAAGAGATTTTTCAATTACTACAACTTTTTCAGAAGGCTTAGTATTACAGCTTTCAGCAAATGCATTTCTTACAGCACAACCAAGACCTAATCCAGTTATAAGCAGCTTTTTTCTAGGACAATGATTAAGTCTATTGAGAGCATAAAGCTCAGAAGGAGTATCAGACATTACAACAGTATTTTTTCTAATAAGTCGAGTATATGTTCCGGGTTTAATTCTTCCCCACATATCTCTATTCATTGCAGCTCTCATATTATAGAAAGAAGCTTCTTCTTTAGTGACTTCGTAATGGTCTACAGACCAATCACCTATTTTGTTGGCTGGAATGTTAAGCATTTTATCCCCTTTATTTTAATTTTCTTAATCGTTTTATTTCATCAACAAGATGCTTGATATCTGAGTTAAGAATTTGTTCAAGATTTAAAGACACCATAGGACTATTAAAGCTTATATACTTTAAATAGTTTTGTGCACATCTTTTATATTCTCTTATACGACCTTCAATATCTTTTATTTCTTCAACTGCTTCTTCATTTGACATATCTTTAAATGAAGACCATTGTCCATATCTTACCATTTTTCTCTCCTAAGCACTCAAAAGTCTGTAATCTCTGATGAGTGTTTCCATTTTCATTTTCTTGTTTCGCTCAATTCCTCTATGATTTGTTTTGACGACGAAGATTTCGTTGTTGATCTTGATCATGTCAAACTTCTTTTTCATGATCACATTCATGACCTGGTACTTTACTTCACCGATCATGTTGTTGAGCCAAGCTTCGGTGATCTTGCCATTTTTGTGATTGCGCTCTTCTACTTTTTTGACTTCGGCGAGTTTCTCAACAACTTCTGCAGGAAGAGTTTCTTCATTTACTTTATCTTCTTCAATAATAAAGTAAAAGAACTCATCAGATTTGTTATTGAGTTTTTCCATTTTTTCCGCAAGCATCCAAAAATCTTCAGACGATTCTACCTTGAAAGTTTCTCTTTTTTCAGGATAGAAAACGAAAGTTCTTTTGTAAAGGGTGAACATTTATTTCTCCTATTTCTTTATCTTTAGTTATATTATATATAACTTTAAAGAAGAAATAAACTATTTTAATATTATAAATTTTTAATCTTCAAATGACTTTAATAAAAAGCATTTCACTTTATATCAAGGTGATTATTCTTAAAATACTAACTCCGATAGTTGCTAGGTTAAACCTAAAGCAAAATGCTTTCTATAAAGCTACTTAAATTTTCTCAAATACAATCCATCCTTCATTTTCATCGTATTGACCCTTGAAGACTGTTCCATGAGGGATCTTCTCAAAGAACTGCTTAAAAAGAAGAAATGTCTGCTTTCCTTGTAGAGACATTTGAAGGGTGGATGGAGTCATTGTGTTTGTGGGAGACAGCACAAATGCTCCGTCATTAAGACCTCTTATTTTAAAGGCTTCAAAGATAGCTCCGTCTTTCGTATAATCTTCTGGCCACATTTCTTTGTTATAAACAAATGCTTGAGCCTTTTTTGATACTTTTCCAGTTGAACATGTGTGCTTAGAATTCTCAACTCTCAGAATTGGTCCTCCAAATTTAGCATATCTACATCCAGGCAGATAAGGCGCTCGGCGTTCTTCAATAGGAATAAGATCTTCTTTTGTAATTTTTTTCATTTTTTAAATCCCCTTTTAATAGAAATAAAGAAAACTTTTACTTTGTAAACAAGCTTTAGAAATAGTCTTTCAAATTTATTTTTATCTTCATATTCTAATACACAACCAACATGGTAATAATTTCTTTTTGAAATCTTATTATAATTCATGTAGTTCAAATAGGGAATTTTATTACCACAGATAATACACTTTTTGTTTTCCATTTTACTACTCCTGTACCTCATAGAGAAATCTATCAAAGACATTTTTCTTTTCTTTCAAATTTATATCATCAACCACTGCCCAGCCTTCAATTTGTCTTTTAATAATAAAGACTCCATTTTTCCATTTAGGTTGTAAATATGTCCAATTAATATTTTTAGTATGAAGCATTTCGTGCATATCAGAGCTATTCTTACCATGGAGTTCTTTATGAGAAAAATTAGCTTGAGCAAGCATTTGAATAGAATTTCTAACCCAATCAAGTTGTCTCCATAAGAAGTAATTATGAACTTCTTCTTTTGGAATATTAAATGCTCTGCTATCAAATACGGCAATACCCCATTTATCAAAGAATGAATTAGAAAAGATTATAGATGCAGTTGCTGCAGAAACAGAAGTTATCTTTTGAATATTATAATCAAACCATGCTTCTGTTTCAAATGTATCAAAATCAGTTAAGAGCAATGAAATCTCATCAGACTGAATATAAGCACATTTGCATCCTTGAATCTCAGAGCATAGATATTTTGCAGTAATTAGCATACTTTCTGAGAAATGTTCATCAAATGGCTTAATACATTTTCTTGTTAAAGTATGAAAAGCTTTACCGTCAAGTCGAATAATTACCGGTGTACGGCGTTGAAGTTTCATCCTATAGCGATTTTCATAATTTTCTTTCATTCTATTACCAAGATTATCTTTTCTCATTTTTAGTTTCCTTTTGTTATATTATATTTTAAGAAGTACTTATTAAACCTATTTAATTTCTTTGTTTGTATTAGCAATGTTTTTGTCTTCTCGTATTTCAATAAAGATTGGTAAAAACAATGACTGTTCACCTTTTACATTTTCAATACGGGTATTATACTTTACAGTTACTATTTTGCCAATCAAGTTTTCTTTCATATATTCTTTTCTTTGAGCGTCTGTAAATCCAGAGCCAACACTTACTTTTACAATCTTATCTTCAGATTCACATTCAATGGCTCCAAGTATTCCATCATATTTACCAGTGCCGTTTTCAATACCAACGATCCGCAACTCGCATTCAAGTTCACCTTTGAATTTGATTTGATGCTTTGATCTTTTATTCTCCCAAGGAGCGTATAACGATTTTAATATAAGCCCCTCTTCTCCTTTTGCAAGATATGATTCAAATAAATCTTTAACTGATTCAATATTTTTTACTATAGCAGATTCTACTAAAGATATTCTATTAGTGAACATTCTATTTTTAAGTCTTTTTAACTCAGTAAATCTATTAATATACGATACATTGTAGAGCCCATCGATGAAGTTCTTATAAGGAATATAATCCCATATAGTAGCGTGAACTAACTTTGCCTCAGCTTCACTCATTGTTCCCTTAATTGCTTTAGCAAGGATACCATTTCCTGTTTGGCGATTTTCAAATTCTCCTTTATTTCTAATAGATAATTCTCCATCAAAAATACAATTCTTTCCATTGGCTAAGGCAAGAAAATCTGATTCAAGATTGCCAAGTAAATCAAGTTCTTTCCCATTTCTGCTTTTAAAACTTACTTTATTATTCTCAATAATTGCATTAAATCTCATGCCGTCCATTTTTAATTGTGCAATTGCTGGAAATTGAATAGTATCAACTAACTTTTTATTATATCCAGATGCTAACATAACAGGATATTCTTTTACAATACCTTCCCATACAGCGTTTACAGTAGCAGATTGAACTCCACATTTAAGGTCTTTGGCAATAATGCGTTTTATAACTTCACTATCGTCATGCGAAAGAGAAGAAAGAATTGATCTTAAGTGTTCTATTCCTTCATTACCAGTTTTATCACGATTAGATAAAGCATCTAAATCTTTTAAAGCGGCTCTAAGACCTCTACTACTGCTGGTAGAAGGAGTATAATCAGGAATCTTTCTGATATAGAATTGAGTAAATGGGTCGAGAGTAAGAAAAATTACTTGTTTTAAAAGTTCATTATCTTTCTCGAGTTTCAATTGTTCTAGTTTATAATTCCTGGAAGAATTGTTTGCAAGCTTATTAAAAAACTGATTTAAGTTTGTTTCCACTTTAATTCCTTATTAAATAAATCTAATTGAATCTGCTCTTTTGAACTGGATCTCGATAGAGTTATTAAAAGCCGAAAGTTTCTCTGAGTCGCCTACCAACACGACACTTATCAGAAGCATCAATACATACCTCTAAAAATTTACTTTCTTTTTCCCAAGTATCATAAATTACAATATAGATTGAGTCATTATCTGTTTTTGAAGCTACAATAACTCTTCCTTGTTCAGCGTTGTTATAAATGATAATATCACCTTGTCCTGAATTATAACGTCTTATTGCCGACTCAATTTGTTCTTTTACAAATTTATTATTTGCAATAACAAAACCACTAGGTGTTTTATCCTCTTCTTCTAATTTTTTAATTCTTTTTTTTAAATCTTCTATTTCAGCTTGACGAGTTGATCTAAAAGTATTGCTATAATTTTTCCAAAACATTTTCATTCTCCTTTTATTAAGTTATTCTTTTTCAATATCAAGATCGTCCGGTATTGGTATAAAGCCGCCACAAATTAGATCATCAGAATCATCTGACCCTTCACAAAGATGAATATTAAAGTTCCAACATTGTAAACATTCTTTGTGCATTTTTAATCTCCTATTTCATTTCATCTAAATAAGTTTCAGAATTTAGTAATTTTGCTATAGTTTTGAATTCAATACCATGAAATTTCTCATCTTTATACTTAGCATCTTTATAAAGCCTTAAGTACATAGGATTATGTAAACTTTTATCGCCTATTTGCCAAAGATACCAGTGAATCATTTCATGAATCAATACTTTATTTATATCAAAATGTTTATAGTTTTCTATTTCAGTAAAGATCTTTAAATTATCTACATTTATCCTTATTTTATTAAGTAGGCAATCGAAATCTGCAAATTCAAGATCAGAATCTACAACTATACATTTAGGCAAAAGACTAGTTTTCAAATTAAAATAATTTGAATTTAGTTCTTTGATTTTTCTTTTAAATTTTATGGAATAGTATATATTTTCGACCTTTTGTGGTAATTTAGTAATGTAAAGCAAAATTGCTATTAAGAAAATAATAGCAGGGCTAAAGCTTAAGAAAGAAGATAACCAATCCATTTCCTACTCCTATAAATAAGTTCTATTGGATGCATCATATAAATAATGCATCCTAAGAACTTACTTAAGTATTTGATTCGGATGCTTTGCACTCAGCTTCCTTAACGAGCCACGCATCGCAGGCATCTTCCTCATTTTCGTACCACGTCTTGTGATACGAATGAGCACGTACTTCGTGCTCATTCATTCCGTCATAGAGTCCCCATCCTATGACGTATTTATCGCCGAGTTTTCCGAGGACATAATCTGCACCTGATCCCTTCATGTAGGCACTACTCAGAATTTCCAAGTGCTGAAGTTTCGCTTCAGCTTTTTCTCTTGCGTTTTCCACTGTTTTCATCCTAATAAAAAACTTTAGCAATTCTCTTTTCAAGATCAACTCTGCGCGTTTCGCTTTTGATTTTATGAGTAACAAACTGAGTGACAAGAGCATAGAGCAACCACTTTGAAGCAGCTTGCTTCCTCATAGCATCGAGAGTTAAGTTAGAACTCACCTCAATTTCTTGTTCAAGAGCTTTGGTTTCTTTCTTGCCAAAGTGAAGTTCATTGAGCATTCTTTCTGTTTCAGAAGCAGCAAGGGTTCTTTCAACCCACTCCTGCCAAAGGTTAGTTTGCATAGAAAATTTTTCCATGCCTTCAGAGAGATGATCAATAACAGACTTGGGATCGAGCATCAGAGTGTGTTTACGCTTGAACTGCATGAATTTTTCACCCACTATCATCCCGTTGGAGCAAACAACTCTGAACGCCCCGAAAAGGAGACTAAGGGGCCACGATGCGTCGTAGCTGTTGAAGAGTGTTACGGTAGGATGGAGAATGTCACCTTTATCACCAATGTTATGATCAATTTCGCTGAAGGTAAAGGTGGCTTTCATCTTGCGACCATCATCGGTGAAAATGGTCTTAAGATCACCTTCACCGAATTCAGGATTCAACTTAATGGCCTCAGAAACGATATCGATAGCACCCTGATGAGACACTACTTTGTATCTGTTTCTAACGATGCCATAAGCGAATCCATCTTCAGGATTAAAAGTAGCTTTGTAACCTTGAATAGTTTTCCCGTCAACGAGACGGATTTTGCTTTCAGCTACTGGATAATTAGGCATAGTTTTACCTCTCTACAAAGATTTAAAAGTATCAATTCCCGTTTTAAGTAGTTGTTCTATTTCTGTTACTCTCCCAGCATAAAAAGATTTCGTAGTTGGTCCAGCCATTTCATAAACGCTTTTCCATATTTCTAATTGTTTTTCTAAAAATTCCTTTAATTTTTTCTTATATTGTTCAAGTTCTGACAGCTGCTCTACCATTTTTATTCCTCTACATAAGTTATATTATATATAACTTTAAAAGAAAATAAACTTATTTTTTAACTTTTTAAATTAAAGTTTCTTAATTAAAAACTAATTATTTCATTAGGTCATTCATATAAAAAGCATCAATAAATACGCCTAGAGTGTTTATTACCTCGATAAGATTATCGGCATACATATCTTTTAAATCTGGTTGAAGTTCGTTTAAAACATTAGCGATAGTATTTCTTGCTTCACTAATTTTGTTAACATTATCTCTCCATTTGGTAGACATAATTTGCCTCTTATCTAAACCTGTTAATAGTTTCTTGAATAGCATCAATTACTTCAGCAACTGTAGTTTCTTTTACAATACATTTATCAAGTGATCCATAATGATGTTCAAGACACTTAAGCAAAAGTTCCTTGATAACTTTTTCATCTGGTCCCCATCTTAATGTGCTAGAAGTATATAGGGTTTCAAGGTTTCGTTCTTTAGTATTGAAGTATTCTATAACTTGTTCTAAAGTCCATTCACCACGTCTGATTGATTTGAGCTGCTCTGCATTTCGTTCAATATCAAGGTCACCTTCAATCATAATCTGTTCTACTTCATTAAGTAGACGAACAAGGTGAAGAGCAAACTTAACATCATAACCAAACTCGTCAATAATCTTTTTTCGTTCTCCTTCTGGATTTTTATTAATCATCTTAGATTTTTGTGAAAAACTATATCCCTTGAACTTGGGCCATACTCCTTTATGCAAGAATAGTTTCCTATTTTCGCGGACAAGATCTCCTACCTGTGTACAATGCAGAATACACCGTTGAGGAACAAAAAGACTATCAATCATATTAGGATTATTTTCCATTACCAATTGAAAATACTTGATGATAGAATAAACTGAAAAGTCGTATTCTTTATTTCCGTCTTGAGTTTTGATGTGATGCTGCTGCCACTGTTCAAATCGTTTCTTTTGTCTACCAAAACCAAAAATTTCTCCACGAAGATGAGGAAAGATATCTTCTTTAGGTGGAATACACCAGCCATAAATATCAATGTCAGAGCTTTCAGTAGATGCTCCGTAGGCAAACGAACCCATGTGGACAAGATACTGAATATTATCTGCCAAGAACTCAGGTGGTTGAATTAACTTTTGAGATTTAAGATTTTGTATTAAGTTCATTTTTCTTTCTATCTCTTTCAATAATTTTAAGAAGGAATTGAAGATTTGTAATTTTTTCAACTTGAGATTTTAGATGATAGCATATGGGACAATATTCAAGAGCTTCAGTTTTGTTACAACAAGAATAAGGATCTTCTATTTTGTAAACTTCTTCTTTTTGTAAAAATAGTTCTCTTTCTGAGTTAAATATTTTTTTCATTTACTTCTCTACTAGTAAATAGTATGGGGTGACAAGTTCATTTTTCTTCCTCAATCTTTTCAAATACAAACCAATTATTATTTTTATCATAAGTTACAAAGAAAAGTGTTTTATCTGGATAGTTTTTAAAAAATGTAGAGTGATTTAAATTATAAGCTCCTTTATTTCTTTTAACAAAAGAAAGTACAGCAGTTGTCGTTGTAGTTGTAGAACTTGGTACAGCTATAAATATATTTTGAGCATCATCTTTTATAGTAAACAAGTCAAATGCTTGTAAGTCTTTCATAATCTCGTTAGGCAAGAATTTATGGAAATGGAACAATGAGTATGTATGAACGTATTTTTGTTTTCCTGTTTTAGTGTTTCTAACCTGCAAAATAGCTTTTTGTTTACTATCACTCAAATTTTGTAGGTATTGCATACGGCGATTATTGTTCATCATTCTGCGTTCTTCTTTTACAGGAATTAAATCTTCTTTATTAAATATTCTTTCCATCTTATTACTCCCTTGGTAAATCTGTTGGTTTAGTATAAGAAACAAGTTTGCTACCCTCTTTTGTAATCTTTTCAAGTAAATGGTCTCTATTATTAACTATGTCACCATGTTCAATCACATAGTCAAGTAAATTTTTTAAAACATTTCCAACTTCTTTACTTTGTTCTAGATGTAATATATTCATCACATCATTTCCATTAACAGGAAGTTTTATAACTTCGTATATGTTATCTTTAAAGTTTATAAAGTTTCTTAAAATAGATTTAAGTTCTGATATTGCATAAGAAGATTTATTACTTATTCTACCATTCCTATCTGCTATTTTAATTCTAAGCCAATCGCGATAATCTACTTTTCTGTCAACAAACCTCTTTATTGTTCTTCTTATATGCTTGTGGTTTTTTGGAGTTTGCATCATATGAGTTCTAATTATTGTTGCTATATATTCAATTTCATTATTGGAAAATTTTAGATCAATAAGATTACCAATAACTATTTCTTCTCCAAATCTATGATGACTATAGAATGTTTTTTTAATGTGATCAAAAGATTGAGGTTTTCCTATATCATGTAAATATCCTGCTAATTTTAAAAGTGGATTTTTTGTAGTTATAGAATCTCCAGTTAACATCATGTGATTGAAAATATCTTCTTCATGATGATTTCCATGTTCATGATCGCAGCACTTATAAAGCTCAGGAAATATTAAAGCAAGAATTTTACTTTCATACAATGCTTCAAAAAATCTAGATGCTTTTTTGATTTCCATTGCTTTTAATATTTCTATTCTAATTCTCTCAGGTGCAATATGAGAGATTCCATATTCATTGATATAATTTTTCATTTCTGTTAAAGATCTTTCATCAAATGTTCCGTTGACTTTTGCAAGAAATCTACAAGCTCTAATAATCCTATTTGGGTCTTCAATAATTCTATCTATCGGATCACCAACAAATCTAATTATCTTGTTTTTTAAGTCTTGCTGTCCATTAAATGGATCAATAACATTTCCATTGTTATCCATTGCCATTGCATTAATGGTAAAGTCTCGACGAGCTAGATCTTCTTCTATTGTTTTGACTCTAGTAATTTCAATATCATTGCTATCAAAACCATTATACTTATCTTTACGATAAGTAGCTATTTCTAGTCCATCAACAATAGAAACACCAAATGATTTTCCAACAAAGTCAATATTAGAATCTCTGAAAATGATTGTTATATCATCAGGAGATGCGTTTGTGGCTATATCAAAATCTGATGGAGTGATGTTAGATAATATATCCCTAACTGCTCCGCCAACGATATAAGCTTCAAAGCCATTGTCTGTGAGTTTATTTAGGTGGTTATTTTTTATTGTTTCAAGGTTCATGATTTAGTCTATAGACCATTTACATTCTGGATTAGTACAAAATCTTTTTCTTCGTATCTTTAATACTTCAAAACCACATACTGGGCAATGAGTTACTTTTTTATATAGACCTTTTCTTATAAGATTCATAACATAATCAGCTTCGGATCCATATTTAATAGCTTCTTGTTCAAGTTTTTGAATTTCTTCTTTGGTAAGTTCTACCATGAAAATGTGAATTTCTTTTTCCATGATTTATATTATATATAAGTTATTACAAAATAAAAACTAAAAAATTAAGTTTCAATATTATAATTTCTTAATCTAAATAGGTTCAAGTAGTAGCTCTCAATTTCTCAAGAGCTACTCGTTTGAAACTACTCTTCTTCTTTTGGAGCAAATACAGCAGTATACTCTTTGAAATCATCACCTCCAGAAAAGGAGATATACCTTTCACCTGTTTGCCAATCAATAGAGTACTGGACATAACCGATCTTTTCTCCTGTGTCTTTATCATAGATGTCAACATCATGTCCTGCAAAGCCCTTGTAAGTAAGTTCAACTTCCATTTCTTCCTCCAATTAATCTATAACAGTATAGTAGCAATTAAGAAACTGGCTATACCAATTGAGTCTGCAATAAGGAGCCCATTCTTCAGCGGTCATGATTTCAAATTGTTTAATTTTTTTCCAGCCATATGCTATAGATTCATCGAGTTCCTGCATTTCTTTTTTGAAACTATTATTTTCTTTTAGCCACCATCCTAAAACACAACCTCCGATAGCAGATATAGCACAAAGAATAAATAAAGTTAAAACATCCATTTTTTACCTCCGTGTTTATTATACTTCAACTTTTGTATCAACAATTTCAATCCCGCGAAAGTTTCTTGCTTCTTTGCTTTTTATTATTTTTTCTGTTTTAGAGAAAAGATACTAGAGAGCATCGTCAAGAGTGCTGAAAGAAGCAGTTTCATTTACTATTGCTATAGAACCTTCTCTTTCAGCTTTGAAAATATTTACTGAAAATATCATTTTTATCCTTTTTTAATTCACATCCCAAATAGCTTCTGGGTGAAGTCGAGCCCACCCAAGAAGAATGTCACAGGCATAACCCGCATTGCCAGACGTCTTAGCCCAATAGTTTTCATCTTGAATAGTTCCAAGTAGCTCAACTGCTACTGAAAGTTCTTTAATAGTATCATTAGCTTTTCTTCCATTAAGACTTCTAAAGTTAAAGAACTTAGTATAGTTGTAAGTCACGTTGAGTTCAGCAAATTCTGTCCCACTGGAGCCGTCTTCAAGATTAATGATTCTGATTCCACCTTCATCAAATCGTGGGACTTTGCAAAGATTAGCTTCTTTGTCTCTTAATTCAACATCATAACTCATTTCTTTTTCTCCTTGATTTAAGTCCCAAGAGCAAAGTTGTTGTAAGTCTCTCCAATCCTGTCATTGATAAAGACATTAGTAGAGATCTTTCCTTGTAGCTTTCCGTCTTTAAACATTTCTCTTGTAGTTGGATTATAGTCAACAGAAATAACTTTCCTAGTTGGATGCAGTTTCTTATGAGCATTAATCCAATCGATCATGAGGGAATTTTTGTTAAAAAGATAGAAAGCAATTTCAAGGTGCTCGCCTCTTGACATTACAATATACATTTTTTATCTCCTAAATATACATGTTACATGTATCTTGCACTCTGGACAAATAATTATCTCATCTGCCCAAGGAAACCAAGCGGCTGTTTTCTTAATTTCAGTATCGCAGTTTGGACAAGTTGCTGTTATTGTCCATTCAATTTCACACTTAGCAGTTTCAGCGTCATGATCATTGGTGTTATGTTTCATTTCTTTTTCTCCTTATATTATTTTAATCTTTTTCTATAATAAAAAAACTATTTGGGTGAATATTACATATCCAACCTTCAATATCATCTAAATACAAATTATGTATTCCTCTTCCAATATTCGAAATTTTAAGTCTTTTTTCATAATGCATATTTTTCTGATAGTTTATTTCTTTACATAGAATACAATAGTGTTTAGTATTATCTTCGATTACTTGGTCTAATTTTTGATAAAAATTCATAATATATTTCCATATTATATTTTGAAATTGGAAGTGGGAGTACTCTGTTCGATTAAGTTACTAACTGTATTATTAACTTTCACTTAATTATCATTTCCTCCCACTTTGGTGTCTACGTAAGTTTAAGAACTAAACAATCAGGAGCTCCTTCACCTTTGAGAGTATCTCTGATTGAGATGGTGACGTTTTTAGTAAAGTTTAATTTGATATGCTCTTCGAAATAGTCGTTGGCATATTTAGCAGCTTCATTAAAATACTTGAATGTTGCTAAAAGCTCTTCGCTTACTGTCATAGGTGAATAACGATAACTACGAATTACGACTTTGTATTGTAGCATTTGTTTCTCCTAAAGTATAAAGAGAGCATGGAAAGGGGAAAGTATTTGATTTATCTGTCTTAGCACCCGAATCATCAGCGAGCAAGTCTTGTATGGTTTACAAGAGTCCTCATCTCCTAGATTACTGTAGGCTTTCATGCCCTTTCTTCCTTTCGCAAGATACCAACCTTGTTACTTAGTTTCCACACCTTTCCATGCTCATAAGCGAGAGATAAAATAGGGTGCAACCTAAGTTAGTATCAAGAAACATTCCTAGTATCTTTGCTTCCGCTCCTCTAGTTCCGTACCTTGCTTATAACCAATTGCTTAATCCTATTTTATCTCTATTTTCATCAAATTTATGTAAACAAACTCTGAAGGCCAACGGTTCCTTCAACTTCCTCTCTTTCAAGTCGAGCAAGATTATGTTTGACTCGATTGAGTTTTTTCTTGAGTTCGATCATGAGAGGATGCTCAATAGGGACCTGAGTTCTGATCTCATTGATCTGATCTTTGATCTGATCAATTTCTCTACGATACTTCTGAATTTTCTGTATTTTGGTCATTTTATTCCTCCTTAGCCTTTTTATCTTCTAACTTTTCAATTCTTTCTTTGAGTTCATTAACATGATAATCGTTGACGACGGCTTTGATAACGAGAATGAAGATCAAAAAGAGATTTCCACAAGCAACGATTACAAGTTCAGTTTGTGTGCCAAATAAGTTTTCCATTTTTATTCCTCCTCATCTCTAAGAAGTTGCAAATAAGAAAGTGTAGTTTCTATTGCTTCGATAGTATCTACAGAATTAACTACTTGATTGAATTCATAATAATTACCAGGACCAATTAACTTTTCAAGAATTTCTATTCCTGTTTGAATTTCTTTTTTAGTAAGAGACATTTTTAATCACCTATTTAAAAATTATAATAGCTATAAGCATGACTATAATAATAACAATTATTCCAATTACTTGAATAATGTCAAAAATATTTAAATTAATATACATTTGATTCTCCTTAATTAATTGGCCGGTTGGACCAGGACTCGAACCTGATACCTGGTTCCGATCCACAATAACTACTTATATTTATCTGGCCAGAGACAAATACTTTCATTATTGCTTCCCTTCACCCGTGCTACCGTTACACCACCAACCCACAAAGTTTCTCCTTTTAGTGGAACTCTCTTTACGAGAGTTCCTTTAACTTATTAGCTGTTTTCGTCACCGAGAATGAAAGCAAGAAGATCATCAAATCTTTCGCCGATAGTTTTGATATATTTTGATGCATCTTCAGCAGAACAATTCTTCCTTGTACCAACCTCAATCTTTCTCATTTCATCGCGAATTTCTTGTGCTTTTTCCTTGATCTCTGCAAGAGTATGTCTTGACATTTTAAATTTCCTCCATTGAAAAGAGTTCAACTAAAAGGAGAACAGATAAGAACTTTACAGAACCTTCATAACAATCAGAAACACAACATATCTGATTCTTTTTCAATTTGTTCACTCGTCGAATAGGAGATTGATTTATCATTTTACTTAGTTGAAACTGGTTATGAATCAACTTTTCTTATCTTTGGTAAGATAGATTTCAAATGACCAATTTACCTTTTGTTAAGTTACATCACAACATTGTAACCTTTTCACGATATTTTGTCAGCGAGTGTTGTGTTGGTGTCCGTCCTTTGTTTGATACTTACACTGTTGAACCTTCAACAGCATTTTCTAAGAGTTACCAGCTCTTGATTTCTCAGAGGAGTTGTTATGAAGGCTCTACAAAATTCTTATCTTTGAGAAACAGTTTCCTTCAATCCTTAGCAGGTTGAAGAGGTTGATATTACTTTCTTTCAAAATGATCACAAATAGTAAATGCAAAGATGGGTTCTTGAGGATCATATTCGCAAATATATTTGGGATCAAGTCTTCCAACAAAATTCTCTTCTTGTCTAAATCTACAAGTAGCACAACAGTTAGGCCTCTTAGTAATATCAATCCACCTCATGTTTGGTGTTCTATCAGACATTTTCCTTTCTCCTTGTAAGAGTTGAAGGAAACTGTTTCTCTATTAGAAGTGAACTTTCCTCAACCCTTATTGGATTGAGGTGGTCAACATCTTTAATCTTTATGCCAACCATAGAAATCACAATGGTCAGGTTCCACGATGAAGAACGTTTCATAATCTTTTGGTGTGATTTCATCAAAGCATTTTAGACATACATGATATTCATGTTCCATCTCTCTCTCCTAAAAGTTGAGATTTAAAAGTTAACCAACTTGCGTGACCTTTCCACATTTGGAGCAATGAATGTGATGTTTTTTAACTCCACATGTGCATTCATCATCGCCAGCATAGAAAAGAAAATCATCTACAGGATTCTTGCTGGGAACGCACTTGCACCAATCTCACGTCAGCTTTATTCCCGTTTCTTCTACAATCTGAAGAATTTCTTCTCTTGTGTGAAGGCTATCAGATGCTGCAATTATATCAGCTTCATCTACTCCCGCTTCCCTTGCACAAGGAATACAAAATTCTTCATAAGGATCATCTGAGTGGTGAACAGGAACTGAGATAGATGTTTTGTGAATTTCCTTTTGGCAGTTATAGCATTTCATTTTGTTCCTCCTAAGGATTGAGAAAAGTCCACTTCTAATTTCTTATTTACTTAGCATACAAGATAAAGACTTTCTCGGTTCGTTTTATCTTTTGCTAGTGTTTTCAAAGAACTTTGGAAGACTATCTTCTTCCTTATTGTGATTATAATTATATATAAGTTAAATGAAGAAATAAACCTTTTTAATATTATAATTTTTTAATTAAAATTACTATTTATTATATAAAAATTTTATTATATGCTTTTTTAATTTAGAATACTTTTTTCTTCAATTCCTAATCCTTTTATCTTATCTAATTCTTCTCTTGTGAATTTATATTTATTTGGCAATCTCATCCCGCACAAGTCAGCTATAGTTTTGCATTGTTTAATTAAAACTTCTTCTCTTTTTTCTACTGGAGTTCTATAGTAAATGATCATTAGAAACTCACAACATAATCTCAAAACTTCTTGATCTTTAGTCATTTCTAAAATCCTCCTTATATTATTATATTTTAAAACTAGCAAAATAGACTTATAACAAGTCAATTTTTCTTTATATTTAATTAAACTTGTAAAGGAATAATAAATGAGCTGGAAAGGCCCAAGAGAACGTAAAGAACCTAGTCCACCTTTTAAGGATCCAAATCCAGATAAAGCTAAGGCTGTTTCTGCTTTAAAATCAGGAAAGAAAATAGTTAAGTTAACAAAAATTGGAGAAAGTTTAAGGAAGAAAGTTAAAGAAAAAACAGTTTTTAATGATGAAGAGAAAAAAGCTGTATCTTCATATATGGGTGGTCCTGGATTAAACATAAATGAACTTTTAAGAGAAGGAAAAATATTAGACCCAATATATGAAAAAATTAAGTTCGGTCTAGACAAAATAACATCAAGAAAACTTAAATCAGATGCCACTCTGTATAGATTAATACGCTTTTCAGGAAGTGAAAAATCAAATTTTTATAAAACTCTCACACCTACTTTTACAGATAAAGCTTTTGTGTCTACTAGCAATAACTTTGAGAAATTTAGAAGATCTTTTATGAAAAACTATTTTTATGGCAATGGAATTTTAATGAAAATATATGTAAAAAAAGGTCAAAAAGGTTGTGATATATCTTCTATATCTTCTTTTAAAAATGAAGCAGAAGTTTTACTCCCAAGAAATACAAAATTCAAAATCGTTGATTACGATAAAATTAAAAAAGATATTATTGAATGTAGAGTTGTTGATTAAACTTATAATCAAAGAATTTCTCTTTATATAATAATAAATTATAAAATTTTTTCTAACAGGTAAATATGTGACAGAAACATTCGACCCTAAAAACTTTCCTATTAATAAAGTTGCTACTCCGCAACCGCAGACTATGTATGAGCCAGGAGATGCTCCTCCTGATTCTATTCTAAATATAGTTCCAACCGTTGAGCAGCTTACTGCGCGCCATTGGATGTATAGCAAATTCAAACCTATGTGGGATGAATATATAAATCTATATGAAGGTATAGATGTGATGTCTTATATTCTTCAGCATACTCGCGAATCTGATGATGCTATTAGAAAGCGTAGAGCTAGAGCTTATTATGTAAACCTTGTCGCTCCTATTGTTGATCTATTTACTGAATTTATTTTCCGCAAACCAATTACTCGACAATCAAAAACAGAAGCAAAAGGTGTTGTAGAAAAAACAGTTAAAAAAGTAAAAGAAGTTCTTAATGTTGGTCAAAGAAACGTCTTTGATGAATTTTGGGAAAATAGCGATGGCAAGAAACGTCCAATAAAGAAGTTCATGATTGATGCTGACAAACTTCGTCAAATATTTGGGTATGTAGATATATTAGTTGATAGACCTTCTGCAGAACAAATAGCTGATGGTATGGAAGCGAAATCATATGCCATTGCATATACTCCTGAAAATTGTATTAACTGGTCAATGGATGCCAATGGTGAATTTATATGGTTACGTTTTAGAGAGTATATAGAAGATTTTGAAGACCCATATAAACTTGAACCAGAAGAAATTACTGATGAGTCTTATTATTATGTGACATGGACGAAGAAAGAATGGGTAAAGCACAAAATTGATCCTAAATCAAAAGATGTAATTAAAGTTGGTGGAGGAGCTCATAATCTTGGTATTGTTCCAGTTTATAGATTAAAAAATAAAAGTTCTTTTAAATATCAAGACATAGGTATTGCTCTAGTCCAAGATATTGCTGGTGTTTGTAAAGCTATTTTACGTTGGACAAGTCTATTGGACGAAGAGCTTCACAATAAAGCACTTAATATTCTAAGAATAGCAGCTTGGCCGGACATGCCAAACACATTTACATTGTCTGAAGGAAATGTATTAGCTTATACTCCAGTTGAAGGAGCAGGACCACCTGAATTTATGGCTCCAACTTCTGAACCTGCAGCTAATCTCAGGGCAAATATAAAAGATGAAAAAGACACTATATTAAAGATAGTAAAGCTTAAGGGTGGAGTTGCCGTTGAAGAACAAACAAGTCCATCAGGCATAGCATTGGCACGTATATTTAATGAGACTAATAATGCTATTTCAGCTAAGGCTGATGCTCTTCAAGATTGCGAGGATGCTCTTTGCAGATTTGTAGGTTTATGGGCAAATACACCGTGGAAAGGATCTATTAGCTATCCTGACGATTTCGATATTTATAATTTAACTGATGAATTAAATATATTACTTTCTGCCAGAGAAGCGTTAACTTCTGAAACTGCAATTAAAAATATTGAAAAAGGTGTTGTTAAGAAGATGCTCCCAGATGTTGATCCAGATGCTATGAAGACTATTGAAGAAGAAATAGATGAAGCTCAAGCAAAACCTGGTCAAGCAATTCAAAGCCCTTGGGATATGAGTAATCTTGATGAAGAAGGAAATGAAATAAATCCGCAAGATCAAGGTTGGAATGAAGAACCAACTGAAGAAGATTTATCAAAATATTATAACGAATAGGAGTTTTATTATGCAAGAAGGGATTGAAAATTATTGTAAAAAGTGCAAATGGTACAAAAAAGATACTTTTTGCAAAGCTTATCCAGATGGAATACCTAAGCCAATTGCAGATGGAGATCTTATTCATGATACTCCATGGATGCAGTCTGATAGGCCGTATGTCTTTGAGGAAAAGAAATCTTATACTGTTTCTTTTGATGAAAAAACTTCTTATGAAGTTGCAGATGAGCGCGAAGAAACTAATAAGAAAGGTCGTCCAAAAAAGATTTGGTAATGAATTTTTCTATACTTATATTTTTATTTAATCTCTTTATATTATAATAAAAATAATAAAACTTTTACTATTTTAGTTCTTAATAGCCTGCTGGGAGAAGACCCCAGGGACAAATTTGACCTGCCCGAAGGTTTATCGGGGGTTTTATAGGTTGCCAGATCCTTAATAACTGGGAAAGGAGTTAGAGTTTATGAAGAATTGTATCAAGTGTGGAAAGGAAATTGCAGATGACAGTACTGTTTGTGAGCATTGTCAAGCTTCTCAAGAAGATCCCACAAAAGTTCCGAAGTACACTGATGAAGACGTTAATCGCATGATTGCCAAAGACAAGCGCGAAACAAAAGAAGAAAATAAACTTTTGCGCGACAAACTTGATGAAATGGCTAAAACGCTTGCTAGTGTTAAAGAAAAGAATGATGATCTTTATGGTATCATAGTTGATGACACTGCTGAAGAGGAATTCTTCGAGGATGAAGATATTGGAGAGGAGGATGAAGATTTGGAAGATGAAGATAAGTCTAAAACAATCCCGAAGAAAAAGAAAGACATTAAAGATGCTGTCGAAGCTGCAAGAAACACCATGAAACTACGTTATGAAAAACGCCTCACGGATTATGAAAAGAGAGTAATTGATCTTGAAAAGCAAACCGAAGAGGCTAAACAAGAAGTTTTTGAAACTAAAAAGTCTGATATTCTTAACCAAGCTCTTGTCTCTGCTAATGTAAAGCCGCACCTCATGGAGGAATCGGCTGAATTGTTACGTAAACATGTTGTATATGATGAAATTGATCGTAAATGGCTCTTTAGAAAGTTTGACAGCGGTGCAGATATCGATCTTAGAGACGGTATTATAAATACGCTAAAAGAAGAGTTTTTCGTTTCGTATACTCCAGGTGCTGGATCAGGTGGGAAAGGTGCGGTTTCTAAAGAAGTTGACCGTCTTAATACGCTTAGAAAGAACTTTGAAAAAGCTAAAGAGGAAGCTGGCATCAATCCTAATAATGATATGTCACAACTTGAGTATATGAAAGCAAGAAAACTTTTACAAGATGCAGAAAAAGCCGCTAAAGCTTCTGGAGCCATAAAGTAAAAAGGAGGTTCTTTTAAATATGTCTTTTACAGGTCTTGCTCAGTATGATCGATATGATGGTGTCTATGAGGACGTTAGCGATACTATTACTATGCTCTCGCCTTCTGTTGTGCCATTGCTCGATCTCTTAGGAATTCCCGCTGCTGCTGCAACACAGACTTATCATGAATGGCTTGAGGACAAATATATGCCTCATAGTGTTATTAACTCTACCGCCATTACGTCTGATGCTTCTACAACCTATTCTTTCTCAATTAGAGGGAGTGAGGCTGGGTTCCTGCAGTGGGGAGATGTGCTCATGTCTTCAGTGACTAATGAGTACATGATTATTGTGTCTACTTCTACTAATACCTTGACTGTTAAGAGAGCGTCTCAAGGTACTACTGCTAGCTCGCTCGGTGCGGGTAATACGCTCTATGTTGTTGGTATGGCTGCTCTTGAAGGTTCCGACATTGAACAAGCTACTCAGAGAAATCCAAGCAGAACTGGAAACTATGTGCAGATATTTAAACGCGACTTTAGTGTTTCTGAAACTATGAGAGCTGTTAATGCTATTGGGTATGCCGATGCTTTCGAGTACGAAAAACTCAAAAAGACCAAAGAGGCGATGATTGATCTTGAGTCTGCTATGATTCTTGGTAAGTACTCTACTGCTGTTGGCACTATCGGAAGTTCTACTGTTCCTCGTGTTATGAATGGTCTGATTTCTCTTATTTCCACAAACATTTACACTGTTGGATCCGGAGCTACTCTTACCACATCTCTTCTTGATTCTGCTATTAATGCTTGTTGGTCTGCTGGTGCTGATGATATTGATGTTCTTGTTTGCGATGCCGCATATAAAAGGATTATCGATGGTTGGCAAGAAACTCATATCAGAGTTGTGAATAGCGAAACCAAATATGAGAAGCAAGTTTGGGAATATGCCTCTACTTTCATGAGCAATCCTATTCGTATTGTACTCAATAGGTGGATGCCTGCTTCTAACTTGTTCTTGATTGCCTCTAATAGGGTTAAACCTGTGCCTCTCCGCAACAGAAGCTTCCACTTCCAAGAAAAAGCCAAAACTGGTGACTACAAAGCTGGTTCTATTATTGGTGAGTATACCGCTGAGGTTCGCGGAGCTTCTACAATGGCAAGGATTTATGGGTAATAACAATAGGGCTAAGGAGGATTAAAAATGGCTGCAACTAAAATAACCGCTGAAACGCGAGGTAAAGCCAATGCGATGTGCCCTATTGCTAACGAAGTAGGATTAGGAAACTTTACTCAGGCCACGACTTTTAATGGATTAGTAGCTTGGGGAGCGGGAGTACTTGGGACAACTGGATCACTTGATGTTACAACTGGAATCACTTCTCTCATTCACATAGAGGCTTCTCTGATTAAATCAACTAGTCCTGGTGATGGTCCATATACCTTTAGTTATGGAACCCATACTGCTGGCGTTGTTAGAATCTATGCATGGTGTAATACGTCAGGTTCAGATCCTACACTTATTGCCGGTACAGCTTCAATTGATATATCGTGGTTAGCCATAGGAACGGTTGGCTCATAGGAGATAAATATGCCAACAAAAGTTACTGCTGAAGATTTTGATAGAATCAGTGGAATGTGTCCCATTGCTAACGAAATAGGGTTAAATAACTTTACCCAGGCTACTACTTTTAATGGAGTTTTTGCTTGGGGAACCGGAACAGTTGGAGTTACTGGATCACTTGATGTTACAACTGATATTACATCGCTGGTCCATATTCATGCATCTCTTATAAGAACCGATGCTCCCGGAGATGAGCCATATACGTTTAGTTATGGCAGCCATTCTGGAGGAGTTGTTAGAATTTATGCATGGCAAAACTATTCAGGTTCAGATCCTACGCTAGTGGCGGGCTCAACAGCTATAACTATTAGCTGGATTGCCGCTGGCACAGTTGGCTCATAAATCCTAATTATAAAGATTAGGATGATGTAAAAATTAAAAGGCTATAGAAAAATAATTTCTATAGCCTTTATTTTTTTATTTGTAAGATCATTTTTATAAAATATAATATTATAAGAAGATAAGATAATTTTTGACTTTGTATAACAAATTTATTTAGAGAATGAAAAATGGTAAGATTATTCAAGAAAATTAAAAGCTTCTTTACTACTAAAAAAGTTTTTATCTATAATGAGCGCACACTAGGAAAAAGTACTAAAGCTATTTTAGAGTGTATTGAATATTGTTTGAAAAATAAAAATAAACAATGTTTCTACTTAACTCACAATCACGAAGCTGCAAAACATTTTTATGAAGTGGCTTTACAAATGTTTGAAGTAGGAAAAGTAAGAAAATTATTATGGTTTTTTAAAATAAAAGAAACAAATTATTCATTTAAAGATAGTAAAATTCAATTCCCTAATAATTCTAAGTTAATCTTTATGTCAACCGAAGATTTTTATAGAAAACATTGTGATAAAATAATTTTAAATCCAAAAGTTGTCAAAGACCATTATGCTTATGAAATAGAATTTAATAAATCAATTAACCCAATTTTAGACAGAAAATATCAGAGATATCTTAAAGAACAAGCACGCGAAAGGGAACAAAAAATGTATGATAAAAAATGGTATATTTAATATTTAATAGGATTTTGTAATGAAAATACAAAGTATCAGATTAGGTTTTGCTACAAATAGTAGCTCTTCTCATTCCATAATCTTCTTTAACAAAAATAAAAATAAGATCAAAAATGATCCTATGTATGGTTCATTTGGCTGGGAATCATTTACATTAATTGATTTAGAATCAAAAATGAAATATTTAGCCCAAAACCTATATTCAGAATTAGAACGTAGATTCGGTAAAGAAACAGCAAAAACTATTATCAAGCAATTAATTGGGAATACTATTATTTCAGACTCTGATGAAGATAGTTATTGGGAAGGAGTTGATCACCAATCTGTTTGGTCTATTCCATATGATTGGGAAGAAAAAGGAGTTAATATAGAGTTTATAAAAGATCTAAAAAATTTTATTTCAATGGAAAATGTAGCTATTCTTGGAGGAAATGATAATGATGGAATGCATCAATTAATAGAAAATGGTTATAAAAATATAAATCCTCTTTTTAATGATTGGTATGATCATAGATTAGTTGCTAAAAAGGATGGTAAATTTTGGGTTCTTTTTAATAGAAAAACTGGAGCAAAAATAAGATTTTCTTTTGATAATCTTGAAGAAAATTATATAAAAGCTTCTACACCTGAGCTTGTTGATTTAAAAATTACTGATTATTGCCCTTATGAATGTGATTTTTGTTATCAAAGCTCTTCTCAAAACGGAAAACATGCCAAGAAAAAAGACATATATGATATTTTATATAAGCTTTCAAAAGCAAAAATATTTGAGATTGCTATAGGTGGTGGTGAACCAACATTTCACCCTGATTTTGATGAAATCGTAGAAGATATCTATTATAATCACATGATTCCAAATTTTTCAACTAAAAATATAAAATGGCTTAAAGAACATCCATCAAATCATAAAATTTGGAGTATGCTGGGCGGAGTAGCGTTTTCCGCTATTAAAGTTACTGATGTTATAGATGTGGCAGAAATACTAAAATCAGTTGCAAAAGATAAATATTTTAAAAACTCACTTAAAATTTCTTTGCAGCATATCGTTGGAATTGTAGATGAATATAACTTTAAATTTTTATTAAATGCTTGTAAAAGTGAAGGGATTAAATTAACACTTTTGGGTGCTAAAGGAGTAGGAAGGGGTTGTAACTTTAAACCATTTAAATTTGATTGGTTGAAAATTATAAGTGATTTTAATGATGAAAATAAACTCCCAACAATTGCTATTGACACTGCCTTGGCGGCAGAAAATAAAGACAAATTAGACGAATATAATATTCCAGAATGGTGTTATGAAATTAAAGATGGAAAATTTAGTTGCTATATAGATGCAGTAGAAAGAAAATTAGGTCCTTCTTCATATGAACAAGATAAGCTAATTGATTGGGTTTCTGAAAAATGGATTGAAGATTATCAAGGATTTTAGTATGAAAGAAAGGGCTCTTAAAAAGTACTACGTAGTTTCACCTGAGCATCAATATGTTGCTGAGTATATTGATTATTGGCCAAGATATGAATATGGATGTGATGTACTAGAAATAGAAGCTTTCACTAAAAGGGAAGCGAAAATAGAAGCAGTTAAAATATGGAGAAAAGATAGAGATAGTTACGTATACGAATTGCTTTTAGATAAAAGAAATCCTTTTGTAGGTCTGAAAGTTTATGATGATGTTTAATTATGAAAATTTTTAAGAAAAAACTTAGAAAAAATTTTAATATTTTTGTAAACAACTCTTCTTATGGTAATTCAATTAGAATCTTTTCTGATAATAAAGATGGAACTTATACAGTATCTGCTTATACATATCCTAGACCCAATGAAAAAGATGGATTAATTTTAGATATGCAATCTGGAAAGAAAGCTCTTTATATTATTACTGAAATAGATTATTGCCAAGATCCAGCAGACATGTGGTTTTCAAAAATAACATTTTTAAAATATATTGATAACGTTGAGCTAGAAGTATTGTTAGAGAAGAAAGTTAATACGACTAAAGAAGAGTTTTTTACAAAATTTAAGTATGAGGTTGAAAATGGCTAATATTAAATCTCGCTGTCAGTTTTGCGGTTTGTCTTCTGAAAAACCTTTTAAGCGTGTTGTTAGAGGAAAGCAAGTTTGTAATGATTGTAATGAAGAAATTCAAGAATTTGTTACTTGGTATGAAGGACTTGGAGAATTTGAAAAAGCTAAAGTTGATTGGTGTATAGATGGAAATGTCAACAACTTCATTTTTGGAGAGTAAAATGTCAAAATTAAAATATTTGGTGTTTTTGTTAATATTAATTATATTTACGACAGCTTGCATAGAAGAATATAAACCACTAACTATATTGCCAGAAGATATTCCAAATTTTTCTCCATCTATAGATTGTCCTTATTATTGGAATTTTTCTAAAAAAGTATATATTGTTTTTACAATTGATAAACAATTAATTGAAGAAAAAGATGAAATAACTGGTGGATTATTCCGAACACAAACAGAAATAGATAAAAGTTATTGGTATATAACAAAAGAGAACTTTGTTGTACTTTCAAAAGCACCTTTAAATTTTTATATTAATAAAAAGATAAAAGCTTATGGAATGATCGGTAAAAAATTAGAATTTGTAGTCTTACAAATAATAACGGTTTATTAGGTTTAAAAACTATGAAAAAAATTATAAATAAAGAATCTTTGAATGATATTAACAATACTATTAACAATACTATTAATATTTCTAGTAAATGGTTAGATAAACTTGATACACTTTTAATAACTTATGAAGTACATAATCATGAAGATATAACGCTTAAAGTTAAAGATGTTAAAATACTTTTATGCATGGCAAGAGCTTTTTTTAGTATGAGTAAAAGCCTACAGAAGATGACTCTTGATAGTCAGATAAAAGTTAATTATTCTCTTAAAGAATTTGTTATTGATATTTTCAAAGATATTAAAAATTGGTTTAAAAAATAATGACTAAATTTAAACAAGAAGACATTGAGAAACTTGAAAATTTTCTCTTCAAAATGAAAGATAAGATTTCTGATTGCCATAATTACAATAAAATAGATGTTGATATTCAGATAAGTGACTTTGAAGTATTAGTTATTATTGCTGATAGTCATATCAAACAACTTATAAGTAAGTTTAAAAATGTCTGATATTACTGATAAAGAATGGAAAGAATTTCTTATTAAAATGTGTTTAGCTTATAAAATACAAAATTATGTCTCCCCGCATATTTCTAAATTAGAAGAACGATTCAACTCATTTTGTTATAAAATAGAAGAAGGTTTAAAAGACTAAATGGTAGAAATTAATCCTAATGCTGATTTTTCAGTTCCTATTCTTCATCCTCTTGATCCAACAAAAATTAGGCCAAGGGAATTTGAAACAAATCCCGATCTACCATTAGTTATAATGATTAGTTATCATTGTTGTTCAAGAGTAATCAAAGAAGCTATTCCTCTGCTCTATAAAGGATACAAAGTAATTATTGTCGGCTACTATACATTTCAAGGAATTGTTGCTTCTATAATGCCACATCTTGAAATGTACATCCCCTATTTTGAAGTGTCACAATTAAAACGTATTTTAAAAACTCTTATTTTGGGTCAGCAAAATAAAAAAGTAATTCTTCATTGGCATAACGAGCCTTATTATCTTGGGTGGTATGCCGATGAAGTTAGAAAAGAATTTTCAAGTGATTGGAATATTAAAGTTGTGTTTGATGTCCATGATTCAGAACTAATTAGGACCGGAAGAATAGTAGATGATGAAATAAAAGCAGTTCAATGTTCAGATGCTTTTATACACGTTAGCAATCCAATTAAAGAATGTTTTGATGATGCTTATGAATCTGAAAAATCTATTTCATTAATGTCAGCAATGCCACAGTGTTTTTATATTGACGAAGGTCCTATTAAGCCATATGATTATATAACTAATATAGGAACTCGTGGAGAATGGCATGCTATAGAAAAAGAGTATACTCTTAGTTATATTTTCCAAGGTTCAGCTGTTCATCCTAATTCACAAACGGCTCAAGCTCTTCCTTATAGAGATATGACTTCCGTTGCTAAGTCTTTTCAAGATAAACATTTACCATTGACTTTTTATATTCCTGATGTTAAAGAAGCAGTTGAGTATTATAAAAATCTTGATGTTAAATACGGTGGATTTGTTGAATACTTCTCACTAATAAAAGAGATGACAAAGTTTCATTTCAGTTTAGCTTTTTACCCAGATCCTGGTGGAATTATTTGTCGCCAGATTAAGTGGGGAATATTTAACAAGCTTTTTGATGCAGTTGCTGCTGGAGTTCCAAGTATAGGAAATAAAAATAGCGAAGTTGGAAAGATAATTGACCAATATGATATTGGTTTTACTTTAAAAGATATTAATGATATTAGAAATTATGCCTATGAAGAATACTTAGAAAAAAGATCTAACTTAATGAAAGTTAGAAATTTGTTATCTATGGAGAACCAGATTGGGAGATTAATAGATTTGTATAAGGAGCTAATTAAATGAAAGAGAAAGAAATTATTACCGAAAAGAGAATGTCTAATGCCAAATTTGCCAAAACTAACAAACACTTTCTTGATTGGTGTGAGTTAAATAAGAAAGAGCCTACTACAAGAATGGCTTCTAAGTATAGAAAAATATTTCAACCAATAACGCATCAGAGATCTAATGATAAGTTATCTATTCCTCATTTTGAACAGGCAGGTCTTTCTAACCATGACCCCTCAGAAGAAGTATTTCATTCAAGGAGTAGCAGATGATAGATAAGAAAACTTTTCTTGATTTAATGACTAAAAAGAAAGAAGAAAGACATTCTATATTTAAAGAATTTGATAACTTTAAAGCTGAAGATATTATTTCAAAAATGAGTTATCAATCTGCAATTAATGATGCTATTGAAATTTTGTTTCCAAAAACTAATATTTGTGGAGTGTGTTATAAAGAATTTCCAAATGACGTTAAAGGTTATTATGATAAGATAACACATGTTTGGTGTTGTTCTATAAAATGTAGAACTGACTATATTTCTTTTGAAGATGGGAGTGGTGGATAAGTACAAGATCCTAAAATCTATTTTTTAAAATATAATATATATTATAGGTTTAATTATGCAACGGCCAATATGTGTAATGTGTGATAAGGAGATGACTTGTGAAAAGAATGGTTTTGTAGTCAGATTCTTTGATAAAAAACAAAAAGTTAGTATTTATGATATGTCTGGTGACATGTATGCCTGTCCAAATTGCTTAACAAAAGTTGTTGTAGGATTTGGAAGACCATATAATTATAATCCAACAGATAAAGATAATAAGTACGACATTGTAGTTGAGGTTTAAAAATGAGTAGTATACAAAGAACCATAAAAAGAAAGAATAGAGTAAAGCCTAAAGTTTCTAAAACAGAAATAAAACCTAAATACAAAATCAATCCAAAAGATTTTAAGAAGGAGGAAAAGTAAGAATGGGACGACCACCTAAAAAAGTAGAAACAGGAGCAGATGCTATTGACAATATTTTGGGGAAGCAAACTATTAAGATAGAGAATGAAGATGTTCTCTCAGTAGATAATCCAGTTGTAACAGAACTTCCTGCAGAAATTACAATAGAAACGTCTATAGTTCCTGAAAAAGAAGTTAAAAAAGAAAAACAAAAGAAACATATTAAAATAGATGAAGAATTTCTTAAACTACGTCAAGATATGCTTGCGGATGTACTATCAGGTATGCTTTCAACAAGAATCAATACTGGGCCAGATAGGGAATCAATGACTATTAAGGTACGAACATTCAAAAAGTGGTTACAAATAATACAAGATTATTTGTCTAAAGAAGAAGCAAATATGGAGTGATATTATGCCTAGAGGCAGACCCAAAAATAAAATTGAGAATACTCCGATTATTGAGAAAAAGGAGACTAAACCTATTTTGAATAAAACTGTTAAAACTAAAGAAATATCTACAGAAACCATAGTAAAAGATAAAGTAATTGATACCAAAAAAGTTCCTTTGATAACTAAGATAAAGAAATGTTTTTTATCTTATAAGAAGAAACTTAAGAACCATTTTAATACATATCCTCAAAAATGGACCTGGTTCGGTCTTACTATTTTTGTTCTTTTACTTTTAACATGGGCATTTTTGTATATCATAATGCCATATATTTTTTTTAAAGCAGATACAGATAGATATTATACAACTAAAGTTAATATAGCTTATGAAACGAGAAAGGCCGAATTAGAAAATGATACTGAAAAAATTAGACTGCAAGATAGGGTTTCTAAATTAGAACAAGAAAAATTTGAACTAGAATCAATTATAAAAGTAAAAGATCTTGAAATTGAAAACTTAAAGAAAATGATCAAGGTAAAAGAAACAGAAATTTATACTATGATCCTTTTGACTTCTGAATTATTGAAGTCTGTTGGGAGTGATAATTATTTCTATGAAAACAATGGTAAAATACACTTTAGCGGTGATACTAATAATGTTTCTGGCGGTATGGGTGGAAAATAGTTTTGGTTATACTTTAGAAGAAGAAGCTAATAAATTCTACAACATTAGAAATAGAAATACATCATATTTTATTGAATATCAGTTAGCAGCTATAGAATTTGCCAAACTAATACCAACTGATTATCCTTGTGAAGGTTATTTTACAAGTGGTTATGGGTATAGGAAAAAACCGTGGCCTGAGTTTCACGATGGTTATGACATAGCAAATAAAGCTGGAACTATTATACGAGCAACAGCTCCTGGGATAGTAGTTTATTCAGAATCAAAAAGAGGCTATGGTGAGTACATAGAGATTAATCATGGGTATTATACAACTATCTATGGTCACATGAGAAAAAGATTAGTTAATGTTGGAGATGAAATAAAGAAAAATCAAATAATAGGCGAAATGGGAAGTACTGGACGTAGTACTGGAAATCATGTTCATTATGGAGTAAAAATAAATAATAGAACTATTAATCCAATGATTTTATGGAATTTTAACAAAGATTTTATGAAACCAAAATGGTTATATTAATATGAAACGGTGTACGATAGCAGCTATTTTCATTTTAATAAATTTGTTTTTTCTATTCTTATTTTATCTTCTATACTTGATTTTCCTTTTCATTTTAAAAGCGCTTTTGACTCATTATCAAATAGTGCTATTTGTTTTATTTCTTTTACTGGTATAGCTATTTGTTATAATTTGTATAAAATTTTAGTAAATAAAGAGGTGAAATAATGAGTTGCCCAACTTGCAAAAATAGTATTGAGTCTTTGATCCCCACAGGAAACAAAATTATTCATCAAAGCGGTACTAAAGAAATTGATTATAAATGTAGAAGTTGTGGGGCTATTTGGAGGTGTACTGTTTATCAGCCTGGAGAGCACGCTCCTTATGATTTAGATCATACTGAGCATATTAGTTGGAGCCTGTTGAAAAACTAATTTTTATGGGGGATTAAAAATGGATCATGTATTTGGTTTTGATTTATTTTCATTTGATGTTTGGAAAAATTTCTTTGTTTTGGACCTTATTACTTTTGATATTAAAGGTAATTCATATTCACTTTTCTATATTTGCAAAGATGAATGTGAATGGGAGTTTGATATTCTATTCTTAGGAAATTTCTTCTGGCTTAAAGATTAACAATGCACTTTCTCTTCTCATTCTTTACCTCCATGTACATTGGGCAACTCACAAATAGGGGTTGTCCATTTTTTTTAAAAACTTATAAGTGCCTGATTTTTCTTTATATTTAATTAAATTCAAAATATTTAAAAGGGAAAGAAAATGAAAAGAAAAGTAGTTTTAGATGAAGAAGAAGCATTATGCCCAGAATGCAACTCAAATAATATCGTTCCAATAGGTGAGTGGACATATTCTAGTGAATGGCTTACAAAGCCTATAGTATGTGAAATTTGTCTTCATAAATGTAATGGCTGTAATTATGAATTTGATGTAGAGCAGTGTATAGATTATGAGACTTTTGAGAATTTAGATCTTGCTAGATATGGAGAATAATTAGATGAGCTTTCCAGGACCACGTCCAAGAAAAGAACCTTCACCACCTTTTAAGGATCCGAATCCTGATAAAGAACTTAACAATAGAAAGCTCACTACAATAGGTAAAAGAATAAAAAATAAAGCAAAAACTAAAATTGATAAAATTAAACTTGAAGAGTTTGCTAAAAAAACTATTTGTAAACAAGTTGATTATAGTACATGTAATGATTCTAAGCAAATAGAAATAGTTAACAATACTATTTATGATTCTATGAAAGAATTTCATATGAAATACAAATTATTAGAAGTGAGATTTGATAATGGACACTTTGCTGCCTATTTACCATCGGAAGAAGAAGATTACATTGGCAGAATAGCTATAGGAACTAATCAAGAAATAAAATCAAATAAGGGTATTAATTTAAAGAATGATAAAATGAGAAATTTTTATATAAATTATCATAATGGTAAATTAGGAAGTGGAGGAATTCATTCTATGTTTTGTTTTCCTTCAGACAAATATTCGCAAACAAAAGCTGCTGTATTACATGAAATGGGTCATCATTTACATTTTAATGATAGATTTTTTGATAGAATAAATACTTACCTTGGAATAGATAAAAGTGTTGGTAAATATGATAGAAATTTAGAAAATTATAAAGAATATGCTATTACAGATAGAGCAAAATATAATTTGGCTGAATGTATAGCAGAAAACTTTGCTATTTATAATAGTTCTTCTAAAAGCGAACTTAATCCTAAAATGATAAGAATGCTTGATTTAATGAAAAAAGGTAATTGGTAATGAAAGTAATTAAAGAACCTATTTGTTATAAATGCATGTTTTTCTATGGTGATTGGACTTGCAAAGCTTATCCAAAAGGAATACCAAAAGTCATTAAAGATATGGACATTGATCATTCTAAACAATCATATAAAAACGATAACGGAATAATGTTTAACAAAGTTAGAAAAGGAGTAAAATAAAAATGCCTGATAAGAAATCTAAAGAAAAAACTAAAAAGCAGAAGAAAGTTGCTAAAGTCATGAATGAATGGAAAGCTGGGGAATTAAAATCTGGTAAAAAAGGTCCAGTTGTGACAAATCAAAAGCAGGCAATCGCCATCGCGTTGTCGGAGGCTGGACTTTCGAAGAAAAGCAAGAAAAAAGGAGTAAAGAAATAAGATGGGATGCAAATCAAAAGGTTCTAAGAAGAAACTTAAAGGTGAAAAAGGCAAATAATTATGACAGCTATAGATGCTACATGGTCTTCATCTGGAGCTACAGCATATATTGATGTCACTGATGCTTCATCTTACATAGCAACTAACGTGCTTGGTTCTAGTATTAGATTAGCTTGGGCCACAGCTGCGACTGTTGATCAAGAAGTATCGTTATTAAGAGCTGCAAAAGCTATTGATGCTTTTCACTGGCATGGAAATAAAAAATATGATTATCAAGCGTTAGCTTTTCCACGATCAAGTAAGATAGGTGGAAATTCTTCATGGCCTTGGTCTCTTTCAGTTACTGCTCAAGGAACATTATCTCAAGAGGAAGAACTTCAGCGACTAGCTGTAAGAGCCGCTGCTTGTCAGCAAGCAGCATATTTAATAGGGTCTCTTAGTGCAGAACCAGACGAGCATATTCAGAATCAACGTAGAGGAATCTCTAGTTATTCGGAATCTCTTGGGGGAAAACTTTCAGAATCTTTTTCATATAAAACTGTTGCAAGTAGACTTTGTCAAGAAGCTATGGAACTTTTAAAAGATTATACTGGAAGTGGTCCAACTTTAGAACGAGGTTAAATAATGAAAACAGGTGTCCCTAAAAAGTCTACTGGCGGTAGAATAGTTAAACCAAAAACAGTGAAGACAATTACAGCAAAAGTTCCTAAAGCTAAGAAGGCTCCCGCTCAAAATATTAAAAAGCAGAAGACAAGATTCTATACCGGAAAGGTAATTTAAGGCTAAATATATAAAGCAATATTTAACTAAAAAGGAGAAATTAAAATGGCAAAAAAGAGTACTAAAGTTCCAGTAATAGACAAAATTGAACCTGAATTTCCTGATGATAAGTTTCCACCTGCAGGAACATCTAAGAAGAAAAAAGCAACAACTAAAAAGAAAGCTTCTAAGAAAATGTCACCTAAACAGGTAGCAGCAAAAGAAAAGTTCTTGGCCATGATTCAGAAGAAGAAATCTAAATAAAATTGGACGGCGATGTAGATGCAAATTCTCTTAAAGCAAGAAGTAAACCTAACTGGTACTTTATTTGTTATGTAAATAAAGTTGAACAATTATTTTTAAAAGAAAAGGAGAAACGTAAGAAAATGAAAAAAGTATTGATTTTAACCGTGAGTCTTTCTGCATTATGGTCTGCTATTTGTGTAGGTGCTACAATTATATTGCATCTTGGAATTGCTGCTGGAGTTATGGGGGTGATTGGAAGTTGTGGTGTAGGAGCATCGTATTGGGCTTTGGAAAAATTTTGGTTTAAGGTTCAAGGATAAGGGGATAATAACAATGGGAGGACCAGGATCTGGGAGATGGCCAAAAGGTAGTACGGGTAATGGGAAGGGCATGAAGGAGCCTACTACTAAAAGAACTAAAAAATACAAACCTAAAGTTGGCGAAAGCATTCATTCTCCAGAAGAATTAAAAAATATGCTCCATAATGATCCTCGTAGAAAATTAGTAAGAATAGCTAAATCTCCTGGTAAAAAACCTCAACCTTTAATTTGGAATCCAGCTGAACATAAATATCAAAAAAATAAAATAAATCCAAGGTAATAAATTATGAAAAACTCCAAACCAAAAACTGGTAGGAATCTTAAGAAACAAAAAGCTGTTATTAAGGATCTTAGATCTAAAGGTAAAATTAAACAGGTTGATACTAAGCAAATTAAAAAAGCAAAACCTGTTGTTAAGAAAACAGATTTGAAAAACAAAACCGTTGCAAAAAGTGTTAAAAAGAAAGAGCCTACCAAGAGTACTAATAAAATTCTTGGTGGCTCCGGGTCTGGAATAAAGATCATTGAACAGCCTGACAAAAAGGCTAATAAAGCTGGTCCACCAGACCAGCGTGATGAAGTTAAAAAACAGAGAGAGATAACAAAAAATCAGCTCGAGCTTAAAAGGCTCCAATGGGAAATGGCAGTTGAAAGCGGACTTGGTAAAAAAGATAGAGTAAACGAATTATATAAATCTTATAATGAACTAAGCTTGAAAACTCAAGATGCTATGAAGGATAGAAAGTAGATGACATTTCCAGGACCAAGACCGCATAAAGAACCAAGTCCACCTTTTAAGGACCCTAATCCTGATAAGTCGTCTAAACTTCAAAAAGTTAGATTAACTAAGGCTGGATCTATATTAAAAGAGAAAGTTAAGAAAGCAAAGTCAAATGATAAATTATTAGCTTTAAGAAAAAGCATGTTTGATACTATAGGAACTAATGCTGGATATCATAATAAAACAGAATACAACGCTGGCGTTAGTTCTATACAAGAAAGTCTTCATTGTATATTTGGTTCCTTAATTAAAGTGGCAAGAAATAATGATTGGGATATAAGTGATTTTGGTCATATACCAGAAGAAGCTCATTTAATTAAAAAATATCTTAAAGAATATGTAAGAGATATACCACAATATGAAACTAATAATGATAAAAAGTTTATTGATAATTCATATAGAGTATTGAAAGAACTAAACAGCTTGGATACAAAAATAAAATCATCTGATATAGTTTTTGACAATCATGTAAATGGTTATAATGTAAAACGTGGGATGCTCCTTACTACTAGGGCGATGAGATCAATTGCTGAAGAAATAGTAAGAGTACCCGAAACGTCGCCATTAAAAAGTAAAGCTGTTAATAGTAATATAGAAGATTTATTTAGTCATCTTAAACAGATGAAAGCTTTGGATTAGGGCATGAGTAGACCTGCAGGATTTAAACAAACTCCGGAAACAAAAGATAAGATAAGGAAAGCTATCACTGGAATAAAAAGACCTTCTCCATCTCAGGAAACAATAGAAAAAAGAAAAGCTTCTAGAAAAGGTTATCATCATACCCAAGAGACAATTGACAAAATAGTAGCTTCTAGAAGTTGGTATACACATACAGATGAAACTAAACAAAAAATTAGTAAAGCTCATATAGGTCTATCAGTTACAGATGAATTTAGAGAATCTGTAAGTAAAAGGTTTAAAGGTAAACCATTATCAGAGGAACATAGACAAAAACTTATTACATCGCATATAGGTAGTACTGGATATAAATTTACAGAGGAGCAGAAAGAAAAATTGCGTTTAAGTCATAAAGGAACAAGAGGTTTTCACCATTCTAAAGAATCAAAAGAAAAGATGAGCAAAAGCACTGCAGAATGGTATTTAAAAAACAATGTTCATTTAAATAAACATTTTAAAATTGGTTATTTCTTTTCTGTAAAAAATGATTTTCAAAATATATTATATCGTTCAAGTTATGAACTGAAAGCTTACATTTTATTAGAAAAAGATGATTCAGTATTATTTTATAAAGCAGAACCATTTAAAATTAAATATTTATATGAAGGTATGATCAAGTATACAGTTCCAGATATTCTTGTAACATACAAAGACTTGAGTCAAAAATTAATTGAAGTCAAACCAAAGTACCAATTAAAAGATAAAAGAGTAAAAGCTAGAATGAAAGCATATAAAAATCATGCTAAGAAAAACAATATGATCTTTGAACATTGGCATGAAAATACTTTAGGAATACATTAATTATGGACTTACCTAAAAAGTTTTTGCACCGCATAGACATCCTTGCTGTTGGAAGTGTTGACCAATATGGCGACCGCACAATGGCAAGTACAGCAATTTTTTCTCAGCAGTGTTTTATTACCGGGACGCAAAAAAGAATTGTTGACGCTCGTGGTGAAGTTTGGCAAACAGGATTTTCTGTGATGTTACTTCCAAATATAAACACAATTGGAATTGATTTTCTCGTAAGTAATGGAGTAAACAAGTATGGTGTTACCTTGATTGATAGCGGACGTGTTGTTAGTGTTGAAAAGATTGACCACCCACGTCGCGGGCTGCAATTTTTCGACGTGTGGGTCATAAAGGGAGAATGAGCACTATGAACACCAAACTTAAAAATACTCTCTTTGTTTTAGGTGGTATTACAACTTCTATTCTTTTAGTCGCTGTTGGAATTGTTATTGCTCTTCTTTATATGTATGTCAAATTCATGAATGGATTAAATATATAATGGGCGGTGAAGGATCAGGGTGGTTTAATCCTCCAGAAGGAACACACACTAAAAAGAAACTTACTGCTATTGGGAAAAAGATAAAAGCAAGAGTTAACAATGAGAAGATTGGAGAAAGCATCTTATCTTTAGTAGGAATTAAAAAAGAAAGAGAAAAATTTGTTCCTATTTTTAAAGTTAATAAATCAGGAGATACTGTTTTACAATTTTCTTCTAAAGAAATAGAAAATTGTATTCTATGTTATAAGGATAAAGAAGTAATTTTTGTTGATTTACGTATTAGAAAAGATTTTAGAAATAAAGGGATTGCTTCTAAATTAATAAAAAATTTATTTACTCTTTTTTATAAAAATGGTTTTAAAACAGTTAATTTTAAAGCTGGCTCTACTCATGGTGGATATATTTGGGCATTAATGGGAGCTGAATTAAAACAACCTAAAGACTTAACTTTCCTAAAAGAATTAGGAAAAGCAACATTACAACTAGAATTTTCTAAAGACAAAAATACATTAAATAAAATAAATAGTGACTTAGATAAAATAAATTCTTTAAAAGATTTAGCTTCTTATCATTATAAGGACGTAAATATAGGAGCTATAGTTCTAATGGATTCTTCTTGGCTTGGAACTATTTCTTTAGAAAAACTTAAAAAAGAAGGACTTATATGAAAAAAGAAGAGTTAAAATCTTTTCCGTGCTATATAGGAAAAGATGGCAAGAGTAAAGATTTAGAATTATGGCTTGAAGGAGATTTTCTTCCTATAGAAATTAAAAAGAAACTCATAGAAGTCATCAAGAAAAAACAAAATAGTAAAAAGGTTTAGTTTAATTTAAGGAGTTACAAAATGAAAAAAGCTATACTTCTTTTTCTTTTTTTGTTACTTCCGACTATCATATTTGCTCAGCAAGAATTTAAAACTATTGTTATTACGGATGATAAAATAGATGCCACTACAAATGGAGAAGATCTGATCATAATCTATAATGGCAATATAGAAAATGAATTTGATTGCCAAGTAGATGTCATTTTCTATTGTAAACTCGTAGATGTTAATAATGTAAAGCTTTATGAGTATACAGTTCAAGTTCCTATAACGGCAAACTTAAAAGGTCCATTTATAATTAACTTCTATTTTCCTATATCGGCTTTGAAAGATGCCAGAGTTAAAGATATTGTTACAAAAGTATATTTTGTTTGGCCAGAAGGTGTCCCAATACCTCCTGAAAAGAATATGAAAAATTATTTCATTATGGATGACTTAAGAAATGATATTAGACAAAGTTAAGCTTTTAATAGTTAAAAGTGTTTGGTTATCTTCTTTAGTATTTTTTATTGGTCTTGTAATTATAATTGGAATAATAATGTTTCTTTGCTATTTGTATAATAGATTATTTGAAAATGTTAAACTTGATTTGCATGAGGGATTAAGTAGATGAGCTTTCCAGGTCCAAGAGAAAGAAAAGAGCCATCACCACCTTTTAGGGATCCTAATCTTGACAAAGGAAAAGCTTTAGCTTCTTTAAAATCTAAGAAGAAAATAGTAAAGCTTACTAAAGTAGGAAAGAGTTTAAAAAAGAAAGTCCAACGTCAATTTGATGCTAGACAGGAAATAAAAAAATACTTAAAAGAAAATTATCTCAAATTAAAAATAGATTTAGATTATGTAAATATTAGAGATATGTATTCTATTCTTGGAGCAATAGATGATTTTACTAAAGAATATCCGACAGTAGCAAGTAAATTATCTTATATTGGTAATAAAAGAAAAACACCTTTACCTGAAAAAATAGCAGGAAGAGTTATTTGTGAGCATTATGAGATTTCATCTTTATTTAATAAGTCTTTTGGTATATTTGTAAATCCCAAATTTTGGAGTGATCCTAAAATGCACGATAGAATAGATTATGAAGTTGAGCAAGGTTGGCGTCCAATGACAAAAAATCCAATAAGATCAATTATAACGCACGAACTTGGTCATGCATTATACAATACATTAAGTGATAACATTAAAAAAGAAAATAGAAGCCTATTTTTAAGGACTGCTGCTTTTGGATATTATAAAAATTTTGCTGTTTCTACATATTCATTAAACGATGAAGAAGAATTTTTTGCATCAAACTTTGCTTATGTTAAAGGAAATAATATTGAAAATATTACAGATAATCATATGATTGAACTATTTAGAAGAGATGTTCTTGGGGAGAGAAAATGACTCAATATTTAGCGCCTATTTGCGTTAATTGTATTCATTTCAAAGAAGAAAAAGGACTTCCATGTGATGCTTTTCCTAAAGGAATTCCTGATGAAATACTTAGTGGCAGTTTTGATCACCATAAACCATTTAAAGGAGACCATGGAATTAGATTCGAAAAGAAGAAGGAGAAATAAATGAGCTTTCCAGGACCTAGACCTAGAAAAGAACCATCGCCACCTTTTAAGGATCCAAATCCTGATAAAGGAAAAGCTTTAGCTTCTTTAAAATCTGGAAAGAAAATTGTTAAACTAACTAAGATCGGTGAAGCATTAAAGAAGAAAGTAACAAATAGAAAAGTTGATGAAACTTTAAAAAGTTATCATAAAATGTCAATGTCTGATGAAGGAATATTTCTTAAAGACGCTGTAAAAGAAATTTTTAATTTAAATGATACTAATACTTACATAAGTCAAATTAATCAAGTTGATCAAGATAAAAGAAACAAAGCAAAGTCAACATATAAAAATATTGCTAAAACAATGTATGATGAAGCTCAAAAGGAATTATCAACATCGAAAAAGAAAACTATAACTTTATATAGAGGTGTTAGGGGAGAAGAAAACAATCTTGAAACATTAGTTTCTCCTATTAATAGTTTTTCAAATAATATTTCTGATGCTAGAAAATTTATAAAAGATTCAATGGCTTCTATTAATAAGATTATAAAAATTGAAGTCCCAGTAGATAAGATTTTAGCTACTCCCAGAATGATTCAAAGAAATGTTCCAAATAATATGAAAAACAGAAGCACTTATGAGTATTTGGTAATTGGTAATTATAGGAATTATATTAATAAATGACACTTTCTCATGACTGGCAAAAATCACCTCTCATTTACATTACTGGTAAATATAGAGGAAACGTAACAGAGAATATAGCATTAGCAAATGCTGCTGCTCAAAGATTATCTACCAAAGGTTTTATCCCTTTATGCACGCACAATTTATTTGCTCATTGGGATGATACTTGTAAGAAACTGAGTGATAATGATTTTCTTGCCATGACAATGGAATTAGCAAAATTATGCGATGCTTTATATCTTTTAAATGGTTGGGAAGATTCAGAAGGTTCTAAAAAAGAATATGAATATTTTAAAACAAAAGAAGCAAAATATTTATAAAAAATATTAATGAGCCTAGCTGGTAAGATTTTGATTTTGTGTTCTGGTGAGGGAGTTATACGGATTTTTAAATATGGGAGATATTATTTCATATAGAAAGAAAAACTTTATAGTCTTTGGAGATAAAAATCTTAAAGGCAAAGCTGAAGTTTATTCTTTATGTAATAGGTGTGAAAAGTCTTTTTACAAAGATATTGATACTGAATGTATGGCGCTAGCTCTTATAAAAAGTATTAGTATGCAGTATGGAACATTTGCTCCTATATTTGACTGTGCTAATTTTAAGCTTAGGGAAGATAAAGAATGAGTTTTCCAGGACCAAGAGAAAGAAAAGAACCGAGCCCTCCTTTTAAGGATCCAAATCCTGATAAGCGGGATACTATTGAATCAATTACTTCTATTAAAGAAGGAACAAGAAGAATAGTAAAGCTTACTAAAGTTGGTCAAAAAATAAAAAAGAAAGTTCAAGACAATAAAAATATTTGGGAACCAGTAATGACAAAAAAAGAAGCAGAAAAATGGTCAAGAAATAGTATTGTTAAAACTGATTGTTTCCATGTTACTAGAGAAGATGTTGATGAAACTATTGAAGATATCGAACGTGGTGGTTTAAAAATAAAAAATACAAGTAAAGGATTTGGTTCATTATGGGGAAGAGGTATTTATCTATCTTTAGATAAAAAATCTTCTGATATGTATCTGAATGAATTTTCTAAACAATTTATTTGTAAAATTAATATTAAAAATCCAGTGTATATAACCACAAAAGATATAAAAAAATATAATGATTCATCTATGGAAATTCTAACTGAAAAATACCCAAAGATTAAAGAAGAAGTTAAAAAACTAATTTCTGAGATTAAAAATAAAAGTTATTTATACAAAGAAAATCCAAGAGGTTCAAATATTTTCATAAAGACAATGGTTCCAAAGGATTTTACTTATTCAGAGTATAAACAGATTACAACAAAAGCACTTGAAAATGTTGGTTATGATGCTATTATAATTGAAGATGATTATTCTCATTCATTTTCTGTAGGTGGTAACCAAGTTCTTATTTTTGATCCTAAAAAAGTTACTATAATAAAGGAATAAACATGCAAGTTTCTTGTAATGAATGCAAACATCGTAAATCTCTTTTAACTTGTAAAGCTTTTCCTAAAGGAATTCCTTTACAAATACAATCTGGTGAATTTGATCATCGAAAGCCTTTTCCAAATAACAAAAAAAGATTAGATAACAATATAGTATTTGAGGCTAAATAATTTTATTAACTGATCTCATAAGGAGACAAAATGCAAGATGAAAATTGGTATACACCAAGTAACATTAAAGAAATTTATAATTACAGCGATTTTGATTCAGTTTATAGAGCAGTAAGAAGAAGCGAAGCAACAGTTATTGGTGATAAACCTGCTAAATGGAAAATAAATAAGGAGCAATTTGACTATTGGCATCTACATAAGCAATTTAACCAAACAAACAATAACTTTGTTTTCCCTAATTTTCCAGTAGAAGAGTGGACTGATTACTGGACTTTAGAAGGTGATTGGCTTATAACAGCAGATTGGCATAGTCCTTATTTTAACAGTACCATTGCAAATTATATACCTAGAATATGTGAAAAATATGAAATAGAGAATCACCTTATAGCTGGAGACCTTTTAGATGAAGAAGCGTATAGCCATTTTGTTGATTATAAAAAACTAAGTTGGAAAGAAGAAAAAGGCTACATACGAGAAATACAAAATGGTCTATTTAAACCGTTTAAAAGAACGTGTTTATTAATGGGAAATCACGATAATAGAATGTTCAAAGCTCTGGCCGGTAGAGGAGATCCGTTTAGTGTTTGGGAAGAGGTATTTCTAAAAGAAGCAACTCCTGATTGGGTTTCAATCTATGCTTATTGTTATTTAAAAAGTGGAGATAGAAAGTGGTATATTTCTCATCCAACTAAAGGAGGAATAACTGATACTTGGCTTAGACGTAGAAAGGAGATACACTGGGATTGCAACATTTTAGGTGCTCATACGCACAAGTATTTTAATAGGTCTGATGCTTCTGCTGAATTTCAATTAATAGGGCTTCCAGGGATGCAAGATCAAAAGCGTATTGGGTGGAAGATGAGGCGCGATGACGATGACTATAACTGGGTCACAGGATTTGCAATCATTAAAAATGGATTTATCAGGGTATTTACAGAAAAGTTCACTGATTGGGAGTTGGAATTGAAATGAGCTTCCCAGGACCTAGACCACGTAAAGAACCTTCTCCACCTTTTAAAGATCCGAATCCTGATAAGAAGAAAGCTTTAGCTTCTTTAAAAAGTGGAAAGAAAATTATAAAACTTACTAAGGTTGGGAAACAAATAAAGGAAAGAATAAATGATAACCAAAGAATGGCCTCATACAAAACAAAGCAAGCTATTAAATTTTATGCTGCTGAAGGTTATTGGCAAGTAAATCCTTTTCTTAGAAAACAATTAAAAAGAAAATCAGTTAAAGCTAAAGAAACTATTGAAGCTTTTGACAATGAATTTAAAAGAATAATACCTATATACAAAAAAGAGCCTTTATATAGGGGGTGTACTAGTTTTCTATCAGAAGAATTTCTTGACAAAACAGGTATTACAAAAGAAATAATTAGTGCTGGCTATAAAGAAGGGCTTATTGAAAAAGATTTTCTTGAAGGGAAATCACCTACAGGGAAATCTTGGAGCAATTATTTGACTAGTAAACTAAGTGGTAAAATATTTGAAGATAAAGGTTTTGTTTCAACTTCTGAATCAGAAAGACCGGTTTTTAATTTTTTTCTAAATGCTAATAGTGATAAAATATTAAGAGAAAATTATCCTACACCTAGTATTATGAAAATAATTTCTAATAAACCATTTAAGTTTATTGATTTTGAAAGTTTTACAAGTGATGTAAAGCCAGAATCAGAAATTTTATTAAATAGGGGCTCAAAATTTAAGATTCTCAAAGTTAATTATAAAAAAGTTCCACCAGATAGAATTTATACGTGGGAAAGAAATGGTCAACCTTATTTAGAGTTTGAAGTAGAGTTATTATGATCTGCTGGTTCCAAATCTTAGATAGTAAAGAATTGTTAATAAAATCTCTTAGAGGAAAATATAGTTTTGTATTCACAAGTTCTGAAAAATTTGCTAAAGAAAAATTAAAAGAAATCAATAAGGAGGAAAATGAAAACTAATGGCATTACCAAAGATTCCCGTAGGGAAAAGCGTATTACAAAAAGAATCGGCTCTTACTGAGTATGTTTGTCCTACTACTACTCAGTCAATAGGTGTTACTGATACGCCTGCGTCGTCTGACGCTATTACAAGTCAGATTGTTAGACTATTTGCTACTGTTCCAGTATATGTTGCTTTTGGAGAAAATCCAACTACAGCAACGCCTGATTTTCCGCTTGGAGCTTCTGCCGAGTATTTCTATTATATTCCAGAGAGTTATAAAGTTGGATTTGTTAGGTTTGGATCAGTAAGTGGTACAATCTATATTAGTTCAGTCTTAACAGCTTAAAATGGAATGGATTAAATACTTAGCTGAGGCATCAGGAGCAGTTATTATTGCCGTAGTAGCTTTTTATATACTGTGGCAACAGAATAAAACATGGATAACTTTTTTTCAATCTGAAAAAATTAAAGCCGATGATGTCATTTCTAAAGTTACTGCTGCTCTTACAGCTCAATCAGTTTCAGTAAATGAACTGCTACTGTTGGTAAGAGAAAATACTAAATCAGACAAAGTGCTTACTGATTCTTTGAAAATATGTTCAGATAATATAAAAGATTGTCAATCGATGCTCTCAAAAATAGAAGGTATGGCTATTGTTCTAAGTGGGAAGAAGGAGGGCAAGTAATGAGTGCAATGGTCCTCTTTTTTATTCCTAAAAAGCTTTTAAATCATAAGGTGCGAGATGATTTAGTTAATAACGCTATTGAAGAAAGTGAAAAATTAAGAATATTGGTTGCGGACGCTAGTGAAGAGTTGAAAGTTAAAATTGGTAAGACGAAAAAACAAGTTGCTATATTAAACGGACATTCTAAAAAATCTATAGCTCATCTAGATTAAGGAGACATATTTGAATCAAATAATTTTTCTTCAGTATATAATATTAACTATTTTATCAATATATTGTGCGGGAATGCTTGTTACTGAGTGGTATGTTTTAAAAGGAGCGGCTACTTGGTTTAAATTTGTTACAATAATGCTGATTGGCTATGCTATCTATTTCCCTTTGAATTTAGTAATTTTTGTTGGCTATTCTGTAAGCTTACCAGAAGGTCATTGGGTAGTACTATTAAGAATGATCAATACAACTATCCCATTACTCATATTGATTTATGGATCAATATTAATTACTTATAGGATGCGTCGACATTGTTGGTTTTTAGTTTGGTGGGTGAAAATGTTTAAGCAAATAAGAACTAAATTGTTCTTTGTTGATGAACATGGAGATCAGGAGAAAAAGTAGATGGGCGGTGAAGGATCAGGGTGGTTTAATCCACCAAAAGGAGACCATACTAAGAAAAAGCTTACTAGTATAGGCGAGAAGCTAAAATCTAAAATAAAAATAAAAAATTTCATTAATAAATCTATAGAAGAAATTGATAATTATACAATTAAAACTTATAAAAATTCTTGGAAAGCTTTAAGTGAAGAAGAAAAAGAAGGACTCTTTGGCTATATAATGAATTTTACAGAAGTAAACGAAGTATTACGAGAAAATATAACAGTTTGGAATGAAGGCTTAAATAGCATTATTAGAAAAGTTAAAAAAGCATTTAATAATCCTAATAGTAGAATAAAAGAAGATTGTATAGTGTATAGAGGAACAAGCCTTACGTGGCATAGAGTTACTGGAATTTTAGGAGAAAAAGAAATTGTTGATGATGGAATAATTTCTACTTCATTTGATTTTAATCGTGCCAGATATATGACTGGAAGATATGCTAATAAAATGATAGGGAACTATTTACTTAACAAAGCATGATTAGAAAATCCACAATAAATATAAGTTATTCTAATATGGAGAAATTGAGTATTCTCAAAAATTTTCTCCAAGATTACACTATTTGTGTAAATCAATTTATTAACATTCTTTGGGATATGAAAAAGTTTTCAGGTAAGTTTGTTGAGAGAGAAATTTTAGATAAAGTTGAAACCAGTCTTTCAGCAGCTGGAAAACAATCAGTAGCTCAAACTGCTTTACATATAGTAAAGTCACAGAGAAAAAGAAAGAAGAAAACAAAACCTGTATTTTCAGGTAAATCATTTGAACTTGATCAACGTTTTATAAATATACAAGAAGGAGAAAACAGTTTTGATTTATGGATTAAACTTAATAATTTAGGATTAGGAAAATCTATTTATTTACCTTCTAAAAAGCATAAACACTTTTTAAAATTCTACAATAATGGTTGGGAGTTAAAGCAATGTGGAAGAGTTAAAATTAAAGAAGGTAAGCTTTTCTTAGATGTTTTCTTTAAAAAAGAAACTTCTGAATTAAAAGAAACTGGATCTATTATTGGTCTTGATTGTGGCTACAAGAAACTTGCTGTTACATCAGAAAATCAAGTTATAGGTTCTGAACTGCAAACCAAGATTGAAAAAATAAGTAGAAAACAACAAGATTCTAAAGCTTTTAAAAGATCTCTAACAGAACGAGATAATTATATTAATAGAGAAATTAAAAATCTCCAACTTAATAAATTAAAAACTATTGTTGTGGAGGATCTTAAAAATGTAAAACATAAAACTAAAGGCAAAATTAATACTAAGTTTATGAATAAGTTACAAAGATGGGTCTATTCATATTTCCTCAGGAGGCTACAATTAACTTGTGAAGAATCTGGCGTCCAAATTCATAAAGTTAATCCTGCTTATACAAGTCAAACTTGTCCCAACTGCGGGTATATCCACAAAGACAATCGAATTGGTGAGGTATTTAAGTGTAAGAGCTGTGGTTACACAGAGGATTCTGATTATGTAGGATCTTTGAATATCTTGAATCGATTTCTCTTATCGGTGTTTTCGGACCCGATGCAAGAAAGCTGTTTACTTTGTTAAGTAAATAGTTCCGAAATGATATTTAGAATACATTTAAAAAAAGGAGACAAAGCAATACCAATATTTGATTATGATGAAAAATATCCTAGTAGAGAAAATGAAGTTTTACTTCCTTCTGGAACTAAATTTTATATAGGAAAAGAAAGAACTTTTAAAGTTAAAAATCGCGAAAATAAAGTAGTAGATAAAATCAGTATTATAGATGCTGAAGTCAAAACATGACAATTGAATTTAGATTGAAGGAAAAAGAATGAGCTGGAAAGGACCAAGAGAAATAGGGCACCCTAATCCGCCGTATAGACTACCGCAAGGAGTGTTTGAAAAAAGAAAAGTTGAGGCTTTAAGAAAAAAATATCCTGGAAGAGAAGTATGGTTATCTGAAGATGGTAAAAAAGGATATGTTGGGAAACATATAACTAAAAAATTAACTCAAGCAGGTATCAAATTACAGAAACGATTTAAAAGTCGAAGAAATGATGCAGAACATTTAGCAGATGCTTTAATAATAGAAAATTGGTTATCAGAAAAAATTGATGCTAAAGAAGAAAAAAGTGCACTTAATTATATTAGAAATAGTTATGATATAAATTCTTTTTTAAGAAATAATAAAGAAAAAGAAATTAAAAAAAGTCCTGAAGAAGTTCTTGAGCACGGTAAATATGTTTTAAATCTTAATGATGTTTCTCGTATTGATAATATGATTTCTAAATCAAAAACACCAAAAGACTTAATATTATATAGAAACATTCCACATGAATTAGCAGAAAAACTAAAAATAGGCGGCAAAATAAATGATTATGCATTTACAAGTGCTTCATTATCTAGAAAAATAGCAGAAAGATTTGCAGAAGAACAAAATACTAGTTTTTTAAATAGAGATAGTATTGATATTATGGAAATAAAAATTTCTAAAGGTAGGAACGTCCTTAATTTAGAGCAAGCAATTTTTCCAGAGTTAAAAGGTAAAAAAGAAAGATATAGACAAATGGAATTTTTATTGCCAAGAAAATCTAATTTTAAAATAAATTCTATTGTTAAAGAAAAACAAGGACACAAAACTATTTATGTGGAGCTATTATGAGCTTCCCAGGACCAAGAGAACGTAAAGAACCTAGTCCACCATTTAAAGATCCAAATCCTGATAAAGGAAAAGCATTAGTTTCTTTACGTTCGGGGAATAAAATAGTTAAGTTAACAAAGATTGGTACTAATTTAAAGCAAAAAATCAACAAATATTATGAATTTAAAGCTCAAGAAGAAGTCCAAAAATATGGTATTGATAATTACTTAGATTTTTATAATAGCTTACCAAAAGAAAGCCAACAAGCAATTAAAGAATATACAGAAGCAGGTTTTGGAGATGTAAATAGGTCGTTGAGATTTATAACTCAAATTACTCCTTCATCAACAAGAATGGAAAAAGTAAAAAGAATTATAAAAGGTCTTGATTATGCTTTTAAGCAAAAAGAAATTGAAACAAAAAAGAATTTAATTTTATATAGATCAATAGATTCTGATTTCGTTAATAGAATAAATAAAGTATTTTATGATGAGGGTTTTGTTAGCACTACTGGATATAAAAATGCTTTACACAAGAGAAATGCTTATATTAAGATAAGAGTACCAAAAGGAAGTAAAATTATATTTACTAGACCTTTTGACGAAATGTTTACAGAAGGGGAATTTTTGCTTAATAGAAATTCAAGATTCGAAGTAATTAAAAAATATAAAGATGATGAATATAACGCAATTGAAGTTAAACTAGCATGAACTCAATAAATCTTAAGCCCATAGTTGATGAATCTATTACAATACTTGTTAACTATTATGAGAAAGCTCTCAAAGACATTATCTCTAAAACTGGAGGTCTGACTGAAGCTCAGGCTGTCGCTCGCTTAAGAATCATCAAAGATATTAAGCTCAGGCTTGTTCAACTAGATGCTACAAAAAAGAAATGGATTGAAGATTTTATTACGGGATTCTACAAAATTGGTAAAGTATCTGTATTAGAGGATCTTAAAAGCAAGAACATTCTTCATGAATTTGAAGCTTCTCTTATAGCAATGGACAAGCAAGCTATTGAATATCTTATACTTGAAACTAATGGATATTTTAATAAAATTTCTGATCAATGGCTTAATAATATAAATCGTTTATATCGTCAAACAAGTTTAGATGAAATGTTAAATAAAGAACTACAAGATAAAGTTATATCAGGAATGATACAAACTCAGGCTCCTGGAGCAGTTAGAAAAGCAATTAGAGATAGATTGCTACAAACTTTCAAAGATGGTATAGTTAGCTTAGTTGATAAGAATGGTGTTAATAGGAACTTTGCTATTAGTAATTATGCTAAGATAGTAGCCCATAGTTCTATAATGCAAGCTCTAAATACTGGACAATTAATGACCGCTGCTAATCATGGGGTTGATTTAGTTAAAATATCTGAAAATCCATCTACTATTGGAGACTTTTGTGATTTATACATAGGACGCGTGTTTAGTATAAGTGGAACATCTACAAAATATCCACCTTTAGCAAGAATTCCAAATGGTGGTCCGCAGTTTCATGTTAACTGTAAACATTCTATGCATCCATTTGTAGAAGCATTTGAAACAGCTAAAGATTTAGCATTGAGAGCAAGTTTACCAGATTGGGCATTGTTAAGAGATGGTTGGACAGTAAAAGATATTATAAGAACATATAATAAAAAATATGGTAAACCTTATACTGAAGGAAAACCTGTTGTAGATTACAAAAACTACCCACGAATTCCAGCCAATAGAAAGGTGGTTGGCAGTATAGAAAAGAATTGGAAAGAGAGCCATGGATTTAGCGTTAAGAGTAAGTGGAGGGAGATGAGTTAATGTCTAATCCAGGACCGCGGCAAGTTAAAGAACCTTCTCCACCTAACAGAAAACCAAATAATATAGAAACAACAAAAAAGAAAGTAAAGCTTACTTTTATAGGAAAGAAATTACAAGAGAAGACTAGGGTTAAATTGAAAAAGGAAATATCTCTTGAAGAAGCTTCTTATGGTTATTGTTTTACTCAATACTTCAATTATGTTTCTGAATATTTAAGAGACAAAGATGCTTTTTTAAAAAAGAAATCTGAACAGGTAAAAAATACAGTAAATGATAAAAGTATAATTAATTATGAATTAGAACAAACTAAAAAAATAATAGCTAAGTTTGATAAAGAATTTTTGAATCCTAATAATAAGCTAAAAAAAGATTCTATTTTTTATAGAGGTTTAGGAGATGTAAAAGATATAAATAAATTTATTCCTGGTTCAATAATAGAAGATAAATCTTTTATATCTACAACTCCATCTGAATCTTATGCTACTATGTATACAGGGGTAATGTATAATATATTGTTAAAAGTAAAAGTAAAGAAAGGAGTTCCTGTACTTCATGTTGACTATAGTGGACATTCTGAAGATATATTAAATAGAAACTCAAAAATTAAAATAAAAAAGATTAAGAAATTTAGTAGATTTACTCTTTGTGAAGCAGAACTCTTATGAAACTTAAGCCTCAAGCTAAAACAAAAATAATTAAAGCTATCCAATCTGGAAAACTTGAACCTGTCTCTTCTGTGCTTAACAAGAAATCCCAAGATAAAGCTTATCAAATTATCCTTGACTATGTTAAAAAGAAAATGACTGATTTAGCTTATGATGAATCTCTTTTAGTCTACACTTTGCTTGATAAATTAAGAAGTTATACTCCTGAAAATGTCTCTAGTACTACTTTACAAAATGGGCTTATAGAAATTGTAAATACTATTATTGATCAAACCATAAAAGTAGCAACTTTACAAACTGAAAATCGTGGTGGTATTAGAGCCATAATGAACCAGATAAGAATATTTGAATCATTGGCTCAAGCAACTAACTTAAGTAAAGATGAACAATTAATGGGACTACTTTCTATTATTTTCAAATGGTCAGATTTAGGTCATTGGAAACCATATACAGAAAAAGATATGTATACAACTAGTATTGTAAGTTTCATGAAATCAAAAAATGATTTAGAAAAGTTATTTGGTCAAGTTGTAATTGATCAAGTAGAGGAGATGTTATAAATGCCTTGGCCTAAAGGAAAACCAAAATGGGTAGGTGAACCGAGTCCTCCCGGTAGAGATCCTAACTCCGATGATAAAAGCAAAGCTTTGAATTCTTTAAGATCTGGAAAGAAAATTGTAAAGCTTACTAAAGTTGGTAAAAAATTAAAAGATAATATTATTGAAAAACAAAAAATAAGTAGTCAATTAATAGACCAGTATTCTAAAAATCATAATCTACAGTTAATTATATCAGATAAAAAATTATTAAGTAAATTAACAGCAAAAGATTTTAAAATGATAGCCTTAAAACTTCCTATTTATGCTCTTCAACACGAAGATATTGTAAAAAAACTTGATAACAATACGTTAAAAGAAATAGCTTTAAAGGAACCCGGTAATGCTCTTGTAAATATACCTGACCGTCTTGACAAAGAAACATTAGAGAAAGTTATTTTAATGGCCCCAGAAGATATTGATTTTGCATTCGGTAAAGTTGAAGATAGTGTATTAAAAAGAATAGCTTTAAAAATACCAAATGATAAGTTGACTTCTGCTTTGAGAATCAAATTTCCAGAAGTTGAACCAAATGATAGAAAAATTCGCGCAGCTTTTTTTAAACAATGGGTTTTTGATTTTGATGGTCCTTGTTCTAATTATTTTAGGAATCTTGTTGGAGAAGTTTTTGATATCAAAAATGTTGAAAAAACTAAGACTAGTTTCAACTCTTCAGACCCAGATAGGTTAAAAAAAGTTATTAAAAATTTATACAAAAACACACAAAAGAAGTTAAATCAAGAATATCATCCGTCTAGAAAAATTACATTATATAGAGGTATTGAATCAGAAGTAGCTATTCCTTTTGCTTTTAATAGTTTTAGCTCTAGTATAGGCTCAGCTGATGAATTTGGTTCTTATGATGTTATAAAATGTGAAGTTCCAATAGAAAAAATTCTTTCATATCCTAAGATGGGATCAGCTACTAAAGAGGAGCATATATCATATAAAGAGTTTATTGTTCTTGGGAATTATAAAGACTATATAGTACAGGAGTAAATAGGTGAAAATTCAAATTATAAAAGGCATTAGAAGAAAAAATATAAAGATACTGTTAACTGAAAATGAGAAAGATAAAGAAAAAATATATAGTCTTAATAAGCAAGGAAAAGTAGATTTTGGTGGGCCTCATACTAAACAAAAATCAAAGCTCAAAGAATCATTTAAGAAGAAATTAAAGAAATGACTAATTTAAACATCTTCTTTCAACTCTCTCAAGCTCTTTCTATCTATGGTGATGATTCACCACTTTATGCTTTACGTGGCATTAGAGGAGCTGCATCTGCAATTAGAGACAAAAATGTTAAAAAGTTAAAAGAACTTATTAAAACATCTGATATTAATCTTATAATCAAAAAGCATATTATTGCTGAAATTTCACAACTTATTAACCGCCCAGATTCTTGGGGTTCAGGAATTGAAGGTGGATATATTAGAAAAGTTGAATCTAAGAATGATGTAATAGAAATTACTATTGAGAAAGATAAATTCAGAACATTCCTATTGAAATATTTTGATATGGGGCAGTTATATTTCAATAATTTTAAAGAACAATATAAAAGTCAAAATGAGAATGAATTTGAGCAAGATGGAAAAGTATTTTTGAAACTGATTTATGTTGATTTGGATGAGGATAAAGTAGAATGAGTTGGAAAGGTCTTAGAGAAGCAAGAGAGCCAAGTCCTCCGTATCGAGATCCTAATCCTAATAAAAGTAAAGCTTTAAATTCTTTAAGATCTGGAAAGAAGATTGTAAAGCTAACAAAGATTGGCGAAAGTTTAAGAAGGAAAGTTCAACGAAGCGCAATTATAGATAAAAGTAAAGAAATAGTAAACAACTTAGATAAAAAAGATTATAATATTTTAAAAAACTATATTGATAATGGTCATAAAATAAACACTGAATTAAGATTTGGTGGAACAAATTTTTCAAAGGAAATAATATCTTTAGATAAAAGTTTATCAAAAATCAAAACATCTACTAACATTATTGTATATAAAGGAATGTCAAAAGAATATTTTTCTCGATTTAAAAAAGATGATTTATGGTTAGACAAAGGGTATGTTTCAACATCTATTGATAAAGATAAAGCAGAATTTTTTTCTAAATTTTTTAGAACTAGTACTACTGAAAAAAGAGCTTCTTATTTAATTAAAATTAAGCTACCAAAAGGAACTAATTTCTTATATTTAGGGTCTGTAAAAGGAACACCTTATTCTGACGATGGGTACGCTCCATTAAAAGAACTTCTTTTACCAAGAAATTCTAAATTTAAAATTAACACTATAAAAGATAATGAAGCAGAAGCAGAATTATTATGAGGTATTATAGATGACAGTAACAGTAGAAAATGTATTAGATGAAGTCGCTGCTTATTTAGCAACTCAAGGTTACGGCACAGTAGGAACAGATATTGGTGTTAACTTCATGAAAGACCTCCCCAATCCTTTCATCGGAGTTATGTCTACTGGTGGACCAAAACTTGATAATGCAAATAGAATAATTAGATTCCAATTATTAGTGCGTCATGACAAAAAAGCAACAGCCATGGCAAATGCCTGCGCGATATGGGCTTTGTTTAGCCCAAGTGCAGTAAATGTTTTAGCAACTATTAAGGGTATTATTAAACCAGATACAGAAGTTGGAACCCCATGGCTAGATGCTAAACAAAATACTGTTTACAGTTTAAACTTCTACTTAAGAAGGGCAGGATATTAGATGAGCTTCCCAGGACCTAGACCACGTAAAGAACCTTCTCCGCCCTTTAAGGATCCTAATCCTGATAAGGCCAAAGCTTTAGCCTCTTTAAAATCAGGAAAGAAAATAGTAAAGTTAACAAAGATTGGGGAACGAATAAAGAAAAAGATTGAGTCTAAAAATAAAAATTTATGGACTAATAAATTACCTTATGAAGATAATAAAGGTAAAAGAGAAGAATTTAAAAGATTTGGGAGCTTTTATAAAGAAATAATTCATAATTTAAGCCAAACTGAAAAGCAAGCGTTAAGAGATTATATTCATGGTAACGGAGTAAATGATGCTTTAAGAGCAGAAGGTTATGATAAAATTATTAAAGGAAAAAATTATGGTCAATGTATAAAAACTATAGACATTTTAATTAATAAAACCTCTATCCCGTATGATACAATAACATATAGAGGGATTACTCCTGGTATGTTTGAAGACCTTAAAAAATATGCTGGAAAAAAGATTAGTACACAAGATCAAGGCTATACTTCTGTTTCATTAGATGAAAAAACAGCGAAAACATTTGCTAAAGTTTATGGTGAGCCAGCTAGATACTTTTATCTTAAAATAAAAATTAAGAAAGGCCAAAAAGGATTATATGTTGGAAATGCTTCTTTAGATGTAGCTGAAACGACTTCAGAATTTGGAGGAGTTTGGCCTCAAAGAGAATTAATTTTGCCAAGAGATTCTGAATTTATTATTGGTAATATAAAAGACAACACTATAGAAATGATATACGCATCATAGTTCATCTGCCATACGCAGAAGTAGATCTTAAACCCTATATTTTCATATAGGATTTTTGCATTTCTTTTCATACTTTTTCATAACACCTGCGAATGTCTTCTCTTCTAAATAAGCTATTTCAACTTTCTTTCCCATTCCAAACGCCATACCAAAATCAAATAATGTTCCAGTGGAACGATTATCCCATATGATATAAACAATTTCTGCTTCAGAAATAATTTTCCTATTATATTCACATACACCTAAATCATCTAAATGTTTCAAGTCATCAAAAGCTGGAATAAAAACAACACATCCATCATTTTCTAATTTAGCTTTTAGCTCAAAGAATTTATCTTTATATTGTGATGAGCCTATAATTGCTACATGTTTTCCGGTCGCTAATCTTTCTCTTTCTTTTCTTTCTCTTTCCATAATTACTAAATCTGAAGAATCAAAGTAACTATGCATATTTATTCCTCCTTATACTATACTATATTATGTTTTAAAAAACTAATCTTAGAAACCACACAAAACTTATAATCTCCTCTTTCCTCTTTATATATTATTAAAATAACTTTTATTCTGCTCTGAAAAACAGACAGAAAGGAGGAACAGTGGAGAAGAAAAGGTATTCGTTATCAATTGGTTTTGTGACTGAAGGGCTTCCATTTGATGGTTCAACATTAGAAAAGAAATCTCTTGGTGGTTCTGAAACAATGATGGCTCAAATGGCTCGTGAACTTTCTAAGTTGGGCCACGATGTTAAAGTATTTTGTAATTGCCCTAAACCTGGAATTTATGGGGACCGTTTAGAGTATATACACATTCAAAATCTCCAAAATTTAGCTACAACTTTTGAATTTGATGTTCTCATAGTAAGTAGATTCTTTCAATATTTACCTCTCAAATTCAAAACAGCTTACAAAGTTTTATGGAATCATGATGTTCCAGTTTCTAAACCTGAAGATTTTATACCGAATCTTTATAATACAGATTCTATTTTTTGTTTATCCGATTATCATGTAGATCTTTACAGCAAGGCATATCCAGATGTTGCCCATATAATCAACAAAACACGAAATGGAATTGATTTTGATATTATAGAGAAAGTACGAAAAGAAGTTAAAGAAAAAGATCCTAACAAGATCATATATATTTCAAGGCCCGAACGTGGCTTAGATGTTCTTTCACAGTTAATATTTCCTAAGCTTAAGTATCTTCGACCTAATTTGAAGCTATATATTTGTGGGTACTCGTTAGGCAATTTCCCTATAGCTGAAGACACAAGAAACTTCTATGCTCACATGGATAATGTACTTTCTAACACAGAAGGCATAATTAATCTTGGTCATCTTACTAAATACGAGTTGTATAAACATATAGCTGAGAGTGTTACTCTTGTATATCCAACAGCTTTCCCAGAGATAAGTTGTCTCACTGCAATGGAATCCCAAGCTCTTGGGACGCCAATGATTACAACTGATGCTTTTGCTTTATCTGAAACTATACAAATTAAAGACTACTTAGTTCAAGGTAATAATGCTACCCAGGAATATCAGGACAAATTCTGCGCCCGCGTTATTGAATATCTTAGACCAGATAAGAAACATTATCGAGATCAAACCAAAGAAGCATATGAACTTGTTAAAGCAAAATATGATATAAAAGTAGTTGCTAAAGAATGGGAAGATTTTTTCCTTACTCAACTTTACGATAGATTTATTAATAATCTTGATAAAGTAGTTGACAATATGGGTTATCATTCTGACTGGCATAGTGCTTCTCTTATTCCTGATCTTTCAGTTTCAAAAAAGAAAGACATTGATGATGTAATTGAGAATGCTCTTAATGGGAAAGAAGAATATGATAGTCATACAAAAGAGCAATGGGAGATGATAAGCAACTCTCCTGAGAATTGGAAAGGCTCTAGTGTTGGGATGGGAAGATTCCCGCATATTCTAGATATTATAGATTCTAGATTTAAAAGGCCAGTAAAGATATTAGACCTTGGTTGTCATTATGGAGAATTTGGAATTTGGACAACTTTCTATAGTGGTTATAATCACCAAGTAACTGGAATTGACTTTTCAGAAAAATGTATAGAAAAAGCGAATTATCTTAAAGAACATATTGCTCAGAAGCCAGAATTGCTTGAGTTTAAGGTTTGTAAGATAGAAGATTTTCCTGTTGAGGATCCTTCTAAATACGATGTAGTTCTTGCTGGTGAAGTTATTGAGCATATTAAAGATACAAAAGAATTTGTTAATCACATTGAAAAATTTGTAAATCCTGGCGGCTTAGTAATTTATACTATTCCTAATGGGCCATGGGAATCAATGATGTGGAATTATGCTAAAAAAGAAACCAAAAAGTTTCATATTCATAATTTCAAGTTTTCTGATATTAAAGATATTTTTGGCAAGAAAGAAAACTTTGAAATGCGGTTTAATCCATGGACACTTACAAATCGAGGCGACTTAGTTGGGCATTGGATTTTAGCTTATTCAAGAAATGATGAACGTGAAACTGGCGAAGTAAACCAGTATAGAAAATGGATGAGTTATAGACCATATCAAACATTGACTGCTTGTGTAATTGCAGGAAGCGAAGAAGAAAATATTCTGCAGTGTTTGAAGTCAATTAACAGAGTTGTTGATGAAACTGTAGTTCTGTATAGTGGGAAAGATTTAACAAAGACATTAGCTGAGCATGCTGGAGCAAAGGTGATTCCTTATAAATGGGAAAATGATTTTGCTGCTGCAAGAAACAAATCTAAAGAAAATGTGACAAGTGACTGGATACTATGGATTGATTGTGATGAAAAATTAGTAGAAGGGCATGAAATTAGAAAGTATTTAGATAGCTCGATATTTAATGCTTACGTTGTAAGACAGTGTCACTTAATTTTAGACGTTCCTAATACTGTTCCGGATGTTCCAAATAGATTGTTCCGCAACAAACCCCATTATCAATTTGTTGGGGTAGTTCATGAACATCCAGAAGACCTTAATAAAGGCCCTGCTGATAACCCTATTATTCCAACGTGCATAATTCCTGATGCTGCTATTGCTCATTATGGATATACAACTGAAAAAGAACGTAGAGTTAAATGTGGATTTAGAAACCTTAAACCACTGCTTTTAGATTTAAAAAAGAATCCAGAACGAAAACTTTCTTGGACGCTGCTTATGAGAGATTACATTAATTTAACCAACTGGGCTCTTGAGACAAATAGGCATGAGTTCTTAGGCCCAGAAGAGCAGCAGTATTTATTAGCAACGCTTGATATCTATAATGAAAAGTTTAGTGATGAAAGAGCTTTATATCACAATCTTGCATGGCCGTTTTATCAAACAGCTTTGCAACACATGAGTCACTTCAAAATTAAAACCAAGAGTGGTGATATTCCATTTAAGGTTGCTATTACATTGGGTGGAGCAGTTGGCAATTTTGATGAAGGAGCAGAAAACACCAAACCTAAGCTTCTTTGGTTTGAATCCAAAGACAGTTTTAAAAAATTTATGAAAGACAAAACTGATGCTCTTGTCAGCAAAGTGACTGAGGTACGTTAAATGAGTTGGAAAGGTCTGAGGGAGCGTAAAGAACCATCACCTCCATATAAGGATCCAAATCCAGATAAAGCTAAAGTTATTTTTGCTTTAAAATCAGATAAGAAAATCGTTAAACTGACTAAGATTGGAGAATCAATAAAAAAGAAAATAAAAGCAAAAAGACTTAATGAAAAATTATTTAATTCTAAGCTAACTGAAAAACAAAAGAAAGCGGCTATAAAAAATATTGAAGATTTTTTCTGGCACACAGATTCTTTCTCTAAAGAAGAAATTTCATATTTAATGAATAATCAATTGTCTTGGAAAGGTTTAAATAACAGTAGAATGGTTGAGCGCTATAGGAAAGTTCTAATTGATCCTGATAACGCAAGAGATCAAGATATTAAAAAAGGTATTGAAAATGAATTAAGGCTTTTCCCAAGTGGCCCTTATTCAAATCTTATAAGAAAATTGGCTATTGAAACCTTCTCTTTAAATGATGTAAATGCTTATGAAGATAGATATAAAAATTCTATGTTACCAGAGCCTTCTTTTATGTCTGTAAAGATAGGCGGTGTAGCTAATACTTTAGGAGAGAAAAAATTAAAGTCAATCTTAAATCTTATGCAAAAAGAAACAGAAAATAAGTTAAAAACTAAAAATATAAAATCTGTTGTTTTATATAGGGGTTTATCTCATCACACCGCATTTAAAACAAAACTATCTTCTTTAAATTCATTTTCTCCTAATAAAGAAGAAGCTTTAACTTACACCTCTACTAACAATCTTATAAAAAAAGATATACCTATTAATAAAATTTTAACTATATTTGATAGTTCAGCAAATGCTCAGATTAAGAAAGGTTTAAAAAATATTAAACCTACAGAGGAATATATCGTTATAGGAAATTATAATAATTTTTAACATATATATATTGGAGTCAAAAAATGGCACAGTCAAAAGAAGATCAATTTACAAGACATACAAATCTTCTTCGCAAAGAAATGGAAGAAGGAGTTTGGGGTGAACATATTTTTATATTACAAAACGGCTTTATAGTACAGTCCAGGTTGAAACAAACTTTTGTGACTGATACAAATGGAAAAGATCTTATCCCGCAAGCAGAGGCGGAAGCAAGAGCATTCGAAAAAAAGCAAAAGAAACAAGGTTATCGCTTTATCAACGTGATTGATAAAGATAGCGATAAAGGAGGTGATAGGTAACTAATGTCGAATCCGAGTACTAGTACATATCAAAACTTAATTGTTGAAGAGGAGATATCTTTAGCAGTTGAGCAGTTTTTTATTGCTCCTGAAGGTACAGCATATACACCTGGAAGAGTGAACGCAAGTTCTCCTCCATCTGGATTTGTTGCTTTAGGAGCCGTAGTTGAGGAAAGCCCAACAGTAAACATTACACGCAGTTTATATCAACTTTCTACTGGAGTTCCTAAAACGTTACAATATCAGAAGGTCATGGAATTTGGGGCTGCTATTACAGCAACTTTATTTTCATTTGATCCTAAGAAAGTGCAGTACGCTTTAGGAAACGTTGATCCTACTAACGTAATAGAAACAACCTGCGTATCATTAGCGTCAGTTACTGACAAAGAAACCATAACTCTTAGTGGTTCTCCAGCAACTGCCTGGGCTGTTGGAGATTATATTGCTACAGCTTCTTCGACTACTGGTGTTGTGACCACATCTAACTTAGCTAGAATTAGTTCTATTAATGGTCTTACAATTGTCTTTTCTAGTTATACTTTTGATAACACTCCTGCTTCTCATGATTATGTATCAAAAGTTAGCGTTACAATGCTTCCATTTGGAACTAGCCAATTGAAGAAATATGTGTTGCTTGGCGTTGCCGACATGATTGATGGTCCTCAGGCACAGCACTTCTTCAAGAAAGTGTCTCCTGCTGGAGATTGGTCACATAGTTTAAAGGCTGAAGCATCTCAGATGCCGATCAACTTTACAGCGTATGCAACTGCAAGCACAAGTTACACAGGCTCGTCTGAGAATATTGTTGGAGAATATTTCGTAATTAGACCATAATTAGATAATTTTATTTAATCTCTATCGAACAAGTTGAGGAGACTTATTATGACCGAAGAAATATTAGATCAGAAAGAAGAAACTAAAGAACCAAAAAAACTCACCCCAGAACAACTCCAAGAAGTCCAAGAAGCTATTTCTTTTCCAAGAGTAGAACGTATAACTTTTAGAAATCAAGAAATAAATTTAAGACCTCTTCCTTTAAGCTATGCAAAAAGAGCTTTTAAGAATTTAGAAGCTTTTAGAACTTCACTAGTTAAACCAGCTTTTCTTTCAAATAAACAAGAAAATAAAGTAAAAGATGATTTAGAACTTGCAGAAGAGTTATGCAAAACCTTTGCAATATTAATGGAGTTTTATAAAATAGAAATTAAAGATGACGATGGAAATATTCCTAAAGATATAGAAGATGTAGTAACACTACAAGAAATTATTCCATTATTAGAAGCCCAGCTTGGTATCGAGGAAGAACAAAATTTTTTATTCTTTCCTTGGCGAGCCATGTTAGTGTTGAATCGGTTCTCCAAGGAATTCTCTATGATGAACAAGATAATAGTAGACCAGAACCAGTAAGTAATTTTATTGGTCCAATTGCAAGTTACTTATCATATTGTGAAGCTTGGGGGACTAGCTTTAAAGAAATCGTAAATGAATATACAGAAGCTCAACTTATACTATTTTCATTTGTTAGTGTTCTAAAAGATTATAAAGAAGAAGATAAAAATAAGAAAAAGAAAGTAAAGAAAACAGAAAAAGGCTTGGTTGTTGAAGAAGAAGATAATAAAAGAATAATTAAACCAACTAAGAAATTTAAAGAAATGACTATTGATGAATACAATAACTATTTAGCTGGAGCTGTCAAAACAGTAAGCAGCAAATTTGGGAAGCCTTTATAGATGGTAAAGTTAAATGTTCCTAAAGTTAAGCTAACTAACAAGGTTAAAGTAACAAATAAAGTTAGTGGTAAAAATTCAAATTTAGTTAGATTTAAACTAATTCCTTCTAAAGAAACACAAGCATTTTTAGATTTACTTGGTGAGAAAAAAGATATTTTTCTACAGCAAGCACTTAGGGCTGGAATGATATCCATAGTTACTCATGCTACTGAAAGAGCCGCTGTTCTTGCGCCTATTTTAGATGGCTATTTAAGAGCAAGTTTGAAAGCAAATGTTGATGAAGTTGAAGTCGTGCCAACTACAACTGGCGGTCCAGATGGGGAGATAAATCCATCTAATCCAATTAGAAAAATAAATGAAGAGCAAACAGATATTCCGCCAGATCCAAGAAGAAGAGCAGTGGTAGGGATAATTTCTTCTTCAATGCCATATGCTTGGAGGATGCATGAAGATCAATATAATTTAGGACCTGTATCTGTAGTACAACCAGGTGATATGCCAGAAGGACCTGTTGGAAATAAATTTGTAACAAGAGTAGCTGATTTTCATTATAAAACTTATCAAAAGTGGTTAAATGAAAGAGTAGAATTTTTTGTAGATGAAATCGGTAAAGAAGCAGGAATAAAGTAAATGGAAGGTGGAAATTTTGTTTATAAACTCCTAACTGAGTATGGCGGAGTTTCTCAAGGCTTCAATGCTATGCAAACTGAAGCAGAAAAAGCCGCAGAAGGAATGTCTGGAGCTTTTGATGAAGTTGCTTCTTCTATTCTAACTATAGCTTCAACATATGTTGCTGGTAAATTATTTGCATTCTTAAAACAAGTTGGAGCAGAAGCTTCTAGAGTTCAAGTATTGGGCGAAGTTTTAAAGAATGTGGGTAATAATGCTGGCTATTCTACTGGAAAAATATTAGCTCAAAGCGAAGCCATGGAAAAGCTTGGCTTTAATGCTGACGAAGCTTCCCTTAATATGACAAAAATGATCCAAGCTAATGTTGATATAGAAAAATCTTCTGCTCTTGCAAAAGTAGCAATGAATGCAGCTACAATAGCTGGAACTAGTGAAAGTGAAGCTTTAACAAGAATTGTTCAAAGTATTCAAATGCTTTATCCAATGACATTAAGATCAATGGGTATCACTATAGATTTAGCTGAAGCTGAAAAAGAATATGCTAAGGCAAATGGTGTAACTACAGCAGCTTTGACACAAAAACAAAAACAGCAAATAATGCTTAATGAAGTTCTTAAGGAAGGAAAAAAGATTGAAGGTACCTATGGAATAGGCCTTGATAGTGTTGCTGGGAAAATGAAACTCTTATCTCTTATTACTAAAGAATCAAGAGTAGCTTGGGGAGAAACTTTTGTTCCTGCAATGAAAAAGGCTTTAGATATTGTTATTCTTTTTTCAGAAGGGCTTTTAAAATTAAGGGAAAGGTTTCCTGCTTTAATGAGCCTTGGAACAACTGCTGCAGTGGTGGTTCCTTCTATGATTTTGTTAAATGATGCATTAAAAAAGATAGTCTTTCAATTAGAAGCTATTAATCTTGTAGAAAGTTCTGGCATGTTAATAAAGCTTGCTAAAGGCTTAGTTGGCGTTAAAGCTGCTGCTGGTGGAGTTGTAGAAGGTGTTTCTGAAATGGGGCAAGCTTTTAGTGGTATTTCTCTTGAAGTAGCAAAAGGTTCTGGATTAATGGCTTTATTACCAAAGCTTCCCATTATTCTAACTGCAGTTGGCCTTCTCTTAACAGGTATAGTTATTAGTCTAAAACGCGGAAATGATGTTTTAGAATTAAATAAAACTACAACTGAAGAATTAGCTAAAAATTATGAAGAAATAAAAACTGCTATATCTGAAGCTTCTAAATTACAAGAAGATTTAAATAATAAAGAATTATCTACTGGAGAAAAGAGGAATGAGTATATTACTTTTGCAATAGAAAATTTTGCTAAGTATCCAGAATTAATAGAAAATATGAACGCACCGCTTGGAAAACAAAAAGAGTTGCTTCAAGAGATTATAGATCGTATGAATGATATAGCCACTAAAAGTTTTGAAAAACAGAAAAAATCATTAGAAAGCTTTATTTCTGATGAAGCTGGGTATTATACAAGCATGTTAGGCTCCCTTGGCGGTGGTGAAGTAACTACTGCTGAAAACATAGATACTGTTTTTAGAAAGTATGAAATGGCTATTGACCGCAGGAGAGCCTTAGGCCACGAAATAGTTGAGTTAGCCAAAGAAGAAGGTAGATACTGGGACGCTTTCAAAGAAGTAATGAAAACAGGTATGGATATATCTGATGCCTGGTTTGCTCAACAAGTTTCTGGTGTAATAGGGGCAATTGAGGGTATTATTCTTTCTAAAGATCAACTAGATGAAAAGCAAAAAAGTAAAATGGAAGAAAGCAGAAAGATAATACAAGATAATATAGATAATTATATTTTGGCTTATAAAAAACAAGGTATTTCTTTAGCCGAAGCAAAAAAAGGAATTTCATCTTACATTTTAGAATTAGAAAGACAAAAAATTATCACTCCTGAAGTAAAAGATCAGCTACTTAGCTTAGCAGAAGCTCAGTTAGATGTTGTTTATGCAGATGAAAAGGTAATAGAAGCTACAGAAAAATTAAAAGGTGATTATGAAAAACTTGGGACACAACTAGATAGATTAAAAGAAAAATATGCTGAATTTGCAAAGTTACAAGATGCTATAACTGAAAAAGCAAAATTAGAAACTGAAACTAGAAAAAGACAAAGAGAAGAGGAATATCTTGCATTAGATCAAAATAGACAGAAACAATTAGATGAATTAAGTACTACTGGACCTAAAGCTGGAAGTGAAGATTATCTAAGAAGAAGAATACAAATTGAAAAAGAATATTTGTCTGCTAGAGTTCGTATGGCTACCGAAGCTAAAGACTCAGAGTTAAACATCGCTGATGAACTCTATAATACTAAAATGGCAAATATTATTAAGACTATTAAACAAGGCACAGAAGAGTTTAATACCGCTACAAGAGAACTTGAAAAAGAACACAACACAAACGCTAAAGTAGCTTATGAAGAGTGGAAAGCCACAGTTACTAGCGCATATAATCATGCAACAGAAGTAGCTAGGGCTTATGGCGAAGCAGCCAAAGCAGTTGACCAAGCAATAGAAGATTTCTTACAGTCAAGAGAAGATGCTAGAGTAAATAGATCTAGATCTCAAATGACTGATCTTGAGAGAGTAAGAGATACTGAAAAAAGAGCTAGAGATGAAATGCGTGATCTTCGCAGTGATGTAAATGCTGGTGAAGTTACTACTCAAGAAGAGTTGATGCGAAGAATAAATAGGATTAGTTCATTAATAGATTCTATTCCAACTCAAGAAATAGCTGGCGCTTCTGTTAAAGCTCTAAACGATTTGTTTAATAGCTTAGATAAAGAACTTACTACAACTGCTAAAGATACTGGTGAAAAAGTTGCTAAAGCTTTACTTGAAAAACAATCTGAATTTCTTAAAGTTGCTGATACTTTTAAAACTAGTATAGAAGATTCTAAGGCAGCTATATCTGCTATTGAAACAGCTTTTACCAATATAGCTGGAGCCCAAATAGATGTTGAAGCTGCTAATTTTAAAACTATTATGACAGATGGCGAATTATTAGGCTCTATGACCGCTTTAGAAACTAAAATGAAAGGAATAAGAAGTGAAATAGACAAAAGTATAGAGGGAGCTAAGGATCTTAAAAAAGCTCTAGCTGAAGTAGATAGAGGCAGTCCTGTATTCGAAGGTACTCCTCATAGTCAAGGAGCAATTACTGGCTTACAAACAGGTGGTTTAGTTAAAGGTTCTGGTAAAGGAGACATAATTCCTACAAAGTTAGAACCGGGTGAATATGTTGTCAAAAAAGCAGCAGTTGACTATTTTGGTAAAGATTTTATATCTGCTATTAATAATATGAAAATGCCAACATCTGGAAAAACATCTGGAGAAGAAATTACATTGAACTTGAATATCGGTGGTGGTTCTTATCCTTTAAAAGGTGAAAAAGCTGTAGTTAAAGAATTGGTAGAAGCTTTAAAGAATTCTAAACTTGTAGGAGCTTACTAATGTCAACAGGTGTTTCTACATTAGGTCTTGGTGAGTTATGGTCAGATTTTGAATTTTTCTGGTCAGATGAATTTACAGTTAATAAAATTGCTATGCGAGCAACGTTGACTATTGATGGTGGTACATCTATTCAGGTTTCTGATATAAGTTCAATAGCGATACCATATACTTTTCAAGGTCATATGTATTATAGCATGGTTAATTCTCTAAAAGCTCTTTCAGAAGATGTTGGGGCTACATATGCTTGTACATTTAGAGAAAAAGATATGGGAACAGTGATGTTTAATTCAGTTGATGGAGCAGCAGTTACCTTTCAGCCAGCTTATGCGATAGCAAGCCCAGCATCTGATGATGTATTTGTAGGGACTATAAGGTTAATTAGACTATGAGCTGGCCAGGTCCAAGAGAAAGAAAAGAGCCCAGCCCTCCTTTTAAGGATCCAAATCCAGACAAAGGAAAAGCTTTAGCTTCTTTAAAAAGTGGAAAGAAGATTGTTAAATTGACTAAGACAGGCAAGCAGTTAAAAAATAAAATTAAAAAAAATAAACTATATATTGCTAATATGGATATTTTAAAAACTTTTAGTGGTGTGAGCTTTGATTTAGATGGAATGCCTATAAAAGATTTAAAATCGTTAAAAGATTCTATGATAAAATGTAAAAAAATTTTTCCAGAAGCTTTCAAAAATTTAAATTATGTAGGTACCAAAATCGATCCTGCTGTAGATAGAGGGATTAAGTTGAATGATAAAGCAGAAGGAATTTTAACAAATTCCCTAGCGGATTGCAGGAGAAATAAGAATTTTGCTAAAGAATTTTATATTACTTTTAATAAAAATTATTTACAGAGAAATATTTTTCAATCTCTTTATGATGAAGCACTTGAAATAGGCCCAATAAGGGAAAAACCCTTTCATGCTATAACATTTGAAAAAGATGCTATTAAAAATGTGTTTTATCATGAATTTGGCCACCTTATTTATCATTCTATTTCTGATGATGATAGATATTCTTTTGATGCTAGATACATGGATATTAAAGAATCTAATCTAAGTCATATTACAGATTTAGGTATAAATTCATTAAGAAATACAAGTGAAGCTTTTGCAGAAGGCTTTTTATCCTCCATAGCTGGGTCTAAATATAATAAAGAAAATAATTTATTAATGAAACAGGTAAATAAAGTTTTAGAAAAGGTAAAATAATTATGACTACTGGAAAAGTTCCTATGTGTATTAATTGCATTCATTTTAAAATAGAATTTGGTCTTCCTTGCGATGCTTTTCCTAAAGGTATACCAGATGAAATATTTATGAGCAGTTTTGATCATCATAAACCTTTCAAAGGAGATCGTGGAATTAGATTTGAAAAGAAGAAGAAGGAGAAATAATATATGGCAATAACTTATAAGTGGCGAAAGTCTCAATATTGGAATGAGCTTGATACCAATGGAGGATATTTCGTCTATACTGAAGTATTTGATAATACAGCAGAGAACATTCATCCAAATATATCTAATGCACAGAGAGCAGCGGGTGGAAGCTTTTATAAAAAAATAATTTTTCATCTTCTTGCAGGTACTGGAGTTAATGTACAATTTGGTATAGATAGAACGTCTGAATCTCAAGATTATTATGCTGTAGCTAAAGGAACTCCTTCTGATATTCAAACTAATGCTAAATCATTTCAAGATACATATTGGTATACTGTTGGCGAATTAACAACAGCTATTACTTCTGGAGTTTCTGCTTCTTTAGATGCTGATTTTGATTGTGCTTATGGAGTTCTTCCTGGTGGTAAGTGTGCATTACTTAATTTTACAAATCTTAATGGCAGCGGTGAAGCTCCATTAGAGGTGTTTACAATTGCTACTTCTGTTAATTGCGGAGTAGTCTGGGCAGCAAATCAAGCTCATATTAAACTTGCTTCTGGGACTGTTGAATCTGATTATCCTGTAAAAACTAAAGGAGCTATTATAGGAACTGAAACAACATTTTCTGGAATGGATGGGACAGTTCTTTTACTCGATATTAATACTGTTATTCATACTGTAACATTTCCTAATACAGAATCTGCTGCTGGAATTGTGACAACTTTAAATACATTTTTAGATGCTTATGGAAACCATGCAACAGCAATAGCTACCCCTTCTGGTCAAATTACAATAGAAAATAATAGGTATTATAGTTGGAATTATGTTCAGTGTACTGGGGGTGATGCTAGAACAATTATAGGCTTTTCAACTGATGCAGCAACTTCAACTGATGGCACAATGGTAAGTGGTGTTTTAGAATTAGGAACCATTACAACTTCTGTAGCTTCATTATTAACTACTTCAACATATGGAATATTTGACAATTCTAATTATCCTATAACTACTTTCAAAATAGGAACGATTGACGATCATTGGACTTTAACATTTAATAGTACAGTAGCGTATACTGTAAGTGGTAATAGAAAAGGGAATGTAGCAAGCGGAACAATAACTACAACTTACAATCCAGGAAATCAAGGAAGTTATTATTTCCGAATACAGCCAGCTTCATTTAATAATTCATTTGTTGCTGGTGACACTGTTGAATGGGATACAGTAAGCTCGGCAGCTGCTATATGGATAAAAAGAATAGTCCCAACAAGTTGTGAAAGTTGGGGAACAAACAAAAGTAGCTATTGGTTACAATCAAGTGAGTAGGAGACAATAAGTGTCGTTAAAAGATTACATTTTAGATGAAAAAGATAAAAAAGTTCGAGGTCCATTTCTTTCTGTTTGTATAACTATTTGGTTATTGATTTGCAATTCTTTAGCTTGGATTCCTTTTATCCCAGACCATATTATAGAAAGAGCAGCGGCTTATCTGATAGGAGTTAATACAGTTGGACTGGCTTTAATAGGTATGTACTGGGTTAATAAATTCAAGCAAGAGCAATTAGAAAAATATGTTGATTTTGCAAATAAAACAAATGGATTTTCTAAAAAGTGAATTTTAATAACTTAAGAGTTAAGTTCTATAAAGCAACTACTATTGATAGTTCTGATAATAATGGTGGGGCTATTTCTTCTAGTCTATATTCTACTGATCAAGAAGAAGGTATTTTTTCTCATATATTAGCTGCTGCTTCTATAGATTCATATAGAAAAGTATTTATTAAAACTGATGTTGGATCTGCTCAAGACGTTTGGTGTTTCATTGGAAATCAATCATGGGAACCAGGAGTTTATTATACATGCTTAGCAGGGTCTGCTACTGATATTCAATCTTATGCTGCTACTCTAACAAATTGGAAAGGAATTGGCTATTTAGTCACAGCAATTACTTCTGCTAACACAGACAAGGTTGTCGCATCTTTTGAAGCAGTTGGAGTTTATGAAGGAAATAGTATTGCTATAATAGATTGGAATACACTTGATAATTATAGAAATCCGCAATGCTATTATACATTAGCTAATACAGTTGAGTGGTCAGGAACAAAAGCAACAATAACTACAGACAATACTATTTTTAGAAGTTTTTCGACTAAGACTAAAGCTACTTTGACAACTTATAATACAGAAACATATTCGGGACTTAATAATACTGTTTTAAGAATAGCTTTAGATAATAATATAATTTCAATTCCTTTTGGAGATGCCACCACAGCAACTGATGTATCAAGTACTATAAATTATTTAGGGTCAAATTATTTATCATCTTCGGCATCAATAGGAAATGTAATTATTCAACATAATAAATACGGTTCAGAGCATTTTGTACAAGTCTTAAAATCAAGTGCTAATAATATGTTGAATTTTGATAATGAAGTTCATAGAGGAACAGATGGAACAATAGTGTCTGCGATGACAAATATAGGCACGTTAGCTGTAAGCGCTGTGATATGGATAAAAGAAACAGTAACCGCGAACTCTTCTCCTTGCAATAATTGGTTTTCATTTATGGTAGTAGGAAGAGAAGTATAATGCCTGACTATGCATTAATAAGAATGGATAAACTTGATAATCAAGCTAGAGATTTCTTCACTATTGAGATGTCACCCTTACTTTTTTCTGCTCAACCATATTTTTTGATAGAAATGAATAATAATGGAACTGGAGGGCCTGGAACTGGAGGTTTCAGAATAAATATTACTGCAAAAGAATTAGAAGACCAACAAAAATCTGGGTCTTCTATAACGTGGACGCAGTA
>JALOBX010000018.1 GCA_023228065.1 Candidatus Pacearchaeota archaeon | reverse complement strand
AAAAAGCTCCTAAAAAATTCAATCCTAAAGATGAAAATTGGGTTGAAATATGGAATGACGTTTTCATGCAATATAATAAAACCGACGACGGAAAATTTTCCCCATTAGCGCAAAAAAATGTTGATACGGGAATGGGTGTTGAAAGAACTCTTGCGGTATTAAATAATCTCGAGGACAATTATGAAACTTCAATTTTCAAACCGATAATAAATGAAATTGAAAAAATTTCAGGAAAAAAATATTCGACATCAAACGAAAAAGACAAAAAGTCGATGAGAATAATTGCAGACCATGTCAGAAGCGTAACTTTTATTTTGGGCGACAACAAACAAATAAAACCTTCAAACTCGGACCACGGATACGTTTTAAGAAGATTAATAAGGAGGGCAATTCGCTTTGGAAAGCAATTAGGAATTAATAAACAATTTTTATCTGAAATTGCAAAAGTAATAATTAAGGAATATCCGGATTATCAGGAATTAAGCAGAAACCACAAAAGAATAATTGATGAACTTGATGCAGAAGAAAACAGATTTTTACAGACACTTGAAAAAGGATTAAATTACTTTAATAAGATAATACAAGCAGAACCTTTAAGAATGAATCTAAAATTGAACCAACCAACAATAATAATCGGTAATAAAAAAACAAAAAGAGGTGATAAAAAATTTATCTCAGGAAAAGAAGCTTTCCTTTTATTCCAGTCGTACGGTTTCCCGATTGAAATGACTAAAGAACTTGCCGACGAGAAAGGTATTGAAATTGACTTGGAAAAATACAACGCAGAATTTCAAAAACATCAGGATTTGTCCAGAACTTCTGCCGAAGGAAAATTTAAATCAGGTTTGGCAGACAATTCAGAAGCAACAAAAAAACTCCATACAGCAACACACCTTCTTAACGAAACTCTAAGATATGTTTTGAAAGACAAGGAAATAAAACAACGCGGTTCAAATATTACACCCGAAAGATTAAGATTTGATTTTAACTTCCACAGAAAGCTTACCGAAGACGAAATCAAACAGATTGAAAAAAAGATGAACGAAATAATTTCCGCAGGATTGACAATAACCCGTGAAGAAATGCCTCTTAAAGACGCTTTGTCGTCGGGCGCTCAATCTGAATTCGGTTCAAAATATCCTGAAATGGTTTCTGTTTATACAATCCACAAACCAAAAAAAATTGATGAATGGTACTCCAAAGAAATTTGCACCGGACCCCATGTAAATAACACTCACGAATTGGGGAAATTCAAAATAATAAAAGAAGAATCTTCAGCAGCAGGAATAAGGAGAATAAAAGCTGTGCTTGAATGATTAATATCCATATTTCTTGTATCTCTTTTTGTGCTTTTCTTTTTTCAATAAAACCCAAAAAACAATTAAAATCAAAATCGCACCAGATAAAACATAAATTTTCCAATCAATACTTTTTATCACATCAGGAATTTCATCAAAAATATTTTCATTTTGCTCTTCTTCATTTTTAGATTCGATTTTTTCATTTATTAATTTGAATTCAAGATTTGCGTAATTTCCTGTAACGCCGTTATTCACAATTTTAATGTCATAAAATCCATCACTATCCAAATCAACTTTTTCCGACGCTGAATTTTCTATTTCGTAATTTTCTCCGTCAACTGAAACAATAACTTTTTCCTCACCAACACTTTCAATTTTTACCTGTTTTTTATTTTCACCGACGGGAATTTCAACTTTTTGATTTTTTGCTATATTCACAGAATACCCTTTTTCCAAATTTTCTTCTGAAGGACGGAATGTCCATGTCCCCGAACCTGAAGCAGAATCTGTTGATGAAACAGTGATTGGACTAAGAATTAACGTAAAATAATCGTCCAATTTGTTTTGTAAAGAAGTAAAATTCATTTGCTTGCTTGAACTACCGTATCCTGAAAGCGATGCTGTTATTGTGTAGTTTGAATAATATATTCTTGTTCCATTTACATTTAAATAATCAATTACTTCGACTTGATTTGTTGATCCTAAAGAACCAGTAGTTAGACTAAACTGAGAAACTCCTGAAGAATTCACCCCAGAAACAATTACGCCCGAAAGATTCTTTCCCGTGCTGCTATTTACTAAAATTTTGTAATACCATTTTCTTATTATTTCTCCATCAACAGAATCAATTCTTTCCTTAGAAGCATTATAGGTACAGTTTACAAAACTATTATTTACACTGCCTGAAAGAGAAGAAATAAAAATATCCTGACTGAATCCCGAAATATTTCTGCTATTATAAAAAGTATTATTTGCTGCTTCACCATGGATATAAATTCCAACTCCCCCAGAACCAACTGCTCTTGCATCAAGAGAGTAAATAGTATTGTTATATACTACAGATGACATGTCGAATGCTTTCCCACTATTCGTCAAAGCAGTATTGTTTGTGAGGATATTTGTATTGATATTATTACGCAATTGTATTCCGTACCCGGAATCAGAAAATCCACTATTGTTTGTTAAAGAATTATTTGTGCTATAATAATAAACTAAAATTCCAAACCCCGACACACTTGTTCCATTGTTTTCAATCATGACATTATTACTTGAATAATTTGCAAGCTCAATGCCCGCAAGAGAATTACTTGAACCCCAATTTGAAATAAGAATGTTATTAGTACTCATCTGAAGACAAATTCCATCTTCATAAGTATAACATGTGCCATTGTTACCTATTAAAGTATTATTTTCAGTTCGGTCTAAATTAATGCCCTGACCATATGTGCTAACACCTGTATTATTGATCAAAGTAAAATTAGAACCAAAATAAATTCCAATTGCACGGCTTTGAATTACTTGTTCCTGTATTATTAATAAGCGTCTCATCTTCACAGTTTAAAAAAGCAATTGCTTCATAAGATGCTGCAAAACCTAAATTAGAGTGCAAGTAAGAATTGTTTGCATTAACAAAATAAAAGGCTCTATTTGAAGTGCTGTTGGCAAAATTGAGGGTCAAATTATTTTGATCTGAATTTAAAAGATAAAAAGCTCTTCCCAAATCACTAAATGCATCATTGTCAAAAAAAGTGTTGTTATTGCTCCCAGAAAGAGCAAAACCAGAATTTCCGGAGCCTGTCCCGTTATTATAATAAAAAGAACTATTTAGTGTGTTTGTAATATAAAAAGCAAAAGAAGAAGAGCTACTTGCACCATTATTTGAAACAATACTCTGATTTACCAGATTTATATGTATTCCCTCCCCGGAAGAGCTAGATACAGAATTGTAACTCACATTCACATTCTTTCCAGAAGAAATATAAATTCCCTTTGAATCACTTACATTCACTGTATTGTTCCAAATTTTTTCAAAATAAGGTTCAGGAGAAAAAATTAAGGTAAAATAAATGCCATGCCTATTGGTCCCAGAACTAGTTCTATTCACGTCAAAAACATTGCAGTTCATAACTGTGACATTAGCCCTACTACTAACATAAATTCCATAAGTATTTGTAAGACCTTCCGAAGAATAGTTTATTGTATATCCCTGACAATCCAGAGTAATGTTATTTGCCCCAATAGTTATACATGTTCCAGTAGAATTTATCGATTGATTCAAAGTATAATATTCCCCTGCTGAACCCAATGTCCCGCATGCTGTTACATTTGTAACAGCACTAACAAAACTAATACTAACAAAAATAAAAATCCCCATCAATAAAACCCAAACCATCCCCTCTTTTTTCATACTTGTAAAAAACATTTTATTATTAATAAATGTTTCTACATCCGCTGAAATATTCATCAACTAATCCGTATTTTTCTTTTAAGTTATTATAACTTCTTTTTTTCAAAGGACCTAACCATCCTCTTTTCTCGACGGAATTTCTTATTTTACGGATTTTCTTTGCGTCCTTGTATTCATAAAAATTTTCATCTCCAAAACTTAATCCTTCAGAAATAAAATAAAGCTCGGGAACAGAATTTAATTTTCCGATATCTGCATAATTAATCTGGCTGTCTGAAATTATCGACGGTGCAGTAGTTTCAACAAAACAATATCCGGTGTTTCCGAAACTTTTTTCAACCGAACATTTTATTCCAAGCGCTTCATGATTTTCTTCAGGATAATAAAAGAACGAAACTCCAAAACCAAGTTCCCTCAATAAAAAAGCAAGCAGTTCCGTTTTTTCCCCGCACACTCCTTCATTGTCATACAAAACCTGGTAAGGATATCTTGAATAATTCACCTTAGTATTTCCAAAATTATAAGTTTTATTCGACGCTCCAAACGGAATATTCTGAACTAAACTTATCGCAATTCTTGCCTGTTCATCTTTGTCATTCGAACTATCCTGAATATAAACGACCAGAGGCATCAAAAATTCTCTCTGAATTTCTTCATCCATTTTATTTATTTTGAAATCCGCTCTCGAAAAATCCTCGCCGTAATCATATTCAATCGACTGCTTTTGTAAATACAAGTACTCGTCGACCCCGCCATAAACTTCGTAACTAATTTCCGTCTTGCCCCCGCCGACAAAATATTGAATCGGAATTTCCTTGGAATTTATTTCATAATTTGAATTGCAAAAACCATTCGTTTTTGAAAATCCGCCTGGACATCCGCATGTCGTCGGATTATAAACAAGTTTTCCGTCGATATCGCAATAATAAGGTTTTGTCAAAGAACACGTTCCCGGAAAACTCCCGTCGCCGCAAATTGGAATTTGTTCATAAATATTATTTTTTATAGATTTCGTAAAAACCGACGCTAAAACAATAATCACCGCAATACCGATTAAACCAAGAATGACATAAATTACTTTTTTATTTGCGTAAAAATAAAATTTATCACCCTCTTCAATCATGAATTATAAAGTCAAAGAGATTATAAAAATATGACTATTCCAAATATATCGCCGGTCGATTGGGCTTGGTCTTTTTAGAAATATTATTTGGGTCATATTTTTTTGAATCATTGACTGCATAGATTAAAACTTCTTTTCCAACGCGCTTTGAAATTTCTTCTGAAGTATATAATGATTTTTCATTTGGAACAACATAAACATAAACTTTATTTTTCTTCCCCGCCCCTTCACGTTGCTCAACTATTTTAATTATATTCACCACATCCGAAACCAATTTTTCAACTGCTTCTTCCTGTTTGTCAAAAGTTTCATCGATTTTTTTCTCCTCGACAATCGGCCACGACGACAAACTGATGAAATTTTTATTTCCGATTTTTTCGTAAAGTTCTTCTGTAATGTGCGGACAAAAAGGATGAAGAAGCTTCAGTGAATTTTCCAAAACCTCTTTTGAAACTTCATTTTCACTAAACAAAACAGAAAACAATTCTCTTATTTTTATTATTGCAAGATTATATTTGAAATTCTCAATTTGATTTGTTACTTCTTTAATTATTTTATTTAATTTACTTTCAATTTTTGGATTTTCTTTTTTTGAAATCTTTACATTTTTATAATATACATAAACTCTTGTTAAAAATTTGTGGCTTCCTGCAAGAACTTTTTCATCCCAATTTGTATCTGAATCGGGAGAAGCAAAACTCATTAACGCCAATCTCAAAGAATCAGCTGAATATTTCTTTATTGTGTCAATAGGGTCAACAGTATTTCCCCGGGATTTTGACATCTTTTCTCCGTCGCTGCCATGCAGCATTCCCTGATGAAATAATTTTTTCGCTGGTTCATCAAATTCAAGCAAACCCAAATCTCTCAAAAACTTTGTGTAAAATCTGAAATAAATTAAATGCATACAGGCATGTTCCGCTCCGCCGATATACTGGTCAATGGGCATCCAATATTTTATTTTTTTCTTATCAAAAATTTCTTTATTATTTTCAGGGTCGCAATATCTCAAAAAATACCATGAAGAATTTACAAATGTATCCATCGTGTCTGTTTCACGACGGGCATTTACATTCCCGCACTTAGGACATTTTGTTTTTATCCACTTTTCATTCGTAAGCAAAGGATTTCCTTCGCCAAATTTAACATCCTTAGGAAGTTTTACGGGTAAATCTTTTTCATTCACAGCAACGACCCCGCACTTGTCGCAATAAATAACAGGTATTGGAGTTCCCCAGTATCTCTGACGGGAAATAAGCCAATCACGAAGTTTGAACTGCACAACTTTTCTTCCCAATTTTTTCTTTTCTAAAAATTCCGTTATTTTAGATTTCGCACTTTCATTATCAATTCCGTTAAACTCCCCTGAATTAATCAAATTCCCTTTTTCAGTGTA
>JALOBX010000017.1 GCA_023228065.1 Candidatus Pacearchaeota archaeon | reverse complement strand
TAGAGATGCCTATAAAATATATTGATGAAATGATTTCAGATTGGATTGGAGCTGGAAAAGCAATTTATGGAAAAGATAACACTCTGAAATGGTATAAGAAAAATAGAGATAATATTATTCTTCACCCAACAACTAGGAAATGGGTGGAATATAAGATTGGAGTTGTGAATGAAAAATTGCTGTAAGAATTGTAAAAAATTAATTAAATACAAAAACCTAGACAAAAGAAAGTCAATATTGAAACGCAAAAATGGTTTAAAAATTATAATATGTGAAGATTCATTAGTTCATGGGATCCCTTCTAAAACAAATAGATATAAATATTATGCCAGTGAACGTGATTTTAATAGAGATTGTTTTGTTCCTAGAAGACGTAAAATAGAATTTTGAATTTTTGGGAGTTGATTCATGCAAAATTTTGAAAAAGAATTAATTGAATTAGAATCTGACGTTACGAAGAAAAATTGGGATTCATATGGAGCAGCAGCAATTAACAAAAAAGTTATAGAAGGTGTAAGAAAATTTTTAGATAGTATTTGTATTGTTCCCGTTGCTGATGGGACTATGCAAATTGAAGTTCATTCTAACGGAATTGATTTAGAAATATATTTTGATAAAAATGGAAATGTTAATGATATTTATGAGAAGGTGGAAGAAGTAAAATGAGAAAATCATTTAAATATGATTCCAAGAAAAAAAATATTCCATTCAGATGCAAATATGCCATCAACATCAAATTACACATAATCAAAAATAAAAGGAATTCATGTCTAATGAAATATACATGTAAATGCGAGAGACCAGTATGTACTTTTATTCCCCTATCTATTTGAAAGGTCGGTTTGAAAAATGAGAGATCCTAAAAGAATCAATAGAATTCTTAAAGAATTAAAAAATATCTGGAAGGAATTACCAGATTTAAGGTTAGGCCAATTGATCCAAAATCTTGGTGATGTTTATTATATTGAAGATGATGATTTAATCAAAAGACTAAGAAAATTATATCACTTTGATGAGGATAAATAAATGGGAGTATATGATCACCCAAAAATATGCGAATCGTGTTCAAAATTAAAATACATTAAAAAAAATTGTTTTGATATATTGAGAGGAAATTATGATGCAGTAGTATGCAAATGTTCGTTGGATAGTTCTCCGTATTATTCATTTAAATCTGATAAAAATTGTAAGGATAAACATTATATTTTTGAAACAACTACTGTCGATCTAGTATGTTATGTTAAAAAATCATTTAAAATTAAAATCATTAAAAGATAAGGAGAAATTAATATGTGTAGCAAGACAGAAATAATATGTAGAACCTGTTCAAAATTAAAATATATTAAATATCCTATTGATATTGAAAATCGTTATATTGTGGTATGTGAAGATTCTTTATCTAAAAAATCACATTATTTCTCATTTTTACCAAATGAGAATTGTAATGAAAAACATTATATTTTTAACCCCGATGAAGATTATTTATCATGCTATATTAAAAAATCATTTAAAATTAAAGTCATTGAAAGGTGAAAACAAGTGAGTGAAATAAAAACTGGAAAATTGTGTTGTTCAGAATGTTTACATATGAATAGTCTTAATATTGAGAAATGTGAGTGTGGATGTGGTCAGAATTTTATAAATTTAAATTGTAAAGCAACAAGAAATAAAATTATGATTGATGTCTGCACTTCCCATATTCTTAACAGTATTGGCTACTATGGAATCTCAAATGATTTATATTTTAGATTTTATATTGGGGAATTTAATATGTTTAATTGTAAATTATTTACAAAAAAATTAATTTTTAAAACGGTACGGTGCTAACATGAGTAGAAGTGATTGGATTTGTTGTTGTAACTGTAAAAAAAGAATTGGGTGTGAACACATGTGTGGTGGGGATATAAATATGTGTTCACCTACAGAAGAATGTGAAAATATAAACAAAGATTGTTTTGAACCAGATGAGATGATATTCTCGATATCAGCTAGAAAAAAATATATGAACAAAAAATTATACAGGATAAAATTAATTAAATGTTAATTATTGTGTGAAAACGGGATTCAGACAATCCCGTTTTTTATTTTTCAATTAATTTTTTCAGACACATAAAAAAATGATCTTTCTTTTTTCTATAACAAAAATAAGGTTATAGACTAAGGAGGATCACAAAATATGAATGTATTTGTATATGGAACATTGAGAAAAGGACAGAGATTACATTGTGTTATTTCAAATTATATTGAAAATATTAATGATGGATATATTCGTGGTGCAAAAATGTATGACTTAACAGGCGGATCATATCCCCATGTGACATTAACAAAAAATAATAGAGATTATATTAGAGGAGAATTGATTGAATTTAAGTCCGAATATGAAATAGATGCATTCAAAAGAATGGATATCATAGAATTACCAGCTGGATATAAAAGAGAAATAGTTGAAGTATTTTTCTATACTCCCAATGATTCCACAAATAATGATGAGTTGAAAACAATAGATGCTGCAATATATGTTATCAATGATATTGATAGATTAATTTCTTGTGATAAATCAACAAGGATTGTTGAATGTGGTGACTGGATCAAATATAAATGTGACATCAGAAAACCTAAAAAATCATAAGTAATTTTAAATAATGAACAAAATCAAAACAAGAATTCTTGTTTTTCAAAAACATTAGATGGAGGATTTTTAATAGAATGAGCTTTTCCGATGAAAATACAGTGGAATATATTAAGGATGAGGATACAAGAAAAAACAACCCAGATAAATATCAAGTGAATGAAAAGATAAGAGCAAGCTCAGTAAGATTGATAGATAAGGATGGTAAACAGCTTGGGATTGTTTCTTTAAATGAAGCACTAGAAATTGCAAATAATAATAATCTGGATCTGGTTAATATACAACCAAATGTAAATCCACCGGTTTGCAAGATATTAGATTATGGAAAACTTAAATATGAAGAAAGATTAAAGGAAAAAGAAAATAAAAAGAAAAATAAAGTGATCACAAAACAAATTGAAATTAAACAAAACATTAATGATCATGATTTACAAACTAAAATAAGACATGCTTTAGAATTCATCGAAAAAAATATTAAGGTGCAATTTGTTTTTAAACTCAAGGGAAGAGAAGTTTTAAATAAGGATGTGACCATATCTCTTGTTAATAAAATCAAATCACTATTAGGATCTGTTAAAATTGAAAAAGAACCAGAGATTGGAAATAAGGTTATGGTGATGATTGTTAGTGGGGGATAAATGAGTTTTGTATTATTATCTAAAATATTTTGCTTTATATTTTGCCATTGCTCATTGGGTTGTTTTTTATACCCACATCTTAAAAAGGATTATGATATGGCAGAAGATGATAACGGATTGTGGGTTGTCTTAATATTTTGGCCTCTTATGATCCTAATTAGTAGCCTAAAAGAACTCAATCCATTTAGAAAAATATAAGAAAGGCAGGTTTAAAAGAAAACAAAAAATGTTTAAGTTTCCTAAGATTGATTTCAACGAAGTGGCCAATATAACAATTGCATACTTAAAATTAGCATGTCATATAACACTTTTATATATAGGAATAATGCTAGCCATTCCAATGGTCATAATATTTTTAATAACAATTTATTTTTTAACACTACCAATTTTATTATTTATAAAACTATTTTGGGAAGTATTTGTAGTGTTAGGAGTAATAATCATATGTTTTTGTGTGGAATTAAATAAACAGAATAAATAAGATTTTAATATTTTTAAATATGTAATATTTTCTTTGGAGTATTGAATGGGAAGTATACATACAACACAAAAAAAATTATTTTGGGTAAGAAGCTTTTATTGTTTTGTTGGGGTTGGATTAGTTATTTTATGCAGTTGGATTTTAATGGAAACATTCAATCTAATGGCAATGGATTTTATAATCAACTATAAATTGTCTTGCATAATTATTGCACCACTAATAGAAGAATATGCTAAGAGAATATTTCTTAAAAAAGGATATCCATATCTATTTACATTTATATTTGGATTTATAGAATTCTTTTTGTATTTATATAGCTACATGATAAAATTCCATGATATCACATTTTATTTTATGTTTAGAAGATTATTGTGTGTAGGCATGCATTATTTATATATGCTCATTCAAAAGAAATCTTCCGAAGAAGGATATGATTTAACAGGATATTTTCTTGGTTCATTTGCGCATGCTATTCAAAACTTTTTAGCAGTAGCCCAATCAATTGGAGTTTGATATGGAGTTAATTGATTTACTCGAATATTTCATAAAATTTATATGGTTTATTTGGTCGGTAGTTATATTTTGTATTTTACAATTAATGAATTACGAGGAGGGAAATATATGATGGAGTGTTCAGTTCCGGATTATGAAAAAATTATTAGAGAAAGATTTATAGATGATTTTCTAAAAAAAATGTTGATATTGTCTGCAGATTACAAATGGAGTAAAGACCTAACCGAATGTGAAGTAGTTTTAAAGTTAAAAAAATTAGATCCCTAAGTGGGGAAGGAGAGTTTCAAAATGTTAATCAATTCGTTATCGGAGGTGAGATTAGAAGTAGGGGTGGATGTAGAATTAAAACGCCAAATGGATTTACTAACTTCATTTCTAGGAAATATATGAGAAAGAATTTAAATATGAATGGATTTGAACCAAATATCGTTTCAAAATTTAAAACCAAATGTTCTTATTGTGGTCATGATTGGTCAGATGAAAAATATGATGGGAGTTGCTGTAAGAAAGCTAAAGAAGAATTTATGAAATCGTTGGAAGGTGCTGCAATTGGAGGAATCTAAAAATGTTTAAAAAGAATAAAATGGATAATACGGTTCTCGGATTTCTTAGGAAATTAAATGATCTTATCCCTGCTAGTTATGATGGAAATAGTTTGCATAAAATTACATTAAATTTTCATGAAGATACGATGAAAAAACATCCACTGTGCTTAACAATATTTGATGGTGATACATATCAAGAAATACTTCTTGGTGAAGACGAAATTAAAAAATTAAATTCTAAAATGGCACATGAAATTGTTGATTACTATAAAAGTTTGAAAAGAAATGAATCGGGGGCAATGTAATGTTATTGAAAGTAACAAGAGCACACGAAAGAGATGGAAGTAAAATAAAATTGAACGGAATGCTCGTAGATATGTATCCACTAGATAAAAGATATCAATTTCTTATTAATACCTTTGATATTGACAGTATTTTTGATGTTTCGGATCCCAATTATATTGATGCACAAACGTGTATTACAATGAAAGATAAAAAAGTATTTTATGTTACTGAAACAATGGATGAGATTTATTGGCAACAGTTTTTAAGTGTGGATGCTTTTAATAAAAGAGTTAATCTAATGGAAAATTTAGTTTCGGAAGAAAAATAAACAATTCATAAATATTCAAACAAAAATAAATGGGAGGTTGGATGAACTCCGATTTTAACAGTTATCTGTTCTCAAACACTCTTTTAGATTCAGCCATGAAGTGGATAAAAGAAAACGTATCTCCTCAAGATATATATGATGAAAAACAATTATTAGATTGGATGAATAGTTGGTTGGAAGATAATGATATGAAAATAGTTCAGATTGAAAATATTATCGAGAAAGAAGAAATAAAATGAAAATATTTAATTGGATAAAAACAATAATTTTATCTTGTTTATATAGGGGAGATAAAGTTATGCTGAAGATTAATCATACCAGCGAATATATTTTATATATTCTAAGTTTAACTAGAGGAGATAGGAATTATCTTAGATTAGATAGAGATATGTCATGTGCAATGGCAAGAGTGGTTCTGAATGATACTGTTATATATGAAGCCAACCTTTGGGAATATAGGCCAGATTTTCATTCTATTGACGAGTTTGAATTTAGAAGTCCTGAAAAGTTTGTCACTGAATTAAAATCGTATTTGGATAAATTAAATTATACTGTATTTGCTGAATATTATGGCAAATATAGTTTTTACAATTTTCAATCATAAGTTTTCTCGTCCCGTTCTCGCTTTACTTATTGTGTTTTCGTTTTAATTTTTGGGGATGATGTGGTGGCACAAGGACACATCATCCCTATTTTTTGTGTTTGGAGGGATGGTTGTTTAATCTTCTAATGATTATAATTTTGATTTGGATTTTTGGATTTGGTCTTGGTATATATTTTTCCAACAAAGGTGAGGAGAAAAATGATCATAAAAATTAAAGTAATAGATGGAAAATTAAAAACAGATAAAGAAGTGAATATTCCATGGGTTAAAAACCCATGGCATCTAGGGATTTTCACCCAGGCCATTTATACCAAGGGCCAATATGTTCAAAGCTGCATTCTCATCTCGATCCATAATGAGTCCGCACTGCGGACATCTATGGGTTCGTTCTG
>JALOBX010000016.1 GCA_023228065.1 Candidatus Pacearchaeota archaeon | reverse complement strand
GTGATTTTTATTTGAAGTTTGCTAATAATTTACTTTTGGAACAAAAAATTCCAGTCGTAAACACTATTGAAACATTTGAAAGGTTTTTTCCCACCATATATAGTGAGATTAAAGGAAGACTTCAGTATTATATTCCAGTTATAACAAAACGAGTTACAGAAGACATGGAATATTTCAATAACAAAACACAAGGACTTCCATTTGATATTTTTCTAAATGATATGAGTTCTCCAAATTGTTGGACTCTTCCAAGTGCCGCCAATAGAACTCAAGCACAACTATTTATGATTCCAATCTCCGGCATTTTCATGGTAATAAGAGGAATGTCTATTCTTGGGAATAATCTAGAAAATACTACAATCCAAAAAAATAATAAAATTAATTTTAAATTGCCTTCTAATTTTAAAATATCCATATATGAAACAAAAGGGATTAAAAGTATGTTAAATCAGGATTTATTATTTTCCGTGTGGTTACATGAAATAGGACATTGGCTGGTTTTTAAAAATATAAAAATTGCGTGGTTATTAAACTTGATGCAATATATTACAAAATTCGATATTATAATCCAAAAATCTATTTCTCATATATTTTTTATTTTTTCGGTTTTAATAAATATATATACGAGACTATCAGAAAAAGACGCAGATATGTTTGTTAAAAAATTAGGATATAATAAGGAACTTGCTGAAGCATTAAGAATTATCGGATATGGGGTTAGAACAAACGCATCTTGGGTTGTCAAACTATCCGATTTAATTAAATATATTCTTATTAAGTTACAAGATATAATAGATCCATTTATTGGGAAAACAATATATGACCACCCATCAATTAAAAGCAGAACAAAATCTTTAGAAGATTCTTATATATGCAAGGAAAATGAAATTATTAATATTAATAAAAAAATAGAAATCTTAAATTATTCAATTCAAAAATTATTAATTCCATTTGATAAATTTACTGGTAAAATCGTCAAAGATTTATATAAAATTTAATAAGGAGAATAAAATGAAAATAAAATTAACTGAATCCGAATTAAGTTATTTTTCAGATATTTTAAAAACATCATATATCCAGGAAAATGTATACAATTTAAATACAAATCAGATAATGTCGGTATTAAAATTAGATAATAAAAAAATATTGAAATCATTTTTAAAAGAAGATAATAATCAAGATAAAAATAAAACAATTATAACAAGAACCATTGTTAAATCAGGAAATAAAATGTTAGAAATTTTATTTGATCTTTTAGAAACAGTGGAGACTGATGATTATAAATTATATACCAAAATCAAAGATGAATATTATAAATTACAGAGAGAATGGGATAATTTGGTTAAACAAAAAGAAATAGATTATGCTGCTACATCATCTTTCTTTTCAAAGATGTTTCAGATATTTAAAACAGCATGTAGAATGTTATTGCCCGTCGGAATAATAATTACCATGATTGGAGCTTGCACCTTTGCTCTAATTAAAGCGTCAGGAGCATTATTGGCTGGTGTTATTATTGGTGGACCGAGTGTCCTTTTATTAATGTATTCTTTTTCCACCATCATAGATACATTGAAACATATTTATCAGATGGCAATTAAAAAACCAAAAGATGCAAAAGAAAAAGAATATTATATAAAATTATTGAAACAAAAAGCTGACAAGATTTATAACATCACGATAAAATTATTAGATAAATCAGATACTAAATCTAAAGATAAATATAAATCTAAATTGAAAGAATTAAAATCTAAAATGGATAAAAGTGAAAAATAAAATATTTTATTTTTTTTTTGGAGGAATAAAATGAAATTAAGTAAATCTGAAGTTGATTACTATGCAGAATGTATAAAACATCATATGATTGAAAAATCAATATATGTTTTAGAATCAAATCAGATGAAGAATATATTGGAGTATGATAATCTGGAATTGGTCAAGAGATATTTGAGTGAAGGGCCAGCAAGCGCAATTGCTAAGGGTGCAGTTAAAATGGCAAAGGGTGTTGCCAAGAAAGTATTTCCTAGAGTGAGTAAATCACTTAAAATTAAAGATATGTTTAAAATGAGAATAACAACTATCGAAAAAATGCAGCAAAGACTTGTTTCCTTTTCAAAGAAATACCATCCAGAAAGAGATGGACTTGTGGGGGATGATCTCCTTAACTCTTCTATTTTATCTAGTATGAAAAAAAGAAATATTGAAAGAATGTCAAAGTTTGATAATATTTTAAAACAAGAAATGAAAAAACTATATGCTTGGATTGCAGGAGAAGGTGCAGCTAGTGCTGTTGTATTAAAAAAATATAACGATTCAAAGAAAGAAATGGATCAAAATAAATCAGCAATGTTGAATATTGGAAAAACACCAGAACAAGTTGAAAAATCTATAGAAGCAGGAAAGAAATATAGAGAAGCATTTAAATCGTATTTAAGTGCATCAAGAGAAATAGTTTTAAAATATCTATCTTCTAAAGGTGTAAGCGATACATCTTCAAAAGCACTGGTGTCTGCTTTATTTTTTGCTTTAAGTGCTATAGTCACAATTGGTTCTTTATTCATAATTCAAAAATTAACACCTATAGTCATGAAATTATTTTCAACATTGAAATCAATATTCAGTGGTAAGAAAGCAACTAATGTAGAAAAAGAAGCTCAAACTTCTAAATCTATTGTTAAGAAAATGGTTTCTGAGACAAATAAAAAATAACTTTATATAATCAAAAAAAGAGAGAATATATTAAACTATATTCTCTCTTTCTCATAATCATCCTCTTACATCCATCGTCCACCGATCTTCTTAGATCGTTTTTCCCAGTAAACTAAAGTACCTATTATACTGGCAATAATTAATACAATACCTATGACGATGCCTAAAATCATGCTAAACATTATTTCTCCTCTTTATCAAGTATCACTCTTCCCTTCTCATCATAAGTATTGCATTCATCAATATCCAAAATCTTCTTTGTCCTTCCTTCTTTAACACAAGAATCATCTCCATTGAAATGACTGCACTTTGTACATGTAGCAACCTGCATTTCTCATTTCTCCTTTTCCAACTTCGAAATTTTCTCATCCAGAATCCTTGCTATTTTGGTGTTTGCTTCATTAATTTCAATTTGTTTAAAATTATATTTATTTTGTAATGATAATGTCTTTGTGATTGAAAGCAAAGTAATTGCTATTGAAATTAATGTGATAATTATGGAACCTATTGTCATCCAAATCCAAATCAATGATGCATTCATGTTTCCTCTTTTACTTTATCTTTGCAATAGCAGTTTTCATAAGATCTTGAATGTAATCATTAACTTCTTCTCGAAGATCATTGAATTCATCATCATCTTCTTCGGGATAATGGGATTCAGCATCAATAGATTTTACATACCACGAAATTTCATCCTCTTCAAGCTTTTCATTTACCTGAACAAGAATGCAATCATTGTCTTCTAGAATTTCCATAAGTGCTTTCCTGATGTCTTTCTTCTGAGATGTTGTTAACGACATTTGAGAATTCCTCCCGTTGTTTTTCCTTTTCCTGTTTTTGTACACGGTCATAAGATCCAGGACTGCATTATCACTCATACAAATCCTCGATAGAAAATCCTTTTCTTTTCATCATTTCTCCTTTAGAATAAAAACCTCAATGCCCCATCATTATCATTTTATCAACGATCTTTCTAGTCTCTTTGGCATGCTCTTCCTTTTCAACCCGTCTCTTCCAATACTCAGCCTGTTCCTTAAACATTTCAGCCTCTGCCTTATTCCGCTCAATCTGGCTCTGTATCAAATCCTCATCCGCAGACCGGGGAGGACCAGGTATATCATTGGGTCTTGGTGGTAGAATTTCAATTTTGTTTAAAGTCCGCCTGCTTCCTTCTGTGAGTGGTTTAGGTGGGGGTATCTCGATTTCTCTTTCTAGTGGAGCCATATAATGACCTTCTGGTATCTTCTTTGATGTTTCCGGAGAGAATAATAATCCTGCTGCAAAAATACAAATTGATATTATCATCAAAATAATACCCATCAAAAGTATTAATGGTCCTCCTAATTCAATCATCATTTACCACCCACATCAAGTTTATAATCTCCATTAGATATATATTCTTTAATTAATTCATTCACTTCTTTTTCTGATATTCTATCTAGGGTATCACAATTTGTCACACATCCAATAAGAATTTCTTTTTTTGATAAGAACTTAATGAAATTAGAAATAAACATTTCTCTTTCTTTCTGATTCATTTTTTCCTCCAACCTTCCAACAAATTAGGATTCTCATGAATATTCCCTATAACTTCATGAAATTCTGCTAACCATTCCGGGGATACTATCCTGTTAGATCCTATAATAAATGCTGCTTTGCCTGGCGAGAACCTAACTTCAAGATTCTTTATTGATATTTCACCAGTTCTTTTTCCAGTTGAAACTTCGATGATATTTGAAACAGATTGAACAATATCACCTTCATATATCAATTTATTGCATCTATCTGGTAGACCAAGACATTGTTCCGTATGATCTTTTGATCTTGCAAAATCTGGTCCTATGAATGCTCCATCAATAAATCCCCAATAGTGAAATCGTTTGTTTTTCTCATCCCATGTTCTGAATTTAAATCTATTGATATTCATTCATTCTTCCATAATAATTTTTGTAACAAATTTATCAATATATTCTTGTGCTGCTTGTTTTGCAGATTTAACTGTTTTATGTTTATAATCAACAGTGTTTCCTTTTTCTTTCATAACACAAGTTAATTCGACATTGTTCTTACCATATCTAATAATTCTAAATAACCTGGTATCACCAATTATACCATCATTCTTCCATGATCGTTTGATCCAATTAATCTTTTTGACTCTCATCAATATTTATCCTTTTCAAGATATTTTTTCCCATTTAAATCCGCTTTGACAACATAATCATCCAATGGTTGTAGATATAATCCCGGTGCATTCCCATTCCAATCTTTATTTATGTTTTTATATCTTGCTATTTCGTCTCCAACATTAGAATTTTTTATAGCTAACCTTTTATTTTTATAACGTTTTCCTGTTCGAAAATTCTCATACATCAAAACATATCTGCTATTAACTTTGTTCATTCTCAATTTCCTTTCTATATTCTAAAACTTTGTTATTATAATCTATGCATACATCTAAACAATTCTTTCTGCATATTGAATCGCTATAGGAATTATGATTCTCATGCCACAATATTCTTTCTCTTCTCATATCAGGATTAACTTTTCCTATTGGGTTTCCACCTTCTCTTAAATATATAATGCATGGAAAATGATATTTTCCTGCTATAGCACTATCATCAAGAACCATATAGCATTTATGACAATCATTCTCTGATATTCCCCTTACATTTCTGCCATTGAGAAAATGATTTACTCTGTATTTCAAGATTGGATGTGAATTTAAAATATCTTGACTTATATTTTCTAATTGTGGAATAACAACATTATATTGGGATGCAGATAATAATCGGATATCTGCAACTCCTAAATCATGAGAAAATTTAATAATATCTGTTGCTTGATTGATAGTGTCTTCTGTCAACACAATCCCAACGGTGACATAAGTAAATTTAGATAATATTTTAATATTTTCAACCACAACATCCCATGCTCCTTTTATTCCACCCGCCATTTTATCACCAAACGAAGAACAGCATGCATCCAATGATATTGAAATGTCATTCACTCCGGCATTAATTAATTCCAGATAATACTTTGTTAAAGAATATCCATTTGTCGATATTGCTATTCTTTTAATTCCACAATCTCTTGCATATCTAACTGCTTCAATAAGATGAGGATATAATGTTGGTTCTCCTCCAGAGAATCTAATATTTCTTAGATTATCTTTCGACCATGTGTTTATGATTGACATCATATTGGGAAGTGATTGTTCCCCAACACAATCTTTTCTAATACCTCTGCAATATGGGCAAGAGAAATTGCATTTATCCGTCAGAAGTATTTCACATCTCCACATTGGAGATTTAGATGATACTTCTTTTGCTCTTTTTTCTTCTAAGGTATAAAATCCTATTTCTTCTAAGCGCACTCAATTCCTCCATTCACACTATAAAAAATTTGTTGATAAATTTGATACTTTCATCAAAGGGAAAATTTGAATCGAATCTAGATGCAACTAATAGAAGTGTAATAATTATTGTGAATATTCCGCTCAAAAAACACATGACATCGAGAAAATCTATTAATTTATCAACCATTCCAACAAAGTAAATTAACCACATCATTTTTTATTCTTACTTTCTTAAGATATTAAGTGTTCTTAATTCGTTACCCACAATTATACCAAGAAGCATATACACCAATGTTTCAATTCTATCTCCACCGATAAAATATGCCACGGTATTAGCAATCACAATAAATGCAAGTGAAAATAACACAACAAGAAACATATCGATAATGAACTTTTTCACAGTTTCTCCTCCAAATTTCTTTTCGAACATATAGCACTGAATTGTGTTTGAATGAAACATTCCACACTTTTTTTTATTTTTACATTTCTTACAGAGATTCATCCCATTCTTCCTTTCACTCAATAATTCTAAAACCTTCAGCAAGATCAACTTTGGATGGATCTGGAATTGAATCTATATTATCCTTTAATACATCACCGATATAATATTTTGTATTATTTCCAGGACCACAGTGTAAATATTTCCTTTTTGATTTTATATATTCTACTTTTTTAATGATAGGATGTAATAAATATAAATTCCCAAAATCAATAGCATCCTTTTCTGTTGTAAATACAGTGACCGGTCCCCAACTTTTTTTATTAGATATTATATTCCATTCTGTAGGATGATATCCGCTCATATGGGTGTGATTTGTTGGTGGTTTTAAAGATGCAACTGGTCTCAATTCATTTAAAATACTAGAAAATACTTTCCATCCTATATAAATTTTCTTACTCATTGGGTATCCTTCTTCTTTTTTATTTCAGTCGTTTTTATATTCCCATATAAATATATTTCACTGCCGTCTTCCATTCTCATTCTGATATAATTTGTGTAATAAAACCAATACTTTGG
>JALOBX010000002.1 GCA_023228065.1 Candidatus Pacearchaeota archaeon | reverse complement strand
GATGAAAAAATAGCTATGTTTGTGGAGCACAATGGATATCTTGGTAAAGATGTCAAAGAAGTGAGAGAAATGTGCACGAAATATAATACATTAATGTTAGAAGATAGTGCTCAATCAGTAGGTTTAGATGGTGCTGGTAAATATGGAGATATTTCTATTTTTTCTTTTTCTACTCCTAAAATGATAACAACAGGACAGGGAGGCGCTATATTAACAGATAATGAAGAATATTATGATTCTTGTTGTAATATGAAAGATCAAGGTGGAAATTGGAGAGAAACTAAAATCCATAAAGAAATAGGTTTAAATTTTAAATTTAATGATATTTTAGCTTGTTTAGGACTTTCTCAATTAAATGATTTAGAAAATATAAAAAAAGAAAAAAAGAGAATTTTTGATGAATATAGAAAATATATAAAATTATTTGATTTTGGTCAAGAAATAACAGCAATGGCAGCATTGATACATGATAAAGAATTTTATCGTTTTGCAAATTCAAAAACACAAACATTTTGTGAAATAAGTAAATTATATCATCCAATAACAGATCATTTACAATTTAAAAATTTAGGAAATTTTCCTGTAGCGCAGAAAATTTATGATACAGTTATTTATCTTCCTTCTTCTATGTTTTTACAAGAAGAACAAATAAAAAATGTTTATGAAATATTAACTGAAATGGATTGGAAAAAATATGAAAGAATGGAATAATAAATACAATGCATTTAATTCTTGGAAAGGGTTAATGTGGAGAGAGTGGTTTGAAGGATTTGCAAAAGAGGATTATCTTGTACCAATACAAATTGATACAGATCCAGCAAACAGTTGTAATTATGATTGGATTTGGTGTAATGCTATGCAGTATATGGAAGATAAGAAAAATGCAGTTATTCCTAAAGATCATTTAATTAAATTAGCAGATTTTTATGCAGAGTGGGGTGTAAAAAGTTCCTGTTTAGCCGGAGGGGGCGAGCCTTTATTGAATCCTGGTTTAAAAGATTTTTTGTTAAGATTAAATAACAATAATATTGCGGCTGGACTTATTACAAATGGTTCTCTTTTGAATGATGAATTAATAGAAACTATAGTAAAAACTTGCAGATGGGTTGGTGTGTCAGTAGATGCTGGAACTCCCGATACATATATAAAAGTTAAAGGAATAAAAAATAGTAATTTATTTGATGTAGTTATTCGTAATATTGAAAAACTAGCAAAAGAAATTAAAAGAACAGGATATAACTGTGATTTAGCGTATAAATATCTGTTTTCTCCGTATAATGCTGAAGATATATATGTAGCAGCACAATTAGCAAAACAGATTGGTGTTAAGGATTTTCATCTAAGACCTGTAGGATGGGATAATGTTCCAAAGACCAAAAACAAGGGGAAAATAGATTATACAGATAAGTATGATTTAATTAATAAAGAAATTGAACAAAGTCTTCTTTTGGAAACTGATGATTTTCATTTTTACGGGGTTCGTCATAAATTTAAAGAAGATTTTCAAAGAAATGTTCCTTTTAAGAGATGTTGGGCAGCTCCGCTTGTTTTAACATTTGGAGCAGATGGGAATTGTCATCTTTGTTTTGATATGAGAGGCAGAAAAGATTTAATTCTTTGTTCTCATTATCCAGATCCAAAAGAAGTATTAAAACACTGGAATTCAGAAAGACATAAGGAAATTATGAGGAATATTAAAGTTGAAGATTGTCCGAGATGTACTTTTGGACCTTATAATGAGTTTGTGGAAAATATTTTTATTGAAGATAAGATGTGTAGATATTTTCCATAGGAGATTCTAGGAGGTAGTGGATGAAGATTGTTTTAGTTTCACCTTCACAAAAGTTTTTATCAAATCCTAAAATGGCAGAGCCAATAGGATTGATGTATTTAGAAGGTGTTTTAGACAATTTGGGGATAGAAAATGAAATGGTAGATTTATCTTTTGATAAAATTATACCAGAAGCAGATGTATATTTTTTTACAGGAGCAACAATTCATTATAATAATACAGTGAAATTGTTAAGTACTTTATCAAAAGAATCTATAAAAGTTTTAGGTGGATCTCATGCTAGTGCATTACCAGAAGAATGTTTAAAAGATTTTGATATAGTTGTAAAAGGTCCAGGAGAATTGGTCATTCAAAAGATTTTAAATAATATAAAAGAAAAAACAATTTATTATTCAAAAAATGAAAATTTAAATTTGATTCCTATTCCAAAAAGAAAAATTTGGAATAGGATTCAATATGAAACATATATGGATGGTGTTAAATCTTGTTCATTAATGGCTTCAAGAGGGTGTCCATATAAATGTGCATTTTGTGCTTCTAATGTGATATGGGGAAGAGATGTGGTTTTTAGAGATCCAGATAGTATTTTTGATGAAATAAAATATTTAAAAGATACATATGGTACAAAGCATTATAAGTTTATTGATGATATTTTTCCATTTAATAAAAAGTTTTTTAAGAATGTTTCTGAAAAGATTTCACAATTAGACATAAAATGGTTTTGTGAATCAAGGGTTGATAGTATCACAGATTATATGCTTGATGTTATGGTAAATAATGGTGGTACATTTATAAATTTGGGAATTGAATCTGTAGAACAAAAGGTTTTGGATTCGATATCAAAAAAGTTAAATATTGAGGATGCTAAAAAAGTTATTAAAAAGATTAAAGATAAAGGATTGGGAGTAAAATTGTTTTTGATATCTGGATTGCCATTTGAATCAGATAATATTGTTGAAAATACAATTTCTTTTATTAAAGAAACACAACCAACAAAAGTTAGTTTATTCACGTTGGTTCCTTACCCAGGGACAGATATATGGAAAAATCCTAAAAAATATAACATTAAACAGTTTAATAGTAATTATGATAATTATCAACATTCTGTAGGAAAGAATAAAGAAGAGTTTAGTTGGATGCCAACTGTTGAATATAATGATAGAGATTCTTTCTTATTAAGAGAACAAAGAAATAAGTTGAAATCTTTTACTGAAGAATGGAATAAAAAATGAAGATTGCTGTAATAGGAAGTAATGGATTTATAGGTTCTGAGTTATTTCTTTTATTAAAGAAAGGAAGTTTTGATGTTTATGGTATTACAAGAAAAAACTATAAACAAATGATACAGGAAGATTATGAAGTTGTTATAGATTGTGCTGGTAATAGTAAAAAATATTTATCATTAAATGATCATGTTTATGATTATGAAAAAAATGTTATAGAATTAGAACAAAGGATAACAGAGATAAAGTTTGATAAATATATATTAATTTCTTCAATTGATTCAATTTATAAATTGAATATTTTTTATGGGTTACATAAAAAGATTGGTGAAAATATTTTATTAAATTACTGTGAACAAAACAATAAAATATGTACTATAATAAGATGTGCAAGTGTTTTAGGGAATGATATGAAAAAAGGTTTAATTTATGATATTATTAACGATAAAAAAGTATATTTAACAGAAGATAGCTATTTGCGTTTTGTTAGAATTGATGATTTATTTAATATTATACATAGAGAAGTTAATAAAAATGGTTTTAGCAAAAAATCATTAACTTATAATTTATGTTCAAATTCGGTTTCTATTGATTATATAAGAAGGTTTTTCAATAAGAATATAAATTTTAATTCTGATTTAAGAAAATCTTCTTACGAAAAAGAATTATATGATTGTCAATTTAAAGATTCTGATATAGATATAATTTTAAATGCAGAAGAAATTTTTAAAGCAATGGAGAAAAAAATATGAAAGAATACATGACGGATACTTGGTTTAATATTATGAAATATCTTGAAAAAAATATGGATAATATTATTGACAGGTTTATGGCAGATCCTAAAATAGCATCAATGATGGTATCTGGGAGAGCTCCTTGGGGCGAATATGAGTTTGACTATTTATTTAAGAATATGCCGAGAGAGATGTTTTTAAATAAATTAAAAGAAGATTCATGTTTTGGTAATCCAATTTTTACAGAAAAAGGAGTACAAACAAACTTTTCATTTATACATCATAATTTTCATTTGTTCAGATATTTTGAAAGAATGAAGAAGGAAATTGTAAATGATAACAATAGGGTTATAGAATGGGGTGGTGGTTTTGGAGGTTTATGTAAAATTATAAATAGAGATAAAAAAAATGTAACATATATTATTATAGATTTTGAAGAGATGAATAAAATACAACAAAGATACTTATCAAGTTGGTTTGAAGTCAATATGTTTAAAGATACAAAATTAATTAAAGAACATTGCATAAATCTTATTAGTGTAGATATGCTAAAAGAGATAGAGTTAAAGTGTGATTCTTTTATAACTACTTGGGCTTTAACAGAAAGTTCTCCTCTTTGTTTAGAGTATGTTAAAAGTAAAAACTGGTTTGATTGTAAGAATTTTTTAATTGCTTTTTCAAAAAATCCTTATAATCCAACTTCTTATTTAATAGAAGATGCAATTAAAATTATTAAAAAAGATTTTCATATTGAAACCATAAAACAGTTGTCTGATACTGATTTTTATTTATTTAATTAAATTGGAGATTAAAAATGAAACTTTCGATTCAAGCGGTTGGGGCAATTATGATGGCGATTCAAAAGAGTCTTTTGTTAGCAGCAGAAGAAAAAGATTGTGATATGACTGAATTATTGATGGAGTATGAATTACAAAATTCACCCGATGGACTTGTTGTTACAAATCCTCATGTAATTAAATCGCCAATTGAAACGTCTTTAGAGAATGACTTCCTCGTTCCAGGAAACGGCGAGATTAATTAAAAAATAAAATGCCAAAGATTGATTATTTTTGTTCAAGTTGTGAACAAACTAAAGAATACAATGTTTTATTTAATGACAAAGAACCTACAATTTGTTTAAATTGTAAAGTTGATGGGAACTTATCTAGAATTTGGAATAGAAAAAGTGAAGCAACAACATACAAAAAAAAGAATAAAGATAAGAAAATAAGAGAGGCAATTGATTATTCAAAAGAAAAATTAAATAATTCTAAAAAAACTTTAAAATTGGGTGAAAAGGAGAATAAATGATTTATGTTTTGTTGTTATTATTTTTTCTATCGGTATTAGTAAATGTTATTCTTGTATGGTTCATAAGAAGGGTTATGATTAAGCAGGAGAGGTCCGTAATTGAGTTTGAAGAGGTTCTAGACGCAATTAGGGAATACTATATATACATCGATGAACTCTTCAAAAAAGTGCTTCCCTCGGATGATTTAAAAGTAAAAGAATTAATTAATAAAACTGAATATATATCGAATTTTTTAGAAACAGTAGTTAATATGAATTCTTTTATAGAAAAATCTAATGAGGATGAAGGAGAAGAACTTGAAGAAAAAGAATAAAGAAGAAATAAATAAGATGTATTTTACGCAGTTGCATGAAGATGCAATAATAGAATATGTATCATCAACAGATAGAAAAAAGAAAGAACAGATTTATATAAAGATCATAGAGCCAGCATTTAATGAAATGGTAGATAAAATAGTATATACATATAAATTTGTGACATTACCTAATGTAGAAGAACTTCAAGAAGAGTGTAAAATATGGTTAACAACAATTTTAGAGAAATTTGATCATACAAAAGGTAAGAAAGCTTTTTCTTATTTTTCTGTAATAACCAAGAATTGGTTTATTCATCAAACTAAAAAAGTTAAAAAATCATTTAAAGAAGCAAAATGTATAGAAGATATTTCTAGAAAAGATGAAGAGGAATTTGTTAGTTTTTCCAATGAATATGAAGAACGAAGAGAAAAAAAAGAGTTTAATGATATACTTTGGGAAAATTTTTTAAAGTGGAAAGATGAAGGAACTTCAATAAATGAAGAAAAAGTTTGTGATGGAATAAGAATTCTTTTTCAAAAATCAGATAGCATAGATATTTTTAATAAGAAGGCTATTTATTTATATCTTAGAGAATTAACGGGATTAAATACAAAACAAATTGTTTTGTGTTTGAATAAAATACGAGATAAATATGGTAAAATGAAGAAGGAATATGACAATGAATAGAAATGAGAAGACAGAAGAGTATTTGAAAAATGCACTTGATAATATAGATGAAGATAGAGGCAACGCTTCATACATATTACACAATTTAATTCAAGAAATGAAATCACAAGGTGGTGCTTCATTTAAAGAAAATGGAATTGTTGCTTCAAAGTTGTTAGAAACCTTACAAAGAAGCAATGAACAATTGGTCAAAATAGTTCAAATATTAGATAAAAAAAGTGTAAAAGAAGATGAAAAACTTTCTCAAAAAGATCTTGATGAATTAGATTCTCAAAGCAATGGAGAATAATTTTGTCAAACAAAGAACATGGATTTGGGGCATTAAATCCAGTAAAAGTTTCTAAAACTCAATCAATTTTAAAAGATACAGATTTTTTTACTACAATTAGACAAATAGCGAAAAAAGTATATACACCTAATTCTTTAGATTCCTTAGGTCCATTTAAAGGAATAGTTTTAAGAAGAGAACGATCAATAGGAGGACAATTATCAAATCCTGCGTCATGGATTTTCCCTGTGTTCTTTGGTTCTAATAAAGACATACCAGAATTAAAAGGATATAAAGTTAGAATACCAGAATTACATTCTTGGCTTCCATATCCTGAAGAACTTTTTGATAAAATAACTTCTAACTCCTCAGAAAGTGATAAAGAGATACAAAATTTAATAGATTTATATCCTACTTTTTATGAAACTAAACCTGGATTGTCAGAGGCAATGCCAGGTGATATAGTAGTTGTTGATTTTCTTAATAGAAAGAATTTAACAGATCCAGTATATATAGATGTATTTGCCAATTATGATGTTGGAAGTGGTAAGTACGTTCAGGTAAATACTGCAAATAATGAAATAGCATTGGGAGATCAAACAGGTCAAGCCAGTCCTGTAACTTTGGAATCTTTTAATGTTCAGGTAAAAGGGACAGAGGCAAATTCATCTAAAAAATATAAATTGATAAAAGTTACTTTTGATATGCCTAGATTTGGTGCTGCTACAAAAAATGTAGGTGCTTCTGTAGTAGGACCATATCCTGATGCAAAATTGAGAGAAGATACAGCAGATGCTTTTTTTAAAATAAAAGATATATTAAATAATTTAGGATGTGTGCTTTGCTCATCTGGAACATCAGCAGATTCTCCAGGTAAAGGATTGGATTGCCCAAGTTTGCATTTAGGAGGTGTAGCAATAGATCTATATCTAGGATCTGGACCTTATGATTGGCCTCATGATCCTAAAAAAGATGAATATGTTGTTGTAAGAGATGGACCTAGAAAGTTTTATGTTTATGCAAGATCTAACAAAACAGTTGGGACATCATATAAAGGATATATAGTTGAAGAGAAAACATTGGATGCTATATCTGTAAGAAAAATTGTGGAAACAAAAAATCCAAAAGAACTTAAAATAATTAATGTTACAGGTATTTTTGTAGATTTAACAAAAATATTTTCTGATTTTGGATTTTTTAGAATTAATGGAAAAGATAGATTTTTTGTAAAAGGTGAAACAAAATATTCTGAATGGTGGCATTATGAACAAAGACCAATAGAAAAAGGGCAAACTTATAGAGACTTTTTAGCACAAGTACATCCTGAAAGTACAATTAATCAAGTTCCAGAAGGAATATTGAAGAAGGTTTGGGGTGGTGGAATGTTTTCTGGTTAAATAGGAGTAAAAATGCCAGATAAAGAAATAAAAATAACTGGACTTGAGCCTGTGATTGAACAATCGATCCAGAAATTATCCTTAGATAAACAAGTTGAAAAGCGTGGTATAGCAAATGATATATTTCAAGAACCATTTCCAAAATATAATGCTGCGCCTTGTGAAATTGTCATTGAAGGAAAAAATAATTCATGGATAGTATTAGGTAGAGATAGACCAGCAAGTAAATTGAGTGGTTATGGTGGAAAGGGACATACAGGAGCAGGAAGTATTGATTTGATTGTTGGGAGGATGAGTCAAAATCCAATTCAAGTTGATAATGAAGGAAATACAATATATGCAGATCCTTCGTTTAAAGAAGATGCAGCAAGAATTCAGATAAGTCAAAAATCAGATGTCGATAAAAATTTTGAAATAGTTGCTGGAAAAGTGGGAAAAGTTAATGCTAAATCCTCAGTAGCTATTAAGGCTGATTCTATAAGAATTATAGGTAGAGAAGGAATTAAGTTAGTAACAAGGACTGATGTTAAAAATTCTGCTGGTCAGCCGATATATGCAGTTAATGGTATAGATTTAATTGCTGGAAATGACGATACAGATATGCAACCAATTCCTAAAGGAGATAGTCTTGCAGAATCTTTAGAAAGACTTGTTTTTCATGTTGATAAACTTGTAAGTATTGTAGATGTTATTTTAATGGCACAAATGAAAATGAATGAAGCAGTTACAAACCATACTCATATTTCTCCTTTTTATGGACTTATGACTTCTCCTTCTTTTCCAGTTCAAACAGCAGGTTTGAAAACCATGATGGATTTTACTACGAAAGCGAAAACATCTATATTATCAATAAAACAGAATTTAATTAATTTTAAATTAAATTATTTTAGTCCTGCTGGATCTAAATATATAAACAGCAGATATAATAATACAAATTAGGGAAACATATGCCAAATTTTAATTCTATAATTCAGAATAATTTAGATGGTGATCTTAAAGATATAGAAACAGATTTTTCTTCTGAAGATTTTATTCAAGGTATGTTGAATCCTGATTTTTTTCAACCATGGAAGAATCAGTTTTTTCCACAAATAGAAACAGTTAAGAAATCTTCAACTCTTTCATTTGAAGATTTACAAAAGCAAAGACAAATAAATTTTGGTACAGAAAAATATCCATCGATTGATTGGACAAAGAAAAATATTGAAGAGGTTTATTATGATGGTAGTTTAAAAATGTATTTTGTATCTATTTTGACAGAATACGAAACATTTGGTGAAAAAAAAGATGAGATTAGATTTGAAGCATTACAAGATGGTGTTTCTATATTTTTTGATTTCTACAATAAAAAAAAGGATAATATAAAAGATGTGTTAAGTAGTGGTATATTTAATGCTTATGAATTTTATATTCCTCCAAGACCAACTGCAAAAATAAAATTTCTTATTGGTATAACTGATGAAAATTTTAAATTAAAATTTCAAAAATTTGAAGAAAATGAAGAAGAGATAGATAATGAAGAACCGAATATAAAAATTTTTAATACTTCATATTTTTCTAAAAAAATAAATGAATTACAAAATTTATTTATAAAATATAAGAGTGATTATGAATCTTTTTTTGGATTCATAAATGATTATAATCCTCAAAGAGATATAGATCGTCTTGAACAGTTTAAGAACAATATAATTAAATTTATTGAGTTTAATGGATATATTTTTGATGATAGCAGAGAAGATATGATAGAAATAGGATTCAAAACAAATGTTTATGGAAAAACAGATTTTGAAAAGTTATTGGAAGATGCTTCTTTCAATGTTAATGAATATGAAAACAATCTTTCTTTTGTAGAAACATATGAGCAGCAACATGAATTTCTTCTTAGTTTAGAAAAACAGATTGATCAAAAATTTATTGATTATATAGAAAAAGATGTTAATCTCGATTATGATCATGGTGTTGCATACGGAAGTGAAACAATTGATTTAAATAAGCAGCAACAATATAAAGAAATTTATATTTTTCTTTCAGAAAATAGATCAGAATATGAAAAAGCGAAACAATATGTAGATTATGGAAGAGAAAAATACGAAAAATATTTAAAAGATGGGTCTTTGTCTTTAGGTCCAGATCAAAAAACAGGTGTTGATAAAATAACGCATATTTCGTTTAATAGATGTGGATATTTTAAAGATTTAAAGGTAGGATTATCTAGTTTAAGAAGCAAAGTTCCAATGAATGATAAAAAAATATTGACATATATTTTTCATATAGATGAAATATTGGAAAGTTCTCTTAAATTTGAAAAGTTTATAAATACATATATTTATCCTGATCCGGTTATTCTTTATACAGATCCTAGTTTTGATGGTGGGAGTGATGGATATTCTTCTTATTCATTAAGTTTAAAAGATTCTATACTTGGTATAATAGATGATGAGTATGAATCAGATACAGAAAAACTTGCGAAAGGATCATATTTTACTGGATTGTATGATGATTTACTTAAAAAAACTTATAAAACTAGAAAATCAGTTCAAGAAGAATGGGATAAATTAACTGATACAGGATTTAGAAAAGGTATTCATAATCTTTTTAAAGATGCTGGAAGAAAAATAGATGATTTTAATAAAGTTCAAGGGGAACAATTTAGTAAAGAAATTGATGGTATGTTAAAAGATGCTTATGGTAAATTTTTAAACAAATATGGTATAGAAAATTTAGCCAAAGTTGCTCTAGCTTGTCTTGCACAAAGTGGATTTGATATAGGATTAAATGTAAAACTACCTACAGTTCCTCAGTTAGAATTACCAGACAATCTTTCAATTTCTGATTGGTTGGCAGATTTTGTTATAGCACTAGAAAAGTTGGGTATGGAAATGATAAAAGATGTAATTATGCAAATAATATATAATCTTTTAGATGCAATAAAGTTTGATTGCATAGATTTTCCAGGTGATTTATTTAATTTTGGTAAAGAAAATTTAGAAAGTTTTATGTCTGAAAGCAAGTCAGATCATATGAAGAACATGGTAACAAATTTATTTGCCAATGATCAAACAAGTGATAAGCAACAAGCAATAAAAGAAGATTTGGGATTATTTTTTAGAGATGTATCTAGTTTATTAACTTTAAAAGAATTATGTGATCTTGTTACTGGAAAAATGACGCAAGAAATAAAAGAAGTTATTATATCTATATTGAAAACCAAATATTCAGAAACATTAGATTTTTTTATATATCATGAAAATGGGTTAGAAGATATTTTAAAATATATAGGTGATAATATTGATAAGGAAATGTGTTCAAAAATCTCTGTATATACAGTAGGATCGGTTGGTGGTGAAAATTGTCTTTGTGAATCTGGAGAAGATTTAAGAAGAAATTGGTTAAATATGAAAAACATTTCTGAAGAGGATATAAACGAACAAGTTCAAAAAGCAAATGATAGAAGAGATAAATTGGCAGAGGATTTGAAGGAGTTATTAAAAGATCCTGTTAAAAAGAATTTACCTCCATATTTTTGTAAAACAAATAGTGATGGATCAAAAACAGAAGGAATAATGGGCAAGTCGCATCCTTCTTTAGATTTTATGGTTAAAAGGACAGTCAATACTATGTTAGATCCAATTCACATGTCATTTAATTCAGAGGTTAAGGATATTTCACAATTTTTTGTTCAAGATGTAGAAGAAAAGATTTCAATACCAGTTTTAGTTAATAATAGAATTAATCCTGAATTAAAGAGAAGAATTGCTAATGGTGAATTTGATGAAGAAGATTTAAAAAATGATGATGATTGGAAGGAAACTTATGAGGTACAAATTACAGATCGTCAAGTTCTTCCTATATTATATGATAATTTATTTTCTTTTGAGAAAGATGGATTTTGGAGTAGAAGTTATGATAAAGAAGCGGGTTATATCAAATATTCATTTGATATACCGATACAGATAAATGATAAGCAAAAAGAGAGTATAAAAAAAGTTACTGGAAAAGATTTATCAATGAGTAATCCTTGGAGAATTGATTTTTGTTTTCCAGCAATATATAATTCTGAAACAAAATACAAAATTAATATTTTGAAGTATTATGATGGAATTGCCGAACCAATTTTGTATTCTTCTACAAAAATAGATTCTAATAATTTTTCAGCATATTTTGATTATTATTTATCTGATGTATCTAAGCAATCTTATCATTCAAAGCAAGAAGAAGTTTTTTCTAAGGTAATGATAAATGGATGGAAAGCGCTTGGGGCGCATCCTGGATTTGTTCAAGAAAATTATTTTAAAGAAAAGGTTTTTAATAAAGTGTTTGGTGATATAATTTCAATTTTTACAAAAGAAGCAGCAAAATCAGTATTTTTTAAAATGAAAGAAAATACAAATCAATTAAATGATTCTACAATTGAAATACCAAATTATATGAAACAAAAAAATGCTTTTATAGAGTTTGTTAATTTTACTCCACAACCTTCTATAGAACAAGCAAAATGTGGAATAGATCCGAGTCTTTTGAATATTAATAATTTGAAAAAAGCTGTTATGAATAATTATAATAGCAGTTGTCCTCCTGAAATTAAGAATGATTGTGGTTTATCAGAAGATATGTCACCAATAGAAAAATCTTTAATGATGGGTGTTTTATTAACATTAACAAAGGTTTATATTGCAGAATTTTATATTCTTGCTTTAATGCCTTCTTCTACGTTTAGAATTAGTAATGATCATCAAGTTATTTTAACTAATTTTATAAAAGATCATATGCTTATGGATTTAGAAAACATAGAGGTAGGATTTAAAACAAAGTTTTTATCTCAGATTTTGAAGTTATATATAAGTGAAACTCAAGATAAATCTTTGTCTGGGGAAGAAGTGCTAGAAGTGTATGTTAAATTATTAATACCAGATTTTTTGAAACAATTTGAAAGAGTTATTAAATTATCTCCTAAGTATGTTGAAGATATTTATAACAGTAAAAAAATAAATATTATTGAGATTCCTAAGAATAAAGATGAAAAAAGATTTGGGCAGTTTCATTTAAATTCAGAAAATACTTTCTCTGTAAAAAATGGTGAATTCTTTATAGAAAGATATATTAGAGTTGATGATTATTCAAAAGAAGAATTTTTAAAGAATAATGAAAATCTTGATTATGTTAATGTGTTTTGGGATGAAATAAATAACTCTTTAAGAAATGATTATTTAAAAAATGTGTGTAATATAGAGTCTTTTAGTGACTATATTAATTATTTAAAAAAAAATGATCATGGCGATTATTTTTTAAATTTTAAATTAAATCAAATATTTAAGAATATAAAATTTGGGATGAGACTTGTTTATTTAATGCCAAAGCAAGAGGAAAGTATCCCAATAACATTTATAGAATATGATGACGAATCTATTTCTATGAAAGAAAAGTGTTTTAATTTGGAAGAAACATTTGTTGCAAATGATTCATTACCTTATCGTCCTTGGTATACTATACCTGTTTGTTCATTTGAACAGGATTATGAAGGAATGGATAAAAGATTTTCTCAAGTACATTTGTCAGAAGATTATAAAGAAAAATCTGTTTTTCTTTTAAAAGAACTAGAAAAAAAAGATGTGTATAATGTTATATTCAATGATTGCGTTAATATTAATGATATATCTTCTTTGGTTACTATGTATTGTTGTTTATCAATAATGTCTATACCAGGAATAGATAAAATCTTTTATGATACCAAAGAAAAACTTGTTAGAGATTTTGATATGCTTACAAATGGTAATGGATATGACTATGTTCAAGAGGATTCTAATAATAAAGACTGGAAACAAGATTTAGAGAATGCCACAGAACTTGTTAAAAGATGTGGTGGATTAAAAATCCCAAGTATTTCTGCTAAATTTGCATTTAAAGCACCATTTTATATTTTGAAAGGATTAGCAGAATTAATAGATCCAAATATTAAGATAGCCAAAATCATTGCGGATATGGGTAAATTATCTGGGGTTTGTTTGCCAGTTCCTCCAATTTCTTTAGGATTATTGCCTATTAATTTAATTCCTCCGCCTTTTGGAATTGGTCCTCCGTTAAGTGGGTTAGGTTTTGCTTATCTTGCTCTTAATTTAGGTGATGCGATATCTGATGCATTGGAAGATTCTTTGGGGTTGGATGGTGGTGGATCTGGAAAGGTTTTAGACGGTGAGTGTGAAGATATAAAATAGGAGAAAGAAATGGTTGGATTTGCTCCAAAATTACCTTTAGAAAGATCAGAAGGGACAGGGTATTCTTCTTTAACAACATATAAAGAAGTTATTAATCAAAATTTTAAAAATCTTATTTTAACATCTCCAGGTGAGCGTATAATGGATTCAAGTTTTGGAGTTGGATTAAAAAGATTTTTATTCCAAATGAATAATGAACAAACTCAAGGTGAAATAAGAGCAAAAATTTTTGAGCAAGTAAATCAATATATGCCTTTTATAGAAATAAAAGAAATAAAATTTGTGAAAGGTGTTGTAGATTATACTACATTCCCTACAGATTCTTTGGGTATATCAATTCATTATAAAATTATACCTTTAAATGTTTCTGACTATTTAGAAGTTTTTCAAATACTTAATGGAACAACTAATTAATAAAAGAAGTGATTTTTGGAGCTAACGATGGTAGAGAAAAAAATAGTTCCTATTAACTATACGTCTCGTGATTTTGATGGTATTAAAAATGATCTTGTAGAATATGTAAAACGATATTATCCAACAACATACAAAGATTTTAGTGAAGCAAGTTTTGGATCATTAATGTTTGATATTACTGCTTATATTGGGGATGTTTTATCTTTTTATCTTGATTATAGTGTTAATGAAAGTTTCTCTGAAACAGCAATGGAATATAATAATATTATAAAAAGAAGTAGACCATTGGGTTTTAAATTTAGAGGGAATCCTTCTTCTTTTGGTACTGTATCATTTTATATAACAATACCAGCAAATACTGTTGGTACTTCTCCTAATACAGCTTACCTTCCTGTGCTAAAAAAAGGAAGTGAATTTTCTACTAAATCTGGAATAGGATTTTTATTAAACAATGATATTAGATTTGATAACCCAAATAATGAAGTAAGAGTAGCGACAGTAGATCCAACAACAGGACTTCCAACTTCTTATGTTGTTAAAGCATATGGAGATGTAGTTTCTGGTAAGATTATGCAAGAAATTGTTTCAATAGGTTCTTTTGAAAAGTATAGAAAAGTATATCTTGATAGTGCTAATATAAGTGATATAATTTCTGTAGTGGATGCAGAGGGAAATGAATATTACGAAGTAGAGCATTTATCACAGAATACAATATATAAATCTGTAGAAAATTCATCAGATGATTTTGCTTCAGTTCCAGAAATATTAAAAACGTTTATAGTTCCAAGACGTTTTGTTTTTGAGAAAGATGAAAGAAGAAGATCATATCTTCAATTTGGTGCAAGTTCTGATATTTCTTCAGAAGAAGATTATTTTATAGATCCTACGAATATTGTTTTGGATATGCATGGCAAATCTTATATTAGTGATACTTCTTTTGATCCATATCAACTGATAACTTCTGAAAAATTTGGCATATCACCTTCAAATACAAGTTTGTTAATTACATATAGAGAAAACACTCAAGACATAGTTAATACCGCAGCAGGAACATTAACAAAGGTTACTTTGCCTGTTTTTTCTTTTAAAGATGTAAAATCTTTAAATAATTCTGATATAAATTCTGTAAAAAAGAGTCTTCAATCTTTTAATGAAGATCCTATTGTTGGAGATGTAACATTACCAACAATAGATGAATTAAAACAAAGAATTTATAGCAACTATGCAGCCCAAAACAGAGCTGTTACAACAAACGATTACGAAGCTCTTTGTTATGCAATGCCTGATAGATTTGGAAATATAAAAAGAGCCAAAATTGTAAAAGATTTAGATTCTCTTAAAAGAAATTTGAATCTTTATATAGTAGCAGAAGATGAAAAAGGTTATTTAGCAGAACCAACTGAGACACTTAAAAAGAATTTAAAAATTTGGTTAGAAAGTAAAAAAATGATTTCAGATACAATAGATATACTTGATGCTTTTATTGTTAATATTGGTATAGAGTTTACAGCAATTATTAATAGAGATGTTTCAAAATATGAAGCATTTGAAGATATAATGAATATTTTACAGGATTATTTTTCAAGAAAACAAAATATAGGAGAAAATTTTTCTATAATAGATGTTTTTAAACAAATTAGAAAATCAAAACATGTGATAGATGTTGGGAAAGTAGAATTAGTAAGAAAGGTTGGAGGAAATTATTCAGATTTTTCTTATAATATTGAAGAAAATTTATCTCCAGATGGAAGAACGTTATTAAGTCAAGGGAATGTTATATTTGAGGTTAAATATCCTAAGATAGATATCAAGGGGGCTTTAAGTTAATGGCAATTAAAAGATATATAGCAGATAAAGATACTACAATAACAAATGCATATAAACAAGATTTAATCACTCTTGCTACTGGTAGTAATATGGGAGCATCAGATTCTCTTGAAATTTTCTCTATATATGCACAAGCTACTAGTGATTCAGTAGAAAAATCAAGAATATTAGTTGGATTTCCAGTAAGTGATATTATAAGTGATAGATCTAGTGGTTTAATAGGGACTTCTGGGAGTGTTGAATTTTATTTAAAAATGTATAATGCTAAGCATCCATTGACATTACCAAGACAATTTACTATAAATGTATATCCTTTGACAAGGGATTGGGATGAAGGCAATGGATTGGATATGGAAGGATATGTAGATGAAGGGTGGGGAGAAGATGGAAGTGGTGCTACTTGGACTTATGCTACAACAGGTACAGAATGGACATTAACTGGAAGTGATTATCATACTGATGTCTACAGTCAATATTTTGATGATGGGGATGAGGATTTATCTATTAATATAAGTGATCTTGTGGAACAATGGGTAGATGGTACAAAGTCTGATTATGGTGTTGTATTAAGGTTGAGTGGAACAAATGAAGATGGAAGTGAATTACAGTCATATTACACAAAGAAATTCTTTGCGCGCGGAAGTGAATATTGGTTTAAAAGACCAATAATTGAAGCAAGATGGGATGATTCTAAAAGAGATGATCGTGGAAAATTTTATGCAAGTTGTAGTTTTTTGTCAAACAATTCAAACACTTTATATCTTTATAATTTTTATGATGGTAATTTTACAAATCTTCCTAATGAAAGTTTATCTGTTAAGTTATATGATGCTTTGTCTGGTGGTGTTGAAGTATCAGAGGGAACATCTGTAGGCAGAAAAGAAACTGGTATTTATACTGCGAGTTTTGTAGCAAATACACTTTCTGGGACTTTGTACGATATGTGGTCTATTACAGGAACAACAACTTGTTATTATACGGGAACTTTGTCTGTAAAAACAAGGCAACTACAACAATATTCAGCAGATAGAAAAAAATATATAACGAAACTTACAAATTTAAAAAATGATTATTATGATTATGAATATGGTAAATTTAGATTTTTTGTTAGAGAAGAAGATTGGAGTCCAACTGTTTATAGCAAAGCTTCAAAAGAAATAGAAAATTCTATAATAAGAGATATGTATTGGAAAGTATTCAGATTGGCAGATGATTTAGATATTATAAATTATGGTACAGGTTCTATTCCATATACTAAAATGTCTTATGATGTGTCTGGCAGTTATTTTGAATTAGACATGTCTATTTTGGAACCTGGATATATGTATGGTATAAAAACTGCGCAGTATATAAATAGCAATTTAGTAGAGAACAGAGAAACATTTAAATTCAGAGTGGATTCTCATAATGAGTAAAAGAATAGATCAAAATGAATTACTTGAAAGAAAGAATTATCAAATTTTTGAATCTCAGAATAAAGATGACATAGAGAATAATATAGAGTCTGAAGGGTATTTGCTTGAACATGTAAAGGATAAAAATAGAATAATTCCTTATGTAGATTTTTCTGAATTAAAAAATTTTTGTTTTTATGGATCTGGAGAGAAATATTACAAAGATTCAATAACAAATATATATCAAAATTATCCTTTTGATGGATCAAAAAAAGATAAATTACAGTGGAGAAATAATTCAAGCTATTTTGATAATTATGTGTTTGATTATTTATATCCAAAATCTACAGGATTTGCTATTTTTTCATCAGATGGTTGGGGTGTGCAAGAATCTAGTTCTTCTTATACAAGTGGAACGATAGTTGGTGGATTTTTTGGAGAACCCTCAACTAAAGAGTATATTCTTATAAAAGGTGGACCAAATACAGGAAGTTTAAATAATTCTTATTCTTTTGACAAATCAAATATATATGATGCAGAATACAATAGACTTTCAAATCTTTATTTATCGTTTGAAGATGGTAATACAGTAGAGTTTTGGATGAAAAAACCAATAGTTTCTCTTGGTTCTGGATCTTCAATGATTGAATATATATTTGATTTATATAACAACGAGACAATTGATTCTTCTGCTTATGGAAGGTATTCAATTGCTTTGGTTTCAGAATTTAATATAGTGCCATGGGGTGTTCCTGATGAAGATGAAGTGCCTACATTTATGGTTAATGCTGTTTCTGGTTCTGATATGTTTTTTACATCTTTAGGATCTGGATCTAATATTTTAATTAAAAAGAGTGAAATTTATGATAATGAATGGCACCATTATGCTTTTTCTTCAATAGTAAATGAAGCAAATTTTTATATAGATGTATATTATGATGGAGAATATAAAGGAAGAGAAACAATAACAACTGGCATTCCATCGGGAACAGTTAGTGGTGCTATGATTGCTACAATAGGATCTACAGTAGGTCAAATTGTAGAAGAAGAGATGCCCAGATCATCTGCTAGAGGATGGTGTAAATTATCAGCTTCAATTGATGAGTTTAGATACTGGAAATCTTTAAGGACTGGAGATCAAATAGGAAAAAATTGGTTTAGAAACGTTAATGGTGGATCAAACACGGATGACGCTAATACTGAACTAGGTGTTTATTATAAATTTAATGAAGGAGTTTTAGGTAGTAGTTCTTATGATTGTAAAGTTTTAGATTATTCTGGAAGGATATCTGATGGATTTTGGTATGGTTATTTATCAGCAGGAAGATCTACAGGGTCTTCTATAAACGATTCTGGTTATTTTGATGTTGATGAGGAAGAAGATCCGATCATGTATTCAAATCATTCTGATGTTGTTGATCTTCTTGCAGAAAAAGAAGCAGAAGGAAAAGAATATGACATAAACAATATATCGAGTATGTATCATTTATTGCCAGCATGGATTTTAGAAGAGGATCAAGACAAAGACAGAAAAACTATATTAGAATTGATGCAAGTAATTTCAAATTATTTTGATTCACTGCATCTGCAAATAGGACATGTTCAAAAAATAAAAGATTTGAATTATATTCAAGACTATGAAAAACCATTTCCGTATTCTAAGAAACTTGTAGAAGATTTAGGGATGGTAGCTCCAGAAATGTTCATTGATGGAAAATTAACTGAAGAACTTTCTGTTATCAGAGATAATAATTCTCTTCAAGAAAACATAAGTAATGTTAAAAATTATATATATCAAAACATATATAATAATCTTTCAAATATTTATAAGAAGAAAGGTACAGAAGATTCATTTAGGAACTTAATTCGTTGTTTTGGTATAGATGATGAATTAATAAAATTGAATGTTTATTCAAATGATAATGTATTCACATTTGAAGATAAATATTCATATACGTCAAGAAGAAAAAAATATATTGATTTTAATGATATAGATAGAAAAGAAGGAGTGGTTTATAGTTCTGGAACATTTGGATATTGTTTAGCAAGTAAATATGATGATTTAGTTTATGAAGTAGATGTTATATTTCCTAAGAAATTTAATATAACTTCAACTTTATTTAGGAATTACACTTCTATAACATCGTCGATTGGTGGTATTTTTTTTAAGAGTGGAACTTTTGCTGTAGAAGAAAATAAATGGAATATTTATACAGTTCGTGAAGAAGAAGAAGGAAGCAGTGCTCAATTTATTTTGACATCTTCTGATTTTGGTGGTTATGGATTTAATTTAACAAGTTCTTATTATCATAACTTATATGATAATGAAAGGTGGATCTTATCAGCGAAGTTGTTAAGAGAAACCCCAGAATTATATGATAGAGCATCTTCAGAACCAAACTATAAGATTGTTTTTTGTGGTGTTAATACGTTGGGAGATGAGACGATAAATAGTTTTGAGGTATCATCTTCTTTGGATAAGTCAATAACAGGTTCATTTGATTCTATTCCTTTTATACCATACATTGGAGCATGTAGAACTAATGTTACTGGAACAGCATTAGTTTATAGTGATGTAAAAGTAGGTTCTTTAAGAATTTATAAAAGTGATTTATCTTTAGATACAATGAAAGCTCATTCAAGAGATCCTTATAATTATGGTGTAAAATATCCAACTCGTTTTCCATATTTTAATAGAATAACAACAGGAAAGCAGTTTCTCCCAGAAGAAGAAAGTTTAGCATTATTTTGGGATTTTCAGACTATTACAACTTCTGATAGTTTGGGGGTATTTGATGTATTAGATGTGTCGTCTGGAACAATTAATTTAGATCAGACGACACCAATAAATCAATCTGCATTTAATTATCAATGGAGTGTTCCTGGATATGGTGAATTCTTTCCTGAAGATGATGATCAGGTTGTAAATATAGAGTATATACATACTGCAAAACAAGAAGTTCCTGATACTGTTTTTAAATCAAATTCTGTTAAAATACTTGAAAAGGATGATTATTATTTTAAGAGAGATGCTCAACCAATAAGTTATTTCTATATGTTTGAAAAGAATATGTATCAGAATATTTCTGAAGAAATGTTGAATATGTTTGCGACATTATCCGAATTTGATAATATTGTTGGTAGTCCTGTGAATAGATATAGAATGAATTATAAAGATTTAGAATTTTTAAGAAGAGTTTTTTTCAAAAAGAGAATTAAGAATATTCCAAGTTTTGAAAAATTTGTTGAATTTTATAAATGGATAGATACTTCATTAGATATAATGCTTCAACAGTTAATTCCTGCTTCTTCTGATTTTGCAGATGGAATAAAAAATATTGTTGAAAGTCATGTTTTAGAGAGAAATAAGTATTGGAATAAATTTCCAACAATAGAGTTTAAAAGTGGTATTATTCAAAACAATATAAGAGGTATAGCAGAATTATTATATAATTGGAAAACTGGTCATGCTCCTGTGAGTGGATTGGAAACAGATAATTGTTTTTGGTGGAAAGAAAGAAGTGAAGATGGAACAGTTAGAGATGATTATCGTACAATCATAACAAGGAATGTAGCAGGTTCAACATATGCTACAAGAAGATTGTCAAAAATTTATGATTTAAAAACTGAAGTTTCAAAAATTCTTCATGGTGGTAAGAATCCAACTTATTTAAATAAAAAATCTAATTTTATCAGAAATTTATGTGTTGGTGGTGTTAGAAATAACAAATATCAAACAAATCTTGATTTTTCTAAAGAAGCTTATTGTGATGATTTAAATGAAAGAGAAAGTCTTAAAGGAACAATAAAATTAACCGGAGAAGATAATAATACTGTATTATCTGGTGATTCTTATGAGGATACTTTGAAACATGATTTTATGTTCCCATTGACTTTTCTTTACAATAATGGATCTACTGACAAAACTCAAGATCCAGATTATATTATTCTTGAAACAAATGATAGTTATGTTGATAATGAAATTCCTCTTCAAGGAACTTTTACAAATCAACATGTTGGTGGATTCAGACACAAACATCTTCATGTAAATGTTGGTACAGATGATGCATTATCAAGAGAAGAAATGTTTCATTATTATAAATCTGGAAATGATTATATCATACAAGATGTTAGTGATGACAATATTCACAGACCAGCAGATCGATATTATCGAGGAGACATGATAAAAAGATTTGTGAATATTGAAAATATTTTAACAACAACTTCTTCTTTTGTTGGAAATTATGAAAATAATTATGAAATTTTGCAAACTTGTGGTGTAAAAGAACATAATCTTTGGTTTAAAGATATAACAAATGCAGTATGTGATATATATGGGATATCAACAGAAAATGTATTGAATGCGTTTTCTTCAATATATTTTGATATAATACATACAAATTTATCTTCATTAACGGGGACTTGTGTGTCTTTAAAATCATATTTACAATCTGTTAATCCTGAGTATATGCCAAATAAAAGATCCATAATTTTCAATAGATTTTCAGCTCCAGGCGATATATATACAATTCCCGAAAGAAGTTTGGATTTAAATTATTTAGAATATTCTCCGTATAACGCTATGCCTTGGAGAAATATGAAAGTTATTGATGCTTTAGATAAAGATTTATCTAAACCTTGTGGATCTGATGGATATTTTTTAAGTTGATGATATATATTATATAATGTAAAAGTATGAGGAAATAATGCCTATAACTATAACAGTAATAACTCAAAGTGTTCCAACAAGTAAAATAAATAGAAATAGATATATTAAGTTTGCTTCTGGTTCTTTATCTGTTTCTACAAAAAGTTGTTATGATAATTATTTTGTTCAACATCAAATACCTAGATCTGATATTCAATATGCTTGGATGACTGCTTCAATTGATGATTCTTCTTTTGATGACTTTGAGGGGGAAAGGATAAGTTTTTATGAAACGGATTATCCAAATTTAGATTATGTTTCTGTAATAGGGAATACAAATTCTGTTGGTATTCCAAAATTAGTTATGCAAAACAACAATCCAACTTGTGTTATATTACCACATAATCATTATACATATCCATCGTGGAAACAGGTTAGAGTTGGTGATATGTATGAAAATAAATGGAATAGACGATATAATTATATGTCAATTCGTGATGGAATTAAAATAGATGAGAGTTCTGGGATTAAAGGTGTTTTTGATTCTACTTCAACATATATAGAACCAGTAGTATCGTGGAATCACCCTGTAGAACAAGGATTTATTGTTAGAGTAGATCCTTCTATTCCTGGTGTAAAACAAATACCGATAAAAGATTTGCATCCAGAACAATATTTTAATGCCAGTGTTTTATATTCTTATTTTAACGAAGAACAAAAATTTGCTAATGAAGAAATAAATGAGGCATTACAATTAGAACTAAATAAAGATTTAGTGTATGATAGTTTTTATTATAAAGTAAAAGACGAAACAGATGAATTTGAATTTGATTATATTTCTTATATTGAAACAATATATCCAAAACATATACATGTAGGTTCTTGGTATAATAGAGATAGAATATATTATGGGGAAACAACAGAAACAGGTGAAAAAAGTATTAATTCTGCATTATTAAGAACGATTTGGAGAGATGAACTTGTTGAAAGGAAGAGACCAGAAGATTCATTAACTTGTATTGATGAATGTGCTACTGCAAGTTATGTTTGGCAGATGCCAGGGTGGGGAGGTTTTAATAATTCATTTAATTCTATGGATACAACATATGACTATGATAATTTAGGATTTGTTCGTGGAGATTTAGGATTTTTATTCGATACGTGGTATATGTATGATGTGATTGGTGCTGCTTCAGTAGATTGTATGGCTGGACCTTTGTATTGTTATTCACATAATTTAAATAAGATGTCTGGATATTCATGGGTGGATCTTGGAATAACATATTTTACAGATTTAATTTCTGGTGAAAAAAAATGGTATGACAGTTATTCAGATTATTCATCTGATACAAAACCAATAGGTCAAAATTATGGTATAATACCAGAGTTTAATATTTCAAATCATATGGAATATTATATTATTAACAATGGTGGAAATTTTAGAACAAATAACAAAAAATTTTTAGAAGTGAAAGGTGGAGGATTTATTTCGAGAGTTTCTTGTAGTTCAGATGATTATATAAATTATGATGAAGATTTTTTTGATTTATATGCTCATTCTGATTTATTTAAAAATTTAAGTAAAGTGGAAGAAGATTATAAAGGGTATGGCGAAAAGATTTTTTCTTTAAAGGTTAGTGCTATTAAAAAACTTTTACCATATAATGGATTTTATCCAATGGATAGAAGTATTCAATTAGTTAAGTTGTTTTATGATTCTTATTTTCCATATGTTGAAGGGAGTGGATCATGGCAATCATCTACTTCGGACAGAGCATTAACAAAACAATCATTATTGCAACCATTTTTTGCTCCTGGAATTTTTTATAATTTTATTAAATCTGGGGTTGCGGTTGATTGGATGTTTTATACAGGATCAGAAGTTCCATCCGATAGTAATTCTATGCAAAGTTATTTGACAGAAAGTTATTTAGTAGATGCAGACGTGCAGAATCAAAATTATATTTATATACTTGAAAGTGGATCAAATCATAGATTTCCTTTTGAAGCTTTAATAAATCCAGAAAATTATATGATAAAGAAAGGGAATAGTTATGATTCATCCTTGCATGAGAATGATGATGAAAAAAGTCAAATACTTTATTTAAATCCTACTAATCTTCATCATAATACATCTCAATATGTTAATAAATATCCATATTTTACTTGGACAGGGCATAATTTACCACTTTATACGATGGCTATTAATAACTTTTTAGCTGAGACTGCTAATTTCTTTTTAGAAAAAAGAGGATATACAACATTTTTATCTAAGAAGCAAAATGAGTTTCAGGTATGTGAATCGGGGACTTATTATATTTCTTTGGTTGATTTGAAAAAAACAAACGGTTTTGATATGTTTATTCAAAATTATATTTCTGGTACATCTGGTTCTTATTTTGGTCCTCCTTGTAAATTTGCATATTCTTCTAGTAGTCCTTCACCAGTTCAAATCAATACGGACCCGATGTATGCGCCTTATTGTCCTCCATATTTTTATGGTACTTCTGAAATTGCTTTCTTTTTTCAAGCAAAAGAAAATAAAAAATATACATTAAGTGAAATATTTTCTGAATTACAATTTGTTGAAATGAATAGAGAACAAGAAACTAATTTTAAAACTTATTATTCAGCATATCCAGATGCTACACCGAATCCAAACAATTATTTAACCACATTAGCATATTTAGAAAAAATGTCTTTATCGGCTTCTGTTAATTTTAAGGGGTTGGTAAGACAAAAAGAAGTAGAATACAATGATAATGGTGGTCCTGTTGCTATAAAAGATACAACATCAAACGAGAATGATAGATGGGCAATTTATTTGAAAGCAGAATGTCCTGTTTTAAATTTTAACAATGAAGACAATGAGGGGTTTGAATCTGCTTATATTAATGGGGAAACTATTAAAGTTGTTAATGGTGTTGGTATGTGGGGTGGATATGGACAAATTCCTAATAATAAAGAAGGTATCTTTTTATCTATAAAAGATTTAAATATTAAAACTGAGAATGAAATTCTTTATAAGAGTTTAATTGATTTAGTTGGGTTTGAAAAGAAACAAGAGCAAGTAGGTAAATTAGCAGAGAACACGATAATGTCGGAAGCGGTTGTTTTAGTACCATTTTTAGATTATTCATTTAATGAACCTGGATATGTAGAAACAACAGAGATTGTAGGGAAACATTTTATTAAAATAGATAAAGAAGAATTTAATAAAGCAAAAAGTGAAACAAATATTTCAACATCTATATCTGCTTTAATTTCTAAAATGAGTTTATTCAATTTCCCTCCTGAATTAGATTTTATTAGATATCATGATATTGTTCCTTTTGTTATGTATGTTTTTGATTTTCATCATGTTTTTAGTAAAAATGATTTGAAAAATATTTGGCAAGGACAAATGCCTAATATTGCAAAAGTTGCACAAAAAGATGAGTATGTTATAACTCATCCTTTGTCTAAAAAAGAGTTTTTTCATGGTAAGAAATTACCTAAAGATTTAAGATGGTTAATCTTTAAAGTAAAGCAAAAAGCTTTGAAGAGTTATTATGAAGTTACAGCAGATTCTTTTGATGATAATCGTTTTAAATTTAAATTTAAAAATATGCAAGATTTTTCAACATTGGAATATAATTATAATTGGCCTTATGATTTTTGTTCTTTAGTTGAATCAGTAAAAATTGATGGGCAATTGATAATTGATAAAAAACCAGATGAAAATCAGAAGGTATATATGAATAAAGAATATGATTTTGATATAGAAGAGGAATAATGTATGCCTTTGTTTGATAATAAAGAAGAAGTTATTGATTTTCAATTAACACCTTATGGTAAGCATCTTATTTCTCAAGGGTTGTTTAAACCGTCATATTATAGTTTTTTTGATGATGATATAATTTATGACATTAGATATTTGTCTGGTTCTTCTGTAGAACTTCAGAATGATATCGAAGATAGAATTTTTGATGAAACTATAAGAATAAAATCTTTATATGATTTTGAAAGTTCTGAAGATAGAATAAGAAAAGCTACACAACAAATGCTTAGTAGTAATAGCACATTGAATGATGTAGTTAAGAGAATACCTGTAGAAATGACGGATTTCCTTTCTAAACCACTAGGAAGTTCAGATTTAGGAAATGTGTATTATCCTGCATGGAGAGTTTTGGCAAGGAAGGGAAAAATAAGTTCAGTTCAAACATCTTCTCAATATACAAATTTCTGTTTAAAGAAACCTCAGATAACAATGGAAGATATAATTTATAGAACGTATGTTAAAGAAGGATATGGATCTATAAAAGAAAGATCTGAAAAAGAAATATGGACTGATGATTTAGATGTAGAATCAAATGATTCATCAGCAAGATCAAAGACATATAAGGATGGAACATTTTTAGAAATAGAAAGTGATTTTATTCTTTTAGATATACAAGAAAAAAATGTTTCATTTGATAGTGATAATTTTGATATAGAAGTTTTTAGGAAAGAATTAACAGTAGTTAATAATGTAGAGAAAGAAGAATTAATTCCTTTATATTTTAAGAAGGATACAGAAAATAGTTTTATTATTAAAGAAAATTTAGATGAAGAAAACATAGATTATTATTTTGATTTGTATGTAGATAGAGAAGTTGATTCGGATATTTTATTATCAACTATCAAAGAACAACAAAATAACAAATATAAAGTTGTTCAAAGTGATAAAACATTTGGAGATGTTTGTTAATGGAAAAAATGACACAGCAACAAATTATAGATTCATTTTTCCCATCAGTCTCTATTGATAGAGTATCGATATATAGTGATGGTGTGACATCAAAGATTCAATATCTTATTTCAATAGAAGAACAGTTTACAACTAATACAATTGCAAATTTTATTGGTAATGAAAAGATATTTAAATATTTGAAATTGGTATTGTTCAATCAATATACAGATGGGATGGATATTTTTAAAAAAGATCCTAGTGCGATTCTTAAATTAGAAAAAGAAAATTCAAATATTAAAATTATAAGTTTGGATATTAATTCAAATATATTAAATTTTGTTTTAGACAGAAAAGATGGCAAAAATATATATAGAACTTCTTTCTTGAAAGAATTTGATGTTCCTAGTATAAAGCAGAATGTTACATTGTTTTATGTAGTTAGATTTGATTTAAAGGCAATGACAGAAGAATTTGGGTTTGCTTTTGATTCTAACAATCCTATATCTCATTCTAGTATTTATTTTTTTGATGTTCTCGTCAAAGGAACTCCAGTTGATAGTCGTGTTGAAGATTATAGAAAAGTTGAAAAAAGTTTAGATACAATGAATTTAACAAAAGATTTTATTAATTTGGAAACAAATTTTTTTAGTTCTTTCAATACAGAAGTTATAGAAAAATATAAAAACAAATGGAAATCTGATTTTGTTCCATCTGATATATCTTTAACGAAAAACGTAAATGAACTTATACTTTTTGATTTTATATTAGATATGCAGCAGATTTTACAAAAAAACTCTGCATATCCCAAATTATTTGAAATTTCTGGTAGTACTTTAAAACCTTTAATAGAGAATACAAAAATTTATTATATAGAGATTCTTAGAAGAAGAATTGAAGTTAAAAACTCTTTAAACAAGTGTGATACTCCTTATTTAGAAAATTGGAATAGTAAAAATACGAGCGAATCACCTTTATCGTTAATAATAACTGCTTCTGATAATACAACAAATAAAGTAAAGATTGTTCATTCAGTATTTGGTTGTATTTATCAAGCAGATAATCCTAATGTTGGTTTTTTATCTGATACTAGGTTTCGTATTTTTAAAGTACAAGATAAAGAAATGAAAAATCATAAAAATGGTATATATCAATATGGGGTTAAGTTAGTTATAGAAGATCCAATTTTTAAATTTATAAATGGATTTATAGAAATTATGCAAAAAGATTTAACTAAATTTGAAGAATATTATAAGTTTGCTAATTCTATGCCAATTACATCAATTCAAGAAGGTTATCAGAATCCTCATATAGATATGGGATTTGAAAAAGACATAAAAATAAAAAAAACATCAGGATATATAGATTCAAACACTAATTCTTTTACTAAAATATTTGCAGAACATGCGAGAGAAAAATATGGTCACGATTCTCCGTGGATTGTAAATGTTAATTCTTTTTTTCAAACTATTTTTAGTTTATTTGGAGAAAATTCATTTAATCATAACCAAACTTATCTACTTGATTTATTATCAAAGATAAGTGATCCTGAAACTGGAAATATAGAAGGTGTTGAAAAAACGTTGAATATTATGAGAAATTTTTATATGAATGTAACAAATACTATATTTAATAATGATTCTGGGAGTTCTGAAAGATCAGGTGAATATTTACCTATGAGCAACAACAAATCTTCAAATATTCTTAAGGGTATAATAAGATGTGAAGCGTGGTTTAATAAAGACGTATATGTTTTGGATCATTTAGAAGAAAATGTAGAAAACATTTATGATATATTTTAAGGAGAATTAATGTTTTATTCTCAGATAGATTCATCTATAAACGAAGACGAAGATCTTTCGGTAGAAGTTTTTGATAAAACTACTATAAATAAGTTATTTAAGGCAATGGGAATTACAGATAATAATGCAGAAATAATTTTAACACCAGATAGGATTAAAACAGGTAGTAATTCTGAAAGTGTTATAAAGAAAGAGGAATCTTATATAGAAAATAAAAAGGTTAATGATGAACTTAGCACAAGAGTCATTATGAAAAAAGCAGGTATTAATGAAGAATTTTTGAGAGAAAATTCAACAGAAGTGATAGCGCAATTAGACTGTATTAACAAATCTTTAGGATTTTCAATAAAAATGAAAACTAGAAAATTATCAAAAGCAGTTAGATCTGATAATGTTATTTATACACAAGACTCTTTGTCTGCTGAAGATTCTGAAACTACAGTTAAAACAAGTGATGTCGTAGATTCTGCTAAAGAAATTATGAACAGAAATAATAGAAAAGAAACAGGATGTACTATCTCTGATGAGAATATAAAGAGATTCTCAGAAAAAATAATACCAGATAAAAGATTTAGAATAAACGGTAAATCTAGGATTTCTTTGAGTAAAAAAGGAACATATAAAACAGTAGATGACAAGAAAAAAAGTTCAGAAAAAGTTAATGAATTGATTTCAGATGGGTCAACAATAAAGAAAGAAAACATGATGAATGTTAAAATGTTATCTGGATTTGAAAAAGATGGGTTGGGAAATGTAAATATGAAAAGACCTATTTGGGAATCTTTGACGATTGAGCGTTTAGAATCTTATAAATCTCTTGGAGGAGAAATAATTGCAAAATTAGATCAAGTTAAAGATCCTGAATTGTTTCAAGATTCAAGTGATTCTTTAAGACCTTCAACGAATTTAGGTTCTGTGTTTACAATAAGTTTAGATGATTCTATTGAAAAAAAGATAGAGGATAAATAATGGATAAAGGTAAAAAACCAGGATCTCTTCCTGTTTATAAATGTAAAGTATGTTCAAAAGAATTAAAAAGTATAGATGCAATGTATGATCATGCAAAGATTGCGCATAAACTTAGTAAAGTTAAATATGATGCTTATGTACCTTTATCAAATACAAATACAAAAAAGAATCAGAACGATCAAGAAAAATTAAAAGCGGAACAATCAAAAATTAAGAATGATCAAGAAAAAGCAAAAGCAACTGCAAAAGCAGAATTAAAGATTCTTGAGAAAACAGATGAAAAATTAACAAATTCTGAAGTAAAAACAGACAAATATTGGAATCCAGGTAAAGAGATACAAAAATTTGATGGTGTGCCTGGTTTGCCAAATCAGAATGTTCAGCAAGGTGTTGCTTTTAATACTGGACAACAATATACAGAAGAAATAGTTAATGATAATATTGTTTCTATGGATAAACTTATAGAAGATCAATCTAAAAAGTTTGATGATACTCAATTTATGGAAGTTGCCAAAGAAGCAAAAAAATCTGTTTTTCCACCAATGATGTCTGTAGGAAAAATAGAAAAAAAAGAAAGTTGGGAAAGACCGACTTCTTATTCTATTTTTTGTGATAAGTCAAAGTTTATAACGAGATATGATTATTTTGATAAATTAGATGAAGTATATTCTCAAACGGGTAAAGAAGAAATAAAAGATTATATAAGGAGATTGTCTGGATATTATTGGACAAAAGTTGAAAAAGATTATTGTCTTTTATCATCAAACAATGATTTAGATGCTTTAAGAAAGATTGAAATATATTTTGATATTCCATATGAGATTGTTTCTGAAAGTTTAGTTAATAATTCTAATCAAACTTCTCTTATTGATAAAGATTTAACTGAAGAAGCAATATTATTAAAACCTATTAAGGAGAAATATTCTTTACAAGGAGGTGTTAATTCATCTATTTTTAGTCAAGAGTTATGGGTTTTAGATGCTACAATGCTTTGGTTAACCAGAGAAAAAGAATATTTTAATTATTCTATGAATATCCCAATACCATACACAACAGATGATTTAAGTTGTTATGAATCTTATTCTCATAGAATAGCAGATGCAGAAACGTGTTATAATTATTATCATGAAAGTTATGAAAAAGCAATTGCTAGTCAAGAAGTAGAAGAATATTCTTTACCAAATTTTTATACTTATTTGCTTTCAAACGAAGAAAAAAAAGAAATACCAGAGAAATATTGTGATCTTTTTTCAAACAAGGTAAAAGATTCTGATATAACTGATGGGTATAAGACAATTGTATTTTCTTCAAAAAATATAATTAAATTAATTGGAAAAAATGAATTTTCTTCTTTATTTCCAATGAATATGAAAGTTAAGTTTACAACAGACAAATCTACTATTTTTTCTGATTTATTCAAAGAATCTGGTCTGTCTGATTCTTTGTCTTTTTATTTAATCAATCAAATTGATAAGACTAATCCCGATATAGATATGTATGATATTTCTACTGGAATTGTTTGCAGTGAAACTAATGAAAAGTTTTCTTCTTCTGTTTCTAAAGGAAAATATAGAGTTTTTTCATTAGAAACTTGGATGAATAATTTAATTTCGACAGGAGATGTTTCATTAGATGTTAATATTGAGTTTGATGAAGGAATATTTTTAAATACTGTAGAAGAAAATAAAGAATCGGTAGGTAGAGGAGAAGAGTTTAATTTATATAAAAGTTTTATGACTATGATTTTTTTTGGGAAGTTAAAAGATTACACCAGAAAATATTATAGAACTTTCAGAGAAATGTTAGAAGGAAAAACAGCGTATTCGGAAACAATATTATATCGTATTGAAAAGAGTGTTAATGGTGTTAAACACCAAAATATTTATGTTCCAAATTGTAGTGAATTGGATGTTTTTGAATATATTGATACACAAGTTAAATATGGAAAAAAATATTCTTATAAAGTGTTTGCATATCAAATGGTAATGGGCACTTCATATTCATATGAAAAAAGTATTTTCGATGAAGAAACAAGTAATATAAAAGTTTTAGTAAAGCATAAACCTGCATTTAGGATAATTGAAGTTCCTTATTTTGAGGAAGAAAATTATATGTTTGATTTTCCTCCTATTTCTCCAAATATTGAAATTGTTCCTTATGGAAAAGTAGATAATAAAGTATTAATCAATTTATCTAATAATGTTGGGCAAATAGAGCAATACCCAATTATTTTGACATCAGATCCTAAAGATTTAGAATTTATTTCAAAGATAGCAAAATCTCAAAAAAGAAAAACAGAAGATAAATTAATTTATGCAAGTGACGATATACCTATTTTATATGAAATCTTTAGATTAGATGAGAAACCTAAGAGTTATTTTGATTTTATTGACAAGAAATATATAACATTAAGTTCTATAATAAATGGTACAAAATGTTCTTCTGTATCAACAGAAGATACAATAGAACCAAATAAAAAATATTATTATATTTTTAGAGTAAAAGATGAGCACGAAAATTATTCTAATCCATCTCCAGTATATGAAGTTGAAATTTTTAAACAAGAAGGAATAGTTTTGCCTAGAATTAAAGTAGTAGATTTTGATTCTGAAAAAAACAAGGTTTTATCTAAATCTTTTAGGAGATATTTACAAATAGTTCCTTCTTTTGAACAAACTTTTATTAATGAAGTTGATAAGGAAACTGTTAAAGATGAAGTAGAAGTTAAACTTGGTAGGCAAGATAAATCGGTTTTTGGGCAAGATTTTAAAATCAGAATTACATCTAAAAAAACAGGGAAAGTATTAGAATTTGATTTTGGTGTTGATAAATCATTTAATAATGAAACTTTGAAGAAATAACAAATTAATTTTTAAAAGACTATTTATATTAGAAATTTGTAAACGGAGGCTTCTAATGGGATTTTTAGATAATAGTGGTGATATTATTCTTGATGCTGTATTAACAGATACAGGAAGGATGAGACTTGCGAAAGGAGATGGTTCTTTTAAAATCGCTAAATTTGCTTTAGGTGATGATGAAATAAATTATGGTTTGTATGATAAAACAAATTCAAGTGGATCTGCATATTATGATTTATCTATTCTGCAAACACCTGTATTTGAAGCTTTTACAAATAACATGTCTTCTTTAAAGAGTAAGTTAATGTCTATACCAAGAACAAATCTTTTGTATTTACCAGTTATTCAACTTAATACTATTTTTGCTGGAAGTTGTGAAAAAAATGCAGGATTAAACGGTTTTTATGTTATGGTAGATAAAGATACATATGATAGTGTTTCTACTGCTACAGAAAAGAAAGGTGGTATTGTAGGATATGATTTAAAGTCTGGTGGAAATTATATAAGACTTGATCAAGGATTAAATACAACAGAAATACCACCTGATTATACATTAGATGCAGATTTGTTAGAAACTCAATATATTCTTGAGATGGATAGTCGTTTGGGATCTATAGCAAGTAAAGATGGTGTAGTTGCTGATTATTCTTATATTGATGATGATGAAGTAGCTTCATATTTCTTTTCATTAGGTGTTCATACAAAACTTGTAAGCAAAAATACAAAAACAGCATTATTAGCAAACACAGAGATTATTTCAGGGCCAAGAGGAACTATTTTAGAATTTACAATCAAATCTTCTTTAGATTTAACAAATTCAGATTATTTGTTTACGACTTTAGGATATCAAATCACGTTTGAAGGATCTACAGTATATGTAATTCCTACTACGGTTCGGATAACAGGCGGAACAACAGGATATTCAACTGATGTACCAGTTTATTTTATGAAAATAGTTTAATATTAAGTAAGGAGCAGAGATGGCAACAACTTTTAAATCTTTTGTTAATGATGATATTGCAAAAAGTACAACTTTATTGCATGAATCAATTCCTGTAACTGGAACATTAGTGTCAGGAACATATACAGATAGTGTAAAAACATATTCTCATGGTATGTTCAAAACTGTATTTGATTATCCATATTTGAGTTCATCAGCAAATAATTTATTTGATTTGACCGTAGGGCATTCAGTAAATTCTATTTATGTTAACACTGCTGATACATTTAATACAAAGAAAACAAACATTTATAATGAATATGCTCAGTTGCTTGCTGGATATGATTCTGATGGGGATATTTGTGAATTTGAAGCAAGTGGTAATTTCACAGATCCTTCATCTGCGTTATTAATGCGTGATTTCTATGCATTAAATTTTTCAAGATTGCTTTATAAAGATGAAATTAAGAAGGGGACAGTTTCAGTAATATTAGGTGTTAGAGATGATCATGACGATCCATTTTTTAGTGGAACATCAGATTTAGCATATATTACAGATAAAAATGGATATACAAACTATAGAACAAATTCTCCTGCTGGAGAGTTTGGACTGCTTTATGTAACTGGATCAAAATATTCTACTGATACAGATAGAGAGTGTGGTTTTGTATTTTATCAAGCAGGAGTTGTTCTTTTGACATCTTCTATTTTTATGAATGTTGCTGGTGATGGATTTATTGATACTGGATATTGTCCTTGTTCAATGAGTGCGGATACAACTGATTCTGTTCTTGGTTATTTTACTACTAGATCAATAGAATCTAATTGCGATGCATTTTTACATAGAGTTTATAATATTTCTTTTAATAATACAACTGAATTAAATTCTACGATTTATTTTTGTAGATTGAGATCAAATGAGTTTAACTATTCATCTAATCCTACATATATTTCTGGTAGTAAAATGGTGGTTAAAAATATTTCAAGAGATGCTCCTGTATCATATATTACAACAGTAGGATTATATTCTGCTCAAAATGAACTTTTAGCAGTAGCAAAATTGTCAGAACCTTTAAAGAAAGATCCGACAACAGAATTAAATTTAAGAGTTCGTTTAGATTATTAAAATAAACATATTAACTTTAACTATTTATTTTAGGATATGTCATTAATAATGTAGTATGGAGAATGACACTATGGATTCTTATAAAGAACTTGTTGATTTTATTAAAGAAGATAGAAAAATAATAAGAGATGATTTTAAAGAAATAAAAGAAAATATCAAGGATATAAACAATAAAATGGATTGTATGTCAATTGATATTGAGAGATCGAAAATAAAAATAATTGAGTTAAATGATAAACAGGAAGAAACAATACCAGTTGTAAGAAGTTTATATATTAATTCAAAATTACAAGAAACTCTAAAAATAAAAAAAGAAAACATGTATAATATTTTTAAAAAGATTTGTGTTGGTATAATGGTTGGTGTAATAACTTCTGGTATTATATATCTTTTGGCATGGTAGTATGCTTAAAAAATTTGAAAGAAATGATGTATTTATTAATACAATAAAAGCTTATCCTAAGTGCAAATTTTTTCTTTATAAGAAGGAAAAGTTTTTCAATAATGATCCAATTTTTACAGGTTCCCAAAGCAATATTAAGATAATTCATCCTGGTGAGGTTAGTTTGGATGAAATGAATATTGATAGAGCACCAGATAATTTGATTTATCCTTTTGTTGTCAAAGATTCTTCTTTAAACTCTTTTAGTACAGTTTCTTCTACAGATTTTAATACAGATCTATATGGCACAGTTATAACAGGATCATATCCATTAACAGCAACAATGAGTGTTAAGCAATATTATGGTAGTACAGATCCATCTTTATATACTGGAGAACATGTAACAAGACCTCAAATTTGGTCACTTAAGAATGCTTTAAAAAGTTATTATACTTATAGTTCCAATTATTATTGGGATGCAGATACGAATAATAAAGAAACAGATGCTATAACTCTTGTCGATATTCCTTCTATTTTTTATGGTTCTGAAATTCGTAAAGGGAGTATATCTTTAAAGTTTTATATAACTGGAACATTAGCAGCAGAAATACAAGATTATAAGCAAAATGGATGTTTGATTCAAACATATCCAGAAAGGTCTGAATTAACTTTTATAGATAATTGTGCTGGAGTTGTTTTATATAGAGAAGGAATAATTTTACTTTATGGTACTTGGTCATTAAATTCCGCTTTTACGGAACAGTATAGGGATGGAGCTGCTGATCAACCAAGATGGATTTATTGGGGAACAAATATAAATGAAGTAACAGGGTCAAGTTTTCTTATAAATTTTGAAGGAACGACATATATTCCGCATTTAACAATGTTAGCAAAAGCGGAAAGAGGAGAATTAAATCATTCAAACAATCCTACTTATGTAGGATATGATCAAACAGATTATTTTAATTCAGGCACATACATATATGCAGAAAATGATACAAGAGAAATTTTCAATACTGCTAAATCTATATATCCTAATTTTTCTGAATCTTTTAAAAAACAGACATGGATAAGTAAAGTTGTGATATATGATGAAAATAAATCTCCTATTGCAGTTGCTAAATTAGCAACACCGGTTAAAAAAGTGGAAAATCGTGATATAATAATAAAATTAAAATTAGATATATAGGTGATATGATGATTTTAGGTTTAGATATTTCTACAACTATTTTGGGTGTGTGTGTTTTAGATTATAATGGAATATCAAAATATTCAGAATTTATTAATCTTTTTAGTGCTAAAAAAGAAAAAACTACAGATTTTAAAAAGAAGAAAAAAAAGATTCCTAAGAAAAATTATATGGAGTTGTTTTTAAGAGCGAATAAGGTTAAAGAGTATTTTAGGAATTTAAAAGAAAGACTTGGTGATGAAAAAATAGATAAAATTGTTGTTGAAGCTTCTTTGAATAGTTTTTTATATGGAAGAACTTCAATGAATACTATTATTAAACTGACAAGATTTAATGCTTTGGTTAGTTATATTGCTTTAGAGGTTTTTGATTGTGAATTAAAATTTACGGAAGCTAGAACTGCTAGAAAAATATTAGGGATAGTCAGAAATGAAGAGAAAGGTCCGAAACATGAAGTTATAAAATATTTTGAAAATTGTGGGTTTGTTATCAAAAGAACTGTTTCTGGTAATATCTGCAAAGGATATGCTGATATGGCTGATGCATTCGTTCTTGCTATGTCTTACTTGAAATCTTTAAATTAAATTTTAAGATCTTATTTGCTAAAATAGGATTAATATTTTAAGTAAGGAAATTTATGGAAAATTTAGAAAAAAAAGTAGATATTCTCGAAAGGGTATTAGGAGGATATGAACATAAAAGTTCTTCGAAAGAGTTTTTATTTTATTGCCCAAACTGTGATCATCATAAAAGAAAATTTTCAATAAACATAGAAAAGAACGTTTTTAAATGTTGGATTTGTGAATTTCATGGTAAATCTATAGCATATCTTATTTATAAGTTTGGAAAAAGATATGATATTACTGAATGGAAAAAATATGATATAAAAGTTTCTGAAATTGTTGATTTTGAGGATTATTTTAAAAAGGTAGAAGTAGAAGATGAAAACAAAATCTTTGAACTTCCAAAAGAGTTTAGGACTCTTATTGGAAATAAAATTTTATTTAATTCTTTAGTATCTAGAAAATACTTAAAAGATCGTGGTTTAACGAAACAAGATATAATTGATTGGAAAATTGGATATGCAGTTGAGGGTCAATATTCCGGTAGAATAATTGTTCCATCTGTTGATATCAATGGTAATATTAATTTTTATATAGCAAGAACATATGTTGATAGCAATATTAAATATTTGAATCCTCAAAACAATAAGAATATTGTTTTTAATGATTTGTATTTGGATTGGGATAAAGATATTGTTATTGTTGAAGGAATATTTGATGCAATAAAATCTGGTAGAAATTCAATTCCGCTTCTTGGTTCAACTCTTAGTTCTAAGGGGTTGTTATTCAATAAGATTCTTGATTGCAAAGGTAATATATATCTTGCATTAGATTCAGATGCAAAGAAAAAGGAAACTAAAATTGTTTCTTTGCTTATGAAATATGGTATTTGTCCTTATATTATAGATGTATCTCCTTTCAAGGACGTAGGAGAGATGAGTCATAAACAATTTTTAATAAAAAAGGAAAAAGCAAAAAAAGTAGAAAGAGATCATGTATTGTTACAAATGTTGGAGGGAATCTAATGAAGATAATTCATATTTCTGATTTGCATATAAGAAATTTTCAATATCAAGATGAGTATCAAAAATGTTTTGTAAATCTTTATGATAGGGTCAAAGAAATTAAAAATGGAAATGATAATGTTGTTATAATTTTAACAGGAGACATATTTCATTCAAAAACAAATATATCACCAGAAGCTTATAAATTAGCATCAGATCTTTTAAAGAAACTAGGTAACGAGTGTGATACATATATAATTCCAGGTAATCATGACGGTAATATAAGATCTAATCGTATGGATGCTATTGAACCAATTGTTCATACGCTTAAAATGTCTTCAATATTTTATTTAAAGAATTCTTGTTTAGAAAGAATTCAAGGAAAATTAGATAAAAGATTTGTATTAAAAGTATTTTCTATTTATGATGAGGAAGGGTGGAATATAAAAAACGATAAATCGAATGATATTGTTATTGGGTTGTATCATGGTATTGTTGATGGTGCAAAAAATGATAAAGAATATGAATTATCTGGAAAGGTTTCTATACAAGATTTTAAAGATTGTGATTATGTTTTGTTAGGTGATGTTCATAAATCTAATCAAATTATGGATAAACAAGGCAAAATTAGATATGCTGGATCGTTTATTCAACAAAATTTTGGAGAAGATGAAAAAAAGGGTTTTCTTGTTTGGGATATTAAAGATAAAAGTGATTTCTCTGTTGAATTTGTTGAAATAGAACGTGAATTTCCTTTTATAACTATTGAAATTAATGATGATATTTCAAAAATAAAGAAGGGATCAAGAATTCGTTTAATTTTGAAAGAAAAGATTTTAAAAGAAGAATTAGAAGAAATCAAATTAAATATCAAAAGAACTTGCTTTCCAATTTTATTGACTGTAGAAGAAAAATATGAAAAAACATTTATGGAATTAAGTTGTAATTCTTCTATTTTAGATATTAGATCTGAAGCAGTTCAGAGAGATCTACTAAGAGAGTATTCAGCACCATTTAAACTTCCACAAATCGTCTTAGAGAGGTTATATTCTATAAATGGTGATACTAGTGGTGACATCTTATTACAGGGTGATAAAAGGCATAATATCAAATGGAGTATAGAAAGATTTAATTGGGATAATTTATTTAATTATGGGGTAGGGAATACAATAGATTTGGGGAAGAAGAGAGGGATAATAGGAATATTTGGTGACAACTATACAGGGAAGTCTAGTTTTATAGATTCTTTTATAAAAACAATTTTTAATAATACTTCTCGTGGGAATCTTAAAAATTATGATATAATAAATCACAATGCTAAATATGGGTTTGGAAAGGTCTTTTTAAAATCTGAAGATGATGAATATTCTATAGATAGAAAGTTAGTTAAAGGCAAAGGTGATAATTCATCAGCGGTTTTAGATTTCATGAAAAATGGAACAAGTTTGAATGGTGATACAAGGGTAGAAACTGATAAGAATATTATGTATGAATTTGGTACGATGGAAGATTTTTTATTAACATCTTTATCATCGCAGTTAGATGCTTTATCATTTATAAGAGAAGGATCAACTAAAAGAAAAGAGATTTTAGCTAAATTTCTTGATTTAGATATTTTCAATATTAAATTGAAAGCAGCAAAACCGGAATATTTAAAATATAAGACTCTTTTAAAAGAATTTGAAGAAAACTATGATCTTTTGATTGAGAAAGAAATAGAAAAGAAAAATGGGAATACTGTTGATATTTTACAAATTTCTGAAAAGAAAGAAATAGAGAAAAAACTATTAAATTCTAAGATTGAACTTAAGAGTTTTGAAGGTTTAACGATTCCAAGTCTTGATGAAATTGATGAGATAAAGAAAAATATTAAAAAGAAAGATGAAAAAATAGTTATTTTTAATCAAGAAATAGAAACAATTCAAAAAAATATAGCAAATCAAGAGATTTTCATTAAAAAATTTGAAAAATTTGTATTATTATTTGAAATTGATAAATTTAGAGAAAAAGAAAAAAATTATAGAGGAATTATTGATGAAATAGAAAAAATTGATAGTAGTATTTCTTTTAAAAATAAAGAAATGACTATTTTAGAGCACAATATAAGTCTTTTAAATGAAGTGCCTTGTGGAGAAAATTATAAGCATTGCAAATTTATAAAAAATGCTTTTGATTCAAAAGATAAAATGAAAGTTATTGATGAATCTTTATTAGAAATAAAAAAACAAAAGCAAAATTTAGAAAAAAGCATTGAAAATATAGATTATGAAGATTTGGTTAAGAAAATTAATGTGTATGAAGAAAGTAAAGATAAATATAATAGATATAAATTAGATAATGCTATTAGTTTATCTAAAATAGATGAAAAGAATGAAAAGAAAAAAGAATTAAATAGTGAGATAGCAGATTTATACACAAAAATTGATGATTATAATTTGAGTATTGATTCTGTAAGAAAGAAAGCTGAAATTGAAGAGCAGATTAATAAGTGTGAAACAAGATTAGGGTATATTTCTATTTTAGAGAAACAACAAATAGAGAAGGAAGCAATAATTGATCAAAGAATCAAAGACCTACGAGAAAAAAAGAAAAAATATGAAGAAACTTATTATAATTTCTTTGCTTATGAAACATTTATAAATGCAGTTCATCCAAACGGTATTCCTTCTATGATTATTAAAAAGAATATTGATATTATTAATAATGAGATAAATAACTTTTTATCTAAAATTGTTGATTTTGAAATATTTTTAGATATTTGTGATAAGGATTTAAATGTTTATTTAAAAAGAGATAATAAGTTATGTCCTATTGAGAATTGTTCTGGAGCAGAAAAAACTATTGCTGCAATGGCAATACGGTTGTCTTTTATAGAAATATCGTCACTTCCAAAAAGCAACATTTTTATATTAGATGAACCAGCAGTCTTTTTAGATAAGAAAAATCTTAGTTCTTTTGTTGATGTTTTGGAAGTAATGAAAGAAAAATTTGATATAATTTTCTTAATATCACATCTTGATGAGTTAAAAGATTGTGCAGACATTACGATTAATATTGAAAATGTTGGTGGTAATGCATTTGTAAATTGTTAGTTTCCTTTTGTGCTTTTAAAATCTAATTAGGATGAATAGATTTATATGAGGCACATAAAATGGAAGAAGAAAACAAAACTCCAGAGAATTCTCCAGAAAGTTCAGATTTCGAAACAGACAATCCAGGAAAAGTTGATTCTTTTTTACAAAGAATAATGTCTCGTAAACTTATTGTTTGGCTTACAGCTACAGCAGCGTTGTTTATGGGGACATTAGATCCAGATACTTGGTCAAATATTTCTATGGTTTATATAGGAAGTGTTGCTTTATTAGATTTATTTTATAAATTTAAAGAGTTAAAGCAATGAAAGTTTTTTTTCAAAAATTTTATTTTTATATAAAGAAGTATTGGTATTTAGTTTCTACGGGAATTATTTCAATTTTGTCTTTAATTCTTTATTTTGTTTTAAGAAAAAAAAGTGGAGAAGTAACTGAAACGATGTTAAAAACTTTTTCAGAAATGCGTATAATGAAGAAAGCAACTTTTGATGATTTAGTAAAAATACGTAAAGAAAAAGAAGAACAAGAAAAGAAAGCATTAGAAGAATATAAAAAGGAACTGGAAAAGATAGAAAATGATCTGTTAAAAGAGAAGCAAAAGATTGAAGAAGAAAAGAAAGTTGCTGCTGAAAAATATGTAGAAATGTATAAAAAAGAACCAGACAATGTTGCTAAATTTTTAATGAATAAATTTGGTATTAAGGAATATAAAAAATGAAAAGTATTTGGTATGTTGTATTTATTCTTCTTTTTAATAGTAGTTTTTTAATAGCACAAGAAAAGATAGAACCTGTATTTTATAATATTAAGATAAATGAAGTAGCGCCATTTGAAGGAATTCTTTTAAATGCAGAAGCGTTAGGAATTATTTTAGCCAGTGCAGATTTAATAAAAGTTGAAGATTATTTATCGAATAAACTAAAGTCTCAAAAAGAGATAGCTGAATTACATTTAGATATCAAAAATGTTGTAGTTGAAAAGGAGTTTCTTGAAAAGAAAATTGTTGCTCTTGAAAATTCATATCAAAAAGAATTAGATTTTTTGATGAAAAATTATGAACAAAATAAACCACTTATTTCTCCATTAACATCAGGAATCATTGGATTTGGGTCTGGGGTTGTTGTTGTGCTATTAAGTGTTTATCTTTATACACAGATTTAATATGGAAGAAAATCTAACAAAAGTTGCTAGAATAGAAAGAGAAATTGCTTCTAAGTATGGGGAAGAAACAATAAAAGTTCCGTTATCGCAATGGGATGAAGAGAAAGAAAAAGAATATCAAAAACAATTAAAAGAATTTAAAAAAAAATATAAAAAAAAGGAAAAAAATACCCATATTGTAATAAATGGATGCTTATACTCTGAAAGACTACTTAATAGAGAAAGTATTGAAAGAACTTGTATTATTTGTAAAAAATTGTCTTTTAGTTCAGAAGATGATTTTTATATGAATAAATATAAATGTTGCAAAAAATGTTATATAAATGGAGAAAGAAATGTCTGATAAAAAAGAAAAATCTGGTGGAATTGAAGTACTTGAGGTTATTCAAGCGATAAATCAAGTAGCTTATGAAAATGGATTCAAAGGAAGTGGCACTTTAAAAAACGGAGAAGAAGTTCCAGTAATAGATGAAGATGTTTATATTCCGTGGTCTGTTAAAATGAGTGGAAATAAACTTTGTATTTTAATTCATGAAGAAGTTGCAATGAAAGAAGCACATGAAACTGGATTTGAAAATAATATAAAGAGAAAATTTAGTCAAGTCATAAAACATCTCAAAAGACAATTTAAAGATATCACAAAGAAAGAACTTAATTTAAAAGAAGAAGGTGATATGGATATTAAAGTGCAATTAGTGTCAATGGTTAGAGCGTGGTATCAAGCAAAAAGAACATATATAATTAGCAATATTAAAGAATATACAGATAACCTCACAGATACTCCAAAGGATTTTAAAGAAAGACAAAAGAAATTTAAAGATTTCTTATCTCAAGGAGAAATTGATAAATTATCATAAAAATGGGGACACTTTTTGATACTCACAAAGGAACAGAAGAAAAGAGAGTTAGTGAGATGTAAGGTTAGTCCTGAATATTTCATAAATACATACATAAAAATATCTACAACAAAAAGTGCTTATGTTCCATTTATCTTATGGGGATATCAAGCAGATACAATTAAACAATATGAGTTACATCGTTTTAATATAATCTTAAAGGCGAGACAATTAGGTATTTCAACATTAACTGCCTCATATGTTCTTTGGAAGATGTTGTTTAATAAATCTTTCATGTCTTTAGTTGTAGCAACTAAAAGAGCTACAGCAGCAAACTTTACAAAGAAGGTTAAACAGCAATATAAAATGCTTCCAGATTGGTTTATGGAAGCTGTTAAGGTAACAACAGATACAAAAACAGAATTAGAGTTTTCTAATGGATCATTTATAAAAGCGGAATCCACAAGTCCAGATTCAGGTCGTTCTGAATCGTTGTCTTTGTTAATTGTTGATGAAGCTGCTACAGTTGAAGGACTTGATGGAGATGATGGAATGTGGGCAGCAGTTTATCCTACATTAAGTACAGGAGGATCTTGCATAGTTATTTCTACTCCAAAAGGGGTAGGCAATTTTTTTCACAGAATGTATGTTGATGCATTATCGAAAAGAAATGACTTTAATGCTATATCTTTGCCATGGGATTCAAGACCAGATAGAGATGAAGATTGGTTCGTAAAAGAAACTTCAAATTTGCCTAAAAAACAAATTGCTCAAGAATATTTGTGTAGTTTCAATGAATCAGGTGGAACTTTTATAGATAGTGCTGACATAGAAAAAACAAGAAAAACAATAAGAGAACCTTTATATAGAACAGGTTTTGATGGTAATGTTTATATTTGGAAAGATTATGATCCAAACATAAATTATATTATATCTGCTGATGTAGCGAGAGGAGATGGTGAAGATTATTCAGTATTTCATATTATAGATAATAATAATTCTGAGCAGGTTGCAGAATACCAAGGAAAAATTGATCCTGATAAATTTGCAAAATTATTATGTGATTTTGGAAGAATATATGGAGGGTGTTTAATTGTTGTTGAAAATAACAACTTAGGTTTTTCTGTTGCTAAAAAATTAGAAGAACTTGAATATTCAAATATTTATTATTCGGTAAAAGAATCAAACATATTGAAACCTTCTTTTCACGGAAAAACAAGCAATGCTATTCCTGGATTTAGTACATCTGTATCTACAAGACCTTTAATTTTAGCAAAATTTGAGGAATATATACGTAATGATTTAATAGTGATAAGATCTTTTAGATTGTTAAATGAGATGCTAACATTTATATGGAAAAATGGTAAATTACAACCTGAAAAGGGTTCAAATGATGATTTAATACTTGCGATGTCTATTTCTTGTTGGATTAGAGAAACAGTTATGGTTAATAATAAAAAGAATTATGCGCATCGAATGGCTTTTCTTTCTTCTTTTAGAAAAATATCAAAAACAATGAATACCACTATAAATGGTATGAACGGATATAATAGAGATAATGATATTTTTGATATAAAGGAAAGAAATAATCCTAAGAAAAAGCAAATAGGAAGTTTAAAAGTTTATATGGGGTAAAGCAATGAAAAAACCATCAATAGGTAGAAAATATGAAACAGTTGGAACTTCTTTATTTAAAAGACTAACTAAATTATTTTCTGGTCCAATAGTAAATTATAGGACACAAGCAGTTTCTAAATATAGAAGAAAGAATTTAAATAAATTTAAATTTACTTCAACTTCTGGGAAAAAATTTAAAAGATATACATACGATCCATTTGCCAATCTTAATACAAATCAAATGGCAAGTCAGTGGAGATTTGAAAGATATCAAGATTTTGAACAAATGGAATACATGCCAGAGTTAGCATCTGCGTTAGATATATATGCAGATGAAATAACTACGTTTTCTATGATGAGTCCAATTATAAGAATAAAATGTAAAAACTATGAAATCAAAGAGGTTTTAGATAATCTTTTTTATAATATTTTAAATGTTGAGTTTAATTTGTTTTATTGGGTTAGATCTCTATGTAAATTTGGTGATTTTTTTCTATTTTTAGATGTAAAGGACGGAAAAGGAATTAGAAATGTGATTCCATTACCACAAGAAGAAATAGAAAGATTAGAAGGACAAGATTCCGATAATCCACTATATATTCAGTTTCAGTGGAATTCAGGGGGTTTAACCTTTGAAAACTTTCAAATAGCACATTTTAGATTGCTTGGAAATGATAAATATTCTCCATATGGTACAGCTGTACTAGATCCAGCACGGAGGATTTGGAGGCAATTGTGTTGTGCGAGTCATACTCCCCTTTGGACAAAAGACAAAGGGTATAAACAAATAAAGGATATACACTCTGATGACATAATATTATCTTATGATTTCGATAATAATAAACTTATTGAATCTAAAGTAAAAGAATGCAGGAATATGGGAAAGCAACGAGTTATTAAGGTGGTTACTTCACATAGACAAATAGAAGTTACTCCAAATCACGGATTGTTAGTTTATGATAAAAATGGAAAGTTTGTATATAAACAAGCAAAAGATTTAATAGTGAGTGACGGAGATGGTGGATCAAAGGCAAAAAATGCAGACAAATTAGTTCTTCCTAATAATTGGGAAACTACAAAAGATTATTATGAAATAAAATTAGACGAAGATCTTTATTTTGGAAATGGAAAAATACATAAAAAATCTTTCTTAAGTACAGATCACATATTTAAAACAAACCCAGAGTTTATGAGATTATTTGGATTTATGTTAGGAGATGGATGGATTAATGAAGATCGTAAAAGTATTGGTTTTGCTTTAGGTATATATGAAGAACAAAATCAGTATTATATTAATTTAATGGAGAGTTTGTTTTCTCCAGAAAAAAAGATGTGTTTAACTGAAGCACAAAAGAATAAAGGAGCACAGGTAAATATTTCGTCAAAAGAATGTATTTCTTTATTTAAAAAACTTGGATTTATAAGTGGATTTGAAAATAAAAGAATACCATCGTGGGTTTATTCTTTAAGTAAAGTAAATAAAATTGAATTATTACGTGGATTAATGGATGCAGATGGAAGTAAAAAAGATAAAAGATTAAGTTTGTCAAATTATGAATTAATGAATGATGTCCAGATTTTATGTCAGCAATGTGGTGTTGCAGTAGGCAATGAAATAAAATTAAGTAAGAAAGCAGGTGTTTATGAGGATAAAACGTTTGGGACTATAACAAGAAAAGATTCATATAGATTATATATAAATTTAGATGATATAGACGATACAGATATTTCTTTTGAAAACGTATCTCATATAATAGATGAAGAAAAATTAGTAGATACATATGATTTACAAGTAGATAATGAAATTCATAACTTTGTTGCGAATGGAATTGTTTCTCATAATACGATGTTAGAAGATGCAGTAATGAGTTATCGTATAGTCAGATCACCAGAAAGAAGAGTTTTTTATTTGGATATGGGTGGCATACCAGCAGAAGAAGAAGAAAATTATGTTGAAGAATTTAGAATGACTTTAAAGAAAAATCAAGTTGTCGATCATTTAACAGGACGAGTAGATCAAAGATATAGTGCTACATCTATTGAAGATGATTATATAATTCCAGTAAGAGGAAAAGAAGATAATACAAAAATTGAAACATTAGCAGGTGGATCTTATACTGGTGATGTAGATGATATTAAATATTTTAGAGATAAAATGTTTTCAGCAATCAAGATACCTGCTTCTTATTTAACTGCTGAAGCGGGTGATGATGATAAATCTTCTCTTTCACAAAAAGATATTCGTTTTGCTAGAACAATACAAAGGTTACAAAATGCAGTTGTGACCGAATTAGAAAAAGTAGCAAGGATACATTTAGCTGCAATGGGATATAAGAATGCTGATTTAGTTTCTTATGAAATTATTCTTAATAATCCTTCTAAGATTTCTGAACTTCAAGAAATTGAATTGTGGAAAACAAGATTTGATGCTGTAGAGGCAGCGAAATCTTCTGGTATGTCTACTAGATGGGTTGATGAAAATATCAAACAACTTTCAAGTGATGAACAAAAACGTATCAGAGCGGAATTGTTTGCAGATAGTAAATTACAATCAGTTCTTGAAGGAATGCTAGAAGGTGGTAGTGGTGATATGGGCGCTCCTATATCTGGATCTGATGAAGATTTGTTAGGTGGAGAGGGTGATGAAGATTCATTGGGAGGAGAGGGTGAAGGTGAAGAAGGAGGTGGAGAGGATTTGTTGGGTGGTGGAGGTGGAGAAAGTAAGGAAGGAGGGGATGAGGATGAAACGCTTTTAGCAGCACCGGGTAGAAGGAGTGTTGGAAAAACTTCTTTAGGCAAGTACAAAGAGCATTCAACAGATAAAGAGCATAATCACGAATTACGTGTTATAAATCCCAAGCACAAAGAAATATCTCATAGTATGAGATCTCAGGGTAATATGTCTCAACGTCCATCTTCAAGAAAACAGATGGGTTTAACAAAGAAACAAACAGCGATTCCTAATTTAAAGAATATGTTTTCTGGTGACAATTCAATATTTAATATTGATAAAACTAATTATCCAAGAAGAGTTAGAGCAATTTTTGAACAGCAAGAGAATATTGATTCAAAGATAAAACTTATTGAAAAATTGATAAAAAAAGATGAGGAAGAACAAATTGATGATCAAACATAATAAAAAAAGGAATACTGCGTTTCTCTATGAAATTCTTATAATAGAAAGTGTGAAATCATCTATGGATGAAAAAAAAGAAAAAAAAGATACTATTCTTTCAATTATTAAAGAGTTTTTTAAAAAAGGAACAGTTTTAAATAAAGATTTGTCTTTATATCGTGTTTTAATTGAATCAAAAGGATTGACAAATAATGTAGCAAATCGTGTTTTATTAGAGATTAAAAAAGAGAAAGAATTTGTAAATAGAAAAGATTTATACAAGCAACAATCAAAATTAATTAAAAAAATTAATACATTGTTTGGTCCTGAATTATTTGAAAATTTTGTTTCAAATTATAAAGAAATGGCAACAATTTGTTTAATATTAAATGAATCATTGGAGATATCTGACAAAGTTATGTTAGAAGAGAAGATTATTAAAAATATGTTAGTAGAAGCAGAAAAAGAAAAGGAGATAGTACCTATTGATAATATTGTATTTAAAACATTTTTGAAAAAATTTAATGAAGAATATTCTTTATTGCATGAAGAACAAAAAGATTTATTGAAAAGATATGTTTTGGCATTTGAAGGAGAAAATTCTGATATAGATCTTAAGATCTTTTTAAATGAAGAAATCAAAAGATTAAAAGAAGAATTATCAAAATTAATATTATTAGAAGAAATAAGTAAAGATAATATTCTTGTAGAAAAAACAAAGCAAGTGATTAACAATCTTACCGATAGTAATAAAAAGAAAATTGATAAAAATTTTATTCAAGAAGTATTAAAAATACAGGAGTTAGTTCGGGAGATCAGAGATGGCAATTGAAGTAAGAGTAGGTGAAGAACAAAAAGAACAACAAGAAGAAGAGAAGTTGCCTGAAGAATCTTTAGGTGTTAAGGTAAAATTAAATATAAGGAAAACGTTAGATGGAAATCTTGTTGTTAGGGATCATCCAAATATAGATATAATTTTGGATTTGAGAGAGTACAAGGTTATAGCGATTCCAAAGGAAGATTTAAACGATCAAGTATATCAAATTCAAGATTTATTATTTCAATATCTTCAAAAGAAAGGTGTAATATACCCAGAAAGTGTTAAAGGTGGTAATATATATGGAGCGATGGAAGCCAAGTTTCCTAAAAAAGAAGAAATATCAGGAGATGAAGATCCAGTTCAAGTGATAGTGTTTGTTATTGCAAAATTTATTGAAAATGAGAGACCAAAATTTGAATTCTTAAAAAGAATGAAAGATGAATTTGAAGAATGGTTAACAGATCCAGAAGATGAAGAGACAACAGAATTAGGAAAAATATCTCAAGAGGAATATAAAGGGACAATTCCAAAATATATACCAAATAGATATACTTGGTAATTTGGAGATATAATGAAAGGACGTATTATAAATTATTTAAAGAGTATTGGTATAAATGCTGATGGCATAAAAGAATATAAAAAAGATGAAATATTTGTTTATATTGGGAATGCAAGAATTGAGTTTATAAAAGGAACAGAAAATGGTATTTATTCAATTAGATGGATTGGTATAGAACCTCCTAAAAAAATACCATCAAAGATATTTTATATGGATTTTAACAAGGAATTAGTTTTGTTTTGGGAAAAAGATGGAAATTTACATAGAAAAAATGCAGAGCCAGCAACATTGTCGTTTAATATGCAAACTGGTAAATTAACTTCATATTCTTTTTTTGAAGATGGAAAAGTTGTTCCTGTTAATGCTACACAAGAAGATATACAAAGAAATTATGAATTTTTATTTGAAGAATATAGAAATTTATTAAGATATATTTTTAATGGCAAAGGTGAAATAAAACAAAAGAAAACACAAGAACCAAAAAGAAATCAAATTGATATGATTGAACTAGATGAAGTACGGAGAAGAATAAAATTATTAAAAGAAGATAGAAATTTAGATCTAGAATTAATGGATGCAGCAAAAAAAGGTGATTTAGACAAAGTTAAAAATTTAATTGAGCAAGGTGCTGATATTCATGCTGAACGTGATCATGCTTTACGAATTGCAGCAAAACGTGGTTATTTTGATATTGTTAAATATCTTGTTGAGCATGGTGCTGATATTCATGCTGTTAATGATTGCACTTTACGGTTGGCAGTAGAAAATGGTGATTTAGATATGGTTAAATATCTTGTTGAGCATGGTGCTGATATTCATGTTTTTAAGGAGGGTCCTTTATTTTGGGCAGTAAAATACGGTTATCTTGATATTGTAAAATATCTTGTTGAAATGGTGCTGATATTCATGTTCTTGATTATTATGCTTTAACAAGTGCAGCACTTTATGGTTATTTTGATATTATTGAATATTTACTTGATAATGGTGTAGATGAAACAGCAATTAAAGACGACGAAGTATATAAACAGTGGAAGAAAAAACAAGTAGAAGATAGGTGGGTTCAAGTAGATTTAGACGAAATACCAATAAAATCAGCAAATGATCAATCTGAATCAGAAAGAACAAAAACGCTTGAACTTAATGATATTCCAAGATCAGAAAAAGTATCAGATCAGAGTGAATCAGATCGTTTTAAGATGCTTGATCTTGATGAAAGCAAAGAAAACAAATTTAAAATGTTATTGAATGAAAGTGTAACCGATTATACAACAACAGCGATATCAAGAATTGTGGTTCAAAAAGTAATTGATTTAATAAAAAATCATGAGCCAGTACAGGAATATATTCTTTTTACAAAAGACGAAATTCCTGGAAATGATAGATTTGATGTAGATTTTTTGTGTGTTAAAGTTAAGGAATCTGAAGAAATTTCAAAAATATATAGTAGTGGTGCGACATCTTATTTAAATTCAGTTCAAGTGGAAAATTCTTTAAAGAAAACATTAGAAAAAGTAATAAATTTTCTTAGAGAAGTACCAGAAAATATTGGAAATTTAGCTGGATTAGCAGAATTTTGTGATAAGTACCTTTCAGAAAGTGCAACATCTGATATTTTGGATATTCTTGGAATTTATTTAAATACCAGAGATGAAAGTCTTTTAAAAAAGGTAGAATTGTTTTTGGTATCTTATTATGAAACAGAAAAAAAGAGTTTGATGAAAAATATAGTTATTAACTATGCTCCTTATGTACCAAAAAATTTAATTGATGAGATTCTTGATAATCCAAAAAGGTTTTTAAAGACGGTTGAAGTAGAAATTATAATACCACCTGAATTATATGGTAAATCTAAAAATGGTAAATATAGAACTTTAGCTTTAGCGGTTGAATTTGTTGTTGAACTTAAATCTACATTAACACACGAATTAACGCATACGAGACAGCATAAAAGAAATGAAGAAAACATAGATGATCCTAAAAATTTTAAAGATTTTAAAGATGTAACAGAATATTTAAAGGAACCTAAAGAAGTTGAAGCATTTGTTGCTGATTGCTATAAAAAAGCAAAAATGTTAAAAAGAAATTTATATGATGTGATGAAAGATCTTTTTTATGCTGAAAAAGATCGGATTGAAATTGAAAGAAAAGAGAACAAAAAAAATCCATATTATATGGTGACAGAACAGCAGATTTTAAGTGCTTGGGATGAGTGGGTAGAATTCGCAAAGAAAAAGTATCCACAAGTTAAATCACCAGAAGATGTATCAAAAAGAAGTCAACTTGATATGATAGATCTTGATGAAGTATGGAGAAGAATAAAGAATGCTTAATTTATTATTTTTTATATTTATATGTTATGGATGCACACAAATTCTTGTTTATGGTGATATTTTTAATAAAATAAGGCCAAAGTATAATTTTTTTCATTGTCCAATGTGCATTGGTTTTTGGGTTGGAATAATATTTTCGTTTTGTGATTTTTTAAATATATTAAGTATATTTAATATAACGAATACTTATTTAGATATATTTGTTATGGGATGTTTAAGTAGTGGAACATCATATTTTTTGTGTCAATTAATTGATGATAATGGAATAAAAATAAATTTGAATAAGAGAGAAAACTAATGAAAAAACTAAGTGAACAAGAAATGCTCTATGTTAAATATCTGGTAAGTGGTCAATCTGCAAAAATGCCAGCAGGTATGGGGGGTCATTTAACACAGCATATTAAAGGATTAATGAGACTTATGTATGAAGATTATATAGAGGCTAGAGATAATACAAGTAAAAACAGTATATTAATTTATAATGAATATGGTTCTTCCATGAAACAATTTATTAATGCTATGAAAACATTAAAAAATTTGTGTGATAATTGGAATTGGGATTATAACAGAAAGGTAAGAGAAATTTTTTCTAGAGATGAACTTAATGAATTTGGGTATAATGATGAATTTCTTAATAAAATTTATGGGGAAGAAAGCATTCAGTTTGTTTCAGCATCAGAAAGAGACTATGGTGATTTAGATACTCCAGAAACAAATCTTTATCAAATAAACAAAAGAAAAGAAAAAGAGCAAGAAGAAATTAATAATGTGTTAAATAAGTTAAGAAATATAAAATCTGATCATGCATCTGATAGATTTTCTAAAATAGAACCATATGAAAAGGGTGAAAGAGAAAAGACAAATTGGTCTACTCCTGGAGGAATAAGAGATCCGAATAAAATAGATTATGAAAGAGAAAAATTCAAACGATCTACTCCTGAAGGATTATTAGATCCAAAAAAGATAGATCTTGATGAAGTATGGAGAAGAATAAAACTTAAAGAAAGTGCTAAAGAATCAGATGATGTTACCTTTAAACTTTCTAATCAAACAGAAAAACAAAAATACGATAAAAAGAAGCAATTTATTAGTATTACGGAGAGAGTTCTTGCTCAATTTAGTTATGAATTTGTTGAAACAGATTCTCCTCATTTTATATACTGTTATAATGATCGTGAAATTAATGCTTATTACACAGAGATTTTTATATCAATTCAAGATCTTAAAAAAATACGATTAACTGGATTTATAATAAAGACTGGAACAATTGTAGGTTCTGGACATTATAAAGATGGCAAGCACAGAGGTATGCTAGTATCAAAAGAAGATTATAGAGAAAAGACTGTATTTTGTGATAGTAAATCATATGGAAGAGAACTATATAAAATGGCAGAATTACTAGAAGATACTTTTGTTAAACATTATTCAAAGGTAGAAAAAGAAAAAGTACAATAGTAAAATTATTAATCTATTTATTATGGAGTTATTATTGATTTAATAATAGGTGATGTATGAGAATTGAAAAAAATTTAATATTTAAAAGGTTTACAATTCGTAGAGTGGCACATTGTTGTAAGGGGTCATAGGTGGAAATAAAAAAAGGGTTATTAAAAAAGATTATTAAAGAAGAAGTAGATTCTATTCTTAAAAAAGAATCATATATTTTAGCTTCTGGTGGGAAGGGGAAACTTGATCCTTACGAAACAAATCCAAAGAATAAACCACAAGAGCAGTGTTCTTCGTGTGAATTGAAAGAAAAATTTGATAAATTAAGTGATGAACAGTTAAAAACTTATTTATTACAGACTGTTTATTCGAAAAACAGAGAAGAAATTGAACAAGTTTTATTATTTTTATTAGATTATTAATTGGAGAAATAGAGATGAAAATTAAAGTGAATACTTTAAAAAAGATTGTAAAAGAAGAAGTAAAAAGAGCATTGAAAGGATCAAAATTAAATGAAGATTTTAGTGATTATTGGGATAATGATCCACAAGGTTTTGATGCTGGAGAAGAATCTTATTATGAAGAAGAAATGCCTGAGGAAGAGGAACTTTATAATGAAGATCCAAACTATGAAGAATTTGGGGATGTAGAAGGATTAAATCCAGATCCTAAATATTCTGGAAAAACAAAAATGGATTATGCAAATTCAAGAAAAAGAGATTTTGAAATGGATGGGACAGAAGATCCTAATGTAGATCCTATGTATGATCCATTTGATTTACCTAATGGACTTTATGAAAACAAAATTTATAAAGAAATATACAAGGGATTAGTAGAAAGCAAAAAAAATGGAAAATAATAAAAAATATATTCTTAGAGAGTATTTTTCTTTATGTCCAGATGGGGTTTGTCAGGACCTCTTGACAGAAGAAGAAAAAAAAGATATCAGAGATAATGGTGCTTTATATCTTTCAGGAATATTTCAGAAAGCTGATGAAAAAAACCAAAATGGAAGAATATATCCTTATGAGGTATTAGAATCAGAGGTTAAGAACTATGAAAAACTTATAAGAGAGAATCGTTCTGTAGGAGAATTAAACCATCCAGATTCTTCAGAAATTGATGCAAAAAATCTTTCTCATGTTATTAAGAAATTGTGGTGGGAAGGCAAAAATTTATATGGAAAATTAAAAGTATTAAGTGGCCCATCTGGACAAATTTTAAAGTCATTAATCAATGATGGCATAAAGATAGGTATAAGTTCTAGAGGACTTGGTTCTGTTCATGAGAAAGGGGAAGATATAATTGTTGAAGATGATTTTCAATTAATTTGTTTTGATATAGTAACTGAACCATCAACTGTTGATGCGTTTTTGATGAAAGAATCCAAGCAAAAAACGAGTTTATATTTTACAAGAAGTGACAAAATAAATCGTATTTTAAATAGTATTTTATATAAAGGTGAAAAATGAAGAAATCAGAATTAAAAAAGATACTAAAACCGATTATTGAAGAATGTGTAAATGAAATGCTTTTTGATGGATTGTTATCAAAAGTAATTACTGAAGTTTTTAAAGGTTTTAGTGATAAAGAATTTTTAGTTGAAAAGAAACAAGCAAGTCCTGTTAAGACTCCTAAAAGACTTAATTTAATGGGAATGAATATGAATAATTTAGTGGTAGAAGAAAAATTAAAATCATTCAAAGAAAAAGGAATGGGGCAAATGTTTGAAGGTACGGTTCCTCTATCTCCTGTTAAATCTCCTGTTGAATTGAAACAAAATGAAATTTTTGGAAGAACACCACTATCAGATGTAAATCCAAATGACCCTGGTGTAGATCTTAAAGCTTTTGGTTTATAAATTTATTATGAGGTGATGTATGGCAATTAATTTTCAATTGGTAGCAGAGAAAGGGGAATCATCATTATCTTTTGTTGAGAGGTTTATTCGGTTAACCAAAAAGGAAAAACTTGTTGAAGAACTAAAGGAAACTTGTGCTTTTTCAAAAAGATATAAAAAACCTTCTGTTGCCAAGAAAGAAAAAAAAGAACGAGCAAAAGTGAGAAAGTATTTAGATAGTAAACAACAAATGAATGGAGAATAATAGATGCCATCACGAACATATAAGGTAGGACCAGGATCAGCAGCGGCATATCAATCTTCTGGCAGACCATATTTAACAGGAAGTGAAGTACCAGACACAGTAGATACAAGTGATGGTGTAGAAATAAGTTTTCCGTCATTAACTAAATCAATAACAGTTAGAACTCTTGATGGATCTGTCCCAATTATTTTATATTTTGATTCAAGATCTCTTGTTGGCAATCCTATTATGAATAATCATCATTATTATGTTCTTGATAATAATGTTCCTTATATAAAATTTGATATTAAGTGTAATAGAATTTATCTTTCTACGTTGTGCAATGGAGCAAGTGGATCTTATTGTTTAGCGGCAGAAATGACATCGATAGAACCACAATTATATGAATTATCATCTGCTTCATTAGGAACTACTCTTGATGGTATAAATAATTAATTGAAAACAGAAATAACTATATATTATTAGATTTAGTGGAGTTAAAAATGAGTGATAAATCAAAAATGTTAGAGCGAGCAATCATTGATGCTGAAGCACTTAAAGATGTTGCGAAAAAAAGTGCTCAATCAGAATTAATTGAAAAATATTCAAAAGAATTCAAAAGAATAATTAATAAAAAACTTTTTGAAGCTGAAGAGGGAAAAGAAGAAGATAAGGATCTTCTTTTAGGTGGAAACGAAGGATCTACAGGAGATGTAGATGAATTAGGAGGAGAAGGATCTCCAGATCTTGAAACAATGTCTGGTGAAGGTGGAGCAGAAGGTTCAAAAGCACCAGTTCAAAATGAACCTTTTTCTGATAAAGAAATAGGTAAATCTTTTGCAGATGGAGAAAATATAGGTGGTAAGGATTCTCCAGGTGAAGATGAAATGATGACAATTGATTTGGATCAATTATCTCAAATAGCAAAAGAAGAAGATGGAGGAAAAACAGAAGAAATAACAGATGAATTAAATATAGAGGATGGTGATGGGGAAAGTCCTGATATTAGTTTAGATTATGAAAAAGAAGAAACCGATGCTCAATTAGGAGCAGAAAGATCTAAACCAGAAGAACAAGATGGAAATGTATCTTATCTCCAAGAAGGAACATTAGAATTTCTTGAAGAAGAGGAAGAATTAGATGCAGATGAAGAAAAAGAAGAAGATATAATTGATTTTGAAGCAGTACCAGAAGGAATAATTGGTGATTATAGTGCTAATTCAAATACACAAGAATCTTCCAAAATAGCAACAAATGATTTAGAAGATGAAGAGAATTCAAATATTTTAAATCAAGCTCCAAAAGCAGAAGATTCAAGAAAAGAAAAACCTAAAAAAGAAGAAGATCTTGAAGAATCATATAAAAAAGTTAATAAAGTATTAAAAAGAAATATCTTTTTGATTAGAGACAGACTATCTAATTTAGAAGAGCAAAATAACGTGTTAAGAGAAGCTCTTATCGTTTTCGGAAAGGAATTAAAGAAAACGAATTTGACAACTACGCAGACAATGATAGAAAATAGGGTTTTAAGCAGTGACTCTTTGAATGAGCGACAAAAGAGAGAACTTGTTGATGCTGTTAATAAAACCAAAACCCTTAATGAAGCGAAGGGTGTTTTTGAAAAGTTTATGAATTCAACGAAAAAGATTATTGTTGAAAATCATTCAGTTGAAGAACCACAAGAAAACAAAATACGCTTAAATGAGGTTGCATTTGCTCTTAAAAATAGAAAACCTTCTTCGGGTGAAACGAAAGAAGAACAACTTTTAAAAGAAAAGATGCAAAAAATGGCAGGAATAAAAAGTAAGAAAAATTAATGGAGGATTTTTTAAATGGGTATCTTAAAGAAATTAACGGAAGACATCGTTAGACCGGACATGATTCTTGAAACGAATCGTTTGGTTAAAAAGTGGTCAAAAACAGGACTTCTTGAAGGTCTTGATCATGATGAGTATAGAAAGCATACAGTGGTTAGACTTTTAGAGAATCAAGCAGCTTCTTTACTTAGAGAAGCAACAACAATGGAAGGTGGGGATGTTCAAGGATTTGCGTCTGTTGCATTTCCTCTTGTTCGAAGAGTATTTGCTGGACTTTTAGCAAATGATGTAGTTTCTGTTCAACCAATGAGTTTACCATCAGGACTGATATTCTTCTTGGATTTCAGATATAATTCAACAAGAGGACCGCTTAGCACTGGTGGTTCAATTTATGGTACTGATTCAGTTGCTTCTGAAATTGCCAATGGTGTTTCGATTACAGATCCTTATGCAGAAAAAGGGCTCTATAATCTTAATAACAGTTATTCTCATGCAATCGGTTATAATAATGTTCCTTCTGAGTCTATTGTTCTTGTTGCTGATGCGATTGATCTTGATGGAACAGTCACAGACGCTCAGGGAAAGTTGATTCAATGGGATGAAGATCTTATTGGAAAAGCAAGTTATTCTGCTCTTGTTGCTGTAGCATTAACCTCTACATTTGAAACTCATACAGATGGAACAGCAGATTGGGATCAATTCAATGTAAAGGATTATTCTTCTATTAACTTGCTTCCTACGGGTGGAACAGCATTAAGTTCTTCAATGGGACAACTTGTACGAAGATTAACATGTCTTTGTGACTCAGCAGGAGCACCTGATTATTCAGCATATCCTCTTTATGTTAGATTTGTATTTTTAGTTGCTACTGCAAATGTGGATGCAAGTTTTGATGCAGATACAAACAAGTGGTCTTCTGCTTCTGCTACATCTGATATGGAAATGTCATTCTCTATCAATGATAATATTTCTGAAGTAAGCAGTGGTATTGGAGCAGTTGTGGGAGGTTCTGTTTGGCAATTAGAAAACGAGGATTCAATTCCTGAAATCAACATTAAGGTTGATAGTATTCCTATTGTCGCACAAACAAGAAAACTTAAGGCGGTATGGACACCTGAAGCAGGTCAAGATCTTCAAGCATATCACTCAACTGATGCTGAAACAGAATTAACTTCGGTTCTTTCTGAGCACATTGGTATGGAAATCGATGGTGAAATTCTTCAAGACTTAGTAAAGGGTGCTACAGCACGGACATATTATTGGTCAAGACGCCCTGGACTCTTTGTTAATAGAGAGACTGGTGCAGATATCACAAGTGCTACAGCTCCTCCTGATTTCACTGGTAACGTGTCTGAATGGTATCAAACATTGCTTGAAACTATCAATGACGTATCGGCAGAAATTCATAGAAAGACACTTCGGGGTGGTGCAAACTTCCTCGTCTGTGGTCCTGAAACATCTGCAATTCTTGAGATGGTTCGTGGATTCTCTACAAACGTTACGGCACCTGATGATGAGAAAGGATCAGCAGGAAGCATCAAGGTGGGTAGTATTAGCAATAAATGGGATATTTATGTATCACCATATTTCTATAGAAACGTAATCCTTGTTGGTAGAAAAGGATCTTCGTTCCTTGAAAGTGGATACGTTTATTCACCATACGTGCCTCTCCAAACAACTCCTGTGATCTTCGATCCTGAGAATTTCACACCAAGAAAAGGAGTCATGACGAGATACGGGAAAAAGATGGTACGTCCTGATATGTATGGTCTTGTCATTATCAGAGATCTCCAAGGTTAAGTAATCATTAAGTAATTTCTAACACAAATGCCCTTCAATATCTTTTGAAGGGCATTTTTTTAATTTCAATAAAATATAGTCATTACCCCTTTGTTGTTTTTCAAAAATAAATAGCAAGTCATAATCCCCTTAACAAAACTATTTAAATATGATATTATGGATTTAAATAGAAGAAGGAGAAAAGATATGAGTGGGGATAGGAACAAAGGTCATTTTGATATATGTGCAGAAGTTACAGAAAAAGAAAAAGTTGAATGTCAAATTTGCAAAAAATTATTTAAAAGTAAAGCAGGATTAGCAGGACATGTTGGAGCGTTTCATAATTTTTCAATGGAAAAATATGTAGAAATGTATTTTTTTAAAGCAAATCGTCCTGTTTGTCCTATTTGTGGACAGAAGACAAGTTATGTGAAAGGAAAATATGGATTTAAAAGGTTTTGTTTTGATCATGCTGGAGAAGGAAGAAAAAGTTGGTCAAAACAATATGGTTTTGATGGTATAGAAAGTAAAACAATTGATGCAGGATGGAAAAAGGGATTAACGAAAGAAACGAATGAATCAATTTTAAAATATTCAATATCAATATCTGGCAAAAAAAATGCAAGTGCTTTAACTGAAGAAAAATTCAATGAATATAAACAAAAATTTATTGAAGAAAACAAACTAGAACTTTTAACTCCATTTGATGAATATTTTTCAAGACTTCAAACAGTTAAAGTTAAATGTTTGTTATGTGGAAAAGAACAAGAAAATAATTTAATGACTTTACATAAAGGTTCTTCATGCAAATATTGTTTTTCTGGGAAATCAAAAGAAGAATATGAATTATATGAATTTATTTCTTCAGTAGCAGAAGAATATAATATAATAAGAGGAGACAGAACTATTTTAAGACCAAAAGAATTAGACATATACATTCCAGAAAAAAAGATTGCTATAGAATATAATGGTTTATTTTGGCATAACGAAGTAACTAAATCTAAAAGATATCATCAAGATAAATATTTAGGATGTTTGGAAAAAGGTATATCTTTATTCCAAATTTATTCAGATGAATGGAGAAATAAGCAAAAAATTATTAAATCAATGATTAAATATAAACTTGGAAAAGTAGAAACAAAGATTGATGCAAGAAAATGTAAAGTTGTTGAATTATTTAGAAATAATCAATATAAAAACTTTTTTGAAAATAATCATATTTCTGGTTATTCTGTTTCTAAAATGGCATTTGGTTTGGTATATAAAGACGAACTAGTTTCTTGTTTATCATTGAGGGGACCTTTTCATACAAAATATAAAGGGAAGATAGAGATATGTCGTTTTGCTAATAAATTAAATGTAGTTGTGAGAGGAGGTTTTTCTAGACTTTTAAAAGCAGTAATTTTGTGGTCTAAGAACAATGGGTATAGTGGAATTTTAAGTTATGCAGATTTGAATTATGGAGATGGAAAGGTTTATTTAAAAAGTGGATTTACATTGTTTGGATATACGAATCCATCATATGGTTATACAGATGGAAAGGATCGTTTTAATCGATTTATTTTTAGGTCAATTTTAGGAAAAACTGAAAAACAAATAGCAGAAGAAGCAAATGTTCAAAAAATATATGGATGTGGATCAAATATATATATAATGGATTTTCTTCATTAATAAGTTTATAATTTAAACAAACTACTTATTACAGGTTAGTCTATCGTTGGAGAAAATAATGGCTTATCCTGTGTTAAGTCCAGTCAGTACAACAGTTGCAATAGCACTTCCAATAACAGGAACAGTTTCAAATGTAGATATAACAACAAATCCATTACCATTTGGTGTGTATGATTCTTCAGATTTTAAAAATGCTGCTGTAGAACAAGTCAATTATGTATATCATAGACTTGGGGGTGATGTATTAAATGTTGAAATAACAGAATATCAAGTATATGCATCATATGAGGAAGCATGTTTAGAATATTCATATTTAATGAATATTCATCAAGGATATAATACAATTGGAAGTTTATTAGGATTTCAAACTGCATCTTTTGATGGCAATGGACAAGTGCTTGTTGGGGATGCTTTATCTGGATCAAACATTGAATTAAAGTATCCTAAGATTCAATTTATGGCAGCTAGAAAGATAGGAAATACTCTTGCGTCAGAAGCAAGAATAGGTGGAGATGTAACTTTTTATTCTGCTTCTTTTAATATAGAAGATGAAAAACAAGATTATGATCTTCAATCAATAGTTGAAGAATCTTCTGCTGAAGGTGGAGTAGATTATGCTGGTTTAGTAGGTGCTAGTGGATCAATAAAGAAAATTGTTATTACGAAAGTTTATTATAAAACGAAAGCTGCTTTTTGGAATTTTTATGGATATCATGGTGGAGTTAATGTTGTAGGTAATCTATCAAATTATGGTCAATATGCAGATTCTACAGTTTATGAGGTAGTACCTGTTTGGCAGAATAAATTACAATCAATTATGTATAAAGATGCGATAAGCACAAGATTATCTAATTTTTCATATACGATAAGAAATAATAAATTAAGAATATTTCCACCTCCAAGAGATTCTTATGTTCAAAAGATGTGGTTTGAATTTAAAATATTAAAAAATCCTTGGACAGAAGAAGATTCAGATAATGATACTGGATTAAGTGGAGCAAATAATCTTGGTACTTTACCTTTTACAAATATACCTTATAGTGCGATAAATTCAATAGGTAAAAGATGGATAAGAAAGTATGCATTAGCAATATGTAAAGAAATGCTAGGGTATATAAGAAGGAAATATTCTCCAATTCCAATTCCAGGGGATAATGCTACTCTTGATGGTGCTGCTTTAATAACTGAAGCACAAGCAGAGATGAAAGAATTAAAAGATAATTTTAAAGAAGATTTAAAAGAAATGACATACGATAAACTTCTTGAAAGAGAAGCAGGAATGATCGAGAATGTTCAAAAGATAAAATCTGGTGTTCCAAGAAAAATTTATATAGGATAATTGTATGAATAATTATATAGAAAAATTAATGAATGTAGATTTGAATAAAAAGGCAAAAGATGACATTAGATATTATGTAAGAATAAATGTAAACATGTCTCATTTTTATCATTTTTTAAAATATTCATTAGAAACTGGGGTCATAACAGAAAAAGAAATAGAAAAATTTAAAGAGTATTCTTTTTATATTGCTATTTTTAAAGGAAATTTGGAATTTATTCATAAACTTTTTAAGAGTAAGTATGATGCTTCAACGATGATTGCAATGGCAATACAAGGATTTGATAATGGAAATTATGGTCTTAACAATTTAACATTTATTATAAAATTTTTGAAAAAAACTGATAATATAACATCACAAGATTATTCAATATTTATCAAACGACTTGAAGATATTAAAGAAGAAAATCCATCGTATCATGATGAAAGACTTGATGTGATGATAAAGCAATTAAGGTCTGATAGACAAGAAATATTAGAAAAAGACTGGAAAAGAGTGGATTTAGAGGACAAACCAGTAGATCCAGTAATCGATGATCAATCTGAAATAGAGAGAGCGAAAACACTTGAACTTAATGATATTCCAAGATCAGAAAAAGTATCAGATCAAGGTGAATCAGATCGTTTTAAGATGCTTGATCTTGATGAAGTTATGAAGAGAATAAAGCTATTAAAAGAAGATAAAGATTTAAATCAAGAGATAAAAGAAATTATAAAAAAATCAAAAATATTTGGAAATATTTGGAAAGGGATGGAATCTTCAATAGAAGACACAAAATTTCATAAAGGAGAAACTACAGCACAGCATACAGAAAATGTGTTAAATTCTATGAATAAATTAATTGAATTCACATCAGTAGAAGAAAAAGAGTTATATAAATTATTAGCAATTTTGCATGATGTGGGTAAGTTATCGACAAGAGAAGAAAAAGATGGAAAAATTTCTTTTCATGGACATGCGAAGTCTGGAATAGAAATTGCCAATAAAATTCTTGATGAGATTGTTTATAAAGATAAGGAATTATTATTGTTTTTAATTGAGCATCATATGGATGTTTTTAATGCGATTGATACTGGAAATTATGAATTTCTTGCAAAAAATGATAAATTATATAAGAATATAAAGTATTTAATAAATATGGCAAAGGCAGACATAGAGAAGAATAATCCAGAACAAATAGAAGAAATTTCTCAATTGTTTAAAAAGGTTGAAGAAAAAAGGAAAGAAATAGAAAAAAAGAAAGAGGAACAAGAAAATAAAAGAAAATTAGATAAAGAAATTTCTTTGGAAGATTTTATTAAAAATTTAAATAAAAAAAATATATCAAAAGATGTAAAAATTAAAGCAATAAAAGGAAAGTTTAAAAACATATCAGATGATGAAGTAAATAAATTTAATCTTAATGAGGTTATGAAGAGAATAAAGTTATTAAAAGAAGATTTCTATTTAGATCGTGAATTGGTAGACGCTGTAGAAAGTGGTTCTTTAAATAAAGTTAAAGAATGCATTAAGTATGGTGCTGATATTCATGTTTGGAATGATTATCCTTTAAGGTTTGCGGTAGCAGAGGGCCATTTTGATATTGTTAAATATCTGCTTTCTGATAAAAGAGAGGATAAAGCTGATATTCATACTGTTGAACCTTATGCTTTAAGGGAAGCGTTAGAAAATGGTCATTTTGATATTATTGAATATTTGCTTGATAATGGTGTAGATGGAACATTTATTGAAGATGATGAAGTATATAAACAGTGGGAAAAAAAGAAGGATGCAGAAAATAAAAGAAAAGAAGCAGAAGGCAGGTGGACTCAAGCAGATTTAACAGAAATTCCAATAAAATCAGTAAGCGATCAATCTGAATCAGAAAGGGCACAAACACTTGATCTTAATGATATTCCAAGAACAAAAACATCAACAGATCAAAGTGAATCAGATCGTTTTAAGATGCTTGATCTTGATGAAATATGGAGAAGGATAAAGAATGTCAAATGAATGGGAAAGGGCAGAAGCTCCTCCGCCTCCTTTATTTACGAATGAGAAAGAGAGAGATTTTTCAAAACAGATTTCTGATGAAGTTGTTGAAAGAGTTGTTGGACAAAATGTTCTTTATTATCCGATAAGTGTTGAGCATACAAATTTTCATTCTTTATATGGAGAAGCAATATATAAAACATATTTACCACCTGTGCATGTATATGCTATGGTTGAATGGGAAGGTCATAAGACAGAAACAACGGATTTAGGAGTAGATCGTAGATCTTCAATAAAAATACATTTTCATGAAAGAAGAATAACAGAGGATCAAGATTTATATGTTAGAGTTGGTGATGTAGTAGTTTATGGTAAAAATTATTATGAAATAGTAGAACTCAATGAACCAAGATTGTTTTTTGGTCAGGTTCAATATAAAATTTCTATTGAAGCGACATGTATTAGAATTAGAAAAGGTGGTTTTAATATAACTTAATTTTGTGAGAAAGAATGAGTACAAATTCATTAGAAAAAGAAAATGATGAAGTTCAGACAATGATAAAAAAATTAGAAAATTCTTTGGAATCATATAATGAAAATGAAAGTGAAAGAAAAAAAATAGAATTAAATGAAATACGAAAAAGAATAATTTTATTAAAAGAAGAAACGGAATTAGATCGTAAATTAGTTGGTGCGCTAGAAATTGGTGATTTAGATAAAGTTAAATATTGTATTGAGCATGGTGCTAACATTCATGCTTGGGATGATTATCCTTTAAGATGGGCAGTATACAGTGGTTATTTTGATATTGTTGTATATCTTGTTGAACTTGGTGCTGATATTCATGCTCTTAATGATGAACCTTTAAGATGGGCAGCACAATTTGGTTATTTTGATATAGTTAAATGTCTTGTTGAACATGGTGCTGATATTCATGCTCAACAAGATTGGTCTTTACAAATAGCAGTACGAAATGGTCATTTTGATATTGTTATATATTTGCTTGATAATGGTGCTGATGGAACAAAAATTAAAGACAGTGAAGTATATAAACAGTGGAAAAAAAGGAAGGATGCAGAAGCAAATTGGAATCAAGTGGATTTGGAAGATATTCCAGTATCAGCAAAATCAGATCAAGGAGAAGCAGAAAGGGCAAGTAATCTTGATTTAAAAGATATTCAACGATCAGAAAAAGTATCAGATCAAGACGAATCAGATCGTTTTAAGATGCTTGATCTTGATGAAGTATGGAGAAGGATAAAGAATGTCAAATAGTATAATTAAGGAAACATTGATAAGTCCATCTACATTTGAAACTATAGATATAGCAGTTTATGATTGGGTAGATAAAAGTTTAAATTTATTTTGTACTACGAATGAAGGATGGAAGAAAGTTTCTGTTCTTTGGGTAGCACCAGAGAGAGCATTTCAAATAAAAAACAATAAAGAAATAAGAGATGATGAAGGATCTTTAATTTATCCTTTAATCACTGTTGAAAGGACAGGCGAAAAAAAAGATTTAACAAGAAAAGGAACAGCATGGTCAGCATTGCCAGAATATAATGATGAAAAAGGTGGTTCAATAACAATTGCAAGAAGAATAAAACAAGATAAAACAGCAAATTTTGTGAATGCTGAAACTTTAAGAAAAAGAGGACAAATAAATTTTCCAAGAAAAAGTGAAAAGATTGTTTATGAAACAATAAGCATTCCTCTACCTATTTATGTAGAAGTATCATATGCAATAAAAATAACAACTGAATATCAACAGCAAATGAATGAGTTGCAAACACCGTTTATAACAAGAACTAAAGGTATAGATTCTTTGATTATTTCTTATGATCAACATCATTATGAATTATTTATTGATGGTGAGCATTCTTCTGAAAATACAGTAAATAATTTGGGTACTGAAGAAAGAAAATTTAAAAAGACAGTTAATTTAAGAGTTTTAGGTCATTTAATAGGGCATGGGGATAATCAGGATAAGCCAAGGATTGTTACAAGAGAAAATGCAGTAGAAGTTAAGTTTCCAAAAGAGCATGTTATGTTAGATGATACAAATCCATTTACGGGGAAAAAATATTAATGAAAAGACTTCTTGAATCCTGGAATAAGTTTGTAATAAACGAAAGTTTTAGAGAAAAATTATATAGATGGTGGAATAAAAAAAAAGAAGCAGATAGAATATTAATTGAAATTGATGATGGGGATGCTTTTGGTCTTTTGTGGATAGATTTAAAATCTATGATTTTATTATTTCAAAATAACAAAGGGAAAGTAAAGCAACAAAAAAAGAATGATTTAAAATATGAAGAAGGAGAGGAACAAAAAGTTTTTTTACCAACAAAAGATATGATTGATAGTGGTGCTATTATTGGGATGGTTTATGCAATGGAGACTGAAGCAGCAGATGATGGTAAATGTATGGGTGCTTGGGAAATTAAAAATGCAGCAACAACGCCCAAATATAGAGGAAAAGGGTTAGGAAAAATTTTATTTTTGTTAGCAGCTGGTGGGATTGCAAGTAGAGGTGCTCCTGTTTGTGCTGATAGATACAGCGTCAGTGACGCTGCAATTCGAGCTTTAAAGGGTTTAAAAAGTCTTGGATTAAAACAGACACCCCCTAAAAAAGAACCTTTTGTAGGTCGTTTTGATAATAAAGAGAATGCATGTACTACTACAGAAAAAGATGATTGTGTTGTATACCCTAGTGATGAAGATGCAGGAGGTTTATTAAATAAGGCATTTTATGTTAAAGAGTATATAGAACCTTATAAAAAAGCAAAAAAAGAAGGGGATGATTTTTTAGCAATGTTTCACGAAGTATTTCCAGACATAAATACACGATCATATTTTGCAGATTTACTTGCGAATTTGTTTGATCAACAATATATTTATAATGAAAAACAAAAAAGTGAATTTCCTCACGGAGGAACAGATGAGAATGTATGTCAATTAAAGAATAAGGAGAAAAAATGAAAAAGAAGGATTTTGTGTCTATTGTGAAAGAAATGGTTAGATCTACTATAGCAGAAATTAGTAATAATATTAAAATAGCAACGATGATAAAAGGCAAAAGAAAAAATAAAAAAAATGAAGAACAAAAGTGAGTTAGAAAATTTTAGAAAGATTAATTACTATTTATATTTGATGATAAATAGCATTTGTTATTCTTTCGGAGATTTATAATGGCATCAGCAAAAGATTTTAAGTTTATAAGTCCAGGTGTTTATACAGCAGAGGTAGATAACAGTCAATTACCAAAAACTGCTGCACAAATAGGTCCAGTTATTATAGGAAGATCAGAGAGAGGTCCAGGATTAAGACCAGTTCAAGTTAGTTCTTTTGCAGAATATCTTGAAATTTTTGGTAATCCAATTCCAGGAAATTCTGGGGATGATGTTTGGAGAGATGGGAATTATCTTGCTCCTACATATGGTGTTTATGCTGCTCAAGCGTGGTTAAAGAATTCTACACCTTTAACATATGTTCGTTTGCTTGGTGCTCAAAACACTGATGCTGTTGCAGCTGGATATGCTGGATGGACTACAAGCGGATCATTTTCAACATCTAATACTACAAATGGTGGAGCATATGGGTTATTTATTGTAGATTCTGGATCTGCTGGTGTAACAGATATGGGTGATGGAGTTCTTGCAGCTGTATGGTATCTTAATGAAGGAAGTATTAGATTATCTGGTACAACTATTGATGGTGTTGTTACAACGAATGCAGCAACTTGGGTAAAATCAACAGGTGCAGATTATCAATTTAAAGCTATAATTGATGGTAATGATTCTGGAATGACTGCTTTGACAGCAACATTTAATTTTAGTAAATCGTCAAGAAATTATATTAGAGAAATTTTCAATACAAATCCAACACTTATCAATTCTACAATTACAGATTCAGCAAATCTTCAATCATATTGGTTAGGTGAAACATATGATCAATATTTATACAATAAATTAACAGAAACAACTGGAGCTGGATATCAATATGGATGTATTCTTGCATTAGGAAATTCGACAAAGAGCAAGCAAGTGCATACATTTGGAATGCAAGAATCAAAGACAGGTTGGATAATTTCTCAAGATCTTGGTGATTATAGTGTTTATAGCAAAACTGCTATGTCGAAATTGTTTAGATTCCATTCTATCAACAAAGGTGAATGGGATCAAAAGAATATAAAGATTTCTATTCAAGATGTTAAAGCATCTACAAATTCTGCAAATCCTTATGGAACTTTTGCAGTTGTTATCAGAAAAGCAAGTGATAAAGATTCTTCAGTTATTCTTTTGGAGAAATTTTCTGGTTGTAACTTAGATCCAAAATCACCAAATTATATCGCAAAACAAATTGGTGATAAATATGTGTCTTGGAGTGATACGACAAGAAGATATACAGAATATGGTAATTATGATAATAAATCAAAGTATGTCTATGTTGAAATGAATGAAGACGTGGATGCTGGATCACTAAATAAAACATATTTGCCTTTTGGATTTTATGGACCTCCTAGATATAAGTATATTGTTTGTCTATCTGGAAGTGCTTTAAAAGATAGTGATGATAGCACAACTTTAGTTTTTACAAAAGGTTCAGGTTCAATTCCTTATCCATATACCACTCCTGAAGGATCTGGTGGAACACATACAGGTTTGGTAGGATTTACAGCAGATCTTTATTTCCCATGCCCTATCCTTAGAACATATAGCAATGAAGATAATTTACCTTCTAATAAATTATCTTATTGGGGAGTTACGACAAAGCAATACGGTTCAACAGCATATGATGAATCATATGCTGATATTGTTCGTTGTTTAGCTGATAGTGTTGATTCTTATGATGCATCGGATACCTCAGGTACAGAAACATCCTTTATATTCAGTTTAGACGATATAAAATACAAGGCAAGTTCAGCAATTGTTGGAGAATATTCTGATGGGTGTCGTTTAACGGGAGATTCTATAACGGCAAGTGGAACATATGAATCTGTATTAACAGCGGGATTTGATAGATTCACAATGCCGTTGTTTGGTGGGCATGATGGTCTTGATATTAGGGAGAAAGAACCTTTTAGAAATTCAGGTCTTTCTGGTGGTACAGAAACAACAAACTATGCTTTTAATTCTGTTAAAAGAGCGGTTGATTCAGTATCAGATGCAGAAGTTGTAGAAATGAATTTAATAGCAATGCCTGGTATTACAAATACTACTTTAACTCAGCATATGCTTGATGTTGCTTCTGACAGAGGAGATACTTTAGCAGTTTTTGATCTCGTAGGAGATTATACACCACAAGAAGAAAGTACTGATGCAGAATCTTCAAGATTAGGAAGTGTTGATACAACAATTTCAAATCTTAGAGCAAGATCAATAAACAATAGTTATGGATGTTGTTTCTATCCATGGGTTAGAATTCAAGACACAGTATCAGATGCTTCGCTTTGGGTTCCTCCTTCTGTTGCAGCAATAGGTGTTATGGCTTCGAGTGAGAAGAATAGCGAGCTTTGGTTTGCTCCAGCAGGATTTAATAGAGGTGGATTAAGTACGGGTGCAGCAGGATTGCCAGTTATTAATGTTCGTGAAAAATTAACTTCGAGTGATAGAGAAAAACTTTATGCTGCTAATATTAACCCTATTGCATCGTTCCCAAGAGAAGGAATCGTTGTTTGGGGTCAAAAAACTCTTCAAGTAACCGCAAGTGCGCTTGATAGAATTAATGTTAGAAGACTTATGATTTATCTTAAGAAAGAAATTTCAAGAATGGCACTTAATATTTTGTTTGATCAAAATGTAAGAATTACTTGGAATTCATTCTTAGGAAAAGCAGAACCTTTCTTAGCGAGTGTAAAAACAAGATTAGGTTTATATGAATATAAGTTAATTTTAGATGAAACAACGACAACTCCTGAATTAATTGACAGAAATGCAGTTTATGCAAAAATATTTGTAAAACCAGCGAAGTCAATAGAAAGATTCTATATTGATTTTGTAATCACGGATACAGGCGCTTCGTTTAATGATTAATAACAAGAACGTGGAGAAATAAAATGGGATTCTGGAGTGATGGGATACAATCAGAGCCAAAAAGAGCTTATAGATGGAGATTAATGATTTTGGGAGTGCCTGTTTATACTCTTAAAAAAGTCACAAAACCTTCATTTAGTTTAACAGAAAGTAAACATGCATATTTGAATCATACATTCTTCTTTCCAGGAAGAGTAGAATGGGAAGAAATGTCTTTTTCAACAGTAGATCCAATAGATCCAGACGGAGCAAAGAATTTTGTAGATATGATTAGTGCAGCAGGTTATAATCCGCCTTCTACAGAAAACGATTTAGAAACTTTATCAAAAAACAAATCAATACTTGCATTAGGGAATGTAGTTATTGAACAACTTGATGATATGGGAAATGTAAATGAGAAATGGACGCTTAAAAATGCTTGGGTAAAGTCTGTTAAATTTGGTGAACTTGATTATGAAAGTGATGATCTTCTTACCTATGAAGTAACATTAAGATTTGATTGGGCTTGGATAAGTGTTTTAGGTAATGCAATAAACAGTGGTGATACTTGGAATCCAGGAAGCGCAAATTAATTAAGTCTTTATCAATATAACAATTTATGAGGTGTTTTATGAATGATTCTAATAGATTTAATCCTATTCAAAACAATGATGATATTCCTGTTGATTTAAAAGAAGAAAAGATAGAAGTAGAAGAAACAAAAATAGATTTTCCTATTGTAGCAGTTGAACTTCCATCGTGGGGAGAAGTATATCCAGTTAATCATCCTTTTTATAAGAAAAAGAATATAGAAATAAAAGAAATGACAGCACAAGAAGAGGATATTTTAACAAGCAAGTCTTTAATTAAAAAAGGTATAGTTTTAGATAGGTTAATGAAAAGCATTTTATTAGACAAGGTTAATCCAGAAAAGATAACAATAGGTGATAGAAATGCAATTTTATTAGCAGCAAGGATAAATGGGTTAGGTCCAGAATATTCTGCAAAAATTGTTTGTCCTGCATGTGACACACGGTCTAATTTTGATTATGATTTAAATAAAGCAGTAATTAAAGATTATAAAGAAGTTTTAATGTATATAGAATCTAAAGATGTTGAATTAAGTATTGATTCTCCTGGGGTATTTTCTTTAATTTTACCAAAGACGAAAGCAAATATAAAATTTAGGTTATTGACTGGAGAAGATGAAAAATATATTCAAGAAGTATCAAAGAATAATAAAAATGCTTTGATTAATGAAGAAAACTTTACACTTCAGTTAAGAAGGTCTATTATTGAAGTTAATGGGAAAAAAGATGCTGCTACTCTTTTAAAATTTACAAAAACTGTGCCAATGTTAGATACTAGGTTTTTTAAAGTAGTATATACTGCTTGTTCTCCAGACATAGTATTAAAAACAAAATGGGAATGTCCAAGTTGTGGTGTTACAGAGGAGGATATTGTTGTGCCATATGGCACTGAATTTTTTTGGCCTAAGTGATAAATATATGAAAAATGTTCATCAAATGATATTTCATTTGGTGTATGCTGCGAATTTTGATTGGTATTCATGTTATACTAAGATTCCTTCCAAATTAAGAGAGTTTTATTATCAAGCTTTAATTACTCAAAAAGAAGAAGAAAATAAAGCAATAAAAAAGAATAGCAAAAAAGGTAAATCAAAATAGATATTTTGATTTTATGACTAATTATGTTTGGATTATAATATAATAGGGGATAAATATGCTTATTATCGAATTAAATGATGCAAGTGCTCAAATGACAAAAGAAAATCAAAAAGTTAATGAAAGTTGGCTTGCTTGGTTTGGTACAGGAATTAAAATGGTTTTAAACAAAATGTTTGGAGCAAAAACAGAAAATATGCAATTTAAAGGTACAAAACTTCAACTTGAAAATATGGCAAAAACGATAGGAAAGGAATATCTTTATATAAAAGATGTTGCAAAGTATGGATTTGATGCTCCTCAAACATATAAAAGTAAATATGAATTACTTTCTGCTGTTTCAAAATTTGAAAGAATAACGGGAATTAAATGGCCTTTTAAATAAGAGATATAAATGCCACCAATACAACCAACTGATGATCAAATAAAAAATGAATTACGCATTTTACGTAATAGTATAAGTAAAAATCAACTTAATATTCAAGAAAAATTTAAAGAAGTTGTTAAACTAATACAATATAAAGATGATATAGATGAATCAGTATTTTCAGAATTTAAGAAAGTAATAGAAAAAGCAGTTAAAGTTAAAGACAATAAATCTAAAAATAATGTAAAGGATTTTATAGATAAATTATCAAAATCTAATGAAGTTGTTTCTCAACTTTTTTCTGATGCTATAAAATCTCATAAAAAAGAACAAGTTGTGGAATTAAGAGATTATGTAGATTCTCAGAAAGAAATATTTAAAATCCATAAAAGTAGATTGGAAGTTTCTGATGAATCTCTTAAAAATGAAGAAAGAGATTTAAAGTTATTAGAATATAAATTATCGTTATCTGATATAGATGGAACAAGAGCAGAAACTTTTTTACAAAAGCAAAAAAAATTAAGACTAGTATCTGAAGCACAATTAAGAATTGAACTTAAACTTTTAGAGATTCGAAGAGATTCTCTTTTGTCTTCAGGGCAAAAAGAAGAAGCAGAAGTGGTTCAATCTCAGATTGATGCAAAGAATATGGCATTTGCTCAAACACAATCAAGAGAAGATATAAGAAGTCAGTCACTATCAAATATTGTATCACAAACAAAGAAACTTTCAACTGTTTTTACTGGAATTTCTGATTCTTGGAAACAAGGAATTGTAGGTGGTTTTATTAATACAATGAAAGTTGGTGGAAGTTTCAGTGATGCTGCAAAGACGATGCTCACTGGTATGTCAGATATAGTAAATTTTGAAAATGCCTTTCATTCAGCAATAGAAAATGTTTTTGAATCAACTGCTAAATATATTGGAGAAACAAGTCAATTATTGGCAGATTTTCATAAAAATACAGGCGCAGGTGAAGAATATAGACAAATAATATATGATTCTTCAAGAAATATGATGAGTTATAATGTTGGAATTAAAGAAGCGACAGAATCAGCTACAGCATTATATGAAAATTGGCAGAAATTTACAACATTAGATAAAAAAGAACAACAAAATATTATAACTACTACTGCTAAGTTTAAAACATTTGGAATTGAAGCACAAAATAGTGCAGAAATTTTTAGTACGTTAAGTCAAGGATTTCAAGAATCAACAAGAGAAGTAACAGATTTTCATAAAACATTAGTAAGTGCTTCAAAAAGTATAGGTGTATCTATAAAAACTCTTTCTGCTGATTTTGGTAAATCTATGACAAAATTAGCAGCATGGGGTAGTAAGGGAAAACAAATATTTTTAGAGTTATCTGCTGCTTCGAAAGCTCTTGGATCTGATATGGATACAATGTTGAATCTTGTATCGAAGTTTGATACATTTGAAGGAGCTGCTGAATCTGCTGGTCATTTAAATGCGATTTTAGGTGGTGATTTATTGAATTCTATGGATTTATTAAATGCTTCTGAATCAGAAAGAATTCGTATGTTGCTTAATGCAGTAGAAAGTGGAGAAAGAAGTTGGCAAAGTATGGGAAAATTTGAAAGAAAAGCTATTGCTGCTGCTGCTGGTATAGAAGACATGAATTTAGCGAATAAAATGTTTGGTGAAGGAACAAAAGGATATGATGAAGCTGTATCTAAATTAGATAGATTAACAATGAGTGAAAAAGAATTACAAGAACAAGCTCTTTTAACTGCATCTTTTCAAGATAAATTAAATAAATTGATAGAAAAATTTAGTGTTATTGTCATGCCTCTTTTAAATGCTCTTACATGGATATTTGATAAAATAGCATATTTATCTGATGCATTGGGAGATTGGTTCATACCGGTTTTAATAGGAGTATTATATTATTTTCATAAAGTTACTAGTGGTTTGGGATTAATGGGAAAACTTACAGGTCTTGTAAGTAAAGGAATAGATAAAATCTCAGGTTCTTTGGGAGCATTATCAGAACCTAAAGGTGGTGGATTAGGATTTTTGAAAATGGCAGCAGGAATGCTTATGTTATCAGTAGCAATTGGAATTTTAATGTATTCAATAAAGAATTTTGGTGGAATAACAACATTTTTAGTTGCGTTAGGAGGATTAATAGCTTTTGCAATAGGCGTTTCTGTTATAGGACATATTGCTGGTGCTGCTTTATCTTCGTTAGGTGTAGGATTCCTTATGTTGGGTGGTGGAATAGCATTGATGGGTGTGGGAATAGCAGTAATTATTCTTTCTTTAACACTTTTAGTTAATGCTTTAACAGATATGATAGGTGCAATGGGATCATCTGGAAATGGTATTTCTAAAATGGCAAAATCACTTGGTGAATTATTTTTCACACTTATGTTACTTCCAATAACAACTATGTTAATTTTTGCTTCATCTTTAGCGATGGGTATGGAAATGATAGCAGAAGCATTAGATATGATGCCTGAAAATAAGTTAATAACTTTTACTACTATGTTAAAGAATGTAGGTGAAATAAAACCGGAATCTGTTTTATTTACAACACAAATTGTTGATCAAATTGAAAGATTTTCAAGAGTTGAAAGTGAAACAAAAGAAGAAAAAAATAATGGATTTTCTGATTTTATTGAAGCAATAAACGGATTAAAACAAGGAAATACTACTGGAACAGGGAATAGTGCTGTAAATGTTATATTAAAAATTAATGATAGAGTTTTTGGTGAGGCAGTTGGTGAAATTGTAGAAAATCAAGCAAAATCAATTAATAGGGCTTAATAAAATGTTAAAAGATGGTTCACATTTTAATCTTGGTGCTGATGAAAGTGATTATATAGCAAACAAACAAAAATTGTTTGTTGATATTTATCATGTTGTTTCTGGGAAACATATAAGCTTTAAAGCTTTTTTAACAACTTTTAATGACAAATATTCTTCTGATTGGGAATCAGAAACGGTGTATGGAAGAAATGATCCATTAGTGACTTTTAAAGGAACAAAAAGAACTATGTCAATCGCATGGGACATACCTGCTGGTTCTTTTGAAGAAGCGGTTGAAAATTTAGAAAAATGTTCTATGTTAGCAAAGTTTTTATATCCGGCTTATGATACAAAAGAGAAAAATTATGGAGGTTCGTCAAGAATAAGTGCTTCTCCTTTATTAAAATTAAAATTTTCCAATTTAATTCAAGATTCTTCATCTCCAGGGGATAATCAAGCAAAAACTTCTGGATTAATTGGATATATTGATGAAATTTCTATAAATCCTGAGTTAGATGTAGGAGTTTTTATTTGGGATAATGGACAAATTTACCCTAAACTTATTAAATTAAGTATTAATTTTACTGTGTTGCATAATCATGAATTAGGATGGGATTCAGAGGGTAAAGACAGATATGGTATGGAACTTTTTCCATATGGGTTAGGTGTTCCTTTAGAAGATTTTTCTACAGAAGATACGACTTATTATAATCAAGATAATGTAGTTAGTGATTGTGTATGTGATGCTGCTGAAAATGATATATTTAAAGGAGAGTGGGAACAATCTATTCCTGGAGAATAATTAGATGTCTATTTCAAGATATAATGATAGAAATGTTGATATAAACAGATCTCCTAATTATGATCAATATTTTAAAGATAGGAGAATAAAGCAAATAAAACAATATACATCACCTATTTTAACATATCCTACTAATAAATTTAATTCTTTGAATATTGTTAATCATATTTGGGATTTTACAGATAGATATTTTAAATTGGCAGATAAATATTATGGTAATCCTAAATATTGGTGGGTTATTGCGTGGTTTAATCAAAGACCTACAGAGGTGGGATGGACAATCGGAGATACGGTTTTAATTCCTTTGCCATTAGAAAAAATTTTAGAATTATTGAAGGTTTAAAGTATGGCAATATATGAAGATATATCAGCGGATTCTTTTTCTTCTATTAAAGATTTTGCTGAATTTTCTTTTGGACTTTCTCCAGAACAGATTCAGCAAAAACTTGCTCAGCAAGATGCATTAAAAGAATTTGATGGTTCTGCTGAAGCAATAGAAGAAGATACTCTTGAAGAATCGGAAGAAAACAGATTTCAGCAACAATGTTATTTAATGAATTATCTTAAGTTTTTTTCTGATTTAGGAAAAAACAAGAAATTTGATTATATAACTAGAATACCGTATAATGGATCAAATTTAATTCATAAACTTAAAGATAAAGATGAGAGTGTATTAAATTGGTTTTCAATAAAACCTAGTGAATTGGCTTTTCTTGTTCCTAAGATAAGATTATATAAAATGATAAAGACGAATTTAATTTCCAATATGGATGAAATTCAAAAAGATAAAGCAGTTATTCCCAAGTTTTCTGAGGATTATTTTGAGATTGAATATTATTTTGATGAATTTTTTAGAAACGAAGATATAGAGAGTATAACAAAGACCAGAGAAGGACGAGGAATGGGAGTAGGGATTAAGTCTTTTGATTGGGAATTGTTAGGGACAAATCCAGCGGAAGTTAATAATAATATTAAAGCAAAATTAGTTTTAAAATTAAATACAATAGCGGATTTAAACAGGAAGCAATCAAATGGATTATGTGCAAAAGATTTGATTTGGAGATTTTCTAGAAGTGATAAAAATATTGAATTAAAACCAGATTATTTTCGTTTAAAAGCGGTTGTTGGATGGGCTGTTCCTAAAAGTAAGTCTGCGTTTTTAAGCAATAATCTTATTTCTGCAATTGAAAAAACAAAGTTAACTCTTTATCTTTATTTGGTTAATCATGATATAACATTTAAAGAAAATGGAACGATTGAATTAACAATTGAATATCGTGCAATGGTTGATGCTATATTAGGGAGTGAAAGTGCAGATTTGTTTGCACTAACAGAATCTTTTGGGACAAACAGAACTTTGCCTGCTTATTTTGCTGAAGCAAAAGCTAAAAACAACGGAGCAACAGATTTTGGAATAAAAGCAGCAATTGCTGCAAATTATTTATTTGATACAGATAAAGAATATTCTTCTGTGGTGTTGCAATTAAGTAAAACAAAAAGATCATATGATTCATATATTTCAGTATTGGAAATTTTACTTGATGATCCAAAGGTAACAAAAGAACTTAAACGGATATATGAAACAGCAATAAATTTAATAAAAAAAGATAAAGAGATGGCAAAGAATAAATTTAAGTTAGCTTTGCACAAAACTATATTCTCCAGGTTATTTGAAAAGCAAGTAGTTTATTATCATGATGTTGCACCAGAAACAATAGGAGTTTTTGAAAAAGGTCAGATTAAATTAAAAGATATGGAAAAATCCATATATGAAAAAAATACATCATGTGAAGGAATAGAAGACAATAAATTTGTATCTATTTTGAAAGGTTTTTACGATAAAGCTAAGTTATCTCCTGGTAATATTGGTTTATCTGAAAAACAAAAAGATAATGTAAATGAGGCAATGAAAAATTTATCAAAAGATGAAGAAATAACAGAAGAAGTATTAGATGAGTGGAAAATTCAAAATCAGTCAAACGAACAATTACCAGATGGGAATATAAGAATTTATTATGTTTATTATGGGGATTTAATTGATACGGTTATATTAATGGTGAAAGCAATTGAAAACGATTTTGATAAGACATTTGAAGGTGTTCAGACGATGCTTGGAACTTTTAAATATGAAAATCCTTGTGTTGAAGGTGAAATATTGGAAGTGAATCTTGCGGATTTACCTATATCTTTAGATAGTTTTTCTACATGGTTTATAGATACGATTATTAAAACAAATTTAAAGTCTTTTACGATAAAGGATTTTATTGAAAGTTCTATTTCAAAAATAGTTGAAAAGAGTTTATCAAGTGTTTGTTATGGTGATGCAAAAAATACAAATAGTTCGATAGGTATAAATTTAATAAGTATTGAAGATGCGAAAGATACTTTAAAGAAAGAAGATATAAATAATGTTTTTTATAAAAATGCTCATTCTGCATTAGTTATTTCTTCTGTAATTGTTAATGTTGATCAATTAAATACAGAAGAAAAAGATGATTTAGAGAAAGGGATATATCATATAAAAATTGGATTAGATCGTGGACTATTGAAATCTGTTAATTTTAACAAAGTTGATCAACCATATTTATCTGAAGCGTATATGGAAAAAGAAGGACAAATAGGAGAAGGTCAATTAAGGAGAAAATATAATGCAGATTTAACAATGATCGGGAATGTTCATTTTGTTCCAGGACAAATTATATATATTGATCCTACTGTTATTGGAATGGGCAAAAAAGAAGCTTCATTTTTAGGTTTAGGTGGATATTATAAAATAACGAATGTAAAATCCTATATAGAAGGAACATTTAAGACTGATTTGAAATGTGTGTGGATTTCTGAAGGAAATATATATGGACCCAATGTAAATTCTGACAAGAAGGAAGTTTTAATAAGTGAAGGAAATAAATGACAATATTTAAAGCAAACAATAATCTTGATTCAATTTCTTCTTTTTATTTTAGAGGGTTATATGATAAATTTGCATATCCAACTTATAATGAAAATCCAATATCTTTAAGAGAGAATGATCTTTATGGGAAAGTAGATAATTATGGGAATGTTATTATACCCAACAAAGAAATGTTAAGGCAAGTGGAATCAGAGAATAAAAGTTTAGTTTTTACATTTGATTTTGTTGTAAGGGCATATGACCTAATGAGGGAATATTTTAAAAGAGCTAGAACTACGAGAATGATTCGTTCCAAGGAAGAAGGATCAGTTTTATCAGATATTAAAGTTAAGAATGGATGGATAGATCCTAATATAGAATATAATAAGCACGTAATCAGCATATTTTCTAATTATAATAAATTTTATTTAATAAAAGGAAGAAAGAATAAGATTGTTACTTTTGATGATTATGTAGAGCAATTTATTCTTATTTTTTCACATCTTGCAAAAAGTTTTCTTATAACAAAGTCTGCATTTTATAAATCTTCATATGTTTCATATAATGCTACTGGACTTATTTTGGATATAGGAGGGTTAGAACAAGGTGATGATAAGAATGCTACAACATATATAAATGATCCAAATTATAGTTTTTATATGGAAGCAGCAAGAAGATTTGGATTTAAGATTGATAAACATTCTCCATGGTTATTGGTAGCAGATTTAACATCTCCAGGAATGTTGATGAATTTTGTTCCTGGTGTTTCAATGAATAATTTTTTTTCAATTTATTATAATCGTATAATGGACGATGAAATTTTTGATTTAAAAAAAGTTTTTATTTATGGTTATAATGAATTTAAGAAAGTTTTTCCATGGACAGACAAAATTAAATCTTGTTCAGACGTGACTCGTATTCAAAAAAAAGAAGTTAATAAAGATCAGTATGATATGTTATATTGGATTAAAGTTTATTTTTATATTCGATCTTGCGAAGAAAATGTTGCATGGCGACAGCAAAATTATGATTCAAATCTTTTAAAAGCAATAGAATTATATGAACATTTTAATTATATCGAAGCAATAAAATATATAAATGAAAAATTAAGAATTTCAAAGAAATTATCGTCTGAATCGTTTCAAAAATTTCAACATAGGTGGTAAGTGGTACATCAAGTTTTATCCTTCTCAAATTTGATTTATGGAGTTTATAGTGAGGGTAATATCTTCAACTTAGATGATATTCATCTTTATTCTGAAGAATGTTGGGAACCAACGTTTATTTCTTCACATTTGAAGAATGTGTCTTGTGCTAGAATTTATTGTCAGGGGAAATCTTTTGTTGAAATAGCAAAAGAAATGAACAAAGAAGATTATTTTAAATCTCTTGAAAATAAAATGAAAATCTTTATAAAAGCATGTATTAAGACATCGGTTCCTTTGAATGATGTTTCAATATTTTATTTTATACCAGAAAAATTTCTTAATGAATATTATGGATTTAAAGAATCTTTAATTAAATATGTTTTGGAAACATATAAAAGACCTAGTAATCATGAATTTATGGTTGATTTGTATGAATTTGCTAATGATTTAAAAAAGGTTGATATAGAGATTAATAAAAATATTTTAAAAGAATATTATGGAACTGATTTTGGCAAAAACTTTTTAACGAAGATAAATCGTAATAAACAAACAAAAATCATATATAATTTATATGGGACAAAAACTGGTAGATTATCTGAATCTTGTGATTCTTTCCCAATATTATCTATGAGAAAAGAACTAAGAAAAGCGATATCTCCCAAAAATGATATAATTATAGAATATGATTATAATGCTGCGGAATTAAGGACTTTTTTGGGTTTATCAGATAATAAAAATAGACAACCAGAATATGATCTTCATCAATGGAACATAGATAATATTATAAAATCTGATATAAAGAGGGAAGAATCCAAAAAGATAATATTCAAATATTTATATAGTGATTTTATACCACCTGAGATAAAGGATATATGTAAATTAAAATTATTTTATAATAAAAGTAAGATTCTTAAAAAATATGCATTAAACGATAAAGATGGTATAAAAACAATTTATGATAGAGAAATAAATTGTGAACAAAATTTAAGAATGAGTTATATAATTCAGAGTACATTTTCAGATCTTTTTTTAAGAAAAGTTGTAGAAATTTTTAAATTTTTAAAAGACAAGAAATCTAAAATATGTTATACAATTCATGATTCTATATGTATTGATTGGAATAATGAAGAAAGAAAAAAATATGAAAAAGAGGTTGTTTCAATTTTAGAAAGCACTATTTTAGGACAATTTAAGGTGAGCATTCGATGAATATTATTGGGATAGGTAATTCTGGTAAAAAGATTTCAAGTTTATTTAATCAATATTCTCAGTATAAAACTTTTTATATTGATAATGATAATTATCCTATATTTGGAAGTCATCAAGAATATAATGATAATTATCAAAGGCCATATTCAATTATATCAGATATAAAAAATGATAAAGTTGTATTTATTTTATGTGGTGCAGGGGATATAACAGGAATAACATTAAAACTTATGGAAGATCTTAAAAATCAAAATAATTCAATGGAGGTGCTTTATATAAAACCTGATAATTCATTTTTATCAAAAAACAAAGCAATAAATGAAAAAATAACATTCAATATTCTTCAAGAATTTGTTCGTTCCGGTATGTATGATAAAATGTATCTTTTTTCTAATAACGATATTTCCAATAAAATTGTTGGATTAACAATTAAAAATTATTATGATATGATAAATCAAACAATTGCAAGTGCTTATCATTCTTTAAATATTTTTAATAATAGAGAACCAATAATAGGTAATAATCTTAAAGAGTTATCAGAAACTTCTAGGATAGGAACGTTAGGTGTTTTTGATATTTTGACGGAAGAAGAGAACTATTTATATAAGTTAAACAACATTTCTGAAAGAAAGTTTTATTTTGCATTAAATCAGAAAGATCAGGAAGATATGAATATTTTTAATAAAATAAGACAAAAAATGTTAGCAATAAATGGTAGTTTTGGGGTATATGATACAAATGCAATAAAATCATATTGTTATATATCAATTTATTCATCTTTTATTCAACAATAGGAGGGATATGGAAGGAATTAAAGCAAAATTTATAAAGAAGAATGGTGAAGAAAGGGAGATGCGTTTTATTAAAATTAGCAATCTACCTGAAGATTTCCTTAAAGAACAGGTAAAAGGAACAGGTAGCAAAATCAGGGTTTTGCAGGAAGGAAGTGAATTGGTATGGGATCTTGATAAAAAAAGTTTTAGAGTTTTTAACTGGAATAGCATTATAGGCGAAGCGTTAAAATTTTCGGTTAATGAATCAGAAATATTATGATATCATAATATTAATTTATCGGTTAAATCAACATAGGAGAGTGCAACATGGGAATTAATTTAAAATTAATGGAAGAGAAAATTCGTTCTTTGAATTCAAAAGGTAAAGGAGGTTCTTCAAAAAAGGGAGGAAAGCGTTATTGGAATCCCGAACCTGGAAAGGCAGGAGGTGATGTGGTGAGAGTGCTTCCATCACCTGATGAAGATCCTTTTAAGGAATTCTATTTCCATTATGGTCTTGGTGATAATGCTGGAATTTTGTGTCCAAAGAGAAATTTTGATAAGAAATGCCCTATTTGCGAGTTTGCTTCTAAACTTTATAGAGAATCACAAGATAAGAAAGACGATGTGATTTTTGAAGAAGCAAAGAAACTATTCGCAAAAAATAGATTTTATACAGCAATTCTTGTCAGAGGACGGGAAGATGAGGGTGCATTTATTTGGGGGTTTGGCAAAACTGTTTATGAAAACTTCTTACAACTTGTTATGAATCCACACTATGGTGATATAACTCATCCTGAAACTGGAGAAGATGTGCAAGTTACATCCAAAATGGAAGGAAAGAAGTTATTTCCTACAACAACAATTATGCCAATTCCTGTAAGAACTCCTCTTCTTGAGTCAAAAGACAAGTGCAAGGAAATCTTAGATGCATATCCAGATTTTTCTAAGTTGTTTATTTTAAAGACAACTGAAGAGATTGAAGAAATTCTTGAATCATATCTATCACCATCATCTGAAGATGGATTAGAAATTTCACCATCATCTGAAGATAAACCTTCAACAGAAGATAAATCTTTAACAACAGAAGAAGATGCAATTGATGCTGCTTATAAAGATCTGCAAAACGGTTAAATTAAACTAAAAATAGAGGAAGGGAGGAATTATAATTCCTCCCTTCCTTATTTAAGGAGAAGTTATGGCAAAAGCAAAAAAGATTATTTCTTCTAATGAAGAAGAGATAAAGAATACTGATACTGGAAGATTATCTTCTGAACAAATAAGAAATTTAATAAATTCAAAAGCAGGAACACAAATTTCTTATGATTTAGAACAAGAAAGTCCAACAGAAGTAATAGATTGGATACCAACTGGTTCTACATGGTTAGATGCGATTATATGCCGTGGAAAGTTAGGTGGAATTCCTGTAGGAAAGATATCAGAATGTGCTGGATTAGAATCTACAGGGAAAAGTTTTTTTGCTGCACAAATAGCTGCAAATGCTCAAAAGAAAGGGTATAAAATTGTTTATTTTGATTCAGAAAATGCGATAGATCCAGATTTCTTAAAAAGATCTGGGTGTGATATAAGTGTTCTTCAGTATATTCAGCCTTCCTCAATTGAGGAGGTATTCGAAATTATCGAAACACTTCTTTCTATTCCAAATGAAAAATGGTTTTTTATATGGGATTCATTGGCAATGACACCATCAAAAGCAGATTCAGAAGGTGATTTTGAATTGGGTGGAACGATATCTCAAACAGCTCGTGTTGTTTCTCTTGGGATGAAAAAATTAATAATTCCTATAGGGAAAACACAATCAACATTATTAGTTCTAAATCAATTAAAAACCAATATAAATCCAAAAAATCCAGGGGATATGTTGGTCAATCCTTATTTTACCCCAGGTGGTAAATCAGTACTTTATGCGTATTCTCTTAGGATATGGCTTACAAAATCAGATTCTAAAGCAAATTTAGAATCTGATGAATCAGGTCATATTTTTGGGAATAGAGTTAAAGTTAAGATTAAAAAATCACGATTTGGTTCATTAGGTAGAGAATGTGAATTTAAAATTCAATGGGGCATAGATCCTGTTGGTGTTCAAAATGAAGACAGTTTATATGATGCTTTATCTGAATCTTTTACGAAATCTGGTTCTTGGGGGTCTTTTATAGGTAAAAGTGGAGGGGAATGGAAATTTCAAAGAAAATCCTTCATTGAAATGTTAAAGACAAATGATGAATTTAAAAAAGATATTAATTATTTAGTAGAAACAGATATAATTCGTAAGTTAGATAAGTTACCTCCCGTTTTGGAAGGTTCTTTGTGAGTAATAAGAAAAGAATTCTTATAATCGATGGATTAAATATTTTTATCACAAATTGGATAGTAAATCCAACAATATCAGAAAATAGTGGTCAACCAATTGGTGGTGTTGTTGGATTTATTAAGATTCTTCAAAAATATATAAAAAGCACTAAATGCAGCAAAGTCTTTGTATGCTGGGATTCTTCCAAGGGTTCTGTAAGAAGAAAACAAATTTATAAAGAATATAAAGAAAATAGAAAACCAATAATAAAACTTAATAGATTTTCTAAAAATATGGATGAATCAGAAGTTTCTGATAATAAAGAAAAACAACAACTTCGTTTAATTTCTTATTTAAATGAAATGCCAGTGTCTCAATTTGTTGAAGATGGTGTTGAAGCAGATGATTTAATTGCTTATTTGTGCAAAACAGAATCTTTAAAAGATTATGATAAAGTAATATTAAGTAGTGATAAAGATTTTTATCAACTTTGTGATAATTCTACAATTATTGTAAGACCAACTCAAAAAGAAATTCATAATAAGAATACTATAAAAGATAAATATAAAATATCACCAGAAAATTTTGCTTTAGCTAGATCAATAGTTGGAGATAGTAGCGATAATATAGAAGGTATTCTTGGTGCAGGATTGAAAACAATTGCTAAAAGATTTCCTTTTTTAATTGAAGATAAAAAATATTTTATCAATAATATTATTGATTATATAAATCGGTCAGAAAAACAATTTAAATTATTTGATCAGATAAAAGATAATAAAGATAAATTAGTTTTAAATTTCAAAATTACATCTCTTTATCCCGTTCAAATTTCATTTGATTCAATTCAAAAAATTGAAAATAAAATAAAGGTAGAAAAAATATTTTTAAATGTAAGTAAATTACGAACAATGATGATGGCTGATGGATTTGAAAGTATTAATTGGGATGGATTGTTTGTTAATTTAAGAAGGATTGTTTTAGAAAATGAAAAACGATAATGAAAAAACAAGTTTTTCTTCTTATGGAATTCAATTTCAAGAAAAACTTGTTAAAATAATGGTTCTTGACAGAAGTTTTTGTGAAAGAATGCGTGAAGTTATGCCAGTTTCTTTTTTGGAACCACTTTATCTTCAGACATTTGTTGAAAAATTATATGATTATACAGACAAGTATGGTGTTCATCCTTCTCTTGATACCTTAACAACAATGATAAGGACTCAAGAAAGTGATAATAATAATGTGAATAAGCAAGTAATTGAATATTTTTCAAGAATATTATCAAGCAAAGATCTCCCAGAAGGATCAGATTATATAAAAGAACAATCTGTTGATTTCTGTAAAAAGCAGAAACTAAAAGAAGCGTTTCTTGCAGCAATTCCCTTAATGAATAAATCTTCATTTGATGAAATTAATAAACTTATTTCATCAGCATTAATTTTAGGGACTGATTCTGATATGGGATATGAATATATTAAGGATTTTGAAGAAAGATATCTTCCTCAATATAGAGATCCGGTATCAACTGGATGGTCTGAAATAGATACAATATTACAGGGTGGACTTGGTAAAAAAGAATTAGGAGTTGTTATTGCTCCAACAGGTGCAGGTAAATCGATGGTTTTGGTTCATTTAGGTGCTTCTGCTTTATTACAAGGTATTAATGTTGTTCATTATACTTTAGAATTGCAAGAAACTGTTATAGGAAAAAGGTATGATAGTTGCATAACAAAATTTACCCTAAATGAATTGGGAAGATTTAAAAATGAAGTTTTTGATCAAATTGGACAAGTTAAAGGACGATTAATAATAAAAGAATATCCAACCAAAGGTGCAACAGTTATAACAATTAGAAATCATCTTGAGAAAATGAAAAGAAGAGGAATAAATGTAGGAATGATTATAGTAGATTATGCAGATCTATTAGCTTCTGTTAAATCTTATGAACAAAAAAGATTTGATTTAGAGAGCATTTATGAAGATTTGAGGGGATTGGCGAAAATATTTAATTGTCCAGTATATACCGCTTCGCAAACAAATAGATGCTTTTTTGAAAATACTTTACTATATACAAGAGAAGGAGACAAAATTTTTGAAACAGAAATTAATAAGATAAAAATAGGAAGTGAAGTAGAAACACAAGTAGGATGGAAAAAAGTGATTGATATAAACAAAAATTACCAAAAACTCTTTAAGATTAAATTAAAATCTGGCAAAGAAATTATATGTTCTGAAAAGCATATGTTTCCAGTAATTGATGGAAATTTCAAATCGATAGAAACAGGGTTGGAGAAAGGAAGTGGACTGTTTGTTAAAAAATGAAAATTGGATGGATGAAGTAAAAAATCTTATTTCTTGTAAATATTTTCAAGATATAGATAAAAATAAACTTTCTATAAAACAAAAGGAAGAATTGTGGAATATATTAGAGGTCTGTAAAAAAAATGATTGGAACAAATATAGTTTATTTCCTTTGTTGTATAAAATGATTATTTATGAGGTTCCTTTACCTTGGGTAGATCGAATAATAAAATCAAAAACAATTTTTAAAAATGATAGTAGTTCTTTGAAATCAATGGAAAGTAGATATGGAGAAGCGCTTGGGTTGAGATTTTTTAAAGAAAAAAATCAAAAATCATCGATTAATAAACAAGATTATATTAAAAAATATGGAGAGGAGTCCTGGAAAAATCTTTGTAAATCAAAAGCATGTACTTCTTTAATATCAAAAATAGAAAAATATGGCGAAGAAGAAGGCAAAAAGAGACAAGAGCAATACCTTAAAAAATGGAGAAAATCAATTAAAAATAAAGGTGGATGGGATAATGGATTAAAGTTAGAAGATTTAATAAAAAATCACGGTGAAGAAGAAGGATATATGATTTGGAAAAATAGAAGAGAAAATCAAAGAAAAAGATTTACAAAAAATTGGTATATTAAAAAATATGGAGAAAAAGATGGAGAAAAAGAATGGAGAAAATATAAAAAACATATGAAGGAAATGTCATATAAAGGAGCAAGATTAAGTTCAACAACTTATTCAAAAATATCACAGAAGTTATTTAAAAAAATTGTAGAATTATCAAAAATAGAAGAAAATTTGGTTAAATATGCTAGTCTTAATAAAGAAAAGCGATTTAAATTCAAAGAATATTCAGAATTAGGTGGTGGATATTATTTTATGGTTGATTTTATATATAAAAATAAAATAATTGAATTTGATGGAGAATATTGGCATAAAAAAGATAAAATTAAAAACAAAGATAAAATTAAAACTTTAATTTTGATTAGCAAAGGGTATGAAGTGCTGAGAATTAAAGAAAAAGAATATAAAGAATATCCGGTTGAAATATTAAAAAAGTGTATTGCTTTTATTTTAAAAGGTGAAGTGAATGAACAAACATAAATTGAATAAAAATGATTTTATTATAGATGAAATTGAAAGTATAGAATTATATGGTGAAGGAAATACTGTTGATATAACTATAGAATCGGAGCACATGTATTTTCTTTCAAACGGTGTTTTAACTCATAATTCTGGTCTTAATGCTGAGGTTATAACAATGGAATCAATAAGTGAAGCATTTAACAAATGTTTTGTTGCAGATTTTATTTTTTCAGTATCAAGAACTATTGAAGATAAGAATAAAAACGTAGGAAGAATGTTTATTGCTAAAAATCGCAATGGTATAGATGGTATTATATATCCAATGGAGATTGATACATCAAATGTATCAATCAAAGTGTTAGAAAAGTTAAATCTTTCTATAAGTGAAATAAATGAACAAACAGAAAACAATACAAAGAAATTACTTAATAGTAAATATAAGGCATTTAAATCGGGAGTTAAGAAATGACAAAACAGTTTTATTCTTTAGATGAAGTAAAGGAAGCTACTTTAAAATATTTTGATGATGATCATCTTGCTACAGATACGTGGATGAAAAAGTATGCTTTAAAAGATAAAAAAGGTAATTTTTTGGAATTAACACCTGATGATATGCATCATCGACTTGCAAAAGAATTTGCAAGAATTGAATCAAATTATATGAAACCTTTAACAGAAGATGAAATTTATTCTTATTTTAAAGATTTTAAATATATTATTCCGCAAGGATCTCCAATGTTTGGGATAGGGAATAGTTATAGCAATTCTTCTTTATCAAATTGTATTGTTGTAGATTCTCCATTGGATACAATGTCTGGTATATTTAACTCTGCAAGAGATTTAGCAAATCTTTTTAAAAGACGATGTGGAGTAGGAATTGATGTTTCTACATTAAGACCAAGTGGAGCAGCAGTTAATAATAGTGCTGGTACATCAACAGGTGCCTGGTCATTTGTTGATTTTTATTCTTCTGTTTGTAAGTTAATAGGACAAAACGGAAGAAGAGCAGCATTAATGATATCAATGGATGTTCAGCATCCAGACATAGAAAAATTTATTTCATTAAAAGAAGATTTACAAAAAGTTACAGGAGCGAATATTTCTGTTAAATTAACAGATAGTTTTATGGAAGCTGTTCAGCACAATGAAGAGTTTGTTTTGAAATGGCCAATAAATTCAAAAGAACCTAAATATACAAAAACTATAAAAGCGTTAGATCTTTGGAATAAAATCATAAATTGTGCTACAAAAACAGGAGATCCAGGATTATTAATGTGGGATAATATCACAAATTATCTTCCTGCTCATTTCTATAAAGAAGAAGGATTCGAAGCATTAACTACAAATCCTTGTGGAGAAATACCTTTAAGTGGATATGACTCTTGCAGACTTATTTCAATTAATTTAAAGAATTTTATTGTTAATCCTTTTTCACCTAATTCATTTGTTGATTTGAATACTTTTAGAAAAGTTGTTTCTGTAGCAATGCGTTTATCAGACGATTTAATTGATTTAGAAATTGAAAAACTTTATAATTTAATTGAAATTACAGACGAAGAAGATGAAAAAGAAATTTGGAAGAAACTTATTAAATCTGCTCAGGAAGGGAGAAGAACAGGATTGGGAACTAACGGGTTAGCTGATGCTTTGTCTCGTTTAAATATGATTTATGGAAGTCCTGAAGCGATAGAAATGACAGATATGATATATGAAGAATTAAAATTAGGTGCATATCAAGAAAGTATTAAATTAGGTATTGAAAGAGGGATTTTTCCAATTTTTAATTGGAAGAAAGAAAGAACTTGCAAATTTTTTAATTCTTTTACTCCAGATGTTATTAAAGATATGGAAAACTTTGGTAGAAGAAATATATCGATATTAACAAATGCGCCAACAGCAGGTGTATCTATTATTGCACAAACAAGTTTTGGTATTGAACCTATTTTCAGAAACTCTTACAAGAGAAGAAGAAAACTTAATTTTGATGAGCAAGATAAGTTTTTAAATGCAGAAGTAACTGAAGATGGAGAAAAATGGTTTTCTTACGATGTGTTTCACAAGAATATTAAAGATTATCAAAATGTAACAAATAAAAATGATACACCAGATATTTTTATTGAAAGCAATAATGTTCCATGGAAACAAAGAATAGAAATGCAGTCTGCAATTCAAAGACATATAGATCAGTCAATTTCAAGCACAATAAATCTTCCAATAGGGACTACATCTGAAACCGTAGGAACAATATATGAAGAAGCGTGGTCAAAAAAATTAAAAGGAATTACCGTCTTTGTTGAGGGATGTAGGAAGGGAGTTCTTGTATCAAAAGATATGTTAGAACAACCTACAAATTTTCATCAAGTTGATGCAGTAATAAGACCGAAAGAACTTGAATGTGATATACATCACATTAACGTAAAAAGTAAAAAATGGATTGTTTTTGTTGGATTAATGAATGGTAAACCATATGAAGTGTTTGCAGGAAGATCTTTTTTTGTAGGAATACCAACTGCGTATAAAAAAGGTATTCTTGTAAAGCATTCTTATAAAACAAAACCAAGTCATTATGATCTTATTTTTGATAAAGAAAATGATGGATTTGTTCTTGACGTTGTGAAAACATTTAAAAATCCTAATCATGGAACATTAACGCGATTAATTTCTAATTCTTTAAGACATGGAGCGAAACCAAGAATCTTGGTAGAGCAGTTAAATAAAGATGATCCTGATTCTGATTTTACGAGTATTAATAAAACTTTAGCAAGAGTTTTGAAGAAATACATTATAAATGGAGAAGAAGCAGACAAGCAATATTGTCCTGATTGTGGATCGCAGTTAATTTATATAGACGGATGTGTATCCTGTTCTCAGTGTGGTTGGGGTAAATGTTCATAAAATTTTGTTCTTGACATTTGAAGTTGAATGTGATATAGTTATATATAAGAAAGTTGAGGAATGGTTTTTGACTTTTGAAACACTTTGTGGAAAGGAAAAAATAATGACACAGCAAGAAGCATTTAAAGATTTTGTAGCTCAATTTACTCATTTCAATAAAAATAATCCTCACCTAATAAAAACTACATTGTCAAACATATTTACCAGCCGATCAATAGGCACCAAGATACATGGGGATTTAGCTGAAATCGGAATATCGGAATTCATAAATCAATTTATGTATGGTTTTAAATCCAAACATGTTGGCAAAGACCTATATAGGGCAAAAAAGCATGAGGAAGATATTACAATTACAAATGAAATTAATAATGTTAGTTTTTCAATCAGTTTAAAGGCTTATGGGATTGGTAATCTTCAGCTATCAACAGATAAAAAATCAAAGATGTTCCCATTTTTATCAAAAAAAGGTGATCGTATTACAGGGAAAAGCAGCATACAATCTGTTTTTTCAGCAGATGAGATGTCAGAATTTAACAACATTAATGTTTTACCACTAATTTATGACGAAAAAAACAAGAGGTGTAATATACTTGTTTTTGATTTTGAAAAAGCAATGAATTCGACCGTTAGAATTGAAGTTGAAAAAGAAGGAGAAGGAAAAGGAAAAAAACGAATATATCCTGTATATAAATTTTACGACAATAATGGTGGTTATATTTGCGAAGTGCGCTATGGTGATGCTGCTGCAAACGCCTTACAACGTGGTCTTTGGACAAATACTAAGAACGCGCTAGTTTATTTTAAATCTGCAACAAACGGATGGATTGATTATTCTGATAATTCTTTATTTGTCGAGCTACTTTCCCACGCATTAGTTTCAACTCAAAAAGGGTACGGACCTGCATTAGAAATATTTAAAACTGATATTGAAGAACAAAAGAAACAATCTTTGCTTGGTAACAACTAAATGCAACTGTCACCATTTGAAAACGAAATAATTACTGATGTTCCAAGCACTGAGGGAATAAAGTATACTGGCTCTAAATTAAAGTTACTTAAACATATTTTAACTCTTGCAAACAAAGTTAAGTCAAAAACTATTTTTGACGGGTTTTCAGGCTCTACTCGGGTCAGTCAAGCATTTGCACAATCCAAATTCACTGTAATTGCAAATGATATTTCAACTTACTCCTTTTATTTTGCTAATTGTTATCTAAAGAATATTCAACCTAAAAGCTATTTTATACCAATAATTGATCATCTAAATAACCTTCCTGGTGTTGATGGATGGTTCACCGAGAACTATGGTGGTTATGCAAACGGCAATGGCGGAAAGTGCTTATCAAAAGATGAATTGAAGAAACCATGGCAAATACATAACACGATGAAATTGGATGCTATCCGTGAAGAAATTGATAAATTAAATTTGCCATTTACCGAAAAGACTGTATTGATAACATCATTGATTTTAGCTATGGACAAAGTAGATTCAACACTAGGCCATTTTGCTGCGTATCTTAAGGAATGGTCTCCACGATCATATAAAACAATGAGATTGACTTGTCCAAACATTTGGGTTAACGACATTGATCATCGAGTGTTTCAAGGCGATATTTTTTCTATTCTTGATAAAGTTAATTGCGACCTAGCTTACTTCGATCCCCCATATGGTTCAAATAACGAAAAAATGCCTCCATCGCGTGTTAGGTATCAAGCATATTATCATTTGTGGACGACAATATGTTTAAACGATAAGCCAAAGATATTCGGAAAAGCAAAAAGACGGGAAGATACATCAGATACAATTTCAGCATCTATTTTTGAAGAATTTAGAAAAAGTCAAACTGGAAAATTTTTAGTCATTGAAGCAATAGAAAAATTGATTAAAAATATTGATTCACAATTTGTTATACTCTCATATAGCTCTGGTGGCCGAGCAACTTTGGAAGAACTTATTCAAGTCTTATCCGAATCTGGGAAAATTATTGAAATCGAAAAAATCGATTTTAAAAAAAACGTGATGGCGAATATGCGATGGACGAACGATTGGATTAAAGAAATTGAAGAACCTAATAAGGAGTTTCTATTTTTATTAGAAAAAAATTGAGGGGGTAAAAACATGAGCGCGCAAAGACAAACTTATCGCATGACAGGAATCTGTGTAATGGAATACCTTATAATTTTATTTTTACTGGAAATCTTGAACAACAATATTGTCCTGATTGTGGATCGCAGTTAATTTATATAGACGGATGTGTATCCTGTTCTCAGTGTGGTTGGGGCAAATGTTCATAAAATTTTGTTCTTGACATTTGAAGTTGAATGTGATATAGTGTTAATAGAAAAATTAGAAAGGAAAAAGTAAAAAAAATGAGTGCTAAAAAAAATAAAGATATTTTAGAAAGTATTAATAAGGAAAATTATTTAAAATATACAAAAGGTGCTCTTGTTAATGCTATGTTAAAACAAGAAGTAGCAGGGCAAAGAGTGTTTTATGTTTTTTTAACACAAAAAACTAATTTTAAATTAAATCCTGAAAGTATGGATAAGAATCAAAGTGATGGAATAGTTGGAAATGCAATAATTGAATGTAAATTAAATGAAAAAGAAGGTGGTGGTCTAATAAAAGCAGATCAGGGACTTTATCAAATAATTCCAAATAGATTAAAAAATAAGGGTGAAAAAGTTCCTTATTATAGAATATATGTTGAATTAGAAACTTTTTTAGTTAATGTTTATGATTGTCATTTTAATTTTATAGAAAAATTTGATTGGTATGAAACACCAGAAAAATTTATTAAATATTTTGAAGATAATAAAAATACTTATGAATATGATTTACAAGATGAAAATGTTGATTTAGTAGAAGTTATTCAAAATATTTATAAAGTATTTCTAATTAAAGAAAAAATGGAAGCTTATGAAAAACTTAAAGAAGGTGTATTGGGATGGTTTAAACCATTTGATTTTAAAAAAGTAAATATTAATAAACTTATTCTTAATAATGATAAAATGAATGAAAAATATGTTCAAAAGATTGAAGGGGCTTTTTTTACACCTTCACAATATGTAAAAATATCAACTCAATATGTAGAAAACGCAATACAACAATCAAAAAAAGAAGGTTATGATGATTATGTCATTGTTGATAGGTCTACTGGTGTAGGTAATTTAGAAAGTCAATTTAAAGAAGATGTATATTCACATTTAATTTTAGGAACTATAAATGAAGCTGAAGCATTTACTGCTAATATCAGATTTGGAAATTTATCTAATGTAAATATTATAGATGCTTTATCAGAGAAAGGTGTTAAATATTATCAAAATAAAATAAAAGAATATAAAATAAATAATAATGTTAATAAATTAGCTGTTATATTTTTAGAAAACCCACCATATGCCGAACTTAATTCTAATAAGAATGGAGGTTCAAATTATAAAACGGATAAGAAAGTAGGAAAAACTTGGGTTCATGCACAGATGAAAAATGGAGGTTCTGATTTAGATCACCAGTTTGTATTTAGTGCCTTTAAGTATTTTGATATTTATTCATATATTCATTATGGACCAATTAAAATATGGAAAACAACTCATTTAATAGATAAAGAAGTTAAAGAATCTTATTTATGCAATAAAAAATATTTCAATGCAGGTGAAAGTGCAATTGCTTTAATTCATTGGGGAAATAAAGATATTGAAAATGAATCAATATTGTTTGATAGTGATTTTGAAGGAAAATTTAAAGTTAAAAAAGTTTATAAAACAATTTCTGAATTATATTCAAATGATGGTAAAGAAAATGGTATATGTGTTGTTGAAGCAAGAAATTATTCTTTTGCATCTCCTCGACTTACAGGAAGTTTAAATGATAATGAAAAATATGGCAAAAAATGGGTAAATAAAGATAATTTAATCAATGTTTTACCTTTATTTTGTGTATGTAGAGATGAAATATCAGAAAAAGGTGGAACAATTGGAGAAAAAGATTATAGGATAGTAGATACTATTTATAAAACTTCTGATGGTGGAACCAAATATCAAAAAGATAAAGATTTTTTACAAAATTGTTTATTATGGTCTTTATGTACTCATTATAATCAATGTTCTTCAGAAGGAAAAATATGGAAATTTGGAGAAACAATGTTAAATGATAATTTGAAAAAGACAAAAATATGGGAAATATATATTGAGTTAGTAAAAGAAACTAATCTTAATGGTTTATATAATATTGAAACATATGATAAAGAAGGAAATGGTAAATTATGGAGAGCACATATTCTTTTTCCAAAGGTAGAAGAATTAAAACAATTATTAAAACAATTTTATATAGATAATATGAGACCTAAATTTTTTGAATATGAATTATTAAAATAACATTTAATTGAAATCTAAGAAAACGAAAGAAGAAAAGAGAATAATAAGAAAGTTAAGAGCATTAGCACAACGATGTCTTTGTAATAGTGATCTTTGGATGGATCTTTTTAATTTAATGGAAAAACAAAAGTATCGTTGTCCATTAACTGGAGATGTATTAAGATTTGATAAAAATTCTTCAGTAGATCATATTTTATCAGTCAAAGATTTCCCAGAATTAAAGTATGATATAGATAATTTAAGATGGGTTACTTTAGATGTAAATCGTGCGAAAGGCATTATGAATGATAAAGAGTTTTATGAATTTATTAGTAAAATTTATCATCATTTAACTAATGAAAAACAAAATTTGGAGGTGAGTAAAGAAGATTAGAAAAGGTTTTGTGAGTAATTCAAGTACAACAAGTTTCTATATTTATGGTGCTTTTATTTCTTGTGATGAGATAGAAAATTATATAAGAAATAATAATTTGGAAGATGAATATGATCCTGATGATCCTGCTTCTTTTATAGAAACAAAAGAAAAAGAGTTTAATAAAATTATACAAGAAGAAGATCATATAGAATTTTATGGAGATTCTTATGGAGAATATTGTGATCCTGGTATTTATATAGGAATGTCCCCAAACGAATTATTAGATACTGAAACAGGTGGTGAATTTAAAGCAAGAGTTAAATCTGTAATTAAAAAATGTTTTAAAAAAGAAAAGAAATTGTTAGATAAATGTGAATATGGTTATTACGCAGAAGAAGTTGAATAATTAGTTTTTTTGTCAAATTTAAATCTTGACAAAATAAAAAAGATATGTTAAGATGAGTTAATCTAAGATAAAAAATTATTAAATAGGAGGAAGTTATGAGTGAAGAAAAAGTTGAGGATAAGTTTGTTGAGTATGTGAAGTCAATTGTGGCTCTTGATAATGCCATTGAACCTTTTCGTGAGCAAAAAAAGGATTTGCGGAAAGAGTTTGTAGAAAACGGATGGCTGTCGTCTGAAGATATTAAGTTAGCTGGAAAAGTTATTCAGTTAATGAGACAAGATATTAATTTTGATAATCTTGCTGAGATTTATCACAATATAAAACAGAAGTATAATTTTAATCTTCAAGATGAGGAATAAAAACAATGGCACCAGTTATTCAAACAGTTAAGATTGATAATAATTCTTTTTATCCGTTGAACAACTATATACTTTTAACCCCTTGTCTTTTTTCATTTTTAGATGATAAAGAAACTTCAAATTTAGATTCATTTAAATCTGTTTCTGATAATTTTAATGTTTCTTCAAATATACGATTTGGTATAATTAAGAGTATGGCAACTGATTCTGTTCTTGAAACAGATATTGAATTTTTTATAGGGGACATTGTAATGTATGACAATGCTTTTTCTTATAAGATAAACGATGATGTTCTTGTTCCTAAATCTGCTTTATGTGGATTTTATCGATCTTCTGATGATGGAGATAAAACAGAATGTATCTGAAAAGACAAAAGGTTAAGATTCTTTCTTCAACACCTAATATGCTTAATGCTATAGAGTATATGGCACGGATTTCACATAAAAGTTCACCTTCTGATGAAGGGACGACAGAAAAGTTTATAAAACGTGTTATTTTTTTAGGACATGAATCTGTATTAAGACATGGTACTGTTTCGTTTGAGGTTTATACGAGTAGGGCAATTGCTCAACAGTTATTGAGACATAAATTTCTTGATCCAACGATGGAATCACAAAGATATGTGAATTATCTTAAAACAGAAGGAAGAGGAAATTTATGTTTTATTAAACCTGCATGGCTTGATTTTATTTCTATTGATGAGAATACAAAGATAACATTTGATAATTACATGTGTCTTTCAGGATTTTGTTCTTTAGAAGAAATATTTTTTGAATCATTGGTTGCATCTGAAAATGCATATTTTGATTTGTTAGAAAAAACAGAATCCTGGCCAGAAGAAGCAAGAGATGTTCTTCCTATGTGTGTAGCAACACGTATAGGAATAACAACAAATATTCAAGCATTACGAAATTTGTTTAGGACAAGATTGTTTAAGAAAGGTTCTCAAGATCTTATGAGAGAACTTGTTTCTCTTCTTTATAAAGAAGTTTATAATTTATATCCTATTTTATTTGAAGATCTTCAAATAAAGCATGATTAATTTTGAATATAACACTGATTGTCTTGTTTTAGGTGCTACATATCAATCAGTGTTATATTCATTTTATAATTATTCTTCAATTATTTTTCTTTATTCTAAAAAACCTTTTTGTTTTAAAAAAGAAAATGATGAAAATGAAGAAAGAGCATTAAGATATTCAAGAATAATGAATATTCTTTCTCTTAAAGGAAAAGTATTTGGGACTGTAGATGGTGTAAATTTTATTTGTATTGAAATTGATAAGCAAAGATTATTGGTTGTTCTTAAAAACAATAAAGAATTTTATATCAATTATAAAAAATTGGTTATATTTGATGAAACAGACATAAAAGGTATAGAACAATATAAAAAAGAAGATTATATAAATGATAAAAATATTGTTGTATATAATTTTGGATTTAAAAATTATAAAGATTATTTAAAGAATCCAAAGGAAATAAAAACAAAAAATTATGAATTATTTCATATATTAATTGAAAGTCAAAAGAACTTTAGAGTTTTAGCATATTTAACTGATGAGCAAATATTAGATGAAAATTTTGATGGAGCTTCTTACAAGATAAGAGTTGAAGCATTTTTAAAAGAGAGAAATATAAGAGGTAAATTGAATCCTGTTAAAACTTTTAAAAAAGATGGTTCATTTGTAAGAAGTTGGTATAGAGAAAATTTATCTACTACCTATAAAGGTAGAGAGATATATCAAACAACTAGGAATTATTTTGAAAATATTATAGATAAAAATATAGAATTTAATTATGATTCTATAGAGGATATGGAAAAAAGATATTTATGAAACCTACTGAAGAATTTGTGTTATTTCACAATCGTCTTTCTACGAAAGATGGTTCTGATCATACGATTGTTGGTATTATTCCAACAGCAAAGAATCAAACATATTTTTCTGAATTAGATAAAGATTTTTATATACCAATTAATAAAAATTATTTGGCAATAGAAAGAGCTATTATTGAATGTGCTATGGCAGGGTGTAGATCAATTTGGATAGTTTCTTATAAAGAAGATATTTTGAATTTAAGAAAAAGATATAAAGAGTTTTTTTATTTTCATACAGTTCCATTAAGAAGATTAAATTTTATGACAAAAAGATTGGGATTAAAGTTTAAAAAATTCTTAATAAAAATTCCAATTTATTATGTTCCGATACATCCTAGCAAAAGAGGGATTTTTGATTGTTTAGGATGGAGTGCTTTACTTGGTGCTGAGAAAGCTTTTTGGGTATATAAACAGATTAGTTTTTATTGTTCGCCTTCAAAATTTTATGTAGCATTTCCTTATTCAGTTTATGATCCTTATTTTGTAAATGATTTCCAGCCAGAAATAAGAAGTTCAAATAACTTTATATTGAGATATAAAGAAAAATCTATTTTTGATGGATATCCAATTGGATTTACATTCAATTTAAATGAACTAAAAAAATATTTATTGAATATTTATACAAATTTAGGATGGAAATTCAACGAGAAAAAAGGTAACTTTTTTTCTCGTTGTGATGCAAAATCAGACATATTAGATGCATCACTAAATGATATTTTTATTAAAGATCTTCTTTTATCAAAAGAAGTTCATTGTGCTGATCTTCCGTGGTATTATCGTATAGATGGGTGGAATTATTATAAAGATTATATGAAAAGTTCTTTTTCTTCTATTTTAACAAAACCTACTCTATTTACTAAAACTTGTAGTTTTTGGGATTCAAAAGTAAAATTTGACAAAGATTATTGGAAATTTATTAATAAATGATTATAGATATAAACAGAATGTCTATCACAGACATAATGGTAGAAAAAAATAATATTCCAATTTTTTATATTAAAATGGATATAGTAACAAAACAACATTATTTGTTTGAATTGATTTATAAATCAGAAACAGATGATGTTTCATTATTTTATCCTATAACTTATTCAGAAAGTAATTTAATAAAATATTATGATAATAAACATGATATATATAAAAATTTAAAAATTAATATGTGCTATTTTTATGTAGAATGTAAAGTTAAATATAACGAAAGAACTTCAATTTTTTCTTCAATAGAAGACTTAGATCCTAAGTATATTAGTTAATTTTATTAGTTCAAAAATAAAAAATATTGGAAAAGTTTTATAATGGATATTAACGAATTCTTCAATGCAATTATTTGTAATGATTTTAAGCAAGTTAAAAAATATATTGAAAATGGTATTTATATTCATGCTGATGAAAGTTATGCCTTAAGAACAGCAGCAGAAGATGGTCATTTTGATATTGTTAAATATCTTGTTGAGCATGGTGCTGATATTCATATTTGGAATGATTATCCTTTACGAATTGCAGCACTTTATGGTTATTCTGGTATTGTCAAATATCTTGTTGAATATGGTGCTAATATTTATGCAAGTAATGATGAAACATTACGATGGGCAACAGAAAATGGTCATTTTGATATTATCAAATATTTAATTTCTTTATATTCTAATACAGAATTAAAAGCATTATTTTCTCAGATTGATAATTTTTATGTTAAATATTTAATTTTGGAAAGGTTTTATAATGGATTTATTTGATGCAGTTGTTCATGGAAAATTTCAGAAAGTTAAAGAATTGGTTGAGCAGAATATTGATATTATTCATGAAAACAATGATTTCCATTTTAGAGCAGCAATAGGTGAATGTAAAAAACATTTAGGTATTATTAAATATTTAGTTGAAAAAGGTGCTAAAATTCATGCTAATAATGATTATGCTTTACGATGGTCAATAATTCATAAAAATTTTGATATTGTTAAATATTTGCTTTCTTTATATACAAAAACAGAATTGAAAGAGTTATTTTTCAATATTGAAGATTATTATAATAGTAAGAGTAAAAATGTTTCTTTTTATACTGATTATTCTTTTTATGATGATGATTTTAAAAAAAATAATTTTTATGTTAAATGTTTGATTTTGGAAAGATATTATGAATTATGATTACAATGGTTTTATTAATGTAATTAAAAACAATAATATTCAACGAGTCAAAGAATATATTAAAAATGGTTTCGATATTAATACTTGGGATGGTTATGCTTTAAGAACAGCAGCAGAATATGGACATCTTGATATTATTAAATACTTTATTGAGATTGGTGCTAATATTCATATTGATAATGATATTGCTTTAAGATATGCTTCATATCAAGGTTATTTGGGTATTGTTAAATATCTTGTTGAATGTGGTGCTAATATTTATGCTTGGTATGATCGTTCTTTAAAATTGGCAGCAGAAAATGGACATTTTGATGTTGCTAAATATTTAATTTCTTGTTATAAAGAATCAGAATTAAAAAAAATATTTTCTCAAGTTAATAGTTTTTATGTTAAATTTTTGATTTTGGAGCGATTATATGAAATTCATTAATCTTCATGTTCATAGTAATTTTTCTACATTTGATGCTTTAGGATATCCTCAAGAATCGATGGAATATGCATATGAGAATGGTATGGATGCGATTGCATTAACAGATCATGGAAATATGTCTGGTATGACTTATCAATTATTTCATTCTATAAAAATGAATAAAGAAGGTAGAAAAATCAAACCTATTTTTGGAGTTGAAGCATATTATATTGATAGCATTGATGAATGGAAAAAAGAAAAAGAAAAATCATCTGATAAAAAAGATAAAAAAGAAAAGGTTAAAGGATTTGTATCGGAAGATGAAACGGAAAGAGAATTTAAAGATTCTCTTTCGAATAGAAGTCATATCTTGCTTTTAGCAAAAAATCAAAAAGGATTAAACAATTTATTTGAATTAATAAGTTATTCTTTTAAGAATGGCTTTTATAAAAAACCAAGAATTGATTATAAAATTCTTAAAGAATTGGGAAATAACATTATTGCTTCATCTGCTTGTATTGGAGGGATGTATGCAAATGTTTATTATAAGTTTAATTATCTTGGTGAGAAAAAGTTCTTGAAGAAATGAAAAATTTAACTTTAAAAATGAGAGAGATTTTTGGAAAAAATTGGTATGGAGAACTTCAATGGAATTCGTTAAATGAACAACACATAATTAATAAACTTCTTATTAAACTTCATCATGAAATTGATCTTGAACTTATATCAACTTGTGATGTTCATTATCCAAGACCAGAATTATGGGAAAGTAGAGAATTATATAAAAGGTTAGGTTGGTTATCTTCAAAAAGTTTAAATCCTTTACCAAAGAGTGTTGAAGAAATTGGTTATGAATTATATCCAAAGAATGGAGATCAAGTATTTGAATCCGCTAAAAAATATTCTAATATTGCTAATGTCGATTATGATTGGGCAATTGTATCAGAATCAATAGAAAAGACATATGAAATAGCACATTCAATAATAGAAGATTTTCTACCAGAAAGAAGCATAAAATTACCTACATTTATAGTTTCTTCAGATAAAAGTTCAGAAGAAACATTTTCTCAAATAGTTTGGGATATCTTTAATTCATCAAAATTTGCAAATAATACAATTTATAAAGAACGTCTCTCAAAAGAATTAGGAGTTATCCTTAAAAGAGGATTTGCTGGATATTTCTTAACAATGAAAGCAATATCTGACAAAGCAAAAAAGATGCAACTGGTCTCTTCAGGAAGAGGATGTTTTTTAAAAGATTCAAAAGTAAAGATGGCAGATAAAAGTTTTAAAAACATACAAGATATAAAAAAGGGTGATTCTGTTATATCTCATGATGGTTCAAATAATATAATTTTGGATTTATTTAAATATTCTGTTTCAGAAGAGATTATTAAAATTGAATTAGAAGATGGAAGAATTATTCAATGTACCAAAGAACATAAAATATTAACTAAAAACGGATGGAAAGAAGCAGAAAAATTAAATGAAAATGATGAAATTGTAGAAATTTAATTATACATGGAAATTAAAAAATGATAAAAATTAAAAAGATTGAATATGAGCATTATGATGGAAAAGTTTATGATTTATGTGTAGAAAACACACATACATATAATATAGAAGGTTTAGCAGTTCATAATTCAAGCGCTGGATGTCTCATATCTTATTTATTAAATATCACTGAAGTAGACCCTATAAGATGGAATCTTCAATTTGAAAGATTTCTTAGAGATGAAGAGGGTGGTGGATTTCCTGATATAGATTATGATTTAGCAGAAGCAACAGAATTCAAAGAATTTCTTATTAATGAATGGGGGCAAGATAATGTTGTTTTAATTTCGAATTGGAATACATTTCAGATAAAAAGTCTTATAAAAGATTTATCAAAATTTTATGGAATTGATTATCAGGAAGTTAATTCTGTTACAACGAAAATGGTAAAAGAATCATTGTCTGAGATTAAAAAAGAACATGGAATACAAGCAGGTGCTTATACTCCTACATTTGAAGAATTAAAAAAATATTCTGGGACATTGAGGGAATATCTTGAAAAATACCCATTCTTAGAAAAACATATAAAAGCTCTAAGTAAGCAGATTCGTTCATGTTTTACAGATAAAGTAGAGATTTTGACATTAAATGGATATAAAAACATAAAAGATATAAATAAAGATTCTATAGCATATTTTGATTATTCGGGAAAGTTAAATTTTAATGATGATTATGAAGTTTATTTTTTAGGAGAAAAAGAAGTTTTTTCAATTGAATTAGAGGATGGGAGTTATTTGGAATTAACAGGAGATCATGAAGTTTTAACACAAAATGGATATAAACAAGTAAAGGATTTATTAAAAGAAGATTTTTTTGTTTCTTTAAATCTTTAAATTAAAAAGGAAAAAGATACCTCCAGCAAACTAATTATATGTGAATTTTGCTGGAGGTATTATAAGATGTACATTTGTAAAATTTGTAACAGAAAGTTTTTATCTTTATCAAAACATATTTTTAGAAGTCATAAAATATATATTGATGAATATTTAAAAAAATATGAATTGATAGATGTTGTTAGTTTGTATTTTGAAGGATTTTCTGCTTTTGAAATTTCAAAAAAGATAAAAGCAGAAAATATGGGATTAACTCCTGGAAAAGAGGGAATTTTAAAGATCCTAAAAAAATATGAAATTATTCGCAGAAATACAAGTGAAGCAATAAAAATATGGAGCAAAAAAAGAGGAGGACCTTGGAATAAAGGTTTAACAAAAAAAGATCATCCTTCTATAAAAAAATATGCTGATAGTAGAAAAGGAAAAAATAACCCATATTTTAGGATGTCGGAAGAAAAGAAAGAAAAAATGGCTTCGTTTTCTTTTGCATGTTTTTGTAAAGGTTGGTGTTCTTCGGGAGAGAAAAGAATAAAAGAAATATTAATTAATGCTAATATTCCATTTGTTCATCATAAAAGAATTAAAATTTATGAATTAGATTTTTTACTTCTTGAAAAAAATGTTGCAATAGAATTTAATGGTTCGTATTGGCATTGTGATCCAAGAATATATGATGAAAATTTTATAGTTAAAAAAGGAAGAAAGGATGCTAAATTAGCAAAGAATGTTTGGGAACATGATGAAAGAAAAAAAGATGTTGTTGAAAAAGAAGGAATAAAAATTCTTTATATTTGGGAAAAAGAATATAAAGAAATGGATGATAAACAATTTGAAAACTATGTTTTAGGAAAAATAAATGAAATTATTAAAGATTAAATCTATTAAAATTCTTGAAAAGAAACGAAAAGTTTTTGATATTCATCATAATTTAAATTACAAATATTTTTTTGATAAACATCCAAACATAATAGTAAAAAACTCAATAATATTAAGTAATTGTAGCTCCCATGCTGGGGGGATTCTTGTAGCAGAGAACTTAAATAAATTAATACCTTTAATTTCTAATGGTGGTGTTATACAATCACCTTGGTCAGAAGGACAGAATGTAAGACATTTAGAACCCATGGGATTTATCAAGTTTGATCTTCTTGGATTATCATCTTTGAAGATGGTTGGAGAAACAATTAGAAGAATTCTTAAAAAATCTTTAAAGAAAGAAAATATTTCTTTTGAAGAGATCAAAGAATTTTATAACAAAAATCTTCATCCTGATGCTATTGATTTTAATGATAAAAATATTTATGAAAATATATTTCATAAAGGAAAGTTTGTTGGAATATTTCAATTTACAGAAGAAGGAGCACAATCTTTTTGTAAAGAAGCAAAACCGTTAAATATTAATGAACTCTCAAACATAACAGCTATATACAGACCAGGGCCATTAAGTGCAAATGTTGATAAACAATATTTACAAGCAAAAGGCAATCCAAATAATATCAAATATGTTCATTCAATAATGAAAGAAGAAACACAAGAAACCTATGGGTTTCTTGTATATCAGGAACAAATTGCTTCAATAGCACATAGACTTGGGAAAGACATAAATCTTAGTGAAGGAAATCTATTAAGAAAAGTTTTAACAAAAAAGGGGACTGGAAAAGAAGAAGAAGTTAAAAATAAACTTTATACAAAATTTATCAATGGATGTTTAGAAAAAAATATTTCAGAATTAGATGCAGATCGTATTTGGAAAACCTTTGTATTTTTTAGTGGTTATGGATTTAATAAATGTTTAAGTGAAAATACTTTAGTAGAAACATTAACTGGATATAAGAAAATAAGTGAAGTTCAAGTAGGAGAGAAAGTAAATAGTAAAAATGGTTTTGTTTTAGTTAAAGATGTTATAAAGCAAGGAAAGAAGAAAGTTATGGAAATAAAAACATTTAATGGATATACTCTTACTTGTACTTTAGATCATAAAATAGAAACATTAAAAGGAATGATGACATTAAAAAAGATTCTTTCTAAAGGAGAAAAAATTTTGATGAAACATCATGCAGAAAAAATAAAAGATGCAATATTTCATAGAGAATTTCAAGAAACATATGATTTAGAAGTAGAAAGTGAAGATCATACATTTTATGCTAATGATATATCTGTATCAAACAGTCATAGCTGCTCTTATTCAATTCTTTCTTATCAATGTGCTTGGTTGTGGTATTATTATCCGATTGAGTGGGTTTGTTCATATTTGGATAAAGAGTCAGAATTGAATAAGGATATAGCAATTGCGAATGTCCAAAAGAATGGATTTACAATTAAGAATTGTGATATAAATAAATCCAATCTTAATTGGGAAGCAGATGATCAAGATGAATTCTCAGTTATTCAACCTTTAACTGCCATAAAAGGGATAGGATTAGAATCTGCCAAAGAAATTATTAAACATAGACCATATTCTAAAATAGAGGATTTACTTTTTAATGAAGATATGATATATAGAAAAGTAAATAAAAAAATTATAAGTGCTCTTGTTAAATGTGGAGCATTAAATAATTTAATGGATGAAAGATTTGAGAATCTTAATCATTTTTGGTTATCTGTAGCAGAAGATAGACCAAAAACATTATCAGAATTAAGAAGGAATATTGAAGAACACAAAGGAATGCATGATTTTGAAAAATCAGAAAAAGTTTCATTTATATCAGAATTAACAGGTATGTATCCTTATTATCTTGTATTAAGTAATTATATTTTAAATAAATTTAAAGAAATAGATATAAAACCTATTTCACAATATAGTGCATATGACTTAATTTCTTGGTTTATTCTAAAAGATGTTAAAAAACTTAAAACAAAAACAGGTAAAGATTATTGGATATTAGATGTGATTGATAACACTGGATATGGAACAAATCTTAAATGTTGGGATGTTAAACAGAATAGTGTTTTATTTAAGAATGGTTTATACATGGCAAAAATTAAAAAGGATCAATGGGGATTGAGCACTACAATATCAAATATAAAGAAACTTTCGTAAAATTTATTTCTTGACAAAAAATAAAAAATATTGTATGATTGTTATATAAAATTAAATATAGGAGGCAAAATGTTATTGCAATATTTCAGAATATATCCAAATGTTAAATTTCCGACAAGAGCACATCCGAGTGATGCAGGGATTGATGTTTATTGGTGCCCACAAGATAATATAAAAAGTATAATCCTTAAACCTGGAGAAAACTACTTATTTGGAACAGGGATTAAGTTCTGTGTTGAGCACGGTTATATGCTTCAGGTTATGAATAGAGGTAGTATGGCAGCTAAAAAAGGATTAGTTTATGGAGCTCATTTAATTGATGCAGGTTATAATGGAGAAGTTTTTATTGATCTTCACAATATTTCAAACAAAGAAGTTGAAGTCAAGTGCTATGATAAGATAGCTCAATTAGTATTAGTACCGGTAATTTCTTGTAATTTAATAGAAAGTTTTGACGATAATTTATATGATGATGCTTTTGTTATCTCGAATAGAGACGATTCTTGTCTTGGGAGTTCCGACAAAAAATAAATTATTAGGAGAAATCGATTGTTATTAGAAACATCTTATGATGTTGAAGTTTTAAATTCAACATATAGTGATATGTATGGAGCAAGCGTTATTAATGACAAAGATCAATGGAAATTATGTCTGAGACAGGGTGATAAAATCACTGTTTCGTTTCTTAATTATAAAGAACCATTGGAATTAGAAATAGTTGAAGTTTTTGATTTAAAGAATTTTTGTATTAATAGTAAGACTTATTTATATAAAGCAAAAGATAAAAGCAATGTTTATTTTTTTGTTGATTTAAAAAGTATAATGGATTTAAAAGAAGATATAAAAGAAGATATAAAAGAGTCAAAGCAAGAAGATGAAGAAACATATTTACATTGGAGCTAAAATGGATAAAATAGATACAAAAATATTAGAAGAATGTTTTCATTCAAAAAATGAAAACAATTCGCAATCAACTAGTAATAAGGTAGAAGAAGATAATAATCATTTATATTTTAATTCATTTGTTGATCCTACTTCTGTAAAAGAATTTATTTTAAGTTTCAAAAAACTTGAAAAAAGAATTCAAATTCAGTCTATTGAGTGGGAACTTCCTATTGACATTATTCCTATAAATATTCATATATCTTCTTTTGGGGGATATCTTTTAGATGGATTTAGATTATCTGATATAATTGAGAATTCGAAATTGAATGTAATAACATATGCTGAAGGGTATGTTGCTTCTGCTGCATCGTTATTCTTTTTATCTGGGAAACAACGATTAATCACTAAAAAATCATTTATGATGATTCATCAACAAACAGCTAGTCTTTTTGGCAAATTCCAAGAATTATTGGAAGAAGTAGAGAATGAAAAGAAATTTATGGAAACAATGAAAAAATGGTATTTGACAAAAACTCATATGGAGTCTGAATTTTTAGATGATTTATTAAAAAAAGATACTTGGTTATCTTCGGAAGAATGTTTAAAATATGGATTAGTTGATAAAATAATTTAGAAGGAGTTGAAATATGGAACAAATACCATTTCCAAATAAGAAGTATCAGATTATTTATGCTGATCCACCGTGGAGTTACAGAGACAAAGCGTTGGCTGGTAATCGAGGAGCAGGTTGCAAGTATCAAGTGCAAGAAAAAGATTGGATAGATAACTTACCTGTTTCAGATATAGCAGATAAAAACTGCGTTCTTTTCTTATGGGTTACTATGCCAAAATTAAACGAGTGCTGGGAACTTATACAAAAATGGGGTTTTTTGTATAAAACAGTTGCTTTCACTTGGGTGAAAAGAAACAAAAAAAGCGGGAGCTGGTTTTGGGGTATGGGGCATTGGACGAGAGCGAATGCTGAACTGTGTCTGATTGCCACTAAAGGAAAGCCAAAAAGAATCAATGCTGGTATCCATTCTGTGATAGACACACCGATTGAGGGACATAGTAAAAAACCTGATGAAGCAAAAAAAAGAATTATTGAGTTGGTCGGTGATTTACCCCGAATAGAGTTATTTGCCCGACAAAAGACCGAAGGTTGGGATGTTTGGGGCAATGAAGTATGAAAATCTATTGAAATTTGAAAAGGAGGTGATATGAAGATTAGAAAGGGATTTGTAAGTAATTCGAGCACAACAAGTTTTTGTATTTATGGAGTAAGTTGTGATTCTTCCCATAAAAATGAAGAACCTTCTTTATCTGATAAAAAAGATATAGATAGATTTCTTCACGAAAAAGGATTATTTGTTACATCACACCCAGAAAATGATGATGATTGTTATATTGGTCTTGAAATTAATAAGATTAAGGATGAAGAAACTTTTAGAGAATTTAAAGATAGGACGAAAAAACTTATGAAAGAAATTTATTCTAGTGATTTCTTTCAAGATGATGAAAATTATCAGATTATTACTGAAGGTTGGTATGCATAAATACTAAATTTTAAGATTAGGAGGTGATATGAAGATTAGAAAAGGGTTTGTAAGCAATTCAAGTACAACAAGTTTTTGTATTTATGGTGTTTGTGCTTCTTTTGATGATATAGAAAAATCGATATTTGATAAATATAAAGAAGATGAAAATAATAGAATAGAGAAAACTTATCAAATTTGTGATGAAAATAACCTATTTTTCATTAGAAGATTTGATTGTGATGATAGTGATTGTTATATTGGGCGACATATTGCAGACATGAAAGATGAAGAAACATTGGGGGAATTTAAAAATAAAACCAAAGAACTTATGAAAAAACTTTTTGGTGGTGTTTTCCAAGATGATAAATATTATAGTATCCAAACTGATGGCTGGGCAGATAATTAAATAAATTAGGAGGTGATTTATGAAAGTTAGAAAAGGTTTTGTAAGTAATTCGAGTACAACAAGTTTTTGTATTTATGGTATTTATGCTCCTTTTGATGAAATGTTTTTAACAAATAAAGAAGATGAATATGATGAAGAAGATGAAGTAGAGAGAATTTATGACATTTGTGATGAGCATGGAATTTCTTTTGAAAGAACACCCAATGACAATTATTATTATGTAGGTCTTGATATTAGGAAGATGAAAAAAGAGGAAACTTTGAAAGAGTTCCAAGATAAAACTCAAAAACTCTTAAAAGAACTTTTTCCTAATGATATTTTCAAAAAAGATGAAAATTATGACCTTCATGTAGATGGATTTAATGATAATTTTTAAAAGGGTGTGAAGAATGATGAAGCAAGCATTAACATACAAGGACGTTTCATTAATCCCCAGATTTAGCACAATTTTTTCAAGAAGAGATGATGAAATAAACACTTCAACTGTTTTGGGATATTATGAACACGCAATAAATTTGAAAATTCCAATTATAACATCTCCAATGGATACAATAAGTGGCCATAAAATGGCTACAGCGATGAATGATATTGGAGGGTTATCTATAATTCATAGAACTCAATCAATTGAAGAATTTCAAGAAGAATTAAAAGAAATACCAAATGGTGTTCAATATGGAATATCTATTGGTGTTAATGAAAAAGATTTTGCAAGAGTAGTTGTAGCAAATAAATATAATGTTTCTTTAATATGTGTTGATATTGCGCATGGTCATCATATTTTGATGAAAGAAACATTATCTTTTTTAAGAAAGCATTACCCCGAATATCATATTATGGCTGGAAATGTATGTACTCTTGAAGGATTCAATGATTTGTCAGATTGGGGTGCTGATTCAATAAAAGTTGGAATTGGATCAGGCGCAGTTTGTTCAACGAGAATTGAAACAGGCAATGGTATTCCTAATTTTAGTGCTATTTGTGATTGTGCAAAAACAACTAGGAAGTCATCTATCATAGCAGATGGTGGAATTACTTGTGCTGGTGATATTGTTAAAGCGTTAGCTGCTGGTGCAGATGCGGTAATGCTTGGGAGATTAGTGGCAGGGACAATAGAATGTCCTGTCCAACAAAGTTACGATGGAACAATGCCATATAGAGGTATGGCATCTAAAGAAGTACAATCACAATGGAAAGGATATTTATCACCAGAAGGAATTAGTATTAATGTTCCTTTTCAAGGTTCTGTGAAAGATATAATTAATAGGATAATGGCTGGAGTTCGTTCTGGATTTTCTTATCAAAATGCAAGAACACTTTATGATTTACGGGCACATGCAGAGTTTGTCATTCAGACATTTAATGGATATATTGAAGGTACTCCTCATGGTAAATTGTAAAAGTCAAGAACCTCTTGTAAAAAAGAATAAAAGAATAACAAGCAAATTAAGATTTGATGGTAAAAAGAAAAGTATATATTTTTTTGATACAGAAGAAAGATTAATACAATTGGGATTAGATCTTCAAAATGATGGAATTGATATTGTTGAATTTTTTAGGTTAATGACAACTGGATATCTTAAAAAAGATAAATCAATTCTTGATTTTATAGTGAGATACAAAGAGAATAATAATATCTTTAAGAAGTATCCAAATGCAGTAAAAGTTGAAAAGATGGAAAAAGAGTATATGGATAAGGCATATCAAGAAGATGTTAATCAACTGGCAAAATATGAAGAAATAGATGATATTTTTGGATATATAGATGCAAATGAAGAGGACTTATTAAATGAAATTTTAGATTTTGAGGTAAAACCAGATGAAAAATGAAAAATGTCAGATTGATTATAATAATGTTGTTTGTGATAAGATAAATTGTCGATTTTGGATTAATTTTAAAGAAGATAACAATTGTTGTTTTTGTTCTATTAATAAATACAAAGAACTAACATTGAGAGAAATTGGAGAGAGGTTGAATCTCTCTCATGTCTCAATTCATAAATTAGAACGTAAAGCTTTACATAAAGTTACATTGAAATTAAAAAATAATTATTCTTTTCAGGAATAAATATTACTATTTAGATTTGAATGACAAGATTTGATTTTAACAATATAAATTTATGGAGAAGGTTTTATGAATAAAAAATCTGGTTTTCTTTTAGAAGAAGAAATTATTAAGAAATTTTCAAAATTAGCAAAGATTAAACCATCTTTGACAGAAAATTTCCTTAAAGAAGGAAAGAAACTCGAAAAAGAGGAAGAAGAGGAAGAAGAGAAAGAAGAACTTAAGGAATCAGATTTAGAAAATCTTGAAAAAGAAAAAGAAACAATTGAGACGGACGATGTTTCTCCAGATACAATGAATGTAGAAGGTGAACCAGAAGGTGAACCAGAAGGTGGATCAGAAGGTGGATCAGAAGGTGGAAAGGGTGTATATGTTACAGAAAAGGATATAGCTGGAATAATTGAAAAAATTTCTTCGTATATTGAAGAAGTAACTGGAGTTCCTGTTTCTGTTTCAAGTTCAGGTGGTGGTGAAGAAAGTGGATTAGGTGATCTTGAAGGTGGTGAAGAAGGTGGATTGGGTGATCTTGAAGGTGGTGAAGAAGGTGGATTGGGTGATCTTGAAGGTGGTGAAGAAAAAGAAGAAGAAGAGATTATGGAAGAGAAAGATCCTATTGGACAAAGTAAACATACAAATAAAAAGGTTAAGAGTGAGGGATGTAGTACTTCTTCAAAAAAGAAAGATTCAGATAAACTTAAGGAATCTGTCATTAATACAATAACAAATCGTATTATTGAAAGAATTGTTAATAAAGGAAAGAGTGCAAAAAAAGAAGATAAGAAAGATGGTAATAAAGGTAAAAAGGTTGAAAAAAAAAGTAAATGATAACTAGAGAACTTAAAAAAAAAAGAGATAAGATGGACTTTTAAGTTCTTTAAGGATGTTTGTGAAAAAAGAGTAGGATTGAAAATAAAATATAAGAATGAAAGCAAACTTATGAAGATTATGAGTTTGCTTTTGTTTTTTAATAAAGGTTTTATGACAGATTATGCAACCACAATTGGTTCAACGATTTATTATCCTAGTAGAGCAAGTCTTAATGAAAAATTATTAAATGATCCGTTGAAGGCTTTGTGTACTTTTCTTCACGAGAGAACACATATGCTGGATTCAAAATATATTAATAAGTTAATTTATTCAATAGGATATTTAATTCCACAAATATTTGCAATTTTTTCTATATTTGCGGTATTCAATTGTTGGTTCTTGTTATTTTTGTTATGTTTATTGCCTATTCCTTCTTTTCCAAGAATGTTAATTGAAGTAAGGGGATATGAAACATCAATATTCACATATTGGATGCATAATAAAGATATTAATTTAGATGAAATGATTAATGTTGCAAGCGATTCTTTTGTTAATTCTTCTTATTATTATATGTTTCCTTTCAGAAATTATATAAAAAAAACATTGACAAAGAGAATAAAGTATGATATAATGAGTGTGAAGAAAAGAAATAAAAAGCAATTGCCATATTATCTTCAAGATATTTATTTGGTAATAAATGGACTGGAAAAGAGAGGTGATTAATGAAGGTTGTTTATTGGAAAGAATCGTCTAGTGGTACAGATATTATATTTCGTTGTCAGGTAGAAGGATATACTTCTTTAAAAGAAGTTAATGAAGTATTTAAAGATTGGAAAAAAGTTGGAGAGGGTTGGGATAAAGATGCAATTGATTTTTTTATTTTTAAAAGAACTTTTCCTTCAACTAAAGAGCTTACAGAATTTGCTAAACAAACAAATTATCAATCCTATTATAAGAAAGATAGTGGTAATTTAGTTTTGCTTTCTTCTTCTAAAAAAGAAGAAGAAAACAAAGAAGAAGTGATTCTTGTTAAGAAACAAAGAAAATGTTCTGTTTGTGGGCAAACAGGGCACAATAAGACAAAATGTCCAATTTTTAGAAAGGAACTTTTAGGAAAAAATTAAATGTTAAATTGGTATAAAATTCTTTATAATAAAAAATCATCTAAATCTTTAGGTTGGGAACCTGAATGGTTTGGAGCATCATCTTTTGATAATGAATTAATCGAAAAGATTAAATCAAAACAAAAGGAATTCAAAATAAAAGAAGATGGATTGGTTGGAGAAATAACATATAGAAGAATTTATTCAGAAAAAATTTATAACAATGATATTCCATTAGAAAAAGAAATAGAATATGTTTCAACAAATAACAGAATATTATGTAATAATCATTATTTTCCAATAAAAACCAAAGCAATCTTCTTAAATGAAGGATTAAGATATAAGATTATGTCTAAAGAAAGAAATCCCAAATTTGTTGTAATTCATTGGGATGCTTGTCTCAATACTAGAAGTGCAATAAATGTCTTAAAGAAGAGAGGATACTCAGTCCATTTTAATATAGACAATGATGGTACAATCTATCAATTTGTAGATACAAATGATATAACATTTCACGCAGGAACGAAATATAATGCAGATTCAATAGGGATTGAATTGAGCAATGCACATTATTTAAAATACCAAGATTGGTATGAAAAGAAAGGATTTGGAGAACGTCCAATAATTGAAGATTTTAAAATACATAAAGTTAAACTTGATGATTTTCTTGGATTTTATCCAAAACAAATTGAAGCATTGGGTATACTTTGTGGTTTTATATATGATGTATATGAGATACCTTTGGTTTTCCCAGAAGAACAAAATGGAATTAACAAAGATTGTCAAAACGCTAAGTTCAAAGGATTTATGAATCATTTTAATTTAACAGATAATAAGATTGATTGTGCTTCTTTACCAGTTGAAAAAGTAATTAATATTGCAAAGAGCAATAGCAGTTTTAGGAGTTGATTATTGAATATTAAAGAATCAGAAGAAATTATAGATAAAGTTTTATCAGAAAAGAAAATAAATAATATTGATATTTTGATAAAAGAAGAAATTAAGGGTAATGAAGAAAAATGGAGAAATAAAAATACTTTTTATGGATTTCGACCTCCGCAAATGAGATTAACAGAGAGAGGATGGGGAGGGAATAGAAAAGAAGGGACTCTTGATGAAGATAGAATTATTTTTACAAAATATATAAAGAACATTATTAAAGAAAATTATGCTGGTAAAGGAAAATCTGTTTCTGGTAAAAAATTAAGTTCTATTTTTAATTATATAAATGATTTTTTAAATAAAGACGAAAAATCATTTATAAATGAAACACCTTCACAGATAATTTCTTCCTTGGTCTTTATAGAAACATTAATGTTACTTTTAAATGAATTTTCAGCTTCTACTACTGGTAGATTATTTGAAGCTTTTATATCTGTAGTATTAGGTGGACACCAATTAGGTGATCAAACTGAAATAAAAGATATTGAAACTAATGAAGAATATTTATCATTAAAGGTTGTTTCTTCTCATACAGAAATAGAAGGTAATTTTAGCAATTTACTTAAAGATTTTGCTTATGACAGAAGTAGTAGAGATATGGTTTATATTGTCTTTGAAAAACAACAATTGTCTAAAGAAGAAGTAGGAAATTTAATTTTAAAAGAGAAAATTTTATCTAAAACTGAAATTTTTAATTCAATAAAAACTGTTTTGAGAGAAACAATTTCTGAATTCTTGAAAGAAAAAATGCCACAAGAATTAAATAAATTTTCAACATATACTTCTGTAACTGCAATATTGCTTTATTTGTTTGAAACATCATCTATTCCAACACAATTTATTATAAACAAAATGTTAGAAAAACTTGGGAATAATCAATCAGTAGTAGAAATAATTAGTGGAATGTATGTTAAGACATCTGAACAATTAAAAAGTAAACCATTCATATTAAAGGGTTTTGAAAATATTGGAGAATTAAATATTGGTGGTAGTTTAAATTTAAAAACAAAATTGCAATTAAGAACTAATGTTTTAAATGAACAAATAAAAGAGATATATAATTCTTTGTATGATTTTCAGATTTACTTAAACAAGTATTTTGTGGATGAGGAGCAGAGTGGTTCATCTGGGATGAAAGCTGTTGAAAGTTCACAAAAAATGTTTTTAAATATGAAACAAATATATGAAAAGAACAGATTCTTTAGAGAATAAGTTTATAAAAAGAGAGGTATTTATGAGTGAAAACAATGTTTTTGGAAAAAATTTTAAACAAGAAGTATCGAATTCCGTTAAAGAATTGGTGGAGATGGTTTCATCCACTATGGGACCGTTTGGCCGTACTATTCTTATAGGGTCAGGCAAAGAAGAAATCCCCTTTTCGACTAAAGATGGTGTCACTGTAGCAAGACATTTTTCTTATAATGGTATAGCAGGAAATGCTGGTGCTAAGTTGATAAAACAAGCAGCAGAACGATCTAATTCTATAGCAGGGGATGGTACAACCACTGCAACTGTTTTAGCAGGATCAATTTATGATCTTGCAGAAAAAAGCATAAACAGTGTTGGATATAAAGTTCTTTTAAAAGAATTAAAAGAAGGTATGGATTTCATTATAAATGAAATTGAAAGCAAGTTAAAAACAAAGTATGTAAAAGATATAACTTCTTTTCAAGATATTCAAGATGTAGCAATTATATCAGGAAATAGCAAAGACATAGGGACTATAGTTGCTACTGCTATTGAAAAGTCAGGAAAGGACGGAACGATTTCTGTTGAGAAATCTAATACAACAGAAACAGTAATAGATTTTGTAGAAGGATTTAAATTTAAAGGCACATATTTATCTTCCAGATTTTGTACTGATCAACAGAGAAAACTTATTAAATACAATGAACCTTTAATATTTGTAACTGATGAAACAATTTCTGCTATAGAAGATTTATTCCCAGTATTAGAAATTGCTGCTCGTCATAAGAAACCATTATTGATTGTTGCTGGTGATGTAATTGAACAAGCATTGGCAGGTTTAATTGCTAATGCTATGAATGGAAGTATGAAAGTTGCAGCAGTTAAACTAAACAGTTATGGGGAGTATAAAGAAGATATACTTGAGGACTTAGCAATTGCGACAGGAGCTACTTTTTTCTCAAAGAGCAACATGAACATGGGTTTAGGAAAAGAGCTCTTTAAAAACGTTTCTTTGAAAGACTTTGGAAAAGCATCAAGAATAGAGATATCTTCTTTATTTTCGTTAATAGTGGGTGGAGAAGGTAATGAAGAAAAGATTGAAGAAAGGAAAAATTTTATAAAAGATTTATTGCAACAAACAGAGTCAGAATATTTATCTGAACATTTACAAGAGAGATTTACAAGATTAAATAGTGGTGTAATTCTTATTAAGGTTGGGGGAGTTACGGAGGGTGAAGTAACAGAAAAAAGATATAGAATTGAAGATGCTATTGGTGCTGTAATGTCTGCACAAGAGCAAGGGATAGTTCCTGGTGGTGGAATATTCTTATATAAGATCTCACAAGAGATTTCACGATATAAGATGAATAAGAAACATAGTAAAAGTTTTATATTAGGAATGAATATTTTGCTTGATGCAATGAAAGCGCCATTTTCAAAAATACTAGAAAATGGTGGATATTCAGTTGAGTATATTTCTGAAAAAATTCAAAAAGAATATTCAAATTCAAAGCATTTAAATTATGGATTTGATATAGAAAGAAATGAATTTGTTGATATGTTTAAGCAAGGTATTGTTGATCCATATAAAGTTGTTTATGTTGCGCTTGTTAATGCGGTATCTGCTGCATTACAACTTATAAATGTTGCAGGATTTATAGAAATTTCAAACGAAAAGAGTTAAAATATGGGATCTTCTTCTAATTGTTTTAAAATTAAAAGAATAGTAAATCTTTTAGAGAAAGAAGTAAGAAGTGAAACAGATTTTAAAAAACTTTATGAAAGTCTTTTAAAAGAATCTTATTTTGATAGGACTAAAATCAAGATTGCTTATTTTAATATAAATAATAAAATTGTTTTTACAAAGAATGTTAAAAAATTTTTAATTGAATCTAAAGCAAAAACCATTTTTAGAAAAGATTTTTCTTTAACAAAAGAAATTGAAACATATTTAGATTTTGCTTTTAATTCTATTTTAGAATTAAGGACATATGGAAAATATAAATATTTTGATGATTCAATTTATAAAATGTGTGAAAAAAAAGATTATAATCTTACCCCAGTAATAATAGATAATTTTGCGTCTTTTCATGATTGTGCAAAAAACTTTTTTGAATCTTATCAAAGAAATAAGTTTAAATTTAAAGCAAATGATCTTATTATAACAAAGAAAAAGAGCAATTATTATAAAAAATCTTTTTTTTATCATTATGATAAAGATATATACAATAAATATTTTGTTATTTTAAAACCATTAAATTTTGGGTATATTATGGGTGTTAATTCAATAAATTTTTTTAATGATAGAAAGTTGTATTTATGTGGAAATTTATCAAGTTCAAAAAATATAATTATCATAGAGAGTGATATAAAACGTGTTAAAAAACATAAAAAATCATATTTATGATTTGGTTTGGGTTCCAGCAGGAACTACGATATATTATGGTACTGATTTTGGTCTTTCGTTGTCTTTGAGTTCTTTAAAAGAACCACGAATAGCAGTTTTATTAGGGACTCTTTCAGATATTAATGAAGAAATGTGTCAGATTTCATTGGGTAATGTAAGTTGCTTTGTTTTAACAAAGCAATTAAGTTTATTAAAATATAAAGAAAAATCGAATTCTATTTATGACAAAAAGGAGAATATCAATGAAAAGGATAAATGAAATAACTTCTATGTCTGGTGGTTCTATTCAAGGGAGTCCATCAAAAGATAAAATTTCTCAATTAAGAGAGACACATACTTTAGATGAAGAAGAAATAGTAATATCAGAAGGATTTTCTTCTTTTACTTCATTGGATAGTATGGGATACAATATTGTTTCTGATCCATCATCATTTCCTTCTGAATATGAAAATGATAATGGTTCTTTTTTAGTTTTAAATCCTTCTGATAAAGGGATAGAAGCCTTTTTTACAAGTAAAGATAAAAAGATAAGAAAGATTTTTAATAAATTTGATGAAATGTTCATATGGATTGACAAAATAACAAATTCAATTAATTGAATTTAATAAAAACTAATTATGATGGATTTATTTTTCTTTAATGTGGAGAAATACTCTTGTGTGGAAAAAGTTATGGAAAGATCATCTTTTAAATGAAAAATATGAAGATCATGCAAAAAAGAAAAGGTTTTTGTTAGGGCAAGGAGAAGGATATACCAAAGAACCATTTGATTGTGATATTCCATTTGAAAGATCAAAATCAGCACCTCCTGGATTTGGTGGAGCGTTAGAAGAAGATAAAATTGAAGGTGGAAAAGCTGATAATGAACCTGATGAAAATTTTGATCAAGATCAACTTGAAAAGGGAATTAAGATAGAACGTGAGCATACAGATGATCCTGAAATAGCAACAGAGATAACAAAAGATCATCTTAAAGAGTTTGATGATTATTATGATAGACTGATTGATATGGAAAAAGAAGCAAAAAAAGAAAAATTGAATGAAGAAGGAAATCTATCATCATTAACAGATCCAGTTGAAAACGAATCTGAATTGAATAACGAAAAACAACAAGAAACAACAAATTTTACAATAAAAGTTCCTGAAGAAGAAGGAAATTATAATAATACCCAAATTAGTAAAGGAGTAGAATTATTAAAAAAAATATTTCCAGGATCTCAATCAAATTTCTATATAAAAACTGCAAAACAATTTTTAAAAAAATTTGGTGAAAAAGATGGAATGACTCAATTAGAAAAATTTGCAGAAAAGAATAAAAATACAGTAAGTAACCAGCACGAAGCTGAAAGAATACAAAAAGATTTAACAAAAGAATTAACATTTGAATCTTTTGAAACTGTTTTAAAAGAAAGTGGTATTAGAAATATAAATCAAATGGCAAAGCAATATGCAGAAGCCGAAATTTGGTTTCATATAGATTTAGATGGGGTTACTTCTGCTATAGCAGCAAAAGAATATCTTAAACAATATGGAATAAAAACTGTAAAAGCAGAAACAATTCAATATGGAGATCAAGAATATACTATTTCTGAAGCAACGCCTGGTCTTTTACATGTTCTTGTAGATTTTTCTCATGGCAAACCTGCAATGAATATTCATACAGATCATCATCAAAATCAAACAGGTATTGATGATCCTATGTTATCAAAGAAATTTTCAACATCATATAGCAATGTATCAGATATTTCTGGATTAATATCTACTAGTGATGTTTTTGATTTAAAAGATATAGAAGTAATTAACATTGTAGATGCAGCTAGATATTCATTATATAATTTAACACCATCAGATGTTCCTAAAGCTGTATATAAATTATCAAAAGAAAATTTGAATGTTAATGTGGAAAAAATAAAATTTGGTCTTATTGTAAATAAATGGATTTTATCTTATAAAAATAAAAAAGATTTCTTGTCAGAGATTGTTATGAAATCTTCACCATCATTAAAAAATATATATTTGCATATAAGAGATTGGGTGACACAACACGCTGGTTTAAAATATTTTGCTACTGGAAAAGACATAGAAAAAAATTATGAATTTTTTAAGGACAGAGCAAAAGATAGTGGAAAAATAGGTATGACTGGAAATGTTGTTTGGCAAGATGGATTAATGACAACTGCATGGGATGTAGGATCTTATGATAGATATGTTGCTTTTGATATTTATCCTCAAGCGCATTGGTTGTGTGTTAAATGGCCAATGGGACTTATACAAATTACAAAAAATCCATTTAAAAAAGAAAAAAACCCTTATAATCTTGGAGAAATTGGACAAAAGATTCTTAATAAGTTTAAACCATTATTAAGTTCTATTAAAGTTGGTGTTGGAGATATAAAATTAATTTATGAAGAAGAGGAAATAAAGAAAAGAACAAAAGGAAATAATAAAAATATTATAGGGTTTACTTATAAAGATTTAATTAATACTTTTCATGAAAAAGCACCAGATGGAGCAACTATATCTCGTATAAGAGCACCACAATCTTATAGTAGCAAAAAAGAAGAAGCAATTCGGTTAATGAACAAATTTTCTGGAGATTTTAGTACAGAAGAAATTAGATTTTTGAATGGAATTTATATAACTGCTTGGGATTTTATACAAAAATCATCTGGTGGACATAAAGATATCACAAATTTATCTGGATTTAATTTTCTTAAAAATTATAAATTGAATAAATTAGGTGTTAAAGAGATATCAGAACATTATTTGGAAATTCTTGATTCTGTATGGAAAGAATGTATTCAAGAAATGTCTGAAAAAAATTTAGTTAAAGAACAAGAAGCTTTTATAAACGAATTATTTGATGTATTAAAGAAAAATAATGAAAAACCTATCATTTCAAAAGCATATGTTTTTGATTTTGATGATACCTTGGTGAAGAGTGATGTTGTTATTTATGTAAAAACACAAGATAATAAAATAATAAGTTTAACACCTGCTGAATTTGCAAAATATGTTCCAAGTATAGGCGATGAGTTTGATTTTAAAGATTTTGTTGAAAGCGTTTTAGATAGAAACCCTAGAATTAATAGTTTTGTGGTAAAAGATTATGAAGATGGTTCAATAAATATATTTGAATTGTTTAAACAAAAAGTTGCAGAACAAAAAGATAATGTTTTTATTTTAACAGCAAGAAGTACAACATCTAAATTGAATGTTATTGAAGAATATTTAAAAGAACAAAATATCAATTTTAATACGAATAATATTCAATATTTAGCAGATGCGAATCCTTTGGCTAAAAAAGATTGGATAAAAAACAATCTTTTTGAAAAATTCAATGAAATTGATTTCTTTGATGATTCAATTAAAAATGTTAAAGCAGTTTCGTCCTTAAAAGATGGACAAGATAATGTTAAAATAATGTCTTATAAAATTGAATTTATAGAAGGAAATAAGATACAATGATATATCAATTAAATGAAGGAAAAAGACAAATAGAAAGAGAAATCTGTAGAGAAATTATATCTTACTTAAAAGAATTTAATAATTCTGATAAAGAACAAGAAATGTTTTCTTTTGAAAAGCATTTCTCAGAAAATATAATATCTATATCAGTTGATTATATTAAAAATTTTAACTTAGATAGTGATTATAAACCATTTGATATAAGAGCTAATACAGATAGAAATGAAGATGAAGAAGATAAATTTGTAGTAGTAGATATTGAAATTGAGTATCGTATAGAATACAATCCAGATAATATTATGAAATTTTTGAATAAACTTTATCATAATCTACAAGAAATAACAGCACATGAAATGGAACATGGTGTAACAAGAGATATAGACAAATCAAATCATGATTATTATAATCCAAATGGAACAATTAATTATTATAGATATTTTGTAGATCAATATGAAGTGCCTGCTTTTGTTAGAGGATTTTATGTTTATGCAAAAAAGACAAAGCAAGCATTTGATGAAGTTGTGTTAGATTTTTTAGAAGAATATAACCCAGAGGATTTAAATGATAAACAAATAAAAAAAATATCAAATATTTGGATTAATTATGCAAAAAAAAATAACAAAAGATATCCAAAATTAAAATTAGCAATGAATGAAAACAAAAAATGGAAAACTGTTTGGAAATCTTTTTCTTTTTTGGAGACAAATATTGATAAATAAATCTGAAATTAATAAAATAGCAAAATTGGTAATGGAAGATATTAAAGAAAAAGATTCTGACAGAATAAAAAAAGCAGAAAATATTTCTCAAAAAAATCCAAATTCAATAAAAGAAATGCCAAGTAATGCTTTATTGCCACAATTAAACAAGAAGGAACAAAAGGTTTTAAATAAGATTTATGTTTTAATGTTAAACAAATATAAAAATCAATTTAAAAAATATAGAGATTCTTTTGTTAAGTCAAAAGATAATTTAGAAAAGAAGAAATTAGAATCAAATTATAATTCTTTAAAAATTGATTTTATTGAGATGTTTCAAGATTATTTTGAGGAAAATCTTTCTTCAATAAAAGAAAGAATGAATAATTCTAGCAATTTTCATTCAGTAATTGAAGAATGGTCAAAAAAACTATGGGAAGCTACAGAAGCATATGCTTTTGGAAAGAAAGAAGGAAATTGGTTTAAAGATATGCTTAATGCTATTAAAGCAAAATTAACTATGTCTGAAAAATCAGATTTTTATTCTTCAGGTAAAGAGGGAGAAGGAGAACTTTCTTCCAAAGAACAACAAGAAGAAGAAGATTTTATTGATTATCCAAAAGATCTTGTTAATAGAAAATTAAAAAGAGAAATTATACAAATAAAAGAACTTTTAAAAGATTTAATGGATGAAAAAAATGAAGATATGAGAAACAGATTGCAAGATGTGATACGACAAACATTAAAAAAAGCATATGATAAGATTGATGAATATACATTAGAGAATTCTGAAAAAGAAGTTAATAATGATAAATTTAGAAGATATTCAAAAAAATTATTTAGGATTGCTTCAGGTCTTGAAAAAGATGATTCAAAATTACATCGTGGTGTTGTAAAAAAAATGGAAGAACCAACACAAATTGAGAGATAAAAAATGACAAGGTTTTTAAAATGTTGGAATAAATTTGTTATAAATGAATCTTTTGGTAATTTAAACAATTTGTGTTTATATTTTTATAAAGATAATGATGGAGAAGTAACAATATCTTTATTAAATACTATAAAATTAAAAAAATTTATAAAAGCAGCACAAAATTTTACTGATAATGATTTTGATGAAGAAAAACATGTGGATTTTATAATTGGAATGATTATTGCTTCTAAAACTACTGCTTATGAAGATGGAAGATGTTTTGATAGTATGGAAGTATCAAATTCAGCGGTAGATGAAAAATATCAAGGTAAAGGATATGGAAAATTAATATATGGATTGTTAGCAGCATATATAAGTATAAGTAAATGTGCTACAGGAATTACGGCGGATAGATCTACTACATCGGAAAAAGCTGAAAGAGTATGGGATAGTATTGATCATAACGAAGATTGGGAACCTGTAATACCCAAAAAAGGGTTTTATATCGGAAAGTTTGATGATATAAATGCTCCTAAAACTAGACCCGAAAAAGATGATTGTAAAATAAAAAAATATAGTAGACTTTATTCAGATAAATTAAACCCAGAACATTTGAATCAAGTATACTCCTCAGATAAATTTGTTAATGAATTTAATGAATTAAGAAGCAATTATGTTAAACTTGGAATAAAAGATTCAATAAAAAAAGGATTAATAACTATGATTGATAATTTCTTTTGGGATATATATTATGATGATTAAGAATGAACAATGGAATAAATTTAAATTAAATGAAGAAAGATCTTCAGAATCAATATCAAAAAAAGATTTAGGATTATATATATTTAATCATTATTCAGATGGTGTTTTTGTATTATTGATAAATATAAAGACATTTGAAGAAAAGATTATTCAAACATATAAAAAATATATTGCAGCAAGAAACAGAAATAAAAAAATAGCATTATATGATCCAAAAAATCAATTTTCTTTTTCATTTCATCATTCTGATTCTGAAAAGCATATAGAAGAAATGATAGATGAAGTGACAAATGAAGAAGTAATGGAATGGATGGATGCTATATTAAATGGAAATGAAGGAGACTTCTATAATTTATACGTAAATGGCACTGAAATGGAAGATGAAGAATACGATGAAGATGATGAAGATGATGAAGAAGAAGATGATGAAGAAAAAGAATGGTTTGTTAATAAAAAACAAATTAGAGATTTAAATTATGAATTATACCATATAACAGAAATTGAAAATTTTTTAATAGGATTTATAAATTATATTGAACCTAGAAGTGATGGTGATTGTTATGATGCAAGTGAAGTAGCATATTCAGCGATAGATGAAAAATATCAAGGTAAAGGATATGGAAAATTTCTTTATGCAATGGCTTCAATATCTTCAAATCAAGGTATTACTTGTGATAGGCGTAGTGTGTCAGCAGCAGCAGAAAGAGTGTGGAAAAGTATTAAAAATGAAACAGAAAAAGAAGATGGGAATTGGTCTAATCAAATTTCTGAAATAGAACCTTATATCGGAGAATTTGATGATGTTTATGATCCTAAAACAGATCCATATGATGATGATTGCAAAAGAAAGGAAAGTAAATATTTTGATGATGATAAACATTTAAATATTGTTGCTTCATCTAATAAAACAGATGAATTCAGAGAGGTTATAATTAATTTAAAAAGAATTAAACCTTTTATTGATGTTATTTTCGGAGGAGATCAAGATTTAATTACTAATAAACTTCAAACATTTTTTCGAGGTATTCATCACACATCATGAATAAAAAATGGATAAATTTTAAAAGAAAAACATTATTAAAAGAAGAAAAAAACGTTAATTCATTGTTTTTTGGTGTGTTTGTTATTGAAGGATTTAATGGAGATGGAGATAATATATTTCTTTTAGACTTAACAAAACTAAGTGAAACTTTAACTTATTTAAGTTCTCACTATAAGAAAGAATTAAACAATTCAAATTTAGAAATAAAACAATTATTTTATGATGATGGGAAGGAAAATAATTTTATTAATTCATTTAAATCTGGATTTCGTGATTGTATTGTTGGTGTAATTTCTATAATTAAAACAGAAGAGAATGGGAATGGAGAATGTTTTGGTTCTTATGAAGTTAAAATGTCAGCAGTAAGTGAAGAATATCAAGGCAAAGGGTATGGAAAACTATTATATGGTTTAGCAGCATCACATGCTTATATGAATGATAATAATCCTAATGTTGGAATATGCGCTGATAGAGCAACGACATCACCAGCAGCAGAAAGAGTTTGGTTATCGATAAATAATAATCCTTCTTGGGAAAATCAAATACCAGATGAAGAACCAAATCAAGAAAAAACAGATAAAGAAGAACAACCAAATAACAAAAAGAAAGATTATTTTGATGGTACTTTTGATAATATAAAAAACGAAAGAACAACTCCAAAAGAAGATAATTGCCGTTTAAAGAAAACAAAATTATCTTTAGATAATAGTGATCATTTAAACCGTTCTTTTAATACATATGAGTTTGTAAAAAATTATAATGAATATACAAAGAATTTTGATAAAGTTATAGAAAATCATAATCATGTAGGTAAATTTTTTATGATGACAAATGATTTACCATTTATATCAAAATTCTTTGAAAGAATCTTTAATTCTTTTTTCACTAGACTTTATGGAAGAAATAATCAATAGATCATGAATACATTTGTTAATAATTGGAAAGAATTTTTAAAAGAAAGTACAATTGATACTGAAAATTTTCTTAATATTTCTTTGGCAGTAGCACAAGAAATGAGTAATAATTTTCATATGATTCGTCTTATTCTTTTTGATAATAAAATATTAAAAAACTATTCAAAAGATTTAAATGAAGAAATATTGGTTAAGGCGATTATTGGTGCTATTTCTATGCAAAAATGTCAAGAAAGCAAGAAATTAAATACAGGCGGACTTTGTTATGGTGCTTATCAAATTCATATGTCTTTCTTGAGAGATCAATATAAAGGGCAAGGAATTGGAAAACTTCTTTATGGATTAGCATCAGCATGGATATGTCAAAACGATGGTAATAAAGAAGCAGGAATATGTGCTGATAGAGAAAGCACTACAGAAGAAGCTGAAAATGTTTGGTTATCAATAAATAAAGATTCTTCTTGGGAATCTTTTCCACCTAAGATTGATGATATAAATGATAAGAAACCTCATAATTTTGATGGTTTTTTTGATGATCCATTTGGTTCAAGAACTATTCCAGAAGAAGATGATTGTGCTTTAAAAACAACAAAGAAAGGTTTATCATCTTCAGATCATTTAAATCGTTCGTATAGAACAACAAAAAATGTTGGTGATTATATCAAATTAACTTTGAATTATGAAAGTATTTTAAAGTTATTACATTTAAAAATATCAAATAAAAAATTATTAAAATCTTCAAAGAATCTGTTTTCAAGAATTTATAATTAAAAATAAATATCTCTTTTTACACAATATAATTGTTTATCATTGAAAACATAAATTAAATTAAATTCACCACCTTCAAAACAAGTAGGATATTCTTTATAAAGTTTGTTAAATCTACATTTATGCTTGCAAAATTTGTATTTGTTCATATTGTATTGTCTCTCTTTTAAATTAAAACTACAATTATTTAATATTAAATAAAATCCATCTGCTAGATTATATTTTAATCCTAATTCTAATTCATTTTTCATTTTTTTCTTATAAAAGAGACTCTCTTATAAAAGAGAGATGACATTATTATTGATTCTTCTGAGGAACAAGAATAATGAGTATTTAACATATTTTCCTTAAAAGAATATATCAAATACATTGTTACATTTTCATAAAAAGAATTATTTTTTCGATAACAGGTTTTACAGTGTAAATATTTATATGATTCATCTAATGGTTTGTCTTTAGTACAAATATCTACTATTATAAAAAAACCTAAACCGTCTTTATATAGATTTCCTTTTTTAAGATTTATTGTTTCTATTGTTTTTGACATTAATTGTTGCTCCTTTTGTGATACAAGAATAATGAGAATTTAACATATTTTTTTTAAAAGAATATATCAAATACATTGTTATATCTTTATAAAAAGAATCATCTTTTCTTCGATAACAATATTTACAGTGTAAATGTTTATATAATTCATATAATGGTTTATTTTTAGTACAAATATCTACCATTATAAAAAAACCTAAATCATCTAAATACAATTCTCCTTTTTTAAGATTCATTGTTTTCATTTGTTATAAGATCCAATGTTAATAAATTTTGTTCTGAATCACACCAAAAATATGATATATCTTTATAAAATGAATAAATTAAATAAACTGTTTCATTTTCTTTAAAAAAAGCTGGTTTAGGATATATACCATTATTACCACAATGTTTACAGTGTTTATAATTTAATCGTTTATTTTTAGTACAAACATCTACTATTATAAAAAAACCTAAATCATCTTTATATAGATTTCCTTTTTTAAGATTCATTGTCGCCACCACAAACACAACCATAATTTTTTCTAATAAAAGTATATCTTAAATATTTTTTCCCTTTAAAAGAAGGAAAATAAGTAGTATCACAATTTTTACAATATTGATATTTATTTGTTAATGGATGATCAGGAGTACAAATATCTATTATTAGAAAAAAATGTTTAAAAAATTTATCAAAATGTAAAGAACCTTTTTTAAATTTTATTGTTTTCATTGATTTTTACCCTTATTTTGAAAAAGTTCATTATTTATAATATATTCCTTAGAAAGACATGTATAGTGTGAATAAAATGAATTTTTTTTCTAAAATAATATACTAAATAAAAAAATTCATTTTTACATGGGTACAAATTATAACCACAATGTTTGCAATATAAATAAGAAGTTGAATGTTCATTTTTAGTACAAACATCAAGAATGATACAGAATTCCATAACATTATGATCGAAATACAATTCTCCTTTTTTAAGTTTAAAATTAAAATTCATTCTTGTTTCCTTTTTTAATATTTGTATTTAAAGATTCTTCTAATGTAAGGCATATAAAATCTTTAAGAGTAAAACTATAACCAAGTTTATATTTCTTAGAAACTAAACAACATGCTATGCAATGGCAAAAAGAAAAAGTATATTTAGAATCATATGTACGTATCATAATATCGTGTAAATATTGTTTTTTACATATTTTGTTTAATTCTTCTATTGGAAGATTTTTATATTGATCTGTTATATCTATAAAAAAACCTAGATGATTATAATATTCTAATTTATTGTTAATTTTTTTCATATTTATCAAATCCAAAAATTTCTGAATGCAAAACAAATAAATTTACACATATGATTTTGCCAAAATCAAAACTATAAACAAGTTTATTATGTCCATTATCCAAAGAACAATATGTATCACAACATTTAAAGAAAAAACCTGATAAACTGATTGAGTTAGTATAATACTGATTATCACATATTCTTTTTATTTTTTTTAATGAAAGATCTTTATATTGATCTGTTATATCTATAACAAATCCAAGATTTTCATAATATTCTAATTTATTGTTATTCATTTATATCTGATTCTTTGTCAGTTTTATCAAAACGTATACATATGATTTTGTTAAAATTAAAACTATAAATAAGTCTGTTATATTTATCTCCCAAGGAACATTGTTCTTGACATATACAAACAAAAAAATAGTTAAATATATCGTGTGAATCAGAAAAATCTGTTATACAGGGTTTATAATCAGAAAAATACTCTTTTTCACATATTTTTTTTATTTTTTTTATTGGAAGATTTTTATACTGATTTGTTATATCTATAAAAAATCCAAATTTTTTGTGATATTCTAATTTATTGTTATTCATTTTATATAAGTAATTTTAGAAGTTTTTAAATGTAAATGCATACATACGATTTTGTTAAAATCAAAACTATAAATAAGTCTGTTATGTTTATCTCCCAAAGAACATTGATTTTGCTGACATATAAAAAAATAGTTAAGCATATTGTTTTTATATGGGGCAGAAAATTTTTTATAGAGAGTATTTTCAGTACAATACATATTTTCACATATTTGTTTTATTTTTTCTGTTGGAAGATTTTTATACTGATCTGTTATATCTATGAAAAATCCAAGATTTTCATGATATTCTAATTTATTGTTATTCATTTATATCTAGTCTTTCATCAGTTTTATCAAAACACATAAACATATTATTTTATCAAGTAAAAAACTATAGGCAAGTAAGAATCCATTTCCTAAATAACATTCTCTGCAATGGTAGATTGATCCATAATCTGGATGCTTCATATTAAAAAATCTATTTTCACATATTTTTTTTATTTCTTTTGTAGGAACATCTTTATATTGATCTGTTATATTTATAACAAATCCAAGATTTTCATAATATTCTAATTTATAATTGTTTTTATTAATCATTTTTTTGTATTATTTCATTATAAAAATATTGAAGTTGTGGTTTTTCACATAAAAATTTCTTGTCTTGTAAATCATATAGAAATAAGCATTGATTATTAAGTCGAACACAATTAAAACACGTAGCATATTCATATTTAATTATAATATTATCCATAAACCAATTTTTATCTATTTCAAGATAAATTTTTGATATTGATGAATCAAAATATTTTGATTCGCTTTTATACATTTTACCTGTAAGAATCATTTAATTTTATACTCCAATTTTATCATAAAATGATTTTTTATCACAAAAGAATGTTTTAGATTTAATACCATATAAAAATAAACAATCACCTTTAAAAGTGGCATTACAATTTTCGCAATATTCATCAAATATATTTTCTATACCAATCCTATCCAAATTTAACTTATTTTTTATAAACCAGTTTTTATTTATTTCAAGATAAAGATGTGGAACAACAAAAAAATCTTTATATATGTTACCTGTGAGAATTGTTTTCATTTTTTAATTTATTTTTTTTAAAAGTTTTTAAAAGATAGAGTTCAGTATTACAACGAAAATATGAATCATTTTTATTAAAATAATACGATAAATAACATTTAGCATTTGGAAGAGCATAGTTTTTATTACATTTTTTACAATGTCGATAAGATAATTTGTGTTTTTTATCACAGATATCTACTACTATAAAGAATCTTTTAAAAAAGTTATCAAAAAATAGATTTCCTTTTTTAAATTTTATCATTATTTTTTTATGTATTTTATCTATAATAGACATTAGATTTTATCCAATATTATATGTTTTCTATTAATTTAAATTCTTCTTGAGAAACAAGAGGAACACAACAAAAAATTTTAAACATGCAATTATATAAAAAAAGACAATTATTTTCAGTATTACATTTATAGCATAGTAATAAATTAGGCAAAATATTATTTATAAACCAATTTTTATCTATTTCAAGATAAAGATTGGTTTTGTTTTCATTTTTATAAGTATAAATTTTTCCAGTTAATATCATTTAATGTTATCCAATTTTTCTATTAATTTATATTCCATAGTAGAAGGAAAGTGAGTACAATGAAATTCTTTATATAAGCAAGAATATAAAAAAAGACAACTATTTTTATTTACATTATTGCAATCAAAACATTGTGGTATATTAGACAAAATGTTATTTATAAACCAGTTTTTATCTATTTCAAGATGGAAATAAACATTATTTTTATCATTTTTATAAGTGTATATTTTGCCAGTTAATATCATTTAAATGTTATCCAACAATATTATTTTCTATTAATTTAAATTTTTCTTGAGAAACAAGAGGAACACAATAAAAACTTTTAAATTCACAATTATATAAAAAAAGACAACTATTTTCAGTATTACATTTATAGCATAGTAATAAATTAGGCAAAATGTTATTTATAAACCAGTTTTTATCTATTTCAAGATGGAAATAAACATCATTTTCACTTGGTTTATAAGTATATATTTTGCCAGTTAATACCATTTAATTTTTACTCTTTTTAGAACAAACCATTTCTTTAAAACAATTACTTTTTTTTTGAAAACAATTAAATTTTTTATAACTACAAAAATACAAAAAAAGACAATTATTTTTATCTGTATTAAAACAATCAAAACAATGACGTGGTAAATCAGGTAAAATATTTGTAATAAACCAATTTTTATCTATTTCAAGACAAAAATAAACATAATTTTTACTTTGTTTATAAGCGTACATTTTACCAGTTAATATCATTTAAATGTTATCCAATTTTTCTATTAATTTAAATTGCAGAGTAGAAGGATAGTGAACACAATTAAAACGTTTAGAATCAAAAGAATACAAAAAAAGACAATCTTTTTCTTTTTCTTTATATTTATTGCAATCTTCATCGCAATTATAACATGCAATAATATTTGGTAATGCATTTTTATAAAACCAATCTTTATCTATTTCAAAATAAAGAGGAATATGGTTTGTATTATCGTAGAAACATTTTTTATACATTTTGCCAGTTAATATCATTATTTAATTTCCTTTATATAAACAGTAGGAAGAAGAAGAAGATCAGATAAATTAGATTTTATGTCTTCACTATTATAATAATATTTCTCAAAGCAATTAAAATGTTTAGGATAATACCAATAAAATCTTTTATGTTGTATATTATAAAGAAACAAACATTTTTTGCCTAAATTATAAATACTACAATGTTCACATTTATTAAATTGACATGCTGGATTTTTATTTAATAAATTTTTTCTAAACCAATCTGTATCTATTTCAAGGCATATACATAAATGCACATCTTTAATAAGAGAGAATAAAATTGGATACTCAGCAGCATACATTTTTCCAGTTAATATCATTTAGTGTTATCCAATTTTTCTATTAATTTATATTCCATAATAGAAGGAACGTTAGTACAATGAAAATCTTTATATAAGCAAGAATATAAAAAAAGACAACTGTTTTTATTTACATTATTACAATTAAAACATTGTGGTATATTAGACAAAATATTGGTTATAAACCAATTTTTATCTATTTCAAGATGAAAATAAACATTATTTTCACTTTGTTTATAAACATACATTTTTCCAGTTAATATCATTTAATGTTATCCAATTTTTCTATTAATTTTATTTCATAGCAGAAGGAAAGTTGAGTACAATGAAAATATTTAAATCTACAAGAATATAAAAAAAGACAATTATCTTTATTCTTTTTTATGCAGTCACCACACAGATAAAGATCTTTTAATACGTTTTTGATAAACCAATTTTTATCTATTTCAAGATAAAGATAGTTATCTTGAAAAGTATACATTTTACCAGTTAATATCATTTAAATGTTATCCAAAATAGTATTTTTCATTAATTCAAATTTGATTTTTGTATCTTCAGGATAACAAACAAATTTTTTAGATTTAATTCTATATAAAAAAAAGCAGTTACTTTTGTTTCTTTTTGTAGTACAGTCACTACACACAAAATGAGTACGAACATAATTCAAATTCAATATATTTTTTATAAACCAATTTTTATCTATTTCAAGATAAAGAGAAACATACATATCATCAGTAGGAAAAGAAGAGTAATAATTATAAAGATTTGAATGGTATATATACATTCTGCCAGTTAATATCATTTAATTACTACCTAATTTTTTTATTAATTTAAAATTTTCTTGAGAAAGAGAAACAAGAGGAACACAAAAAAAATTTTTAAATTTACAAGAATATAAAAAAAGACAACTATTTTTATTTATATTATTACAATTAGAACATTGTGGTATATTAGACAAAATATTGGTTATAAACCAATTTTTATCTATTTCAAGATGAAAATAAACATTATTTTCATTTTCATTTGATTTATAAATATATATTTTTGGTTTATAAGTATACATTTTTCCAGTTAATATCATTTAAATGTTATCCAACAATATTATTTTCTATTAATTTAAATTTTGGATTTTTAGGATAACAATCAAATCTTTTACTTTTACAAAAATACAAAAAAAGACAATTATCTTTATTCTTTTTTATGCAGTCACGACATTTAAAAAAAAGATCTTTTAATAGGTTTTTTAAAAACCAATTTTTATTTATTTCAAGATAAAGATTGGTTTTGTTTTCATTTTTATAAGTATAAATTTTTCCAGTTAATATCATTTAATGTTATCCAATTTTTCTATTAATTTAAATTCTTCTTGATAAGAAGGAACACAACAAAAAATTTTATGTTTGCAATTATATAAAAAAAGACAATCTTTTTCAGTATTACATTTAAAACATTTATAACATTGTGGTAAATTAGGTAGAATGTTGTTTATAAACCAATTTCTATCTATTTCAAGATAAAGATAATAGTAATTTTTATTGTAGAAATATTTATACATTTTGCCAGTTAATATCATTTAATTTCTTCTTTAATAAAAGAATATCATATTTAATTTTAAAAGTCAAGTTTAATTTTTTCTTTAATAATTAAAGATCAACAATTCTTTAGTTTTTTTTGATTTTCCCTTATTTCCACAATTAGAAACATATTGAAAATCTAATTCAATTTGATTATAATCTTTATATCTTTCTTTTATATAAGAATCACTGTTATATGATATACAGAATTTTCCTTTATTAATTGTTTTAATAAGTGAAAAGAATCTTTGATGATCAAAAGACTTATGAAGTATTCCATCCTTACCATAAAGAGTATTTGATGATTTCTTATTTAATTCATAAGGCGGATCAAAATAAAAGAAAACATTTTCATCATAATCTTTAATTGAATCATTAAGTAATTGACTATAATCTATATTTGTTATTTCTACATTTTTTAATAGTTTATTATATGTATTAAATTTATTTATATTTGATACTGTAAAGTTCTTATAAAAAGCTTGATCTGAATAAGTACCTTGTTCTAATCCTGAGAAAGATGTTTTATTGCAGAAATAATAAGCAATTGCTCTTTCATATGAAAGAACTAATTTTTTTGTATTCTCAGAATCTATACCATATAAAGTATCTTTCATTTTTATATTTAATTCTTTTCTTTCTTCAATAGACTTTTGCATGAGATCTTCTTTTATTTTTAAAAGATCTTTTTGTAGTTTTAGCATTGAATCATAATTTTGAAGAATAATCCAAAAAGAAAAGAGATTTTGATTTATATCGTTTATCCAATATTTTCTGTCAGGAAATAATTGTTTTAAATATAGAAATATAGATCCACCTCCAACAAAAGGTTCTCTGAATTCAGAAAAATCTTTTGGAAAATATTGATACATATTTTTTATAAGCTTACTTTTTCCTCCTATATATCGAAGAGGAGTCAAGGCCCATATTGGTTTATTCATTTCAACCTATTTATCAGTTTATTGATTAAATTGTTTTCAAATTCATCTTGTTCTTTTTGAATATTAATTTCAAGATGTTTAATATCGTTTTGAATTTCAATAAATTGGATATATTCAAAAGGAATTTGACACTCAGTCCGAGAATAACAGAACTTTTTAAATTTTTTTGCAGATGTGTATGTAGTTAATCCCATTTTATACGGTTTATCTGTTTGAATCATCCAAAGAACAGAAAATGTTTTTGTTTCATTTAGATTTTTAATTAGATTCTTTATAATAATGGGATTTGTTTTCTTTTTTTGAAACATCTCTTTTCTTGTTTTTAGTTCAATTAAAATTCTATTGTCATAAATGAAATCTAGTCCATTTTTATCAACATAATCAAGTTTAGGAAAAAGCGTTTTGATAGATTTACAAATAAATGATGACTTTGAAAAGTTTTCAAAGTTCTTGCTTTTCTTAAAAAGACTTTCATTATAAGTATTAATTATGTTAAAAAGAATAGAACAATTTTCTCTATTTTCATAAAGATAATATGAGAATTCTTTTAAAGCATCATAATCTTCATCATTTTCAAACATTATTTTTCCTTTCATCAAGAAGATTCATATACTTGCTCTAAAATTAGATACTTTATATAAAGATCCTTAGTTTTAAAAAACAATATTTTCAACTCTAAAAAGGTATATAAAGAAATTAAATACTTAATAATTTCAAAACGATTTAATTCTATTGCCCATCTTAAAGCATTATGAGCATGAATATCAGCACTACTTTTAATACATTCTTTAACAGACTGAATATTGTTTTCTTCTATTGCATCAAAGATATTCATATACTTTGCTCCAAAATTAAATACTTTATATAAAGATCATCAAATTTAAAAAACAATTCTTTTAATTCTTCTTTATTATAACAAGAAATTAAATATTTGACAATATTAAATTTGTTATTATACTTTATTTGGTATTTAAGTCCCCATCGTAAAGCACGATTATTATCAGCACGTATATCTGCACCACATTTAATGAGGTATTTAACAATATCTATCAAACCTTTTCTTACGGCAAGTCTTAAAACATAATCATTTTCAATATGAATATCAGCACCATGTTCAATAAGATACTTAACAATATCAAAATGATTAAATGTTACTGCTGCTTTTAAAGCAATTTCATTTAAAGCATGAATATTAGCACCTTTTTCAATTAAATATATGATCATATGCATACAATTATATTGTACTGCATATGCTAAAATAGAACCATTTAAAGTATTAGCATTTACTTTTTTTTCAACGAAATATTTAATAATATCAAAATGGTTATTTTGTGCTGCAAGATGTAAAGCAATATCATTATTAGCATAAATATCAATATCTTGATATCGTTCAATAAGATATTTGACGATATCAAGATGGCCATTTACTGTTGCTAAATGTAATAATACCTTTACATTTATCTCATGATTATCAGTGCTATTTTCAATAAAATATTTAACTTGTTGAAAATTGCCAATTCTAACTGTTTCATAGAGATCCATATATTTGTTCCAAAATTAAACATTTTATAGATATATAATATCACAATAAACTTGAATTATCAAGATAAATTTATCTTAATAATTCAAGATGTTAAATCGTTTTTAAGAAATTTCTAATAAGATTTGATGATTTATTTTTTACTTCATGAAGAACATTTTCTTGATCAAGACTACTAAGTTCAAAATCATTATCATTTATTTCTTTCGAAGAATCTTTAAAAACATCTTCGACATACTCTTTAAGAATACTAGAAAAATTCTTAAAGCACATTTCTTCACCCAATTTTGAATAAAGATTTTCAACTCTTTGTTCTGTTATATAACAATCAATATTCTCTAAATAACTAATTGCATTTTCACTGAGAATAGTATCTTTATAAGTTTTACCTGTCCTATTTTTCTTCTCATTAAAAAGATTATTCTTATTCTTTAGAACAACTCTTTCATTATTGGGAGTAAATTTAATCGTATCATATGGTTCTATAACCACACCTTCCATTATATTCTTTGGTAGTTTAGGCAAATTAAACATATCAGGAATAAAACTATTCTGATCATTAGGATATTCCATGCACTCATTAAATGTCCCTTTAAAAAGGATTTTAGAATCAAAGAATATATTATTCTTATTATCAAAATCCTTAAAGATTTCAGAGAAATCTTTTCTTGAAACAGGAACATCATTAATTTTCATATAGAAAGCATAAAAATGGTTATTAGGTGAATAAGATACGCCCGTTTGTACTCTTGATCCTTTTACAGATACTCCATCACAATTATAATATCCGCCGAACCATTCTCCATAGATAACAAGATCTTTAATCTCAGAATTAAAATTGTTTTTAATATGGTTAAAAAGATTAATAGTAATCTCTTTAAGAGAAGTATTAGAAAACTTATTGATACCAAAGAAATTACTTTCATCAATAAAAGATGATCTTTTTCCTACACGGAATTCATCATTCTCAGAGGAATACCAAAGAGAAGCATTAGCTCCGTGAATCTTTTCAGTAACGCACCATACTCCAGACTTATCAATTTTTTCAACAAATTTAAGGTTATAAGAGTTTTCAATATCAGAAAAATGTGAAAATTTCATTTATATTTTCCTTTAATAATTGTTATTGTTCATTATTATTAATAAGATTCATAAAAAACACTATAAGTATTATTATTATGATTTGAAATTCTACTTTCATTGTTTCCTCTCTATTTTTAATACTATTCGTATCATACCATAAAGATTTTTTTTTGTCAAGTGCTTTTTTTATTAAGAAAATCAAAGAAACTGAAATATTTTGCGCTTGACAAAATTATATTTCTGTGGTATGCTAAATATGTAGAATTAAAAATCGAAAGGAAAAGCAATGTCGAATGATAATGTTGAATCTCTTTCTGAAAAAGAAATAAAAAAACAAAAAAAGAAAGCATATAATAAAGCATATTATCAAAAGAACAAAGAAAAAAAGAAAGCATATTATCAAAAGAACAAAGAAGAAATAAAAGAAAAAAGGAAAGAATATCAAAAAGAATGGTATGAAAAAAACAAAGAACAAAAGAAAGAATATCAAAAAGAATGGTATGAAAAAAACAAAGAACAAAAGAAAGCATATCGATTAAAAAACAAAGAAAAAATAAATGAATATCAAAATGAATATCAAAATGAATATCGATTAAAAAACAAAGAAAAAATAATAAAACGAATTGAAGTGTATCGTTTTGATATTTTATCTGGGAATAGAGTACCTCAACGTCATCACACTCCAGAAACAAAGTCAAAACTATCTCTTGTTATGTGTAAAAAAATGCAGGAAAATCCTGGAATGTTTTCCGGCAAAAACTGTTTTAAAAAAGGTTATTTTAAATCTAAGAAATGTATTAAAGAAGTTTATTATCGTTCATCTTATGAACTTTTATATCTTCAATTGATTGAAAAAGATCCTGATGTTGAATCTTTCTTATCAGAAAGTATAACAATACCATTTGTATATAAAGGCATAGACTGTTATACAGTCCCAGATTTGTTAATAACAATGAAAGATGGTATAATTAAACTTGTAGAAATAAAATCACAAGGAAGATTAAAAGAATTTTCAAAAGAACGAGATAAAGTTGAAGCATATAAACAATATGCAAAAGATAATGGATATCAATTTGAATTAATGACAGAAAAAGAATTAGTAGAATATTCACAAAGACTTGAAAAACAAAAAGAAAGCAATCAATAAAGAAAATTGAAATATTTTGCGCTTGACAAAATTATATTTCTGTGGTATGCTAAAGGCGTAAAATAAAAAAAGGAACAAGAATGTCTTTTTTAGATAAGATAGATTTAGATTTAATAGAACAATATAATAAAGATAAACTTATATCAATTGTTAAGCACGATACTGAAGATCTTTTGATATTGAATTATACAAATGAAGCTTCATATTCAAGATCTTGGGATTTATATACTGAGTCTTGTCGAGGATTAGTAATTGATAACAAAGGGAATATTGTTTCTCGTCCTTTTAAGAAATTCTTTAATTATGAAGAATTATCAAAGGAATCTATCGATAAGTATTCTCACATGAAATACGAAGTATATGAAAAGATTGACGGTTCTTTTATTGAAATCTTTAAATACAATGGAAAGAACATTATTTCTACAAGAGGAACATTCTTTTCTTCGCAAGCTTTACTTGCAAAAGAAATCTTTGAAAGAAAAATAAATGAAACGTTTGATTTTATTAAAGAAGGAAAAACATATTGTTTTGAATTAATTCATCCTACAAATAGAATTGTTGTAAATTATGGGGATATAGAAGATTTAATTCTTCTTTCTATAATCGATGTTAAAACAGGAAAAGAAGAATCTTATTCAGGACTCTTTAAAGAGGTTCCTTGCATCTTTTCAGTTGTTAATCGTTTTGATTTTTCAGAATTAGTTAATGATATAAAAGATTTGAAGAAATTTGAAACAAAAAACAAAGAGGGATTTGTTCTTAAATTTGAAGATAACTATCGAATAAAATTAAAATTCGATGAGTATGTAAGACTTCATCGAATTGCTTATAATTTTTCAAATAAAGTTATCTGGGAATGTCTCAGAAACAATTCTTCTTTGGAAGAATTAAAGAAGAATCTCCCAGAAGAATCATATACTTGGTTTGAAAAAACGAAAGATGATTTGATAGCAAGATATAATGATATTCTTTGTGAAGTTAAAAAAGAATTCAATGATATCATTCAAAAAGTTTCTGATATAAATGATAAAAAAGAATTTGCTTTGTATGCTGTTAAATCAAAATACAAAGGAATATTGTTTAATATTTATGATAAACACAATTTTTCAAAGTTAATATGGAATTTGATAGAACCAAAATATGAAAGAATATTAAATGAAAAACCATGTGAAAACAGGAAGTTGAATAAATATATTTTCAGAGAGTATGATATTCGTGGAAATGCTGAAAAAGATTTGGACAGTTATACTATTAAATGTATAGGTGGTGCGATAGGCAGTATGATGCTAAGCGATGATGTACCACCACGTTAAAAAATGAAAGAAAAAAAAGCTTGACTTTTAAAGTCAGGTGTGTTATGATTTAAGCATGAACGTCGATAAAAGGGGAAAAATAAAATGAATGAATCACTGATTAAAAAAGAAGATAAACCTCCACTGTGTAATAAACATTTAATAAGAAAGAAATTTTATGACAAATTTTGTAATATATTTTTTGATAGGTCTGATACTGGACTTATGTGCGACAAGATATACTCGGGCTGTAGTAAAATGCCGTGGGTTCCAGGCTTCTATATGGTCAATGGTAGTAACGGCATTGGGACTTTTTGTAGCTGAGAGATTTATTTCTCAGCAAGATATTTGTCTTTTAGTTGGATATATTGCTGGTAATGGAACGGGAACCTATCTAGCAATAATGATTTCTAACCGAAAGAATAATAAAAAAGGGGAAATTAAGAATTAAATGGAAATCTTTACAGGCATTGTTCTAGGAATTATTTCTTTTGGATTGGGAGTGCTATTGGCTTCTCAAAAACAAAAAACAAAGCAGGTTTTTTTGTGCTTGAAATGTGTAGACATGTTTAATGCTCTTATGCAATCTTTGGTTTCTTCAGAAGTAAAAGAAAGTTTAAATTCTGAAAAAGAGAAAGAAATATGATTTATATCATTGCTTTTTTTGCTTTTTTTGCAGGATATTGTTTTATGTATTCTTCAGAATTAAGTTTTAATGTGAAAAAAAACACATTAAAACTTAATGAGTGTTTGAATTGCCCTTTAAATATAATGTCTTTTTTCTTTAGACAAAATGAGAAAGCTGTTAAAGAAATGCTTGCAAAAGCACTAATAACACGACAGGTAAAACAATAAAATGGGTATAATAATCATGGTATTGGTAAATTGTTTATTAGTAGCAGCAGGATACTTTTGGTTTTCTGATGAAAGCATTACTAAATGTAAAAAGTGTTCAATTATAAAAATATCTGAAAAAATAGTAAGGAATAAAAATGTTTAAACTTTGTCCTCATTGTCAAAAAGAAACATTGTTCGTTCATATAAATGAATGTAAATGTATATTTTGTGGATATACACCATATAAATGTCCTAATTGTCTTTCAGAATTATTTGATATTGAAAAACAATTTTGTCCTATATGTCAATATGGGAAAGACGATGAAAAACAAAAGTAATAAACTTAATTATGATTTAAAAATATCAGTTCAAATTGGTAGATTTGATTTGGTAAAATATAATGTTGAACAAGGTGCTGATATTCGATTTAATAAATATGAACCTGTTCTTCTTGCAGAAGAAAGAAAACATTGGGATATTTTTGAATATTTAATAAGTTTCCTTTATGAATTTGAATTAAAAGAATTCTTTTCTTTTTTTGATGTATATTATGATATGGATTCTATAGGGAAATCTGAGTTATTACACCTTAAGTTTTTAATATTGAAAAAATTAAATGAAAAGAAAATATCAAAAAAATAGATTCAATAAAATTGATTCTATTAATTAATGTTAGAAAGGTTATATAATGAATATCGTTGATGCAGTAATAAATAATAATATTCAAGAAGTTAAATATTATATTGAAAATGGATATAATATTCATGTTGAAGATGATCTTGCTTTAAGATGGGCCGCGGAAAAGGGCTATCTTGATATTGTTAAATATTTGATTGGGCATGGTGCCAATATTCATGCTGAAAACGATAGTCCTTTATGGTTTGCAGCATTTTACAATCGTTTTGATGTTGTCAAATGTTTGATTGAGCATGGTGCTGATTTTCATCTTCTTTTTAATGGTTGTGGTAATCTTTTAAAAAGAGTGGCAGAAAATAAACATTTTAATATGGTTGAATATTTACTTTCTTTACATTCTGTTATGGAATTAAAAGAATTGTTTTTTCAGATTGACAATCTTTATATTAAATACTTAATATTGGAGAGGATAATAATTAAATGAAATTATCAACAATAATTGAATTAGAGTATAAATTGCTTTTGGCAAAAAGAAAATATAAAGAAGATATTATGGAATTTATTCCTGGTTTTAATGATGAGCATGGTCCTCATTTTATTGAAGAATATGAATATTATCTCGATAGAAAACCAATTTATGAAGCTGAAGATAATCTCTTTAATGCCAGAATTGAATTTGAAAGAGAGAAGGAAGAAAAAGAAGAAGAAGAAAAGAGGAGTGGATATAAATATTTGTGATAATTGCACTTAAAATAAAAATATTTTGCCATTCACTTTTTTCTTGACTTTTGAAAAAAAGTATGTCATACTTAAGGCATGAACGATTGAAAAAGAAAAACATTTCACATTTTGAAAAATTTTTCTCTTGACATTTGAAAAAAGTTATGGTATGATTAAGACATGAACGATTGAAAAAGAATTGTGTTGTTTGCCCGTGGCACATTGATAAATAGGGCAGTCGCCCATACGGGTAATTTTAATACTATACTATGAGGTACATATTTTTTCGTACATCTCTATCATAGTATACATTTTTATTGTGTTATAAAGCACTTATTAGTTTTTCCTTTATAACACAATAAAGCGGATAACATATATTAGCCTGCATATGTTATCTTCCTGTAAAGTAGATTAAGCAGGCAATATAAGCCTAAAGAATTTTGTAAATCCGTGAATCTTTAGGTTTTTAATAACGGATTATGCTTGCTATAGCATAGCACAAGGGAGAACGATGGGAAATTAATTTCCCATCGTTTTTCTCTTGACATTTGAAAAAAGTTGTGGTATGCTTAAGGCATGAACGGTTGAAAAAGGAAAAACATTTCGAAACACTTTTTCTCTTGACAACCTAAAAAAAGTATGGTATGATGGTTTGTAGATTAGTTAAATTTAATAACCTTAAGAAAGGAAATTGTTATGAGAAAGGACAGTGCGCTTGATAAGATTTTTCGGATGAATGATGTAGGTATTTGTCTCACCGCTAATGGTGACAGTGAAGATCAGGATGGAATCTTCGAGGTTGAAGGGCCCAAGGGAAAGTTGTTCTTCTCTTGTGACTTTGATAACAAGGCAAATTCCAAGACCTTTGGAGTTGAGATGGTTGTCAAAGGCGTGGATGTCATTGTCACCCCCGAAGGCGATGAACGTCCTTGTGTCGTCGAGGTTGCTAGCCTTACAAAGGCTATCGATATGATTCGGGATTTTGAGGCGGAAGGGGAAAGGGAAAAGGCAAGGAAGTCTACTCCCGTCGTTACCGAAGAAGTAACGGAAACGAATACGGATACCGTAAAGGTTTCCGAGGTTTCCGAGGATTTGGATGATGACAATGACAATGATGATGATTCGGAAGTAGAAGTTTCTGAATCTTTTTTGGATGACGGATCGGTAGTTTCTGATGATTCGGAAGTTTCTGATACTTCGGATATCTCCGAAGTTTCTGATACTATGGGTCTTTGATTCTCGTATCAGTATTATAGATAAAGATTTGGATTCATGCCAGTTAATCTTTTCTGGAAAGTAATTGCAGATGAATTCTGCCATGAATCCTTTTTTTTAAAAATAAGGAATGAATAAAATGTATTCTATCAATTTTTTTGGTGCTTATAATTTCAATTTTACTTCTGATGAGATACTATATATCTTTTAAAGAAGGGGAATAATCACTATGAATGAAGAAAGAAGTTATCAAGAAGATTTGATAAATAATTTTCTTAATGCAGCTGAAGTTATTGAGACAGCCGCTTCTGAGGAAGAAGCGTTTGTTTTGGCAACAAAATTCATGGCTTATATGATTGATACCTATTTTCCAGATTTATCTGAGAATAATTCAGATTATAATCTTGTGGAAAGGACTTATGGGCATAGGACAAACATTTTGAGAGATATATATGGATACACGGATTATGTTAGAAAAAAGTAAGTATCATATTGATATTTCATTAGATCATAAAATTGATACATGTAGTCTTACATGTAAAGATAAAAGTTGTTCTCATTGCGAAGTATGGAATTTGCTATTTTTTTCTAATGATAGAAAAGAAACAAAGAAAAATAGAGCAATTGAATCTTTGATATAATATATTATAAACTGCTATTGTGGTGGAAATGGGAGACACAAAGGATTTAGAATCCTTTGATCTTAGATCGTGGGGGTTCAAGTCCCTCCAATAGCACTGTAATGCTGTTGTGGCGGAATGGTAGACGCAAGAGACTTATTTGATTTGAGCACATAAGCGAGAAATCTTTATGTGAATGTTGCCAAATTCGGTGAAATCTAAACAAATTTATTTGCATGACAACGCCGAGCTAAGCTTTTCTACGGCAATATGATGTGGTCATTGAATGACAATTTGGACATAATAAAGTTAGATTGTCTATCTTGTTATTCTTAGAATTTCCATCTTTATGATGAAGTTCTAAAGGTATTTGACATTTAAGCCAGGTTGTTCTTTTACAATTAGAGCATTGATAAGGAAATTTTTTCTCTGCTAAAAGTCTTTTTTTCAATTTATTAGATTGAATTTGAATATCGTTTGTTAAATAACATTCAAGAGATTTTTTAGTAAATTTTTTACCTTTGTTCCAAGCCTTTCCAGTAAAATGAGATATGTTTAATTTAAAATATTTTATTGCTTTGGTAAGAACAGTATAATTTCCTCCACATGCTTTTACATTAAGTTTTAAAAGAACTTGACGTTTACTTGTAGAAGTTAAAACAGCCTCTATTAATTGTTTTTCAGAATACTTTAATAATCGCATTATGATTCTCCTTTAGAAAAGAAAGTGTAGAGACTAGACGGTAACTACCTAAGTCTTATACTAAGTAGTATAAGATAAGGTAAAGGCATAGTCCAGGCTACAAATATGTTTTCTATAAACGTAGAAACATAGTGATGAAAATCATAGTGGTATGAAAATCTCTCGACCATAGGTCATGAGGGTTCGAATCCCTCCTTCAGCACCATATTTCGATGCTATCGTGGTGGAATTGGTATACACAAAGGATTTAGAATCCTTCGTTTATAAAACATGAGGGTTCGAATCCCTCCTTCAGCACTATATTTTACTGCTGTTATGGTGGAAATGGGAGACACAAGGGATTCAAAATCCCTCGGTTGTATAAACCGTGAGGGTTCAAATCCCTCTTTCAGCACTATGTTGCCCTTTTAGCTCAATGGTAGAGCTCCTGCCTTGTAAGCAGGGGGTTGTCGGTTCAAGTCCGATGAAGGGCTCTGATTTGATTGAAGAATTTTTTTCTTGACTTTTGAAGTCAAGTGTGTTATGATTGGTTTATGAAGCGTTGGGAAAGATGGCCGAGTGGTTTAAGGCGCTAGTCCTGAAAACTAGTGGGTTTTAAAGCCCCAAGGGTTCAAATCCCTTTCTTTCCTCTAAAAAAAACACTTGACTTTTGAAATTGAATGTGCTATACTTAGAGTATGAAGAGTTGAAAATTGTTCTTTAAAATTTATAGGTACTCTCATAAGTTACTTCGAAATGTAGATGGATTTGCATAGAATGACTTAGCAATGTTTAATGTTACAACAGAATAATCCGTTTCTTGTTTGTGACCTTTGCAAGTGAAGAATTATCAACCCATATATATCTCATATGATTGATATTCTTTGCGAATGAGAGTACAGAATGGGGGTTTGGCCCTTTGTTCTAATAAAGGATTAGAAAAGAGATTAAAATCTGCAATCAGATAGGTTTCTCTTGCTGAACCCCCATTTTTCTCTTGACTTTTGAAATTTTATCTGATAGAATTGAATCTGTTAATCGTGTCCGGGAGGATAGTTATTCAACGGAGTAGAATCCTCCCGGACAAGATTTTGTTATTTGAAAATTTAAAAGAAAACATGAATATGATGTTTGATGTTGTTAAATACCTTGTTGAACACGGTGCGCTTTGTTTTTTAATTACTTAATTACTTTATATAAATGGTCATCTTGATCTCGTTGAATATTTTGTTTCTTCAAGATTTGCAGCAGAAAAAAGTCATGTTGATTTATGTTGTCTTATAATGATAATGATGATACTTTAAGATATATTTTTTTTCATATTCATGTTTTCTTTTAAATTTTTGAATAAGGGTCAGTAACTCAATTGGCAGAGTATTTGTCTCCAAAACAAAAGGTTTTAGGTTCAAGTCCTAATTGGCCCGCATAATATTGAATAATAAGGGTCAGTAGCTCAATTGGTAGAGCGCTCGGCTGTTAACCGAGGGGTTTTAGGTTCAAGTCCTAATTGATCCGCAGAAGTTAATGGTTATTTTATCGCCATAAAACAACGGATAGTTTATAAGCCTTTCACGCTTAGTATTGGAGTTCAATTCTCCATGGCGATACTCTTTTCTTTATTGTTATCACAACAATAAATCAAAAGTGCGAGTTTTTGTCTAAAAGAAAAACTTGCGTAAAAGGGGTTTGTTATTATTGGCTTAGGCTTATAATCCAAGCCTCTTTTTCTTTGAAAATTTATCGAGACAATAACTCAATTGGTAGAGTATCGGGCTTTTAACCCGAGAGTTGAGAGTTCAAGTCTCTCTTGTCTCACTATTTATAAATAAAAAGAGGAGTATGATGTCTCATTCGTTTAAGAAATCTCCTATTTGTGGTTTTACTTCTTGTTCTTCAGAAAAGGGCGATAAGAAAATTGCTAACAAAAAGCATCGAAAAATCAATAAATGTCTTATTCTGAAGATTATTAAAGAATCCGATGAAGAAAACAGTGAAATTATCTTTAAAGATATGAAAGAATTAACAGATGTTTTTTTCTTTAATAAAGATGGAAAAAGTTTCTTTGATGAGAAGAAACATCCTTCTCTTATGAGAAAGTGAAATGCGTTGATTTGATTGAAGAATTTTTTTCTTGACATTTAAAAAAAGGTGTGTTATATTTAAAGCATAAACGGTTGAAAAAGAAGAAATACAATGAAAGCATATTCTATAAAAACCTATTGCCATACAAAATACCCTTTCTCTCCAAAAGAGAAAGTAAAAAAAGAAATTAGGAATATTCTTCAAGAAAAAGAGGAAGTGGTATCTTCAAAAAAGGGAAAGATAACAAAAAAGCAAAGATGGATAAAGAAATCTTTTCAAATTCTGAAGAGAAGGGGTTATAATATAAATATGTCTCTTCATCTTTGGACAAAAGATGAATTTGTTAAAATGATTTCTAGTAAAAAACATTCTGATTATTTAGATTTACTGATCTTATGGTGGGATTATATTAAATATCAAAAACTTCATTGTTTCTCTTATTAAAAATTGAAGGAAATATAAAAATGTATGCTGAATATGGATATATAGACGAAAAAGAATTAGAAGGAAAAATTTTTTCCAAAGTTTTTAAATCATATATTGGATATGATGAAAAAGAGTGTATTGTTTTTCAGTTAAAAGATTCAAATTCGGGATATGTTCAATATCACGATCAAGACTGTTGTGAAGATGTATCTATTGAAGATATATGTGGAGATTTGTCAGATCTTGAAAACACTGAAATTCTCAGTGCTTATTGTGATTATAAACACAAGTGTAGTGAGGATGATAGTGATGATGGTTATGAACCTAATGGTCAAAGTCAAACGTGGTATTTTTACAATATCAGAACCATAAAAGGATCTGTTACTATTCGATGGTATGGAACAAGCAATGGATATTATTCGGAAACGGCAAATTTATATGTTTGTAAAGAAATTTAATTCCATTCATTTTCTTCTTGACAAAAAAGAAAAAAGACTGGTATTAACTCCAGTTATTTCAAGAAATATTTTTTTAGTGTGTTAGCATAGTTGGTTTAATGCATCGGCCTGTCACGTCGAGGATCATGAGTTCAAATCTCATACACACTGCTATTATTTTCTTCTTGACATTTGAAAAAAGGTATGTTATACTTAAAGCATAAACGGTTGAAGAAGGAAAAGCATAAACATGGATAGCATTGATTATGGATGTTATTATTTTCCTGTAAAGGAATTTTCTGCTATTTGTCCTATTTGTTCAAAGGTACATGTTTTTGCTTATCAAAAACAGATGGATTTTAAAGAAAAAGGAGATCGCTATGTAATTGAAAGGAATTTTCTGCTATTTGTCCTATTTGTTCAAAGGTACATGTTTTTGCTTATCAAAAACAGATGGATTTTAAAGAAAAAGGAGATCGCTATGTAATTGTCGGAAACAAAACTGGAATTTGTCCTCATTTTTTTAACATGGAAATTGAACATGCTAAGAATGGCATAGTAGTTAATTTCCATGTGAAGCACGAATCTTCCGTAGAATTTTGTTCTTGACATTTGAAAAAAAGTATGGTATGATTGAACCATGAAAAGTTAAAAATAGGATTCAGGAATAAACTTGCAGATATAAGACTTGAATTGTTTTGTAGATTTTAAATTCAAATCTTGAAGTGTATAGAACATCTCTTGTCAAAAGATCGGTTAATGATAAAAACGATGGGAGTACGGGGCACACTATATGCCAGGTTTCTTCTCAATTAAAAGTCAATAATACCAATTTTGTGGTAAGGGGCACTTTTTAGATATTGAGGAGAAATCGCTAATAAATACAAGTTTATTCTTGAATCCTATTTTTAACTTATTGGGGAATTAATTTAATTGGGAAAATATAAGATTTGCAATCTTATTTTAAGGGTTCGATTCCCTTATTCTCCACTTTAATTGTTATTAATTGTTTAACTTGTTTAAATGATAGGGATGTTCTAAATGGGAAAGAAGAAGATTAAGCGCATAACTGATGCTTTTGATGAATCCATTGGATTCGATGAAGATTCTTATCTTGAAGATTCTAACAAAAAAGAAGCAAGTGATGATTATGTGGAAAGAAGTATTGTCCGCTTTAAAAGAAAAGAAATAAGAAGGCGAAAGAGAAACCCTCTTAAAGAAGAAATGGCTGATATTATTAACCTATCAAAAGAAGAAGATTGAAAATAAATGTTTGAATTTTATAAAGATGTTCTTGATGATTTAAACAATAATTATGATTCTTATTCTTCTGAAGAAAAAGAAGAAATTCTTGGAATTCTTGATATTCTTAAAGAGGAAATGTAGAAGAATGTTAAATGATCTTCAAAAAAAGGTTATATCTCAATTATGGGAAAATATTTATTCTCAATTCAATGTTATTATAAATAAAGAATTTGAAAAAACAATTGATGAAAATTGTTTTTATGATGAAGAATTTGAGTCTTATCTAGGACTTCTCAGAGAACAAACAATTCGTTTTTTGAATACAACATTCTGAACAACATTTCCAATGCTTTTTCTTCTTGACATTTGAAAAAAAGCGTGATATGCTTAGTTTATGGATAGAGAAAGGGGAACAATTCTCGTTTTTAATGAGGGATATATGGATTAATTACCCATATTGAAATTAGTCAAAATTAAACTGTGATACCACGTTCCGCAATTTCATTAATTGCTTGATGGTTGAAATTTAATTTTGAAATATAAACTAATTGTTAATTGTTCCCTTTTCTCTATCCTTTTTAACATTGTGATTTTCTTGATAAAAATAAAGCTTGACATTTGAAAAAAAGTATGGTATGATTGAACTATGAAAAGTTAATATTAGGAAGAGATTTATATTAAAAAGCCAAGAAAAGATACGTTATATCATGTATCATCTCAGTATATGAATAATGTTATTCTTCGTTAGAACACAATATAACGGAAATACTAGTCGTCTTGTATTGTGATGGTATGAAATATTCTTAAGAAAAGCGAAGTTCTTTGAGCTGAGAGAGAAAGAAACCTTTATCTTTAATATTCATACTTGATATAAATCTCTTCCTAATATTAACTTTCTTATTGAAAAAGGAAGGAAATAAAAATGGTTATTCATCGTATTAATGGGAATTTGGTTCTCATTGCAAAGAATGGAAAAGAAGCAGAATATTCTTATAATACCATTCAAAGTATGATATTTGATGGTATAACAGATGGATTTTGTACTAATTGTGGTTCTATTGTAGACTCAGTAGAGACTGATGCAAGAAATTATTTCTGCGAAGATTGTCAAACAAGCAATGTTCAATCAGTCATTGAATTGTTAATGGTATCTTTTTGATATAGTATAAATATAAATGCCTGCTACGCTTCCATAATTTAAATTGGAAGCGTTGAAATAAAGTTAAGATATTTTTTTACCTAAACCCTAAAACAAATCAATTGTAGGGCATTTTAGGACTTCGTATCTTAACTTTATTTTGTGCCCTTATATCTCAATTGGAAAGAGTATCAGACTTCTAATCTGACAATCCAGGTTCGATTCCTGGTAAGGGTACTATTTTTAGTTATTATCATTTGGAATGAATAAAATGCTAACTCAATGTACTTTTAATCCTCGCAAAGAATCATTTTTTTTGAAAGACATATTTTCAAAAAAAATTGATGATAACGAAGATTATGAAATTTTTATTGAAAGATGTAAACAAGAAAACTGTAATTTGGATGAAATATTTATTATTGTAAATAGTGAGCATTGTGCTAAATTTTCACCATGTTCTCCAATAGTAACATATAAATTTGTATCTATTTGTATTGAAAAAGAAAGAGAAGATAATTTAGCTATAATAAGAATTTCTCTTCCTTTGCAGAAAGGACAATATTTTACTCTTCATGTTTCAAAAGAAATATTTGATAGTATTAAAATTTCTGAGGAAATCAGTTCTCCTCTTGAAAGTCATCTTATCATTTGGAATAAAAATAAAAATGATCCTTACATTTCTTGATACAGAAACAACTGGATTAGTGCTAAAAGACAATGAAATCATTCAATTGGCAATGATTCGTTATGTTCTTTCAAATGAACAAAATGCAAAGCTTTATCAATTAGATAAATTTGAAGTAAAATTCATTCCATCTCATATTGAAACAGCCTCACCGAAAGCTCTTGAAATGAATCATTATTCGAAAGAAGAATGGGAGAAAACAGCTAAATCATTTGAATCCGTATCTCATATAATTAAGGATATGATTGAAGAATCAGATATTCTTGTAGGTCAAAACCTGATATTTGATTTGGAATTTATTGATAAATTATTTAAATCAAATAATTTAAATATAAATTTTCCGTATTTCTTTGATACAAAAGAAATGGCAAAGGATAGCGGAGAATCAAATACAAAACTAGATTTTCTTTGTGAAAAGTATAATATTCAATTCAAAGGTGAAGCACATTGTGCTTCATCTGATTGCGAAAGAACAAAGAAATTATTTGAGATACTATCTGATAAGATAGATCCAGTATTGTTTTCTTTTTAAAAAAGAGGGGTTTTTATTATGAGAAGAAGTTATGAAGAAATAAGAGATGAAAATGAACTTCTTATTGAAGAAAAAATTCGAAATAGAGAACAAATTTTTATTTTGGAAAAAAGAATGGAAGAAATTTCAAATAAAATCTGGGGGTATAAAGAAAGAAATCATCGCATTGAAAATCTTTTAGATTATAATTGCGATGAAATAAATTCAAAACTTTTTCCTTGACTTTGTGCTTAAAGCGTGCTATGCTTAGAGCATGAACGATTGAGAAAACATAAAAAAAAGGTCTATAAAATGAAAAAGAATTTTGATTCCTACCTTTGCAAGAAGTTGTATGATGATTCTTTCAATAAAATCAAGAAATTGAGCTTTGATCTTTTCACTGCTAAGCGTGAGTCAGATAGACTTCTTTTTCTTCTGAAGAAAAATGATGTAACCAAAGATAAGAATTTTGATTCCTATCTTTGCAATAAACTTTTCAATGATTCTTTGGATTGTATTCGTAAAATCAAGAGTTTCTCTGATAGAGAACTAACGAATTGTAACCTGCTTTCTACTCTTTTGAAAAAGAATTACAATTTGAATTGACAATAGGACAAAGAAATGGAAATGATTGATTCACCGCAATTCGTAATTACCTATGCAAAAGAAATGAATAAATTGTTTATTATTCATTTCCGTGTGGATAATTATAGTGATTCTTTGGTAAAAGTTTCTATTCCTATTGACGAAGATATCTCAAGTCTTTTTATTCATTTTGTTTTTCCTTCTCCAAATGAAGAAGATCCAAATGAAAAGACAATGCAAGTATTTGATTTATCTGATAAAATCAATGGGATCTCTTTTGAGGTAAGAGATAAAAACAATCTTAATTCTCTCAGATGGGAAATGAGAAATCAATTTATCTTTGGACATAAAGAAACAGTATTGATTATTCATTCGCCGAATGAATATGATAGAAGTTATTCTTTTGATCCTGATAATTGTTTTAATTAAATTCACCACCAAAGGAAAAAGAAATGGAAAATTTTATACAAGAAAATGATGAATCCATGTCGAAAGTTTTGAAAATTGATCTTACACGAGAGGAAAAAGATCAATCTCTAGGATTGCTCACTAGAGTAAAATCTTATAAAACACAAATGTTCCTCTTTGATAATGAAATAATTGCTATGAAAGAAAAAATTCGTGTTCTTAGCGATAAAAGAGACAAATGCGAAGAAGTTATTGATGTTTTGACAGATCAAATTCTAAAAGCTATCATGCCAGAATAATTAAAAAGATAAAGAAGGAAAATAACAAATGCAAGTTTCTTCGATGAAAATGACTATTCGAGTAAATAGTGAAATTGAAATTAATGTTATAGCTAATGCAAGGGACAATTCAATAGAATTGTGTGAAGTTGTTCGTGGTGATCTTGGTTCTCCAGATATCAGTTGGTTAAATGCTGATATTGGAATTACAATTTATGATCTATTGAATAATATCAAAGAACATATGAAACTCAATTTCGATGTTTCAATTGAAAAAATCATATTGCCAATTGGTTTTTTTATTGTTAATGTTGTACCTCGAATGGATCATGAATAATATATATTAAATCCATCATAACACAACGAAAAAAAAAGATAAAAAAAGAAGAGAAATAATAAATGCAACAAATTTCTTCAATAAAAATGACTATTCGAGTAAATAGTGAAATTAAAATTAATGTTATAGTTAATACAAGGGACAACACAATAGAATTGTGTGAAGTTGTTCATGGTGATCTTGCTTCTCCAGATATCAATTGGTTAAACAATGTTAATCTTACTGGATTTACAATTTATGATCTATTGAATAATATCAAAGAACATATGAAACTCAATTTCGATGTTTCAATTGAAACAATCACATTGCCAATTGATTTTTTTCTTATTAATGTTATACCTCGAATGGATTATGAATATATATCAATAAATCCATCATAACACAACAAAAAAAAAGATAAAAGAAGGAAAATAACAAATGCAAGTTTTTTCGATGAAAACGACTATTCAGATGACTAATGGAATATCCATTTGTATTAAAGCTAATGTAAATGATGGATCAATAGAGTTGTGTGAAATTTTTCGCGGTGATTATCCAGATATAGATCGGATAAATAATGCTGATATTCCTGAAATTTCAGTTAATGATATGCTGGAAAATATAATAGAGCATATGGAAAATACTTTCAATATATCATTTAATACAATCACATTGCCAATTAATTTTTTCCTTTCTCTTGACTATAAAAAAATATAATGCATAGTGCTTTTTCTCTTGACTTCATGTTTTAAGTGTGCTATGCTTAGAGCATGAACGATTGAGAAAACATAAAAAAGAAAGGTTTATAAAATGAAAGATTCTATTATTAAGCTTACAATAAAATTGGAGATTTTGGAAGCAAGAAATTCCAGAATTGAAGAAGAAATTTCACGTCTTACTACTGAAATTACAGATAATGAATATGAAATTGATCAATTAATGAGCGAAATAGAAGAAGAAGAAGAAAAAGAAGAAGAAAAATCTTGTATTTGTTATTTGAGAAGTTAATATTAGCAAGAGGTTTTTACTAAAAAACAAAGAGTAGAAAATATAATCAAATTGTTTATTGATATATTTTATTAAAGATTTATACAATTTTATAACTTTCAATATATTTTGATAAATCTCTCTTTGTTATAATATGTTTTAACAGCCGGAAGTTTTAAAATATAATGGTATAAATAATTTACCTAAAAGACAAAACAATTTCTTTTCTTTGAAAGAGGAAATTTATCATTCTCTTTTCAAGTGACGTTTAAACAATATTAGTCTCTTGTTAAAAGGTTCAAATCTTAAAGATTTGATCGAGCTGTCTTTTTAACTGAACTTGTTTATACTTAGTAAAAACCTCTTGTTAATATTAATTTTTCGTTGAAAAGAAACAAATCAATAATATTGTTATTTGTTCTTTGAAAAGTTAAAAATAGAATTCAAGGATAATCCTTGCAGATATAAGATTTACATTTTTATTCCTTATTATTCTGATATAGAATTAAAAAAATTGTTTTCTGAAGTTGATACTTTTTCAAATCTTATATGAGTGTGAAAAAAGATGAAAATCGTTAATAAATACATGTGATTATCCTTGAATTCTATTTTTAACTTGAAAAAAACAATTATAATCCAAAGGAAAAAGAAAAATATAAAATGTTAAAAATTGAAGGGAAATATACAAATGCAGATGTTATGTTAGAAGATTATTCAGATCTTGAAGAAGAAACTTCAAAACAAATATCAACATTTATAAATCATCCTGTTTTTAAGGATAGCAAGATTTCAATCATGCCTGATTGTCATTCAGGAAGTGGATCTTGTATTGGGTTTACTTCAATAATTAACATACTCAAACCAATTATAATCCCGAATATTGTGGGGGTTGACATTGGTTGCGGTGTATCTTCTTATTTAATTAATGATAAGAAAGAAATAGATTTTGAGCGTTTTCATAATTTTCTTATTGAAAACGTTCCTTCAGGATTCAATAAACATTCTAATCCTAAAGAAGTATTAGATTTTTATCTTGATTCTGATATCAAAAAGATTTCTTGTCGTACCGAACAAAACATTGAAAATGTTTTGTGCTCTTTGGGGACACTTGGAGGTGGAAATCATTTTATTGAAATAGATAAAGATGATCAAGATAGATTGTGGCTTACAATCCATACCGGATCAAGAAACTTTGGACTTAGAATTGCTAATTTCCATCAAGCAATTGCCAAAGAAATTAAAAATTATCCTTGTGTTTCAAATCTTGAGTATTTAACAGGAAAAGAAGCACAAGCATACTTCGATGATATGATCATTGCTCAAGCATATGCTAAACTTAATAGAGCACTGATTGCAGAAAAGATTTTAATTGATTTCTTTAATCAAAAAGGAATTAGAACTAAAATAGAATCTATCCACAATTATATCGAATTCCAAAAAGATATAGCAATTATCAGGAAAGGTGCCATATCTGCTTATAAAGGACAAAACTTAATAATCCCATTGAATATGAGAGATGGGATTATTATTGGAAAAGGAAAAGAAAATATAGAATGGAATTATTCAGCTCCTCATGGAGCAGGAAGAATCCTCGCAAGATCCAAAGCCAAAAAAACATTGTCTTTGGATACCTTTAAAAAGACAATGGAAAATGTATGGTCAAAGTGTATATCAAAAGATACACTCGATGAAAGCCCTATGGCATATAAAGATTCTCAAAGAATAATTGATTCTATCAAAGATACTGTAGATATCGAATTCATTATGAAACCAGTCTTTAACTTCAAAGCACAATAAAAAAGGAAATATAAATCATTCACTTTTTCCTTGATATTGCACTCGAATTGTGCTATGCTTAGAGCATGAACGATTAAAGAAGAACATGAAAAAAGGTACATAAAATAAAATGAATAATAATACTGAAATAAAGTATATTGATCTCAAAATTCAATTTAAAGACAAACAAACGGTTATCGTTTCCGTAAACGAACAATCAATTGAAGTAAAACAAGAATTTGAGTTTATGTATGTTTCCTATTGTTCAAAGGATACTTCGATCAATCTCGTACCTTTTCAAACAATCCGGTTTACCCTTTTCAGTGAAAAGGAATTGAATCAATTTACTTTTAGTATGTTGCCCTTCTTGAGATTCCATTTCCAGAATGGAGTATTCAATATAATTCGTAATGATCTAGATGATCTTTGATGATCTTTTCTCTTGACATTGCCTTCAAATCATGTTATGCTTGGAGCATGAACGATTGATTGAAGAGAGAAAAAAAGAAGAATTAAATTTCAAGAACTTTATTGCTTCTCTTATTAAAAATTGAAGGAGATATAAAAATGTACGCTGAAAATAAATCTGTAGAGTTTAAAGAATTGATAGGAAAAACTTTTTCCAAGGTTTTTAAAAATAAATATTTTATAAACTCCATTGTTTTTCAGTTAAAAGATTCAAATTCTGGATATATTCTTTATCACGATCAAGATTGTTGTGAAGATGTATCTATTGAAGATATATGTGGAGATCTTTCGGACCTTGAAAACACTGAGATTCTCGATGCTTACTGCACTGAAAATTTTGGTAATGACGATATAAGTGAAACGTGGGCTTTTTATAATATCAGAACCATAAAAGGATCTGTTACTATTCGATGGTATGGAACAAGCAATGGGTGTTATTCTGAAAAGGCAGATTTATACGCTTGCAGGGAAATTTAATTCCATTCGTTTTTTCCTTGACATTGCCTTCAAATCATGCTATGCTTAGAGCATAAACATGAACGGATTGAAAAAAACATGAAAATTTTTCTTGATGATATAAGAAACCCACCTGATTCTTCTTGGACAATTGCAAGATCCGTTAAAGAAGCAATTGATTTAATGGATAATAACAATATATCTGAGATTTCTTTTGATCATGATCTTGGAATGAATGAAAAAACAGGATATGATCTTGCGAAGGAAATTGAATATCGTGCTTTTTATGGAAAAATTCTACGGTTTAAGTGGAATGTTCATTCAATGAATCCCGTGGGTAAAAAAGCCATTGAGAAAGCAATGGAATCAGCAGAGCATTTCTGGAAAAATGTTACTTTTTTAGTTGACTTTTTTACTGAAAATAATCCTTGACAAACCAAAAAAATCGTGTTATGCTTTGAGCATGAACGATTGAGAAAACAAAAAAAAGATATATAAAATGGATACCAAGAAGAATGCTAAAGTGTTTTTTAAATTTGACGATGAAAGACCAAATTTCTATCAGGATGGAATGGAAATTGAAAGGTATGTAGACAAATGTCCGGTATGTGAAAAGAGAATTGTTCTTCTTCTCAGAGCAAAAAGATTTCTTGATATAAATGGAAATGAAAACAATGTTTTCAATGTCATAGGACATGAAGGCAATAGGTTTTGTAACCATTTCAAGAGCATTGTGATAAATAAAGAAAGAAACGGATTCGAATCAAAGTTTATATAGAGACAAAAGAAATTTTCGTTTCCATGTCCAATAATGACAAACCAACTAAATAATCATGTTATGTTATGCTTAGAGCATGAACGATTGAGAAAACATAAAAAAAGGAATATAAAATGGATACCAAGAAGAATGCTAGAGTGCTTTTTAAATTTGACGATGAAATACCAAATCACTATCATGATGAAATAGAGATTGAAAGGTATGTAGCCAAATGTCCGGTATGTGAAAAGAAAATTGTTCTTCTTCTCAGAGTAAAAAGATTTCTTGATTTAAATGGAAATATGAATCATGTTTTCAATGTCATGGGGCATGAAGGCGACAAAACTTGTAATCATTTCAAGGGCATTGTGATAGATAAAGAAAAAAATGAATTCAATTCAAGGTTTATAGAGACAAAAGAAATTTTCGTTTCCATGTCCAATAATGACAAACCAACCAAATAATCATATCATGCTTAGAGCATGAAGAAGGAAAAAGAAACAACTAATGTGATCGATTAGTTAAATCATATCATGCTTTAAAGCATGATTATGATATGATGGAAGAAGAGAAAAAAGAAACAACTAATGTGATCTATCAGTTATTATATCGAATGTAGTTTAAGGGTAAAAACACTTGATCTAGATCGATAAGGTCAAGAGATGATAGATCCTAAGTCTATCCATTCGATATATTCTTTTTTCTTGACTTTATGCTCAAAGCGTGTTATGCTTAGAGCATGAACGATTAAAAGAAAGAAAATAAAATGAAAACGGGAATATTTCAAATTAAATTTAGAATAGAATATAAAGAAAATAACAAAGCTGTCATTTTCATAAATGATGAAAAAACAGAAATAAACAATGTTTCTGCCCTTGTCTTTTGTGACGGAGATACGTTTATTACTCTTGTAGAAACACAAAAAATATATATCGATCTTGATAATAAAGATCAATTAAATCAATTTCAATTCTCAGCCATGCTTGATACTCTTCAATCTATTATGCTTTTTATTAAAAGGTATAGAAAATAAAATGAATAACAATAATAGTCCTATCTATCTTTCAATAGAATATAAAGATAGACAAACAATTATCGTTTCTGTAAATTGTGAATCAATTGAAATTAAACAAAAATTTGATTTTATGCACGTTTGTTATCATTCAAAGGATACTTCAATCAATCTTGTACCTTTTCAAATAATTCTTTTTACCCTTTTTACTAAAAAGGAATTGAATCAATTCACTTTTTCTATATTGCCCTTGGATTTCTCTTCTTATCACGGAGTATTCAATATATTTCGTAATGACCTCGATGATCTTTGATGATTTTTTTCTTGACTTTATGCTCAAATTATGATATGCTTTAAGCATGAACGATTGAAAAAGAAAGAAAAAGAAAATGGAAAATTATACAGTATGCTTTGGTTGGGATACAGAATGTCCTATATGCGGTAAAATAATCGAATTCCATGAAGTTGAAACAAATGATGGTCAAAGTGTCCCCCGAAAAATATCCGTTTGTGAACACTTTGAAACCGCTTCTTTAGATAGAAAAAAGGGAGAATTCTCTTTTAAAATAATTTTAAAAATCAATAAAAAAGGTTATTTTAAAACAATAACAATATAAGAGAAAGAAATATAATGGGAATTCATCTTAAAATAGAATATAAAGAAAATAATAAAAATAATAAAGCCATCATTTCTATAGACTCAGTAGATAGAGATAATAATGAGGTAGATAGTGGAAAAATAGAAATAGATAATATTGCTTCCTTATCTTTTTTTAACGGAGGTATGTTCATTCCCTTTGCAAAAAACCAAGCAATATATTGTTACCTTGAAAATCAAATTGAATTAAATCAATTTGAATTCTGGACTGATTATAGTGGTATCTCCTATTGTTCATATCTTTCTATACACAAGAATTAAGATATATATAAACAATATAAACAATATGGATGAAAAAGGATATATAAAATGGAAAGAACATGCTTAGCTTGGGTAGCAGAATGTCCTATATGTCACGAAATAACCGAATTCCATGAAGAAGATCATGGACGGAGCCGTCCACTTAAAATTGATGCTTGTAAACATTTCGAAAACTTTTCTACTTCATGTTCAGAACATAAAATAGGAACATTCTCTTTTAAAATCATTCTGAACATAAATAATGTAAAACCTGTTATTGTAAAAAACCCTTTGTTCAAAACAAAGGATGATTGAAGAATATGAAAGAAATTAAAAAGAATCCTTTGATTGTAGATATCATTCTAATGCTCTTTGCATGTTTCTTGTTTTGGATTATATTGTCTCTTGTATTTCTCCTATGAAAGAAAAGAAAATGTTCAATTCAATCGAAACATTGTTCCTTCTCATTATTGCTCTATTCTCTTCAATTATGACAATCATTCACTATATTAATGATTATCTAATCGAAGAAAAGAATAAAAAAGAAATAAATAGACCTTCTCCCTTCAGATACAAATATATCTACAATAATCACTTTTTTGCTCTTTTGTCAAAAAAAGAACTTGACTCTTGATTCAATCTGTGCTATGATGAATATATGAAAGGAAGAAAAGAAATAAGATCACAAATAAATAAAATGAAAGGTATTGAAGTTTTTCAATGTATCCTTGAAGTTTTTGGAGTTATATGGTTCCTTAGTAAATTGTTTCACTTTTAATAATTAAATAAAAGGAAAATAATAACAATGTTTAAAAATATCGAAATGTTTGATCTTAATCTTGTTACTTGCCCTGTTTGTGGATTAATAAATAGAGTTTGTATCGTTAAAGATCATCAAGACGAGGATGTAAATAAACTCTATATCAATACAGTCTATTCTTCTTTTTGTCAACATTTGACGGGTATTCGTAAAGATAAAGATCTTCCTATATCCGAATCTATTGTACTCGATTTCTCAATGAAAGTCTCTACCCCTTTTTCTGACAATAATCTTAGGCGTCCTTTGTGATACTCTCCATGTTAATAGTACTATTCTTTATAATAATGACATGTCTCTTCTTTTTGATGGAAAAAAAGCCTTGACTCTTGATCCAATCCGTGCTATGATGAATATATGAAAGGTTAGGAAAAAAAAGGAATTCTTTCCCACGTCAATAGTATTCTTCTTCATAACAGTAGGTCTCTTCTTTTCCATCAATAGATATAAGAAAAGCCTTGACTCTTGATCCAATCCGTGCTATTATGATGAAAATATATAAAGAGTTAAAGAATAAAACAACACTTAAAAAGGAAAACACACCATGAGAAAGAATAAGAATACGAGCAATCTTGAATCTGTCAAATTGCTACTCAAACATGGCGCTGATGTTCATGTCTCTGATGATGAAAGCAATCTTGAAACCGTCAAATTGCTACTCAAACATGGCGCTTGTGTCTCTGATGATGAAAGCAATCTTGAAACCGTCAAATTTCTGGTCAAACATATTGCTTCTTGCTCTCCTTCAGAAAAAGCTTGACTCTTGATTCAACCTGTGCTATGATGAGTATATAATAGAGAGTTAGGGAACAACACCTGAAAAGGGAACATACCATGAAAAAGAATACGAAAGTCAATCTCTTCTTCAAAGAATTGAACATGACTATCTCCCAGATTGAAAAAAAAGAAAAAGATCTGGCAAACATACTTTTCCATATCTCTATCTCTAACGATGTATCCAAAAAAGATACCCTTTCCCTTCTGAAATCAAGAATCGAAAAAGAAATCGCCTTCTTGAACGATTATCTCTCTGTACTCGAAGAAAACCGTAGCACCGAAAATGCTAAACTCACGACTATTGCTCGTTAAGCAATTAAGTAAATCCCTCGCTCTTTTAAATTATGAATAAAATTGAAATGTTCCAAATGTTTCAATCAAATTGTACCATGATTTAACATGGTTACAAAAATAGAATCATTTTATGGCATAACTTCGGGTTTATAACAGAAAAAAATCGGATTTAATCCGATTTTACCACATTTGATTCTGTTTGTCAACTGTTTTTTTTAACAAAGAAACATAAGCAAAGTCAAAGTCTTGTAGCGCGTTAAAATAAACTAGCCTGACCAAGAGCTGACGCAATAGATTTCATTGGGCCTTGAGTGGAATGGTCTATTATAAGCAATGGAAACAAGATATGATTTTATGTTTTCTCTTTGAAAGGAAGGTGATTGGTTATAAAATACATTGAATAAGTCTATCAAATACAATGCTGTTTTCTTGACGATAAAATAGAATGAAGTATTGTTCTATACAACAATTAACAATTGTCATGACTTGTTAAACTTGTACGTAAGAATGATGATTGTATTTGATAGGCGCTTTATAACAGAATTATATCAGGTGCCTTTTAAACTTCCGTAAATGCAATTGAAGGCGATAAAACAATGAATTCAATTAGAGATGGTCCTGAACAATTTTTGTTATATTGAATATATCATCTTTGTATTAAAAACAATTAATTTAACGGTGATACAATGAATCATATACGAGATAAGCCGGTTTGAAAAGAAACAGTTAAAAACTTAATGCTTAAGATGATTGCGCTTTATATAAGAAAAAGTATACCAAAAAGTATGAATTGAATGTTATCATAGTGTTAACAATACTTACATGATATTCAATTCATACCTCTTTCTCTTCACTGGAAAGAAAGTATACCAAAAAATGTGAATTGAATAGTATCAAGGAGTTAACATACAAATAGATTTTAAAAAGCATGATTCTTTTCTCTTCACTAGAGAAAAGTGATACAATAAAATGTGAATTGAATAATATCAAGGAGTTAACATATAAATAGAATTAAGAAGCATGATGCTTTTTCTCTATCACCGGAAGAAAGGTAATAGAATTAGATTTCCAGTTGTTTTTTTCTTGACAATCGTTTCGAGGTATGGTATGCTTAGAGCATAAACAGTGAGGGAACAAAGCAATGAAAAAGACCTTTACACTTGAATCCGCAATGGAAAGAATCAATCAGCTTACCAACGAAAGAGATTGCCTTGCCAAAAAGGTTGACGAACAATGTGCTTATGTCGAGAAGCTTGAAGAAGATAAAGAGGAAGTATGCGAAGAGCTTCGAGAAAAGATATTGAATGATGATCCTGCGACATTGGAATTGATTGACTTTGCTTCCTGTGAAATCAGAGAAGCAAACGAAGAACTGGAAAGGATTGAAGAGCTCTTTGATAATATCAAAGAGGAATTAGATACCTTTGTAAATGATATCAATACGCTTATCAATAAGCGATTGAATGCGTAAATGATTGGCACGGTGATTGCATATACATCTTCAGTATGCAATCACCATGCCATGTCGATTTTTCTTGACAATCATTTCGAGGTATGGTATGCTTAGAGCATAAACAGTGAAGGAACAATGACAATAAAAAGCAATATGCAATAACTATGCCATGTCGATTTTTCTTGACAAGTGAAAAGCAATGTGGTATAATGAGACACCCCCCCGGTACTAGGTACACCTAGACGGTTGGCACGTATTTTGCAGAACTATACACACTTTTATTCTTCCGACAATTTTTTCTGAAATTTAAGACAAAATCAAATATTTTTTGAAAATTTTTTCTGAAAAAATTCTAAAATTAAGAATTTAACATAGAAGTTATCAACTTCAAATAATAATGTTTTTAATTCTATATCGGAATAACAAGAAATCAAATATTTAACAACATCAAAATAACCACGTTTTGCTGCATGTCTTAAAGGATAATCAATACTAGTATGAATATTGGCACCATTTTCAATCAGATATTTAATAATACCAAGATTACCATATAATATTGCATATCGTAGAATTAAATTATAATTATTTTCATTTTCTTCTTTAAGATATTTTTTAACATTTTGAAGATCGTTTTTTTTAATTGCAACATAAAGATTCATTATATAACCTTTCTAATATTAAGTATTTAATATAAAAACTATTGATTTCAGAAAACAATTCTTTTAATTCAAATTTTTTATAACAAGAAATCAAATATTTAACAATATTAAAATAACCATACTGAAACGCCCATTTTAATGGCCAATCACAACTGGCACGAATATTAGCGCCGTGCTCAACCAGATATTTAACAATATCAAAATAATTATTATATACTGCCAATCGTAAAGGTTCTTCATAATAAACATGAATATCAGCATCATTTTCAACCAAACATTTAACTTGTTGAAGATCATTATTATCAACTGCATCTATGAGATTCATTATATAACCTTTCTAAAATTAAGAATTTAACATAGAAACTATCAGTTTTAGAAAACAATTTTTTTAATTCTGATTCTTTATAACAAGAGATTAAATATTTAGCAATATCAAAATGTCCAAATTCTGCTGCCCATTTTAAAGCTTTATCATTTTCAGCATAAATATTAGCACCATGTTCAATCAGATATTTAGTAATATCAAAATATCCATTTTTTGTTGTCCAATGTAAAGGATAATCATCAAGAACGTGAATATTAGCGTTATGCTCAACCAGATATTTAACCATATCAAAATAATTATTACATGCTGCAAATCTTAAAGGAAGTTCATCTTGAACGTGAATATTAGCGCCATGTTCAATCAGATATTTAACAATATCAAGATGTCCAAGATATGCTGCACTTCTTAAAGCATAATCATTTTCACAATGAATATCAGCACCATTTTCAGCCAGACATTTAATTTGTTGAAGATCATTGTTATTAACTGCATCTATAAGATTCATTATATAACCTTTCTAAGATTAAGAATTTAACATAAAAAGAATCAAATTTAAAAATTAATTCTTTTAATTCTGATATTGAATATAAAGAAATTAAATATTTGATAATATCAAAATGATTGTAATATACTGCAAAATATAAAGGCTCATCATTATCGGTATGAATATTAGCACCATGCTCAACAAGATATTTTACAATATCAATATAACCATGTCGTGCTGAATGTCTTAAAGATATATCATTGTCAACATGAATATTAACACCATTTTCAACAAGACATTTAACTTGTTGAAGATCATTATTATAAACTGCATCAATGAGACTCATTGTATAATCTTTCTAAGATTAGAAATTTAACATAGAAACTATCAGTTTTAGAAAACAATTTTTTTAATTCCGTATCAGGATAATAAGAAAGTAAATATTTTACCATATCAAAATGATCATAATCTAATGCCATTCGTAAAGGATAATCATTCCAAATACGAATATTAGCGCCATGTTCAATCAAATATTTAACAACATCAAAATGTCCATATTCTACTGCCCATCTTAAAGGCCAATCATTAAGAGTATAAATATCAGCACCATGTTCAATAAGATATTTAACCATATCAAGATGTCCATGTTCTGCATTTGCATGAATATCAGCACCATGTTCAATAAGATATTTAACAATATCAAGATGACTATATTCTGCTGCAAGACATAAAGCACAATCACCTTGAGCATGAATATCAGCACCATTTTCAACAAGACATTTAACTTGTTGAAGATCATTATTATTAACTGCATCTATGAGATTCATTAAATAACCTTTCCAAAATTAAGTATTTAATATAAAAATTATCGATCTGCGAAAATATTTTTTTTAATTCTATATCAGAATAGAAAGAAATTAAGTATTTAGTAACATCAAAATGTTCATTATATACTGTATATCTTAAAGCGTAATCATTAATAACATGAATATCAGCACCAAGTTCAATAAAATATTTAACAACATCAAGACAACCACATTCTGCTGCTAATCGTAAAGGGCAATCAGTCCAAATATGAATATCAGCACCATGTTCAACCAGATATTTAACAATATCAAGATGTCCATTTAATGCTGCTAATCGTAAAGGAAGATCACTTAAAACATGAATGTCAGCATTATGTTCAATACAATATTTAACAACATCAAGACGACCATATTCTACTGTTCTTCTTAAAGCATAATCATTCCAAAAATGAATATCAGCACCATTTTCAATACATTCTTTAATTTGTTGAAAATCATTATTATCAACCACTTCATTGAGTTGCATTATATAATCTTTCCAAGATTAAGAATTTAGCATAGAAGTTATCAATATAAGGAAACAATTTTTTTAATTCTGATTTTTTATATAAAGGAATTAAATATTTAACAACATTAAAATGATCAAATCCTGCTGCCCATTGTAAAGGATAATCGTTTTGAGCATGAATATTAGCGCCAAGATCAACCAGATATTTAACAACATCAAGATGTCCATTTTTTGCTGCCCATCGTAAAGCACAATCATCAGCAGCATAAATATTAGCACCAAGTTCAACCAGATATTTAACAATATTAAGCCATCCAAATTCCGCTGCATATCTTAAAGTAATATCATTTTGAATATGAATATCAGCACCAAGTTCAACCAGATATTTAACAATATTCAAATAACCATACATTGCTGTATATTTTAAAGCATATTCATCTTGAGCATGAATATCAGCACCAAGGTCAACCAAATATTTAACAATTTCAAAATGGCCTTTTGGTGCTGCATATCTTAAAGCACTATTGTCAAGAGCATGAATATCAGCACCAAGATCAACCAGATATTTAACAATATCAAGATGTCCATTTTCTGCTGCGTATCTTAAAGGAAGATTATCTTGAACATGGATATCAGCACCAAGTTCAACAAGATATTTAACAATATCAAGATGACCATACATTGCTGTATATTTTAAAGCATATTCATCTTGAGCATGGATATCAGCACCATGTTCAATACATTCTTTAACTTGCTGGAAATTGTTATTTATAATTGCTTCATTGAGATTCATTAAATATCCTTTCTAAGATTAAGAATTTGATATAGAAATTATCAATTTCAGAAAACAATTCTTTTAATTCTGATATTGGATATAAAGGAATTAAATATTTAACAACATCAAAATAATTTTTATTAACAGCTATGCTCATTATATAATGATCAATAGCAAGAATATCAGCACCATTTTCAATACAATATTTAACAACATCAAAATGTCCATTTTTTGCTGATCCTCGTAAAGCATTATCATAAGCGGCATGAATATCAGCACCATTTTCAATACAATATTTAACAATTTCAAAATGACCATTTAATGCTGCTAATCGTAAAGCAAGATCATTATAAATATGAATATCATCACCTTGTTCAACAAAATGTTGAACTTGTTGAATATCATTATTATCAACTGCATCAATGAGATTCATTATATAACCTTTCTAAGATCAAGCATTTAACATAAAAAGAATTAAGTTTAAAAATTAATTCTTTTTATTCTGTATCAGAATATAAAGTAATAAAATATTTGACAATATCAAAATGACCAAATTCTGTTATCCAATTTATGGTATTATCATTAATAGCATGAATATCAGCACCATATTTAATAAGATATTTAACAATATTAATATAACCATTTAGTGCTGCATATCGTAAAGCATAATTGTTATCAATATGAATATCAGCGCCATATTTAATGTATTCTTTAACTTGCTGAAAATTATTATTTTCAACTGCTTCAATGAGATTCATTATATAACCTTTCTAAGATTAAGCATTTGATATAAAATTTATTTATTGAAGATTGTTTAGATTATGATTTATCATTATTTTCTTCTTTTGAGAATTCATAAATATAATCTAAAGAAGCTTTCCAAGTGACTTGTGAATTGTTTCGCAAACTTGTTTCATAATCTGACAAATGGGTTGCTCGTGGATCTTGAAGGCATAAAAGATTAATAGATATTTCTGCGTATAAATTTGGTATTTGTTTTAAAAGAAGATCGAGTACTTCTTTTTTTGTAGAACCATAGGTCATAAGACTTGTATACATTTATTTTTTCCTTATTAATAATGATTTATAAAGTGGTATTTTAAAATTTTCTTTTGTTAAAATATCAAAGAAATATAAATATTTTATTCTGTTTATTGTACCTTTGTCAATATGAAGAAAAATAACATACCTAGGTTTTGATATCAAAAGCGATGATGTATTTTTTATATTTGAAGCAAAAACACCAGCAAGACCAAGACCAATAGATTGTTTAAAGCTAATCATTATTAAATCATTTTTTTTCATAAAATCTTTCCAAGATTAAAAATTTAACATAAAAACTATTTCTTTGAGAAATTAATTTTTTTAATTCCATCTCAGAATAATAAGAAAATAATGTTTTTAATTCCGTATCAGAATAATAAGAAATTAAATATTTAACAATATCAAAATGATCATAATCTAATGCAATTCGTAAAGGATAATCATTCCAAATACGAATATCAGCACCATGCTCAACAAGATATTTAATTTGTTGAAAATTATTATTTCTTACTGCATCAATAAGATCCATTATATAACCTTTCCAAGATTAAAAAATTAATATAGAGTCCTTTATATTGAAGGAGTAATTTTATTAATTCTGTTTTTGTGAATAAAGAAATTAAATATTTAAAATTATCTAATCTATCATTTTCTACTGCATACTCTATAGCATAATCATTAGAAGCGTGAATATTAACACCATGTTCAACCAAATATTTGAGAATTTCAAGATTTTTTTGACCTGCCGCACTTGTTATAATATCATCACAATCTCGATGGATGTTAATTCCTTGTTCAACCAGATATTTAACAACATCAAAATGACTTCCTTCTACTGCCCACCGTAAAGCAATATCATCATGTGCATGGATATCAGCATTATGCTCAGCTAAATATTTAACAATATCCAAATATCCATTATCTGATGCAATTATTAAAGCTTCATCTTTTTGATTAAAAAAATCTTTACGATTCAAAAAATTACCAACAATGTATCTATCAACAATGCGTTTAACTTGTTGAAGATCGTTATTTCTAACTGCTTCATTGAGGCTTATCATATAACCTTTCCAAGATTAAGTATTTAATATAAAAAAAATTGAATTGAGAAAAATATTTTCTCAATTCTTCTTTATTATATAAAGAAATTAAATATTTGATAACATCAAAATGTTCAAAATATGTTGCCCATTTTAAAGTATAATTATCAAGAGCATAAATATCAGCACCATGCTCAACAAGATATTTAACAATATTCAAATAACCATACATTGCTGCATATTTTAAAGCATACTCATCATGAGCATGAATATCAGCACCATTTTCAATGCATTCTTTAACTTGTTGAAGGTCGTTTATACTAATTGCATCAATAAGAGTCATTATATAACCTTTCTAAGATTAGAAATTTAACATAAAAACTATCAATTCGAGAAAAAAAATTTTTTAATTCTGATTTTTTATATAAAGGAATTAAATATTTAACAACATCAAGATGTCCATGTTTTGCTATCCATCGTAAAAGATAATCATTATCTATATGAATATCAGCACCATGTTCAATGAGATATTTGACAACATCGAAATAACCTTTTTGTGCTGTCCATATTAAAGTCCAATTATCAAAAGCATGAATATCAGCACCATGTTCAACTAAATATTTTACAATATCAAGACGACCAAATTCTGCTGCATATCTTAAAGGCCAATCATTATTGGTATGAATATCAGCACCAAGATCAATAAGATATTTAATAATATAAAAATAACCATGTTCTGCTGCATGTCTTAAAGACCAATCATCATCAGCATGAATATCTGCACCAAGTTCAACAAGTTCTTTAACTTTCTGGAGATTGTTATTTTCAACTGCATCAAAAAGATTGAGATTATCATTTCTAATTTTATCATTGAGATCCATTATATAACCTTTCCAAGATTAAGGATTTAACATAAAAATTATTGAATTGAGAAAATATTTTTTTTAATTCTATATTAGAATAACAAGAAATTAAATATTTAGCAATATCAAAATGTTCGAAATATGCTGCCCAGCTTAAAGCATAATCATTAGCAGCATGAATATCAGTATTATTTTCAATGGATCTTTTAACTTGTTGAAGGTCGTTATTCCTTACTGCTTCAAAGAGATTTGTATACATTTATCTTTTTCTATTACGATTAACTTTTCTTTTTCAGGTTTAAAATAAGGGGATTCTGCATGATCAGAATCAGTTATCCACAATCTAGGTACTTTTGAAAATGTTGGTTGTGGAGCTTCTAAATCTGTTAAAATTATATGAGCGTCAAATTCTCTATGTTCATTAACATAAACTGTTGGTGCATCAAAATTTGTACCACCTGACCTTGTTCTTTTTAATTCGAACTTATCATTCTTTTTCCACACAGAAATATTCTCTTCATCTACTGTATAGTCAAATGGAATAAGAGTAAATGACGCTATTTGAACAAGTTTTGATAATTCTGCTGCAAACAATGACAACATTTCATCATCTACAGATCCAGATTCATCAAATGAAACAGCAATATTCGCCATTCTTGTTCTTTTCTTTCCAGCATGAATATACGGAAATCTTTTATTTATTGATTTAATAGAAGAAATTTTATCTGCTTTTCTATTACATTTAACAAAATATCTTAATAAAGATCTCCAGTTAATTTTGTTAGAAATTTGTTTAATTATTTCTTCACTGACTTCTTTGGGTATTGTCCCCCATCTATAATTAGAATCTTGCACAGCTTTTCTAATAATTTGAAGTCTTCTGTTCTCAAGAATTTCTTTTTCTTCTTGAGTCAAATCACCCCAATCATGATCTCCAACCTGATTACAACAAGTTCCACATCCAATACAGGCAGGTGCTTTATCATCTCCAGAAGAACCCTGAGAGTCTTTGCCTTCACTGCCTTCACTACCTTCACTACCTTCACTACCTTCACTACCTTCACTACCTTCACTACCTTCACTACCTTCACTACCTTCACTACCTTTACCATTTTGATTATTTTCGCCATTCTCACCACTTTGATCATTCTGACCATTCTTGTCTGCATTTTTTAACAATTTTGAAAAAATGCAAACTGGATCAGGTAGGAGAGAAAAATATTGATCTGATGTTAAATTTTTAGGGAGATCAATATATTGATTTTTTCCAGGAATGCAACTATATCCAATTTTTTCTTTTCCATTAGCATCTGGGATTTTTATTGTTTCTGGAAAATTTTTCAAATGTGTATTTATTGATAAGTCAAATGCTATATTTCTTTTATGATGTAAAGCAATAAAATTATTACGTGTTTTTTCATGTACTATTTCTTTAGTAACATGTCCAAGAGAAATATGAAGAAATTCATGAGAAAGGACTGCTCTAACTTCTTCTTGAGTTAATAATTCTAGAAAAAGCGGATTGTATGCAAGAACAAAGTTCATTGTTCTCTTATCAATTCTCACTCCAGCAGTGGGGATTGTATAATCAATTCTTTTGTTAATTCTTAAAGATAGACATCTAAAGAATTCTTCATCTTTTAAAGCAGAAGCAATATGATCATCAAGAATAAAATTTGATTCTTTTTTAATATTTTTCATTTTTACACTTTTTTTGTTTGTCTGTTAATAGAATATCATTATTTTGGGAAAAAGTCAAGATTTTTTTTTAACCAAAGAACATAGATAAAAAAATATATATACATTCTGTATTTTTTGTTTTAAAAGCAGCGTCTCCAATCATTTTTTTTTGATGTGGATATTTATGGAAAAATTCTTTTATATTATATTTCATAAATATATATAATATTTCTGTTTTTTCAAGAAGAAATGAAAGTTTTAAACATTTTGAAAAGACTTCAAAATAAAGATTTTTTTTAATAATTTCTATATTGTCTTCTATGAGTTCTGAGAAGTTTTTTGTATCATTTGTATAAATACAATCAAGCAATTTTGTAGCTAGATTAATTTCTTGGGTTCTTTTTTCTAAGTTTGTTAACATTGACATAAATTTGTTCTTTTATATTAAATTTTTTTGCTTTATTAATAATTTTTTTTTGAAAAAGAAAATGTTTTTTTTCTGGGGAATTACCTGCTGCATAATGTGCTAAGTAGTTTTTTGAATGTGATTTTGTTCTTTCATTTTTCCAATAATTTAATATTGATATACCAACTTTTATATTTATTTCAGGATTTTTTAAATCATTTTTTGTTTCTTTAACCCAAATATAAGAGATTTGCATAAGTCCTATGTCTTTTTTATTAGGACCAATCGCTTTTGGATTCAAATGGCTTTCATGCCAAATTATTGCAGCTACTACTAATGGATTTATATCATTATAAATATTTGTTTCTTTTAATATAATTGATGTATATTGAAAGATAGTTGGTATATCAATATTTTTACAGATTTTTGAATTAGAATTTATATAACATACACCATGCCAATCAGAAAGGAAAAGAAAAAACACACATACCCAATTTATCAAAAAGTCCATTTATTTTATTTCCAAATAATCCAAATGGACTTACATTTTGGACATTTATATACAGGATCTCCTACTTTATATAGTGATTCAACTGTATCAAGTAATTTCTTATCTGATTCAGAGATTTCATCTTTTATTAAGACATATCCACATGAAGGGCACAAATTAGGAAAATTATTAAAATTATTATTCATTTTTCTCCTTTACTTCCAAATGAAATTACAGGAAGGACATTTATATACAAGATCTCCATTATTATATAGTGTCCATACAGTGTTATAGAATTCTGCATTGTCAAATAATTTTTTAACTGATTCAGGGATTCTATGTCCTTTAAGGGATTTTTTACACAAAGGACAATCTTTCGGAAGATCGTTATAGTTTTCAACCATTTTCTTTTTCATTTGTTTCTCCTTCAGAGGTAGATTTTTCTTTAGAAGCGATTTGATCTACGAAGTGATTTGATATAATTGTTCTTATATTTCTTTCACCTTTAGTATTTTGGCTATAGAGATTAAAAACATTATTCTGAACTATTTCAGAAGTAGTTTTTTGTGTTGTAAGAACAGAGAAAAAATGTACTGCAACTTCTGCTGGTAGAATAGCGATATATTCTGCCCAATTTTTCAATTGTTTTTTTGTCAACGCAGATTCAATAAGATTCGAGTTGATAATTTTATCAACAAAGGTTGAGTGTTCAGTTATCTCCCAATCTTTAACTCTATCAAGTTTACCCTTATCAAGAACTTCTTCAAGAGTTACTTGACCTTTGATATTTGCACAATAATCTCTGAAATCAAACCCGATTTCAGTACCAATGAATCCTTGTGTAATATAAAGGATTGTATCAAGTTGTTCCAAACTTGCTTTATCTTCCCAAGAGAAGAGATCCGATGCAACTAATGTAGAACTAGCTCTAACCCAACTTCTTCTTGATGGATATTTTTTATTTGGTTCATGTTCACCATCGAACTCAAGCCGTTTAGGATTTCCGATAATGAAATCGATAATATATTTATGGACATTTCCTTTCTTTCTTGCCCATTCTACCCAATCTTCTACACTGGGCTCTAAATCAAAAGTTGTCCATCTATCAAGTTCTGCTGGCTCCATCTCAGAAATTTGATACATACTTCCATGATTACCACCATTTACTGCTGCGAAAATGATTGTTTGAGGATGTAATTTGCATCCATTAAGTTTTCTTGAATCAGTCAATTCAAAGATGCCTTGTCTTACTTCGAGAACTGCTCTATCGATTTCATCTAAAAACAAAACAACCGGATAATCACATGCTTCTTTGAACCAATCAGGAGGATTCCACGTAGTGGAATTTTCTTTTGAAACAGGAAGTCCCATAAGATCTCCTTCTGTCATTTGAGATGCTCTTCTTTCAACAACTTTTAAACCTATGTTGATGTTTTTTTCTTTTAATGAAGATATCTTTTCTTTAGCACTTTCTTCTGAAAGTCCTATTAAGGTTTGCATTTCTCCATTTTCATCAAAATAAAGTTGATTTGCAAATTGATAAACAACTTCAGATTTACCAATTCCATGCCTACCACGAATGAGGATAGGATGTTTAGCCTTTACAATTGGGAAAACAATTTTTTCAAGAGTTTTAAATGTAATTCCAACAGCCATAATTTATATTCTCCTTTATACTTTATGAGTTACGTAGTTCAAGAATTTTATTAACAAATTCTTCTTTTTTGTTTTCATCTATCTTATCTGCTTTTCTTCGTAGAGCTTCAACGTTATTAAGAGAAGCAATTTTTTGCTTTTTTTGAAGTTCATTGAGTTCTTTAAGGGTAGCAACTCCTCCACATTCTCTAATTGCTGCCATTAGAGAAGAGAATCTTTTTGGTTGTTTGTCTGATTCTATTGGATAAGTTACTGTAGGTTTATCTACGGTACCTTTTCCAATAACTTTAAAAAAAGAAATAGTATGGTTATTCACTACAAATGAATAAATACCATAAGTGTTCTTTTCAGTTTTATAACCAAGTCTTTCCAGTTTTGTTATTGCGTTCTCGAATTTCATAATGTTCCTTTCTGATTTTTTATTTTATATACTTATAATATCAAAAATTGGATCAAAAGTCAAGATTTATTTTTTTATGTCTTTAACCTCGATCCAATTACCATCTTCATCATGGATTTCTATCTTAATGTTTTCTTCTTTCATTGATTCATTTACAACATCTTCTATAGGGATATCTTTAACAGATACAGTAAACTTAGCAATTTTTATTTTCATCCAATCTTTAAATAATTTATTGTTCGTCATGTTTAAAAAAGCATCTCTTTTATTTTGTTCTAAAGACCTAGTATTTTGTCCTATTCCTACTGCACCAGAAGGTGGATGTTTGCACCTAACACATTTTTGGTGTTTATTTCTGTTTTGCCCACCATTTCCAGTACCAGAAAAATAATCAAATTCTAAATCTTTTTTGGTTATAGAAAATAAAAGTTTTTTCATTTTTAATTAAGTTCCATATAATTGTTCTAAAATTAAGAATTTAGTATAAAAGTTATTAACTCTAAAAAACAATGTTTTTAATTCTTCTTTATTATTATACAAAGGAATTAAATATTTAACAATATCAAAATGACCCTTATTTGCTGCCCATCGTAAAGCATAATCATTATCAGCATGAATATCAGCACCATGCTCAACAAGATATTTAACAATATCAGAATAACCATAAAGTGCTGCAATTCGTAAAGGATAATCATTCCAAATATGAATATCAGTGCCATATTCAACCAGATATTTAACAATTTCAAAACAACCATTATCTACTGCATATCGTAAAGCATTACCTTTATCATAATGAATATTAACATCATGTTTAATACATTCTTTAACTTGCTGAAGATCGTTTCTTCTAATTGCAACAAAAAGATCCATTATATAACCTTTCCAATATCAAACATTTGACACAGAAATTATTAATTTTTAAAAACAATTCTTTTAATTCCGATTTAGAATATAAAGGAATTAAATATCTAATAATATCAAAATGTTTAAATTCTATTGCATATTCTAAAATACAATTGTTGTCAGCATAATTATAAGTACCTTTTTCCATTAAATATTTAACAATTTCGAAATATCCATATTCTGCTGCTAATCGTATAACATTATTATCATCATTATGAATATCAGCACCATTTTCAACAAGATATTTGACAACATTTAAATGATTATTCTCCGCTGAAAATCTAAAAGCAGCATCATAACAAGCATGAATATCAGCACCATTTTCAACTAAATATTTAACCATATCAAAGTGACCACGTTCTGCTGCATATCGTAAAGCGTAATCCTTGTCAGCATGAATATCTATACCTTCTTCAATACATTCTTTAACTTGCTGAAAATTATTAGTTTTAACTGCTTCAATAAATCTAGAATTTTTGTAATTCATATAATCTTTCCAAAATTAGATATTTAACATAAAAGTTATTAACTCTAAAAAACAATGTTTTTAATTCTTCTTTATTATTATACAAAGGAATTAAATATTTGACAATATCAAAATTACCATAAATTGATGCAACTCTTAAGGGATAATCATTATCAACATGATAATTAGCACCATCATTAATTAATTGTATAACAGATTCGATCTTATTATAATATGATGCCATGCCTAGATCATAGTCTTTATACATTTGTTCCATTTCATGGTCTGTATATATTTGTTCCATCAAATTCTTTTATTATTCTTTTACTTAAGAAGTTAATATTCAATTCCATTATCCATAGCATCCTTGAGGGCACATTCAGCATGTGGTGCTATTTCTTCAACTTTTTCAGAAAGATCGGAATTAATTTTTGTTTCTTTTGAAAGAAGTTTCTTCATCTCAGAAAGATTTCCAGGAAGACCAAGTTTCTTCAAAGATTGTGAGAGATTTAATTCAAATGTTCCGGCAAAAGCACCACTTAGATCATCAGTTTCATTAGATTTTCTGACTCTAAATGCTCGGATATCTCGAACTTCACCAACACTTGATGTAAACATATCAATAGTGTTGTCTCCAACAGTAACCCAATAGTGATTACCTTTAAAACGAACATTATACCCCATTTTTTCAAGAGTCTTAAGAGCACTAGTAATTTTCATTTTTTTCTCCTTTTAGTTAAGTTTTGGATTATCTTCAAGATCAATTTCTCTACAAAGATATTTATCACCTTGAATAGAAAGATATTTAATAATTTTATCATTACCCCGTTTCTTTGCCCATCGTAATGTTTCATCATTCCTTACATGAACATTAGCACCTTGTTCAATACAATATTTAACAATATTAAAACGCTCATATTTCACTGCGATTCGCAAAATATGTTCATCATCAGAATGAATATCAGCACCATGTTCAACCAGATATTTGACAACATCAAGATCACAATAAATTGCTGCATATAAAAGTGCAGTATTAAAGTTATAATTATTAGTATTATTTTCAACAAGAAATTTGACAGCATCAAAATAATTTTGTCGTACTGCATATTCAAGAGTAGCATTGAATTGAGTTTCAATGTCAGTATGTTTATTCATTACTTTTCTTTTCCTTTTAATCAAGTTCAATTTTATTAATCCATTCAACTGTATCTTCTTTTTTATTTAAAATAGGTTTTTGATTATTATTGTTAAGATCTTCTTTACTTTCCTCAATAAGTTTATTGTTATTAAAATCTTTAAGATATTCAACAATATCATAATGACCTTTTTCAGCTGCCCATTTTAAAGCTTTATTATTTTCAGCATGAATATTAGCACCATTTTCAACCAGATATTTAACCATATCAAGATGTCCATTTAGTGCTGCATATTGTAAAACAGAATCATCATAAGTATGAATATTTGCACCATTTTCAACCAGATATTTAATCATATCAAGACGACCAAGTTGTGCTGCCAATTGTAAAGCATAATCATTTTCAGTATGAATATCAGCACCATTTTCAACCAGATATTTAATCAGATCAAGATAACCTTTTGATGCTGCCCATCGTAAAGCATAATCATTCAAAACATGAATATCAGCACCAATATCAATCAGATATTTAACCATATCAAGACGACCAAGTCGTGCTGCCAATTGTAAAGCATAACCATGATCATACTGAATATTGTTACCATAATCATTAAGATCTTTAATAAGATTAACAAGTCCGTATTTTGTGCTCATATTGAAAATATTTTTTTCTTTAATACTCATTATTTTTTTCCTTTTAATCAAGTTCAATTTTATTAATCCATTCAACTGTATCTTCTTTTTTATTTAAAATAGGTTTTTGATTATTATTGTTAAGATCTTTTTCAATATGAATATTGGCACCATAATGATTAAGTTCTTTAATAAGATTAATAAGTTCGTATCTTGTGTTCATTACTTTTCATCCAATTTAGAAACAACAATAATAACATCATTACCGTCAACGATAATATCTTCATATAAGTTTGATATAAGCATTGTTGCATAAAAACGTATGCTTACAGGTCCAGTATGTATTTTATTGAATTTAATAAAATGTTTTTTATTGATTATATCCATTGTTATCAGATTTTTTAATTCATCTGCTGTAACAGACACTTCAACTTTTTGATTATAATTGATTGAATTAACACATATTGCGATATGTTCGCATATAGAATTGATATTCATAGACTTTCCTTTTGTTTTATTATCTTAATAATATCATAAAATTAAAAATTTGTCAAGAAAAAATTTTTATGATAAATTACGAATGTAATTTATGGTACTCTTTAGGTTTTTCATTTGTTTTTGGATAAAGGGAAGACAACATCATAATTTCTTCAGTATTTTGTGATGAACAAATTGGACAAAAGATATATTCTGGGCATGTTCCTTCTCTTATTGAGATATCTACAACAGAATCACAATTCAAACAATGATAAGTCATTTTAATCTCCAATGGAATTTATTTCTATAATTTCCTCTTCACAAAGGCTTTCATCTAGTTCATCAACAATAGATAGTTCTTCATTTGTTTTTAAATCTTTTTGAAAGAATGGTTTAAGATTATTTTTTATATTTTGTCTTACATTTTTATTAAGTTTTCTTTTGTTCTTTTTTTCAGTAATTGACATGAGATTTTCTTTTTTAAGAAAATCTTTAGACGAGCGGCTCATAATTTAAACTCCAAATTGTTGATTGTATGGTTCGCCCGGTAGGAATCGAACCTACATATTGAGGTTCAAAGCCTCACATTCTACCATTAAATAACGGACGAAAAAACTTGTTTATCTTTTTTGCTTTTATAATATGTGTCATTTAATATGAATCCATCTTCCCATAAGATTCCACATTTAGCACATAAATAAATGTATTTTTTTCTTTCAGAGAAAACCTGGGATGAATAGACAATATAAACAGAATGGTATCCACAAGTATCACAAGATTTTTTCATTTTTTAATGACAAAATAAAAATTATGTTTTAGGTTCTGTTTCTGTTATAATTGGTGTAGAAATCTTGCTGAAGGCACTAACAACGCTTTCTTCAGCAGTTTTTCCGATCCCTGGACGGAATCTAATTGCCATATTACCATTTGGTGTTTCAAGGAAAATTCTTGTCATGAACATCCCATCTTCTCTTCTTTCTACATCAAGTCCTAAACTTAAAGTTTTTCTTTCACCCTTCTTCATTTCACTTATCATTTGATTCTCCTGGTTAAGTTGATTAAATTGAGCGGATAGAGAGAATTGAACTCTCATTAATAGAGTGGAAGTCTACCGCACTGCCTTTGTGCTATATCCGCTTTATGTATAACTAGTTACGAGCGTCTTCAGAGATTGTAGTTGCAGGTTCATTTGAAAGATATGCTTCTCTTTCTTCCAAGAACCAATGAGGTACATTATCAATGTCTTCATAAAGAGTCTTATAAAAAGCATCTTTAACCGATTTATATGTACCATTTTTAAGTTCTTGAAATTCAAGATAAATAGGAAATCTTTCAGCTCTTCCAAACGCAACAGATCTGGCAATATTCTTGTTGTAATTATCATGATTTTTATTCCAAAAAGCATAACCAATTTGGAAAGTTCCAGACTCAACGTCTCTCAGTACAGCAAGAGTCAATCTTTTGCATGGCGAATAACGAAAACGTACATTTACATTTGAATAATCCATAACAACTCCTTTTTTATAAGTTTTACTCTATTATGATCCTATAATAACATATTTTTTTTAATTTGTCAAGATTTTTTTTTAATAAAAAAATTAAATTATTTTAACTAACTTTTCAATTTTTTGAACATCTGGATATTCTGGTGCATCATCCCAAAGAATTATACAAATTTGTTCTTTATTTGAATTTATTCCTAAAGAATAAACAGTGCCAAACACTGAGAAAGAACCAACACAACAAACTTTATCTCCAATATTTATATGAAAATTCATTATTATCCTTTATTCAACATCTTCAATATATAAATCATATAGAGCGTTGTCATAAAATATTTCTTTGCATTTTGGTGTTTGTTCTGAATTGCATACAGCACATCTTTTCCAAGATCCATCCTTTTCACCACATTTAACAAATGTGGCATATCCGATATGCTTATCAAGCAACATCGTTTGACGATTAAATAAATAAACAGTTTTTAATGAACTTCCACAAGAAAGCATAATAAATAAAAGAAATATTCCAAATAAAAAGATTTTCTTCATTCTGGCACCTCATTATCATCCAGCCAATCAAATTCTTTAAGTTCTTTAAATTCATTTAATTCAGAATCAGATAGTGAAAGATATGATACTGCTTCTTTTGCTATACGACGAAGTTTTTCATAAGATGCCGAAGCATCATAAATCATATTATCATCACTATCAAAATGGTAAGATGCATAACTCATAATAGTGTTGATAACATGCATGTTTGGACTATATTGTTTGCGATCATTAAAAATAAGATCAGCATTTTCAGTTTCATTTAAAAGACTGAGAATGCAATAAGCAATCGCTGGTGATCTGCTAATACCTTGATTACAATGAATTAACAGAAGAGTATTCTTATATCTTTCTTCAGTGTATGCTTGAATTTGTGCTGCTATACACATAACATGCGCAGCATTTTCTATGTTAAACATTACATAATATGGATCATATGATGATACATCATCAAATGAAAAATAATTAATATTTAAAGTTGGTGGAAATTCATCACATGTGTTATTTTCAATAATGCTGGAAAAGTCTACTTTTGAGTCTCCAGGCGACTTAATAGAAATAATATGAATCATGTCATAATTTGGTTGTGTGTTCATAAATTTATGAGCTAGATCTAATACATTTTCACGAGATGATATGCAAATATGCATTTTTACTCCTTTCTATAATATAAAATTAAGGATCAGTGCTCTTTAAAAGAATTGAACTTCTGCTTATTGGGTGTATCCCAATTGTTCTCCCTATTTAAACTAAAAGAGCAAAATTTATTTAATTATTAAATTTACTTTTATTAGTCTGAGTGAATGGATTCGAACCATCAGTCTCTTGGACCCAAACCAAGCGCCTTGCCAGATTAGGCTACACCCAGATTATTAATTACTTAATTAGTTAATTAATCTATTTTTTAAAACAAATTTTAATGCATCTTTCCAAGTTTGTTCTGTTTTTTTGCTGTTTATTAACTCGATAAGGTTTTCTGAATTTTCACGTTCACACAACCCATCAGAACTAACAGTTAAACCTGGAATAAAATGCTGAAGCACAATTAAACATGCACAGACAACTATATCGTATTCTTTTCTTGCTGTTTTGCAGAAATTAAAAGAACGTAGATTTAAAGTAGAAAATGAAAAAGTTTCATGTGCTTCTTCAAGTTTTCCATTAAAACGAATTGTATTTTCTGATAAAAATGCTGAAACATCTTCTGCTCCCATTTCAAAGCATACTAACTCTTTAAAAGAATCGAGAATTTTTTCAAGAGAAGGAATAGATTTTTTAAAATTATTCTTCATTTCATCTAAAGATGTTATTGGAGTATAATGCCAATAATGTGTGTATCCCATGTATTCTCCTTTTATTTAAGAATTATGTTCTTGGCAGATTTTTTTAATTTATTCATTTCGAATTCAATATAAGGTATTATATCTGCGATGTTATTTGCTATATTTGGATCATTGAATTGATTTTTAAGTTCTTCTATTATATTTTTTTCAGATTGTTCTTCAATTCTTTTTTTAACATTAATGATTTGATTTATTGATTTTTTCATGATGATGTTATTCTTTTTATGGTTTATAAGAATCAGTTATTTCTTCAATATCTTCAATTGTGTTTTCTATATCATATTTAACATCAATTAATTTATTTAAAATATCATTTGTTACATAATGATAATCATCTTTTAGTTGTCGAATAGATTCTTCTAAAAAGTTAATTTTTTGTTTAAGTTCTTCAACAAGTTCCTTTTCAGATTTCTTTTCATATTCATCAACTATTTCATAAATATTTTTCATAGACATATTACCTCATTTTTAATGAAATCGGCCAGATGAAGGGACTCGAACCCTCAGTATCAAGAACCACAATCTTGTGCTTTAACCGTTAAGCTACATCTGGAGTCCTTCCGAGTTGATTTGAACAACTTACCTGTCGCTTATAAGGCGACTGCTCTAACCAATTGAGCTACGAAAGGGATTATAGTCCATCCAGAAGGACTTGAACCTCCGATTTACAGATTATCGGTCTGTCGTTCTGCCATCTGAACTATGGATGGATGGTTGCGGAGGGCAGAATCGAACTGCCGTTCTCCAGGTTATGAGCCTAGCGATGAACCACTCCTCTACTCCGCATCAATCTATAACAACTATATCATAGTTATATTAAAATGTCAAGTGTTTTTTTCTCTGAATGCTTTTAATGTTCCGAATCTTGGAATATTTGTTTTAGAATCTCTTTCTTGGAAGACAACTGTTGCAAATTTTCCAAGAAAACAATCTTGATTGTCCCAAATATTTTGTTTTTCATCATCAGTCATAGATGGAGTCACTTCAAAAGTTTTTTCAGAGTCATTCATAAGACAAGTTACTGTTCCAAGAACATTTGGATTGTTTTTTTCACATTTAAACCCAACAACTTTAAATTCATCATCATAAAACTTCTTATATTTAAAGAGAGAATAACTTCTTTTTTGTTCATAAGGATGTTCTGGCATTCTAATCATTATTCCTTCAAATCCCTCTGATACATATTGATCATGATATTTATCAATTTCTTCTTTTGGTATAAAAGAAGATTTAAGGATTTTTATATATGTTGTATCTTCGAGTGTATTTAGAATTTGCATTCTGCCTTCTTGACACAAATCAGAAATAAAATCAAACATATAAAAGAAAATAGAAGTTGATTTTTCATAATCAATGTTTTTTGTTCTTCTTACAATACTTTGTATGTCGTTAAATGTCAATTCATGAGAATATAATTCTCCATCAATCCATTCAACATTATTTTCAGGAAAATATAAATATGAAGAGAAATTTGTATTCATCAAATTATGAGTAATATGAGGACATGAAATAATTTCTTTTCTTGTTCTTGAATAGAGTTTTCCTGTTTTTATATTTAAAAGACATCTATTTCCGTCAACTTTAGGTTGACAGAAAACAAAAGGTTTAATTTTTTCTAAATGTTCTTGCATTTTAAATGCAAGCATAGGTTTTGGAATATCAAGATTTGATTTTTGAGCAGTTTTTGAAGTAAAAATGTCAATCAAATCTTGACCAGAAACTACAGTATATCCAGATTCAATCTTTTTTCTTGCTTTCTTAACAGCATCTTGCATACATTGTTGTTCAGGAGATGTTTCATTGGATCTTCCAATGTTTTTTCCTTCAAGAAAAGTTTCTTCTTTTACTTGGACTTTTCCAGTAACTTGTCCATAAGAGTATATAACAGTATTGCTATTAAATTCAGCTTTCCAGAAAATTGTTTTGTTATTGCTTAATTTCTCAAGATAAATTGACATATATCACCTTTTATGTTTATTTTATTAGATTTTGAAGTTTGAAAAGACACATACGAATAATACCTCTACTTTCCCACATAGATTTACCAGATTTATTTGTGTTTTCAAATAAAAATTCTTGTTGTTTCTTGATTTTATTAACCAATTTATCAATTTCAGGATTTTTAAGTTTAAGTAAATCTTCACTGTTATATGTAAATTTCTTAGAACCTACAATTCTTATAGATTCATTAACTGTTTCTGGCTTTGTTCCTATTACTTGCCCATGTTTTTCTGGATTCCACTTAGAATCTTCATAGACGGGATCAAAGAATGGAATAGTAAATTTTCTTCCATGAATAATAGAATAGAAATTTTTTCTATTAGAAGCATCAATAAACACTTCTCTAACACTTTCAACATCGCCTGTATCAGAAACAATATATTCAAAGGTCATTCCTTCGTTTGTTTTATATCCCCATATGACCGAAGTTTGATTATACTTTTTACCATATGAAATTGTATCTTCTTTATTTATATTCGGGATAGCAAAACTATGTTCAAAATTATCAAACATTCCAGCCATCATAATAGGACCATAATTTGCCTGTCTCAAGTCTGCCATTAATTCCTTGTTTAATTCATTATTCATTGCTGCATCGGTTTTAGACGTTTTTGGATTCGCAGCGGTGAAAATAGCAAGTGTTTTGATATATGGAATATCGCCTCGAAGAATATTTGCTAATCTAGCAAAACCACTTTCTTTTAAGATTTTTATTTCTTTAAGATAACCTAAAACTTCTTGTTTTATAATTTGTTGTAATTTCATTAATTTCTCCAGAAAGATACTTTAATTAAGTAGTTATTCTATAGAATATTCAGAAGGATTGTATATTTTTTTTATTGAAGAAAAAGTTGTATAATAAATTTTACCTTGATAACCAATTTTGATTGTGCTTTGATTAACTTGTGCTAAAAAGATTGCTAATCCATTTCCTACTAAAGGTTTAATACGGATTTCAGCATTTTTATATAAAATAGCATTTTTCTTAAGAAGAAACATATCGTTTTTTTTAAGATTTAAAAGCTCTTGAGCACTTTTATGTTTCTTCGATACTACCAATTTCTACATCTTTTCCTATAATAAATTTTTCAATCCAATTCGTCTTTTCTTTTCTACCATTATCTCCAACAAGAAGATAATCATCATCTTTTAATGAAGAAACTAAAATTTGATTATCTTTTATCGCAAGAAGTTTAAACTTACCATCATCACTATGATTTTCAAGTGTGAATACAATTTCTTGTGTTAATCCATTAAGATAAATAAAACGCATAGTAATCCTTTCAATTTCTTAACTTTATAATTCATAATACCATATTTTTTAAAAAAAGTAAAGAAAAAATATTTACAAATAATCTATCTTTAGTGAAGATTTTCATCCATTTGCCAAGAAAATGATTCTGTTTCATTAAAATCTCTTAACATTAATTCATAGAAATTTTCTGTAGATGTTTGATCATCAGCAAATATAATTCCTATTTCTTTGTTACCTTTTATCCGAAAATTTCTTTTTTGAATAAAACTTTTTACACTTTCAGCAGAAAATATTTCCCTGTAACTTTCATCTTGACTATCCTTCCAAAGATGATAAGGATACTTTTGTATATATATTTTATATAAGAAAACAGAAGTTTCTTCTATAAAATCCATTAAAGTTTTTTGTTTATTTGTTTTATTTTTTATAATAAAACTTGTAGAACTAGAGTTGCTGACAAATCCTTGTCTAATTTTCATTGTTTTTTACCTTTACATAAAGAAATATCGTATACAGGGCAAGATCTACAATCATTTTTGAATTTGCAATCACAATTTTTTGTAGAACCTAAGAGCGTTTTTCTCCATTTAAGAATTTTATTACTGTTCCAGACATCAGAAATAAAATCTTCAATCTGAAGAATATTGATTCCTTTTTTCCATCCTTTAGTTCCTTCTGTAAAAGAACATGGAAATGCTTCTCCAAAAGCATTTATATATAACGAAAACAATCCACTTTCACAAGGTTCAATTGATCTAGTATCAATGTTATTTAATGATTTAAGTACTGATGGTCCTGAACATGAATCCATACCAATTTGAACATTCTTTTCTATTGCATAATTAACCAATTTTGAATATTTTTCTATGCTTTTAATAGAATTGTATGTATTTCTATCACCTTTTGGCTTTAACATAAGAAAAACAATAGCATTAAGTTTTTCAAGACGTTTATCAGTCAGTTTATCATTGATTACCTGAAAACAATCATCATATGTTTCTTCACTTAAAAGCATATGAATATTAACTTGTTTTAGTCCTCTGCTTGTTAGTTCAAAAACTGAATTATAACAATTATCCTTATCATACATAGATACTGCAACGGCACCACATAATTTAGAAAGATTATCATAATGCTCTTTAGAAATGTTTTTTCCATTAATAGTTACATTAGGAATCACAAGATTATAACTATTTTCTCTACAATATTTAAACATATCAAATAATTCTGGATTACCATCAATATCCCCTATTCCAAAAGCAATTTGTGTCAAATTCTGAGGAATTTTGTGAAAAATCTTTTTGAATTCATCAAGTGTCATATTGTGACCTTTGCCCGTATTACTTTTATAACAAAAAGTACATCCATTGTGACAAATTGTTGAAACTTCAATATCAAGAAGTTCTGGTCCTAGCGGAGAATAAGAAGGATTTTCTTCTTCAGTTTTTCCCCATCTAGCAAAGTTACCATTAGAATCATCAAAAACCCAATTATATTGAGGTGATTTTAAAGCTCGGATAGTCATAAATATTCCTTTATTAATGTTTAATGTTTAAATATTGTAGAGAAAATTGCCTGGTGCCGTTTTAAACGGCACCAGAACCCCTTCACATATGGTGAAAGAGCAATAGAAAACATGAAGATTAGCTGGTGTCGTTTAAGACGGCACCGGAACTCCTTCCACGCATGGTGGACGAGCTATGGTGAAAGAGCAATAGAAAACATGAAAACTATCTGGTGTCGTTTAAGACGGCACCGGAACTCCTTCCACACATGGTGGCTGAGCTATAGAAACATTAAGATTTTATTCAGTGATAAGTTTAACAGGTATCAAACGAATATCAGGGAGCTTTGTGGGAATTGTGATAATCAATATTCCCAATTTATATTCAGCTTTCATATCAAAAACAAGATATTTTATGTCTTGTGTATCATCTAAATATGCTGAATAGTGCTTATCTTTCGATAAGACTTCAAATCTTCCTTCTCCGCATGTAACTTTGATATCCTCAAGTGGTGTTCCTGCAAGGTTGAATCTGTATTCAAGAGAACCGTCTTCGAGTTGTTTTGGAACAATCGCATTTTTGCTTGAATAAGGATAAAGAATATTAAAAAGTGAATTAGGTGTCATATTATGTCCTCCATTGTTAAATAGCATCATTAAAAAGAAACATGTATGAATAGTTTAGCAGGGTATATCTCTTATGTGTAGCATAAATACCTCCAAATTGTTATTTAATTTTAAGTATAATACTTAATTTTGAATTTGTCAAGAACAAAAAATTATGGATTTGCTTATCTTACTTTTTTCTTTTTCCAGATAATTTGCCAGCATCGGAAAAATCACAGTAATATACATTATCCTCCTTAAAAAATCCTTTATTCAGAAGTGTGTCGAATTGTTCGCTGGTCATTCCAAAAAAATCATGCATAAATGTTCCTTTATGAGTTTTTACATACGCTATACCTTTTTTTAAGAAATCAGAAACTTCCAAAAACGAAACTTTACCTTCCATTATACCTTCTTTAAATGTTGACACTTTTTCTCCTTTCATTCACAGTACATTTTGTCACTGTCTTTTTTAGAATAAAATAATGTAAAAGAATAATCAATACTATCAAGTAAAAACACAATATCAAAGATAGTAGGTTCGAGTTCTCTACTAAATAGTTTTTCTAAATATTGTTTATTCATTCCAGATCTTTCAGATATAGTTTGTCTATCTACATTATGATCCAAACAATATTGATTTATAACTTCAAAAAATCTTTCAAGAAAAGATTCAACTACTATAGAAAGATCTTCATTCATGTGGTTCTTCTCTCCATACATTTCTTTTTACATAATCAGTATAACTGATTATTATTTTTAATACTTTTGATGCAATACTATGACGTGTATAATCAGCAACATAAGATGAAAATCCATGTCCTGAATTTAATATATCAATCCCTTGTTTAATTCTTTCTAAATCTAATCCAACCATCATTACAGTAGCTTCTTCCATAGCTTCTGGTCTTTCATGTGCTTCTCTCAAATTTAATGATTTTAATTGAAGAAGAGAAGTTTCCTCAGAAATTGTACCACTGTCTGAAAAAACAATAGATGCATTTATCTGTAATGCAACATATTCTGTTAAAGAAAATGGTTTCATAAATTTAATATTTTTAAAAGAATCAATAACTCCTAAAGTGGTTAAACGGTTTTTTGTTCGTGGATGTGTTGAAAAAATAATTGGATATTGTAAATTCTCATCCATCCAAGTAAGTACGTTAATTAATTTATTAATTTGTTTTTCATTTTCTATTGATTCTTCTCTATGAAGAGAAAAAAGATAAAATTTGTTTTTTTCAAGATTAAATTTTTCAAGAATATCTTTTGTCCATTTTTCAGGAAAAATAAAAGAATTTGCTTTAAAATGTTCATAATATACTTCTGCCATTGGACTTCCTATTTTAATTATTCTGTCAGGTGAAAGTCCTTCTTTCAAGAGATATTCTCTTGCTATATCAGAATAAGGAAGATTTATATCACTTATATGATCAAGTATTTTTCTATTTATTTCTTCTGGGACTCTTTCATCAAAAGATCTATTTCCAGCTTCCATATGAAAAATAGGAATTTTTCGTCTTTTTGCTGCAATGACTGATAAACAACTATTTGTATCACCTAAAATAAGAACAGCATCGGGTTTTTCAATTTCAAGGATTTCATCAACTTTTATAATAACATTACTTATTGTTTCAGTAGATGTTTTACCAGCAGCGTCAAGATAATAATTTGGATTTCTTAATTTTAGATCCTCAAAGAAAATGTTGTTTAATTCATAATCATAATTTTGTCCAGTATGAACAAGTATATGATTTGTTTCTTCATCAAGCACTTTAATAACCTGGGATAACTTGATTATCTCGGGTCTTGTGCCTACTATTGTCATAACTTTTAGTTTATTTGCATATGTCATCGATTATCTCCATAAAAAATATAAAGAACTGAGCACATAATCAAAAACATTATTATCGCTATTGTTTCCATATTTATACCTTTATAATAAAGTTTTCTTTGTAGTTTTCATTATAGTCGTATCCCCCGTGACAGTTAACAACTATTCTTGTACCATCTACAAGAGTATCACAACTTACATGAGTATGTCCAGCACACCAAAGTTTAGGTTTCTTGTCGATAATATATTTTTCCATATCACATACAAAAAACATATTTAACTTACTGTGTTTCCATTGTTTTCCTACACAATTATAGGATGGTAAATGATGAGTAACAATAATATCATTCGCATTTGTTTTTTCAAATGCTTCTATAAATTTTTGATTTTCTACAAAAACATTTCCAAAATCTTTTATAAGTTTTGAATCACTTATATACTTTTTATAAAAATCAATTAAATCAACTTTTGGAAACCACATTGTTCCACCAAAGAATCTTTGTTCTTCAATTGTGATAAAACTGTTATCTAGCAAATAAACATTTTTAAAAGAATTACAAATGTTTGTATATTTTGTTTTTCCAGCAAAAAGTGAAAGTCCATAATATTCATGATTTCCAAGTACATAAATTATATGTGGAAATTTTTTGGATAATATAGAAAGACAAATATCTACACTTTGAGATTGTCCAAGATCACCGCATATAATTAAAATTTCTGCATTATCTACAGGTAATCTTTTACAAAAATCTTTTCCGTTGTCAGCATGGAATTCTGCATGAATATCAGATATTAGTTTAATTCTCATTTTTTTTCTTTCATAAAATTTATTAATTAATAAAGAAATATTACATTTTTATAGTGTGATAAAGAGTTTTTTAAAGTTGGTTCAATGACGTTTTCAAAAATTAAATATTTGTTTGCAAGTCCTGCTCCAAGTTTAGAAATAAGAAATGTTTTATTTGGATTGCTTCTTATAAAGTACTCCAGACTTTCAAGTTCTTTTTGAAAAACAAAAACATATTCTTTTGAATTATAATAAGATTTACAATCATCACTTGGATATCTTTTTGTAATAAATCCATATGTATTTGGTTCATCTCTTAAAGAGGCAGCTCCTCCTTTTCCTTGTCTTAAAGAATTATCTCCAAATACAAAAATATGATTTGGATGATTTTCTAAATATTTTTTTGTGATATACATTTTAACCTTTTTTTATTTTATATATACATTCTAACACAGAATAACTTTTTTGTCAAGAAAAAATTTTTGAATTAAAACTTCTTTTTGTGATTCCAGTGAGGTTTTTGTGGATAAGAATGAGGTTTTTTATACCATTTATTTTTATTCCAACTGTGATTGGAATAATTAACAACTTTATGATGAACAACATAATGTTTATGATAATAAGTTTGATGATATTCTGGGTAAATGATTGGAGGTGAATACGTCCAGTAATATGTTCCAGTACACCCAGAAGTGAATAAAGCAAATAAAATTAAAAATAAATATTTTTTCATGTTCTCTCCAAAACAGTCTATTAATTAGACGTAATTTAAAAAAGAATAATTCTATTAAATTAGAGGAAGGAAAGGGATTCGAACCCTTGGAACTTTCGTTCGATGGTTTAGCAAACCACTGCACTCGGCCTCTATGCGATCCTTCCTTATATCACTTTATTTCATGATTTTTTGGAAAAAACATAATATCATCTGATGGTGCTTCTACATGTAGATCAGAAACACCAATCTTGGGGTTGGTAGTCTTTTGACTATTTTTGATAAATTCATTTTTTTCTCTAATCTTTTTTAGATAATCATTGTGATAAATTTCAAGATTATTCATAACTTTTTTTTCCTTATTTTGAAAGATGTTTTTATAAAAGACATTAATTAACATAATTAACATACTGAAACCAAATAAACAATAAAAAAAAGTAAACATTTATTATTCCTTTATACATTAAATTTGAACTTGAAACTTTTCAAAAATGGAAATAAATCTTTTAAATTGAAAAACAAATAACAATCAGCAATTAATTCATTGTTTTGTAAAAGTGTTCCAAAGCAAGTAGTATGAGAAAAAAGAAGATTCCAGGGTTTTATATTTATTTTTTTCCCAATAAAAGTAAGACATTCTGAATCTTTTGTTGAAGATTTTTTTATAAAATTTTCTATAAAGAGATGATATTCTATAGAATTATCTTCAAAATATTTTAAAGTAAGTGTTCCAAACAAAGTGAATTCTTCATCATCTATTTGAATTGTACCATCAACATATGCACGTAAAAACCCTATATGAATAGGGTTTATAAAACTTAATAAATCTGAGTTCCATGTTAAGTTTAATTTAATAGGAACTTTTATAGGTTCTTTTGTATGAATACCTTTAAAATATCCAAATCCCCTGAGAATTTCTTTTGCTTCAAATTCTATAAATTTCATTTTGATGTCCTTTACTTTAAGGAGTTTATCTAAATATATCTATATATCCTTCTAATACTTTATAGAGGGAATCATAATGATAGTTATTATTTGCTATTACAGTAATATATATTTCTCTTCTTATCATTTTAAAGAACTGAGGTTTCTCAGTCATTAAGTTAATTTTTAATGACTGATCATTTAATATATGATCTACGAATCTAACTTGTAGACCATTCAAGAGCTCTTCAATTTGATTTGTAGAGACTTTAAACTTAAATGCTGTTTGTTCTATGCACTTTGAAAGAACATCGTCTAAAACGTCATTATTTATATAATATTTCAAAGAATGTTTAGCAAAAAATTTAATTCCAAATTTAACATGTATTAAATCACGAATAACAAATACGATATAAAAAGATAAAGCAAAACTACAAAAACCAATAAAAAGAAAAAGAAAAAATGTTTCTTTTTCAATAAAAGAATAATTAAAAGAATATAAAAGTGCTGGGATTATGATACTTAAACTTAAGAGTGATATAATTTCTGTTTTAAAGCACTTTATTTTTTCGAATGTAGTCATTTTGTCCTTTTTAAGTTAATCTGTTAATAATATTTTTTTTGATTTTTCTTTCTTCTTTAGAAGAGAATCTGGTAACAAATCATTTTCTAAAAGATTTTCTGCTTCACATTTAGGGCACCTATCTATTTCGGGATTTATAGATGCACCACACAAAGAACATACCCAACCAATTTTTTCTTTTTTCTTTGAAGCTTTCATTTTTTTATCTCCTGTAGATATAATAACATATTTTTTTATTTAAGTCAAGAAGAAATTTTAACATAATTAGTTATTTGTAATACATACTGTATAACGCATGTCTTAAACGACGAAGCACGTTTTTTTTAAACTTTCAAAGTGATTCTCATCGTCGTTATATATATGATGATCATATACTATATTTTTTAGTTTGTTAACAACTTTTTTTATTATTAAGTTTAAAGGATTGCGATTTATATTATTTATAAATCTATTTATTGTAGATAAAATTATCTTAAATTTGGAGATCTATAATGTCTAATTGTGGAGTTTATCAAGTTTGTTCATCTTTGGTAACACCAATTTCTTCAACAATGCCTACAGGAAGCATTGTTGTTTCTACGTTAAGGAAAGTGATGCCTTGTCATATTGTCAAGTGGTATTCTCCTACTGGATGGACATTGGATACGGAATATCTTACTTTAAATTACAGTAATGGTGCAAAAAATTATAAAATTGGAGATTTTGATTCTGCTGGAGAATATAAGATATCAGGATATTTGGATTGTTTAGCAATTACAGGAACAGGAATTACTGGATCTACTTCTATTCAGGTTTTAATTGATCATTATGCAGTAGATATTACTTCACAACAAGTAGGACAAACTTATTTGCCATTAACTCAATCAAGTACGGGAGCACTCGGTGGTTTAGTTTATACAATTGATATGCCATATGTAGCAGAACATCCAAAATCTTTTCATGAGTTTCAAATGAGTGGAACTTTGACTGTTGGAACGATTGCTGTTAATACTATAGATGTTAATGATCAAGTTATTTTAGTTGAAACTGCAAGTGTAATAAATTGGTATTATCCACGAAGTGGAGATTTGGTTGGGAACATTAAACAAGTAGAATTAACATTTAGTTCTGTATTTACTGGAAGCGCTTATTGGAAATCCTTAAGTTCAAGAGAGAATTAATTAATGTATTTAGATCAATCTTATCAAATAATTAATTTGACTAATGTTCAAACAGCAATTACAGTAACATCAGGTACATATATTACTGCCAATGCTGGGTATTCTACCATAAACATTAGTGAATTAGATGAAATATATGGTTATCATAATTGGAAATTAATTCTTCAATGTTTGTGGTTTAATGTTCCAAATACAAGAGTAATGAAAATGAAAATGGGATTTTCAAGAGTTCTAGCATCTTTGGATTTGAAATATACTGATGAATCTTATCTAACAAATTCAGCAGGTGGAGCAAGGTCTGCTTTTGGTCGAATAAGTATTACTCCAGACGAAATTATTGCTTTATTATCACAAGCGGAAACTGAAACTGTTGTTTGGGGAGGGTTTCTTGGTTGTGATGCTGGAACAGCAACTAATCTTAGTGTATATGCTGTTAATTCGTATATTATTCCCAGCAATTATCCAATTTATGATATTTTTCAATTAGGAGTGGGATAAAATTGAGAATAAGAGATAATTTTTCTATATTTCAGATATCTGCTGTTTCATCAAATACAGTGGTTACAGGAGGAACTTATGTCTATGGGTCAGGGGCATACTCTGTAATTAATTTAAAACAATTGGATAGGTCTTTTGGGCATAGAAATTGGAAGGTTATTCAAGAATGTTTCTTTTTCAATGTTCCAAATACAAGAGTAATGAAAATTAAATTAGGAGTATCACGAAATTTGGTTACTCCAAGTTTTGTTTATTCAACCGAAAGAACATTAACGAATTCAGCAGGAGCGGCACGTTCTGCGAAAATACGAAATATTGTATTACCCAGTGAAATAATTACGGCATTACCAGAAGCGGAAACAGAATCTATTTATATTGCCTCAATGTTAGGAAGTGATGCTGGAACTAATCTTAATGCGTATGGGGCAAAATTGTATGTTGTCCCTTTGCATATAGATCTTGATGAAATATTCCAATTAGGAGTAGGTTAATTATGGCAAGAGTAAAATATGATAATTATCCAATAATTGAACTAGGAACAATAACAGCAGGTGTTGTGGTTTTGGGTGCTGGTTTCTCAAACATATTTGGAAGTGCTTTATCTCACTTAGATATTTCAACATACAATTTGTTATTTGGAAATTACAATTGGAAATTAATTGGCGAAACAACATTATCAAACATTGCTGATGCTAGGGTTGTTCAGAATAAATTTGGATTCTCTAGATTATTAGCATCATTATCTTTGTCGTATTCTTCTACAACAACATACACGAATTCATCAGGAGGAGCAAGAAACGTCTTTGTTAGGCGTGTTATTACTCCTACTGATATTATAACGGCAACGGCATATGCCAAAACAGAAAATTTAATAGTAGCGTGGTATATAGGGGGAGAATCTGGTGCTAATATCACAACATACGGTCCAAGATTGTATGTTGTTCATAAAGATTATCCAATTGAATCATTAAGTGCAGTGGGGGTAGGATAAAAACGATGAATGAAAATACAAAACAGTGGTTTCGATGGTTTACGATATCTCTTTATGGAGAGATATGTGATACTGAAGAACAACTTTCTTTTGAAAACAAGATGTTGATGGTTATTGCATCAGCATTAGACAAGTCAGGGTTGAAGTGCCCTGTTGAATTGGACAAAGATATCCAAAAAGCAATAACTGATAATGTACCAATTTCGGTTTCCAAAGAAAAAGAAAAAGAGTAATAATAGAAGAGTATTAAGGATAATTTTAAAAAATGATAGAAATAATAAATCAGACATCTGAGAATTTAAATGATCTTATTGAAGCGACAAAAGATATGCTTAAGTTTGTTAAAGCATATATGGAATTCAATAATTATCCATCTATATCTTTAATGCATAATCAAGATAATTCTAAAGATATGCTAGCGAATACGGCATTTTATAATCCAGATCAGAGACATATAGGAGTTTATACAAACAATAGACATCCAAAAGATATTTTAAGATCAATCTGTCATGAATTAGTACACCACAAACAAAATGAAATGGGAAATCTTGAGGATTTTGGATATCAAGGTGAAGGATATTTTAATAAGAATAAACATTTAAGGGGTTTAGAAGAAGAAGCGTTTGCAGAAGGCAATATGGCTTTTCGTTCATATGAAGAAAAGAAGAAAGAAGAAAGAAGAAGCAATGAATCAAAGAAAAAAAATCAAAGACTAAAATCTAGAATTTTAAAAGAACAGGTAGAATATTATAAAGAAAATACTGAATTTCAAGTATTAAGCAAATTACTAAATCAATATGACGAAACATTAGACAACGAAGAAGAAAATAAAATAGAAATATTATTTAAGAATAAATTCAAAAGTATTTTTGTTCAAAAACTGGAAAATCTAGGATTAAAATTACAAACATCTGGTGATGGGGAGTATTTTAAATTTAAGAAAAATGATATATTCTATATAGTTAGACCTCTTTTTTTAGAAGTTGATATAAATTCTACAGAAACAAAGAAAAAAATCTTTGAAGATTATATAAATGGATTTTATTTTCCTATTAATGAATTTAGTGAAACAAAAAGTAATTATATAGTAGATTACAAAAAATATATAGATAAAAATGCTATTTTGGATTTTAAAAACTTTATAGAAAATGATTCAAACAATGCGGAAGAGTACAAAAAGTCATTAAAAACAATTATTTCGTCTTATGAAAATTTAGGATTTGTTTTATATGATAAAGGAACTCATTTTCCGTATCATATTGAATTTTATAGAGAAAATAATGTTTCTTCAGCAAGAAACAGTATTATAAAGATTGATATAGATAAATCTAGTTTATTAATGAGTGTTTTAATTATTGAAGATAACACTACAAAAGAGACATTTGAAACTTTTACAGAAATGTTTAATTTCTTTAAAGATGAGGTGAAGTAGTGGGTGAATTGGGGCAATGGATGGGACATCTTGTTGGTTGTGAATGGACAACATATCCAAAGTGGACACGAGACAATGATGGATATGAAGTTGAGAATCATCCCTTTCTAATTGCTAGTGAAGTTGTATCTGATATGTGGCGGGATGCTTCACAAGAAGAACGTATTGGTTGGTTTCGAGATGGTATGAAAATTGAAGTGATGCAAAATAATAAAATATGGGTATATCATGCTTTAGTAGATGGTATGCCAGAATTTGATATTAATGAGGTAAAATAATGGGTGGTTTGGCAGGACATATAAATCATCTTTATGAAGATTATGATTTAACATTTGGTGAATTGAATGAAATTCTTGATGGTTTATATGAAAAAAAAATAAAAGGAAGTGAAAAAATAGATGGAATAAATCTTTTTGTTTCTTTTGATATATCTTCAATGAATGTAAAAGTTGCTAGAAATAAATCAGAACTAAAGCAAGGTGGTCTTACTCTTACAGATATGTCCTTAAAACTCAAAGAGAAAGAACAATTATCAAATGTTTTTAATAATGCAATGAATGTTTTTTCTTCTATTGTTAAAAAAATAAAACCGGAACAGCAAAAAGAATTGTTTGATGATGGAGAAAATTATAAATTTTATAATTGTGAAATAATAAGTCCAGATTATTTCAATGTTTTAAAATATGATGTTAAAGCAATAATTATTCATTTAACAGGAAGTTTAGAAGTAAATAAAAAAACAGAAATAATTAAAAATATAGATTTGAAAGATAATATAATATCTCTTCAACAGATATTTTCTGATTCTGAACACAATGTTAATATGCATGATTACTTAGTTCGTATGGATGCAATCCAAATTTTAGATCATCAAATGAAATTTAGTGTTTATAACAATATAAAAAATTCAATAGATAGGTTGTTAAAAGATAATTCTTTATCGAAAGATTCAACAATATTCGAGTTTATAGTAAGAAGATTGAAAGAGATTGTTGAAAAAAATGGAAATTATACTGATACTGAATCCATGAAAAAAATAATAAAAAAAATACTTAAACCTTCTGGGAAGTATTATAAACAGGCAATTCTTCCTTTAGAAGATTTAGTTCATAAATTTTCTGTAGAAATATTAAATGATTTTGATAGTTCTTTTATAGAAAATGATAAAGAAGAAGTGACAAGGTTGCAGAATTTATATAATACCGCTGTTGAAGAAATTAGAAGAAACGGAGATGAAAAAGCGATAGAAATTCTTGAAAGACAACTTCTAAAATTAGAAAAGGCAGAAGATATCACCAATTCCAGTGAAGGATTTGTTTTTATTTATAAAGATAAAGTATATAAGATTACAGGAAATTTTGCTCCTCTTAATCAAATAAATGGTATTATAAAATATAATCCAAATATTCCAAATATTTCAAAATCAGATTCAGACGAAAAACAAGTTCTTAACGAACGGTTGATTGAAAAGATAGCGGATATTACTGTTATTCCTGGATCTTTTAAACCTCCACATAGAGGTCATTTAGAAATGATAAAGCGATATGCACTTATTTCTGACAAAGTTATTGTTTTTATATCTCCTTTATCAAGAAAAGCAGCAGATGGAAGCGATATTGGATTTGATACTTCAAAATGGATGTTCAATTTATATCTTAAAGGACAATCTTGGGCAAAAAATGTTTATATTCTAGAATCACCAGTTAATTCACCTGTAGGATCTGTCCTACAGTTTGTTGCGAATCAAGAAAATAGAGAAGAGTATGCTCAACCAGGAGATACCATAATTTTAGGAGTTTCTAGTAAGGATGAAGATAGATTTAATGATTCTGTTAAAAAATATGCGAGAAGTGGTGTAAAGATTCTATTTGGATCTGATTATATAGTTAATATTGAAGGATCATCTTTGTTTTCTGAGATACAAACAGGATTACCGCTTAGTTCTACTAGAATGAGAGATGCTATAGTTAATAATGAATTAGAAGTGTTCTCGGATTACCTTCCAGGTTTTCTTAGAGGAAAAGCAAATCAAATTTTGCATACAATAAAAAAATATAATAAAATACAAGTAAAAAAAGGAGAATAAATATGTTTTCAAGAAATGAAATGATAACAGAAATTTTGTTACGTAAGTATGTGAGAGATAAGGCAAAAAAAATTATTCAAGAAAAGATAGATGTTAATTCTCCAAACGAATCAACTGGTATTAATGTTCTTGAAGATCTTTTGAAAAAAATAATTCCTTCTTTAGAAGAAGATTATAAGAAATTAACTTCTGATGAAAAACAAAGAAAATCTTTTAGATCTCATATAATCAATGCGATTCAAAATTCTTTAGCTCCTTCGAGATCAGTGGAGACTGATGACAATGGAATATTAGACCTGCAAGAAGATATTCAAGTTGATGTAGATAAAGATAATGAAATACCAGATGAAGAAGCATTTATTGATATCGAAAATGACAAAGGATTAACAGATGAAGAAAGAGAAGAAAAAGAATTCGGGATCTCCGGGGAAGATGAAACAGGAAGAAATATTGCATTTAGATCATATAAAAAAATTCAAACAAATATAATAGATTCTTATACTGCATTAGCGAATGATAAAGATAGAGAATTGTTTTATGATTATCTTTTAACAAATATTAAACTTTATTTCGATAAATGGGAAGATGAATTACAATCGAAACTTTCAGAACCAACAACAAAACAATATGAAGATGAAAGAAAAGAAATAGATTCTGGAGAAACAGAAGGCGGATTAGAAGGATCAGAAGGTGAATCAGATGAAACAGGGATAAGTGATGAAGAATTAGACTTAGAACTTGGTAATGAATAAAAATAAATTTGTTGTGGAATAAGATGTTTTTTAAAACTATTTAATTTTAGATAGATTTCTGATAAAATATTTCTGGAGAACAAGGAATGAATCCTCGTGGTAGAAGACGTAAGGCGATGATTGGTGCATATATAGATGATAATTCTGTTTTGAATTATGCAAATTATGGATCTGCACAGTTTGAAGCGCTAATGAAAACTGCTTTATACGGTGGAAAATCAAATCAATCTGTTTATAAAATGTGGACTCAAGAAGAGTCTCTTCTTTTAGCAGACGCAGATGATGTATATGATCTTTTTACAAATGGAGAAACCACTGATATTGGTACGGCTCGTTATCATTATTGGTTGGATAATTCTACAACCGAATCGTTAAAAACAAATGGATGTGTTTACGATCTTTCTAGTCCTAAAGCATATTTTATGGATACAAATTGTTATCCAAGTGCATCGAATTATGATTTCAAAATTATGGCAACTGAAGCAAGTTTCTTAACATTTACAGGATCAACAAATGTTGGTAAATTGGATTATACAGTTAGATATCAGATTTTAGGATCACCTTATAGTTCTCTTAAAGTAGATTATACAGCAAACACTCCATCATCAGGAGTGTTTACGATTGCGAGTGGATCAAGTGGGACATTGGGAGACTTATTTGCTCTTACTGAAAGCAGTGGACAAGTCTTTACCTATGGACTTACAGAAACTTCTGGGAGTGCAACTGGTAGTTGGTGGTATTATTCTGCTTCGTTTACTCCAACAGAAATTGCTTCAAATATTGTTGGAGCAATCAATAGTTCAAGTTATTGGTATGCATCTGCCTCTGCTGGTGCTATTACAATTTATGACTATATTAATAGAGGAACTGATGGAAATTCTGCATCAATGAGTTTTGCTGCTGGAACAGCAAGTTGGTTTACATCTTCTTCATTCACTGGCAGTGTTGCTGCAACAGAGTATGCTTCAAGTGCAATAAATGCAACGGGTTCTTCTCATACGATTACCTCTGGATCTTTATATTGTTATCAACTTCCTTATAGACTTAGATATGTGCCTGTAAGTGGTTCGCTTGAAGATACTGATTTAAACAAAGGATTTATGATGGAGTGGAACATAACATAATGGAAAGAAAAGAAGCTTTAGACTATATTAATGGATTTGGTGGTATGCTTAGAACATTAAAAGATACTGATTATGCTTTGTTTAGCAAATGCTTAAATCAATGCTTTGGATTTGGTGGTAATGTAGATTATTTTATCACTGAATGGACTGATGGATATTATGATATGAAAGCATGTGGATCAAAAGTTAAAGAGGCATTATCTATTCTTGAAAAAAAGGTTGAGAAAATTGAAAAAAAACCACCTATATTTTCAAGTCCTTATACGAAAAAAAAGTCTAAAAAAGTCACATTATAATTTATATGGTTAAATAGGTGTTTTTTTTGTATGAATACAAACACAATCCATTTACTTCCATTTCTAAACAATTAAGAAAAGAAAATAAAAGTAATGAAGAATTTGAATTTATGTTATCACGATTAAGTTTAGAAGAAGTTGTTTTGTTAAAACTTGAATTAGCTTCTGTTTTTGCCAAAGGTTCTTTATATGGGATGTCTCTTTATAAAAATTTAAAAAGACTTTTAAGAATAATAATTGTGCGACATTCTGAAAATTTTTGCAAGACTGCTGCTGATGTTTCTTCATTTTTGGGTATTACTCGGGGTTCTGCAATAAGTTTATTAAAAAAATATTCAAAATCTCCTGAATATTTTTTTAATAAAATGGTTAACAATCCTGATAAAGAATGATATTAGTTATATTAAGAATTATGAGGTAAAGAATATGCATGAAATAATTAGAATAACAGATGAAACTCTTAAAGAAAGAATAAATAAGTTAATGGAAAAGAATAAGTGGTCAGAAGAATATGCAATATTAACCTTATTGTATGAAGGTTTGGATTTATTAGAAGAAGATCAAAACACAAATATAAACCCATATTTGTTTACAACTCCAGCAGTATATTATGGATGTACTCCATATGAATATAAACCTAGTGATTGGTATAGTTCAACTTCAGGAACAACCAGTGTTTCGATAGGAGACAAAAATGCTTGAAATGATTAAAGACATTAAAGATGAAGTTCTTAAAGCAAGAATCAAAGAAGTAGAGGAAGGTAATAGGTGGTCAGCAGAACACACAATAAAAGTTTTATTATATGAAGGACTTAAGAGCTTAGAAGATTTAAATTTGATAGTTTCTGCATATAAAAAAATAAAGAATTTAGAAAACGCAGAAATGTTATCTATTTTACACGACGAAGGGCATAAGATTGCTTTTGACAATATGGGTATTTTACACGTTGAAGGGCATAAGATTGTTTTTGATAATAAGGAATATGTAAAAGAAGAGATTATAGGAGAAAAAAATGGAGAATAATGCTGGAAAACCTTGGGAAATTGTAACTAAATTTGTATCTTATGAAGATGCGTTAAACGCAAGAAAATTGATAGATGAATCTTTCCAAACAAAGATACGAAGAAAGTATATAAATAGAACAATGACAGAGTTTGTTCTTAAGAAGAGATTGTGCAAAGAAGAAATTATCATAGAAAAGAAAGAAACAAAATCTGTAACAAACAAAAAGAAGAGAGATCCAAGAGATGTAAAAGGCAGAAAAAATAAAGATGTTGAATGAAGAGTATATAAGAAAAAATTCAAATGAGTTAAAAGAGTCTTTGAGACAAAAATCAATATTTAATGGAAGAATAAATATTGAATATAAAGATAAGTTTCCTTTGACGATAGATTCAGCAATAGTCTGGAACAGACTAGAAGAAATCCCAGAAAAATTAATCAAAAACATATCTACAATTAAAATTGGAGATTTTGCAGAACTTAAAAAAAGAGAAATAGACTCTCTATATGACAATGGTGTCATATATATAACAAATAGGCAAGTAAATGTTAATGATGTTATTGAAGATGTTATTCATGAGATAGGACATGCTATAGAAGAGCAATATACTAATTTTCTTTATAAAGATGATAAGATAAAAGAAGAGTATGAGATGAAGTTTAATAAATTATCATCTATATTAGATGAACATGGTTTTTCTGTTGATTCTTATAAGAAATCAAAAAGATATACAGTAGATGATTTATTTTATAAAGTAATCGGGTATGAAAAATTATCATCCTTTACACAAGGGTTATTTATTTCTCCTTATAGTGCTACGACACTGAGAGAATATTTTGCAACTGGATTTGAAACATATGTTTTAGAGGAAGATAATTCTTATTTAGAAAAGATTAGTCCAAATTTATATCAAAAACTTGTAGAAATTTATCAAAATGAATGAAGAAAAAAAGCATATAAGTTTTTCTGCCATAAATCAGTGGAATAAATGTCCTTATTCATATAAGATTGTTTATGTTGATAAAGTAAAAGAATTTAATCACAGTGAATTTACTGCTTTTGGTAGTTCTATGCATTATGTTATAGAAAATCTTTTGTTAAATGAAAAATTTGATAAACATAATGAATTTAAGAAAAAGTTTGAGCAGGAAATAATGTGCTTAAAAAAATGTGATGAAAAGTTAATAAACACTTTAAGAGAACAGTCTGTGCTTCTTTTAGAAGAAGCAGTTCCAGCGATAAAAAATAGATTTGGTGATTTTGAAGTTATTAGTACAGAAAAAAGAATAGAATATTCTTTAAACGAACAAATGAATTTTCTTGGTTATATAGACCTTATAATAAAAATTGGTGATGAATATAAAATTATTGATTGGAAAACAACTTCTTGGGGATGGGATGCAAGAAAAAAATCAGATAAATTAACTGGTTATCAACTTGCATTTTATAAATATTTCTTGCTTGAAGAATTAAAAATAGATCCTAAAAAGGTAGAAACATACTTTATCTTGTTAAAAAGGACAGCAAAAAAAGATAGAATAGAATTTGTAAAGATTACTTCTGGACAGAAAAAAATTAACAATGCTTTAGAATTAATGAATAAAGCATTATTTAGTTTACAAAATAATTTTTATGTTAAAAACAAATTAAATTGTGATAAGTGTGATTTTAAGAAAACAAAATATTGTTCTTAGGAGGATATTTGATGGAAAATGAGAAAAAGATAAAAATTTTAACACTTAGTGATCATCCTTTGTATCCTACAGGTGTTGCACATCAAACGAAGCTTTTCATAGAATCTTTACTTGAAACTGGAAAGTTTTGTTTTATTTCTTTTGGTGGAGCATTGAAACATCAAAGTATGCAACCTACAAAAACGGAGAAATGGGGAGATGATTGGACGATCTATCCTGTGATAGAATTTGGAAATCCAGAATTAGTAAGATCTATTCTAAGAACAGAAAAACCAGATATATTGTGGTTTATGACAGATCCTAGGTTTTTCGGATGGTTATGGCAGATGGAGGATGAAATAAGACCATTGATTCCTATGGTTTATTATCATGTTTGGGACAATAAACCAACTCCAACTTTTAATGAAACAATCTACAAGTCTACAGATGTGATTGCTACAATATCCAAATTAACAGATGACATTGTAAAAGAAGTATCCCCAAATGTTGAAAGGGTTTATTTACCTCATGCGGTTGATACAAATATTTTTAAACCTTTAAGTAAAGAAGAATTTGAAAATCAGAGATTAAGAATTTTTGGTGCATCACATAATAAGTTTGTGTGGTTTTGGAATAATAGAAATGCAAGAAGAAAAAATTCTGGTGATTTACTGTTTTGGTATAAAGATTTTCTTGATGAGACTGGACATGATAAGTCTGTTTTGTTTATGCATACTAATCCCTTTGATGTAGAAGGACCAAATTTGATTTCAATTATGGAACATCTTGGATTAACAAAAGGGCAAGTTGTTATTTCTATGGAACCATATCCTATAGAATATATAGCAACCTTAAATGGTGTTTGTGATTGTGTAATAAATATTTCAGAAGCAGAAGGGTTTGGATTAAATGTTTGTGAAGGAATGGCATGTGGCAAACCTATTATTGCTAATATGACAGGCGGACTTCAAGATCAAGTTTTTGATGGTGAAAAATATTATGGAGTAGGTATAAAACCAGTTTCAAAGAATATTATAGGATCACAACAGATTCCTTGGATATATGAAGATAGAATATCAAGAGAAGATTTTGTTGATGCCATGAAGAAAATTTTTTATATGCCAAAAGATGAGAGATTAGCACTTGGAGAATCTGCGAGAGAAAGTATATTAAAAAGATTTGATATAACGCAATATAAGAAGTCTTGGGTAGATCTTATGTTGTATGTTCATGAAAAATATGGATCTTGGGATACAAGAAAACTTTATATACCTTATGAATTAATAGAACTTTAGGAGTTTAAGATATGGAAAACGGAAAAATAATCGTAGTGGTAAAAGCTCCGGCATTGTCCGCAAGCGGATATGGTCAAAGATCACGTTTTATTTTAAAAATGTTAAGAGAAAGAAGTGATAAATATGAGACTTATATTGTAAATACACCATGGGGCAAAACTGGTTGGATTGTTGAAAACGATGAAGAACGTAAATGGATAGATTTCAGAATTATTGAAACAATAAAAAGATTTAGTAAGAATCAAAGAATAGAACCTTCAAATGTAGACATATCAATTCAGGTTTCTCTTCCTGTTGAATGGCAGATGTTAGCTCAATATAATGTTGGAGATACTGCTGGAGTTGAGACTGATGCAGTAGATCCATCGTGGTTGCAAGCAGTTAATTCTATGGATTTGGTTATTGTTACTTCTGAGCATTCTAAACAAGGTTTTTTGAATACAGCAGAAAAGATTAATTTTCCTTTAAGCACAAAAATTGAAGTTTTAGGATTCCCAGCAACAGAATTAACATCTTTTTCTGACAAAACTTTAGATCTTGAATTAAAGACAGATTTTAACTTTTTATCTGTTGCTCTTATGGGTCCAAGAAAGAATATTGAAATGATGATTCAAAATTTTGTTGAGGAATTCAGGAATGATGAGAAGGTAGGACTTATTTTGAAAACAGGTGTTGTTACATCGTCCCTTATGGACAGACATTTTACAAAAGCAAAGTTAAGAGCATTTATTAATGGACTTGGTGAAAAGAAATGTAAAATTTATCTTTTACATGGTAGATTGACAGAAGAACAAATGATATATTTAAATCATCATCCTAAAATTAAGGCATATGTAACTACAACACATGGTGAAGGATTTGGTATTCCAATTATGGATGCAGTGGTAAGTGAATTACCAGTAGTAGCTTCGGTGTGGAGTTCTTTAACTGATTATATGTATATTCCTAATGAATATTTGAAGGAAATAGGTAAAAAAGAAACAGATGTTCCTTATTGTGCTCCTGTTAAATATGAGTTAAAACCATTGACAAAACAAGAAGCGTGGAAAGGTGTTTTAAATGAAGGAACAAATTGGTGCCATCCATATGCCAATTCATTAAGAGAGCAGATGAGAAAAGTCACAAAAGATTATACTTTTTATAAAAGCAAAGCAAAAACGCTTTCTGAGTATATAAAGGTTAAATTTAAGAAAGAAACATTGTATAATAGATTTTATAATCTTATAGATGCAGTGCGTAAGAATGATACTAAAGATCTTAGTGAAGAAATTGACACTGGAGTAAGTTTTGAATGATTAAAGATCTTGTTTCTATAGTTATTCCGACATATAATGATGAAAAGCATCTAACAAAAGCTTTAGATGATATGGTCAATCAGACATATCGTCCGATAGAGATTATAATTGTTGATGATGGAAGTACAGATGATACACCAAATATTTTAGCATATTATGAAAGTCAATATGATTTTATAAAAGTCTATACAAAAGAACACGGAAATATAGCAGGGCCAGGAGCAGCTTTGAATTATGGGCACAAATTTGCTCAAGGTGAATTTCAAACTTGGGTTTCATCAGATGATAGAAAGTTTCCACATATGATTGAAACGCTTGTTAATTTTCTTAAAAAAAATAGGGACATAGAACTTGTAGTGTCAGCTTTTATTTCTGATTATTTAAAAGGTATTTGGAGATCGGTAACGCCTTCGAATAAATATCCCAAAGGATATGAAATTCAAACGTGTCCTGTTTTTGAGAATGGAACAAAATTATCAAAGGAAGAATTTTTTGTTGATGAATGGACATCTATAAACGAATCTGCTTGTCATATGGGTGTGAATTATATGTATACAAAAAAATTGAAAGACAAATGTGGGGAATATTTACTTATTCCTGGAGAAGATTATTATATGGAAGTCTTAATGTCTTTGAATTCAAGAGTTGGATATATAGATGAAGTCTTAGGGACACATAAATGTCCAGAGGATGCTCTTTCTGTTATGAACAGATCTTGTGTTGCAGAAGCAAATGTATTAACGAGACAATTAATAAATCATAATTATATTCATTGGCATTTGTCAAAAATTCCCAAAGTTGCAAATTTTTATTGGGGATCTGAAAAAATGTCATTTTTGAGATATATGACAATTCATTCTTTTAAGACATTGAATCCTGACTGGTCTGTTAAGATTTATGTTCCAAAAAACTTTGTTAAAGAAAAATTATGGGAAGATAAATTTCATCAGAGCGATACAGTTGATTATCATCAAGAATATGATTATTTTGATAAGTTAAAGAAAGATTTTGCAGTTAAGATTATTGAAGTTGATATAGATACAAAGCAATTTGGTGAAACTTTGTCTGAAGCACAAAAATCTGATTATTTCAGATGGGCTTTATTATATCAATCTGGTGGTTTTTGGTTTGATATGGATATAGTTTTTATTAAACCCATGTCAAAAATTTATTTTAATGATAAAATTAATAATGTAGTAGACACAGTTGTTTGTATAGATCCTAATCATGGTAATTTTATTGGTGTTTTGTCTTCTCATGGAAATAAGAATCCTTATTATAGATCTTTAATAGAAATGTGTAAAACAAAAGAAATGGTGAATGAATATCAGTCATTGGGGGCTCCAATGATAAACACTAAATATCATAATATTGAAATTATAAGAAACTTCTTTAAAAACTTAAGAGTGATTAATTTAGATACAAGTACTTTTTATTTTTATAATTTCTTGAATCTACATAAGATATATGATCAAAACAATTATGAATTATTACCAAACAATGCAATAGGGGTCCATTGGTATGGAGGACATCCAGTTAGTCAAAAATGGAATAATACATTAAATCATAAAAATTATAAGAGATATGACAATACTTTAATATCTGCTATTAAGGAAACATATAATGATATCATTTAAAAATAAGATACTTCTTATAACAGGTGGAACAGGAACATTTGGAAGAGCAGTATTAGATAAGTTTTTAAAATCAGATATAGAAGAAATTCGTATATTCTCCAGAGATGAAAAGAAACAAGATGATATGCGTAATGAGTATGATTGTAAGAAATTGGAGTTTTTTATTGGTGATGTAAGGAATGAAAAAAGTCTTGAATATGCTATGAGCGGTGTTGATATAGTATTTCATGCAGCTGCATTAAAGCAAGTTCCTTCTTGTGAATTTTTTCCTATTGAAGCAATAAATACCAATTCATTGGGAGCCGATAATGTTATTAATTCTGCTATAGAACATAAAGTAAGAAAAGTGATTGTTTTAAGTACAGATAAAGCAGTGTATCCAATAAATGCTATGGGTATGTCAAAAGCTTTGATGGAAAAAATAATGACTTCAAAATCAAAATTTGCGAATGATAATGGTACTATTTTATGTGGAACAAGATATGGGAATGTAATGACTTCAAGAGGTTCTGTGATACCTAAATTTATTGAACAAATAAAAAATAATCAAGAGTTAACTGTTACAGATCCAAATATGACTAGATTTCTTATGTCTATAGATGAAGCGGTCAATCTTGTTTTGTATGCGTTTGAAAATGGATGTGCGGGTGATATATTTGTTCAAAAATCTCCTGCTGCAACTGTTATGTCTATTGCAAATTCTTTAATAAACATTTTTGGTTTTAAAAATAATATAAAAATTATCGGAACTAGATATGGTGAGAAGAAACATGAAACATTAATTTCTAGTGAAGAACGTGTTAGAGCATCTGAATTGAATAAGTATTTTAGAATTAAATCAAATTCAATGGAATTAAATTATGGTGCTTATTTTGATTCTGGGAATAATTTAATTTCTGAGAAAGAAGATTATACATCTGAGAATACAAAAAGATTGGATGAAAAAGAATTGACGGAACTTTTATTGAATTTGCCTTATATACAAAAACAATTGGAAAGTATTTAAATGAAAACTATTGCAGTGTTAGGTGTTACTGGAATGATAGGTAATGCGGTTTATAATAAACTAAAGAATGATAAAAGTTTTATTATTAAACCGTTTGCGAGAAACATTCAATTAGCAAAATCTATGGGTGTAACAAATTGTTTATATTTTGGGGCATTAGGCGATTCTTTTAATTCATTTCATTTATTGATTGGGTGTGATTATGTTATAAATTGTATTGGTGTTATAAGACCATTTATGAAACAGAATTTATCAGAAAGTATTTATGTAAATTCTGTTTTTCCGTGGAATATATCTACATTTTGTAGATATAATAATATTAAATTTATTCATATAACAACTGATTGTGTATTTTCTGGGATAAGTGGACCTTATTGTGAAGACGATTTACATGATCCATTGGATGAGTATGGTAAATCAAAGTCTTTAGGAGAACCTAATAATTGTCTTGCTCTCAGAACAAGTATGATTGGTGAAGAACAAAAGAAAAAAATTCAATTGTTAGAATGGGCAATAAGTAAAAAAGGAAAAACGATTAAAGGATATACGAATCATTTTTGGAATGGAATGACTGTTTTAACATTTGCTAAAATTATTAATAAAATAATATCTGACGATTTATATAAAGAAGGATTATACCATTTATATACATTAAATAATATTGTTTCTAAGTATGAAATTCTTCATATTATGAATGATGTATATAAATTAGAATTAGAAATAGAACCATTTGAGACACCGATAGGTGTTAATCGTGTTTTATATAGTGTAAGGGGTTACATTGATAATTTTGAATATTGTTCTTCTAGTATAGAAGAGCAAATAAAGGAGTTGTGTAAGTGAATCATTTTAAAATTGTAATACCAGCGTATAATGTATCAAAATGGGTAGAAAGGACCATAGAAAGTGTTTTGATTCAAGATTTTAAAGATTTTGAATGTGTATTCATAGATGATATGTCTACGGATAATACAGTTGAACTTGTAAAAGGGAAAATCAAAAACGATCAAAGATTTAAAATCATTCAAAATACAGAGAAAAAATATGGTCTTAGAAATTATTATGAAGGAATTAATTTTTTAAAACCAAGAGATAATGATATTATTATTACATTAGATGGTGATGATTGGTTTCCATACAATAATGTTTTAACAAAAGTAAATGAGATATATGAAAAGAAACAGTGTTGGTTGACGTATGGCAGTTATATGAATTATCCTTCAAGAATGAAAAGTGACTGGATAAAGCAACCTTCATTTGAGATAGTTGAAAATTCATTGTTTAGAAGTTCTGATTGGGTGTATTCTCATTTAAGAACGTTTAAATATGGATTATTTAAAAGAATTGATATAAAAGATTTTAAAGATATGGATGGAAAATGGTTTGAGGTTTCGTGGGATTTGGCATTTATGTTCCCAATGTTAGAAATGGCAGGTCATAAGGTGGTATATTTATCTGATGTTCTCTATGTATATAATATTGAAACAGAAAATAATGATTACAAAGTAAGAACTAAAGAAGTTAGAAGAATGGATAATTATATAAGATCACTTCCAAAATATAAAAGGATAAATGAATTATGACAGATTGTTTTATATTATCTAAGAACAGAGCATCACAATTACATTTACTTTTAACAAGTATTAATGAACATTTTATTGATGTTGAAAAAATTTATGTTTTATATACATATTCAAACGATTTTTTCAAACAAGGATATAATAAACTTTTTAAAAAAATGTCTATATTTAATATGGATTTATCAAATTTAGATATAATTCCTATATTGGAAAGTTCTTTTAGAGAAGATCTTTTGGATATTTTTAAGAAAGAAGGATCAGATCATATTTTAGGATTATGTGATGACAATATGTTTTTTAAAGATGCAAACATATCAGAAACATTAAGTAAAGTTGATTTTAAATACAATGATATTTTTTCTTTAAGGGTTGGGAAAAATATAAATATTACATATGAAGGAAATTTACCTGAGATTCCTGTTTTTTTGAATGAAAAGGAATATTTGAAGTGGGAGTGGAGAATTTTAAAAAGAGCATGTTTTGGATTTCCATCTTGTATTGACAATCATGTTTATAACAGAAAGTTTTTATATGATTTTTATTCAAAACATAATTTTAATTCTCCACCAAAAATGGAAGAAGTTTTTACGAATAATGCCAATAAAATTTTTGGTAAATTTATATATTCTTTTGAGCATTCTAAAACTGTTAATATTTGTATGAACATGGTACAAACTGTAAGTTTGTCAAATCCGTTTGGTAAAAAATATTTTTATTCTTTAGATGAATTGAATCAGAAATTCATCGATGGAATAGTTATTGTCCCTGAAATAGACAAAGATAAGATAAACTGTATTCATCAAGAATTTAAAATGAATTTTATAAATGTAAGCATAATTGATAGATGAGGATGATGAAATCTTTAAACTTATTAACTCCTTTTAGATCTGACATTATTCCAAAATATACTTATATCAAGTTTTTGGAAGAAAATATTCAAAGTATTTGGGGAAAAGAGTTATATATAGAGCATTTAAGAAATTGGAATAATTTATTTGAAATAAATCCAAGAAAAGTTGGAGAAAAAGAGTACATTGATTCGTTTATGAGTATAATGAATTCAATAAAAGAAAAAGGGTTTGACAAAAGTATATCAATTATACCTGTTTATCAAGGAAAAATGTTAAACGGATCTCATAGGGTTGCTTCTTCAATTTATTTTAATAAAGATGTTGAAACAAAAGAATCTTTTTTGAGCGAAGGGCAAATAGATTGTTCTTTTGATTATTTTAAAAATAGAGGATTGTCAGAAGAATATCTTGATTATATGGTATATCAATATTGTTTATTAAAGAAAAATACTTTCGTTATTTGTTTGTTTCCTTCTGCCAGAAAATATTGGGAAAGAATCAAAGAAGTTATTGAGAATAAAGCAACATATGTTTTTTCAAAGAGAATAAATTTTACTTTATATGGATTATATAATTTAATGGAATCTCTTTATCATAATGAGCAATGGTTGTTTGGTGGTTGTAAAAATAAAATTAATTTTTGTTTTCCAAATAAAGATGTTGATAGAGAAATGCAAGTTGTGGTTGTTGAATCAGATCTTGAAAATATAAAAAAAATAAAAGGTGAATTTAGAGAAATATCAAAAATTGAAAATCATTCTATACATATAAACGATACATATGAACAAACATTAAGAAATGTTTCTATGTTTTTTAATAAAAATAGTATTGAATTTATGAATACTTCTCCATATGCTAAGCAATTATATTTAAATAATTTTTATTCTCAAAATTTCAAAACAATATTTGATAGATTTGAGAAGATAAATGAATTAAAAACAGATAAAGTTTGTGTTACAAGTAGTGCAGTATTATCTGCATATAATATAAGAGATTGTAGAGATATAGATTATTTATATCATGGAGAGGTACCACCTTATACAGATAATAATATAGATTGTCATAATAAGGAAAAAGATAAATATCCAGGGCATATTGATGGTGTAATTTATAATCCTAAAAACTATTTTTCTTTTTTTGGTATAAAATTTATGTCAATTAGAGCACTAAAGATATTCAAGTCTTTTAGAAAGGAAGAAAAAGACTTGAACGATTTAAGATTAATGAAAAGAGGAGAATTAAATGTTTAAGATATATTTCATGCCAGTTTGGGGAGAGTCTTCAAAAAAAATATTAGATTTAGCAAGATGTCAAACACCAAAAAATAAAGGTATTTGGAAGGATATGATTGCTACAACTGATTATGATAAGGCAGATTTTTATATTGTTCAGGATTATACGGAGATACCAATAGAATTTCCAGAAAGAACTATTTTTTTTCGTAGAGAAATTCCTGGAGCTGGCAGAATAGACGATTTTAGTAATGATGACAGAATTAAAAAATTTGATTATATTGAAGGAACAAGTTATTTTTTTACAAAATGGCTTTATTGGAATTCTAAAATAGGTGGAATTGGGAAAACATATGATGATTTAAAAGATTTTAAAAATCCTAAAAAGGACGTATATGCTTCAACCATTCAATCAAATAAGACTCAAATTGAAGGGCAAAGAAAAAGACTTCTTTATTTGTATGAAATAAAGAAAAAAAACCCGGATATCATATCTTTTTATGGTACAATGAATAAATTGTTACAGTTTAATGATGCTAAACCACTAGAAAATAAATTTGATTTATTGAGTAAGTCTAAATATTATTTTGCTTTCGATAATAATGATTATGATTATTATTTTGGAGCTCAATTAACTGATGCATTTTTATGTTGGTGTTTTCCTATTTATTGGAAATCAAAGATTTTATCAAAGTTTTTTCCAGAGAATTCATTTTATCTTATAGACGATTTAGATGATTTAAGCAGTATAAATAAAATTTTTGAATTTTTAGATAAACATTCTTATGAAGATGTGATATCTTCTATTCAAGAGTCAAGAGATTTAATTCTTGATAAATATAATATGTGGCCGACAATTTATAGAGCAATAACAGAAGGTAAAGTAATATGATATATCAATATGAACCGTTGATGACAAAAGAATATGCAAGAAGAGTAAAAGAACAGATAGAATCTGGATGGATTGGGAGTGGAGATCAAGTTTTTTATTTTGAAAAGAAATTATGTGAATTAACAGGAAGAAAATATGCTATAGCAACGACTTCTGGAACTGTTGCATTATTTTTGTCTTTATTAGCAATGACAAAAAATAGAAAGAATGTTAAAGTTTTATTTCCTTCTTATACATTTATTGCTGGAGCAAATGTAATAAAATATTTGGATCTTGAAATAGTTTTATGTGAAGTAAATTATGATACTATGTGTATGGACATTAATGAAGTTGAAAAGTTTTTGATAAAATATAAATATGATGAAAAAATAGTTATGTTTGTGGAGCACAATGGATATCTTGGTAAAGATGTCAAAGAAGTGAGAGAAATGTGCACGAAATATAATACATTAATGTTAGAAGATAGTGCTCAATCAGTAGGTTTAGATGGTGCTGGTAA
>JALOBX010000015.1 GCA_023228065.1 Candidatus Pacearchaeota archaeon | reverse complement strand
TTTGAACTTCGTCTTAATGACTTTGATATTAAAGAAGGAGACATTTTGATTCTTAGAGAATATGATCCCAAAACCAAAGAATATACGGGTAGAAAATTAGAAAAAGATGTCGGATATGTTGGAAAATGGAAAATTGATGATCTTACCATGTTTTGGCCACGAAAAGATATTGATAATAAGGGAATTCAAGTAATTTCGCTCAAATAGGTTCTAATTTCACACTAAACAGCCAACTTGTTCCTAAGTTATATATTAATAATATTAAGGTTCATATCTTTCCTGTATATTGGAATTTTGTTATACTTTATGTAGCATTTTATCAGTTAAATTTTAATAAATAATATGAACGACGAACCAAGTTTTTCTTTTGAGGGCAGTGATGAGGAAGGAGAGGTAGCAGATCCTCTTACTAAAGAAATACACACTGGCGAACGAGTGTTGGAATATGTGAATGAGTATATGGACAAAACACCGGATGCTCTGGAGGCTCGTATGGAATCTTATCTGAAACATGCAGAGACCAATCATGAGACCTGGGAAAGAATGTTAAAAAAACTTATACCTGAAGAACAGCTTGTTTTCCGATGTGCCCTAGCCCGAGGGTTAGAAGATTTTTACTATACGCATTACAATGCTCTTAGAAACAGATTGTTAAAAGATGGACTGACTGAAAATTGATTTGATAAAATGGTTCTAACTTCATGATCAACTGATGGACTCAGGGGTTCTTTTTTAATTTGCTTAATTGTTTGTTTTTGTTAGAGTAAATTTGGAACAAAACGTTTTTTGAACAATTTAGGGGAGATTAGCAAATGAAAAATCTGCTTGTATTTGCGTCTGGTGATAAGGAAGGTGGGGGATCAGGATTTCAAAAACTTGTTGAAGCGACAAAGTCCGGCGTCTTGCAAGCGAATATTGTTGGTGTGATCTCAAATCATGCCGGTGGTGGTGTTTCAAGAAGGGCGGAGAAACTCAATGTTCCTTTTTACTATCTTGATAATCCATGGACAGCCGAAGATTATCAGTTCATTGTTAACCTTACGAACGCTGACTTCGTCGCTTTATCCGGCTGGTTGAAGCTTGTCAAAGGGCTTCCCCCGGATCGGACAATCAACATCCATCCGGGTCCGCTTCCGAAGTTTGGCGGGCCTGGGATGTATGGTCATCATGTCCATGAAGCCGTCTTGGCTGCTTTCAAACGGGGCGAAATAACACACTCGGAAGTGTGTATGCATTTTGTTACCGAACAATACGATCGTGGCCCAGTGTTCTTTCGATGTAAAGTGGAGCTTCTGCCTGATGACACAGCGGAAAGCATCGCCACTCGGGTGAATAAAGTGGAACACGCATTTCAATCGTATTTCACAAATCAGGTTGTGAACGGAGCAATTCACTGGGATGGCAGAAATCCGGACAGCTTGGTTGGGTATGTGGAGTGGGTGTTGAATGGAAAAAACCTCGAACCCAACTCTAAACCTGTAGTATTATTTTGAAGAATAAGACAAGACGCGATACATAATATGGTCGCGTCTCTTTTTAATTATTAAATTCAGGAGTATAATTTAAGTATTAAAAGTAATTAAACAAAAAATATGAATGAACAAATAAAAGAAGAAATATGTTGTCCAAAATTTGACCCGACACCTTGGGATGACAAAGGATTTGAATGGAACAACAAGAAGTTTATAAAGGATAAAGTTTTTACTTTTTTCTATATGCCGATAAATTTTGGCAGTGTGATAGTGAAGCTGATTAAGAAAATTGAAAGCGCCGGTTCTGTGATGCAGGACGGACTTTGCCTTTCCGACCATACTTCCATGTGGAATATGGATTTGTATCTTGCAGTTGACCGAGAAATTCCTGGTGCAGAAAATGTCACTTTAACTGGTAAATTTTTGAGTAAAGTTTACGAAGGGGCTTTCAAAGATACAGGAAAATGGTGTAAAGATTTTGCCGATTTTGCAAAAAACAAAGGAAAAGAAATCAAAAAAACATATATGTGGTATACCACATGCCCAAAATGCGCTAAAAAGTATGGGAAGAATTATGTGGTGATGGTGGGGGAAGTGAGTTAAAATAAAAATTATGAATGAAGGAGAACCTAGAATAGATTTTGGGATTAGAAAAGAAATCAAAGAGCAAAGGGGTCTTGCTGTAAAAACCCTTAAACGAGAAAAGGAAGGGGGACGAGTTGGATGGGCTGTATATGATTCGCCAGTTAAATTTTATGACAATCTTTTTGAATTACCCGATGGGTACAAAAAAATATTAGACTATCTCGACGGAGAATATAAAGAAAAGTTAGGGAATTTAGTGGGAATAGAATTGGGTGGCCCTGGCTCACAACTTTTCAAAGATTTGAATGAGAGTAAACGTAGATTTATAAAATCCGTAGGAGTTGCCTTGGCTGATGCTAGATATGATAATGCAAAACAGAGCGACAAATTAATTAACCATGAAGTAATTGAGGCAAATGTTTTTTCCACCGGTTTTACGGGAAATGATGGTACGGAATATCCTGGATTTGAAAAAGTGGAAGATTGGGTAGATAAAAACGGACATGCCGACTTGATCTTAGAAATGATGCATTTACCAATTCACCGTTTCAAGGCACATAGTGGATTATTTTTAAACAGTGTCTTGCGTTGGTATAGGTTACTTGGAGAAAGTGGAACTTTGCTTATGCAAGGGCCTAAATTTGCGACGAATTCACTTGAAGAAATTAAAATTGAACTTAAAAAGGTAGGTGTGCAATTTGATTACCAAGTTAGACCTGACGAACTTTCTTATATTGCTATAAAAAAACTAAAGGGTAGCCCTGATAATCTTGATAACGTATTGAGAAATTTGAGATTAAGTTAAAAGAGTAATTTTACTTGCGAATGAGACGCATGTCTTTAAGATTTCGCAACATAATTATATTATTAAAAGAAAAGACCCACACACCTTTTCGGTTGTGTGGGCCACTGATTATTTGCCCATGTCTAAATATTGAAAATTGCCTTGATCTGTCGCATCTGGCAATATTTTTCGCCGTCATACTTCCGAAGGGCAGTTTGATATTTTTTGAGAAGATGCGGAGGCAGCTTCTCCTCGCCGGTGCGTTTCTCTGGGAGAGCCCGGACTATCTTTTGAACTTCTCCAAGAAAATCATTCCAAAAAATCCTTTCCTTCTTGGATAAATTCACTAACACCTCGTCCGTTAGTGGAACTCCGACCCGTGCTGGCATGTGATCACCCCTTTCTTTTTTATTTTTACCGATTCTGTTCCATTTCATATATTAGACAATATATTCTGAATTGTCAATATCACATAAATTATGTGAATTGGAACAAACACTAAACAACAATTGTGATATAATTTCTACAATATTTTATCAGTTTAATTTTATTAAATAATATGAACAGTGAATCAGAATTTGCTTTTGAGGGCGGTGGTGGAGAAGAAAAGGAAGTAGATCCTTTTGTTAAAGAAATACACACCGGCGAACGAGTGTTACAATTTGTTAATGGTTATATGGACAAAAGACCAGATGCTCTAGAAGATCGTATAAAATCTCATCTTAAACATGCAGAGACCAATCGTGAGACTTGGGAAAAAATGTTAAGTAAACTTATACCCGAAGAACAGCTTGTCTTTAAGTGTGCTTTAGCTCAAGGGTTAGAAGATTTTTACTATACTCATTATAATGCTCTTCGACGCAGATTGTCAGAAGGTGGATTGGCTGAAGATTGATCTTATAAAATGGTTCCAACTTTATACCATACAATCAGTAAATATTTTTAAGTTTTATATAATAATTACATGGAACAACCGGAAAAAATAAACGAAACTGCTATTAATACTTTAAAGAAACATTTAGAAGATTCGGGAATTGATATATCTAAATGGGGTACAGGTCAAGCAAAAACACCAACAGATCTTCAGAGGGAAATTGAAAGAGGGGAGACGCTTTTAGTAGATAATGAATCAGGTGAACTTTTAAGGAAAATCATTGTTAGTGATGCAGATATATATTTTTTATCCCCAGAAGGTAAAAAATATCATCTCAAGGAAGAAAAACAGGTTTTTAAAGATGGACGTGAAAGACGCAGAGATTTAGGTATCACGGTTTCTGAAAAAATGAAACCAGATGAAGATCCAAAAGATACTATGATCCGTGGTATACAAGAAGAATTGGGTATAAGTGGTGATATTGCTTTAACAAAAGTTGGAATGAAAGATGAAATAAAAACCTCACCAAGTTATCCGGGTTTACAAACACAGTATGTTATTTATAAATTTCAAGCATTGTTGAATGTTGAACAATTTAATCCAAACGGATATATAGAAGAACAAGAGGGTCTAAGTACATATTTTGTGTGGGAAGAAGTGTCGAAATAAAAATAAACACAAAACACGATTTCTTAAAAAGTAAAACTATATGAAAAAAGAAAAGAAATTTAAGCCAAAACCGGGACAATTGGTGAACCTTGATATTATAGTAATAGATAATAAACTTCCTTGGTGGAAAAATATCTTTTAGTATTATTTTTCATAAATATTGTATAAACGATATATTTAATCTATAATTTGACCTATATGAAATCACCGGAAGGAACAGAAGAAAAAATTCCAAATTTGGATGAATTGCGAGAAAAAATAGATTCTCTAGACAAAAAACTTCTTTCGGTCCTTGCCGAGAGAATGGCACTGATACCCCAGGTGGCACAATACAAGAAAATAAAAAATATTCCTAGATTTCAGCCGGACAGGGAAAAGATGGTCATAGAAAGCAGAAGAGCTATAGCTGAAGAATTGTCTGTCAGCCCCGATTTGGCCGAAAAGATAATGAAACTTATTATAGAAGACGCACACAGAATAGAAAAGGGAGTTATAGGTGAATAAAAATCTTATTTAAGCCCGTTCTCGTTAAACAGGGTGATATATTCTTTGTCAGAGATAAGGATGTGCTGTGATAGCCAATTCTTGGAAAAATTTGTTACGGCAGCGGCAAGATCTTCTACATTGTCAGTAATTTTTATGTTTTTTAAGTATAATAAATATAAATCAACTTTTTCTCTGAATATATTGTGTGATCTGATATGTTCTTTACTATGTATAAAATTAAATTGCTCAAAGTATCTTTCTTCTGTAGATAAATGGAATTTACCGTATGCGATCAACTCGTCTATTACTGCAAAGATTTTGGCTCTATTTTGAGGATCGGTTTCCAGCAGATCAAAAGATTGATTTACTATTTCAAAAAAATGTTTGTGTTGTTCGTCTATAAGCTTTACATTGACGCTATAACTATCATCCCACACGAATTTATCGTATTTCATAATATTTTTTGTTAAAAACCTGATAACGCACTTATAATATCATTATATATTATGGCAATCAAACCCCACATAGTCTTGGCTAACTTTGGTGTATAATATAATTAAATTCATTTATGCAAATCTATAAACCAAAGTTTTGGAAGGATCATTTATGGATATTGTTTTTTGTAAATTTTATTTTAGGACTTGCTTTTTATTTGGTTGGAGTAGCTTTTTTAATTGAAGCTATAATCAGTTTTTGGGGAGGCAATCCTGCACTAAATATCGCTTCCGGTTATGTTGGATTGGCAATAGCTCTGTTATTTATTCCTTCCGGACAAGCCTGTATGTGGACTTTTTGGATGGCATACAAAGGAACTGTCTCTTTCACCAACAGAGAAATAATCTACCGTTTTCCGAGTTTTTCTCTTTTCTTTTTATATAAAAACAAAATTATACCTTATTCTGATATCAGAGGTGTCTTTCTGGGAGCATCCATTATGAAAGGGGTTTACCCCGACGAGGCAAAATCTATGCCAAGAAAGTCCATGTATATGTATGCGAACAACGGTCTAATAATTTATTTTGAGAAAAATAGTAAAAATCAAATGCTCCACTTACCTATGTATCATAATCAGGAATATTATGCCGAATTGAGAAAACTTATTGTTGATAATAATATACAGCAAACAGACTCAAAATGTTTGTTTATTAAAAATAATTCTCCGTATGTGCCCGTGGCCGAAGCTGTAGTATCGGAGAAAAAGGAAATTATTCAGAATAAACATAGTTTTATGTTTATAAAGGGGATAATAGATATTTTTAAAGTTTTACTAGCCCTTGCGATCACGGGTGCGTTGGCCTATCTTGGTTATTATCTCGCAAGTATAGGTATATTTTAAAATTACTATATACTTATAATTATGAAGAAAATAATAGTTTTTGATTTAGACGGCGTGCTGTTTGACTCTATCGATGCTATAGAGAAAAACATGCTTGATATGTATCCGGGTTTTACCAAGGAAATATTTCAAAAATTGGCATGTGGTAATTTTCATGAAGAAATCAAGAAAGTTTCAATATCAAAAAAAATAGAAACAAAAGAGGAAGAAGCTAAACGAAAATTACTGTATTCAAAAAATAAATCCACAATTCCTATGTATATAGGCTCAAAGGAATTGCTCAAAGGACTTCACCAAAGTGGATATATTCTCGCTCTCAATACTTCATCCTACAACCATGCTTGTTTACCTCTTCTTGAGCGTTCCAATGTAATTTCTTTGTTTGATTTTATCGCGACAGCGGAAGTGTCAACAAGCAAAGTAGAAAAATTTAAGATTATAAAAGAAAAGTATGATTTAAATAATGAAGACTGCTTATTTATTACAGATACACTAGGGGACATAAAAGAAGCTGATATCGCAAATATTCCGACTGTTGCAGTCACTTGGGGACAACATGATAGAAGCTATTTTACGAGAGAAAAGCACAAAAATCTCATTAAGATCGTGGATTCGTTCGAAGAATTAAAAGATTTTATTTTTAATTCTTAACTCTTCTTATTGGATTTTATTTTTTATATTTGGTAAAATATGGAGAGAAAAATATGAAAACTTTAAATAATTATAAATTTTGTGACAACAGTTTGATTTTAGATAATTTTACCAAAACATATACTCTAAAGATTCGTGATCTTCCGTCGGAAGAAAAACCTCGTGAAAAACTAATGAACAATGGAGCTTCTTGCCTTTCAGTGGCAGAACTTTTGGCTATTGTACTGGGGACAGGGTCAAAGAAAGAAGAAGTGTTGGCTATGTCCGAAAGGATATTGAAAGAATACGGAGAAAAAGGCTTGGTCAGCCAGAAAAACCCACAAATTCTGTCCAAGGATTTGGATATTCCTCTCATAAAAGCTATACAGCTTATAGCCTGTAGTGAACTCGGAAGAAGATTCTTTTCAAAAAATGAAAATGGTCTGTCTATGATAAGAACCGCTAAAGATGTTTTTGAATATGTGAAAGATATGAGAGAACTGCCAAAAGAAAATTTAAGAGGCATATATCTGAATGCGCATCACAAAGTTATCCATGATGAAATTATCTCCATCGGAACCGTAGATTCAAATATCATTCATCCAAGAGAAGTTTTTAAACCAGCCTTGGAATATTCAGCCGTAGCAGTCATACTCGTCCACAATCATCCTTCCGGTGAAATAAATCCAAGTCAAGCAGACAGAGATATCACAGAGCAACTGGTCAAGGTAGGTAAGATTTTAGGAATAGATCTTTTGGATCATGTCATTGTAACCAAAGATAATTTCTTTAGCATACCAGTTCAATATTAAATTTTAATCAAATATTATATGTCATACGCAATATCTTCAAACTTTTTTACAACTTCCGTGGATAAAATTTCCGGATTTTATGCAAGATCGTTTTTTCTTCCTTGGTTTATACACGATTCGGAAAAGGGAGAAGATGTGCTCAAACAATACATAGACTCCCTTCATGATTTTTATTTTAAACGTCTTGAGTCAATAAAAAACTCAAAATTACCTCTAACTGAAATAGAAGAAAAGAAACTTCGCGATTCTTTGGACTCTTTGATAAACGCTATAAAAGTTTGGCACGAAACGAGAGAAGATAAGTAATAAAGTTGATAAAGTCCAAGTGTTTTTGTGATATAATTGGGGGATAACGTGAGAATTTTATCAATCTAAAATAATAAATATGAATATCTTTAAAAAACTATCCCTTTTTGTTCTTGTTTCCTTTGTTCTCTTGTCTTTCGCTTCAAATGCCCATGCTGTGATACCAACGCTTTCTATTTCTGCAGACTCAAGCAATAGTAGTATTGTAAACATAAACGTTACTGGTGATCCAAACTCTGGAGTTATATTTCGTTTTTATTCAATTT
>JALOBX010000024.1 GCA_023228065.1 Candidatus Pacearchaeota archaeon | reverse complement strand
TATAGTGCAGGAAAGGCAACAGAATGGAAAATATGTTTCTATTCTTGATTTTACAACTAGAATATCCTGCAAGGATTTGAATAAGAAATCAATGGAGGCATTGATAAAAACAGGAGCATTTGATAGTTTAGAAGAAAGGAATAAATTATTAAATAATCTTGAGCAATTGCTTGTTTGCGCAAGAGAGAACAAAAAAAATAAAGCAAATGGCCAGACAGATTTGTTTGGAGGAATGAAAGCAGCTCCTTCTGTATATATGAAGCCTACTGAATGCGCTAAAGAAAAAGAAAAGCTTTTATGGGAAAAAGAACTATTAGGAGTATATGTTTCCGGCCATCCTTTAAAAGATTACGAAAAGATCTTTTCTAAAAAAGCTGTCCCTATCTTTAAAATATATCAGCAATCAAATGGCGCTGCCGATCCGCATCAAAGAAGAATTGCTCCAGGAGCAAAATTGACTATCGGAGGAATGATAAACAAGATCAAGAGAGTTATTACAAAGAATGGAAAACCAATGCTTTTTGTAGAAGTTGAAGATTTAACAGAAAAAATAGAAGCAATAGTATTTCCTTCTACGATAGATAAAAATCCTGCGGCATTCCAAGAGAATAAAATTGTCTTTATGGCAGGAAGAGTAGATTTTAAAGATGGTTCCCCTAAATTTATCACTGAAGAAATACAAGAATTAATAGAAAGCCAATAAATATGCAAGATTATCCTTGGTTAAAACATTATCCTGAGGGATTGAAATATATTTCCGGAGATTATCCAGAATCTTCTTTATATTCTTTTTTTGAGAATACATTAAAAAAATATCCAAAAAATATAGGATTGATATTTTTCAATAGAAAAACAGATTATTCAACCTTGGAAAAGAAAGTTAATTCTTTTGCCGCTTCTTTAAAAAAACTAGGATTAGAAAAAAATGACAGAATTGCATTGATTCTTCCAAATTGCCCCCAGTTTGTCATTGCCTACTTTGCAGCATTAAAATTAGGGGCTGCAATTATACCTCTCAATCCCCTATTCTCTGCAAAGGAAATTCATTATTGTTTAAATGACAGCCGGGCAAAAATACTTTTTACATTAGATGCTTTTTCTAAGAAAGTCTTGGAAGCAAAAGAAAATACAAAGATAGAAAAAGCAATCTTTACAAACATATCTGATGAATTTCCCTTATTATTGAAATTAGTTTATCGGATAAAAACGGTAAAAGAATATTTTGAGAATAATGCCGTAAAGAATCATTATTCTTTTAAATCATTATTAAAGAATAATGATAATATAGAAACAGCATTGATTAATCCAAAAACGGATTGTGCTTGTTTAATGTATACAAGCGGAACAACAGGAGAGCCAAAAGGAGTTCCATTGACTCATTACAATCTTACATCTAATGTTTTTCAGATCTCTGACTATATTACAGATTGCCTAACTGAAGCGAAAGATAGCCAGATAGGAGTACTCCCCTTCTTTCATATATATGGTTTAACATTTGTATTAAATCTTTCTATCTATAAAGCATTTCCTTTAACGCTAATGCCTAAATTTAATACAAAACCGTTTTTGAAAGCAATTGAGAAAGATAAGATAAATGTAGTTGCGGGCATACCTGCAATATATGCAGCATTGTTTAAAAAGGATCTTAGCAAATATAATCTATCCTCTGTAAGATTCTGGGGCAGCGGTGCCGCATCATGCCCTGCCAGCACAATAGAACAAATGAAAAAGATTTCAAAAGGAATCTTTATAGAGGCCTATGGACTAACAGAAACTTCCCCTATTGTTATTATGAATCCGCCAAAGGGAATGCAAAAGGTAGAAAGTATAGGAATTCCTATACCGAATACTTTTTGCAAGATTGTTGATCTACAAACAAATCAAGAAGTTGGCCCAAATCAAATTGGAGAATTAATAGTAAAAGGACCACAGGTATTTAATGGATATTGGGAAAAACCAGAAGCGACTAAATCAGTAATAGATGAAAATAGATGGTTTCATACTAAAGATATTGCATCTATGGATGAAGATGGTTTTTTCTATATAGAAGGAAGATTAGATGATATGATTAATGTTAGAGGTGAAAAAGCGTGGCCACAAGACATAGAAGAAGTTTTAAGAGAACACCCTGCAATAAAAGATGCTGCCGTGATAGGAATTCCCGATGATTATTATGGCCAGATACCAAAAGCATTTATAGTAGCAAATGAGAATATTAGCGAAGAGGAAATAATTAATTTCTGTAAGAATAATCTGGCTGACTATCAAATACCAAGAAAGATTGAATTTATAGAAGAAATACCCAAATCACCCCTAGGAAAGATATTACATTATTTGCTAAGAAATTCTAATTAATTATTATGTTTAAGAAAATAATATTTTGGCTTATAAGAATTCTCTTGAAAATAATTATTTTCCCAATAGTAAGGTTAATTTGGATAAAACAAGTCAACGGATTAGAGAATATCCCCAAAAATAGTGCTGCTATTTTAGCTTCAAACCATAGTAGTTATTTTGATTTTATCTGCCTAAGCGCAATCTCGAATAGACCTATTTATTTTTTAACCGCTGAAGTTTTTTTTAAAAAGAAATTTTGGAAACCTATAATGCTTGCCACAGAACAGATAAAAATTGACCGGTATGGCGAAGATAAAAAAGAATCGGCGCATATTGCTATTGATGTGGCTTTACGAAAATTGAGGCTTGGTAATTTGATAGGTATTTATCCAGAGGGAACAAGATCTCAGGATGGAAAAATCCATAAAGCATTTAATGGTGTTTCCAAGATCGCGCTAGCATCAAAAGTTCCAGTGATACCAATAGGAATGGTTGGAACATTCGAAATCATGTCTAGAAAGGAAAAGTTCCCACATTTTAATAAATGCACAATTAATATCGGTTCACCAATCACATATTCTGAATATGCATTGGGAGACAATCTAGACAATATTACCGCTTTTATAATGTCTAAAATATCAAAACTAGTAGAGAAAACTTAATTTTTAGGATAAAATAAGATATGACTCCATTTGAATTTTCTTGCTTATCAACTTCTATACTAAGTCTGCTGCTTGGCTTTTTTGTATATTTAAAAAACAAAAAAATTGCATTGAATAAAGCCTGGGCCTTGGTAGCTTTAACTATTTCTTTGTGGAGCTTATCTTTATTTGGAGTAATTGCTTCGGAGAATCAATCGCTAGCAATGATTTGGCAATATGCCCTAGATGTTTCTGCTATTTTTATTCCAATATCTTTTTTAAACTTTGTATTAATATTTACCGAGGTAAATAAAATTAGTAAAAGGAATTACTTAATACAATTTTTCTGTTCATTTTTAATCGGTTGCGGATTAGCTATATTTAGTTTTTCCTCTTATTTTAAAATTGGTGTATCTCCTTTCTCAGAATTTAATTTTTGGATAAATCCTGGTAAATTTTATTTTCTATTCCCAATTACTTTCTTTGTTATAATCACCCATGCAACCTATCTATTAATACGTCATTTAATTAGATCTACGGGAATAAAGAAAGCCCAAACACAATATATTTTAATAGCGGCGGTACTAGGATTTGCCGGTGGATTAACTAATTTTTTCCCACAACTTATAAAAAGCTATCCCATAGGCAATTATTTTGTCGTCTTATATATATTTTTTATAGGATACACGATAACTCGTTATAGGTTTCTTAATTTAAGAATTATAGCTACAGAGGTACTAGTTGGCGCCACTCTTATAGCATTATTCGTAGATGCTATCCTTGCTAAAACACTCTCAACTATTATTTTAAAAATATGCATATTAATTATTTTTGCCTATTTAGGTTGGTCTCTCATCAAAAGCGTTCTTAAAGAAATAAAGCGCAGGGAACAGCTTGAAAAACTTACCAAACAGCTCGAAGAAGCGAATATAAGTCTCAAGAAATTAGATAAAGCAAAATCAGAATTCGTTTCTATCGCTTCCCATCAATTGCGCACTCCCCTAACTGCAATAAAAGGATATATGTCTATGGCTCTTGAAGGAGTATATGGAAAATTTGATGACAGATTTACCAATATTTTAAAAAATGTCTACGGAAGCAATGAAGAATTAATTAATCTTGTTAATGATCTTTTAAACCTTTCGAGAATTGAGGCTGGAAAGATAAAGTTAGAGTTGGAAAAAGTAGATCTTCA
>JALOBX010000014.1 GCA_023228065.1 Candidatus Pacearchaeota archaeon | reverse complement strand
TTTGCTTTGGATGTTACAAATTCAAAATCCAATCTAGTTAAAGAATCGGTAATAAATTTATATTCATCCCTAGTGATCTCAGATTTATTTACATGCAACCAAGAATCAATATACATTCCACTTTCTCCTAATCAACATCTATTATTTCATCATAATCTTGGGATTTCCAAAATGTATTATGTGTTATTAAATAACAAGATTTTTCTTCACTGAAATCTTTCATTAATTTAACTGCGTTAGTTCCATTATCATCATCGAGATTATCAAATACCTCATCAAAAAATATTACGTTAGAAATTAGATTCGATCTTGATAATGCAAGATCATATAACGAAAACATCATCGCTATATCAATTATTCTTTTCTCCCCACCACTAAGTTTAACAAATTTTGTTTCTTTATTCTTATCTCCATCACGATATATCTTGCAACTTAATTTATTACGTTCTTCACCTTTCTGGGTATAATCTGTATTTTGAAGCATAACGTTAAAACCACAATTTAATTTTGTCAAATAATATTGCAATCTACTATTTAGAAATGGAATGCTGCGTCCTATAATTAAATTTTCAATTCCCTGCCTAGAAAATGCTTCGAGCCAAAATTTATAATATGAAGAATCAGTTTCCATTTTTTCCAAATTCTTTCCAAGCTCTACAATTCTATTCGTAATTTTTAATATCTCTTCAGATTTTTCATTTTTAATTTTACTTATATCGTTTTTTAATTTATCTATACTCGATAAAGAATTTTTGAGTTTGGTTTCCACCGCAACATATTCTTCTTTTTTGATATTCAAAGTTTTCAACTCATCTTTTAATAATTCTATTTTTTCACTGAGAGTATTTGATATTTTTTTATGATTCTTTAAAATATTTTCTTTTTCGGAATCAATCAACTCCAATTTAGTTTTATATATTTTTCTTGTATTTTCAATTCTAATCTCAAATAAATTTCTTCTATTAGAAATTTCTATTTCTTTATCTTTTAGAATTTTCTCGTATTTTTTATTTATATTTTCTTTTATGTTTTCTAAATTTTTCTTTATTTCAACTCTAGAATTATTAAGTTCATTGTATTTATTTTTATCTTTTTCGGCATCATTGTAAAATTTTGTTTTTATCTTAAATATTTCTTTTTCTTTATTTTCATTTAATTTTAAGATTTTTTCATTGAGTTCCTTTACTTCTTTTAATAATAATTTATTTTGTTTTTCCAAATTTTTTAATTCTTTATTAAATTCCGATATACATTCATCTAAACACTCTCTTGCACCATCATCCATTTTTCTCTGGCATACCGGGCATTTAGAATTTTTCTTGCTTTTAAGAACCTCGTACTCTTTTATTTTTTTATTTATTTCAAATATTCGCATATCATTATTATTGAATTCTTTATCTTTTGGATATATTTCTTCCATTTGAATTCTGACCGTTTCTTTATTATTTTCTTTTTCAAAATCAGATATAAATTTTGTTTCTTCTATTTTACGATTGTTTATATTTTTTGAGATTAATTCTATATCTTTAGATATTTTGTCAATATCATCGTATTTATCTTTAGAACTACTTGAAATCTCATCATTTATTTTTGAATTCAAATTGTTTTGAACGGATATTAATTCATTGCTCAATTTACTTTTTCTATTATCTATCATTCTCTTTATATTTAGAGCCTTATTATTTATTCTATTTTTTTTATTTTTAAAATCTTCTTCGATATTAAAAATTTTATTATCAGAATTGTTTTTAGAATTTTGAGTTTCTTCCAATTCTTTCTCAATTTTTAATATTTTTTCTTTTATTCCATTTATGTCAAATGTTTTCAAAAAAGAATTAGAATTATCTTTAATTTCTTCCTGGTTCTTTATTTCATTTTCAACTTGGTTTAGCAGTGCATCATATTTTGATAATGTCATATCATAAATTATTTTAGTATCTTTTATTGATTGCTCACACCCTTCTTTTTCTTCTGATGTTTTTTCCATTTTTTTCTTACATGATTCACAATTATTTCTAATTTCATTAAAATTCAATATCTTTTCAAATAAATCTTTCTGTTCTTTATCGGACATATCCAAAAATGTATTGGAAAACTGTTGAGGAAAAAATATTGTAGAAACAAACATATCATAATCCCCGAAAATCTCGGATATCAAATCTTCTGTCTCACTGATACTTTTTCTAGTATAGTCAACATTATCCTTAAAAATCATTAGACTATTTTTTAATTCATCATGTTTGATGGTTCTACGAATAAACCAGGAATTATTCATGTATTCAAAATAAACTTCTACTAAACAATTTCTTCCAGCTTTTTCATTTATTATATCAGAATTTGTAAGATTACCACGAACAGTTTTTCCAAATATGCACCAAATGAGAGCTTCCAGTCTTGTACTTTTTCCACTCCCATTTGGCCCAACTATCATGTATAACCCATTATCATAAATTTCAAATGTTTGTTCACTTATTCCCATGAAATTCTTTATAAAAATCTTTTTTAATTTTAGCATATCTCTTCCTTTCTCATGAAGGATAAATATTTATCCAACGTTATTTTACTTATATTATTCATTTTATATTCTATTTCTGCAACACCTTCTCTGATTTTATTAGCATCTATGGATGCTGTAAATATTTTTTCAATTGAATATTGCTTTAATAAATTCTTCAGAATATCTTCTTTTAAATCTGGGATATTATCTATTAAATCCTTAACAATGAATTCTACATTATACATTTTATTTTTAAGATAATTTCCAAGATACGGTCTAATATTTTCAATAACAGTAAATTCATATAGCTTATTTTTTAATCTATTATTTTCCTCTTCCAGTTTATTATAAAAAGCTTTCATATAATTATTTAAATTTTTGATTAATAATTCTTTAACACTAACTAATTTCATTTTCCCATTGTCATTTAATAATATTTCATAATTTATAGTTTTTGTTATTTCATTCATAACATCTTTAATCAATTCGTCAAAATCACATTTTTTATTTTTATTTACATATATTTCTATTTCTACATAATTCTTCTTTGAATTGTCCAAAGCTGTTGCGGTTCTTTCTGGAAAATATCTATCTTGAAGCATTTTTAATAAACTAGAAAACCCAGTGGCAGGACATCCAAGAATTTTTATACTCCTAGATTTATGATCTATTTTGTATCTTGGTCTATATGTTATTTTTCCCTTACCAGTATTTAATAATTTTTCACATTCCGATTCTTCCATTATAACTATATTTCCTGGACAATATGGTTTTATAATAATATGTTTTTTATCCACTACAATACTTTTTGTTAAACTGATTAAATCATTTATAGTATATCTTGGAATAACACTTCTAATTCCAAATCCTATTCCAATATTCATACTGTCAATCAAAAAACATAATGGTATTGGTGTTGGTAAATATACTGGTTCTTCTTCTATTTCAATCGTATGCCAATCCACGTTATTAATAAATTCAAATATCATTTCTTTATAATAGTTATTCAATCTTGCTTCTGTGTATCTCATAGCTGCAGCTGGTTGGGGTTCTAATTTATTTGATGATCCCCAATTTCCTTGCTTATCAAAAAACCCGGAATTTACCATTTTTGTTAATGTGTTATAAAATGAAACATCACCATGCGGATGGAGTACGAGGCCAGCAGCAACGATTTTTACAGATTTTACCATCTTATCCTTTGCTTCCTTATAACCACCAAGCAAAGCTCTTCGTTCCACTGGCCTCAGACCATCATTTATATCTGGCAATGCTCTAAATTGATTAAGATGAATTCCATACTTTTTATATCTATCAATTATAGATAGCATTCATCACTCCTGTTTTTAAAATAGAACAACTCCTCCTGACATTTCTATTCCATCAAATTGATCAGAACTATTGTTTTCTTTTGTTGGTTCATTCCCGAAAGAAAAATCACCAGACCCTTGGTCTGCCGTCACATTATCTACCTTCTTTGAAGATTGATTTCCTTTTTCTTCTTGTTTCTTTTCATTTCTTTTATTCCAACTGGTATTCCAATAATGATAACATCCCATTGCTGGAAGTATTGTAAAAGTACTTTTTATATAACCAAGAATTGCCATCAGATCACCTTTACTCTTAATCGTGTAATAATGTTTGGTTTCCTGATTGATTGTTTTATTGAGAGTTGTGATTAAAACAACAGGATATCCCTTATTTGATGCAATAAATAATGATGTGAGTGTATTTGCACCATCACTGTTCCATTCTCTTGATGCAACAGGTTTAGAATAATCAACTGTCTGCTTATTGATGAATGAAGACAGCAACAATTCAAGTGTATTACATTCATCTGCTGACAATTTCATTGTCTTTCCCTTTTCGTAGTCAAATACTTTTTGACCTTTGGTATATTTTCCTTTATTTCCCTGTGCACTTTCCAGCTTCATGGCAATTGTGATCAGAGGAGTGTTGGTATCAAAAATATAATCCAACATTAAAACACTTTCATCACCGAATAATCTTGAGTACATTCTTAACCCTCCTTAATATCTTTAATTTTATTTTCAAATTCTCCACTCAATAACATTCGTTTATATGATGGATCTATTAATAAATTTACTAGTTCCGTTCTTGTTTTTTCATCAACTTGTTTTACCTTATATAATCTTCTTGTTTTTTCATCAAATAAACACGGTTTCAATTGATCGTCGTTAAATTCACCAAGACCTTTAAATCTTCTTTTGCTAGCAGTTGGATTTTTTTCCATTAGAGCATCCATCTCTTCCTTTGTCCAACATGGAATGAAATTATCCTTTGTCACCAACCCATATAGGGGAATTTCGGCAACATATAGTATTCCTTTTTCTATAATTTCTGGCAACATTATCATGAAGAAATTCATTAGAAGAACTGCAATATGCTCTCCATCCGGATCAGGATCTGGACATAATATTATTTTAGAATATCTTAAATTTTTCATATTAACATCTGTAGTTTTTGATTTGAATCCCACACCAATGCTTCTAATAATATCATATAATTCTTTATTTTTCAATATGCTGTCTAATTGTTTTTTTGATGATATGTTCATGACCTTGCCCTTCAGTGGGAGAATTGCATGTTTTTTATTGTCTCTAGCATCGATGCATGTGGTTCCAGCAGAATCGCCTTCAATTATTATTAATTCTGAATCTTTAAAGTATTGACAGTCAACCAACTTGGAATCTTTATCTATAATTCCACGAATTCCAGCATTTCCAGAAAGATTTTTTACTGATTGTTTTGACTCTAGCTTGATCCTATATGTTTCAAACTTATCCAATAAAACAGAAAATAATTTTCTTTTATCCAATTCTTTTATAATGCAGTTCTTAAAATTATCATTAACAATTTCTATTATTTTTTCTTTTGGAGTGGTCAATCTTTCTTTTGTCTGAGATGCAAACTTTGTTTCTTCAAGATAAATATTAAAATAACATTTTAAACTAACGAGGCAATCTCTTCTTAAAATATTTTTATTTCCCTTTTTTGAAAATAAAATATCAGCTATTATATTTTCAACAATGGTTATATGTGATCCCAAATTTACTGGAATAAGATTGACACTGGAATATGTTTTAGCTGGTTCATTTCCTTTCTCATAAGTAAATATTAATTCTATTTCTTGATTGCCGCTTTTAAATTTAATTTCAATCGGATCAAATAATGGGTCACTTGCATAATTTTTAAGAAAATGAGTTTTAAGATCTTCCTTTATGATTTTTTCAACACCATCAATATTCAATATCATTTTTTTCCCGCTAAATATACTGCAAACTCCAAGTCTTCTTTCTATCATTTCTGCGTTTATATTTAAGTCTGAAAAATATTTTGAACTTGGGATAAAAGAAACTCTGGTACTAAATGGTTTGTCAATTTTTTTTGGAAGCAATTCAACTTTTTTATCAACTAATAGTCCATCTTTAAAATTGTATGTAACATGCGCCATTTTTTTACCATACACTTCTTCTTGAATTTTATATATTTCTATTTCCATATAATCACTAAGAGCATTAACAGCTGAAAGACCAACACCATGCAAACCGGAACTAATTTTATATGCTTGTTTTTCGAATTTTCCACCAGAGAATGGAATTGTCGATAGTAAAATTGGAATATCTTCGCCTTTTATTTGATCTATTGGCATTCCTCTACCATCATCCAATACAGTATAAAATTTTCTATTAGTATCTACAAACACGCCCAAGCAGGTTCCATTATCATTTATTAATTCATCCATAGAGTTATCTATAACTTCATAGATAAGATGATTTGGGTTGCTAGTATCACCAATGAATAAATCCGGTCTAACTCTAATTGGTTCTAATTTTTCCAAAATCTTTATACTATCTTTATTGTAACTCATAATCAGCTCCCTATTAATTCTGTTAATTTTTCGAGATAGACATCGTGCAACGATTCATCTATCTTTTTATATTTTAAATATTCAACATAAATATTTTTTGATAAATCAATTGTTTTGATTTCATCATTATTTGATTCTTCATTTGGATTTATTAAACAACAATTTATTTTATTTTTTTGACAGAAATTATAAATTTTTTCATCTTTTGTTTTAACTTTTAAACTATCTTCATCTGATTTTTCTTTCAATTTATTATTTATAATTTCAATATCATCAGTTTCACATAAAATATATTTTGGATATAATGTTGGAATGGATTCATAATCATCGGTTTCACTATCATAAATTATATATCTTTTTTCATCTCCACTTTCACCCCAATTTTCTTGAACTACACTTCCAACATAGATTAATTTTGATCTATCATTTCTTAATATTTGTGGTTTATGATAGTGACCCAATATAATAGTTTTAAAATATTCACTAAGATCTTTAAATGCAACCCTATCAATATGAGATAATCCAGAATTTAATACTGCTTCGTTGATACCAAAATGACTAATCAACACTTCAATTTTATTATTTTCTATTTTATCTTTAAGGACATCTAGAAAATTCTTCGACCAGGGGAGCAATAAAATTTTGTTTTCTAGAATTTCACACTCCCCTGGTTCTAATATAACTAAATTCTTATTGTGGTTGTATTTCAGATCAGAAAACAGTGTTATTGGTTTTTCGGTTTTATCACTAACATCGTGATTTCCAGCCAAAATATAAATATTCCAATCATTGAAAAAAGACAAAAATTGTGATAATAAATCTTTAGAAGAAGCATGAGCATAATTTTTATGATGAAATACATCTCCAGCTATTATAAGATTTTTTTGTTCTTTAGGATATCTGGATTTAAAATCCTCAAGAGCATTCCACATATTTGTCATAGTGAAATACTCTTTCCTTGGATATTTTTTACCATCTAAATCAACATATTCGCTATCTTTACCGGACAAATGTAGATCTGCAAAAACAACATATTTCACTAATCATTCTCCTATTTTTTAAATTTACTAAAATCTATAACTTTTCCACCTCCGGGAACTGTTAAACTGGGAACAACCAGATCTGCTTTTTTGCTTAACACCCAAGTTTCAAATTCTTTAGACGGAGTAGCTTCTTTAACAATAGTTTCTCTTCTATATAGAATTGGTCCTGGTGTCATATTATTTGTCAATTCAATAATCATTGCAATATTTGCTATTCTTTCATTTATTTCCGCAACTAAAAAGAAATTAGGATCCGCAGATGCTTGTTCTTTATATTCCTTAAGGGGAATACTAACAATATTTACGAGGTACCCATTATTTATTTCAATTGATCCACCAGTGTCCCTGTAATCCTCATCATTACAAATGACCCAGCCTTCATCTCTAACAAAAAATAATTTCACAAAATCCTCCTATTTAGTTAATGGAATCGTTTATCGGGTAATTAGTACTCAAAATCCACGTATTTAACAAGACTTCTAATTCTTTTGTATCTTGCTTTATTTTTCTTTTACTTTCTATTTCTTTTGCAATTTCGTCCATAATAAATCTCGGTAAAAAACAATATGGAACCTCAACAACTTGCTGTGATTCATTCATTTCAACATCATCATTCATCATCTATTAACTCGCAAATGGGGTTTCATTTTTTGGTTTACGATCACCAGACGAATTATCTCTTTCTCTTTCTTGTTTTAAAAATTCATTAAATAATCCAAATACCACCACATCTTTAAGAACAGCATTTAGAAATGCTTTGAAAATTAAAAGATCCTGTGGAGTGTGTAAAATATATTGTAATCTTCCTTCATTTTCATTTTTTGAAGATATATTGATTGTTGTTTTAGTAATACCATTTGGATCCGTCCATTTTCCTACATTTAACATTGTTATTTCATTACTTGTTGACTTTTCACTTTTGCTTCTGTCGTGATATAAAGCATCAATTCTAGTTGTAGGATCTTTTTCTAAAATATTGAGATCAATTAATAATTTTGCTGCTTCTGTTGGAGACAAAGAAAAATACTTTGAATTTTTATAATCATAGGTATTTGTTCCTCTTTCCACTGGTCGCATTTCTCTGTTTGGGTCTATTGCCGGAGCAATTTCCAAACTTCCATTCTTCTTCCAAAAATTTATCTTTAAAATAAGAACAGATTTTTTTCCATGAAATCTATAAAAATCTTGAATCATACAAACTCCTTTAAGAACATTTAGAATAACCGCAACTCAAACATTCAACACATCCTTCTTGGACTGTTAATGTTTTTTCGTTGCATTTCGGACATATTTGCATCCCATCGGAGGATACAATATTATTTTCTTTAGTAACTGAAAATTTTAATAATTTAGCAATAGCATCCACAACCGATGTTACTAGTATTGGTTTCTTTGAAAATTTATGCCATGTCGCATCATCAGAGGCAATATTTTCCATCTGTGCTATAATTTTATTAACAGGGATATGATAAGATAAGCACAGAGAAACTAATCTTCCTATCGCCTCAGTATAGCAACCTAATTCACTTCCAGATTTCCCAACATTTAAAAATAATTCCAATGGAATATCATCTTTAAAATTCATAGTAATAAAAGCATCATATTTTGGAAATTTCAACTTTTCAGTAAAACCGTGTAATTTATCAGGTCTGGATATATTTTTTAATTTCTTTTCTTCTTTCTTCGGATTAGCATCATTTAATATTCCTTCTCTCTTACAACCAGATCTATATACTGTTATCCCTTTACACCCAGACTTCCATGATAACATATATAATTCTTTAACCTCATCGGCTGTAATGTGATTTCCCAAATTGACAGTTGAAGAAATACTATTATCTATATATTTTTGAATTATTCCCTGTAACTTAACTCTGTCTCTCCAATTAACTTCATATGCTTGTGGGAAACAATGTTTTATATCATTTTCTTCAGTAACAATGCCATTATCTTTTGCATATTTTATCGCATTATGCCATATATCAAATATTTCTTGTTTTCCGGATATATTTGTTTTTCTGGTATAAGTTCTCATAAAAACAGGTTCTATTCCGGAACTGCAATTGGAGTATATCATCTTATTATTTTTTTCATCATATATTCCACCACCAATGATTGATAATGTCCCAGTGGGAGCAATTGTATTCACAGTAACGTTGGCAATGTTTTTATCCTTTGGAATATCAAAATCATCAAAGAATTTACAGCTATAATATTTTTTAGAATCAAAATCTTTAATTGTTATACCATGTTCTGCTGATAAATTTTGTGAAGCTAAATATGATGAGGTTCTAAATGTTTCAAATAATTTTTTAGTAAATGCAATTGTTTCTTC
>JALOBX010000033.1 GCA_023228065.1 Candidatus Pacearchaeota archaeon | reverse complement strand
ATACATCAAAGATGCTATGCTTCCTTCTAAAAATGATTCTATTTGATGCCTGAATTGGCTCATTCCTCTTTTTGCTGTAATTAGAATAATCCTATCATTGGGATATTTTTCTAGAAGATATTTAAGATTCATGGGATCCTTAATTGTTCCGTCTATGTATCTTTTTCCATTGATTGCAACATTCTCAAATGTATATGGAGCAATACATGCAGATGCCTTCAAAAGATCGTATATATTATTTCTATCTGCCAGGATAGATTCGGATTGTTTGGTTTCTAGATTCAATACTTGGATATAAAAAGGTATTCCTTTATCAAATATGTTCTCTATCCTTAAAGGAACCTCTTCTTTGATAAGCTTGAGGATATAATCAATATCTACTGCATTAATCGTTTTCTCTTTGGAAACCGGCTTAATAAATCTATGCCATAATCTTTGAGGAATTCCTGGAATTAGATTCCAGCGATATATGAAATTCTTCCTCATGTGATGCAAATATATCTCTTGCCCTTCTTTGGTTTGTTTAGCTAAAAAATAGGCAGCGTTAAATGCTCCTGCAGAAGCTGCATATATGGCTTCAATTTGAGGATAAATATTTAAATCTTCCAGAGCATTCACTACTCCTCCGGCAAATATTCCAGACATTGCTCCTCCGTCTAGATAGAGGATAAATTTATTACTCATTAGATATTTGACTTAACAGTTATCTGATAATAAATCCTATCTATTGCCTTATCGTCTTCTTCTACTGGCTTCTTAAATACAAATTCTATCTGGGTTACCCCTTCTTTTAATGCTTTGAAGGTAAATTTTTCCAATCCAGCTCCATTTGCCAGCGTCTTATCCATTTCCACGTATTCTCTAGTAACAAATTCTACTGCTTCTGCATCATAGTTGGCATTCCATTCATATCCAGATGATTGATTGCCCAACAGGGTAATTAAGAAATTCTGTCCATTGATAGCCTCGGTTGGAAACATTTGAATTTTCTCTTCTGTACTATTTTTTGGCAAAAAGTACCAAACTACAAAACCAATAACAATAGCTAGAACGATAATTGTGGGAATTAGTATTTTTCTCATATATTTCTATTTAGCATTAATATCTATTGACTTCAATAATGTAGATGGATATAATAAGCATGTCTTTCGGTTTGCATAAAACCGAAGGGGTATCACATCCAAGAACAATCCTCCGCAAGGAGGATTGTTTATTTTAATTTCTCTCTATGTTTTAATTCCTTTCCCCAGATATTCTTAATATCTAAGATGTCCTGATAATCATCCGCGCCGAATCTTAATTCTTGCGATATGTTATTTTTTGAAGAAAAGATAAATACTTTTTTGTTATTGTTTTTTAGATATGTGACAAGAGGCAAGAAATCGGAATCACCGGTAAAAAATATGGCCATATCATACTCTTTAATATTGTGCATGGCTGCAATAGTTATCTCTACATCCATATTCCCTTTCTCTTCTATAGTTTCTCCATTTTCATCAAAAACACTAATCCTTTTTAACTTCTTTTTAGTAACATTGAATTTTAATCCTTTTTCTAAGAACGTAAAAAATTTGTGTTTGCCATCAAGGCTATAATCCCTAGTGCCTTCTCTAGGATATGCCGTGAAATAAAAAACCTTAATCGTGCCGCCATTAAATTTTCCCCTTATGTATTCAATCGTCTTTATATAATCTAGAAATCTGCCCTTGGATTTTTGGGCCTCCCATAGATTAGACGCATCAATAAAAATAAAAATCCTTTGAGGATTCATAAATACATTATACCACAATTTACTTATAAATCAGTTTTTTTTCATATAAAATTGTCTTTTTTTATCTGTAAACCTTTCAATAGAATATCTTAACATAGTTCTTGGCATTGTTTTATAGTGTTTCATTAAGAATTCTTCCTCTTTTTCCTGACTGCATCTTTTCCCCACTTCTCTTAACATCCAGCCAACTGCTTTTTGTATCAAATCATGCTTTTCATTAACAAGAATCTCTGCAATTTTTAAGGCCTCTTTGGAAGAACCCTTGTTAATAAAATAGAAGGTGGATATAATTGATATTCTCTTTTCCCAAATGTTTTTAGATCTGGCTAATTTCTCCAAGATCTTTTTATCCTTTCCGTCCAGATACGCCCCTACTATCTTATAGCATGTACAATCTACCAAATCCCAGTTATTAATATATTTTGTATTTTTTAAATACAAATCGTATATCTTTTTTCTTTCTATCTCATTTGCTTTCTTAAACTTATTCACCAAAATACTCAAAGCAATCATTCTTTCTTCATGATATTTGCTTTTTAAAAGCTTTTGAATATCAGAAAAATTCAGAGAAATATACTTTTTAGCAAGTCCTTTCATTATAGGAACCTTTATCCCCATGAATATATCTCCTTCTCCGTATTCTCCCTTTCCAGTCTTAAAAAACCTTTGCAGGGTAACTGCCTGCTTTTTATTAATATTGTCTGTCAGTTCTTTTTTAAGAGATGCGAGCATGCTTACATTCTATCAAAAAATCAGGCATATAGCTAATTGTTGCATAAATTGTTGCAAAATGCTACAATTAAAAGAAAAATATGCAACAATTAAATCCGCGCCAAATAAAGATATTGGAATATATAGCCAAACAGAAAAAAGCTAGCAATGCCAATATTATTTCTTTTCTAAAGAATAATGTTTCTCGTTTTACGGTTTTGCGCGATTTAGACTTATTGCTTCAGGAAGGACTTATTAGAAAAGAGGGTAAAGGAAGAGCCGTAAATTACCTATCTTTAGATAGTGAAATTAATGGATTTTT
>JALOBX010000013.1 GCA_023228065.1 Candidatus Pacearchaeota archaeon | reverse complement strand
TAATAAATATAAAAAGGAAAAAAGGCCCTGGAAAAATACGATTAAAGAAAAATATCAGAAAAAAAGAATATATAGTCCTTACAAGAAAATTAAGGGCATATATTCAAGAATTAAAAAAGCAAAGAAAAATATCAGAGGAGCAGGCAAAAGATTTCAGAAAAAAAATTAAAAATAGATTTTTCAAGAGCAAATCACATTTAAATGAATACTTAAAAGCGTTGAAATGATAAAAGATATTCCAACTCTTAATAGAAATAACATCAATTCAAAGAGTTGGAAATACCGAAAATCATTGATTTTCGGTCTTTTAAATTTCCAAGAAAAACTTGGAGGAAATTCAAAATGAGAAAAATAAAAACACTAAAGCGAAGGCAAAAACAGGCAAAAACAGATTATCACAAGAGAATAAAACTTCTTAAAGGAAATTCCCCCAGAATAACTTTCAGAAAAACTAACAAATATATAACCACCCAATATATTATCAGCAAAGAAGCCCTGGATAAAATTGAAATTGGAATAACTTCAAAAAAACTTCTGGATTATGGATGGCCAAAAGAGTCAGAAGGAAGCCTTAAATCAATACCTGCATCTTATTTCACAGGGATGCTGATGGGGAAATTAATAATACAAAAAAATCTTCCAAAAAATCCAATAATTGATATAGGAATGACCAGAAATGTCCACAAATCAAAAATATATGGATTCTTAAAGGGATTGATTGACGCAGGAATAATTATAAAATGCGACAAAAAATTTTTCCCGACTGAAGAAACAATAAAAGGAAAAAATATGAAAAAAGATATATCAAAAATATTTGACAAAATTAAATCAAGCATGAACTCTATTTCAGAAAAAGACCTCAGAGAGAAAAAGAATAAAGGGGAAAATAAATAAAATGGTTGCAGAAAAAATAAATGAAAAAATAGAGAAGAAAGAAGAAATTGCAGAAGAATTAGTTGAAAAGGAATTTTTCAGAAGGGAAACTTTCGAAGAAAAAAATGTTAGAATTGAGAAAGAAAAACTTGTTGCATGGGTTCCAAAAACAAAACTCGGAAAAGAAGTAAAAGAAAAGAAAATAAAAGATATTGACCATATTTTAGACAATAAGTATAAAATACTGGAAGCAGAGATTGTTGATACCCTATTAAATCTTAAGACAGATTTATTTTTAGTTGGACAATCAAAAGGAAAATTTGGTGGTGGAAAAAGAAGGGCATGGAGACAAACACAGAGAAAAACTGAAGAGGGAAATGTTCCTACATTCTCAGCATTTGCGATAGTCGGAGATGGAAATGGCCATATTGGAATAGGACTTGGAAGGGCAAAAGAAACTCTCCCAGCAAGAGACAAAGCAATTAGAAAAGCAAAATTAAACATAATAAAAATTGTAAGGGCATGCTCTGATTTTGACTGTGCATGCTCGGAATTGCACTCTGTTCCTTTTAAAGTCACTGGAAAATCAGGTAGCACTCAGGTAACATTAATACCGGCTCCTCAGGGAACAGGACTTGTTGTTGGAAATGAATTAAAAAAAGTTTTAAGATTAGCAGGAATAAAAGATGTTTACAGCAGAACATCTGGACAGAAAAGGACAACATTCAATTTAGTAAAAGCATGTTTTGATGCTTTAAAGAAAACAAACAGGGGGGAGAGAAAATGATTTCAACTCTCAACGGGAATTCAAGATGGAAAAAATAGCAATAATAAGAATAAGTGGCTTAGTAAAGATGAGAAGAGATATGGAAGAAACACTTTCAAGATTAAGGCTCAGGAAAAAATATGTCTGCGTAGTTGTAAACCCTACAAGCGAGAATATGGGAATGATCAGAAAAATTGAAAATTTTGTTGCTTATGGAAAAATAAATCCGGAAACCCTCGAAAAATTAATCGAGAAAAGAGGGCAACAAACAAATAAAAAGAAAATTGACGCCAAAAAAGCCGCTGAAGAATTAATAAAAGGAAAAGATTATGAAGAACTAAATCTAAAGCCTTTTTTTAGATTACACCCGCCACGAAAAGGAATTGATTCAAAAAAACATTTTGGAACTTCCAGCAAAGGAGTTTTAGGCGATAACAAGGAAAAAATAAATGACTTAATTTTGAGGATGCTATGAAAACACACAAAAGAAAAAAATCAACAAGAGACAAGGGAAGCAAAACAGTCAGATGGGGAGCCAGAAAAAAGCAAAAAAAAACCGGGCATAGGGGAGGAATTGGAATGGCAGGGTCAGGAAAAAGAGCAGACCAGAAAAAAACCCTTGTATTGAAGCTTTATGGAAATGAATATTTTGGAAAGCAGGGAATAACATCAAGAAAAACAAAAAGAGACATGAGATTAAGAATAAATTTACGGCAGATAAATTCTAATATTGAAAATTACATAAAAAAAGGAATTGCAAAACAAACAGCAAATGGGGTTGAAATAAACCTTGAAAATTACAAGATTCTTGGAGATGGGGAAGTTAACAAGAAGATGATAATAAAGGCGAGTGAAGCCTCTGAATCTGCAGCAGCTAAGGTGAAGAAAGCAGGCGGAGAAATCCAAACTTCTAAAAAAGAAGAGTAAATTAAATATCAAAATGAAAAACAAAGAAGAAATTCTTGAAGAACTGCACAAACAGTTTGACAAAGCACAAAAAGAACTTGGATTTAAATCAAGCTTTGATGAATTGGAAGAGATATTTTTTATTGAAGATATGGCATTGAAGCAGTGGTATGTCAGCAACCAATTTTCAAGGCAGTTATGCGGGAGAATTGTAGAAATGTACAACAGCTGGCTTGTTTACCTTCATGCATTAATCATGCCTCCTCAGGGAAATATAATCTGCATGATGGAAAGCAGGGTCCTTAATGATAATGAAAAAAAAGAAATAAATGAAATCATCAAAAAAATAGTTGCAATTACAAGCACAAACACTTTATTGGCATTGGCAAAAAACAAAAAAGATGAAGGAAAATTTGTCGATGATTCTGTCAATACATGGAATAAAGAGCTAAAGCCAAAAATAACATTAATTGTGGAAAAAATCAATTCTGAATGGAAAAAGTGAATATTTAAAAGATAAATTTACTGCTAATTAAAATGGATTTAAGGGGAATTTTTAGCTATATTCCGGAAGTCAGGAAGCCTGAAGAGAAAAAACTTAGTTTTAGCATCAAGTTAAAATGGACATTAATTATATTAGTTGCATTTTTTATTCTTGCAAACATCCCCCTTTACGGATTATCAAAAAATGCCCTTGAAAGATTTGATTTTCTTGCTACAATTCTTGCAGCAGATTTTGGAAGCATAATTTCTCTTGGTATTGGACCAATTGTAATGGCATCAATTATCCTCCAATTATTGAAAGGTGCTGGAATATTAAATATTGACACAACAACAAGCGAAGGAAAAAAATTTTTCCAGGGAATACAAAAATTAATGGTGCTATTTTTCATAATATTTGAATCGCTTATTTATGTTATAATGAAAGGGCTTGAGGCAGACCCATTAATGGGCATTAATGGACCGGTAATTTTGATTACTCAATTGATTATTGGAGGATTACTAATTTTCTATATGGATGAGGTTGTCCAAAAATGGGGTTTAGGCTCAGGAGTAAGCTTGTTTATTGCTGCAGGAGTCTCCTGGAGATTAATAACTGCCGCATTCCAATTTATAAATAAAGAAGGACAGGTTTGTTTATTAAATTTCAAAGAAGTAGCATGCCCTGGGAAAGTTTTTGTATTTATACAATCAATAATAAATCCTGCACCAATTGAAGCAGTGTCTGCACTCGCGGCAATTTTGATTACAATAGTAATTTTCCTTTTGGTTGTATGGGCTCAGTCACTAAAAATTGAAATACCATTATCCTTTGGAAAAATTAAGGGATATTCTGTTAAATGGCCGTTGGCTTTTTTCTATACCTCAGTCATCCCGGTCATATTAACAGCTGCACTAATCGCAAATATACAGTTGTTTGGAGGAATTATTGAAAATGCTGCATCTCCCTGTTTAACGCAGAATTTGGATACAAATTCTACAGCTTCAATATCCTGCACTGGAACTGCCAAATTTGCATCATATTTTACATTCTTGGGGCATTTTGTAGAAGGACAGGCAATTTCCGGATTTGCTTTTTGGGTTGGCTCTACAAATATTGTTGATCTGTTAATAAGAGGGGGATTTTTGCCGATATATTTATGGCAGGCAATCACGCACATTATATTTTATGTTTTCTTTTGTGTTCTATTTGCAGTTTTCTGGATGAAAACTGCAGGACAGGACTCAAAGAGTGTTGCACATAATATTTCATCTTCGGGTTTGCAAGTCGCAGGTTTCAGGCAGGATGAAAGAGTCTTGGAGAGTATTCTTGACAGGTATATTATGCCTCTGACAATAATGGGTGGAATTGCAATCGGACTTTTGGCTTCATTTACTGATTTGCTTGGAGCATTAGTCGGAGGAACTTCAATACTTTTAGTAATCATGATAATGTACCAGTTCTATCAGAGCATTGCACAACAGCATGCAGTGGATATGAATCCAGCAATGAGAAAATTTATGGGTAAATAATTTTTAAGGAGAATAAATAAAAAATGGACAATAAAGGAAAAGAAGGGAGCTATACTTTACTATTTGTAATGATGTTTATCTCAATGTTAATTGCTCTTTTTTGGGATAGTGTTCCGGCAATTAAAGATTCTGCACATGCCCTATTAAATCCCAGTGCTGGATTATTGCTAGACTGGAATCTTAATTTTGGTTTTGTTATTCTGATATTAATTATAACTTTAATAACAACATTATTCCAGAAATATACAACAGACCAGGAAACAATCAGGGATATGAAAAAACAGCAGAAAGAAATGAATATGGAAATGAAAAAATTGGAAGCTGGAAGCCAAAAATACATGGAAATGCAGAAAAAACAGCTGGAACTTCTCCCAAAAATGTTCAAGTTAAATATCCGACCAATGATATTTACTGCAATACCATTAATTCTTCTTTTCAGGTGGTTTATGGATTTTTTCAATGTTTTAAATAATCCAAAATTTTTTAATTTTTTCAGCTGGTTTTGGTATTACTTAATATTATCAATTATATTCAGTACTATTCTTAGAAAAATCCTTAAAGTGGAATAGCGAAGGCACCAAATATGTTAAGTTTAAAAAGCAAATTATTTTTGACTAATCATGGAAAAGGAAGAAATTCTTTACAAACTTGCAGTGTTCGAGAAGCAGATTCAGCAAATCCAGCAGCAACTTCAGCTAATTGAACAGGGGCTTAATGATTTAAATTCTTTAGACAATGAAATTGACAATTTAAGGGGTAAAAAAGACAAGGAAATACTTGCTCCAGTCAGCAGCGGGATATTCGTTAAGGCGAAATTGCTTTCTGAAGATTTGATTGTAGATGTAGGCGGAAAAAATTTTGTTAAAAAAAGCATCGACGAAACAAAAGAAACAATAAGAGAACAGATAAAAAAATTAGAGGAAGTCAAGATTCAATTGACAAATTCCTTGGATGAGATAAACAAAGAAGCAACTGAAATATTAATGAAAATTGAAGAAGATAATTCTGGAATACATTAGTGTTTATAAATAATAAAATTAAGAAAGAGACATGGCTATAGAAAGAATTCTTATTACCGGAAGCAGTGGAACAATAGGAACAAGATTGTTTGAAAGATTATCTGGAGATTACTCAGTTATAGGTGTTGATAGAAAGCCAAATAAATGGAATAAGAAAATAGACAAACAAACTATTAAGGGAGATTTATTAAGAGAAGAAACATTCAGGAATATTTCTCCAGATCAAGATTTGGTAATTCATCTTGCTGCAAATTCAAGAGTTTATGACCTGATTATAAATCCAGAGCTAGCTCTGGAAAATGTTCAAACATTGTTCAGAACTCTGGAATTCTGCAGAGAAAAAGGCATTAAGAAATTTATTTTTGCTTCATCAAGAGAAGTTTATGGAGATACTAAAGGAATTCATCCTGAAACTGATGCATTAATTTGTGAAAGCCCCTATACTGCATCAAAAATAGGAGGTGAAGCTTTAGTCCATGCTTACCAAAAATATGGAATTAATTTTGTAATTCCAAGATTTTCAAATGTTTATGGGATGTATGATGAAAAAGACCGAGTAATACCTAAATTTATAAAAAATTGCAGAGAAAGAGGAGATTTAGATATTTTTGGAGGAGACAAATTACTTGATTTTATATATATTAATGATGCAGTAGAAGGAGTAAGATTTATGGTGGAACAATTTGAATTAATTGAAGGAGACACATTTAATATTGCTTCTGGAAAGGGTGTTTCAATTATGGATGTTGCAAAAATAATCAGGGAAAAAATGAATTCCTCTGGAAAAATCAATATAAAAGAAAACAGGCCAGGGGAAGTTATGCATTGCATTGCAGACATAACCAAAGCACGAAATGTATTAAGATTTAATCCAAAGGTAGATATAAATGAAGGATTAGAAAGAAGCATTGATTGGTATGAAAACCATTAAACTTTTTTCAAAAATTTATTATAATTTAGAATTCCAAATTCGGTTATTATTTTTGTCACATATTTTTTATCTACAAATTCAAATGCAGGATTCTCAATTTTTATATTTTTAGGAGCTTTGTTCCATATTTCATTTAAGCTTCTTTTTTCCAGGGTAATTTTATTTTTTGTAAATTTCCAAGAGTCTGCAATTATATATACCGGAATCTTATGTTTGCTCGCAATTTCAGAAACCAGACCGCTTCCAATTTTATTGATTATTCCATTTTTTAAAAGAGCATCTGCTCCGAGAAAAATTTTATTGGCATGAATCTTATCATTTTTATTCTCTTTTTCTATTGCAACTGCCATGGCAGAATCAACAAACATAGTGACCTTTATTCCAGCCTTCCTTAATTCATTGGCAGTTCTTCTTCCCTGATACAATGGCCTTGTTTCTGTATTATAAATTTGAAATTTTATCCCGTGCTTTTTTGCATAAATCAGGGAATTGACAACATTTGTTGAATGGCAGTGGGTGAAAATGATATCACCATTTTCAATTATATTAAATACAAACTTGTTTATTTTTTCCTGTGCTTCATCAAAATGATTCTGTATATTTTCAATAGGCTGCTTGCCTGCCAAATCCAAAACTCTCTGCATCATCGGCTCTGTAGGTCTGGACAAAAGCAGTTTTTTCTTGGATTTTTTTGTCGGGATAAGAGAATAAGCATATAATGCATTTTTTGCTATATCTCTTGCTCCCTGGATTTTAATGTCTTTTATATCTTTCAGAATTTGATTAAATTTTTTTTGGGGGTTCATTATTCATCTCTATTTTATATAATCTTTAACTCACGAAAGTTTAAAAATCCTTTTCTATTTTTTAGACTATGTTAGAAACATTAATCAATCCCATGCAGGCAAGCAAAAGTCCCTGGAAGATGTTTTTTATAGGATTGGTTTATGCATCGCTTGCAATATTATTGGTCCACTGGATTTTTTCAGGAGACCCTGCCTTAGCAAAATTTTCAGGAATGATTGTTGTAACTTTTTCTGTTATGTTTGTTCTCCCCTTTATGTATTATCTCATAAAACAAGAAGAAAATGATGATGAATATGCCGAAGGATTTTTTAGTGTTTGGAGTGCACATAGTGATGCAATCTTTGCATTCATGTGGCTTTTTCTGGGTTTTGTAATTGCATTTTCTTTCTGGTTTATAATCCTTGAGGATAATAATCTTTTCAATGCCCAAATAGAGACTTATTGCTCAATAAATCATCAAGGAGACATTGGAAATTGCATCTCACAATATCAATTTAAAGACTCTGGAGTTACCGGAGAAGTAACAGGCAGAACATCCTATTTATTATCTATTTTAGAGAATAATGCATATGTCATGATAATCACATTAATTTTTTCATTAATATTTGGAGCAGGAGTAATTTTTATACTTGCATGGAATGCCAGTGTTATAGCAGCTGCAATAGCAATATTCACAAAATACAGCATAAATGATATACCCTTGGGATTGCTGAGATATATGATTCATGGATTTCCTGAAATTGCGGCTTATTTTATAACTGCTCTTGCAGGAGGAATTTTTGGAGTTGGGATAATAAGAAATGGGTTCAAGGGGAAAAAATTGATAAAAATCATTGAGAATACATTAATATTATTGTTCATAGCAATTGTAATCCTGGTTGCAGCAGCATTTGTTGAAGTCTATATTACACCTAGTCTATTTTAATATCTATTATGATATATTGTTTTTAGACTACCAAAATACTTAAATATATTTATCTATCATTATTAAAATGAGGTTTATGTGTAAAAATTGCAGATATAAGTTCGAATCAAAAGAGGACAAAACTGGTAAAATGTGTCCTTACTGCGGAGAAAGAGCGGTTGCCCAAGAGCCTAGTGCGGAAGATTTATTAAACGAAGTTGAATGAGTTTTAATATGGATGAAAGCTCAAAAGCAAATGATTCTGAAAAATTAAGGGAAAGAAAAGAAAAAATAGGGAAGTTTCTAAAAACTAAAGGAAATTGGATTTATTATCTTATTTTAGCATTTATAGTCTGGCTTGGAGTTTATATCCGAACATTAAATATCCCAAAACTTAAGGATATTACAACAGGAACCTGGACTTTGGGTCCTGATTTGGATCCTTTTTTATTCTTAAGATGGGCAAAATATATTGTTCAAAATGGAAGCTTGATGTTAATAGATAATATGAGGTATGCTCCAATAGGATATGACACTTCAGCAGAAATGAAATTACTTTCTTACCTGATTGCATGGTTTCATGGACTTTTGTCATTTCTCTCTTTGAGCAATGATATCACATATTCTGCAATAATTTTTCCAGTTTTCATGTTTGCACTTGCAACAATAACATTTTTTCTTTTTGCAAGAAAAATTTTCTATAAAGAAGATGATAAAATAAAGAATATCATTGCTTTAATTGCAACATTATTTTTTATATTGATTCCTTCTCTTCTTCCAAGAACAATTGCCGGAATTCCAGAAAAAGAATCTGCAGCAATTTTTTTCATGTTTTTGACATTCTACTTTTTTTTGGAATCATTTATCTCTGAAAAAACAAGAAACAGCATAATTTTCGGAACATTAGCAGGAATTTCCACTGCAGTAATGAGCCTTCTTTGGGGAGGTGCAGGATTTGTATTTATGGCTATTACTGGAGCAGTCGGGTTTACATTTATTCTTGGAAAAATAGACAATAAAAAATTATATGCTTATGGGTTATGGATTTTAATATCAATTGCTCTTCCAATTCCCTTTTCAAGCAGATTTGATTTTGTTGGAGCTTTGATATCAGTTACAACAACAGGCTCTGCAATTGCATTATTCTTTATAATGCTTGTAGATATATATATTGTCAAGAAAAATATATTCCGGCTTAAAGATAAATCAGAAAAATTAAAAATTCCAAGCCAATTATTCTCATTAATAATATCCAGTGCTATTTTAATTATTCTGGTAATAATTATCTTAGGACCAAATTATATAATTGGAGAAATAAAAATGATGATAGAGGCTACTGTAAGGCCTCTTGGAGGGACAAGGCTTCTATTGACTGTTGCAGAAAACAAGCAGCCATATTTTATTGGAGAATGGAAAAATGAATTTGGACCTTTGCTGTTTAATGTCCCAATATTCTTCTGGCTCTTTTTTATAGGAGCAGTAATGATGTTCAATTATTTATTAAAAGGCGTAAAAAAAGATGAAAGATGGATTTTGACATCTGCTTATCTTATATTTTTATTCTGCCTTATATTCAGCAGATATGCTCCTCATCCAAATCCCCTTGATGGAGAAGGGAATTTGAGCTTATTAATGTATTTTGGAGGAGTAATACTCTTTATTGGAGCATTTGGATATTATTATATTAAAAAATACAAAAATGGAACATTTCATGAACTTGAAAATGTAAATTTTACATATTTATTATACTTTATGGTTCTTACTCTTGCAATTATTGGAGCAAGAGGAGGAGTAAGATTAGTAATGATACTTGCTGCTGTAAGCCCTGTTGCTGTATCATTTTTCTGTGTAAAAATAGTGCAGAAATCCATTAAGGAAAAAGATGAGAGCATGAGATTCTTTATAATATTAATAGCAATATTAGTTGTGTTTTTGGCATTGTTTACTATGTGGACTTATTATAAAAGTGAAAAATATAATGCAGAAAATTTTGCTCCGGGAATTTATCAGTATCAATGGCAAAAGGCAATGTTATGGGTCAGAGAAAATACTTCAGAAAATGCAGTTTTTGCACACTGGTGGGATTATGGGTACTGGGTTCAGACAATAGGGGAAAGAGCAACAATACTTGACGGGGGAAATGCAATAGTATATTGGGATTATCTCATGGGAAGAAATGTGCTTACCTCTCCTAATGAAAAAGACACTATAGAATTTTTATATGTGCATAATGCTACACACTTGCTAATAGATTCAACAGACATAGGAAAATATACCGCATTCTCAAGTATTGGCTCAGATGAAAATTATGATAGGTTTTCATGGATTGTAAATTTTGCAATGGATGAAAAACAAACACAGGAAACAAAAGATAAAATAATCTATGTTTATACTGGAGGAACTTCATTAGATGAAGATATTGTCTGGAATGAAAATGGAAAAGAGATTTTCCTCCCTGAGAAAAAAGCAGCTCTTGGAGCAGTTATACTAACAGCAGATTTAAATGGAAAAATGCTTCAGCCACAAGGAATTTTTATATATAATAATCAGCAGCACACAATACCATTAAGATATGCATATTATAACAATGCAATACAGGATTTTAATTCAGGATTAGATGCAGGAGTATTTATTTATCCGTCAGTAGTCCAAAATAATGGACAAGTGAATGTAAATCAAATAGGCTCATTATTATATCTCAGCAAAAGGACAGTTCATTCAAATCTGGCAAGATTATATTTATTTGGAGAGAATTCAAATAATTTTAAATCAGTGCACACTGAAAGTCATCCAATTATTGAAATCTTGAGACAGCAGGGAATATCTATTGGAGAATATGTACAATATGGAGATTTTATAGGACCTATAAAAATATGGGAAGTAAAATATCCATCAAATATAGAATATAAAGAAGAATACCTATCAATAGATTATCCAAATGCAGAATTATCAATAGCTAAATCGGATAAATATAAATAAAATGGATCTCATTTTGATTATTTCTTTTTTGATAAGTTTTCTTATAACTTTGGCAGTGCTCCCAAAATGGATTAAAAAAAGCCAAGAAATTGGATTATTATGGGAAGATATGAACAAATGGGGGCATCCCAAGAATGTTGCCTCTTCAGGAGGAGTAATTGTTGTGTTGGGTTTTGTTTTGGGTGTTTTAGCTTATATTGCTATGAGAACTTTTATTATCAATGATTCAAATGGAATTAATCTGCAAATTTTCGCATTATTAAGTGTAATATTAATTTTAGCAATTGTCGGACTAGTCGATGATCTGTTAGGGTGGAGGCAGGGAGGATTATCTGTAAAGTTTAGACTTTTTTTGTTGTTATTTGCCTCAATTCCTTTGGTCGTGATAAATGCAGGGCAGTCAGAAGTAATGGGCTTTAATCTTGGCTTGTTTTATCCTTTAATTCTAATACCTCTTGGAATTATGGGGGCAACAGCAACATATAATTTTCTTGCAGGTTACAACGGACTAGAA